>CALUOP010000003.1 GCA_944322305.1 uncultured Coriobacteriaceae bacterium | reverse complement strand
GGGATGGGCACCCTTGCGCGCTCAAAAAAGAAAAGTTTCGACTGGTACCGCAAGGTCATTGCCACAAACGGCGCTGATCTACGATGAGGCGGCAGCGCATAACAGGGTTGGTTGGGAACGTGAAACGGGTTGAAAGGAACACGTCCCCAACCAACCCGCTCCGCTATTCGGCCGCGGGACGGCGGGTCTTCACGCCGAAGCAGAAGTAGAGGATGTGGAAGACCCACACGCAAAGCAGGACAAGCTGGCCGGCGCGCACCGAGTGCATCATGACAAAGCCAATGGACATGAGGATGGTCACGGTCATCATCACGCGGACCTTCGTTGCCCAGTCCATGCCCTTGCCGGCCACAAAACCCTCGAGGTTCTTCTGATAAAGCGCAGCACCCGTAAACCAGGCGTGCAGGCGCTCGGAGCTCTTGGCGAAGCAAAACGCCGAGAGCATCAGAAACGGAAACGCCGGCAGCAGCGGCACCACCGCGCCAATGGCGCCCAGCACAAGCCCGACGCACCCCACCACGAACAGCAAAAACTTCTTGACGCTCATTGCGCCTCCTCACATCTCATCCTGCGGCGTTCCGCCTGGGTCTCGTATACGTGCCGCAGCGCCGCCACGGGATGATGAAAGATCATCCGCGGCCCGGCAAAACGCATGACCTCCCGGATCTTCTCGCGCATCTCGGGCCGGTAGCAGTGCACCCGGCAGTTGGAGCAGAACGTCTTCTCCTCCATGAACGGGCAACGGTCGCTGCGCTGACATGCGTACGCAGCGAGCTCGGCGCACTCCGTGCAAAGCTCGCCGCGGCGCGTGCCGTGCTTGGCATGGCACCACAGCGCGATCATCTCGCCCACCATGCGCTTCTCGCGCTCCCGCTTGGCAGCCACGCGCGCAGACTCGCCGCGCTTCCTCACGTTACCCATCAGCTCACCCTTCCCCGCTCAACTGAGACCACCATATCGGCAATGCACATTGTAGAGGCGCGGTGCGACACCAGAAGCACGGTCCGCCCCTTGCGCTCACGCGCGAGCGCGCGCAGGATCACGGCCTCGTTCATGCTGTCGAGGTTGCCCGCCGCAAAGGTCGCCTGCAGCGTGCTGCCCAAGCTCGCAAGGGCGATCACCGGGCCGAATGACCCCATGAGCGCCACGGTGGGAATGAGCACGGCCGCAAGTGGAGCTTGCTTGGGCGCAAGCCAGGTGGCGAGCAAAAGCATCCCGACATCGAGGAGAAGAACGCCTGCGCTCGAGGCGGCGGCGTTCCTGCTCGCAACGCGCTTGAGACGGCCCTCGTCTGCGGCGAGCTCGTCCGTCCGCGCGCGCAGCTCCTCCAAGCGCGCGGCACCGCGACCGTACTGCAAGATCTCGTCAAGGCCGCGCAGGCTGTCGAGCACAAACCCCGAGAGCTCGCCCGACTGCGTGCGTGCGGGTCAGTTGGGGACGTGTTCGTTCCAACCCATCCAAAACAGGTTGGAACGAACACGTCCCCAACTGACCCCCTGCGCCGCACCGCGCAACACCCGCCGTGCGCCGGCGCCACGGGAGTACAATGCACACCGTACGTAAGCAAAACCGCAACGAAAGGGTATTCATGCGCATTGCTATACCCACTGACACCGACCAGGGCCTGGACGCTCCGCGCGCCGGCCATTTTGGCCACGCCGCATACTTCACCATCGCCACCGTCGAGGACGGCCAGGTCACCAACGTTGAAACCGTCAAGAACGTCGAGCACGACGAGTGCGGTTGCGGCGGCGTGATCCAGCACGCGCTCAACCAGAACATCGACGCCATCATCGCCACGGGCATGGGCATGCCGCCCTACACGCGCTTCACCTCCGGTGGCGTGACCGTGTACGCCGAGCGCGAGACCCCGCTCGCCGGCGACGTGCTCAAGCGCTTCATCGCCGGCGAGGTCGAGCCGATGGATCCCGCAAACGCCTGCCGCCACTAACAGGCAGACGCCACGCGCGCAACGCCGCTTAACCCGCGCACGCGCACCCGCACCGCACAAGGAGCCGCCATGAAAAAGAGCCTCGGAGCCGTGGGAGAGCTGTTCCCGCAGTCGGTCTTCATCATCGCAAGCTACGGCGAGGACGGCACGCCCAACGCCATGAACGCCGCCTGGGCAGGCGAGTGCGACTACGGCCACATAGCCATCAACCTCGGATCCCACCTGAGCACCGCCAACATCATCCGCCGCGGCGCCTTCACCGTGGCGCCGGCCAACACCGACAACATCATCAGCGCCGACTACTTCGGCATCGCCAAAGGCGAGAAGGTCAACAAAGCGCGCCAAAGCGGCCTGACCTTCACCAAGTCCGAGCACGTTGACGCGCCGGTTATCGAGGAGTACCCGCTCACCATGGAGTGCGAGGTTGTCTCCGTAGAGGGGGACGAGAAGGACGCGCGCATCGTGGGCCGTGTCGTGAACGTGCTGGTTGACGAGGCGATTCTCGACGAAGAGGGGCGCGTTGACTTCAGCCGCATGCGCCCGGTGGTGTACGACTCGGCCCGCCGCGTGTACCGCGTGGTGGGCGCGCCGGTGGCGGACGCCTGGAGCGTGGGCAAAGCCCTCATGGGCGAGTAGCCAGAGCTCCTGCGCTGGCACCCGCACCGGCTTGCAGGCACAACCGCATAACCGCAAAACGCTTCGGGGCGTCACCTCTTTGTTGAGGGGGCGCCCCAACATATGGGGGTGTGGCGCGCCGCTTCTACAGCTATATGTATATCTTCGGTCTTTTAGGTGTACGCAGGTCACGCATGGGATAATGGGCCCATTGCTGGACGCATGTACTTACAAGCACGATGTCGGGGATTCGTGAGGAGCGCCCATGATCAAACCTATGTGCAAAGCCGTTACCGCAGGCCTGGCGTTGACGCTCGGCCTCGGCGCCGTCGTTATGCCCGCCAACGCCGCAGCTGAGCCCGCCGCAACCCAGGCTGACGCCGACGCCGCCAACAGCGAGGCCCTGCCCGCCCCGTCGAACTACGACAAAGAGGACTTCTACCAGGAAGGCGCCACGCCGGCCGCAACCAACACGTTTGCGCTCGGTGCGCGCACCTCGCTGGTCTCGGTCTCGACCGACATGAAGTACTTCGCTCGCTACGAGAGCAGCTGCAACTACGACCAGGGCTTCTCGGCTGGCGACGGCTACAACGCCCTGGGGTACTACCAGTTTGACCGCCGTTACGGCCTGGTTGACTTCATGCAGATGTGCCTGGACTACAACCCGACGACCTACCGCATGTTCGAGCCGGTTGTTGCGCGCGCGGCTGAGGTGAAAAGCGGCACCATCTACAGCCGCCAGACCAAGCAGCTCACCGAGCTGGGCCAGCTGGTCGAGGACGCTTGGCACGCGGCCTACAGCGCCAACCCGCAGGAGTTCTCCGCCCTGCAGGACACCTGGGCGTACAACCAGTACTACCTCCCCGCCGAGCAGTACCTGGCCAGCCGCGGCATCAACATCGCCGACCGCTCCGACTGCGTAAAGGGCCTGTGCTGGGGCCTGTCCAACCTGTTTGGCACCAGCGGCTGGCGCAAGTTCGTGGGCGGCTACTCCAGCGGCTACGACTGGGACGGCGTGTGGAGCAACGGGCGCATGTGGCCCGGCGCCGGCCTTTCCGACAACATGACGGACGCCGAGTTCGTCACCACCCTGTGCGACTACGTGGTGGAGAACGTCAGCGTGTTCTACAAGGCCCAGCCTCAGTACCACAACGGCTGGGAGTCGCGCTACCGCAACGAGAAGCGCCAGTGCCTGAGCATGCTCGCCGCTGCGGGAACCTCGGACAACCGCCCCGGCGACGCTGTGGATGACGCGGTTGACAACGACGCAAGCATCCCGAATGAAGACGCGGACAACCAGCAGGGTGACGCCGACGAGCCGGTTTCCGGCGATTCTGACGCCAGCACGGGCGATGAGAACGCCGACAACAACCACGATGCGCCGGACAGCAGCGATGACGACGCGACCGGCAGTGACGACGCGGACGGTTCCGCGCCGAGCGCGCCTGAGGCGGGCGACAGCAACAGCGCCGCACCGGATGCCAACGCCGATGCAGGGGACACCCAGGTAAACAACGGCGAGGCAAACAACGCTGCGCCCGAGCAGGGTGGCAACACCGACGCCGATGCGGATGCTGACGAGGGGGGCGCTTCCACGCCGAGCGAGAAACCCGAGGCTGACACGCCTTCCGACACGGAAGATACCACCGAGGACGAGACAAACGGCTCTAGCGAATCCGATGACAACAGCGCCGACGACACCTCAGACGAGGAGGCCGAGAAGGACGACGGCGCCGCTGAGGATGAGAACAAGCAGGACAGCCAGCAGGACAACGACACGGACAACGCGTCCGGGGACAAGGATCCTTCGGACAGCACCAAGGACCCCGCTGATTCCGAGAACGTCGACAACAAGAATCCCGAGCCTTTGGCAACCCACACCGTCACCAACAACGTGACGGGCGGAACCAAGAGCGCCGGCCAGAACAACGCGGGCAGCCAAGCCGGCGACACCGCAGACACCGGGCAGAACGCTACGGGCAGCTCGGATAACCTGCCTGAGACAAGCGATCCCGCCGCGGCGATCGGCTACGCCGCAACGGCGCTCGCCTCGGTGGGCATGGCCCTCACCGTTGCAGCGCGCCGCCTGCGCCAAGCCCACGAAGAGTAAGGCGCGGCGCCTCCTGGCTTCGACGACCCGGATATGCTTCAGGAAAGCCCGAGCGTATCCGGGTCTTTTTTGTGCACATCCCATGGGGATGTGAGCGCGCGCTCGCGTAGGAAAACGCCCTGCGTGCGAAATGCCGGCAGGCCCTACCTGCCGCTACCAAGAAAGCGCCTGCAGGCGGTTAGCCCTGCGCCAAGGTTTTGCCGGCGTTCGGTTGGATCCCGGTTGGACGCGCTTGCTACGGTTCCCCCTACACCGTTACACGGACCCGCGCTCCCGCGCACCTCGTACCACGGGACGCGCCGTTGGAAGGAGGAGTCATGTCGCTGCGCCAACCGTCACCCGCCTTTACCGGTAAGGATCCGGCGCCGCCCGGCGCGTCGAAACATGCTGCATCGAGCGCGCGTCGCCCGGCTGCATCCGTACAAGGGTTGGGCGCGCTTATCGTTGCCGCGATCTTATCGCTGCTCGTTTGCTGTGCGCTACCCCAGCGTGCCGCCGCCATCGACGGCTCCAAGACCTTTTACTACCCCGTAGACCGCGTGCTCTACACGCTGCTCGGCACCATTGAAGACGACAACGGCGCCATCGGCTATTGCATCGAGCGGCCCAAATACGCCCCGGACGAGGGTGGCACCGAGTATCGCTCGTTTGAGTACGCCACCGGATCATGGGCGTACCTGGCCGAGCACGCCTATCCTTACACCACCACCTTCGGCGGCGTAGAGCTTGATGACGACGAGGCGCAGGCCGCCACCATCCTGGCGTGCTGGATGCTTCCCGGCGACATGGATCTCGACGGTAGCTATTGGTCGCCCACAGCCGAGCGCTACCTGAACTTCCAAGACACGGCGGTCGCCGTTGGGAACAAAGACGACGTTGCGCGGGTGTTCGCCGCAGCTGCAGCGCTCGTAACCGAAGCGCGGGCGCACGAGGACTGGCCGCAGAACAACGCCCAGATCTGGTACGTCTCGTCAGGCATGCAAAAGATCCTCTACCTGCCCCCGCAGGTTACCGTCACGTTCACCAAGACCTCGGTTGACGCCGCGGCAACCATCGGCAACTCGTCTTACGCGCTCGAAGGCGCCGAGTACGACATCTTCTTGGCCGAGAACGACGAGCTGGTAACCCATGTGGTAACGGATAAGGACGGCAAAGCCTCTGTGAAGCTTCTGGTTAACACCAACTACTACGCCGTGGAAACCAAGGCGCCCAAGGGTTTTCTGCTCGACCGCGAGCGGGTTTCCTTCTCCACCACCACCGAGGCGAGCTCGGTGGATCTTGCAGACAAGCCGGCGAGCGTTACGCTGCGCATACAGAAGGCAGACGCCGCAACCGGTGGCAGAGCGCAGCGCGGCTGCTCGCTTGCTGGGGCAACGTTCGAGGTAACGTATCAAAAGGACGGCGGGACCCAGCGCAAAACGATAACCACCGACGACAACGGCGCCGCCTCGCTTGCCGGCTTGCCGCTGGGCACCGTGACCGTACGGGAAACCAAGGCGCCAGCCGGCTACTTGGTGAACAGCACCCCCATAACGCTTACCGCCTCAGCCGATGCCGTCACCAACGCCGGCGTGGTGGAGCTTGCCCCAGCCGAAAGCATCAAGGAGACGCCTGTGGCTTTCGACCTGGAAATCGCCAAGTACCTCGGCCCTGGATCCGCCACGTCTTCACAGGTTGAGCATGCCGGCGCAGGTGTCGCCTTCGACATCATCTCCAACACCACGGGTAAGACGGTGGGCACCATCGTTACCAACGACCAAGGCGTCGCAGACACCGCCTCCGATCCGTCACGGTGGTTTGGCGAGGGAACGCGGACGGAAGGCATCGCAGGTGCGCTGCCCTACGACCCCAAGGGCTACACCGTACACGAGCAGGAGAAAACCGTTCCCCAGGGTTTCAAGCACATAGACGACTGGGTTATCGAGCCCGAGGATCAGCCCAACGGCGCCAAGCTGCAGTATATCGTAAGCAATCAGCGCCTCACCAGCCGGCTGCAAGTGGTCAAGAAAGATGCCGAGACCGGCGCGGTTATCCCGTTAGCGGGCTTCACCTTCCAGGTGCTTGGTGAAGACAAGCAGCCGATCACCCAGGAAACGTGGTATCCCGCGCACGCCGAGCTCAGCTCGTTCACCACGGACGAGACAGGCACCGTCACGCTGCCCGAACCGCTTACCACCGGCACCTATTACCTGCATGAAACCAAAGCGGCAGCCCCTTACCTTATCGGCAAGGATCTTACGTTCACTATCGACGCTGAAAACGCCTCTGGGGAAGATCCGCTGGTGATTATCGCCTACGAGGACAAGCAGGCAACCGGCCGAGCGGTCATCACCAAGCGCGCCGACAAGACGCGCGAGCTGCTTGCCGGCGCCGTCTTTGACGTAGTAGCCCAGCAAGACGTGGTAGCGCCTGACGGAACCGTGCAGGCGGCCAAGAACGAGGTGGTGACGCAGGTTACCACCGGCGACAACGGCATGGCGGTCGTTGACGGTCTCGGGCTGGGAAGCGGCAGCGCAACCTACGCGTTTGTAGAGCGCACGCCTCCCAAAGGCTATCAGCTCGACGCAACGGCGCACCCCTTCACCGTTTGCTATGCCGACGACACCACCCCGGTGGTCGACGCACACGTTGAGGCGAGCAACACGCCCACGCGCATCACCATCGACAAGCGCGTCACCGGTACCGACGAGTCCCTTTCCGACGCAACCTTTGAGCTGTGGCAGTCTGAGGAGGCAGAGAAGCAGCTCGCCGGCGGTAAGGAGGTAACCGAGCTTCCCGACAAACGCACTACCGTTGCCACCGGCACCACCAACGCCCAGGGCAAGCTTACCTGGGAGGGCGTCAAGCCGGGCACGTACTTCTTCTGCGAAACCAAGACGCATGCCGGCTTCGTGGTAGACCCCACCATCCGAAACTTCACCGTCAGCGCTGAGGGAACGATTTCGGGAGAGGGGTTCGGTGCAGACAGCGCCCTTGCGCTCGAGAACGACTACACCAAGATCGACGTCAGCAAGCGCGACATCACCAACGAGGAAGAGGTGCCCGGTGCCACGCTCAGCATCCTAGACAAGGACGGCAACGTGATAGAGACCTGGGTCTCCCAAACCGAGCCGCACCGTATAGAGCGCCTACCTCCCGGCACCTACACGCTGGTGGAGAAGATCACGCCGCAAACCTACGACGAGGGAAACGAGATGGTTTTCACTGTTGAGGAGACCGGCGAGGTGCAACCGGTGACGTTTTACGACGAACCCATCGAAATCGCCGGCGAGATCGACAAAAGGCAGGAGATCGCCGATCCCGTGGCGCCAAACGTGGTGGAGAACGGTGACGGGGCCAACACCTCCGCGGTCAGCATCTCGGACGACGGCCTCTTCGACTACGCGCTCGATTTCCGCTCAACTGCCTCCACCTGGGTTGACGAGTTCACCGTTACCGATACGATCGACGCGGCTGAGCAGAACATCGCCGTGCTGCAAGCCGTCACCACGCCGCAGGCCTGCGAGGATTACGACGGCCTCATGAACGTGTGGTACACCACCAACAAGACCGACCCGCTGTTCCTTGATCCGTCCCTCGCCAACGCAACGCATGACGACGGGCATAAAAATCCCTGGATAGACGGAAAGCGCATGCTGGATTATCAGGGCTGGGTGCTTTGGAGACAGAATGTCTCCGCAACGAACGCGCAGCGCCTTGAGGTGTCCGAGCTCGGGCTTGAAGAGGGCGAGCGCATAACCGGCGTGCGCTTTGAATACGGACGGGTTGAGAAGGGCTTTACCACCCGCGTAGGCCAGTGGGACCGGGAAGATCTTAAATACGCCCATGACGACGAGGACAACGCGCTCAGCACGCATAGCGAGACGTTCACCTTGAACGCAGCAAGCGAAGGCAGCGTGCCGGTTGCGGAAACGATCGCGTACGCACCTGCCATCCTGCACATGCGCGCTACCGACCGCTATGTTTCGGACATCACGCTTGCCAACGATGCGGATGTCGACCTGTTCCGCAACGGTGGAGGAGACAAGCTCGAGGATCATGACGACGACCACGTTGAGCAAACCGCAGGCAGCGCAGAGGTGCCGCTGTTCCAGACGGGAACCTTCCCCATCGTTGCGGGAACCGCCGGTATAGCTTGCATCGTCCTTATCGTCGCCTGGCTCTCGCGACCGCGCTACCCATGAGGACCAAAACAAGGCGGGCGCTGCGGCGACGCGCGCTCGCCTGCCTTTTCGTTGCTATGCTCGTGCTTGCCGTAGGAATGGAAAGCGCTGTGTACGAACTGGCAAGCGCAGCGCGTTACCGCAGCTTGGTGAGCGATGATGACGTGGTAGAAAGCGCATCCGGCGCGTCTGAGGACGGCGGCGCCCCGCGATGGGAAGACCTTCTCGCACAGAACGAGGATGTGATCGGGTTGCTCAGCGTCGCAGGCACCGGCATCCGCTATCCGGTGGTCAAACCGCAGGGCAATAAAGCCGCCGACTATTACCTGTCGCACGACTTTTGGGGTAACCGCAACGCCCTCGGCTGCCCTTTCGCCGATACCCGTGCACCGGCCGCCTGGCAGCACCTCATCGTATACGCGCATCGCGCGCAGGCGCCCGGCGTGATGTTCCACGACATCGCCCGCGCCGACACCCCGCAGGTGTTCGCACAGATCGGTACGCTCACCTGGGAGGATGCAAACGGATCAACGCAGACCTTCGAGGCGCTGTGCAGCCTGTGCGTAGAGCGCACCTTCGCCGCCATCCAAACCTTCTCATGGGAATCAGCCGGCGCGCTGCAGCGGTGGCTGGACGCGTTGCTGAAAGAGACGTCGGCACAAAACCCGTGTGCAAAGCAGCTTTGCGAGAAGGCAACGCGGGTCGTCACGTTGGTAACCTGCACGCGCTCATCTGCTCCGCAGCTGCGAACGCTCGTGGTCTTTGTGGCAACAAGCGCCGCAAACTGATGAAACCCGCTTAACCCGTCAACGCACCAAGCCCGAACGCTTGAAGCGCCACGCGCATCCTAGTGTTCGGGCTTGTTGCACGCATCACCCTAAGGCAGGCAACTTACTCCAAGGCGTTTAGCGTCTCGTCCGTGGCGGCCTGTGCCTCAGAGCTGATCTCGTCATCAGCGGGGGCTTGGTTCTCCTCGCTGGTCGCAACCTCGGCGGTATCCTTCTCGGGCGTAGAGCCGATCCGGTATATCACCGCAGCGCCTATGGCGCCCAGCGAAATAGCGATGACCGCCGCGATGAGGTACGGGATCCAGTGGCGTGCGATGAACGAGAACACGCCGACGCGGCGGGGCCCCTCGTACTCGTAGTCGTCATATCCGTCCTCGTAGCCATCGCCGTCATACGCGTTGTACAGGTCGTAGGTGCCGTACACGCCATCGGCGGGCATCGTGTTGAAGCCATCGTCCTCGATGTCACCCGCGTCTCCGCTGGTATACGCCGACGTAGGACGATAGCTCGGCTGATACAGATACGCATCCTGATCGAGCGGCTCCTCGTTCTTGAACCGCTTTCCCACTCGTGACATCGCACTCACCTACCCACAGACAGCGGTACCCCGGCATTTGCGCCAGGGCACCGCCTCACACGTTTACGAACGGCGGATAACCTCGGTCACCACGTTGGCCACCGTCTCAACCTTGCGCGGATCCACGTTGTACGGCTCGTCCTCGTCGCAGTACGCGCAGGCAAACCGCGGACCCGCCGGATCCACGCCAGCAACGGTGATCGAGCGGAGGCTCATGTTCATGGCCACGCTCGCATCGGTTTCAACAAACGGCATGTCAACCGACGAGAAGGGAACGTGGAAATCAGCTGACACCTGGTTGAGGAGGCCGGAGATGCGGCGGTCACCCTTGAGCTTGCGACTTTCGCCCTCGCGCATGACGATAGACGTCTCACCGGCACCGACGCACTCGAGATTGATGAGGAACACGCCACGCAGCTTGTCGCGGTGAGCGTCGAGGAACGCCTGCATACCGGCACCCTCGTGCGCGGACGAGCCCGTCGCCACGAACCAGATGTCGTGACCGAGCAACTCGTCGTCACCTAGCGAGGCGATCGCGTCGGTGAGCTCCTCGTCAGTCAGGTCGTCGTCGAGAACCGCAGCGCCGCCCTTCCAAGCGTTGTCATCCTCGAACTTATCCCACGAGCCGATCTCGCGACCGGATGTCTTGGCGTCGAAATCGTCACCCACGCCAAGCCACTCGCTCATAGAGCCTTCGTCCTTCTTCTTGCGGCCGCCAAACAGACGCGCAAGGCCGTGCAGCGGTCCGCCCTTGGGCTTGTCTTGCTGCTGAGTCTGAGTCGGCGCATGCATGACCTCGATAGCATCCTGCTGGGCAGGCGCAGCGCCTTGCTCCTCAGCCGGCTGGGCACCCATGGTGGGAACGCGATCGGCCAGCGGGCGCTGCTGCGGGCGAGCCACCGGAATGCTGCCGGTACCGAGCGGGTCATTCGGAGCGGAAGACGGATCCGGCAGATCGAACAGGGAGGCGCGGCGCACGCCGCCCATGCCAGAGGAAGCCGCCGGCGCGGGAGCAGTGCGCTGAGCATTTGCAGCAGCGGCCTGCGGACGCTGCGCTGCCGACACAGCGGGCGCGTCGATCTCCGCCATCATGGCATCGACCGCAGCATCCTGCGCGTCGCGCATCTGCTCAGGCGAGAAGGCCTGCGTAACGCCGAAAGCCGCCTCGGGGCTGTTGGGCACACCTCCCGCCGGGTTGGAAACCGGCGGTACTGACGTCTGATCCGCACCGCCCTGAGATGCGACAGACTCATCAGCCACAACCAGCGGAAGAGACGCCGGCACGCGGTGAGCGGCAGGCTCGGCCTCGTCCCCATACGCCGACTCTGCCGCAACCACCTCTGTCTGATCGTCCGCCTCCTCGGCATACGAGTCTTCTGCAACCATCTCGACGGGTGCGCCGTCATTCCATGCAGCGCCGGCATCGGCAGCAGCATCGTCTTCAGCCCTATCGGCATCAGCGTCGTCAACACCAGCGTCAGCTGCGTCATCAACAACAGCAGCTTCCTCAGGCTCCACCGCCTCGGAGACACTCGCTTCCAGCTCGTCCTCAGCGTACGCCGTTGCCACCGGTGCGGCAAACGGGTCAGCAAAAGACATGTCTTCGCCCTCGGCCTCGCGCTCGGTTGCAACCGCCGTCGCAAACGAGTCAACGATATCCTCGGTCAGAGGCCCTTCGTCAACGTAAACCGCAGCGGCCCCAACAGGTGCGGGCTGGTCCTTATCCTCCTCAACGGCCACCGCCTCAAACGCAGCCGTCATCTCAGCCGGATCGGTGTCCTCAGGCTCCGCATCCGCATAATCAGCTTCATCCTCGACATACGCCTCGGCGCCGGCGTGCACCCAAACGTTCTCGGTGTCGTCAGCTGCGAACTCCTCAGCTGCAGCCTCACCGTACGCTAGGCCGTCCTCTGCAGGGGCCTCATCAACAACCGCAACGTCATCGCTGCGCCAAACCTGCGTGCTGCCAACCGCAGTCTCCTCAACCGCAGGCTCATCACCCTCGTCCTCAGGCTCCGTTGCAGCAGCGGCAACCGACGTCGCCGGGTCGTGCTCCGGGGCGGGCGCGGCCTCATCCTCCGGCTCATCCTCAACCACGCCGTCGATAAGCGCCTCGGCCACGTCGACGTCGCTCTCAACCGGCTCGGCCTTCAGCAGCTCGAGATACGCCGAGAGCGGCGGCACGGGCTCGTTGTCGTAGGTGAACTCATCCGCCTGCTGATATGCCTCGGAAACCGCGCTGACCGGCGGCACGTTTGCATCCATCGATCCGGCGTAGCCGTCAGCGGCGGCAAAGCTATCGGCATCCATAACCGCCGTGCCACCCGACATAGACGGCTCGTCTCCCAACGCGGAGAACACCGCGGTCCTCTCGATCGGCTCGTCGGCGGGCTCAGTCGGAGCAACCTCGACACCCTCGGTGGAAACGGAAGCGTCTTCGGCAAAGGCCGTGCCATTGTTATACGCGTCATCGTTGTAGGCGGATGCGGCCGGCGCAGGCTCGGCAGCCACCGTGTCGGCAGCATGCGCCTCGGCCGGTGCGGACGCGGGCGCCCGCTCATCCTCGACCGGGGCGGTCATGTCAACCGCTGGGAGATCGAAGTCGTCCTCCCAGCCGTCGATAAGCTCAACATGCTCATAGGCAGCCTTGGCAGCCGTCACTGCGGCAAGCGCATCATCGGCGGCAGGCATAGTCTCTTCAGCGGTAGCCGGAGCGGGAGTGCTCACACCCTCGCGCTCGGCGGTGGCCATCAGGCGGTCAACCTCTTCAGGCGTGGGGGCGGCAAACGCGCTTTCCGGCGCGCCGGCGGGCTGGGTCTGAGCCTGAGCGTCAACATACTCCATCGGAGCAGCAGCAGGCGCCGCAGCAACCGGCTCGGCAGCCTGCTGCGCATACCCCGCGGCCGGTGCCTGCTGAGGCGCAGGCTGCTCGGCAGGAGTCTCAGCAACGCGCGGCACCGTAAGCTCAACCACCTCGGCAACCGAACGGGCTGCACGCGCGGCACCCGCCGGCGCGGCAGCTGTGGCGACACCGGCCTGCGCAGCTATAGCGGCAGACGCCGCCATCTGGCGCGCAAGCGCCTCCGGCACCTCGCGACCCGCAGCGGCGGGCTGCATCTGAGGCTGAACCGGAGCCTGAACCTGAGATTGAGTCTGAGCCGCAGCCGGAGCGGGCGTCTCGCCGTAGGCGGGTGCAGCCTGCTGGGCAGCACCCGTCATGCCAACGCCAGCCGCAACCGCCGCCTGCTGGCCCGCCATCGGGTCAACCGGTGCGGCAACGGGCTGGGGCGCGACGGGCACAGACCCGCCGGTATAACGCTGGTCCGCAGCAGGCTCCTGAGCGGGAACCGTCACACCGCCCACGGGTGCGGGGACACCCTGCGATCCAGCAGCCGGCTGCGCGTAACCGTACCCGGCAACCTGGGTCGGCGCGTTCTGCTCCGCCGCCGGAACATGCGCAACCGCGTCAACGGGCGCGCCGGCACTCGGGGCAGCATCCCCGTCCTCTGGCTCGTCCTTCTTATATATATAGGTAAGCTTGCACGCCTCCGGCACCATGTGCAGCAGGCGCACGACCTCCTCGCCGTGACGCACGGGCTCACCCACCGCCTCGGCAAGGGTCATCGCGTCGGCGTCATCATCGGCGGGCACCACGCCCTCGTACGACGCAACCATCTCAACCGGCTTGCGCGGAGCCATGTGCGCGCCCGGCGCCGTAGCGCTCGCAGCAACCTGCGCGGGAGCGCCGGCCATCGCCGCAGCCTCGCGCTGCGCCTCGAGAATGTCGCGCACGTCCATCGCCACGGTCGCGCCCTCATCGGCCGCATCCTCTGCGACCGCCGTGCCAACCGCCGGCATCGCAGCGGTTGCGCCAGCCACCGTCGCCTCGGGGCCGGGAGCGTACGCGCCGGCAACGGGCATGCCGTTCTCGTCCGTGGGCACGCCGCGCGGAATCTCGATGCCGCCGTTGTCCTCCGCGCCCTCGGCGTAGTACGGCGCGGCCTCATAGGTTGAGGCGTACTGCTCGGCCGGAATGTCATAGGGGAACTCATTCTCACCCTGATACGGGGCCACCGCATCCATCACGCCCAGCATAGCCGCCACCGACGACTTGTTGCACACTGAGCCGGAGGTGTAGGACAGCACGAACTTGTTCAGGATGATGCACACCGAGTTGAACAGCGGCACCAACGCGCACACGATCCCCAGCAGCCAGAACATGATGTGCAGGGCGCTCGGGAACGGGAAGAGGTTGAGCACGGCCAGCACCGCCGGAGCCGTGCAGGCAAAGGGCATGAGCTTTACGAGCCACGGGCGCAGCGGGGCAAGCTGCGGGCGGGCGAGAAGGTCGCCGCGCGGCGAGTCGTAATGCGCCACCACCACAACCGGGCGGTTGCGCGGAGAGGCAAGCGGGCCCGTGGCCTTGTGATAGGCAATGACGTTTTGGCTGAGGCCGATGGCGCCGCGGAACGAGCCTTTCATGCGGCCCAAGCGCTCGAGGAAGAACCACACGGTGCTCACCACGCACAACAGCAGGCCGAGCACGCCCAACGCGCCGCCGATGCCAAAGAGCACCGCGCCCACAAACAGCAGAATGCCGATGAACACGGACGGCAGCTTGGGGAAGGTGGCGGCGTTGAACTCCTGGATCTCGGGCTCAAAGCCGTGGTTGCGGAACACGTCGGCGATCTGCTCCGCCGCCTGGTGCTCCTCCTCGCTGCACGCCGGCGTGATACCGGTGTTCTGCATCAGATGGTTCAAGTATTTCAGGGTGTTGGCCATAGCTATCCCCGTTCGCTTTCCCATACGGCAAGCGCGCCGCCGAGGCAGCGTGCTTGTACACGTCGAAAGTATACTCGTTCCTCTTGGTTTTATACGCGCGCCGGGCCAACTTGGGGCACAAGCGCACCGTTTGCCCATCGGTTCAACCCCGCTCGCCCGCATGCCAACACCGCTTAACCCGCGGGTGCAACGTGCGCACCCGCCATTGGCACCCGCCCCCCCATGGCGCACGCCAGCCATTGGTACCCGTCCCCCATGGCAGATCCCCTCAAAGCGCGGGTGAAACGGGCTGCCGGGGTACAATCTCTTGCACCACAGACACAGGCGCGGGAGAGGAGGGCACATGCCGCAAGCGGGCAAAGGCAGGCGCGGGCGCCGCACAGCCAAGACGCGTTCGAACGAGCGCCTCATGAACCTGGTCCTGCTCTTCTCGTCGGCGAGAAAGCCGCTGGCCACAAGCACCGTCATAGCCGACAGCGACCTGGGCTACGGCTCCGGCAACCCTGCCTCCGACCAGCGCAAATTCCGCCGCGACCGCGCGGAGCTCGCTGCGCTCGGCTTCCATGTGCGCGAAGTCGCGGGCGCGGGCGGGGCGCAGAACACCGAGAGCTCCTGGGAGCTTGACCGCGCCGCCACCTACGCCGAGCTGCCCGCCCTTCCCGCCGACGACCTGCTCACCCTCATCCACGGCATCGAGATGCACCTGCGCCGGCCGCTGCTGCCCTACCGCGACGAGCTCGCCCGCGCGCTGGAGAAGCTGCGCGCCGTGTGCGCCCGCTCTCTCGGCACCGAGGCGGCGAGCGACGACGACAAGGACACCCCCTCCCACCAGCAGCTTCGCGCGGAGCGGCCGGCGCGCATAGCCCTCAGCATCCTGTGGACGGGCTGGCGCGAGCGGCGAGCGGTGCCCCTGCGCTACCGCCGCGCCGACGGCACAGCGTCAAAACGCCTGGTAGCGCTCTACGGGATGTTCTCTGAGAACGGCTTTCTGTACCTGGTGGGCGCCGACTTCGCGCAGGGGGGCGCGCCGGTGCGCACGTTCCGCGCCGACCGCGTGCTGGCCGCCGGCAAGCCCACCCAGCCCTATGAAATCCCCGCTGACTTCTCGGTGGACGCCTACCGGTTCTTCTCGTTTGCCCTCGGGGCGGGCGAGAAGCACCCGGTGACCTTCTCGTTTCCTGCCACGCTGCCTGCGGCCGAGCTGGTGCGTATCACGCACGGAGCAGGAACGCTTGAGCCGCGTGGAGAGGTCGTGCTGTGGACCGTTGAGGCCCGCAACTACGACGCCGCTTGCTCCTACGCCTTCGAGCACGCCGGGCGCGGAATGCGGCCGGTGGCCCCAACAGAGCTGGTGAGCTGCTGGAACGATAGAATCGCCAAGGCGGTGGGTGCGTATGGCCGCGTCGGCTAGCCAAGAGCAGCGGCTTCAGGCCGCGATGACCCTCATGACCATGGTGGGCTCTGCCGGCGGCAGGCGCTTAAGCGCAGAGCGGGCCGAACGGGCCCTCGGCGTTAACAGCGAGGAGCTGGCCGAGATCGTGGACGAGCTCGCCGCGCTTTCCGTGCGCGAAACCGGCACGCGGGCGCTTATCTCCCTCGAAGACGGCTACGTGGTCTACCGCGGCATGTTCGACCTGCTCCCCGCCGTGCGCCTCACCGTGGGCGAGGGCCTCGCGCTTTCCGCCGCGCTGGCCGACCTCGCTCTTCCCCCGGAGCTTGCGCGCAAGGTGGGCGAGGCGGTGTTTGGCCAGGACGCGCGCGAACAGGGCCCCAGCACGCAGCACACGCTTGCCACCGGATCGGCAAACCCGCTGGTACCGCAGCTTATCGAAGTGTCCGACATAGGCGTGCGCTGCCGCATGCGCTACCAAGGCCACGCCGATCGCGTGCCGCGCTGGCGCCTGATCGACCCGCACGAGGTGGTTGAGACAAGCGACGCGGCCTACCTGATCGCCTGGGATGTCGAGAAGGACGCGCAGCGCCTGTTCCGCATCGACCGCATAGCCGCCCTGGAGGCAACCGACGACTCGGTTGAGGAGCATGCCTACGTGGCGCAGAGCATAGACCAAGGCCTCGCCGCCGACGGCATCGTGGCCGAGGTGCACTTCCGCACGAACGGCGCGTTTGCCCAGGCAGGCTGGCCCGGCATCTTAAGTACCGCCCCCGCCAACACCGGTGGCATCCGAGCCCGCGTGGCCTGTGCCAACGAATCCTGGCTCTTCGACCAAATCCTCGCCAACCCTAAAGACCGCATCCTCCTCGGCCCACCCGACCTGCAAAAACGCTTCGCCACCTACGCCTGCAACCTCGCGATCCCCCAGTAGCCCAAGCGCCCCGTTGAGCCCAGAAGCAGTTAAACCCCGCGCTCGGTCAAGGGCGTCAGCAAACCCCTACCGCGAGCACCGTGTGGAGAAAAGCCCACGGCTGGAAAAGCAGCCTCAACGCAACAAGCGCCCCGGCCTGTTTACCTCTGGAAAGATCGCGAAGCCTCTTTCCAGAGGTAAACAGGCCGGGGCGCCCAGTGCAGACCAAGTTACTTCTCGTGCGTTTTTCTCCACAGCTCGAGGTATTTGCCTATCCGCGCGGTTTCTATGCGTTGGTGCCCGGTGGGCAGTGAGTTCAGGAACTGCCGCCCGTATCCCTTGCTCACCAGCCGCGAGTCCGCCAGCACCAGCACGCCGCTGTCGGACGAGGAGCGGATGAGACGCCCCGCGGCCTGCTTGACCTCCAGCACGGCCTCCGGCAACGCGTAGCGCGCCCAGGCGCGGTCCTCGCGCAGATCGCGCTCGCACGAGAGCGGGTCAGTAGGGCTCGCAAACGGCAGCTTGGGAATCACCACGCACCGAAGCACGTCGCCCGACGCGTCAAAACCCTCCCAAAACGCCTTGAGCGCAAACAGCGAAAGCTCGGTGTCTGCCAAAAAGCGGTCGCGCAGGCGCTTGGGCGAGCTGTTGCGGAACTGGCAGTCGAGCGCCAAGCCCGCCTGTGCCAGGCGCGGCTGCACCCGCTCGTAGAGCTCCTCCATGTCGCGTCGGTTCGTGAACAGCGTGAGCACCGAGCCACCCATGGAAACATGTACGTCCACCAGGAGCTTCTCCAACGATGCGAGGTAAGCGTCGCGGCTGCGCGGGTCCGGCACGTCTTGCGCCACCACGATGGCCATGTGGTCGTCGTAGTTGTAGCTCGAGTCAAGGTGCCGCGCGCGGGTCTTGTCCTTGCTGATCCTGTCGAGCCCCACGGCATGGTTGAAGTGCGAGAAGTTCTCCGACACGGTGATGGTGGCCGAGGTGAAGATCACGGTCTGCATCTCGGGCAGCCAGAAGTCCGCGAAGGCCTGTCCGATGTCCATGCGCTCGGCCGTGAGCGTCTCGCCTCCGGCGCGTAGGCGTCGATTCACCTGCAGGGAGTACACGTACGCGGTGTCGGTGCCGTCCAAGATGAGCTTCAGCGCGTCGAGAAGCTCCTTCATGCGGCGGCCAACATCCGCCAGGTCAACAACCACCTCGGGCTTGTCTTCCTTCACCGCGTCGACCACGCCCACAACGTTTTTGTGCGCCTCTTCCAGTGCGTCTAAGGCATGCTGGCCCGTGGCGGCAAGCTCCTCCCAGCCGGCGCTGCTGCGCACCTCCGGACCGACCCACAGGTTCACGTTGTCGTACCCGCGGCCGCGCGGCTGCGCCTGGGCAAAGGCACGCACCGCCTCAAAGAACTCGGCAAACGCAAGCGAGGCGCGCCCGCACGAGGCGTCGGCCTTGGCCATGAGACCCATGTAGAGCGTTGCCGCGTCGCTCGTGGCCAGATCGTGCGTCACCTGGCCAACCACGCCGGTGCGCGAGCTCCCCAACCGCTCGAAGAGCGTGCGGGTCTCGTCCGCCGAAACCTGCACCGCCCACTGACGGCGCGCCTCGGCCTCCACGGAATGGGCCTCATCCACCACCCAGTGGCGTATCGGCGGCAGGATCTTGCCCTCGGCCGCCACGTTGCGGAACAGCAGCGAGTGGTTCGTCACCACCACGTCGGCGCCGGCGGCGCGGCGCCGGGCACCATGCACCAGGCACCTATCCGGGTAGAACGGGCACAGGCGGCGCGCGCACTCCTTGGACTGCGTGGTCAGCGCGCGGCGGTTCACGCTCTTCCACCGAATGCCGAGCGCGTCCAGATCGCCCGAGGGCGACTGGCACACGTACGCGTAGATAACCGCCAGCGCCGTGAGCGTGTCAGCCGGGTCTTTGTTGGTCTCGATCGCCTCGTGGGAGCGCGCCAGGCGCTCGAGCTTGCGCAGGCAGGGGTAGTGGTCGTAGCCCTTGAGCGCGCAGAAGCTCAGGCCGCCCGGCAGCTCGCGGGCAAGGCGCGGCAGCTCGTGGTACATGAGCTGGTCGGTGAGGTTGTTCGACTTGGTTGCCACGCCCACGGTTATGTTGTTGCGCTTGGCAGCCAGGGCAAAGGGCACCAGGTAGGCGATGGACTTGCCAACGCCCGTACCCGCCTCGATGACGCGGTGGGTGCGCGTGGCCAGAGCGTCGCGCACCTCGTCGGCCATGGCGATCTGCTCGGCGCGCGGCTCGTAGGCGGGGTACATCTGGTTCACCAGCCCGCCCGGCGCAAACTGCCCCTCGATCTCCTCCTGCGTGGGCACCTTGAGCGCCGGTAGGTCGTCGGCGTCGGGGCGCTCTTGCCACGAAGCGCTGCGCAACAGCTCGTCACGGGCTGCTACCAGCGAGAACGGCGCCGTGACCCGCTCGCCTGCCAAGTGCGAGAAGATCGGGCGATATGCCCATGGCACGTCCTCGTGCATGGTGGCCAAGCGCTGCATGAGCCCCTGCGGCAGGTCGGTCAGCGCGGTGAGCAGGATGCGCCACACGCCGCACAGGGCCTCCACGTCGGCCATGGCGCGGTGCTCCACCGAAGTGCAGCCGAAGAGCTCGGCCAGCGAGGCCAGCTTGTGCGAGGCCAGGCGCGGCAGGGCGATGCGGGACAGCGCCAAGGAGTCGATCCAGAGCTCGCTGACGAACACGCCGCCCTTCACGCTCTCGATGAAGCTGCGGTCGAAGGTGGCGTTGTGCGCGATAACCGGCGCGCCGCCCACGAACTCCCTGAGCGCGGCCACCGCCTCCGGAGCCGAGGGGGCGTCTGCCACGTCGGCGTTGGTGATGCCGGTGAGCCGTACGATCTCCGGCGGGATGGGGCCGACCGTGGGGTGCACAAAGGTTTGGAAGCGCTCAACGATCTCGCGGCCGCGCAGGCGCGCCGCCGCGATCTCTATCAGCTCGTTGTCCTGCACCGAAAGACCCGTGGTCTCGGTGTCGAGAACCACCACGTCGTCCTCTATCAGGCCGAAGTCGCGCGTCAGCGCGCGGCGAGCCAGGGTTGCGTAGCGGTCGGTCACCGCGTGCGGCGTGCCCGGCAACACAGCGGAGGCCATGTCGGGCGCCTGTTGCACCGCCGGATGCGCGCCGCTGGCAACGGGCCGGTTGTGGTCTGCCATACGTTACTCCGCGCGCACGAGCGCGAGCTCAACCAACTGGTGGCAGAGCTCGGGGAACGGTATGCCGGCATGACGCCCCTCGTCCGGGAAGAGCGAGTCGGCCGTCATGCCCGGGATGGTGTTGGTCTCGAGGATAACCGGGCCGTCCTCGGGCGAGACGATGAAGTCGCTGCGCGAGAGACCGCGGCAGCCCAGCGCCGCATGCGCCTTGGCCGCAAGCTGCTGGGCGCGCGCGTACACCTCGGGCTCCAGGCGCGCCGGGCAGATGTGATGCAGCTCAAAGGGCTCGTACTTCACCTTGAGGTCGTAGAACGCAGCGTTCTCACCAGGGTTGATCTCCACGATGGGCAGGGCATGCGGATCGTCGTTGCCCAGCACGCCCACGGTGATCTCAACGCCGCGCACGCGCTTCTCGACCACGACCTTCTCGTCGTAGGTAAAGGCAACCTCGAGCGCGTGAGCCAGCTCCTCGGGCGTGGAGGCCGGCGTCACGCCGTAGCTCGACCCGTTCACCGCGGGCTTCACGAAGCACTCCGGACCCACGGCCGCCAGCACCTCGTCGGGGTTGACCACCTCGTCGCGGTGAAGCACCAGGTCGGGAGCTGTAGGGATGCCTGCGCGGCGATAGATGAGCTTGGACACGTCCTTATCGGCCGCACAGGCGCTGGCAATGACGCCCGAGCCCGTGTAGGGGATGCCCAGCCACTCCAGCGCGCCCTGGATGGCGCCGTCTTCGCCACCCGCGCCGTGCAGGGCGATAAACGCCACGTCGTAGCCACCTTGGGCAAGCTGGACGATAGCGCCCTCAGCCGCGGGGTCCACCATATCTACCTGCGTGTATCCCGCCTCAGCCAGCGCCTCGGCAACGGCGCGGCCCGAGGAGAACGAGATCTCGCGCTCGGAGGAGCGACCTCCGGCAAGCACGGCAACGCGCGTTGCTGCGGGATCAGTAGTATGCATGAGACGGGCTCCTCTCGACGTGGTTGAAAAGTTCATGCATTAAACTGTAAAACGTATTGTCCCACCAGGGAACCAGAATTTAGCCGTCATTCCCTATGTTCATCGGAGGTGCGCCGCATGGCCGCAACCCGCAAACACGACATCAAGGAGCTCTCGCGCGAAGAGCTTGCCAAGCTCGTTCAGGAGCTGGGGCAGCCGGCGTTTCGCGTGAAACAACTCATCAGCTGGCTGTACGAGAAGCACGCCCACTCGTTTGACGAGATGACCAACCTGCCCGCCTCCCTGCGCCAGGCGCTGAGCGAGCGCTACCGGCTCTCCATCCCGCGCGAGGCCACCAAGCAGATCTCGCGTGACGGCTCGCGCAAGTACCTGCTGCAGCTCGCCGACGGCGTCACCGTTGAGACCGTGGGCATGCCGCGCAAGAACAAGCTCTCGGTGTGCATCTCCACCCAGGCCGGCTGCGCCATGGGCTGCGTTTTCTGCGCCACGGGCAACGCGGGCTTTGTGCGCTCGCTTACCGCTGGCGAGATGTACGACCAGGTCATGCATGTGGCAGAGGACTTCGGTACCCGCCCCACCAGCGTGGTTTTCATGGGCCAGGGCGAGCCCTTCGCCAACTACGATGAAACGATGAAGGCTCTGCGCTGGCTCAACGCCCCCGACGGAGCCGGTATCGGCGCGCGCCACCTCACGGTTTCTACCTGCGGCGTTATCCCCGGTATCCGCAAGTTCGCTCAGGAGCCCGAGCAGTTTACGCTAGCGGTTTCGCTGCACTCGGTTATCCAGCCCATCCGCAACAAGCTCATGCCGGGCACCAAGCGCTACACGCTGCCGCGCCTGCGCGAGGCCATGGATTACTACATCGAGAAGACCGGGCGCCGTCCTACCTACGAGTATGCGCTGATGAGCGGCATCAACGACAACCGCCCTGACATGGAAGAGCTCGTGCGCTTCTGCGAGGGCACGCTGGCCCATGTGAACATCATCCAGATGAACCATATCGACGGCAGCCTGATCGAACCTTCCACGCAGGAGAAGGCCGACGAGCTGGTGCACATGCTGCAGATGCACGGTGTTGAGGCTACGATCCGTCAGTCGCGCGGCAACGACATCGACGCTGCCTGCGGACAGCTTAAGCAGCGCGCACTCACCAAAGCTGAGGAGCGCAAGCTTGAGGAAGCCAAACAATAGCGAACAAATGTTCTCGCATACATATGTTCGATACTAGCTTTGCTTACGTTATTTCCGCAGGTAAATCACTTCGCAAGATAGTTAAGCAAACACCCGAGGCATATTACCTCGGGTGTTTTTCATTACCTATGCAACACGCTATAGAAGCTCAACAACCAAGATGCTCCCATTGTTGGGCAACCCACTCCTGATTAACCTTGGGATTGTTGGTCAACCGAGCTGTACGCAGCGCAGCCTCCTCAGACATCTCACTCACACGGGCGTGCGACGTCTCGTAAACACCTTGAAGCCTACCGGCAACCCGGCGACGCAAATCCTCATTCGTAACCAACGAGTATCCCAGAGCCACACCAACACCCACGGCACAACCCAAGACAGCCCCCAGCATCAACATACGAGAACGCTCCATACAGGCTACCTCCTAACGAGCTACTCATCAGCCCCTGCAATAAGGTCCAGGATTCGTCTAAGATCCTCCTCATCCTTAAACTCAATCTCAATCTTATTCTTACCACGCAAAGCCTTGACCTTTACATTCGTGTCAAACACGTCACGCAAAGCACGCGCTGCCCGCTTGAAAGATTGAGGCGTCACCCGCCTTGGTGCCCGAGGCACATCGCCGACAGAGAATAGCGGAGCAAGGTTTTCAGTCGCACGAACCGACAAACCCTCGTTCACAACTTTGTCAGCCAGCTTGACACGCTGATCCTCATCCGGAACAGCAAGAATCGCCCGAGCATGACCCGCTGTAAGCTTGCCGTCGAATACATACTGCTGAACAACCGCAGGAAGATCCAGCAAGCGCAGGGAGTTAGTGATTGCCGAACGAGACTTAGACACCGCTTTGGCTAAGGCTTCCTGCGTCAAACCATTCGCTTCAATAAGCTGCTTGTAACCGCGCGCCTCTTCGATTGGGTTAAGATCAGAGCGCTGAAGATTCTCAATCAACGCCAGCTCAAGCATCTCTTGATCGTCTACATCCCGGACAATTACAGGGAGCTTCTCTAAACCCACTTTTAGCGACGCCTGGTATCGACGCTCACCAGCAATAATCTCGTAATGCTTACCTTTCTTACGAACGAGAAGCGGCTGGAGCACACCGTGGGCTTTGATAGAGTCCGCCAACTCTTCAAGCAGCGCCTCGTCAAAGTGAGTGCGCGGCTGATTAGGGTTGGGCTTAATCTCTTCGATCGGCACCTCGGTGTCTGGCTCAGCGTATCCTGTCTCCGCTTGGGTTTCCGCCATCAGAGAACCTAAGCCGCGACCAAGACCTCCACGTTTTCCACTAGGCACGACGGATCACCTCTCTCGCAAGTTGCATGTATGCGCGAGCACCCTTGTTGTTGGGTGCATACTTGATAACCGGCAAGCCAAACGACGGAGCTTCTGAAACCTTGACCGAACGTGGAATAATGGTTTTAAACGCATCCTTGCCAAAGTACCCTTGAACCTCCTGCACCACCTGATTAGAGAGCGTTGTGCGCGAGTCGTACATAGTCAACAAGATGCCAAACGTCTCAAGGCCCTTGTTGAGGCGCCCCTTAACCAAACGCATAGACTCAAGCAGCTTGGTAACACCCTCCAAGGCGTAGTACTCACACTGAATAGGGATAAGAACGCTATCCGCTGCCGTCAGTGCGTTAATCGTGAGCAAACCCAACGACGGAGGACAGTCGATAAACACAAAGTCGAACTCATCTTTGATGGGCTCAACGATATCCTTAAGACGTGTTTCACGAGCCATCGCAGAAACAAGCTCGATTTCTGCACCTGCAAGCTGAATAGTTGCGGGAATTACAAATACGCGCTTACAAGGAGTGTCGTGGATAAGCTCATCTACCGGAGCATCGTGCAGCAACGCATCGTAGACGCAAGCTTCCAGATCTTCCTTTTCAATACCAAAGCCGCTTGTTGTGTTACCCTGCGGGTCAAAGTCGATAATCAAAACCTTTTTGTTATATTCCCCAAGCGCCGCAGCAAGGTTTACTGCTGTAGTAGACTTACCAACACCGCCTTTTTGGTTGATGATCGCAATAACGCGGGCATCTTTCTGCGCTTTTGAGCGTGCAACGTCGTGATAACTCACGAGACTCCTTTCATTTTCTGAAAAACAATGCTTTCAGCAGCATGTTTCACGTGAAACTATACAGTTCGTTCGGTTCCATCACTCTCTATAGTACTGTTTCACGTGAAACATCTCACTTAGATTCTTGCTGATGGAGATAATTTCTTTCTGTATTGACCATTGATTGTGAAACAAGCTGTTTCTTTGCTCTAATTCATCTTTTCTTTCCACTATATGACTTGGTTTCACGTGAAACATGAAAGTCCAGAAGATTAATCACACCATTCAGCAATGATTGTCCTCAATTTCCTTTCTATCTCAGCGGTGAGGCTGCGCGATGCACCTCCAAGAGGGAAGAAAATCGAGGACAGAACGCATGGGTAGTGGATTTGCGTCCACAGATGTCGATGAAGCATTGAAACTCGCCGAACAAGTTGAAATTGATCTACTTATATTAGAGTTAATGCTATTCAAACTTCTAAACTGGGCTTATAACGCTATTTAGCAATAGGTAATCACAGACCTGCACCATGCATGTATGTGAGTTGGCATGATTTGCAGCAGCTAGAGCGCACTTCTATCTTGTTATAAGCATTATCGAACAAACTCTTCCTCATTTGACCTAAGTTAAGTAGAGCAAAGTGTCTAATGAAAATGCTTATAGCTTGTTTTATAGGCTATTACCTCTTTTCTTTCGGTAATCCGAGCCTCTAGGATGGTACTTGCACTCCAATATCAACTTATCGCTCTGATAAGTCACATGAAGATGATTATCACACTAGTGAAAAGCCCTTATAGCAGGATGACGTCAACAATGAACAGAACAACAATGCTATAGATTACAAAACAGAGAACCCCGTATCTTTAGAACTAATCGATGGAAATTGCCGTGCCCATAAGTAAGGCTCTCAACGCGCTCTATCTGCTCTCGCGTGTATACAAGAGGATGTTACCCAAGCTATGTGGACATTACAGCTACACTAAAACCGTTACACTGTAGTTTAACCGTATCACAAGACTATTTAGCCAGTTTCAAGCTGAATCCTGTGCCACCTCGCATCAATAAACATTGGTTGTGCAACTTTCTACTTACCCTTAGGGTAGATATATGGTTGCTTAAAGCTTAGAAGCGATTGTCGCATCATTTTTGGTGCTAATTAAAACCAAACCGCATGAATAGAGCCCCTAGAGTTACCCAGGGGCTCTATAGAATCTAGTGTGCTTAGCTGTTGATGCTTGTTTGGGACGCAACTTCTAATGCCAAGCCAAACGTTTCACGTGAAACATGACAAATAGAATCTGCTTGTTCCTAGGCCAAAGGCTCATTCTTTGCTTTGCCGGCTTGGCGAGGGAGTTTTACGCGAGACTTCCTCACTTTCTTGTAACAGATGATAGTCCTGACTCCGTAATCTTTAGGAAGACGGAGAACATCAGTGGAAACGCGTGTCATACCGCACATCTCCGCAGCGGCGTCGCCTCGAGAGCCTTCCTCATTTGTCGGCCTACCCTTGCTTACACAGAGAATGCCGTTGCGACACAGCAAAGGAGCCGCATACTCCACCAACACAGGCAAGGAAGCCACAGCGCGTGCAGTAACAAACGAATAACCCTTAGATCGCTGAAGCGCCAGGGTCTCTACGCGCTCATGGACCGCTTCAAGATTATGCAATCCGAGTTCAGAGATAAACGACTGTACTGCGTTAACCTTCTTACCAACCGAGTCCAGAAGCGTACCGCGGCGCCCTGACATGATGCCTAAAGGAATACCCGGGAACCCAGCACCAGTACCGAAGTCAAGAAATGGTAAGGGGGAGTTGTTGAGATAGCGAACCAACAGCAGCGAGTCCAAGATGTGTAGGACAAGCGCATCATCAAGCGACGTGATTCTCGTAAGGTTGAACTGCTTGTTAGTTTCCTCAACAAGATCTACGTGCTTCGCAAGCAGAGCAGCCTGTTCATCGGTTACCTCGATATCATAACCATGGGCAAGCTCCTGAATCTGCGGAATGATCTCAGGGATGTTCATAGTCACCTCATACCATAGAAGGGGTGCAACCCCGAAGGGCGATAGCCATCTTAGTATATATAAGTACACAGCCCCTCAAAGAAATACCAATGCCTAGCATAGGCACACAGCAGGCCTATCATCTTCAGGCAGCGCAGGGAAACCAGTAACGAAGGTTAGATCTCTGTCTGAGACCCACGTCTCATGGTTTTGAGACATAAAGACAATTCAGTGACAGACTCAAGCGTCAGCACGTGTGTGAGCACTTCCCGACAAGAAAGGTCTGAAATCACCTTTCCCGCCTCAAGCCCACGCCACAAGAACCTGAGGCAAAACACTTACTAAACGATCGTAGTATCACGCCTGCGTTCAACATAATCCAACAACCAGAAGGGAGACCAACCCGACACGGTTCTAAAATCTGATATCGGGCAGATTTCGGGTTCTTGTCGGGTTGGTGGCCCAGGGTGCTGAAACGCTAAATAAGCGCAGGGCCCTAAGAGCTGCAAACAGACGAGCCAACAACACACAGGTAAGCCGCATAAAGAAAGGGGCCCGAAGGCCCCTAGCAGCACGTGTTGTTCTCGCAAGTCTATTCGCCAGAGATCGGCACCACCACAACGCGGCGGTCGGGATCCACGCCCTCAGAATGCGTCATAACCCGCACGTCATCGCGCAGAGCCAGATGCACCAGGCGGCGCTCGTAAGCACTCATCGGCGGCAAGGACACCGAAGAGCCCTGACGCACAGCACGGTTCGCGGCAGAGTGCGCCATATCCTTGACCTTGTCCTTGCGGCGCGCCTTGTAGCCCTCGATGTCAACCACCACGGGGAACCGGAAGCCCAAACGACGGCTCACGATCAGCGAGACCAGGGTTTGCAGCGAATCAAGCGTGCGTCCGTGGCGGCCAATAAGAACAGCCAGGTCGGCGCCGGACACATCGAGGATCAGCTCGCCGTCATCACCGTCGTACTCGTCGATCGTGCAGGAATCCGCATCGAAAGAGGAGAGGATGGAGCGAACCACGTCGATGGAGATGTCGGCGATGGTGTCAAGCTCGTCATCAGTGAGCTCGACGCCAGCCTTGTAATGTGCGGCAATCTCGGGATACTGACCGGTGTAGCCGTCGAGAACGTCCTCAGAGGTCTCGACTTCCTCGCTCACCGTAGTTTCTTCGAACTCTTCAGCCATGTTCACTCCAATTATAAGGTACCTTACAAATAACGCCGCCCTCCCAGAATCGGAGGACGGCGCCTTGTCTTAGCGCTTCTTGTGCGGCCGCTGCTTCCGTTCACGGCGCACCACGTCTACCTCGATGGGCGCGTTTGCCAGGCGCTCCTCTTCCTGCGCCTTGAACTTCTCCATCACCTTGCGGGTGATGAACAGCTGCTGGATAACGCCCCACAGCGAGGACGTATCGTAGTACAGCAGCACGCCGGCAGGCAGGCTCCAGCCAACGATCACCATGAAGACGGCCATAACCGCAGCGGTCATACGCATGCTCGAAGCCTGCGTACCCGTTTGGCTGCGCGTCGTGATGTACTGCGGGATGAACGTAAGGACGCCGAACAGCATCACAACCACCAGGTACGGGATGGCAGCCACCATGTCGGTGGCGAACATGCCGCCCGGAGTGCCGGCAAGGTCGGGAATGATGCCGAAGAACGAGCCGCCGTCCGGGATGCGCTCACGCAGCACCGAGAACAGCGCGAAGAACACCGGCATCTGGATGATCAGCGGAAGGCAGCCACCCAGCGGGTTGAACTTGTTCTCGCTGTAGAACTTCTGCATGGCCTCGGCCTGGCGCTGCGGATCGTCGGCGTAACGCTCCTGAATCTGCTGCAGCTTAGGCTGAAGCACCTGCATCTTAGCCGTGGACTTGGTCGACTTGATGGTAAGCGGCGTCAGCGCAAGGCGGATGAGGACCGTCAGGATGATGATCGACAGACCCCAGTCCTGGGCAATGCTCTGGATGAGCTGCAACACCCAGTAGATAATGTCAA
The DNA here is from genome assembly GCA_944322305.1 of uncultured Coriobacteriaceae bacterium. GTDB lineage: Bacteria > Actinomycetota > Coriobacteriia > Coriobacteriales > Coriobacteriaceae > CALUOB01. The sequence continues at coordinate 297,452 of CALUOP010000003.1, read as the reverse complement.
CGAGCCAATCCCACATTGGAATTCCTCCGATGGCACCGGTTACGGTACCGGGTCGTAGCCACCCCGGTGAAGCGGATGGCACCTGATGATGCGTTTCAACCCCAGCCAAAGGCCCTTCGTCGCGCCGTATTTCTCAATGGCCTCGAAGGTGTACTGAGAGCACGTGGGGATATAGATGCACGCGTCGGGCAGAAGCGGCGACACGTGACGCTGGTATGCGCGAATCACACCGAGCAACGCTCGCTTAAGCACGGGGCGCCCCGCCAGAAAGCGGTAGGCCGGCGCGCTTGCACAGCGACCGCAGCGCAGCGTGCATCTCAGCGGGGGAAGCCGAACGGGTCTTGGGTGTAGCGAAGAAGATGACGTCCTTACCTGCCACGGGAAACTGCCCACCCTGCACCGTTGCGCGCAAAACGCGCTTGGAGCGATTGCGCACAACCGCGCAGCCAAGGCGTTTAGCTGCAACGAAGGCGACCCTTCCCGGATCGCCTTCGTTGCGGACATCGCACACAGTCATACGCATGAGTGGATGGTTATAGCGTCTCCCACAGGTATATACACGCTCGAAGTCCCGATGCGACTTGATGGTCTCCATATGAGATGCTGAGAACTGCCTGTTTAGACGGTAAGACGCTTGCGACCCTTGGCGCGACGGCGAGCGAGAACGGCACGACCGCCCTTGGTGGCCATGCGGGCACGGAAGCCGTGGGTCTTGGCGCGCTTGCGCTTGTTAGGCTGATAGGTACGCTTCATGTTGTGTTTCCTCCTGATGCCTTGCTTGCAAGTGCCTATGCTTATAGCAGCTTAAGCCCCAGAATTGTAGAGAATCGCCAGTAGGCGTGTCAATCTCAACGGGAAAAACGCACACTGCCCAGCTCAGCCAAACGATGCTACAATTTCTTTCACGATATTTCACGCACTTTTCAACAGGCCTTGTTGGAAATGTTGATAACTTTTCACGAAGTTGCTTCACTTTTCAACAAGTTTTGAAAAAATGTGGGAAGTTTCGAAACGAACGCGAAAAACGCAGGTCAAACGTAGGATGCGCCGTTAAGAAACGCGAGGAACCATGGCGGACGACTTCTATCCCTTTGTGGACTCGGGCGATGAGGTTACAAGCAATCATCACATTACGAGCGCGCAACGCACGCCGTTTGCGCAGGTCGAAGCTGGTGCCGAGGTGGCAGGGGGAGCGTCTGCCGACGGTGCTGAAATGGTTCACTACCCTGCCCGCATCGCGGTGTACGACGACATGCTTTCCACCCCGCGCGTGATCGTGATCGAGCCGAAGGACATCCGTTCCTACCTCGAGGAGATCACCAACACGGTGAACGCCTGCGTGCGCGAGCAAGGCGGCAAGATCCCCTTCATGGTTATCCGCGAGATCGTGGAGAACTTCATCCACGCCTACTTCATCGAGCCCACCGTGTCGATACTCAACGGCGGCAACACCTTGCGCTTCGCCGACCAGGGCCCGGGCATCGCCAACAAGAAGCTCGCCCTCGAGGCTGGCATGACCTCGGCAAACGAGCACATGAAGCGCTATATCCGCGGCGTGGGGTCGGGCTTTCCCACCGTGCAGCAGTACCTCGAGATGGCGGGCGGCACGCTCACCATCGAGGACAACATGAACAAGGGCACCGTGGTGACGGTCTCCCTGGCAGACGAGAAAAGCGAAGGCCCGGGAGCGGGCGGCGGCGCTGCGGACGGCGCCGGTGTCGGGACGCCGACGGGCGCATGGCCGGCGCAAAACCCCGCACAAAACCCCGCGCAGCCTTCCGGGGCCTGGAACGGCGGCGTGGCAGGAGCGTGGCCCTATCCGGGTGGCGCCTACGCCCAACCGCAGGCAGCCTACAACCCCTACGGCGCGACGGCACCGGGCCAAGCCGTGGCCCCGCAGATGCAAAACCCCTGGATGTACCCGCAGAATTATGGTTTTCCTCAGAGTTTTCCACAAGCGGGGCCCATGTTTTCCACACCTCAGCAACCTGCGGTTTCTCCGCAAACCGCCCCGGGCGCGCCAGCGGGCGCGGCAACCCCCTATATCAGCGAACGAGGGCATCTAGCTCTGCGTTTCATGGCTGAGAACGGCTCGGGCGGCCCCACTGAGCTGGCGCGCGCCTTCGGGTCTTCCAACGCCACGTGGTCGCGCGAGCTTGCTACACTGGCAGACACGGGCCTCGCTATCAAGCACGGGCAGAAATACCTGCTCACCACCCTCGGCTCAGCCTATGCCGCGAACGGCGCCGCGTAGCGCGCACCCGGCACCCCTGGCTTGGCATCACGCCAGGCTTAACCACACCCCTCAAACGAACCAGGAACCGCCATGGACACTGAAGCTCAGATGCTCCTCGAAGACATCCTCACCTTCTGCGAGCGCGACGGCCGCGAAGCGCGCCTCGTGAACATGCTGCGCCAGTGCAGCGCGCGCTCGCTCACCGACGAGGCCCTGGTCATCGAGGCGCCGTCGCGCTTTGCGTCGTCCTACCTGGCAAAGCAGCACGAGGTTATCGAGCAGTACCTCGAGGAGATCACCTTCGCGCCGCTCGCGCTTGCCGTTGAGCTGCCGCAGGGAGACGAGCGCGCCGGGCACGCAGCGGCCGCGACGGGCGCAGCGAGCGCCGCACCCGCGGCGGCGCACGCAGCTGTGGCGAGCCCAGCGCAGGCGGGAACGGCCCCGGACGCCGTACCGCACGCACCGCGGCACCTGCCTGCATGGGAAGCCGGCACCGCGCACGCCGCACCCGAAGACGCAGGCGCACCCGCCCCCGCCGGCGTGCGCAACGCGCTGAGCCCGGCCGACTTCCAGCGCCTCATGGCCCAGATGAACGGCACCGGCGCCGAGGCGGCAGCCCGCCAGGCAACCGCCGCGCCTGCGGCGGGCGCGCGCGGCGCAGGATCCCCCCAGCCGCAAGAGGCGGCCGGCCCCGCCGTCGGGCTGAACTCAAAATTCACCTTCGAGAGCTTCGTGCTGGGCGACGAGAACAAGCTCGCCTACCAAAGCGCCCTGCGCTTCGCCGTGTTTGCCGAGCAACCCGGCACCTCCGACGCCCTGTTCATCTACGGGCACTCGGGGTTGGGCAAGACGCACTTGCTTCTCGCCATCAAAAACGAGCTGGCCAAGGACAAGCCGCACCTGCGCGTGAAGTACGCCAACTCGCAAGCCTACATCGACGACTACATGCGCAGCCTCGCCGAGCTCAAGCAGGACGGCAACAAGATCATCCTGCAGGAGTACCACGACGCCGACGTGCTCATCATCGACGACATCCAAAACATCATCGGCAAGCAGTCCACCATCGAGCAGTTCTTCCAGCTGGTGGACGAGTTCCTGCGCATGAACAAGAAGATCGCCATCGCCTCGGACCGCGCGCCCAAGGAGCTCGCCATGGACGAGCGCCTCACCAGCCGGTTCAACTCCGGCATGCTCTGCCTGGTGTCCGAGCCCGGCTTCGAGACCAAGTACGCGATCCTCAAGCACTACTACGAGACCACCATCCTGGGCAACAACTCGGCCGCCTACGCCAACGTGGACGCCGACCTGCTGCAGTCGCTGCAGATCGAGAACGGCCATCTCACCGACGAGCAGCTGCGCTACATGGCCGAGATCTCGGGCAACAACATCCGCGAGCTCGAAAGCTTCTGTGAGCGCTGCAGCCACGACGCGCGCGAAAAGGAGCTCGCCGGCGCCGAGCTCACCGGCGACGACATCCAAGAGATCGCCAACCAGTACTTCGACACCGCCCAGAAGGTCATCCGCGTGAACACCGTGCAGGCCGTGGTGGAGGAGTTCTACCAGGTGGCGCACAAGGATCTCGTGGGGCGCAAGCGCACTTCCAACATCGCCTCGGCGCGGCACATGGCCATCTACCTCACCTACGAGCTGTGCTCGCTTTCCTTAAACGCCATCGGCGCGGCGTTCGGCGGGCGCGACCACGCCACCGTGATCAACAGCATCAAGGTGATCGAGAAGCGCATGGGCGAGGACAACCAGGTCTCCGACGACTGCCAGCGCCTGCGCACCAAGATCCAGCTGCGGTCGTAGGAACGAGAACGGCAACCGTGCGCAGTGGGGCGAGGGCCCTGTTAGAAACCCTGATTTTGCCCGATATCAAAATCAGGAACCCTAACAGGACCCTCGCCGCTTTTTCTTGTGGCTTGCGCAGGGTGCGGGGCGGCGGCCCTCCGGTGTGCACGTGAGGGAGGAGGGGTGTAAGGAACCTCATTTCGCCCGTTATCAAAATGGGAACCCTTACACCCCTCCTCCCAGCTCTGTTACAAGGCATCTAGCCCACACGCCCCTTGGCCTGCCGGTCATTATCGCGACCAACTGAGACGTGGAGGCGCGGTTGGCCGCGGATACGTCATACAAGGCTTGCGCTGGCCGCCGTTTCGACATCGGCGGGGCAGTTAGGAGCTCTTATCGCACGCAACTTCCGGATTTCTGGAAGATAGATGCCGTCCGGGCGGTTAACCAGAAATTAGATGTCATCACAGTGTTTAACTTGCGCCCTACCTGCGAGAATCGCGGGCAACGGCAGCTTGCATGCCATCATCGCGGGCAACCGAGAGCCAGCCGGCACAGCGAGACGCGCCACCCCGAGCTTACGCGTCAATGTCGCGGGCAACGGCGCGCGGCCCGGCACGCCCGCTGTTCTCAAGCCGCCACGGCGGCGTTTCTCGACTGAAGCAGCCAACCACCCCGCTGTGGAAAACTTGCTGAAAGGTTGGTGGGAAGAGGCGGGCAACTGCAGGCGCGCGGTGGAGAAAATCTCAGAGGCTTGGCGCCGGTGGAGTTCCCGGGCGCTTTTCCACGGAGTTGCAAACGCTTCACTGCCGCGTTAAGCTGCCAAAAGTGCAGGCTTCCACCGTCTGCACGTGCTTATTATTATTGTTAGGGTTAGATATATAAGACCAATATAAATAAGACCGCCCGTTCCGGTCAGAAAGGCCCGCCATGAGATTCACCGTCAGCCAGTCTTCGCTTGCAGAGGCGCTCGCCATCGTCATGAAGGGCATCGCCGGAACCTCGACCCTCCCCATCCTCTCGGGCGTGCTGATCCGCGCCGCCGAGGGCGTGCTCGAGTTCCAAACATCCAACCTTACCATCTCCATCCGCCACCGCGTGGCGGCGCACGTTGAAGAGGAGGGGCAGATCGTGCTGCCCTGCAAGATGCTCTCCAACATCACCAAGACGCTGCCCGACGCGCCGGTGACCTTTGCCGGCGAGGATCGCCAGGTTACCCTTACGTGCGAGAAGAGCTCCTTCCGCCTGAACACGCTGGCGGCCGAGGACTTCCCGGAGTTCCCCGCTTTCGCGCTGGAGCGCTCGGTTGAGCTGCCGGCCGACGTGCTGACCGACATGGTGATGCGCGTGTACCGCGTGACCTCGACCGACAAGAACCGCCCGGTGCTCACCGGCGTGTACATGACGGTCGAGAACAACACGATCCGCCTGGTGGCGACCGACTCGTACCGCCTGGCCGTGTGCGACACGCAGGTTGAGACCTCGAGCCTGGAGGGCAGCTTCGAGTTGAACGTGCCCTCGAACGTGTTCTACGACGCGCTTTCCATCACAGGCGGCGCCGGGCAGGTGCTGGTGGGCTCCACCGACACGCAGGTGGTCTTCCAGGCGGGCAACACCACCTACGTGGCGCGCCGCATCGAGGGCACCTACCCCAACTACAAGCAGCTCATCCCGCCGGCCTGTGCCACCACGGTGAAGCTCGACGTGGACACCTTCAGCGCCGCGCTCAAGCGCGTGGCGGTTATCGCCCAGAACAACTCGGCCGTCCGCTTCGAGATCGACGCCGAGGCCGGCACCATGAGCCTCTCGGCCATCTCGAGCGACCAGGACGCCGCGCAGGAGACCTTCGACGTGGAGGCCGAGGGCGCCTCGGGCACCATCGCGTTCAACTACCACTACATCTTCGGGTGCCTGAACGCCGTGGGGCACCAGCAGGAGCTCACGCTGGAGCTGCAGAGCTACCAGCAGGCGGGCGTGTTCAAGAGTTACGGCAAGATCAACTACCTGTACCTCGTCATGCCGGTGCGCGTGTAGCGCGCCGAAGGGGCGGGAAGCGTCGTGGCGATACAGCTTAAGCGCCTGAGCGCATGGGACTTCCGCAGCTACGAGGCGTACGAGCTCGAGCCGGCGGCGGGCACCACCATCTTGGTGGGGCGCAACGCCGTGGGCAAGACCAACCTGGTGGAGGCGCTGCAGCTGGTGACGGCGGGAGCCTCGTTTCGCAAGCCCGCCCCGCGCGAGCTGGTGCGCGAGGGAGCCGAGACCGCGCGCGTCGACGCCCGATTGGAGGGCGAGGACCGCGTGATCGACGTCCGGCTCGACGTGAGCGCGCACCCGGCCAAGAAGACCTTCCGCAAAAACGGCAAGGCCTGCCCGGCGGCCGGCGTGCGCGGCATCCTCCCCTCGGTGCTGTTCTGCCCGGACCACCTGGACATGGTGAAGCGCTCGGCTTCCGTGCGCCGTGCCGCGCTGGACGACTTCGGCATGCAGCTCAACGATCGCTACGCTCAGCTGGTGGGGCTCTACGAGCGCTCGGTTGAGCAGCGCAACGCCCTGCTCAAGGAGCCGTACCCCGACCAGGGGCTTCTGGAGGCGTGGGATGAGAGCCTGAGCGCCACCGGCGCGGCGCTGCTCACGCACCGCACGGCGCTTCTCGCCCGGCTGCGCCGCCACATCGAGGACGTGTACGCGCTTATCGCTCCGCACGAGAAGATCGGCGTGAGCTACCAGGCAACGATCGGGCCGGTGGAAGGGGTGGAGCGCGACGAGCTGGCCGCCCGCCTGGCGGAGGCCTACCGTGCCGGCCGCGCCGACGAGCTCAGGCGCGGCATGACGCTCGTGGGGCCGCACCGCGACGAGATCGCGTTTGAGATCGACGGGCGCGACGCGCGCTCGTACGGCTCGCAGGGACAGCAGCGCAGCGTGGTGCTGGCGTGGAAGATGGCCGAGGTGCGCGTGACCCACGACATCCTGGGGCGCTACCCGCTGCTGTTGCTGGACGACGTGATGAGCGAGCTCGACGCGACCCGCCGCGCCGCCATCATGAGCTTCGCCGGCAGCGACGTGCAGACCGTGGTGACCACCACCAACCTGGGGTACTTCTCGGACAAGGTGCTCGAGCGCGCGAAGGTGGTGGAGATCGGTGGGGCGTGAGGAGGACGAGCGCGTGCGGCGCATAGAGCACACGGAGCTTGAGGAGGCCGCGGCCAACCCCTGGCCCTACGGGGGCAAGGTGCCCGAGCACACCATGAACGCCATGGCGCCCTTCATTGCCGCCGAGCGCCGCCGCGTGCTCGAGAAGGCCAGCCCCGCCCAGCGCGAGCGCATGCGCGCCGCCGAGCAGCGCGGCCGCGTGTTCCGCGCGTGGAACATGGTGATGGACGCGAGTCCGGATGTTTCACGTGAAAAAGAGCACGTGACGGGCCTGTTCTACGACGAGGCGAGAAACGCGCTGGTGGTTTACGTTGACTCCGACGTGTGGTGCCAGGAGCTTTCGATGAAGCGCGACGTGCTGCGCACGCGGATGTCGTTTCAGGGCGTGGAGCTGGCGCGCGTGGTGTGCCGCCGCAGCCGCGAGGGCTACGAGCGCAAGCGCTAGGCGCCCGGGGTTGCCGATGCGCCAAATTAAGCTCGGCCTCATTTGGCGCAAGCGCGTTTTTAGCCGCGATTTTGTAATGTAATGCGTCGGGAGACCTAACGGATGCTGTTTGGGCCTTCTAGGCATATTTGAGGGCCTTATAGATGTGCTGTTTGGGCATGAAGAGACACCGGTGAATCGTCTAGAATAAAAAGGCTAACAAAGCGCGATGGCGCGCAAGCGCCGCGCGGAGGCCGCGGAGCCGTTTTCGGGCTTCTCGCCCGCCGCCCGCGCAAACGTCACGAAAAGGAGCATGCGTGGCAAAGAAGAAGAACGAGTACGATGGCAGCGAAATCAAGATCCTCGAGGGTCTTGAAGCTGTGCGCAAGCGCCCCGGCATGTACATCGGCTCAACCAGCATCGCCGGCCTGCACCACCTGGTGTACGAGATCGTGGACAACTCGGTGGACGAGGCGCTCGCCGGGTTCTGCAACAAGATCCAGGTGACGCTGCACGCCGACAACTCGGTCACGGTCGTGGACAACGGCCGCGGCATCCCGGTCGACAAGCATCCCGTGAAGAGGATCCCCACCCTCGAGGTGGTTCTCACGGTGCTGCACGCCGGCGGCAAGTTCGACAACCAGGCCTACAAGGTCTCCGGCGGCCTGCACGGCGTGGGCTCGTCGGTGGTCAACGCCCTGTCCGAGAAGTTCATCGCCCAGGTGCGCCGCGACGGCAACATCTACGAGATGCAGTTCTCGCGCGGCAAGACCACCCAGAAGATGAAGATCGTGGGGCACTCCAAGACCACGGGCACCACCATCCGCTTCTGGCCCGACCCCGAGATCTTCGAGACCGTGGTCATGGACTACGACACGCTGGCCAACCGCTTCCAGGAGATGGCCTTCCTCACCAAGAACCTGCGCATCGTCTTCACCGACGAGCGCGGCACCGAGCCCGAGACCAAGGACTTCTGCTACTCCGGTGGCGTGTCCGACTTCGTGAAGCACCTGAACGAGGGCCGCGAGGTCCTGCCGGGCCTGGCGCGCCCCATCTACATCGAGGGCACCTCCAACACCGACGACCCCAACAAGATGGGCGAGGTCGAGGTGGCCCTGCAGTGGAACGGCGGCTACTCCGAGAACGTCATGAGCTTTGCCAACAACATCTACACGATGGATGGCGGCATGCACCTGGAGGGCTTCCGCGCCGCGCTCACCAAGGCGGTCAACGAGTACGCCCGCAAGCAGAACATCCTGAAGGAGAAGGACAAGAACCTCGAGGGCACCGACGTGCGCGAGGGCCTTGCCGCGGTGGTGTCCGTGAAGCTGGGCGACCCGCAGTTCGAGGGCCAGACCAAGACCAAGCTGGGCAGCTCCTTCATGCGCGGCCTGGTGCAGAACATCGTGTACAACGGCCTCAACGAGTACTTCGAGGAGCACCCCAAGCAGGCCCGCGCGATCTGCAACAAGGCCACCAGCGCCGCCAAGGCCCGCACCGCCGCCCGCAAGGCGCGCGAGGCCACGCGCCGCAAGGGCCTGCTCGAGACCGCGTCGCTGCCCGGCAAGCTCGCCGACTGCTCGGTGAAGGACCCGGCCATGACCGAGCTGTTCATCGTAGAGGGCGACTCCGCAGGCGGCTCGGCCAAGATGGCGCGCGACCGCACCATCCAGGCCATTCTCCCGCTGCGCGGCAAGATCCTGAACGTGGAGCGCGTGCAGGCGCACCGCGCCGTGACGGCCGACACCATCCAAAGTCTCATCACGGCCATCGGTACCGGCGTGGGCGAGGACTTCAATATCGAGAAGGCGCGCTACCACAAGATCATCATCATGACTGATGCCGACGTTGACGGCGCGCACATCCGCATCCTTCTGCTCACGTTCTTCTACCGCTACATGAAGCCGCTCATCGACGCGGGCTACATCTACATCGCCCAGCCGCCGCTGTACCGCCTGAAGGTGGGCCGCCGCCTGGAGTACATCTACAAGGACGAGGACCTCGCCCGCGAGGTGGCGGCGCTGCCCGAGGGCACCAAGTACACCGTGCAGCGCTACAAGGGCCTGGGCGAGATGGACCCCGAGCAGCTCGAGGAGACCACCATGAAGCCGGCGAACCGCACCATGCTGCGCGTCACCATCGACGACGCCGCGGCCGCCGAGCGCGCGGTGTCCGAGCTCATGGGCACGAGCGTCGAGAGCCGCAAGGAGTTCATCCAGAAGCACGCCAAGGACGCCCGCTTCCTGGACATCTAAGAAAGGAGTCCCGTGGCAGACGATATGAACAACCTGTTCGGGGACGAGGAGGATCGCGAGCCCGTTGACCTGACGGCCGACGTCGACGACGACGTTGACGACGCCGACGACGGCGCGGAGCCCGTGCAGGCCACCTTCCTGAACGACATCAACGGCGGGCACCTGGAGCCGGCCGACATGGGCAGCGAGATGCGCACGAGCTTCATCGAGTACGCCATGTCGGTTATCGTGGCCCGCGCCCTGCCCGACGTGCGCGACGGCCTGAAGCCCGTGCACCGCCGCATCCTGTTCGCCATGAACGAGGCCGGCATCACCCCCAACCGCCCGCACAAGAAGAGCGCGTGGACGGTTGGCGAGGTTATCGGCAAGTACCACCCGCACGGCGACTCCGCCGTGTACGACGCCATGGTGCGCCTGGCGCAGGACTTCTCCATGCGCGTGCCGCTGGTGGACGGCCACGGCAACTTCGGCTCGGTGGACGGCGACCCGCCGGCTGCCATGCGCTACACCGAGAGCCGCATGACGCGCGCCGCCATGGAGATGCTGCGCGACCTCGACAAGGAGACCGTGGACTGGGTCCCCAACTACGACGAGAGCCTGCAGGAGCCCGAGGTTCTGCCCTCGCGCTTCCCCAACCTGCTGGTCAACGGCTCGTCGGGCATCGCCGTGGGCATGGCCACCAACATCCCGCCGCACAACCTGGGCGAGGTTATCGACGCCGTCGACATGATGATCGACAACCCCGACGCCACGGTTGACGAGCTCATGACGGTGCTGCCCGGCCCCGACTTCCCCACCGGCGCCACCATCATGGGCACCGACGCCATCCGCCAGGCCTACACCACCGGCCGCGGCTCCATCACCGTGCGCGCCAAGGCCCACGTGGAGCAGATGAAGAACGGCCGCCAGCGCCTTGTCTTCACCGAGATTCCCTACCAGGTGAACAAGGGCCTGCTGCAGGAGAAGATCGCCCAGCTGGTGAACGAGAAGCGCATCGAGGGCATCTCCGATTTGCGCGACGAGACCAACCGCAAGGGCATGCGCCTGGTGATCGACCTCAAGCAGAACGCGATCCCGCAGGTGGTTCTCAACAACCTGTACAAGCACACGCAGCTGCAGACCACCTTCGGCGTCATCAACCTGGCGCTGGTAGACGGCGTGCCGCGCACGCTCACGCTGCCCGAGATGCTGCACTACTACATCCAGCACCAGCAGAGCGTGGTGCGCCGGCGCACCGAGTTCGACCTCAAGAAGGCCCGCGACCGCGCTCACATCCTGCAGGGCCTCATCATCGCGGTGGACAACATCGACGAGGTTGTGCACATCATCCGCTCCTCGGCCGACGACGCCGAGGCCAAGCAGCGCCTCTCCGAGCGCTTCGGCTTGGACGACGTGCAGTGCGACGCCATCCTCGAGATGCGCCTGCGCCGCCTCACCGGCCTGCAGCGCCAGAAGCTCGAGGACGAGCTCAACGAGCTGCTCGAGCGCATCGCCTACTACGAGGACCTGCTGGCGCACGAGGAGAAGATCCTGGGCGTGATCAAGGACGAGCTGGGCGAGATCAAGGAGAAGTTCGCCGACAAGCGCCGCACCGAGATCTCCATGGCCGAGAAGGACCTCGACGTTGAGGACCTTATCGCCGAGGAGGACATGGTCGTCACCATCACCCACACCGGCTACGTCAAGCGCATCCCGGTGGCCACCTACCGCGCCCAGAAGCGCGGCGGCAAGGGCGTGAGCGGCACCAACCTCAAAGAGGACGACGTCATCGACGAGATGTTCATCGCGAGCACCCACGACTTCGTGCTGTTCTTCTCGACCAAGGGCAAGGTGTACCGCCTGAAGGTGCACGAGCTTCCGGTGGGCAGCCGCCAGGCTCGCGGCACGGCTATCGTGAACCTGCTGCCGTTTGAGGAGGGCGAGCGCATCGCCGCGGTTATCAGCTGCCGCACCTTCCCCGACGACGAGTACCTGGTCTTCGCCACCGAGAGCGGCATGATCAAGAAGACGGTCATGAGCGCGTACGACCGCAGCCGCCGCGACGGTATCATCGCCATCAACCTCAAGGCCGGCGACCGCCTGCTGGGCGTGCGCCGCGTGAAGTCGGGCGACATGATCATCATGGCCACCACGGCCGGCAAGGCGATCCTGTTCCACGAGGAGGACGTGCGCGCCACGGGCCGCGACACGAGCGGCGTGCGCGGCATCACGATGAAGGGCGACGCCCGCGTGCTGGGAATGGAGATCACCAACGGCAAGGGCGACCTGTTCGTGATCACTGAGAAGGGTTACGGCAAGCGCACGCCCATCTCGGACTACACGCCGCAGAACCGCGGCGGCCAGGGCGTGTTCACCATCCAGATGACCCCGCGCAAGGGGCAGCTGGCGGCCATGAAGGTGGTGGGTCCGCAGCACGAGCTGTTCATCATCACCGCCGAGGCCATGGTGACCCGCGTGAAGACCACCGAGATCTCGCGTCTGGGCCGCGCCACCCAGGGCGTGAAGATGATGTCCGTGCCCGACAGCGACCGCGTGACCGCCGTTGCACGCATGACGGCCGCCAAGGCCAAGCCCAAGAAGACCGCGCAGCTCGATGGTCAGGAGACGCTGGACTTTGCCGCGCTCGCCGGTGACGGCGCTGCGGCCGGCGGCGTGGCGGACGAGGCCGAGAGCGTTGACATCGGCGCCGACGACGCCGCGCTGGAGGACCTGCTCGACGAGGAGTAGGAGCGGCCGCGTTGCGGCGTTGAGCGGCAAGATAGACGCCTGCGGGCGGCGGGAAGGGGCTCAAACCCCGTCCCGCCGCCTATTCTTGTTTACGCGGCGGGTGTGGCGGCACGGTTCTTCTCGCCCCGCCTGGCGCCTGTGCGGTTGCCCGCCCTTATCGCATGTAAGTTCCAAGTTAAACGCTGCGGCGACATCTAATTTCAAGTTGGTCGCCCAAGCTGCATGCAACTCCGGGAAATCCGGCAGTTAGCTGCGATAGGCGCTCCCAACCGTACCGACGATGTCGAAACGGCGACCAACTGAAGCCTTACGTGACGCGCCGGCGGTCAACCGGACGGGCGTTGCCCCGGTTGGTCGCGATGATGGTATGCAAGACGGGCGCCCTATCTCTGTTTGCTGTGCAACTGCCCGCGGTGGAGCTGCGCGGGCTTTGTTCGGCCGCTGCACGTGCGGCCAGGTTCCCCGTTGCCGCGAGAATGACGCGCAAGTCTCGTCCGGCGCCCACGCGGTGCCGCAGCAAATAAAAGACCCCGCGGATGCGAGGTCTCGTAAGATTCTGGTGGAGGTTAGGGGGATCGAACCCCTGACCTCAGGCTTGCAAAGCCCGCGCTCTCCCAGCTGAGCTAAACCCCCAGATAGTAATAAACACCCCAGCGGCGACTCGGCTCTCGCGGGGGTGTTTATTGCGAAGAGAAGTGGTGGGCCCAACAAGATTTGAACTTGTGACCTCACGGTTATCAGCCGTGCGCTCTGACCAACTGAGCTATGGGCCCATCGCGTGAATGTATATTAGACTACCCCTCCAACCCCGTCAACAACTTTTTGAAAAAAATTCTCGGCCGGATTGCGCGAGGGCGGATGCCTTTCTCGCAGCCGCACTGCGTGGCCATCTGTGCTACAGGGGATCACCGCCTCTACCTGCTTGCGGCCACAGGGCCAGCCCGCCGCCTCTACCTGCTTGCGCACAGATCCTCACCGCCGAGTTTGTCCGCCTGCACCGTAGCGCCGTCCCCGCTCGCTTACGCCGCGGGACCTCACCGCCCCTGCCTGCCCGCCCCAACCTGTTCCGTGCTGAACTCATATGGTTCACACCGTTTCGGATGGGTAGTATTACTATCCCTTGTGTACAATACGTAAACCCCGACGCGTTCGGGGTGCTGCGCCGCCTCGCCGCGGCGCCTAGCTTTGACGGGAGGTCCGTTATGAAACGTGTTGACATAGAAACCATCGTCATGGCAGCCGGGCCCGTTCCCTCGGCTATCATCCTGCGCGAGCGCACGTCCGCATCGGCGGGCGAGGCACCGCTCCGTTCGCTCTCCATCCAAACCGGCTCGTTCGAGGCGGCCGCCATCAGCAAGGGCATCGACGGCTCCACGCCCAAGCGCCCGGTGACCCACGACCTGCTCCTCCATATGCTCGAGGCCCTCGGCGCCCGCGTCGAGCGCGTCGAGATCACGCGCTTCGAGCCGCCGGTGTTCTTCGCCACCGTGGCGCTTCTCGACCAAAACGGCCAAGAGCACCTGGTTGACGCGCGCCCCAGCGACGCGCTGGCCCTTGCCGTGCGCAGCAACGCCCCCATCTACGTGGAGGACGACGTCATGAACCGCAACGGCACGGTTTCCTACCGCACCGAGCAAAAAGCCGAGGACGAGTATGAGCGCTTCGACGAGTTCGCGCGCTCCGTCTCGCCCGACGACTTCTAAGCGCCGCCGATGACCCGCAGCGAGGCCCTGCACATCCTCGGGCTCACCGAAGCGGCCACCGTCGACGACGTGTGCACCGCCCATCGCGAGCTTGCACAGATGCTGCACCCCGACAAGTTCGAGGGCAACAAGCGCCTGCGCGCCCGCGCCGAGCAGCAGATGCGCTCCATCAACGCTGCGCGCGACTACCTGCTCAAACACGCTGTGTCCTCTGCCCGGGCAAGAAGTGCCGCAGCTACGGGCGCCGCGGGATCTTCGATCCCCGGCGGCGCCAGCGCCTCTGCCCACGCGCAGGCCCGTGCCCAAGCGCGCTCGCTTTTGGTGCAGCAGCTAGCTTCCGTATCCGACCAGCTCAAGCGCGCGCGGTACCTCATCGCCGGCGGGCTTCTCGCCTTGCTGATCGGTTTTAGGCTGCGCGGCATAGTGGTGCCGTTCGTGGTGAATTCGGCCGGCCTCACGGCGTTGGTGTGGGGCGCGCAAGATCTGGCGCGGCTGGGCAAAGAGCGCCGCCTGCTGCGCGCGCGCCTCAAAGAGCTGGTTGCCGAGGAGTAGTGTCCCGCCTGGGGCCCGCGCGTGCGACGCGTCTTGCGTGATCGCCACGCGCACCTGTTGCGCCGCTTCCTGTGCGCCCGACTGCTGTCTGCGCCCGCCCTTCCCGTCGCCCGCGCCCGCTTTTCTCGCCAGGTGCGAAGAGGCCGGATCGCGAAACGGCCGGCTTGCGAAACGGCCGGCTTGCGCCCTGCCGCGGCCCCGCCAATCCCGCGACCCCGTCGCGCGCTGTTTTTCTCCGCATTTGCTATAGTTACAAACGATTCCAACGAAAGGACAGCCATGGCGCAAGACCGCGCACAAACCTCCGGCGAGCAGGGCTACGTTTCTCCCGAGCTCGATGCCCTGACCTGCGATGTTATCGGTTCCTGCCTGGACGCGCTCGCAGCCGGTGACGAGCTGGGGACGGTAGCGTGCATAGAGGACGCTGCCGGGCACCGCAGCACCGTTGCCTTTACCGAGGACGGCGAGGAGATCTGCCTTGAGGCTGCGCAGGAGCACGTGGCGCAGGCGGCGCGGCAGGGCTACTCGGCCGACGGCGTTTCTCGCGCGGTGCGCTACGCCATCGCCTACCTCGGCTACGTGTGCGACGACGACGCCGTTTCCGGCGCAGCGGGTTCCGAGGCGTATCTCGACGCGTTGCTCGTGAGCTTTGGCGAGAAGGGTTCGCCGTGCGGCTACTCGGCCTACGTGCTGGTGCGCGGCATCGGCCAGGGTGACGATTTCGCCTGGGCCGATCCCGAGCCCGCCGGCGAAGAGGACCTGCTCGTCTAGCCTCCGCGGCTGATCCCATCCGCACGCCGCGTGCTGATGCACCGCACAACTGACAAAATCACCCCAGAAAGGGGCACTCTTGTCAGTTGTGCGGTGCTTTTTGTCCCTTGCGCCGCTTGCGCCACATGAGACCGCGCCTGTTTTTGGCTGCTTTCGCCTTATACGCGAAAATGGATGTTGTTTTAGAGGGGGAGTCCAAGTAGAGACGCGGTGCGCTGCAAAGAAAGGCCAGGTAAACGACGTGGTGCCCAACCTGTCTACTTGGCGCCACCGCGCAAAACAACATCCATTTTTGTGCGCCAATCTAGGCCGGGCCTAATCTGGCGCATTTCGTAAGACACAATGCGCCAGATTAGGCCCGGCCTACGCCAAATAAAGCCCGGCCTAATTTGGCGCACGGGGCGTGTCCCTATGAAATACGCGTGAACAACTGCGGTTCTCGTTACAATAGAGCGGTTTGAGATACCTAGTGAGAGGTTATTGAACGCTATGCGAGCAGAGAACCTGAGGAACATCGCCATCATCGCGCACGTCGACCACGGCAAGACCACGCTGGTCGACAAGCTCCTGCGCGCCACCGACGCCTTCCGCGCCAACCAGCAGGTGGAGGACCGCGTGCTCGACTCCAACGATCAGGAGCGCGAGCGCGGCATCACCATCTTGGCCAAGAACATTTCCATCGAGTACAAGGGCGTTAAGATCAACGTCATCGACACCCCCGGCCACGCCGACTTCGGCGGCGAGGTGGAGCGCGTGCTCAAGATGGCCGACGGCGCCCTGCTGCTCGTTGACGCCTTCGAGGGCCCCATGCCGCAGACCCGCTTCGTGCTGCGTCACGCCATCGCGGCCAACCTCTCGATCATGATCGTGGTCAACAAGATCGACCGCCCCGGCGCCGACCCGGCCAAGGCCTACGACGACTGCCTGGACCTCATGGCCGACCTGGGCGCCTCCGACGAGCAGCTCGAGTTCGCCATGGAGCACGTGGTGTACGCCAGCGCCATGAACGGCTTCGCGCGCCTCGACCCCGACGACGACAACCAGGACATGTACCCGCTGCTCGACATGATCGTGGACGAGCTGCCGGCCCCCGAGGTCGACCCGGACGCCCCGCTGGCCATGCAGGTCGTGACCGTTGACCACTCCAGCTACGTGGGCCGCATCGGCATCGGCCGCGTGTACTCGGGCACCATCCATACCGGCGACAAGATCCTCGTGGTTAAAAACGACGGCTCGCGCAAGACCGCGCAGGTAAAGCAGCTGTTCACCTTCGACTACCTGGGCCGCACCGAGTGCAGCGAGGTGACCTCCGGCGACATCGGCGCCGTGGTGGGCGTCGACGCCACCGACATCGGCGACGTCTACACCGACCCCGAGAACCCCGTTGAGCTCGATCCCATCGAGATCGACCCGCCGACTCTCTCCATCGTCTTCGAGCCCAGCACTTCCCCGCTCGTTGGCCGCGACGGCGACATCGTTGGCGGCCGCCAGCTCAAAGAGCGCCTCATGCAGGAGCGCGAGAACAACGTGACCATGCGCATCGAGGAGACGCCCGACAAGACCGGCGTGGAGGTTTCCGGCCGCGGCATCCTGCATCTGTCCGTGCTGATGGAGACCATGCGTCGCGAGGGCTTCGAGTTCCAGGTGGGTCGCCCGCGCGTGCTGTTCAAGAAGGATGAGAACGGCCAGACCGTGGAGCCCGTCGAGCAGGCCGTGGTTGAGTGCCCCGACGAGTATGCCGGCAAGGTCATCGAGGTCTTCGGCAACGCGTCCGGCACCATGACGAGCATGCAGACCGGCACCACCGTGACGCACCTTGAGTTCGAGATCCCCACCCGCGGCATCATGGGCTTGAAGAATCGCATCCTCAACGTGACCCACGGCGAGGGCGTGTTCTACCACACCTTCCTCAAGTACGGTCCCTACGCCGGCGAGCTGGGCAAGCGCAACAACGGCGCCATGATCTCCATGAGCACCGAGAAGGCCGTTGCCTACGCGCTCGGCACGCTGCAGGAGCGCGGCACGCTCTTTGTGAGCCCCGGCGACGAGTGCTACGAGGGCATGCTCGTGGGCGAGCGCTCCAAGCCCGGCGACATGGTGGTCAACATCGCGCGCACCAAGAACCTGGGCAACCAGCGCTCCTCCACCGCCGACATCTCCGTGCAGCTCACGCCGCCGCGCGTGTTCTCGCTCGAGGAGGCGCTGGAGTACATCGCCGACGACGAGCTGGTTGAGATCACGCCCAAGAACATCCGCATGCGCAAGCGCCTGCTCTCGGCCATCGACCGCAAGAAGGCTGCCAACAAGAAGCAGCAGTAGCGCCGGCCGCAGCGCGCGTTTGCCGCGCAGCAGGATCCGCACGAGAAAGGCCGCGACTCCCAGGGGTCGCGGCCTTTTTGCTGGGCGCAGGATGCGTTGGGCGAGAACAGCAGCCGCGCTTTTGGCGTCTGTGCGCCCTAGCGGTCGCGGGCTCTTCTCGGCCTGCGGAGCTTGCCGCGCAACGCCTCGCGCTCGCTGAGCTCCTCCGCGCGGCGCTGGTACTCCTCGAGCTCCTGCTCAACGCGTCGCCGGCGTTCCTCGATGAGCGGGTTGGTGCGCGTGGCGTACTCGGTGGTCTGGCGGCTCAGCGCGTCGCCCACCTTTTTGAACGGCTTGGCCACCACGGGACCCAGGTCGATGTCGTCCGGCGACTGGATGTCGAACTTGAGCGAGATGAACCGCACGGCGATGGTCACCACCACGCAGGCCGCCATGGCCACCATCTTGACGATGTGCGCCGGCCCCGAGAGCAGCAGGAACGTGACCGAGCCGGCAATGGCCGCGGTGGCGTAGAGGTTGCCGCGCTTGAAGCAGCCCGGCGTTTGGCCGATAAACACGTCGCGCAGCATGCCGCCGCCCACCGCGGTGAGGAACCCCATGATGACGCCTACGAGCGGGTCGAAGCCGTACACCACCGCCTTGTCGGCGCCCAGGGCCGAGAAGAGCCCCAGCACGATGATGTCCAGCGCGTTGATGATGCGGTTTTGGTTGGCGATGACGCCGGGGAAGAGGAACACCGCGGACCCGGCGGCGATGGAGGCCACGATGGCCATGGGCTGATCGATCATGTAGACGTTGTGCACCTGCAGGATCATGTCGCGCAGCAGGCCGCCGCCCAGGCCCGTGATGAGGCCGAGCGCCACCACGCCCAGGTAGTCGAGCTTGAGCTCGCGGCCCACCAGCGCGCCGCAGATGCTGCCCACCACGGTTGCAAGCATCTCCATCCACAAGGGGATCGACGCGGCCACGACCTCGGGGTCGGCCGACGTGGTGATGGATGAGAGCAGGTCGATGGCGAGGGAGGCGTCCATGCGGGATCCTTCTTGCTGGTAGGAGGGGTTGCGGGCGGGCGCGCCGGGTGCGGCGCGGAACATAGTCTAACGCGCCCCGCAGACGTTTGCGTGCGCCAATCTAGGCCATGCCTAATTTGGCGCATTACGTAAGACAGAATGCGCCAAATTAAGCCCGGCCTAGATTGGCGCAGGGTTGTGGAGAAGCGCTGGATGCCGCGGCGCGCCCTACGATTCTGCGAGTTTTTAGCTGATTGCCCCTTGCGCTGGCGGGGAGATACGGTAAAATGACCTCTGCAATCAACGGAGAGTTGTCCGAGTGGCCGAAGGAGCACGATTGGAAATCGTGTAGGCGGCAAAACCGTCTCCAGGGTTCAAATCCCTGACTCTCCGCCAGCGATGTTTCTGCGGCGCGCTCTCTGGCGCGCCGTTCTCACCCCAACGCGGAGGGGTGGCAGAGTGGTTGAATGCGGCGGTCTCGAAAACCGTTTATCCGGTATCCCCGGGTACGAGGGTTCGAATCCCTCCTCCTCCGCCAGTTTACTTACCTTGCCTACAACGTAATACGTTTGCCTTGAGCCTTTTTCTGCATTATGCAGGAGGAGGGATTCGAACCCTGTTGAGGGCGAGCCGCCACAAAGACGGCCCAGCGGGCTCGCGGCTGGCAGCGCGTGCGAAGGTGCTTGCGCCCGCGCCGCCTCGGCTGCCGAAGACGGGTGCCGGATCCCTCCTCTTCCGCCGCCAGTAAGGTAAATTTGGCGGCCGGTGTCGTTCTCGCCCTGCACTGCAAGGCGGCCCTCGCCCGGCCCGCCGCGCGCTTCTTGCCCGGAAGGCAAAACATAAGCCCGGCTCAAGGGCCACTTAAGAAGCTATTATTTTGCTCCGGCACCCGAAATGCTGTCCGCGCAACTGGATAGACTAAAGCCAGCTGCAGGAAAGGAAGGCTATGAACACAACCCCTGGCACCACGAACCTCCCGCACGTTGAGCTGTCGTTTACCGAGACCATGCGCGCCGCCGTTGAGCACGCCTTTGCCGAGGCTCAGGCCGCGCTCACCTCGGCGCACGAGATTCGCCCCTTCGTTACGTTCAACAACGGGGGCGGTTACGAGGTGGTGGCGCTTGCCGGTACCACGGTTGACGAGGTGTACGCAGCGGCTCGGGAGCTTGTCGCCCGCCGCGCGCCGGACTTTTACGTGCTGACCTACGACGGCTTCATCGAGACGCCGGCTGGCGTGCAAGACGCCGTGACCTGCGAGGTCGCGCCGGCGGGTGCCGCGCGCGCCCAGGTGCTCGCGCTGCCTTACACGGTGGCCGACGCCGTGTACACCTTCCGCGGCACGTACGGGTCGGCGGGTACGGCCGACCAGCTCTACCCCGCCGCCGGGTCTTCAGACGATGCGGGCGCGGCAGAGGAGGACGCGGATGCGGATTGCAGCACCGGCGCTCCGGCGGCCGAGAAGGGCGCGCCCGCCTCGGCCGACGCAACCGCGTAGCACCTGCGCAGCGGCCGGCCGCGGCGCTTGTCTGCCAGCGCCACGGCTTACCACAGCGCCCGCTGCACGTGAATGCGGGCGCGCAACGGAAAAGGAGACGGATCATGTCCGCTCAACAGCTGGGATTCGGGTCATCCCTCAAAATGCTGACCCGCGACAAGGGCTGGCTCAAGCCCGTGATGATACTCGCCCTGGTGGGTTGGATTCCCATTGTGGGGCAGATCGCGATTTTGGGCTACGGATACGAGTGGGCGCGCCTCACCGCGTGGGGCGTCGACGCGGCGCCCAAGCAGCGCGGCGTTGACTACGGCAAGCTCATGACCAGCGGCGGTCGCGCGTTCGCCGTGATCGTGCTCATGAGCATCGTGCTGGCCTGCCTGACCGTGATCGTGCCGGTTCTCGGCGTGGGTGCGGTGGGGATCCTCGCCGCCGTCTCGCCGTTCGGCGCAGCGGCTCTCTTTGCCTCCGGTGCGTTTCTCGTCGGACTGGTGGGGCTGGTCATCGGCACGCTGGCCAACACGTTCATGAGCGTATGCGCTCTGCGCGCCACCATCTACGACCGCTTTGCGGCCGGTTGGCGCGTTGACCGCGTGTTCCAGATGATCGGGCGCGACCCGGGCGGCTTTCTCCACGTGTTCGTGGTGTCGCTGGTGGCAAACCTCCTGCCAGTGGCGTTTTCGGTGGTAGCCGGCATTCTCGCGGTGATCTTCGCGTCGGTTGGCGTCATGGGCGTGGGTTACACCTCCAGCTACTATTTCGGCGACTGGTCGGTCTTCCCTGTGGGCACGGTCATGGGAATCACGATTCTCGCCGTGGTTCTGGCCATTCTGGCGGTGTTTGTGTACGAGTGTTTCTCGGTGGTGGCCCAGCTGGTGAGCGTCAACGCCGTGGGCCAGTGGGTGCAGCGCTTTGACGTGGGTCGCTGGGGCACCTCGTCCGACCCGCTGCCCAGCGACGTGCCGCACAAGGGCGACGGCGGCTCCGGCGCGTCGCCCCTGCCGCCCTCGGAGGCTGAAGCCGCCCAGACTGCACCGGTAGAGCCGCAGGTAGATCCGCAGCCTGCGCCCCAGCCTCCGGTTGAGGCTGATGCCCCGGCGGGCGCCAGCGGCGTTGATGCCGGTGCGGCGGCGGACGCAGCGGTGACGGTGCCTATGGCGGCCGCGGCAGCTGCGGCGGCAGCCGAGGCAGCGGCCGCGGAGGCGGCATCTGAGCCGGCGGGGGTTGCCGGCGTCCCGGCTGACGCTGCGGATGCTGAGGCTGAGCAGTCCGCCGACGCGCTGTCCGTCTTTTTGGGGGAGGCTGCGCCGGCCGCGGCTGATGTGCCCGCCGATCCTGAGCCCGCTGCGGTGACCGAGGTGCTCGGGGATGCGGCGTCGCAGGCGGAGCCCGCTGGCGAGGCGGTGTCGGAGGCGGCTGAGGAAACGCCTGCCGCCGCGTCTGCGCAGAGCCCCGCTCCCGCTGACGAGCTTCCTACCGCGGTGTTGCCCGCGGCCGATGAGGACGAGATGCGCTAACGCACGCACTCGGCTCTCATATCGCGCGCGGGCAATCGACAGCGCCGAACCGCCCGATACGGGCATAGTACATAAGGCTGGCTGGCTTGGAGGGGTTTCTCGTTCCAAAGCCAGCTGGCCTTTCTCGTGCTTCTCGCACGCAGGCCATTCCGTGAGGCGACCAAGCCCCGCGTTATGGAAACCATGCGGAGAAAAACGCCCGCCGCCAGGAGGTTCCTCTCGCCCTTTGGGAAACAGGCCAGCTGGTATCGCAGGTAAACGGCATGGGGTTGGAATCGTGCAAGAAGGTGCGGGTTTGGCGCCAAGCGCGGGGCGGAAAACGGTTGGATGGCGGTTGGACGGGTCTGAGAAGATCGAACCCACGCATCGCCGCAAGCGTTGGCATAGGGGCGAGGGGTATGTGGAGGTTGTGATAGGAGCGAGGGTTCTACCAGCTTGTTCTTGCCTTGGGCAGGGGGACGGTCTACTATTATCCAGTCTTTTCCTGCCTTGAGCGCACCTTCACGACTCAAGGCCATATGTCCAGAGGAGGTGACAACATGAAGGCTTACGAACTGCTGTTTTTTGTCGATCCCGCGATTGATCCCGAGACCCGCGCTGCCGTTATGAAGCGCATCGATGTGACCATCGCCGCCGGCAACGGTACCGTCGACAACGTTGAGGAGTGGGGCAAGCGCAAGCTCGCCTACGAGATCAACCACATGACCGACGGTGACTACACCCTCATCAACTTCCACACTGACCCCTCGCAGATCGCCGAGCTCGATCGCGTGCTGCGCATCACCGACGCGGTGGTCCGCCACATGATCGTTGCCCGTCCCGAGAAGCAGTAAGGAAGCGGGTGCACGGCACCCGAGGCGGGTTTTCCGCCGCATTGAGAGGTAGTGAGTTGTATGAGCATCAACCGCGTCAACATTTCCGGTAATCTCACGCGCGACCCGGAGATCCGCGCTACGCAGGGCGGCACCCAGGTGATGTCGTTTGGCGTGGCTGTTAACGATCGCCGCCGCAACCCGCAGACCGGCGAGTGGGAGGACTACCCCAACTTCGTGGACTGCACGATGTTCGGCACGCGCGCCGAGGCGCTCTCGCGCTTCCTCTCCAAGGGCATGAAAGTCGCGATCGAGGGCAAGCTGCGCTACTCCTCCTGGGAACGGGACGGCCAGCGCCGCAGCAAGCTCGAGGTTATCGTCGACGAGATTGAGTTCCTCACCCCGCGCAACCAGCAGGGTCAGGGTGGCTACCAGCCTCAGGGCGGGTACCAGCAGGGTGGTTACGCCCCGCAGGCCCCCGCGCCGCAGCAGGGCGGCTACATGCCGCAGGTCGCTCCCCAGCCCGCTGCCCCGCAGCCGGCGCCGGTTTCGGCTCCCCCCGCGGTGGACGTGTACGACGAGGACATTCCCTTTTAGGCATGACGGTGGCCGGGAGCTTCTCGGCCGCCCGTAGAAAGGTATTTTGGACATGGCTCAGGATTACGCACGTCAGCCGCGTCGCAAGTACTGCCAGTTCTGCAAGGAGCACACCGAGTACATCGACTACAAGGATACTCAGC
Organism: uncultured Coriobacteriaceae bacterium; assembly: GCA_944322305.1. Classification (GTDB taxonomy): domain Bacteria; phylum Actinomycetota; class Coriobacteriia; order Coriobacteriales; family Coriobacteriaceae; genus CALUOB01. Next base: position 273,950 of record CALUOP010000003.1, on the reverse strand, counting down.
TGCTCCGTAAGTACATGACCGACCGCGGCAAGATCAAGCCGCGCCGCGTCACGGGCGCTTGCACGCAGCATCAGCACGACATCGCCAACGCCATCAAGCGCGCTCGTGTTATGGCCCTTCTGCCCTACACGGTGCCGGTGGTTTCCTCCCGCGGCGACCGTCGTCGCAAGTAACACAAGGTGCCGCTTGCCGGCACGTTAGAAGGAGTACCCATGAAAATCATCCTGTTGGGTGAGCTCAAGGGCAAGGGCGGCGAGGGTGACGTCATCGACGTTGCCCAGGGTTATGCGGAGAACTACCTGTTCCCCAACAAGATCGCTGTGCTTGCCACTCCGGGCAACCTGAAGCAGCTTGAGCAGCGTCGCAACAACATCGCCAAGCGCGAGGTTAAGCGCGTTGCCGACGCCAACGCCCTGAAGGAGCAGCTGGACGGCAAGAACCTCCTCATCGACGCCAAGGTTGGCGAGGAGGGCCAGCTCTTCGGCTCCGTCACCTCTGCCATGGTGGCCGACGCCATCAAGGAGCAGCTGGGTATCGAGTTCGACCGCAAGCGCGTCGAGCTCAAGAACCCCATCAAGGTTGCGGGCGTCCACGCTGTGGAGCTCTCGATCTACCGCGACATCAACGCCACGGTCAACTGCTTCGTGGGCGTCAAGCCCGGCGAGGAGACCGCTGACGAGGACGAGGAGTCCGAGGTTGTCGAGGAGACCGTTGAGGTTGAGGAGACCGTCGAGGTCGCCGAGTAGCTTCAGCGCTCACCGCATGTTGCATGCGATACAGGCCCCTGGCCCACGCCGGGGGCTTTTTTTGTGCGCCCATGCGCCAAATTAGGCCGGGCCTATTTTGGCGCTCTGTCTTACGAAATGCGCCAGATTAAGCACGGCCTAATTTAGCGCATGAGCGGGGTGTAAAACGGGGAGAAATCCACAGGTCAGGGGCGTGTGCGTGGAAACGCGGTTAGATCGGTGCTGGTTTTCCGTGCGATATGGGACTGTGGCTCTGCATATATTGGCACCTAGATATCCTGCGCTTTGTATATTGATAAGCCAACTACCTGCGGTTTTAATAAACTGTACGAGATCAATACCTATAAAACTGCAGGAACTTATCGACCTTTTTGCATATCCGCTGGTAAACGCCGTATGGAGCGAACGTGAGCGGCGCGTCCGCCACTGCGCAGCGCAAAAATGTGGAAAACGTTGAAAACCGTTCTTCTCGCAGGGAATGGCCGGCATGGTTTTCCACAGGCTTTGTTGAAACCTTAAAGGGCCCCTTGAAGGTCTTCCGCAGGTCAGCGGCTTGTTTTACCATGGGGGCAATCAATGCGCGCGGTCGTTGCAGTATCGCGCACCTGTGGAAAGAGACATGCATGCCCTCCATGGACTCCTCATACGATTGGTCGCCCAGCGGCTTAGCCGAGCGCTCGGCGCGCATGGGCCTGCCCAACAACCAAAGCGCCGAGGCCAACGTGCTCTCTGCCATGATTCTCTCGCCCGAGGTGGTTGAGGAAGCGCTGGTAGAGCTGCGTCCGGACGACTTCTACCGCCCCTCGCACAAGACGCTCTTTTTGGCCATGCAGGACATGTACGAGAAGACCATCCCCATAGACGCGGTGTCGCTCGCCGACCACCTGCGCTCTATGGAGAAGCTGGACGCCGTAGGCGGCGAGGCCTACATCCTCGAGCTCATGGGCCAGACCATGGCGCTGGTGAACTGGCAGCACCATGCCGAGATCGTGCGGCGCGACTCAATGCTGCGCGAGATCATCGGCGCCACGAACCAAATCAACGCTCTGGCGTACGACGCGCCTACCGACACCAAGGAGGTTATCGAGCGCGCGGAGAGCATGCTGCTTTCGGTGACCGAGCGCGAGGTGCGCAACACCTACCAAAGCCTGAGCGACTTCATGGGCGAGGCGTACCGCGAGGCCGAGGAGCTGAGCCAGATGCCCGGCGCCCCCACCGGCGTGCCGACCGGCTTCAGCCGGCTGGACCGCTTGCTTTTGGGCTTCCGCGCCGGCCAGCTCATCATCCTGGGCGCCCGCCCTGCCGTGGGTAAGACGTCTTTCGCGCTGAACCTGGCTACCAACGCCGCAGCCGCAGGGTTTACCGTCGGCTTTTTCTCGCTCGAGATGAGCGGCAAGGAAATCGCCCAGCGCCTCATCTGTGCGCAGGCGCAGGTGAGCATCTCGAACTTCCGCATCGGCCGCATCACCCCGCAGGACTGGGCCAACATCGACGAGGCGTGCCGCATGCTCTCGAGCTTCGACATCCTCATCGACGACACGCCGGGCACCACCATCACCGAGATCCGCGCAAAAGCGCGCCGCATGCTGCACAACAAGGAGAAGGCCATCATCATCCTGGACTACCTGCAGCTGGTGAGCCCTCCGGCCGGCCGCCGGGCCGAGAACCGCGCCGTCGAGGTGTCCGAGATGAGCCGCGGCCTCAAGATCATGGCCAAGGAGCTGGGCATCCCGGTTATCTCGCTTTCGCAGTTGTCCCGCGCGGTTGAGCAGCGCGGCGGCAACAAGCGCCCCATGCTCTCGGACCTGCGCGAATCCGGCGCTATCGAGCAGGACGCCGACATCGTCATGTTCCTCGACCGCTCCGCCGACGAGCAGGAAGCCGAGCGCCAAGATCGCCCGCCCATGAACGTGACGCGTGTCATCGTGGCCAAGAACCGCTCCGGCCCGGTGGGCGACGTGGACCTCATGTTCCTGCCCGCCAGCACCAAGTTCTACGAGCTGGACGAGCAACACGAGGGATAACGTTCCCCGGTGCGGCGGGCGGGAGGCGTGCGGCCGACCGCCCGCCGACGTGTTCTTCTCGCCCAGACGCAAGATCGTGGCGCACCTTTTGCGAACTTGCCTATAATAGGGAAGTAACTGCGCCGAGCGCGAGCGCGCGGCGCGCACATACGAGAGCAAGGAATGGTTATGCCGTCTACCGTTTTGGTTGGTACGCAGTGGGGCGACGAGGGCAAGGGCAAGATCTGCGACCTCGTGGCATCCGAGTTCGACTGCGTGGTTCGTTATCAGGGTGGCAACAACGCCGGCCACAGCATCAAGGTGGGCGATAAGAAGTTCGGCCTGCATCTGGTGCCTTCGGGCATCATGTACGAAACCGTGACCCCGGTGATCGGCAACGGCGTGGTGATCGACCCCAAGGTGCTGCTTGAAGAGATCGACCTGCTCGAGAGCAACGGCGTTTCTACCAAGCGCCTGCGCCTCTCCACCAACGCGCACCTCATCATGCCGTACCACATCGACCTCGACGGCGCGTTTGAGAGCCAGATGGGCAAGAACCTCATCGGCACCACCAAGCGCGGCATCGGCCCGTGCTACCAGGACAAGATGGCCCGCATCGGCCTGCGCGTTCAGGACCTCATGGACGAGGCGATTTTCCGCGAGCGCCTGGCCATTGCGCTCGACCGCACCAACTGCCTGCTCGACAAGGTGTTTGGCCTGCCCACTTACACGGTGGACCAGATCTGCGAGACCTACCTTGCGTACGCCGAGCGCCTGCGTCCGTACGTGTGCGAGACGGGCGCCTTCCTGAACGAGCAGCTCGAAGAGGGTAAGAACATCCTGTTCGAGGGCGCGCAGGCAACGCTTCTGGACATCGACCACGGCACCTACCCGTTTGTGACCTCGTCCAACTGCACGGCCGGCGGCGCGATTCCCGGCTCGGGCGTGGGCATGAAGAGCGTGACCCGCATCCTGGGCATCATGAAGGCCTACCTCACCCGCGTTGGTTCCGGCCCGTTTCCCACGGAGCTGGCGTTTGAGACCCCCGAGGGCGAGACGCTCACCCAGGTGGGCGGCGAGTACGGCGTCACCACCGGCCGTCGCCGTCGCGTGGGCTGGTTCGACGGCTGCATCGGCCGCTACGCCGCCCGCGTGAACGGCCTCACCCACATCGCGCTGACCAAGCTTGACGTGCTTTCGGAGTTCGACACCATCAAGGTGTGCGTGGCCTACGACGTTGACGGCAAGCGGTACACCACCGTGCCCGAGTACGCCGACCGCTTTGACCGCGCCGTCCCGGTGTACGAGGAGCTGCCCGGCTGGAAGGAAGACATCTCCGGCTGCCGCAGCTTTGACGAGCTGCCCGCCAACGCGCAGGCGTACGTGCGCTATATCGAGAAGCTCGTGGGTGTGCCGATCAGCATCGTGGCGGTGGGCCCCGACCGCACGCAGACCATCATGTGCGGCTGGGAGTAACCGAACCGTTTAGCGCGGCGGGGCGTTGGCCAAGGCGGCCGGCGCCCCGCGCTGTTTTAGCGCCTGGTTTTGGGCGGGGTTCAGATCCCGAGGGCTCGGGCGCGCGGCGCAAGGACCGCGCGGCGTTGTCGGCGCTCTGCCATGCGTTGCTTGTTTTGTTTGACCTACCGTTTGTATCCGCTGACGACCGCAAAGAAGGGTCATCGATGAACCGTTTCGCCATCGTTACCGACAGCGCGGCTGATCTGCCGCCGGCGCTGCTTGAGAAGTACCACGTAAGCGTCGTGCCGCTGCATGTGAGCTACGAGGGCGTTGACTACGCGGACGGGGTGGACATCGACATCAACCAGTTCTGCGCCATCCTGGAAGACGCACGTACCAAGGCCGACCTCCCCGTGACCTCGCAGCCCACGCCGGGCGACTTCGTAGCGGTGTATAAGCGCCTGGTAGACGAGGGTGCGCGCGAGATCCTCTCGGTGCACCTGGCCGGCGCGCTTTCCGGCACCATCGAGGGTGCGCGCTTTGCAGCCGAGGAGATCATGGCTGCGCACCCGGACGTGAGGGTGACCGTGTACGACAGCTGCAGCGCAACCGTGGGCCAGGGTGCCATGGTGCTCGAGGCGGCCGTTATCGCTCAGGAGGGCGGCAGCGTTGAGGACGCGGTGGCGCGCATGGACGCGCTGCGCGCCGGCCACAAGATCTACTTTGTGCCCGACAACCTGGACAACCTGGTGAAGGGCGGCCGCGCAAGCCGCTTCCAGGGTCTGGCGACCTTGCTTTTGGACATCAAGATCGTGGTGTCGCTCGACGCAACGGGCGCTATCGAAGTGGTGCACAAGTGCCGCGGGATCAAGGCGGCGGCCAAGTACCTGGCCCGCCAACTGGCAAAAGACGCCCAGGAGCTGGGCGACCTGGTGTATTACAAACTCTATCTCAAGGCGCCGGCAGCGCTTGCGGCCCTGAGCGAGGCCATAGACCGCCAGGCGGCAAGCGGCATTGCGGCGCGGTTCCTCACCGTGGCCACCATCGGCCCCACCATCGCCACGCACGTTGGCCTGGGCGCCATGGGGCTCATGCGGTTCCCGGCGAGCTGCCATTCCGCGGTGCTGGACGACATTTCCGCCTACCTCACACCCCATTTTGAATAAAGCCTCGTTGCGAGGAGGGGCGAACCGTCCATAGCTGATATATTTGCGCGTAGGGATCTACCTGCAAGAATGATGTGTTCTTGCAGGTAGATCCCTTGTTTTTCGATGTGCAAAAAATCGAGCTATGGACGATTTGGTTTTCAGTTCACCGGGATTTCCTGCTTTTCGCTGTTGGATAATGCATAAAAGTGTTAAAACGGGCCGCTTGTGACGCCCCACGCCGGCAAAATCCCATCCCGCCAACCGCTTCGCATCCTTTTTACGTGCTCCCGCAAGACGTTTTGCCTGTTTTCACTACAATACAAGGATAAGCTGGCGATAAGACCAAGCGCGTGCGCGCGGAGAGAGGATGAACCATGGCACCTGAGACCTCTGCTACCCCCTTGAACATCCTGCTGCTGGGATCCGGCGGCCGCGAGCACGCGCTGGCGGTTTCGCTGGCGGCCTCGCCGCGGTGCGCCCAGCTGTACGTGGCACCCGGCAACGGCGGCACGGGCCTGGTGGGTACCAACGTGGCGCTTGACGAGAACGACGGCGACGCGGTGACGGCGTTTGCGCAGGAGCACAACGTGGGCTTGGTTGTCATCGGCCCCGAGGCGCCGCTGGTGGCCGGTGTGGCCGACAGCGTGCGCGCGGCGGGCATCCCCTGCTTCGGACCCGGTGCGGCTGGAGCGCAGATGGAGGGCTCAAAGAAGTTCTCCAAGGAGCTCATGGAGCGCGCGGGCATTCCCACGGCGGCCTACGCAAGTTTCACCAACGAGGCCGATGCCCTTGATTACGTGCGCAAACAGGGCGCACCGCTGGTGGTGAAGGCCGACGGCCTGGCAGCCGGCAAGGGCGTTATCGTTGCTACCGAGCTTGAGCAGGCCGAGGAGGCTGTGCGCGAGTGCTTCGGCGGCACGTTTGGCGCGGCGGGTTCCACGGTGGTTATCGAAGAGATGCTGGTGGGGCCGGAGTGCTCGCTTTTGGCTTTCACCGACGGCAAGACCGTGCGCCCCATGGCCACGGCGCAGGATCACAAGCGCGCGCTCGAGGGCGACAAGGGCCCCAACACCGGCGGCATGGGCGTGTACAGCCCCGTGCCGATCGTGACGGACGAGGAGCACGCCGCCATGGTTGCCGTGATGGACAATGCCGTGGCCGAGCTCGCCGCTGAGGGGATCGACTACCGCGGGTGCCTGTACGGCGGCTTCATGCTGACGCCGCAGGGCCCCAAGGTGCTTGAGTTCAACGCGCGCTTTGGCGACCCTGAGACCCAGGTGATCCTGCCGCGTTTGGAAAACGACCTGGTAGAGGTCATGCTGGCCTGCGCCGAACAGCGTCTGGACAGCGTCGAGCTCAGCTGGAAGCCCGACTACGCCGTGAGCGTGGTGCTCACGAGCTCCGGGTATCCGGGCAGCTACGAGAAGGGCAAGGTCATCACCGGCATCGCCGACGCAGAGGCTATGGACAACGTGACGGTGTACCACGCCGGCACCGCGGTGAACGATGAGGGCGAGATCGTGACCGCCGGCGGCCGCGTGCTGGACGTGACGGCGCTGGCGCCCACGTTTGAGGAGGCCCGCAACCGCGCGTATGAGGCGTGCGAGAAGATCGCGTTTGAGGGCAAGACCCTGCGTCGCGACATCGGTCTGCGCGCCCTGCACGGCCGCAGCGCCTGGGACGCGTAAGCGCGGCGGCGGCAGCAACTGAGGCCGCGACGCGGCGGCAGAGACTGACGGAACGCGACGCCCTTCCAGGAGCAGCTGGGAGGGCGTCGCTGTGTGTGGGGTGGCTTCGCGCCCGATGCCCAGCATCGCACGTGCGAGGTTTGGTGGTTGGCTGGTTTGGAAAGTTGCGCTCGCTCTTTTGGCTGGCGCGTGCGTGCCTTTAACGCTAAGTTGTTGACGTTAGAGCGCCGGTTGAACTTCTAACGATAGTTTAAGGCCGTAACTTAGCGTTAGAAGTTTTTGAAAAGCGCTAACGCTAACAACTTAGCGTTAGCGCGACACACGGCTAAGCCTCTCACGCCTACATCAGCTGCATGCATCAGCTGCATGCAATAGAAATCGATGGAAAAGAATGGAATCGAGCTGAAAACGCGACGAGGATGCTCGTGTTCCGGCGTTTTCCCAGTTAACGGCCAATCCAAGGGGTGCTTACCTGTTCTTGCGCGGTGAACACTAACGAGTTGTTCATACACGGCGGCTGCGTGGTTGCAGCGTTTGTTCCTGGCTCTTGGTGGGGGGTGCGCTTTTTACTCGGCAGGCGCAAGCTACCTGACCCTTTTGAGGGCGTTTGTGCGCACTCTACTCGACAGGTACAAGCGGAGTGCGTGAGCTCTTCCGCGTTCATGTGTATCTGCCGAGAAGAACTTGCCAAAACATGCTTGGTAACCAGGCGCGTTTTGTTTCTGTCGAGAAGAACGTGCCAGACTCCCCGTGCCACAATGACGTCCGCCGCACCTGTCGAGAAGAACGCGCCAGATCAGGGCTTTTAGGGTCACCTACGCCGTATCTGCTGAGAGAAATGCGCGACATCACGTACCTGCCGAGAGAAGTGCGCAGGGCTCGGACGCTTAAGGTAGTCTACACTGCGCTTGCCAAGAAAAATGCGCAGAACCCGAGCGGTAAAGGTTATCTACGCTGCGCTTGCCAAGAAGGGCGCGCGGCCGCCCTTGGGAAGGAGCGCGCGGCCGCCCCCGGGAAGGAGCGCGCGGTCATCCCCGTGAGGAACGCGCAGCCATTCTCCTCGAGAAAAGCGCGCGACCTCGTCTGCCGAGACAGCGCCTGGCGTTCCCGGGTCCTGCCAGCCAAAACCAACGCTCACGCCATCAAAGAAAATCCCACGTCAGCATAGAAAAGGAAAAAAAGGAAAAAAGAGGAAAGAAAGGAAAACAACGGAGGTGCCCGTGACTCACGACACTATATTCTCCCCGGCGTTTGGCAACCGTCCCTCGTACCTCGTGGGGCGCGAGCGCATAATCCAGCAGTTCATTGATGGTTTTCAAACCGAGCCAGGCAACCGCGATCGCGCGGTGGTCATGCTGGGCCAACGCGGCAGCGGCAAAACCGTGCTTCTGTGGGAGCTGGCCGACCGTGCGTCATCGTTGGGCTTCGCTGTTGCCACACCAACGGTAACGGCCGAGGGAATGCTCGAGCGCATTATCGAGAAAATCCAGGAATCGGGCGCGCAGTATGTGAAAACGCCGGCAACGCATGTAAGCGGCGCAAGTATCGGCGCCATGGGCTTTACCGTGGGTCTGGAGTTCACGCACGAAGCACAGGGCAAAAGTTTCGCCTACAAGCTGACGCAGCTCGCTCGCGCGCTGACGGATCGCGGCCACGGCTTGCTCATCCTCATTGACGAGCTGCAGGCCAACTCGCCAGACATCAGACAGATCGTGACCGTGTATCAAGAGCTGGTGGGTGAGCGCCTGAACGTGGCTATGGTCCTCGCCGGTTTGCCGGGCGCGGTTTCTGCAACGCTGAACGACAAGGTTCTGACGTTTCTGAATCGCGCGCGCAAGGTCAACCTGCCGCCGCTCGCGTTTAGTGACGTCGACGCGTTTTATGAGCGCGCGTTCAGGCAGCTGGGCGTTGCCATAACGCCCGAGGCCAGGCGGCGCGCGGCGGAAGAGACGCAGGGCTCACCGTATTTGCTGCAGCTCATAGGGCACAACATTGCCCTGCGCGCACCGAATGGCGAGGAGCTGACAGAAGAGTCATTGCAAAGCGCGTTCACCGCGGCGCGTCTGGACTTTGAGAACGATGTGTGCGGCACAACGCTGGCGGCGCTTTCGGAGAAAGACGTTGAGTTCTTGGGGGCCATGGCGCTCGATGAGGGGCCGAGCGCGATAGCGGACGTTGCGGATCGCATGGGCGTGACCAAGGACTATGCGCAAAAGTACCGCCGCCGGCTCATCGATGCTGGAGTTATCGAGGCTGCCGGCCGCGGGCGCGTTTCGTTTGCGGTGCCGCATCTTGCCGATTACCTGCGGAGGGATTGGGCGTAGCTGCATGCGAAGCGGATTGTCTTGGCAGTCTTCAGATTGTCCCGGCAGCTCTGTGGCCATTGCGTTTTTGGGCACGCTTTGCTGTGCTAGAGGCTACCCGCTCGTTGCGCCCGCGGATTTTACTCGGCAGGTACGAGCTACATGACCCTTTTGAGGGCGTTTGCGCGCAAGTTACTCGGCAGGTACAAAAGTGGTGCCTGCGAAGCTGGGCGCTGGTTTGCATTTGCCGAGAAGAGCTTGCCAAACCGCCCTATCAGCTACGCCAGCTTTTGCGAAAGCCGAGAAGAACGTGCCAAGTGCGATGTGCGTTGCCCCAGCGGTTTGGATCTGTCGAGAAGAACGTGCAGAAATCGGCTGTAAAGGGTGATGCGCGCCGCATCTGCCGAGAGAAATGTGCGGCGTATCTGACTGCCGAGAGAGGTTCGTGGCATGCTCGACTACTGTGAGGAACGAGCGTCGTAGAAACGCGTCGAGAAGGGCGCGCGGATTGCTGTAAGCCATGTGTCTGCCGAGAAAAACGCACGCAAGCGGCGCTGTCCGGCGCGAGGCGCTCTTACGGCGTTTCAGCTTCGCTTCTGCCGCACAAGATACACAAAACCGACATAACCCCAATCACTACCCTGCTGCCCCGCGCTGTTACCGCTGGCGACGACCGCTGCCAGCAGCACATTGACCGTTGGGAAACCGTTCGGACAGGTTTCAGACCGGCTCGAAATCAGTATGATCGCGGCGTAAATTAACACACCGTTGCCCGGGTTTTTGCAGACAAGAGCGCTGAAAAGCTTTAAGATGGCCTGTAACTCTCATGGTGCAGAGTTCTACCTTCTGTTGAAGGTTAACCTTTGGGCGTGGGGAGCCCGAGGTGCCGTCGGCCAGCAGAAGGTAGGTCTCTGACAGAGAGATGCAGTACAAACGTAGGAAAGGGTTGGGAATGTCAGAGTTACGCACAGGCTCTCACATGAGCACCCATGCCGAAAAATTGTGCATGGGGGGGGGTATCTCGTAGATTTACCCCGCGCCGGGGACGTGTTTCCCGGGCAGCAGCGTTAACCGCACTTGTTGCGCTGGCGATTTCGCTTACCGTGGCAGTGCCACGGGCGTACGCCGGTCCGCTTGAGGACATCGGTGGATTCTTTTCAAACTTAGGCAACTCAATAGCAAGCGCGTTCGTCGGCAACGACGGCGATTCTGCCGTGGAGACGTATGCCGTTGAGGGCGCCGACACGAAGGTCGACCCCGGCACCACGAACGACTGGACGAAGTACACCCGTCCCGATGGGCAGCCGTCCACCCAGAACGTCGGCCGCATCTGGACCGACAAGAGCGTGTTCAACGATACCTACACGTTCTCTGGCAGCGCCGACCTCAATGGCCAGACCATCCAGAAGGGCGACTCCGACTTCTTGGTTGGCCTTTCGGCGCTTTCCTCTACGTCGAACCTGAAAGAGATGGTTCAGACAAGCAAGCCGCTTGACATTGTTCTGGTGCTCGATGAGTCAACTTCGATGAATCAGAACATCGGAGGAGGGGGCCGGCAGAGTCGTCTTAACGCTCTCAAGGCTGCGGCCAACAACTTTATCGATGCGACTGTTGAAGAGAACAGGGGCATCGAAGATGAGGCTCTTCAGCATCGTTTGTCCATTGTGACCTTCTCCGACAACGCCAGTACCGAGATTGGGCTGACGGCGGTCAATGATGGAAATGCCGATCGTCTCCACAATGTTGTCGATAGGCTGCGAGCTAGTGGAAACACCTATCCCAACGAGGGATTTGACGAGGCAGGGTCTGTTCTCACGAATGCAAGGGATAATGCGCAGAAGGTTGTGATCTTCTTCACGGATGGTGTGCCTGCTGGCCCGGGAACGGACAATTTTGATCCGGAGATTGCAACCGACGCGATTAACTCCGCCCACAGCCTCAAAGAAAACAATGCACTTGTCTACTCCATTGGTCTGCTCAATGGAGCCAATCCAAACGACACGAGCAGCGACTTTAATAAGTACATGAATGCCGTGTCGAGCAATTATCCGAATGCAACGGCGACCTTCGAAGAGGGAAACTGGTGGTGGGAGGACGACGAGTATAACGTCAACCTTGGATCTGGAAGCAACCGTGGCTACTACAAGACGCCTTCCACAGCCGATGATCTGAACAATGTGTTCCAGGAGATTCTTGACTCCGCACTTCAGGAATCGGGCTCCGGCTCCCCGATTGTCGATGAATCCGAAGAGGGCAACACCGATCCCGGCACCCTCACCTTCACCGACCAGCTCGGCGCCTACATGCAGGTGACGGGCACGGGTATGGGCAACGACAAGATGCAGCTTGCCTATGGCGACACCATCTACACGAGCGACAGCAAGACTACCGACGGCAAGACCGACACCTACCACTTCAGCGGTCAGGTCGAGGGCAACGCGGTGTACGGCGCCGCCAACCTCGCCGACCTCGTGGTGACCGTCGAGCGCAGCAACGACCCCGCGGTGGGCGACAAGGTGACGGTGCAGCTTCCCGCGTCGCTGCTGCCGCTGCGCAACTACGACGTGGACACCGACAACCACACCATGACCGTGGCGGAGGCCTACCCCGTCCGCCTCTTCTACGGCGTGAGCCTGAAGGAGGAGGCTAAGCAGGCGCTCAACGATCCGACGAGCGACGTGTACGCCGCCATCATGGGCTCCCAGAAGTCCGAGGACGGCAAGACCGTCGACTTCTACACCAACAGCTTCGTCAAGGGCGCGGCCGACGGTTCCGCCACCGCGAGCTTCGAGCCCAACGCCGGCAACAAGTTCTACTACTACACGCAGGACACCCCGCTCTACATTGACGAGAACTGCACGACCGAGGCGAACGAGCGGAACTCGCGCGGCGCTAACACGCTCTACTGGAAGGACACTTACTGGGTGCAGACCCAGGGTGGCGGCGCTGAGGAGCGCACCGCCGGCGTGGCGGTCAACCGCGGTACTGCCGAGTGGGAGGCCATGGAGAGCACGGGTGGCTACAACGGGACCTACTACATCCCGGCGGGCACCCCGCGTTCCGAGCGTCCCGCGACGCTGACGTCTGGGAAGACCAAAAACGCAACGGGCACCGCGACCAACGTGCTCAACCCGGCATGGGCGGGCACGAGCGTGAACCAGTACCTGGGCAACAACGGCAAGCTGTCGTTTGACATGCCCGGTTCGCTCGAGATCAAGAAGGCGGTCGACTGGGGCAACGCCTCCGACCAGACCAAGCAGGACAAGAGCAGCTTCACCTTCAAGGTCAGCCTGACCGACGAAGAGGGCACGGCGCTCACGGGCGAGTATCCTTACTACATTGACGGCGCGTCCGACCAGGCCGGCACCGTGGCAAACGGCGGCACCATCACCATCAACGGCGGTCAGTCCGTGAAGATCGAGGGCCTGCCGGCTGGCACGCAGTTCACCGTGGAGGAGCAGGGCGCCAACCAGAACGGCTTCACCACGGAGGACGCCTCCACGGCTGAGGGCAACGACAACCCGTCCGACGGCACCGTCTCAGGCACGATCGTTGGCGGCGACAACGTTTCCACCACCTTCACGAACACCTACAAGGCTGCGGACGTGAACCTGAGCACCAGCACGACGCTCAAGGTCAAGAAGGACCTGCAGAACCGTGACTGGCGTGACACCGACGAGTTCACGTTCGAGATCGACGGTCTGGGCAACACGGCCGGCTCCGGCATCACCACGCCCGAACCTGCCGACACCACCATTACGGTGAACAGCCAGACCGCGGATTACACGGCCTCCTTCGGCGACATCACCTTCACGGCGCCGGGTGAGTACCGCTACAACATCACCGAGGACAACGACACCGATCCCATTGCGGGCATCGACTACTCCGGTGCAATCTACCGCGTGGTCGTCACGGTGACGGACAACGGCACGGGCAAACTTGAGGTTTTCAACGTTGCCATCGAGCAGCGCACCAACGATGACGGTGTGGAGAACAGCCCTGCCGTTGAGGTTCAGGGCGACACGGCGACCTTCGTCAACAAGTACGATGCTGACGGCGGCACCACCAACATCGACGGCACCAAGAGCTACACCGACACCACGGGCGGCAACCCCATCAATGCCGACAAGTTCACCTTCAAGATTGAGGCGCTCGGCGGCTACGATACGGACAACCCGCAGACCAGCCCATACACCTACGGCGTGGACGAGACTCCGCTGCCCGCGGGCTCCGACGAAGCAACCCATTCCAAGACCGTGTACAACACGGGGCACGACTTCACCTTCGGCACCATCGCCTTTGACGGCGGCGATATCGGCCGCACCTACGAGTACAAGGTGACCGAGCTCGCCCAGAACAAGGACGGGCAGACCGAGGACGGCATGACGTACGACACGAAGGAGTACACCGTCAAGGTGGCGGTGACGGAGGTCACCGATGCCGACGGCACGCACATCGTTGCGACGCCGGATATCGCTCCTAAGGACCTCGTGTTCACCAACACCTACAACCCGGACGACGTGACGCTCGGCGAGAACGGCGTGGCCCCGATCCAGGGAACCAAGACCCTCGACGGCCGCGATATGAAGGACGGCGAGACGTTCTACTTCCAGCTGACCCAGACGGGCGGCCCGGCAGCAGACGGCGGCGGCTTCGTGTCCGTGCTCGACCAGCCCGAGACGGTGACGGTCGGCAAAGACAGTATGCAGAGCGGCTCTGCCTACTTCAAGTTCAGCAACCTGACGTTCTCTCAGGTGGGCACCTACACGTTTACCGTGAACGAGGTCGCTGACGAGCGGGGCACCGAGACCGCCAATGGTTCCGGCATGACGTATGACACCAACATCGCCACGGTGACGGTCGTGGTGACCGACAACCATGATGGCACGCTCAAGGCCGAGGTGACCTACAGCAACGACAAGCACGCTGACACCACGGACAAGGCGCTGTTCGCCAACACCTACGAGGCGTCCATGAACTACGGCGCCGAGGGCGAAGGCGGCATCAACGTGACGAAGCAGATGCTCGACCGCCCGATGGCGAACAACGAGTTCAGCTTCACGATCGAGGGCACCGACTCCGGCACGGTGGATGCCGATGCGGCGAACGCCAAGCTGGCGGATGCCGACAAGAGCTTCCAGAACACCGCGGCGGCCGAGAACGGCACCGCCATCATGGCCAAGCTCCAGAATGTGAGCTTCGACCAGGACGATGCAGACAAGACGTTCAGCTACCTCGTGTCCGAGACTGTTCCCGCTGACGGGGACAAACTGGCGAACGTCGCCTACGACCAGAGCCAGTACCGCGTGGACATCGAGGTGGTGGACAACGGCAACGGCACCATGCACACCGTGACCACCGTGACCAAGATCAAGGCTTCGGACGGCACCGAGATGAGCAAAGTCGTGGTTGACCACGCCAACTCCGATGCTCAGGACTACGCCGCTCCGACCTTCGGATTCGTGAACGACTACAACCCGACGCCCGCTACTGTGGGTGAGGATGCCTCGCACCAGATCCAGGTGACCAAGCACGTGACCGGCGCGGATTCCGCGACCGACTACACCTTCGCGCTGACGGCGACCGGCAACAACATCGGCAACATCGAGGGTCTGGATCGGAACAACCAGCTCACGGTGAGCACCGACGGCACCATCAAGGACGGCGAGTCCCAGACCAAGACGTTCGGCAAGCTGACGTTCACCGAGCCGGGCACCTACACCTTCACGGTGCAGGAGAACCAGCCCACCGCGGACGCCGGTTGGACGTTCGACGACGCTAACGGCGACGGCGTTACCGACACGCACGACGTGACCGTGTACGTGACCGACCGCAACCAGGATGGCCAGTACGACGGCAACCTCTACATCGACCGCGTGGATGGCAGCCCGGTTGAGATTACCAACTCTTACAAGGCTGACTCCGTTATCGTGGGCGGCGACGGCGCGCAGCAGCAGATCACGGTGCAGAAGAGCGTGACCGGCGCCGATTCCACGGCTAACTTCCAGTTCAAGATCGAGCCGGTTGATCCGGATAATGACAAGTGGAAGAACGTCGAGGCTGTTGACGAGGACTTCGACGTGCTGACTTCCATTACGGGCGGCGTGACGCAGACGCAGCCCAAGACGGCTACGTTCGGCGGCATCAAGTTCAATGCCACGGGCGAGTACCAGTTCAAGATCACTGAGGTTGGCGCGGCCGAGTTCAACGAAGGCACAGATGAGGATCGCGCTGGCTGGACCTACGACGAGCATGTGGCCATCGTGACCGTCACCGTGACCGACGATAACTTCGACGGCCAGCTTGACGCTGCGGTGACCTATGAGAAGGGCGCCCAGGCGGCTGAGTTCACCAACAAGTACGAGGCGGACTCCACGACGCTGACCGGCTCTACCGATTTCAAGGGCACCAAGACTATCGAGGGCCGCAACGGCATCGACGGAGAGACCTTCGGCTTCACGCTCGAGCGGGGTGAAGTGGCCGACGGCGGCAACTGGGGTGCGGTGACCTTCCGGCCGACGAACGGCAAGGACGGCGCGTTCAATACCGCCGACGCGACGGCGACCATGCACAAGGACGGCGCCTCTGCGGACTTCTGGTTCGACGGCACCTTCACCTTCGCCAAGGCGGGCACCTACACCTTCAACGTGACCGAGACCAGCCACAACGGCAATAACCTGCCTGCGAACGGCACCAACGGCATGACCTACGACCGTCACACCGGCATCATCACGGTGACGGTGACCGATGACGGCAGGGGCAGCCTGCACGCCACTGCAGTGGCGGGAACTACTGCCGAGGGTGACGGCGAGAACGATTTGACCTTCGAGAACGTCTATGCAGCCGAGCCCGCGCGTTGGGGCTTTGCAGATGAAGAGCTGCTCGGCGGCCACAAGTACATCAACGACACCACGGGTAACACCTATACGCTGGAGGCCGGCCAGTTCAGCTTCACCCTGCGCGCGCAGGCCGCGGGCAACCCCATGCCCAAAGGCTGGGACAACACTACGGACAGCCAGGGCCGCGGCATGATGACCGTGGCCAACGGCACGGGCAATGCTACCGATGTCAGTATCTACGACTTCGGCGGGATCGAGTTCACCCACGACGACATGGTGGGCGCCGCCGAGGTCGAGGGTCAGCCGGGCGTCTTCACCAAGACGTTCCAGTACAACATCTTCGAGACCGGTGACATGCCCGCAGGCATCAGCCGCGACAACACCGCCTATACGGTGACGTTCACGGTGACCGAGGATCACAACACCGGCAAGATTTCCGTGGCGAAGCCCACGGCCGTCAAGATTGACAACGGCGGCTCCGGCGAGGGCACCACGGGCGATCCGGTCGACGTGACCAAACTCGACTTCACCAACACCTATAACCCGACAACCATCGAGGGCCATCAGAACATCCTCAAGACGCTCGATGGCCGCAACTGGCAGCAGGGCGACACCTTCACGTTCAGCGTGTCCATGACGGCTACGCAGACGGATGGCTCCGAATGGCCGGATGGCGCACCGCTGCCTTCGGTCAAAGCCTCGGACGGCTACGACTTCTCCGCGATCACGACCAACGATGCGGGCAATGGCCTCGACTATACTGTGACCATCAGCCCCTCGTCGCAGACGGGTAACACCTACCGCTTCGATACGGGCACCATCACCTACGAGCGCGAGGGCGTCTACACCTGGACCGTCTCCGAACAGGAGTCCACGGTTGACAGCGTGACCTCGGATGATGCGAAGTACACGGTCAAGGTGACCGTGACCGACGAGAACGGCGTGCTCAAGCGCAGCGTTAAGGTGATCAACGGTGATTCTGTTGAGGTGGATGGCGACCAGACGCTGGACTTCACCAACAAGTACACTACGACCGGCACGCTTGACTCCACGGGCGACGAGGCCATCAGGGTTACCAAGGTGTTCACGGGCCGTGTGAACGACAAGTGGCTCGATACCGACTCCTTCAAGGCCATGTTGACTGCGAAAGACAGCCTGGTTGACGGCCAGACGATGCCTGCGGAGAACGTGCCCATGCCTGACGGCCGCACCGGCGGCGTGGCAACGGTTGATCTAACAAAGGACAACCACGAGAACGTGGCTTTCGGAAACATCACGTACACCCGTCCCGGTACGTACAATTACACGCTGACCGAGGTGCAGGAGGATACCCTTGCTGGCGTGAACTACTCGCGGGCTGAGTACAACGTGGTTGTGACGGCCACCGACAACGGTAACGGCACCATGACGGTGACCTCAGAAATCCATCAGGTGAAGACGGACGATGGCGATACCTTCAGCCCGCTCGCAGAGGTTGACGGCACAGCCACCTTCACCAACACGTATCGAGCCAACTTTGCAACGCTTGATGGCGCAGCCAATCTAACGGTGACGAAGAACCTTGAGGGCCGTGCCTGGTTTGACACGGACAACTGGACCTTTACGCTTTCTCCCAAGGATGATGCGACCAAGAAGGCGGTTAACGACGACAAGACTGTGATTATGGCTCTGCCGACGCAGCTGACCATCACGGGCAACACGCCGGGTCACACGGCGAGCTTTGGCAACATCACCTTCAAGGAGGCCGGCACCTACACCTTCACGGTGAAGGAAGAGGGTGTCGTGGAGGGCGTTACCAACGACGTCAATCCCGAGCGCACCGTTGTGATCAACGTAACTGACGACACCAACGGGAACCTTGTTGCGGAGGTTGACGCGGCAGAGAGTGACAGCCTGACCTTCACCAACACGTATAAGCCCACCGAGGTCATCATCGGCGGCGATGCAAACGACGGCATTACCGTTCAGAAGACCCTGGCTGGCCGTGGCTGGAACAAGGATGAGAAGTACAGCTTCACGATCACGAACACCCAAAAGCCCGAGGGCGTAAAGAATGCGCCGATGCCGGCGGATAGCACCATTGAGGTGATCGCTCCAGCCGACGGCGCTACCAACACTGCCGCGTTCGGTGAGATGACGTTCTCGCAGGCTGGTACGTATGTGTACGAGATCACCGAGCAGCCGGCGGGCGACGATGCTGACGCGTCTATGACGTATGACGAGCACGTTGCCACTGTAACGGTCGCCGTGTTCGAGGGCGGTCCTGGCCATGACGCAAATGAGCTGTGGGCACAGGTGTCCTACGACAACAGCAAGGCCACTAACGATGCCGACAAGAAAGTGACCGACGCTGCTGCGTTTACCAATACCCAGAAGACTGAAGCGACTCTCGACCTTGCTGGTACGAAGCATCTCGACGGTCGTGACTTCCAGATGGGCGATAGCTTCACATTCAACGTGACGGCCGACGACGGCGCGCCGCTGCCCGACGGGCTTGATGAGGATGGCAACATCACCATCAACCCGACCGAGGGCAACGATGCGACCATCGGCTTCGGTACCATCAGGTTCACTAAGGCTGGCGAGTACGTCTATCACATCACCGAGCAGGCGGGTGATGCTGACGGCATGACGTACGACACCGCGCAGCGCGACATTATCGTCACGGTTGCCGACGATGGCCAAGGCAAGCTCTCCGCTGACATTACCACCGGCGCTGATCAGCTCACCTGGACCAACACTTGGAAGTTCGGCGGCGCTACGCTTGCGAACCTCAACGGCACCAAGACCTTGACGGGAGCCGAGCTGATCGACGGTCAGTTCACCTTCAAGGTTGAGGCTCAGAACGACGCTCCCATGGGTTCCACGCTGCCCGCAAACTTCAACGGCACGCCCGAAAAGAACGAGGATGGCAGCTGGACGGCTCCGGTGACGCTGCTCAACAACATTGCCTACACCGAGTCCGGCAAGTACGTGTACCTCATCACCGAGGTCAACGACGGTCAGCCTGGCATCACCTACGACACCACTCAGTACAAGGTGACCGTCACGGTAAATCCCGACGGTACGGTTGACCCCAAGATCGAGAAGTCCGCGGACGGCAAGGACTGGGACGAGGCTAAGGCCATCGCCTTCAAGAACAGCTATGCCACCGAGGGCACGGCTACGCTTGACGGCGCAACCGACCTTTCCGGCGCCAAGATCCTCAAGGGTCGCGACTGGACGGACAAGGACAGCTTCACCTTCATCCTCGCCGCAGGCGACAATGATACGAAGGCCGCCGTTGAAGACGGCACAGTGACCCTGCCTGGCGAGACCGCAGTGGTTCTCCAGGGTGCGTACTCTGACGGTGCCAAGGTTCCCTTCTCCTTCGGCGACATCACATTCACCAAGGCTGGCACCTACACCTTCACCATCCGCGAGCAGCAGCCCAGCGACGATGGCTTTGTGGGTGTCACGGGTGGCATGACCTACGACGAGCACGTGCGCACCATCACGGTCGAGGTGTCCGACAATAACAAGGGCGGTTTGGAGGCTGCCGTTACCAAGGCTGAGGGTGATGCTACCTGGACCAACACCTATAAGAGCGGTGGCGACGAGCCCGGCACGCTGGACGGCAAGACCAACCTCATGGTGACCAAGGTGCTCGACGGTCGCGATTGGCAGGAAGGCGACTCCTTCACCTTCACGCTGACCGCCGACGAGAACAACCCTGAGGGCGCTACCCTGCCCGATAACGCCGAGGGCATCACCATCACCAACGAGACGGCTGATCATCAGGCTAACTTCGGTGACATCACCTTTACTCAGGCGGGCACCTACACCTTCTACGTGAACGAGAAGGTTCCGGCTGACGAGGACAAACTGGGCGGCATGACCTACGACAGCGTCCAGCGCGTGATCGAGGTTAGCGTGGCTGACAACGGCGACGGTACGCTGAAGCCTACCGCTACCGTGACGGCCCCGGCTGCCGGTCTGACCTTCACCAACACCTACAGCAACAACGGCAAGGCCGTGCTGCCTGGTGCCTCGAACCTCTCGGTCACCAAGGAAATCTCCGGCCGTGACTGGGCTGAGGGCGACGCATTTACCTTTGCGCTCGAGGCTAACGACGAGACCACGGTCGCTGCGGTAGCACGCGGCGCGGTGACGCTTCCCGAGAACGCCAGCGAGCTTCTCGTGACCAGCGGCACCGAGAACCACACCGCTGCGTTCGGCGACATCACCTTCACCGAGGAGGGCGAGTACAGCTTCAAGATCACCGAGGTTAAGGGTAACGACGCAACCATGACCTACGACGCCCACAAGCGCGTGGTCACCGTCAAGGTCACCGACAACAAGAAGGGTCAGCTGGTTGCCGAGGTAGTGGACGACAAGACCACCGGCAGCACCACGTTCACCAACGTGTACACCCCGGCCGACGAAAAGTCCGTTGCCACGGTTGACGATGACGTAAAGACCGATGTGAACGGCAAGATGGTCGGTGTGGGTGACACGCTGGAGTACACCATTGCGTGGGCCAACA
Organism: uncultured Coriobacteriaceae bacterium; assembly: GCA_944322305.1. Taxonomy (GTDB): domain Bacteria; phylum Actinomycetota; class Coriobacteriia; order Coriobacteriales; family Coriobacteriaceae; genus CALUOB01. The sequence continues at coordinate 253,240 of CALUOP010000003.1, read as the reverse complement.
ACGCCCAGGACGAGAACGGCGCTCCCGTGGGTGCTCAGGTGGTTATCACTGACACCATCCCGTCCGGTACCAAGCTGGTTGAGGGCTCCATCTCCGATCGCGGCGAGCTGTCCGAGGACGGCAAGACCATCACCTGGACCATCGACGCCGACGCTGGCGCAACCGGCACCGTTTCCTTCCAGGTCACGGTGACTGAGGACGCGGTCAACAACGACCCGATCAAGAACTCTGCCACCATCCAGGTGGGCGAGAACGATCCGCACCAGACCAACGAGGTCACCACGGACTTCCCCAAGAAGACCTCTGAGGACAGCACGCCCGACACCGGCATTCAGGTGGGCGACACGCTTACCTACACCATCGAGTGGGCCAACCTCGAGGACACCGAGCAGAACGTGACCATCACCGACACGCTGCCCGAGGGCCTGACCTACGTGGACGGCTCGGCCGCCGCGGTCGAGAACGGCAGTTTCAAAGCCGACGGCCAGACGCTGACTTGGACCTTCCCGGCCCAGCCCGGCGCCACCGGCACCGTGACCTTCAAGGCTCTGGTGAACGAGAACGCCACCACGGTTACGGACCCGGTCAAGAACACGGCTACGGTTTCGGTGGGCAACAACACCTACCAGACCAACACCACCGACGGCGACAAGCAGCCCGGCACCGGCAGCCTGACCATCTCCAAGGAGATCAAGCTCACCGAGGGCCAGGGCAACGAGATCGACGCGGACAAGGAGTTCACCTTTACGCTGGAGCTCAAGGACGCCGCGGGCAACGCGCTGACCGGCGAGTTCCCGGTGAAGGATGCCGAGACCACGGTTATAAACGGCGCTACCGTTACCCTCAAGCACGGCGAGTCCCTCACCGTCGAGGGTCTGCCCGAGGGCGCGAAGGTTACCGTGACCGAGGATCCCGAGCCCGGCTATACCGCCGACGAGGCTACCAAGACGGTAACCATCGAGGCCGACGAGACTGCTGAGGCCGCGTTTGTGAACACCTACAAGACCGATGGCTCTACCGACGTTCCCACCGAGGGCGAGGGCGCGTTCCAGCTCACCAAGGTTCTCACGGGCAAGAAGTGGGCTACGGGCGACAACGCCGACGCGTTCACCTTTGAGCTGACGCCCACCGGCGGCACGCTTGCCACGGGCGAGGCCGTTGACCCGCGCAACCAACCCATGCCCACCGACGCCAACGGCAACGCCGTGACCGCTACGACCGTCTCTGCCCCCACGGGCACCGACGCCGAGGGCAACGACCAAGCACGGTTCTCGTTCGGCACCATCACCTACACCGCCGCGGGCACCTACACCTATGAAGTGCGCGAGCAGCCCGGCACCAACGCTGGCATGGACTACGACGGCCACACCGCCAAGGTGACGGTTACCGTGTCCGACAACAAGCAGGGCCGCTACACCGCGTCCGCCACGGTTGAGAACGGCACCTTCACCAACGTCTACGGCACTGAGCTCGACTACGGCGCCGAAGGCGAAGGCGGCCTGTGGGTTGTCAAGAACCTTGAGAACCGCAACATCGACGCCGGCCAGTTTGAGTTCACCGTCACGGCTGCCGACGAGGCTTCTGCCAAGAAGGCCGGCTTTGACGGCATGACCAAGGTCGTGAAGTCCAACGTGGGCACCGTCGACGTTACCGAGGACGGCAAGCAGGTTGCCACCAGCTGGGCCGAGATCTTCTCGGACGCCACGTTCACGCAGGACGACGCCGACGACACCTACACCTATACGGTGAAGGAGACCAAGGGCGGCGAGGCTGGCTACACCAATGACGCCACCGAGTACACGGTGACCATCACCACCGCGGACGATGGCAACGGCGGCATCAAGGTGACCACGCACGTGACCGCTGACGGTTACGACAAGACCTACGTGTACGACAACGACGAGGCCACCGCTGACGAGCAGGCCGTGGTGCCGTTCACCAACGTGTACCAGGCCACGGGCGAGCTGGGCGGCGACGGCCAGGGCTCGGTGCGCATCAACGCCACCAAGCAGCTGACCAACCGCGACCAAGTTGCCGGCGAGTTCAAGTTCACGGTGACCGACGCTGCCGGCACGCAGGTTGCCACCGGCGCCAACGCCGCCAACGGCACCGTGTCCTTCTCGCCGATCAGCTACACCAAGGACGGCTTGCTGGCCGATGCCGAGAACGGTGTGAACGCCTACCGCAACGTGGACGGCAAGGACACCTTTACCTACACCTACACGGTGGCCGAGGACACGAAGAGCTTCGACGAGGGCGTGACCGCCATTGCCGACAGCTTCAGGATCACCGTCACCGTGACCGACAACAACGACGGCACGCTGGGCATCAAGGTTGCCTACCCGGACGGCGGCAACGGCCTGACCTTCCGCAACGCGTACGGCGAGGGCGACGAGGGCAAGGCTACCGTCAACCTGGCCGGCACCAAGACGCTCAAGGTCGAGTCTGGCAACAACGCACCCGACATCGCCGGCAAGTACACCTTCACGCTGACCGGTTCCGAGGGCGCTCCGATGCCCGAGAAGACCACGGTCACCAACGACGCGGCAGGCAACGTGAACTTCGGCGACGTTACGTTCACGATGGAGAATGTGTTCGGCGGAGAGGCCACGGAGGACGCCGGGGATACGGTGACCGACCAGGGCCCGACGGCGGACGCTTCCAAGGCTGATGGCGCTGCGGACAAGGGCACCGAGGCTGCCGAGGGCGAGGATGCTCTTATGACCCAGGGCGAGAACAGCGCTGATGCTGCCGACGCCGAGGGTGAGGGCGACACTGCCGAGGCTGCCGACGAGGCTGTGGCTGACGAGGCCAAGGGCGCCGAGGCTAACGCCGCCGAGGCCGACGCCGACACCGCTGAGGGCGCTGAGGCTGCCGAGGTCGGCGCCGCCGGGGCCAAGGCCGGCGAGCCCACGCTGATCCAGGCTGCCTTCCGCACGGCTTCCGTTGAGGCAAAGAGCGCCAAGCGCAGCAAGACCTTCACCTACACGGTGACGGAGTCCGGCCAGGTGGCGGGCGTGACCAACGACCCGCAGGCCAGCCGCACCTTCACCGTTACGGTGACCGACAACGGCGACGGCACGCTGGGCGTTGCCACCGACCCGACTTCGGGCGCTAAGTTCAGCTTCACCAACACCTACCGCGTGCAGCCGAGCGATCCGTCCGAGCCCACCGACCCCAAGCCGGGCGACGAGTCCGGCAAGGGCTGGGTGACCATCACCAAGACCATCTCTGGCCGCGATCTGGCCGAGGGCGAGTTCCAGTTTGCGCTGACCGGCATTGCCGGGACGCCGAGCGAGGGCATGACGACCACCGGCACCAACGCAGCCGACGGCTCGGTGACCTTGGGCGAGGGCGTGGTGTTCAACGCGCCCGGCACCTACGAGTTCACCATTGCCGAGGTGGCTGGCACGGCTTCCGGCGTGACCTACGACCAGACGGCGTACGTGGCGGTTGCCACGGTGACCGACAACGGCGACGGCACGCTTGCGGTGAGCTGGGCGGTTACCGACGCCTTTGGCAAGACGGTCGAGAGCGTGACGTTTGAGAACGGCTACGATATCGTGCGTCCGGGCACCGTCGACTTCGGCGCTGCCAAGATCCTGGACGGTCGCGAGCTGGCTGAGGGCGAGTTCACCTTCGAGTTGAAGGACGCTGACGGCAAGGTGGTGCAGACCGCCAAGAACGCAGCGGACGGCTCGGTGGCGTTTGAGCCGGTGAGCTTCCCTGAGGCGGGCACCTACACCTACACGATCTCCGAGGTTCTGCCCACCGACGACGACCCCGACACCGAGGGCGTGCAGGACGACGGCGTTACCTACGACGCCACCGTGTTCACGGCCGTGGTGACCGTGGTCGACAACGGCGACGGCTCTACCAGCGCTTCCGTTGCGTACGAGAACGGCGTGCTGCCGAGCTTCACCAACGTGTACGTGAAGCCTGTCGAGCCCGAGCCGAGCGTGCCCTCTGAACCGGCGGCGCCTTCTGAGCCCGAAACCCCGGCTCCCGAGGAGCCCGAGGTTGCGCCGCAGGAGCAGCTCCCGGTGACGGGCGACTACCTGCCCATGGTTGCCGGCGGCATAGCGGTTGCGGCAGCTGCCCTGGTGGGCACCGGCGTTGCGATCCGCAGGCGTCAGCGCCACGGCGAGGAGTAACGCTCCTGCGCGTACGGCGGCGCGGTTCCCAAGCGGGCCGCGCCGGCTGCGCGTGTTGCACGCTTGGCTGCGGTAGGCACCTGCATTGCCCACTGCACTGCCAGGCGCAGGTTTCCCTTGGTGACCAGGCCGCCTAGCTAACGGCTTGTCACATAGCGCAGCTGTGGGAGACCCCCGACCCTTTCACGGCTGCCACGCTACAAGGCCCGATCCGGATCCCCGACCCCGGATCGGGCCTGTTGTGTATTTTGTGGGGGATGACCCGCTGCGAGGGCTATTGTCTTCACGTTGATGCCAGTTTTTTCGTGCAGAGCAGAGAAAAAAGCGCTAAGCTGTATCCTAAATCTCTAGAGGCGGCTGCTTTTTTGGAGACGTGCTTTCGGGGAGCCGTTTTCCAGCGGGTAAAAGCGCCGCTCGTGAGATTGGTCGGATTGCGTGTTTGAAAGGGTTGGGGATACATGGGCAGAGGGATCCTTCTGTCTCTTGCAGCCTCCGCTTAAAATATTGCGGGGGGGGGGGCTTTCTAAGAAAGTAGCCCCCGGTAAGGGCAAGAGGCGTTTTGCAGTTGCAGCGGTTGCTGCGGCAACGTTGGCCGGCACGTTTGTATGTGCGGCCCCACAGACCAACGCATACGGAAATCCTCTGAGCGACGCGTGGAACGCCATAACGTCGCTGGCTGAGGGCGGTGCGGAGAACGGTGGAGACCTCTCCCAATACACCGTGCAGGTCGTGACGCCGCGCGGCACCACCATCAACCTGTTCGACTACTGGCTCCATGGCAGGGATGACCCCGACTTCCACCAATATAAGGATCCTGATTACAACGATGCCAACTGTGGTATCAACAAGGGCCATAAGCTGCAGTTCGGCTACAGCATAGGAACCGACAGCAGGAACGTAACCGAGCCGTGGAATGTCAGCCATTGGACGGGCAGCGCGACGTACGATCCCTACGGTGATAATGGTGAGCCCGTGCAAGCGCAGGAATCGAAAGGGCACCCGCGCTCCAATATCGTTCAGAATAAGCTCGGTGCCGACGGCTACCCAGTGCTCGACCAACAGCACACGGGGTCGACTGAATCGCTCGACTACCTTTTGAATCCCGCCGTCGAGTCCAACGGCAAGGAGGCGTTCACCAACGTGGGCGGCCTGCTCCAGGTAGACGACGAGGGCTACTACTATTACAGCAGCCATCAGAACTTCGCTCAGTTCAACGAGGGCACCAACAATTTCACCTTGTACAACGACTGGGCCGTCTACCCGGGCGGTACCTCGCCCAACGGCCAGTTCTTCCCGTTCAACACCGGCGAGCAGGTCTTTGACGTTCAGGATGGCAAGCTCGTCCAGAAAAAAGAGCACAGCACGCAGAGCAGCTACTACAACCACTATTTCGGCCTGAGCATGTCCACGCGCTTCGTGCAGCAGGATGGCGGCACAACGGAGAGCGGGCAGACCGTCACCTACAACTTCGCGGGTGACGACGACGTGTGGATCTTCATCGACGGTGTGCTCGTGGCAGACCTCGGTGGCATCCACGATGAAGCGGCGGTCGACATCGACTTCTCGACGGGCGACGTCATCATCTACAAGGATGGCAACGAGAACAATAACTTCGATGGCCATGATACGAACGGCGACGTGCTCTGCACCGCCGAGACCGAGCCCGACGGCAGCGTCGTGCTGCTGGATGGCGAGGGCTTCCCCGTCACCGTGGACAAGCTGCACGCGGAGGGCGTGCGCAACGTCATCTTGCGCGAGACGAAGACACCCACCGGTTACCGTGGCATGAAGGATGTGGAGCTCTATATAGAGCATTACGAGGCAGGGCAGACGGCAAATGGTGAGGAGACGAACCTGCTCCTCTCGGAGGATCCCTGGACTACGGGCGCCTATGCGCAGGCCAAGGTACTCGTGACGGCAGCAGATACAATTGAGCTAGATAACGGCGAGAAGCTGGGATCCAAGGATCTCACCAACAGCGTGATGTTCATCGTGACCGAAAAGAACATCGACGGGGAATGGTGTCCCGTGACGGGCGACGCGCTCAAAGGATGGACGGTTTCGGGTACGAGCCCGGATGACGACGAGCAGGCCGCCATCGATGCGGGCAAGGCGACGGGCGCCGTGTTCACCATCGGAACCTCGGGAGCTTATCAGGCCGAGGTCAACGAGCTGCCCGGCCGCATCCAAGACTACGTGTTCTTCAACAAGTTGGGGAGCCTGCGCGGATCGTACTACTACACGAGCGCGAAATCGCTCGATCAGGCGACACCCGAGAACACGCATAAGATCGAGAACGCGGATGCGTTCGGCCGTCAGTTCTCAGCACGTCTCTACGTGTCCAACATCGTGAACCGCCTGCTGGTGCAGAAGGTCGACCAGAATGGCAACCCGGTGAACGGCGCCACGATGGGGTTGTTTGATGAGAGCCAGGTCACGAAGCTGGCCGATGGTTCCTACGTGCTCAATGAGGACGCGATGCCCATCGCCGGCCGCACGGGTGTGACCGAGACGCTTTCCAAGAAAGAGGGCGACCTGATCGACCTCGAGGGTGCTGTGGCCTTCAGCGACTTGGAGCCCGGTATCTACTATGCCGCCGAAGTGGAAGCTCCTGCAGGCGCGGGCTATGTGAAGAACAACGTGGCCTCGAAGGTCACCGTGACGGACGCGGGCGTGTACGCAAACGCCGGCAAGGCCGGACGACGGCCTCACGGTCACACGCGGCGTGGGGCGCATCGTGCGCTCCATGATCCAGTTCGCCACGGACGACAACATCGACACGACGCTGCGCCACATCATGGCGACACCGCAGACGGGCGACCCTGGAACCCCCGGTGACAATACCTCTGCGAGCTGGAATGACATACAAGGCGAAGATCCGCTGCACCTCACGTACTCGGGCGGGGCGGATGCGGTGCTCGACTACGTGGTGACGCCGATCCAGATGCGGAGTTCAGCTTCACCTCGACGTTCACGCACCCGCTGCCCGAAGGCGCTCCCGAGGGCACCGAGGCCGAGCCGCTCACGCAGGCCGAGGCCGACCGTGCCGGCATGCAGCTGGCGATTGGCGATGGCGAGGCCAAAGCCGTGATCGTCGATGAAAGCGGAGCGGTGACGTTCACGCTCAAGGCGGGGCAGACCGCGCACTTCACCAACGTGCCGGCGGACATGAAGTACCAGGTTGAGGAAGCTGACAAAGTTGGATTTATAACGGATTACGACGACGCGCAATCTGGTGTGATTGACGCCGAGGATACAGCTGGAACCACGGTTACCAACACCTTCGAGCCCGAGGAGCCCTCCAAGCCGGAGATTGACGTAGACAAGAGGCTCGAGGGCCGCGAGCTCGCCGCGGGCGAGTTCCAGTTCGCCATCGAGGCCACGGGCGACAACGCGGACAAGGTGAGCCCGGAGAGCATCACCGGCACCAACGCCGCCGACGGCAGCGTGTCCTTCGGCGGTGACGGGTTCACCTTCGCCGCCGACGGCGACTACGAGTTCACCGTCTCCGAGGTCTTGCCCGCCGACGACGATTCCGACACCCCGGGCGTCCAGCACGACGGCGTGACCTACGACGAGGCCACCTACACCATCACGGCCAAGGTGGCCGAGGGCGCCGTCACCTGGGACCTCGGCTCCGCCGCCGCGGGGGTCACCTTCGAGAACACCTTCGAGCCCGAGAACCCCGAGGAACCGGAAAACCCCGAGGAACCGGAGGAACCGGAGAACCCTGAAGAGCCCGAGAACCCTGAAGAGCCCGAGAACCCTGAGGAACCGGGCAAACCGGAGAACCCGGAGAAGCCGGCCAATCCCGGTGACACCACCGAGGATGAGCTCATTCCCGTTACGGGTGATTACGCTCCGATGGTGGCTGGCGGCCTTGCGGTTGTTGCGGTAGCGCTGGTAGCGGGCGGCGTCGTGCTTCGTCGTCGCAAGCAGAATGGGCAGCCTAACGCGTAAGGTTCAACGCGCAGCACGCTTGGTTGGCGGCTGTTTACGGCGAGGAAGCTACCGCGACCTTGCTTAAGGAATAGCCGCCAACCAAAATCCGCGCGGGGCGCGGTTCGCATCCGCTCCGCGCTTCTTCCCTTGGTGACCAGGCCACCCGACCAACGGACTGTCACATAGCGCGGCTGTGGAAGGCTCCCGACCCTTACACGGCTGCCACGTTTTGCCCGATCCGGAACCCGACTTCGGATCGGGTTTTTTATGCGTCGCCCGCGGATGGGGCAGGGCATTGGCAAAAGGCATCCTCTGCAGACATCTCTCTTTGGTTACTGCCGCCAGCCGAGAAGCATTCAGGAATGCGTAAAGCGGCTTTTAAGAACTCTTATTCATAAAAATTACATATATCCTTATGCAGGGTCTGATCGTAAGAAGCGCCGTTGCTTTGCCAAAGGATAAAACTGCGCAACGACGCACGTAAAGAGCGCCATAGGCGCCGCCGCGGGATGCGTGCCCCTCGGTGCGTCAGCATCCTTAAAGGCTGCAACAGTTGCCACCTTTGGAAAGGTTTCGGCTAGATTGCGTCGGGAAATCGGATTAGTATGGATCTAACTCTTGAACCTGGGGGCGGAGTCTGCCTTGGCGCGGTTGGGGAATTGCGCTTGGGTACGTCGGTGTCGGGCCGATGACTGCGCACACGGGTCAAGAAAAAACGTGGCAGAAACGCGTGAAAGGGTTGGGGATGTTTCACCTGCATCGGGGGCGCTCTATATCGAGCGCTCAAAAAAACGTGTCGGGGGGGGGGTCTCGCAGAAAAGTGGAACCTCGCAAGGCGGGCAAAAGGCTCGCCGCATGCGCGGTCGCAGCAGCGGCCGTTGCGTTGGCGCTGGGATTTGCCGCGCCGCAAGCAAGCGCTTTTGAGCTTGCAGATATTCCGGTAATCGGAGACGTGGCAAAAGCCTTAGGAATAAGCACCCAAGCGGATGGTGACACGCGCGCCGCAAGCGATGCTGCTGAGCGCACGGCCGATGGTGACACGCGCTACTCCTACAACATCGCGCTCGGCGAGACCGGCTCCACGCGCAACGCCGGTCGCATCTGGACCGATAAGTCGGTGAGCACGGAAGATGTTGTGTTTACCGGCAGCGGCAACACTGGCAGCACAACGGTCAAGAAGGACGCGGACGAGGACTTCCTCGTGACCTACTCCGCGCTCGCCACCACGCAGGAGATCACGAGCCTGCCCAAGGTTCCGGTTGACGTCGTGTTCGTGCTCGATTTCTCCGCGAGCATGACGTGGAGAGCGGATAGCACCGAGGCGGATTCCAAAGAGAGCTCGCGCATTTATGCGATGGTTAAGTCGCTGAACGATGCGATCCGTTCGCTGGCGAACGATAATCCGGAAAACCGAATTGCCATCGTGACCTTCAATCGCGATGTCACGACATTGCTCCCTCTGACGCGGCTTGATGATTCGCGGGTCGCTTCGATTACCGAGAGCGAAGGGGATTATCTAACGCTTGGCACCTACAAGTTGGAATACGACGATGGGGGAAAGCCCACGGGAGACGCCGACTCGACCGTGGAATGCAACATTAATCATAACGAGGCCAGCACGGCGTCTGTTACCAACATCCAGCTCGGCCTGAATACGGGCATGCGGATCCTCGCAGACGCGAATGATACGACCTTCACTTACGAAGGGGACGGCAAGACGTACTCGCGCATCCCCAACGTCGTGCTCATGTCCGATGGCGCGCCCACTACGGTGGCAGAGCCCACCGGTGCGTGGTACAGCGAGAACCTCAGGAGCAGCGATTTTTGGGGCGACAACAATCATGCGTGGAGCGCAAACGGCTTGCTGCCCATGCTGACTGCCCAACTCTACAAAGAGCGCATCACAGATCACTACGCTTCTGCATCTGACCCACTCGCAAACGCCGGGCAAGCCCAGGCGAGCATGTATACCATAGGTTTTGGCATCAACCAGCAGAACAAGAACATGGTTGCGTTGGCGAATATGGTGCTCAATCCGGCTGATAATTGGGATGCAAGCAAGCTGAATGTGAACAACCCAGCATGGGGGTCAACGAGTAGCAGCTACGATCAGGAGGGCTTCGAACAGGTCGGGCTAATCATTGACGCTTGGAATGAATACATGCAGGGCAAGCGGCCCAGCGTCACGTACGTTACCAACAGCGATAGAAATAAGGCAACGCTCCAGGTTTCGCATCCGCTCGACGATATGGATCTGCAGGCGGGCGCGCCGACCTATGTTGATGAGTACTTCCCTGCGGAGGATGCTAGCGACCTTAACGACGCATTCCAGCAGATTACGAATGCCATCACCGAGAGCGCCAAAGCCCCGACCGAAATTGAGGGTGGTAACCCTGCGGAAAGCGGCTACATCACGTATGTCGACACTTTGGGCGACTACATGGAGGTTGGCTCGGTAAAGAAGCTCATCTGGGCTGGACACAGCTTCGAACTTAAGAACGATGGTAAGCAGCTTTACAGCGGCGACACGTCGTTCCTGCCGAATGTCGACGACAACAAGGAAATCACCAAGTACACCTTCTCGGGTGAAATCATCAGCCCTGTTTATGGCACTCACGATGCCAGCGAGATCGACATCTTCGCCTACACCAACACCAACGGGCGTGCGGTACTCGTGGTGCGCATCCCCGCCACGGCGATTCCGCTGCGCGTTGAGTACGTTGGCGTCAACAGTGACGGTAGCGTAAGCGATGATCAGACATACACGCGTACCGTCGACGCCTACCCGCTGCGTCTTGTTTATAGCGTGAACCTGAACGACGACGTGGTGAACGCGGACGGCACGCTCAACACCGATGTAGTGAGCAATGACTACATCCAGGCGCACACCGAGGGCGGTGCCGTCGAGTTCTTCACGAACTACTTCAGTGGTCAGGTCGAGGACAACGGCAACGGCAAAGAGTCGGTGGGCGACACCTATGTTGAGTACACACCGGCGAGCGACAACCCGTTCTACTATGTGCAGGAAGACATCCCGCTGTATATGGATGCGGCTTGCACGGAGCCGGCGACCGAGTTCAGCTCGAACGACACCTATTACTTCAAGACGCAGTACTACGATGTGAACGAGAACCCCAGCCTGCCTGAAGGCGCCACCAACGAGAATGACTTGGTGACCGCCGTGGTTGAGCGTACCGGTGCCGAGATTCAGAGCGCCGAATACACCACTCACAATAGCGGTGGCCAGCTCTGCCTGAAACAGGGCGCGCCGCGCTTGGGCTACCTGGCGGACTACGTTGAGGACAAGGCCGAGAACGGCAACGCGACTGACACGGCTCAGACCGTGCGGTTCCCGACCTATGCGGGCAACGGCATCTTCTGCATCTATCAGGGCAACAACGGCATGCTGAGCGTGCCCTACATCAGCAAGGACGTTCAGGATGACAAAGGTCTGAGCATCGATGGCAACCTGGTGAGCGTGGGCAATACGCTCCACTATGTGATCAACTGGGTGAACAGCGGGAATGCGGAAGCCGCCGTCACGATCGTGGATAAGCTGCCCGCGGGTGTGGAGTATCAAGAGGATGCTGCCGCGAACCCGAGGCCGACCTACAATGCGGATGCGCATACGTTGACCTGGACGCTCGAGAATCAGCCCGCCGGTGCGAACGGCACGGTCGAGTTCGACGTGACGGTGACCGGCGTGGGCGTGGATGGCGTGCTCGAAAACACCGCGACGGTGAACGGCGTCAATACGAACACCACCGTGAACTACGTGCCGGAGAAGGATGTCTTTGCGACCGACGCCGAGACGGGAGACGCGAAGGGCGTGAGCATCGACGGCAATGAGGTCTCGGTGGGCGACGTGCTCACCTACACCATCAGCTACCGCAATACCGAGACCCAGTCGGCAACGGTCACGGTGCGCGACACCGTGCCCGAAGGGACCGTCTTCGTCTCCGCCGAGAACGACCCGACGACCGTCCCGGATGAGGGTGCGGCCGGTGACATCGCATGGACGATCAAGAACGTGCCCGCGGGCGCGACTGGTTCGGTCTCCTTCGCGGTTCGCGTGACCGAGGAGGCCCTGCAGACCGTCGCCGTCGAGAACAACGCGACGGTTCAGCTGAACAACGACCCGTTGGTGACCACGAACACCGTTACAAACCCGGTCGAGCACCCGCAGAGCCTCACCATCCGAAAGGTTGTTGAGACCGCGACGGGGAGCCTGCAGGCGCCGACGGGTGTGACGTTCGACTTCGAGCTGACCATTAAGGACCTTGCCGGCAAAAAAGTGATGGCAACGGATGCGGAGGGCAAGGAGGTTGAGCTCGCGTTCAACAACGAGGGCGTAGCAGCCTTCAAGCTTGCCGGCGGTGAGTCGATCACGATTCCGAACGTTGAGGGGCTTGCATACACCGTCGTTGAGCAGAACGCTACTAACACAAGTGGCTACAAGCTGACGGCCATCAAGGGCGCCGACACCAACGACGTCGCTAACGCCAAGGCAGCGGGCACGATGCCTGAAGACGCTCCCGCATCGGTGACGTTCACGAACACGTACAACCTCGTGCCGGAGACGTTCAACCCGGCGAGCATCACGCCGGGCATTACGAAGCAGGTGCTCGGCGGCGGTTCCGACGAGGACCGCAGCCCCGCGGGCTACACGTTTAGCCTCGGGGTGGAGAACATCACCGTTGGCGCCATGGTGACTGATGGTTTCGAGCTGCCTGACCCTGCGACGGGCACGAGTGACGCAAACGGTAAGGTGAACTTCGGCGACATCACGTTTAACGCGGCGGGCACCTACCGGGTGACCATCGCGGAGGTTGTGCCGGAGCCGGCAGACGAGAACATCACCTACGATGGCCATAAGCTCGTCTACGACGTGACCGTTGCGCCGGACGAGAACGGCAACCTGGTTGCCAAGGTCGACCTGGGCACCATCGACGAGGGCGAATCCACTTTCACGAACGTCTTCACGCCGTCGGAGGCCAAGGATGTCTTCGCGACGAACGCAGACGGCAACAAGACCGGCGAGAGCATCGATGACCAGCCGGTTGCCGTGGGCGACGTTCTCACCTACACGATCAACTGGGTGAACAACGTGACCGATGCGAATGGGTCGCCCGCGAAGGCCACGGTGACGGTGACCGATGAGATTCCCGCCGGTACGGCATATGTGGATGGCAGCGCCTCAAGCGGCGGCGTCTACAACGAGGAGACGGGCGTTGTGACCTGGAGCCTCGGCGAGCAAGCTGCTGGCGTTGCGGGTACGGTTTCGTTCCAGGTCCGCGTGACCGAGGACGCCGTGACCGAGGACGCCATCAACAACACGGCGAGCATCCAGATTGGCGACCATGATCCGGATGTCACGAACACCGTTGAGAATCCAGTCCATACGGGCAACCTGTCTATCACCAAGAAGGTGGCAGGCACCGGTGCCGACACGACCAAGGACTTCGCCTTTACCGTCGAGGCTTCCGTTGCAGGCGAGCCGCTTGAGGGTGCCTATACGGTGACCGGCGTCGACGATGTGGTCAAACTCGATTTCGAGAATGGTTCCGCGACCATCAACCTCAAGGACGGCGAAACCGCGACGATCGAGGGTCTGCCCGAGGGGACCGAATACACGGTGACTGAGGCGGACTACACGGCCGACGGCTACACCACCACGAAGGCCGGTGACACGGGCACCATCGAAGCAGACCAGACGGCCGCGGCAACGTTTACCAACACCTTCGACCCCGGCGATGAGACCATCGAGCCCGGCAGCATTGCCGGCCAGGTGACCAAGGTGCTCGTGGGCGATCGCGAGCAGGGGCTCCAGGAGGGTGAGTTCACCTTCGAGGCAGTCGTGACGCCGACCGGCGAAACCACCTTCGACGGCGTTACCATGCCCGACGGTGCCGAGCCGATTACCGACGAAAGTGATGCCGTTACCGGGTATCGACTGACGGCAACCAACAGTGCCGCGGGCGAGAACGGCGCAGCTCCCGTAACGTTCGGCCAGATCACGTTCACGCAGGAAGGCACCTTCCAGGTTGCCGTGCGCGAGGTCGTGCCCACGGGTGACGCGGCGGATGGTACCATCAACTACGACGACCATACCTTCACCTACGACATCGAGGTGAAGCTCGAGGCCGGCAAGATAGAGGCAAAGGTCGAAAACGCTTCGACCGCTGATGGCGGCTCGACGTTCACCAACACCTATAACCCGGGTGACCTTCCCGAGAAGACCGTCGAAGTTGGTGAGCCCGACGGCACAAGCGACAATGGCAACGAGATCTCGATCGGCGACGAGCTGACGTACACCATTAGCTACCGCAATACCGAGACCCAGCCGGCAACGGTCACGGTGCGCGACACCGTGCCCGAAGGGACCGTCTTCGTCTCCGCCGAGAACGACCCGACGACCGTCCCGGATGAGGGTGCGGCCGGTGACATCGCATGGACGATCAAGAACGTGCCCGCGGGCGCGACTGGTTCGGTCTCCTTCGCGGTTCGCGTGACCGAGGACGCCCTGCAGCGTGACGAGGTTACGAACACCGCAACCGTCCAGGTGGGCAACAACCCTAAGGTCGATACCAACCCGGTAAGCAACCCGATTGAAGAGCCGCCTGCTCCCGAGAAAAGTGTTTCCGGCGAGAACGCTGTAACCGATGGGGACAACGTGTCGGTGGGCGATATTCTCACGTACACAATTTCTTGGAAGGCAAACGCCGACTACAGCAAGGTGGTCATCAAAGATGCTGCACCTGAGAACACCAAGCTTGTTGATGACAGCGTAAGCGGCCAGTACGTGATTGAGAATGGCGAGATTACTTGGACGTTCACCGATGTAAGGCAGGGCGATGAGCTTACGGCGTCCTTTGACGTTGAGGTGCTCAAGTCTGCTTCGGGTGCTACGGTTCAGAACCAAGGTACGGTGACGATTGGAGATAACAAGTACACGGTCGACACCAACACCGTGACCAACCCGGTCGATCCTGCTCCCACGTCTGAAACCGCTACCATTTCGGCCGTCAAGGTCTTGACGGGTCGTGACTGGATCGACAGCGATGCGTTTACGTTCGAGCTCGTGAGTGCGGACGCCAACGACGCATCCGGCTTTACGATCGACTCTGCCAACCCGGTTACGCTGACCAAGGCCGACGCCGTAGCCGCGGCGGGTTCCGAGGATACCGAGGGTGTCGAGGTTCCCTTCAGCTGGGACATCACCTTCACCAAGGTAGGCATCTACCAGTTCACGGTGCGCGAGACATCCTCCACGCAGGGCGTGACGAACGCCGCCGAGCAGACGTTTACTGTTGTGGTGACTGACACCAAGGGTATCGACGTGATCTCCGGCCCTGCCACGCTGGTCTTTGAAAACACGTACAGTCCCGCCGCTGCTACTGCGGGTCTCACGGCCACCAAGACGGTAAACGGCGCGAGCAAGGGCATTGAGGCAGGCGCGTTCCAGTTCAAGATCGAGCCCGCCGCCGGCGCCCCGATGCCCGCCGGCCCGCAGGACGGCGTGGTGTCCAACGACGTGGACGGCACTGTCAACTTCGGTACGTTCAGCTTCGCTGCCCCCGGCACCTATACCTATACGGTAAGCGAGGTGTCCGGTACCGCTACTGGCTACACGTATGACCCCACGGTCTACACCGTGACGTTTACGGTTGACGACACCGATCAGACCAACGGCACGCTTGAGGTCACGCGCGCTATCACGGCTGACGGCAAGTCCGTTGAGGGCATTGTCTTCAACAACACCTACCAGCCCAAGCCGGTGACTACCGATGTCAAGGCGCCCTTCTCGGGGACCAAGACGGTGGAGAACGAGCACGGTGAGTTCCAGCTCCAAGAGGGTCAGTTCAGCTTTACCATGGCCAACGTTGTCACGCCCGCCGGCGTTACGGCACCGGCGCCCAGCAACGGCTCCACGGTTAAGAACGCCGCAAGCGGCAGCTTCAACTTTGGCAAGCTCACCTTTACGGAACCCGGCAAGTACGTTTACACGGTATCCGAGGACGCGGGCAGCGTGGCCGGCATCACCTACGACGGCACCCGCTACACCCTGAGCTTCACGATTGAGGACCAGGACGGTCAGTTGGTCATCACCGATCAGACCGTGACTGCCGCAAGCGGCCAGGTGTCTGCCACGGGCATGGACTTTACCAACGTCTACAACGACGGTCAGGTTTCGGTGAACCTGGGCGGCACCAAGGTGCTGGAGACCAACGGCTTCGCGGGTGCGTCGCTGAGCGAGGGCGCGTACACCTTTGTGCTGCTCGACCAGAACGGCACGGAGGTTGCCCGCACCACCAACGGGACCCCCAGCGGCAACGCAGCGAGCTTTGCCTTTGACCCGATCACCTACACGGCTGACGACCTGGGTACCCACACCTACACGGTGGTGGAGCTTGGGGCCGACGGCCGGCCGGGTACCGGCGGCAAGGCCAATGGCGTTACCTACAGCACCGAGGTTTACACGGTTACGGTAACGGTTGCCCCCGACGACGCTGCCGAAGGTGAGGGTGCCGTTAAGGCCACGGTTGACACCGCGGGCAAGCAGATCGTGTTCACCAACAGCTACGAGCCCACGCCCGGTGTGGTTGGCCCCAACGGCTCTGCGCAGATTACCGGAACCAAGGAGCTTGCGGGCCGCGCGCTCAACGCGGGCGAGTTCACCTTTGAGCTCCTGCAGGGCAACGAGGTTATCGACCAGGCTACCAACAACGCCGACGGCAGCTTTGCCTTTGGCAAGGACCTGCCCTTTAATGCCGAAGGCACCTATGTATATGCGGTGCGCGAGGCGGCCGGCACGCTCGGCGGCGTCACCTACGATGATGCGCTGTACACCGTGGTTGTCACGGTGACCGAGGATGCCGACGCCCACGCGCTGGTGCCCACGGTGACCTATCTGCTTAACGGCAAGGATGTTGAGGGCGTGACCTTCTCCAACACCTATGAGGCTGCGCCGGCATACGCTCAGCTGGGCGTTGCCAAGATGCTCGAGAACGCTGAGCTTGCCGACGGTCAGTTTAGCTTTGAGCTTGCGGCCGCAACCGAGGGCGCTCCGATGCCCGAGCAGACCAAGGTTGCCAACGCAGCCAACGGCGCAGTGAGCTTCGGGCAGGTTGAGTACACCGAACCCGGCGAGTACGACTACACCGTTACCGAGATCAACGATGGTCAGGAGGGCGTTACCTACGATGCGGACGCTACGCGTACCATCCACGTGAGCGTGACCGACAACGGCCAGGGCAGCTTGGTTGCCACGGTGAGCTATGGTGACGAGGGCCCGGTGTTTGTGAACACCGCCGAGCCCGATGAGCCTGCTGAGCCTGAGGAGCCCACGACCCCCGAGGAGCCCACAACTCCGGAGGAGCCTGCTGAGCCCACGGAGCCGAGCCAGCCCCAAGAGCCGGCAACGCCTGGCGAGCCGGATGACTCGGGCGAGAATCTCCCGGTGACGGGCGACTACCTGCCCATGGTTGCCGGCGGCGTTGCCCTTGTGGCGATTGCGCTGGTTGCCGGTGGCGTGGTTATCCGCCGCCGTCGGCAGCACTAGCAAGTACGTCCCGGTGGGCGGGTTTGAAGTTGCGGTTTGCCGGTAACCTGCCCACGGGGATTGCCAAGACGCTTTACCACGCGTATCCCGATTAACCTTGCCCGAACGCTCGACCGCTCGGACAAGGTCTACCCTCCGAGCCCGGACCGAGGACCCGACCCTTCGGCCCGGGCTTTGTTGTGTTTCGCCCTCAGACTTTGCGGCGTCTCGCCCGTTGCGTAGCCGCGCGCGTGCAAAACGGTTGCGCACACGCTTCATTTTCATGGTGTCGTGCGTTGTGATAACCGTGTAAAAATGGTTGAAATGTGCATTTACATAAAACCGCGGGGGGCTCTCAAAAATAAGGGTATGATATAGTCTCTCTGGTGGTATACCGGAGACTTTGATCGGCCAACCCTGCTCCGACCCTCAGGGTTGGCCGATCGTTTTTATGCGCCATCGCGCGTTCTCCGTACGCAACGCAATATGCAGCGAGTGTTATGCGCGCACTCCGGCGGCGTGGGTATAAGCACAAACGAATGTGCAACGGCGGGTGGGGGCAGCAGCGGCTGCTTGGGCGCCCGCGGCGTCGGCGGAGGAAGCTATGGACAACATGCGCAACGGGATTCTTGACGATCAACATGCGGAGCAGGCGGAGCCTGTTGACGGTGCGTCCGTTGATACCGCGTCTTCTCAGGGTTCTGATGCCTCCGCGCGTACGGCGGATCAAGGCGCTGCGGCGCGGGTGGCGGAAGTTGCGGACGATACGGACGCTGAAGCGGCGGAGGAGCTTACCCCCACGCTGGTTTTGGGCGATGACGACGAACGTGACCCCGCGCTGCACGAGAGCATCATCGACGGCGAGACCGCTTGGCAGGGCCGCGTGATCCGCGTGGAAGACCTGCGCGTTGAGCTTCCCAGCGGCGCGCTGGCGCATCGCGACATCGTGCGCCACCCTGGTGGCGTCGGGGTTGTGGCGCTGACGGATTCGGGCAAGATTGCGCTGGTGAGGCAGTATCGCACGGCGCTCGACCGCGTGACGGTGGAGATTCCGGCTGGCAAGCTCGAGCCCGGCGAGGATCCGTTGGAGGCTGCCAAGCGCGAGCTGCGCGAGGAGACCGGCTTTGAGGCCGGCCGCATCGCGTACCTGACTTCCATCGCGCCGTCGCCGGGCTATACCGACGAGATTATTCGGCTGTATTTTGCCACGCAGCTCTCGTTTGTGGGTGCCGACCCGGACGACGACGAGTTTATCAACGTTGACTTGGTGGACGTGACCGAGCTGATCGACGCGGTGCTGGACGGCAAGATAGAGGATGCCAAGACCGTGGTGGGCGCGCTTGCCTGCGACGCCATGGCTCACCGGCTGTAGCCCGCGGAGCGGCCGCTTGCGCGACGAGCCCGCGGGCAACCGCGCTGCGGGGCATGCGGTTGGCCGCCTGCGCGTCATTGTCGCGGGCAACCGCGGCCCCTCTAGCTGCTTGCGCGACGAATCTGCGGGCAACCGGGCTTGCCGCACATTTCGCCCAGCCCTTATCGGACAGAATCGCGGGCAGCTGGTCTTGCCGCGGGCTTCGCCCGATCCTTACCGGACGAACTGACGGGCAATTGCGCCGCCGCTCCGCACCGCTTGGCGCTTAGCGGACAGAAGGGCGGGCAACTGGGCTGCGGGATGTGCGGCTGGTCGCCGGCGCGTCGCGCAAGGGCTCGGTTGCCCGCGCTTCTGTCGCCGTCGAAGCGTTTGGTCGCTCCGACGTTAGCTAAATCCCGGAAATCCGGGATTTAGCTGCGATTCGAACGACCAAATGGAAGTTACCTGCGATGACAGCGGTCAACCGGAGGCTTGGCTGCCGCCGACGCGGCCAACCGGGGGCCTGCACGTCATTGTCGCGGGCAACCGGGTCCCTCCAGCCGCTTGCGCGACGAGTCTGCGGGCAACCGCTTCCACCCGTCACGCTGCCCGGTGCTTATCGAGCAGAACCGCGGGCAACTGCACCGCCGGCTTGTGGTGCCTGGCGCTTATCGGACAAGAGGGCGCGCAACCGGGGCAACCCGCCCCGCGCCTACAGCGTCCCTTACAGAATGAGCTATGCTTCTTCCGCATTAGCATATGCTAATGCGCTGCCTTTCAAAGAGATTTAAAGTTGAGCACATGAGTGTGGCGATACGGTCGAGATCGTCCACCGCGCTACAGGGTCGATCTTTTTGGAGGTAGTGCTCGCATGAGAAGAAGAACCAATTTGGCGGTGACGGCGGGGCTGGTAACTGCGCTGACCGTTGGCTCCACGCCGCTGCCCGTCATCGCGCAACCGGCGGAGCCCGCTGCGCAGGCAGAGCAGGGCGCCGCGCGGGCGCAAGCGTCCGAGGCGGCGGCAACGGACGCTGCTCCTGCCGCAGCGGCTCCGGCTGAAGCCTCTGCCACGGCGGAAGACGCGCCGGCTGCGGCGGCCACCCCTGCCGCATCTGACTCCGACGCCACCGAAGAGCAGGCGGAGCCCACGGTTGAGCGCGTGGTGAATCCCGATGCCCAGGCGGTGGCCGAGGGCTCGGTGTCTTTGCCGCAGCAGGTTTCGGTCGAGATGAGCGACGGCTCTACGGAGCAGCGCGCGGTTACGTGGTCGGTTGACGGCGAGAACAGCGCGGATCCGGCCGACTTGCCGGCGGGCACGTACACGCTGGTGGGTGCTGTTGAGGGTTCCGAGCAGCCGGCAACGCTTAAGCTGACGGTTGTTGCCGCCGATCAGGACAACACTGACGCGGCCGAAGCGCCAGCCGACGCCGAAGCTCCCGAGGCCGCCAACGCCGCAACGCCTGCCCCGCAGGCCGCGGAGCCCGCAACGGCTGAGTCCAATGCAAACGGCACGCAGTCAGTCGAGCTGGACGGCAAGACCTGGACGTACACCGCACCGTCCGTATCGGTTCCCGTTGGCTTTGACCCCGACAGTGTTTTGGTTAACCAGTCGATTGACCTTACGTGTGCGGAAACGGGCGAGACGGACACGGTCTACCTTTACGGCTCGTGGGTTGGCGACATGCCGATGGACGAAAACGGCTATGCAACTCAGGCAGGCACGTACGACCTCACGCAGCAGGGGGCGCCCGGCACGACGTTTGGGTCGGTAACCTTCCATGCTACGGTTACCGTTCGCGAAGTTGCCAGCATCAATGACCTCTCGGTGGTTGCATACACTGGCATGACGTATCTGAACCTCCCGTACTACGCCAACGTCACGATGGACGACGGCAGCGTCTGGAGTTCCCAGATCAACTGGAATGAGGATGAAAAGGCTGCGGCCCAGGCGGGTCTTGCTACGGCCGGCGACTACACGGTTACCGGCACGTTGTCCGGCAGCAACGTTGAGGTTTCCTCCACGGTGCACGTGCTGGAGATCCGCGAGGTGTATCCGGTGCAGGTTTACACCACGCCGGGTTACGCGCCCGAGATGCCCAGCTCGGTATCCATCGAGCTGTCTACGGGCGAGCAGCGCTCGGTGAGCGTCACGTGGGATGAGATTGACCCGGCAGACTATGCCGAGAGCGGCTACTTCGAGGTTATGGGCACGGTTGCCGGCTCGAGCATTCGTGCCCGCGCCGAGGTGCGCGTGTCCGACATCGTGTCGATCTCCGACACCTCGGTGGTTATCGCTGCAGGTGACACCGTTGGCTACATCGGTGGCGTCAACATTGAGTACGAGCTCGGCTACGATTTCGTGGATCCTGACTGGGAATACCCCGCGGAGGATGATCCGCGCTTGAGCCAGGCGGGCACCTTTGACATCGAAGGCACGCTGCCGGGTACCGACGAGCGCGCGATCTGCCACGTTATCGTGGTTGACGCAACGAGCTACGACCAGGAGATGGATTACAAGGTAACGCAGGGCGAGAACAGCCTGCCTGGAAATATCCAGGTTGTGGACTCTGAGGGTGTTTCTCGTTCCCTCAGCGTAACGTGGGATTGGCCCAGCACCGACCTCTTTAACCGTGTGGGCACGTTTGACGTGCAGGGCACCATCGACGGAACCGACCTGCCGGTGACGGTGCACGTGACGGTTGTGGGGATCGCAAGCGTTTCCAACCCCGCCCCGCTGACCACTAACGAGGGCGTTATGCCCTCGCTGCCCTACAGCGTGAGCGTTACGTACACCGACGGCACCACCGGCTCTGAGCGGGTTGACTGGGAGTATGTCTCGCCCGACAAGATCGTTGCGGACGATTCGCCCATCACGGTGCACGGCACCACGGTGTACGGCGGCGCCAAGGCCGTTGAACAGCAGATCGACGTGCTGTGGACGCAGCCCGCGCGCGACGCCATCCCGGTGAGCACGCTCGCCGGCGTGGCGCCTCAGCTGCCCAGCAGCGTTTCAATGACCATGTCCGACGGCACCGAGCGCTACATCAACGTGCAGTGGGAGACGCCCGATCCTGCGCAGTATGCCAAGGCGGGCAACACGTTCGAGGTCAACGGCTACATCACTGGTTCCGAGTATCCGGTGGTGGCCAAGGTTTCGGTGTACAACGCCGTTGAGGGCCTGGAGTACTCGGTATCCACGGCCGTGGGCGTTGCGCCGCAGCTTTCGACGAGCTACCTGAACGTTACGCTTGAGAACGGCGATACGATCAGCCTCAACAACCGCGTGCTGTGGGACGCGGTTGACCCGAGCGCCTACGCGCAGCCCGGCACGTTTGACGTTGCGGGTTCCATCGTGGGTACGTCTACCAAGCTGGTGACCCACGTCAAGGTGGGTGCGGTGGCCTCGCTTCTCGGGATCGACGACTCGATCGAGTACCTCATCAACACGAATGACACGACCGACGTCAGTTATGTGTTGCCGCAGCAAACAGGCGCGTACCTTGAGGATGGCTCGAATGTTGTCGTGCCGGTTACCTGGGAGAACGTTGACGAGGCGTTCCTCACCACGCCCGGCACCTACACGTTTACCGCTACGGCGGCCGGCAAGACCCAGCAGGTTACCGTTCACTCGTACAAGCTTGTTTCAACGGCCAAGGCAACGGAGCCGATAGCGGTGCTGCAGGGTGACGTGCCCAGCTCGATCTACGGGCCCTGCACCGTGGAGGTTGATGACGGTTCCGGCGCCACCACCAAGGAGATGAACTTCAGCGCCGATCCCGCGAATGTCTCTAAGGATACGTTCGCTACGGCCGGCACCCATACGGTTACGGTCGATGGGTGGATCAACAACGGGAGAGTGACGGTTGCCGGCAAGGCCGAGGTCACCTTCGAGGTGTACTCCTCGGTTGTTGACCAAGAGGAAGTGAACGTGTGGACCACGCCGGGTAACGCCCCCGTGCTTCCCGGCACCGTCGAGGTCACCCTCGGCAACGCCAACCCGCTTGCGGCTATCGTCTCGTTCTTCTCGTCCCTTACTGGCCAGAAGAGCACCGACACCACTATGTATTCCACGGTCACCTGGGACAAGATCGACCCGGCGCAGTACGCGGCGGACAAGGACGGCACCACGTTCACCGTTGAAGGTACGGTGGGCACGTCCAAGGCCAAGGTAACAGCCACGGTTGAGGTAGCGTCCATTGCCAGCGTGCATATTCCCGAGATCACGACCGCCCCGGGCGTAGCCCCCCAGATTCCTGCGTGCGTTTCCGTCACCACTAGCACGGGCTCCAAGCAGGAGGTCTACTTGGGCGGGTTGGATGAGATTCCCGGCAGCGCGTATCAGGAGGCCGGTGCCACCTTTAGCGTTGAGGGCACGCTGTATGTCGGCGGCCAAGAGATGTCCGTGATGATCCCCGTCAAGGTGGTTGAGGCAACGGGCGTTGTTGACGAGAAGGACCTGAACGGCCTGCTCAACCTCACCACCGAGGTTGGCCATATGCCCATGCTGCCCGGCACGCTGCCCGTTGAGCTGAGCGACGGCGCGGTGGTTCCGCTTGACGTCACGTGGGACGACATTACCTACAGCCAGATTGCGCAGACCGGCACCCTAACCGTTAACGGCACGGTTGACGACCTGGCTTCGGCGCCGGCGGCGGTTGCGCGTGCGCTCGCTGCTACGGGTGGCCGGGTAACGGCCACGATCGACGTGGTGGAGGAGTCTGACGAGCCCGTGGTGAGCTGCGTGATGCCGCAGTACGCGTTCGTTGGCCAGGGCGGCACGACCAGCATGACGGACGATTACAACAGCTCGTACGCCTCGACAGCGGTGTACTACTCCAATGGTGACGTAATGGTGGCCGACGTTACCTGGAACTTCGACGACGTTGACTTTGACACGCCCGGCACGTACGTGATGCACGGCACGGTTGACGGCGTGGACGCTCCGGCTGTGGCGTACGTAACGGTGACCAAGTCCGAGCGCACGGTGCAGTCGGTTGGTTCCTTCACCTACACCGCGGTGATCCCCGACGGCGGTTCGGCCAGCCGCGACGAGATTGCGCTGGGGCTGCCTGGTCAGGTTGCGGTGACGTACTCCGACGGCACGCGGGGCCTGCTCAACGTGAGCTGGAACCTTGAGGACCTGACCGCCGACGCGCTTTCCAAGCCGGGCAAGATTGCCATTACCGGTACGGTTGCGGGCACCGACCTTGCTGCCAAGGCTACGATCCAGCTGGTGGCCGAGGGCGGCGACGAGGTGTACGCCACGGGCGTGAAGGACCTTGCTCCGGTGGAGACGTACGAGACCGTTGCGCCCAAGCTGCCCGAGAGCGTTGAGCTTGTCATGAGCGACGGCAGCACCAAGAAGGTCGGCGTGGTGTGGGGCGAGCTTTCGCCCAACGCCTGGGCCGACGGCAAGGGTGGCACGAGCTTCACGGTGAAGGGCGTTACGGCCGAGGGCGGCTTCACGGTAACGCTGACCGTGAACGTGAAGGATCTGGTGCACGCCGAGGCGGTAACCATCACCGGCGAGGGTGTTGAGAACGGCGCGGTCGAGCTTTCCCGCGGGTCCAAGCTGAGCCTGAGCGCTTCCGTTACCCCGGCGGACGCCTATTACCAGGACGTGACGTGGGCTTCGTCCGATCCGGCGGTTGCCACGGTGAGCGAGGACGGCGTGGTTACGGCGCTGCGCGGCGGCACGGCGGTCATCACCGCGACCAACGGCGAGGGCGTGTCTGCCCAGGTGACCGTTACCGTTCCGCGTTCGGCCGAGAAGCTGAACGTTACGGCGGCCAAGACGGACTACATGCTGGGCGATTCGTTTGACCCGACGTCGCTGAGCGTTGAGCTGGTGTACGACGACGGTTCGGTTGAGAGGCTCGAGCCTAGCGCGTACCAGGTGATTGCTCCGAACATGGCTACAGCGGGCGAAAAGACTGTTACGGTTACGCTGGCGAGTGACTCGGCCGTTACGGCCACGGTGACCATTGTGGTGACCGATCCTTCGCAGGGCGGTGGCCAGGGCCAGGGGCAGGATGGCCAGGGGCAGACGCCCGGTTCCGGCAATGGCGATAACAACGCAGGCGGCAATGGCGGTTCCGGCAATGGCGATAACAACGCAGGCGGCAATGGCGGTTCCGACAACGGCGGTTCGGTCGATAACAGCGCTGGTTCCGACAATGATTCGGGCAGCAGCGCGGCTGGCGGTGGCGACTCTGAGAACGGCGGGCTGCCCACCACTGCCGACGCTGGCATGATCGCTACAGCGGCAACCGGCGGCGCGGGCATCATGGCGCTGCTCGGCGCGTGGGTCTCTCGTCGTCGTTCTCGTCGGGAGTAGTGCGAACCTGCGGGTTTGACGCACGCGACGTGCGCACATAAGCGGTAAACAGGGCGCCCGGCTCAAGTAGACGGGCGCCTTGCCGTTACTCGCCGGGGTTTGTCTCCCGCTCTGGTGGAGAAGCGACGGTTGCGCATGCCTTGTCGTTCCCCACAAGCTTATGCGCCCGCACTTGTGCGACAAGATCGCGGGCAACTGTCGCGTCTGGTTCCTGCGGCTCCGAGGAAGTGACGGTTACGCATAGCTTCCCGCGCCGTTGCCCGCGGAAGCGTCACGTAGGCCCTCGGCTGATCGCTCTTACGACATCTAACGAGCGTTTGGTCGCCCAGGCCGCATCCAACTCCCGGAAATCCGGGAATTAGATGTCGCTTCAGCTCCTAACCGTATCCGCGATGTCGAAAAAGCGATCAACCGGCCGCCCGCACTCACTTGCATGTCGGGAAGGCGGGCATCCGGCGGCGCGTTGCCCCGCGCTGCTCGCCTGCATGTCGGAAAAGCGGGCAACCGAGCTTCTCGCGCGTCCGTCTGCCCCGCTCCCGCTGATTGCACGACGGAACCGCGGGCAAGCGAGCTGCTGCTCTGCGCTTCTCGACGCTTATACGACACGGCGGCGACCAAACGCTCCGCTGCCCGCCCGCCGCGCCGCCCCCATCCGCACCCGCGCGCCAACCGCCGCGTCATACGTGCTATGCTTACCTGCTGGTTATCAGCCACCAACATCCGAGGTAGATCACTGTGAGCAAATCAGCAGACGTTCGTCATCCCAGCATGTTCCGTCGCTTTTTGGCATATTACGGACCCGAGAAGCACCTGTTCATAGCCGATACGGTGTGCGCGCTGGTCATCGCCGGCATCGACCTTGCCTTCCCCAGCATCTTGCGCTCGCTCACCGGCGGGCTGTTCACCGAGGGCAGCCAGGCCATCATGGGTGCGCTCGGCATGATCGCGCTCGGCCTCGTGGTGATGTACCTCGTCCGCTGCGCGTGCCGCTACTTTGTGTCCGCACAGGGACATATCATGGGTGCGCGTATGGAGTCGCGCATGCGCGAGGACCTGTTCGACCAGTACGAGCGCTTCTCGTTTGCGTATTTTGACGCGCACAGCTCGGGCGACATGATGAGCCGCGTGGTGAACGACCTGTTCGACATCTGCGAGGCCGCCCACCATGTGCCGGAGTGGATCATCACCTGCGGCATCGAGATTGTCGGCGCGTTCGTGATCCTGTTCACCATCTCGCCGGTGCTGGCGGGCGTGATGGCCGTCATCACCGCGATCTTCGTTGTGGTGATGGTGCGCCAGAACTTCCGCATGCGCGCCGTGTACTCCGACAACCGCGTGAAGATCTCCGGCGTGAACGCGCAGCTGCAGGACAGCCTGTCGGGCATGCGCGTGGTGAAGAGCTTCGCCAACGAGGAGGCCGAGCGCTCCAAGTTCCGCCGCTCCAACGACCGCTACCTGAGCTCCAAAGAGGCCATGTACCGCGTGATGGGCACCTATCAGGCCACCAGCGCGCTCATGACCGGCGCGTTGTTCACCACCATTGTGGTGCTGGGCGGCTACCTGGTGGCGCAAGGGCAGATGAGCCCGGTGGACATGGCCACGTTTGCGCTGTACATCAGCCTGTTCACCACGCCGGTTGAGACGTTAGTGAACTCGACCGAGAACATCCAGAAGGCCATCGCAGGCTTCAGGCGCATGGACGAGGTGCTGAACACCATGCCCGACATCGAGGACAAGCCCGGCGCGCCCGACCTCGTGGTGACCGACGGCGCCGTTGAGTACCGCGACGTGTGCTTCAGCTACGAGAACGCCGAGCTGCGCGAGACCCCGGCGGGCACGGCTGCCGCCTCCGACGGTGGCACCGCGGCCGGCGCCGACCGCCCGGTGATCGACCATCTCTCCCTTGCGATCAAACCGGGTGAGACGATCGCGCTGGTAGGGCCGTCGGGCGGTGGCAAAACCACCACGTGCTCGCTGTTGCCGCGCTTCTACGACGTGCTTTCAGGCTCCATCACCATCGACGGCCAGGACGTGCGCAACGTGACGCAACGCTCCCTGCGCGAGGCTATTGGCCTGGTGCAGCAGGACGTGTACCTGTTTGACGGCACCATCGGCGAGAACATCGCCTACGGCCGCCCGGGTGCCAGCCAAGCCGAGATCGAGCAGGCTGCCCGCCGCGCCAACATCCACGAGTTTATCGCCAGCCTGCCGGAGGGGTACGACACCGTGGTGGGCGAGCGCGGCAGCCGCCTTTCGGGCGGGCAGAAGCAGCGCGTGGCGATTGCCCGCGTGTTTCTGAAGAACCCCGCGATTCTGATTTTGGACGAGGCCACCAGCGCGCTCGACAACGAGAGCGAGGAGGCCGTGCAGGAAAGCCTGGAGGAGCTGGCGCGCGACCGCACCACGCTGATCATCGCGCACCGCCTTTCCACCATCAAGAACGCCGACGAGATTGTGACGATGGAAGCCGGGCGCGTGGTCGAGCGCGGCACACACGAGGAGCTTCTCGCCCGCGGTGGCACCTACGCGCGCTATTACCGCATGCAGTTCGAGGGCAAGCGGGCGCACGAGGTGTAGCTGTCGAGAAGAGCGCGCGCCCGGTGCGGCGGGCGGCGGCGCTGCTGGCGGCGGGGGGGGCGCCAGCGCGCGGCGAACCCTGGCGGCTTGGGGAATGTTTCGGTTATGCATAGCTTTTCTCGCAAGTTTATGCGGCATAACCGAAACATTTTCCGTTTGCGCAGGTAGACGGATTGCAAATACAGACTGTTATGCAAATCGTGGGCGAGAAGAGATGCGTAACCGGAACATTGCCTCGCCGACACGGCAGAGAGATGCGTAACCGTCGTTTCACCCCGCTTGCTACGCCCACTCCGGTGCCCTGTCCGTCTCGCTCGCTCTGCCACCCCGCCCGCCCCGCGGGCACATCTTAAGCAAGCTTTTTGCTGACCGCTACGCTTTCTGCATACGGCACTCGTATAATGACGGGCTGTTGGCACTATTTCCAACCGCCCGTACCGACCCTAGCAAAGGCCTTGCATGTCACAGAAACCGCAGCCAACGCCCGAGGAAGTGCAGGAGCTGTTCTCGGAGCTTGATGAATCCGGCGTCTTGGCGCTGACCCCCGCCGGCCGCGAGCGAGCGCTCCGCAAGCGCGAGCGCACCCACGCCCGCGTGGTCGACCCGCTTTCGGGTGAGGATCCGTCCGGCTCGGTTGCCGTGGCCGATCGCACCATCAAGCTGGCTGCGGGCATTTTTCTGGCTGTGGTGCTGGTGATCGTGGTGGGGCTGCAGGTGGGCTACGGTTTTTCTCGCCGTGTGAACACCAACAAGCTTTCCGACGAGGTCAACTACGAAACCGTGGACCGCGCGCTGCAGGGCGGCGTGGAGTGGGGGACCGGCTACACGCAGTTTCCCACCAGCTACACCATCGACACGGCCGACGAGAATATGGGTGTGATCGAGGTCACGGTGACCGACACCACCGCCAAAAACGAGCTCGAGCTGCTTTCGACCTCGCAGATCCAGGCCACGGCGCTGGCCACCAACGCGTTTCTAAACGAGAAGATCAACCGCGTGGTGTACAACGTTTCCGTGGTGGTGGACGACAAGGGCGTGTTCCAGACCAGCTCGTTTTTCGGGTTCATCCAGCCGCAGGGGCGGATCAAGTCGGCGCTGACGTTCACGTGGACCAAGCACCAGTCTAAGGGCGCCAACGGCATCGACTGGGAGTGCCGTATCACCGGTGTGGACAAGGAGATCGCCGAGCGGATCCAGAACCAGATCAACTCGCTGTCGCTGAGCTCGGTGCTCGCCGGCGACGAGGACGCGGCGTCCGAGGAGGACGCAAAGGCCGCCGAGGCGGAAGAGGGCACCGAGAACGCCGAGCCGGCGGAGAATGGCAGCGAGGCAA
The DNA here is from genome assembly GCA_944322305.1 of uncultured Coriobacteriaceae bacterium. Classification (GTDB taxonomy): domain Bacteria; phylum Actinomycetota; class Coriobacteriia; order Coriobacteriales; family Coriobacteriaceae; genus CALUOB01. Next base: position 224,005 of record CALUOP010000003.1, on the reverse strand, counting down.
CGTCCGCGGAGGCGTAAGACGCGTGCGGGTGGTGCCCGGCGTGGATGCGTAAGCGCGCTTGCCCAGGTTTCGCCAGCCGTCATCTGCGACACATCTGCGACATGCGTGACGCGATGATGTCGCGGGTCCTGCCGCCGGCCCCTACCACCCCGTTCTCATCCCATGAAAAAACCGCCAGGCGAGGTGCTTCTCGCCCGGCGGCCTTTGCCAGCCGGTGGCTCGCGCCGTCCGCCCGCGCTTCTTGCGCTACTTCTGCAGCAGCGCGGCCACGCGGCCCAGCAGCGGCTCGAAGCTTACGCCGCGCGCCTGGAACTCGGGCTGCTTGGAGCTGACGATCATCGCGTCGTGCACAAAGTCGCCGGCAAAGCGTACGGATTCCTCAACGGTGCGGCCGGCCATCACGGCGGCCAGCAGACACGAGCAGTACAGGTCGCCGGTGCCGTGCAGCATGTACGGCAGCAGCTCGTTGCTCACCTCGAAGAACGCGCCGCCCTGCGAGCCTACGAAATTGCGGATCACGCCGTCGCCGCGCTGGATGCCCTTGAGCACCACGGTCTTGGTGCCCTTGGCGAGTAGGCCGTCTACCAGGCGGTGCGCCTCGTCGTCGGTGATGTTCTCGCCCGCCCAAGCATCGCCGATAGGCTCGCCCAGGATGATGGCCGCCTCGGTGAGGTTGGGCGTGAGAATGTCGGCGCCTTGGGCCAGCTCGGCCATGGCCTGGCAGAGCTCGGAGGTGTAGGTGGGGTACACCTTGCCGTGGTCGGCCATAACGGGGTCTACCACGCGCAGGGCCTCGGGGTAGGTGGCGTAGATGTCGCGGATGCGGTCAACCTGCTCAGGCGCGCCCAGAAAGCCGGAGTACACCGCGTCGATCTCAACGCCGATGCCCTTCCATGCGTTGAGGTAATCCGGCAGGATGTCGGTGGTGTCGTGCATGTACCAGCCGGGGAAGGCGGTGTGGCTGCTGAACAGGCCGGTTGGCACGGGGCAAACGTCGCAGCCGGCGGCGGACAAAACAGGAATGGCAACGCCCAGGGAGCACTTGCCGTATCCGCACAGGTCGTGCACGGCGGCCACGCGCGGAATGTAGGCGCCTTTGCGCTGGTACAGCGGTTGATTGGGAGTTGTGGCGTTGGTAGTCATGGTGAATCTCCTTTGTCGCGGACTTATGGACCAACGAACAGCAACCACCATAGTTCTTGCGCCGCCGCCCTGCAGCGTGAATTTTCGCGGAAAACGAATGTACACAGGAGCGTGATAGTTTGCGCGCGTGAGGTGCCAGCGGGCGAGAAGCGCGGGGCGGCGGGGGTGCGCGCGTGAGGTGCCAGCGGGCGAGAAGCGCGGGGCGGCGGGAGTGCTCGCGTGCGTGTCGCGGACGAGAAGCGCGCCGGCGAGAGGCGCGCCGGCGAGAGGCGCCCGCGCAGGAGCGGTGGGCGAAAAGCGCGGGGTCCGGGCCGGCGGTGCTTGCGGGTTTTACCGCGGGCGCGTACGGCTTGCTCGCGTTCGCCCGCTCCAGGAAACCGCTCCCTGCGCTCTTCGCCGATCTTCTCGCCCGCCCGTGTAAACGCTTGATGACGTGCGCTTTGACGGGTCTCGCAGGGACTATACTTCACTATATCTGCACATTGCTGAAGAGGACGGCGCTGTGCGGTTCTCGCGGCAACGCAGCCTATCGGGTCGGAAGAAAAGGATGCGTGAGTCATGATGTATCAGCCGAAGCATCTGGTCAGCGAGCAGAAAACCAATCGGAGGGGGGTTGTCACCGTTAAGAGGCTGACGGCCGCGGCGTTTATCGCCGGGCTGGTGGCGTGCCCGCTGGGCGGCCAGATGGCTTACGCGGCTACACCCGAAGGAGCTGCGGAAGAGCCGGCCCCACAGGAGCAGGCAGCAGCGCCTGAGGATGCGGCACAGCCCGCGCCTACGCCGGCGGGTCAATCGGCTGCTGCGCAGGCCCCGGTGGCGCAGACGCAGGTCCAGACCCCGGCTCAAACTCAGACGCAGGCAGTCGAGCAGACAGCTGCACCGGCGCCCGCGCAATCTCAGCAGAAAACGCTGGAGCAGTCCAAGCAGGAGTTCGAGGACGCTCAGCAAGCCTACAACGACGCGCAACAGAATATGCAGCAGGCCTCCGACGCCGAGCAGGAAGCGGCTGACCAGCAGCAGGCCGCTCAGGACGCGTACGACCAGGCTCAGCAGCAGGTTGAGGACGATAAGAACGCGGCTGCCGATGCCATAGACCAGGAGAAACAGCAGGCGGAGGCCAACGCAGACCAGGCGCAGGCCGATTTGGAGAATGCCCAGAAGGATCAGGCGGCGGCCGAGCAGAACCAGGCCAACAAGGAGCAGGGGCTCAAGGACGCCGAGGCGGCAACCGACCAGGCGCAGGGCGAGGCCGACAAGGCCCAGCAGGCGGCTGACGCGATCGACCCGGACGAGCTGGCCTCGGCGCAGGAGGCTGTGGACAAGGCTCAGGGCGAGCACGACGCGGCGTCCGACGCAAAGGACAAGGCCGACGGCGCGTTGGATGCTGGCGAGCAAACGGTGGCTGACCTGCAGAAACAGCAGGCTGAGGCTCAGCAGGCCGTTACCGACGCGCAAGCTGCCAAGGACGCTGCCGATAAGAACGTGACCGACGCGCAGGCTGCCTACGACGCGGCCAAGCAAACCTACGATGCGCTGCTCAACGACAGCGAGAAGAAGGAGCTTATCGCCCAGGCGCAGGCCAAGGTGCAGGCGGCGCAGCAGGAGCTGGCCGCGGCGCAGGAGGCTCAGAAGGCTGCGGCGGGCGAGGTTTCCCAGGCCAAGGGCGCGCTTGATCAGGTTCAGCAGAAGCTTGACGAGCTGGAGGCAAAGCTTGCGGACGCCAACAAGGCGGTCGACGGCGCGCAGGATGGCGTGACCGATGCGCAGAGCAAGCTCGATGCGGCCGAGGGCGAGCTTGACGCGGCCAAGGACGCGCAGGAGCAGGCGTATCGGGATTACACCAAGGCTGAGACCGCGGCGCAGAATGCTTCAGACGCATGGGGTGAGGCCGGTAAGACCGTCCAAGAGGCCAAGGAGGACCTGCAGGCTGCGCAGGACAAGGTGGCGGCCGCCGAGCAAGCCGTGAAGGATGCGGAGCAAGCGGTCAAGGATGCGAAGAAAAAGTTCAACGAAGGCAGCTTCGGGTTCTTTGAGAGCGTTGGCGCGGATGACGCGCTGGCTATTCTGAACAACTCCAAGTATGCTGACTATACGAAAAAGGGCGATTCGGATGATGCGACCTCACTCTATAACATGCTTGCGACTATACAGTGGATTCGTCGTTGCAACGAGTTGAGGGCACAGCACGGATTGCCTGCTCTAACCGTAACCGATGGACTTATGGCTGCTGCCCAAGCCGATGCAAATTACTCAGATACGGTTATTGATCATGCGAAGCAATTTGGTGGCCAAGATGCATTTACGGGCGGAATGTTTGGCGAGAACGTTGCGTGGAACTACGGAACGGACCCGTTTATCCAATGGTATGACGAAGAGAAGATCGAGTATGAGAACGGAAATGTTGGCGAGGCCGGCCACTACCTTAACATCATTGATAATCAGGGCAAGACTCCTTGGGTGTCGACGGGCTTTGCTATAACAACACGTGGCACCAAGTATGGATGGCGTACATATGCACAGGTTTTTGGCGGCAAGGCGGGAATGGACGTCGATGCATATGAGAAGCGCTTCATGGAGTATTACAACTCCGTGAGCCCTGAAGGCACGCAGAAGAAGCTCGCACAGGCCAAGGCGGACCTCGAAGCAGCCAAGAAGCAACTCGCCGCAGCCGAGAAGGCGCTTGCCACCGCTCAGGCCGCGCAGGAGAAGGCTGCGGCCGAGGCGAAGACGGCCGAGGCCGACCGAGCCAACAAGGAGCAGGCGCTGAACGTTGCTGCCGCCAAGGTTGCCCAGCAAGAGCAGGTGGTTGCCGATGCTAAGCAGGCCGTGGCCAACGCCAAGACAGCGCTTGAAGCCCGCAAGGCGGAGGCCGCCGAGGCGCAAGCGTCCAAGGACGCCGGTGCGGCGGATGTTTCTGCTGCTCAGGATGTTCTCGCCCAGGCGGAGCAGAAAGAGGCCGCCGCGTCCAAGAACGTTGTCAACAAGCAGGCTGCCGTCGACACCGCCGAGGACGAGCTTGCCGAGCTGCAAAGCGATGAGGCTCTGAAGGCTGCGGCCGCCAGGCTCAAGGCTGCCGAGGAGGATCTGGCTGAGGCGCAGGACGCTCAGGCTGCGGCGCAGAAGGCGCTGGCGGATGCTCAGGCTACCGCTGCCGACACTGACGCGGCGCTGGCCTCCGCGCAGGATGCCTTGCCGGCGCTCAAGCAGGCTGCGGCCGACGCTGCCGCTACGCTGGCGCAGAAGCAGGAAGCGCTCGAGGCTGCGCAGGCTGCGTACAAGCCCATGGGCGACCTGCTCGACGCTGCCGCCGCCGCGCAGAACGCGCTGGTGCAGGCCAAGCAGAACCAGCAGGCTGCAGCCGACGCGCTCAAGCAAGCGGAGGCCGACGTGGTAGCGAAGACCCAGGCGGCCGCGGATGCCGCCGCGGCACTCGACGCGGCCCAGGCGTATCTCCAGAAGGTCCAGGCAATCGACCCGCAGACCGCGCTCGAGGAGGGTATCGCCGATCCGGAGCTTGCCGAGCTCAACGCGCTGATCCAGAAGTATCACACCTCGCAGGAGGTTGCGGCGGTTCTCGCCCAAGCGCTGGCCGAGGCGCAGGAGGCCTACGCCCAGAAGCACGCGACTTACGACGAGGCGAAGGCGGCGTTTGCCAAGGCAGCTGCCAGCCTGGCGGAGAAGAAGGCCGCATACGAGGCGCTGCTCCCCGACGAGGAAGAAGGGGCGCTGCAGACCGCGGGACTGCATTTCCGCACCACAACGGGCAAATTTGCAACTACGAACGGCGCGCTGCCCGAGACGGGCGACGGCTCCGCGCTGCTGGGCGAGACGTTCGTGATCGGCGGCGTGACGCTTGTGGCAGCAGGCGTGTTCCTGAGCGAGCGGAAGCGCCGCAGCGTTCGCTAGCGTTTGCAGCCGTTGGGACGCGCGCTTGCGTAACTGAGTTTGCATGAAAGGCCGCTGTTGTCGCATACGGCAGCAGCGGCTTTGTGCTGCGCAGGGGCTCCACTGCCGCCAAATCGCACTTTTGCGTGGTTGACGGAAGGATCCCATGTGTGTGCATAGCATCTTATTCGTTTAAATGCATATTTTCTGATAGATATACGTACTATTCGTATATCTATCCCAGTGGCGGAATATTCTCTTTGCTGCAACCGTGCAAAAGCACGATTTGGCGGCACAAAGTGGCGTGGAATTTCCAAAACAATACGGGTGGGCTCTCCATCTGATGCATTCGACATCGGCTTTTATGCAAAAAGCCGGCACGCCGTCCGCTGCCTTGCAGCAGGTTTCGCCGTGTCTGAACGATTTGTTCAGGCAGTTTTATGTACGCGCTTTTTCGATGTGCATTGCATGGGGCTCGCCGGCAGCCTTCTATAATAGTGCCCTGACTAGGGTCGTGGGGGAGTCCGGCCACCATGCGCCAGGCCGGCTGCCTCTGAGGATCTGACAGCCTAAACCAGCTGGAGGTTTACATGCACGCAAGCTGGAATTCCCATAACACCGGCGCCCGCCCCGCCCGCGGTTTTCGCACCCGCCGCGGCGTGGTGTTCGCGCTGAGCGCGGTGCTTGCCACCACGTCTGTTCTGACGGTTCCCACCGCCTTTGCGTACGCCGACACCGAGACCGACTTGGCCGCCGCGCGCGCCAAGCTCGAGGAGATCGGTTCTCGCGTGAACGAGCTCAACTCCGAGCTCGCAAGCGCCACCGATACCCTGAACGAGACCGACTACAAGATCTCCGAGATCGAGGCCGAGGTCGCCCAGAAGCAGACCGAGCTCGACGAGGCCCAGGAGAACCTTTCCGGCCGTCTCTCCTCCGACTACAAGACGGGCGGCTCGGGCTTGCTGCAGGTGCTGTTCGGCGCCAGCTCGTTTGACGAGATCGTTTCTCGCCTGTTCTACGTGAACAAGGTTGCCACCGCCGACGCCGAGGCAATCGACGAGGTTGCCCAGCTCAAGAGCGAGCTCGAGACCCAGCAGGCTTCGCTGGAGACCACGCGCGAGGAGCAGTCTCAAAACGTGGAGAACCTCCAGTCGTCGGTCGAGGAGCTCAACAACCAGCAGGCGGCCGCGTCCGAGCTGGTGAACTCGCTCGACGCGCAGCTGCAGCAGGAACTCGCCGAGGAGGCCGCACGCAACGCTGCGCTGCAGGCCGCCGTTGAGGCCAGCCAGGCCCAGCAGGTGCCCGATCAGGATACGTCGAGCTCGTCCAACAGCGGCTCTTCCTCCAATTCCGGCAACGCGGGCGGTTCGTCCAGCTCCAACAGCACGAGCAACTCCGGTAACTCCGGTTCCGGTTCGCAGTCGTCCAACAGCGGTAACTCCGGATCGAACAACAGCAACTCCGGGTCGAACTCGTCTAGCGGCTCGCAGTCGTCCAACAGCTCTAACAGCGGTTCGAGCAGCTCTGGTTCCAGCAGCTCGGGCTCCAGCACCCCCAGCTACAACCCCTCCACGGGCAACGCCGTCGTTGATCGCGCGTATTCCAAGCTGGGTACTGCGTACGTGTACGGCGCTTGCAGCCCCAACGCCTTCGACTGCTCCGGCTTCGTGAGCTACTGCCTCACCGGCAGCTACACGCGCTTGGGAACCACCTACACGTTCATGAACTGGCCGCAGGTTTCCAATCCCCAGCCTGGCGACGTGTGCGTGCGTTCCAGCCACACCGGCATCTACATCGGCAACGGCCAGATGATCCACGCCTCGCGTCCCGGCGTTGGCGTTATCATCGGTCCGGTGCAGAGCGGCATGATCTTCGTCCGCCGTCCGTAACGTCCGGGTGTGTCGCCGGCGGGCGTGGGTTTGCCCCGGCGTGCGACCGCGCTCTTACATCTCTTATATATAGGTAGGCGAGAAAAGCCGGCCGCGCAAGAATGAACTGCGCAGCCGGCTTTTTCTGTTGCTACGCTTCTAGACGAGAGGCGCGTCGGAGGGGCGGCGTGGGCGAGAAGGGCGGCGTGGGACGGTTGGTTGCGAGAGGAGCGGCGTGGACGAGAAAGGCGTTGCGGGCGAGAAGGGCAACGGGGAGCGGATCGTGGGTGCAACCAAGCAGCCTCGCCCGCGCGCGGTTGGTCGCGTTGCTGACATGTAAGGATGCGGTTGGTCGCCCCGACTACGTGAGGCGTTCCAGCTAACCGCTCCGACGATGTGCAAGCATTCATCCGAGCGCCTGGTCTCTGCAAGGAGGATCAGTTGCCCGCCCCAACGACACGCAAGCTTCCAGTTGGTCGCCGTTTCGACATCGGCCGAGCAGTTAGGAGCTGCGGCGGCATCTAATTCCCGATATTCCGGGAGTTGCGTGCGCTTTGTGCGACCAACCGTTTCTTAGACGTCGGATCAGCGTTCAACCGAAGCCTTAGATGACGGAGTGGCGGACAGAAATCGCTTAGATGTCGTTCTCGCGGGCAAGCGAGAAGCGCCCGCCAGCCTTGCGCGACACATCCGCGGGCAACCGGAACCTTGGCGGTCGGAACCGCGAGCAACCGTCGCCAAGCCGCCAGCGCCCGTCCCGTCAAGCCGCCAGCTCCCGCCCAGCCGCCCCCGCAAGCCGCCAGCTCCCGCCCAGCCGCCCCCGCAAGCCGCCCGCCCCGCACGTCCCGCTCCGCCCCCGCTCAGCCGCTCGCCCCCGCAAAGCCGCCAGGCCGACAACCGCCCGCTCGCGCCCCGCCCGCGCCCCGCGCATGACCCCTGTTGATTTAGCACCACCGCGCGCGGACCCCTTCGGTAACGCTATAATCTATGCAGTTTTACCTTTAAGCCGGTACCGAGAGACCGAGAAGGAGCGTGAGAGATGCAGAACCCTGCTGGCGTCACCGCCAAACCCGCAGCGGCCGAGCAGCCCTTGGCCGAGCGCATTCTTTCCCAAACAACTAAAGGAACCCCGCGACCCTGTATGCTTGTTTTAGCAGACGGGGCCGTTTTTTACGGTCGCGCGTGCGGAGCGCAAGGTGAGGCCGTGGGTGAGATCTGCTTCAACACCTCGCTCGAGGGTTATCTCGAGGTTCTGACCGACCCCAGCTACGCTGGCCAGATCATCACGATGACCTACCCGCAGATCGGCAACTACGGCGTCAACCCCGAGGACGTGCAGTCGGCCAAGCCAGCCCTGCGCGGCATGGTGGTGCACGACATGTGCCGCACCCCCAGCAACTGGCGCTCGGCCATGAGCGTGCCGGACTTCCTCGAGCAGCACGGCGTCGTGGCCATCGAAGGCGTCGACACCCGCGCCCTCACGCGCCACATCCGCGACTTCGGCGCCCAGCAGGCCATCATTTCCACCGAGGACCTCGACCCCGCCTCGCTCTACGCCAAGGTGCAGGCTGCGCCCTCCATCGTGGGCATCAACCTGGCCCGCACGGTGAGCTGCTCCGAGCTGCACCCCTTCGGCCGCAACGAGCTCCCGGCCAGCCAGGCCTTCGCCGTGGCCGCTCCCGCCGAGCCCCGCTACAAGGTCGTGGCGTACGACTGCGGCGTGAAGCTCTCCATCCTGCAGGGCCTTGTCCGCGCGGGCTGCGAGCTCACGGTGGTGCCTTGGAACACCCCGGCCACAGACGTGCTGGCCATGAACCCCGACGGCGTGTTCCTCTCCAACGGCCCTGGTGACCCGGACGCCGTGGAAGAGACGTACGCCCAGGTTAAGCAGCTTATCGGCAAGGTGCCGGTGTTTGGCATCTGCCTGGGCCACCAAATGGTGAGCCTGGCGTGCGGCGGCCAGATGGAGAAGCTCAAGTTCGGTCACCGCGGCGGCAACCAGCCGGTCATGAACCTGCTCACCCACCGCGTGGAGATCACCGCGCAGAACCACGGCTTCGGCCTCATCTTCCCCAGCTTGGGCGCGCTTGTCCCCGAGCTCTCGGGCGGCGTTGCCGAGCACCCCGCCGACGGCGACCTGCGTTTCTGGGTCGAGAAGCACGTGGCCCCCGTGGTGCACAACGAGGCTTTCGGCCGCATCCGCCTCACGCACGTGAACCTCAACGACGGCACCTGCGAGGGCATCCAGCTGCTCGACCAGCCCTGCTTCTGCGTGCAATACCACCCCGAGGCCTCGCCCGGCCCCACCGACGCGCACTACCTGTTCACGGCGTTCACGCGTCTGATGGACGGCGACCCCGACTACCTGAACATCGACATCTCGAAGGATCGCCTCGCCGGCTGGCACTTCAGTTCTGAGGAGGTTCAGCATGCCTAAACGTACCGACATCAAGCGCATCCTCGTCATCGGCTCCGGCCCGATCGTTATCGGCCAAGCCTGCGAGTTCGACTACTCAGGCGCTCAGGCCTGCAAGGTCCTCAAGGAGGACGGCTACGAGGTCGTGCTGGTGAACTCCAACCCGGCCACCATCATGACCGACCCCGAGCTTGCTGACCGCACCTACGTGGAGCCCATCACCCCCGCCTTCGTGGAGCGCGTCATCGCCAAGGAGCGCCCGGATGCCCTACTGCCCACCCTGGGCGGCCAGACCGGCCTCAACACTGCCGTTGATCTGGCAAAATCCGGCGTGCTCGAGAAGTACGGCGTCGAGATGATCGGCTGCGACCTGGCCGCCATCGAGCGCGGCGAGGACCGCAAGCAGTTCCGCGAGGCCATGGACGAGCTCGGTCTGGAGTCCGCGCGCTCCGACTACGCCTACTCCGTGGAGGACGCGCTGGCTATCGTGGAGAAGATCGGCTACCCCGTGGTGCTGCGCCCCAGCTTTACGCTGGGCGGTGCGGGCGGCGGCATCGCCCACACCGAGCAGGAGCTGCGCGAGATCGTGACGCAGGGCCTGGACCTCAGCCCCGCCAACGAGGTGCTGGTGGAGGAGTCCATCGAGGGCTGGAAAGAGTACGAGATGGAGGTCATGCGCGACCACGCCGGCAACGGCATCATCGTGTGCTCCATCGAGAACTTCGACGCCATGGGCGTGCACACCGGCGACTCCATCACCGTGGCGCCGGCGCAGACCCTCTCCGACGTGGAGTACCAGCGCATGCGCGTGGCCTCGCTGGCTATTCTCGAGAAGATCGGCGTGGAGACGGGCGGCTCCAACGTGCAGTTCGCCATCAACCCGGACAACGGCCGCATGATCGTCATCGAGATGAACCCGCGCGTCAGCCGCTCCTCAGCGCTGGCGTCCAAGGCCACCGGCTTCCCCATTGCCAAAGCCGCCGCGCGCCTGGCCGTGGGCTACACGCTCGACGAGATCGTCAACGACATCACCAAGGCCACGCCGGCCTGCTTCGAGCCGTCCATCGACTACTGCGTGGTCAAGGTGCCGCGCTTTGCGTTCGAGAAGTTCAAGGGCACCGACGACACCCTCACCACGCGCATGAAGGCCGTGGGCGAGATCATGAGCATCGGCCGCACCTTCGAGGAGGCGCTGGGCAAGGCCATGCGCTCGCTGGAGAACGGCCGCATGGGCCTGGGCGCGGACGGCAAGGACAGCTTCGACGAGGAGCATTTCGACGCCTGTGTTTCTCGCCCGACCGAGAGCCGCATCTTCTACATCGCCGAGGCCCTGCGCCGCGGCTACGGCGTTGAGCGCGTGCACGAGCTCACCCGCATCGACCCGTGGTTCCTCTCCCGCATGGAGGACATGGTCAAGGTGCAGGAGGGCATCCGCGGCCTGCGGATCGAGGACATTGACGCGGACACCATGCGCCTGTGCAAGCAGTACGGCATGAGCGACGCGCAGATAGCCTACCTGACCGGCTCAACGGAGCTCTTCGTCCGCGCGTACCGCAAGGGCCTGGGCGTGCTGCCGAGCTTCAAGACCGTCGACACCTGCGCGGCGGAGTTCGCCAGCGTCACGCAGTACCACTACAAGACCTACGAGAACCTGCAGCGCGCCGACCAGGGCGCCAAGAAGCGCGTGGCTCCCGACGAGGTGGGCGCCTGCACCAAGCCCAAGGCCATGATCCTGGGCGCCGGCCCCAACCGTATTGGCCAGGGCATCGAGTTCGACTACTGCTGCGTGCACGCCTGCTACGCGCTGGCGGCCCAGGGTTACGAGACCATCATGGTCAACTGCAACCCCGAGACCGTCTCCACCGACTACGACACCTCCGACCGCCTGTACTTCGAGCCGCTCACCTACGAGGACGTCATGGACATCATCGACGTCGAGCGCCCGGACGGCGTGATCACCACGCTGGGCGGCCAGACGCCGGTCAACCTGACGCGCCGCCTGTACGAGAGCGGCGTGACCATCATGGGCACGCAGCCTGACGCCATCGACCTGGCCGAGGACCGCGAGCGCTTCAGCCGCCTGCTCGACCGCCTGGGCATCACCTACCCGGCTGCCGGTATGGCCACGAGCTTTGACGAGGCCGCCGAGGTGGCTGACCGCCTGGGCTTCCCGCTTCTGGTGCGCCCCTCCTACGTGCTGGGCGGCCGCGGCATGACCATCGCCTACGACCGCGACCACCTGCGCCGCTACATGGAAGAGGCCACGCGCGTGAGCCCCGACCACCCCATCTACCTGGACCGCTTCCTCGAGGACGCCATGGAGTGCGACGTCGACGCCCTGTGCGACGGCGAGCAGGTCTACATCGGCGGCGTGCTCGAGCACATCGAGGCGGCCGGCATCCACTCCGGCGACTCTGCCACCTGCATCCCGCCGTTCTCGTTCTCCGACGCGCTCGTGCAAAAGCTGCGCGAGACCACGGCCAAGATCGCGCTGGCGGTGGGCGCTCGCGGCCTCATCAACGTGCAGTACGCCATCAAGGGCGAGACCGTGTACGTTATCGAGGCCAACCCGCGTGCCAGCCGCACCGTGCCGTTCATCTCCAAGGCCACCGGCGTGCCGCTGGCCAAGTGCGCCAGCCGCATCATGGCGGGCGAGAAGATCGCCGACCTGGGCCTGCCGGCTGACGACCGCCGCCTGGACTACTTCTGCATGAAGGAGGCCGTGATGCCGTGGGGCCGTTTCCCCGGTACCAACGTGGTTCTGGGCCCCGAGATGAAGTCAACCGGCGAGGTCATGGGCGTGGCCCGCACCTACCCGGAGGCCTACGCCAAGAGCCAGCTGGCCGTGAGCTACGAGCTGCCGAGCTCCGGCAAGGTCTTCATCAGCGTGAACGACCGCGACAAGCGCCACATCCTGGCCATTGCGCGCGGCCTGCAGAACCTGGGCTTCGAGGTTGTGTCCACCGAGGGCACGGCGCGCGTGCTGCGCGGCGGCAACGTCAAGTGCACCGTGGTGAACAAGGTCTCCGGTCCGCACCCCAACATCGTGGACCTGATCCGCAACGGCGAGATCCAGCTGCTCATCAACACCCCGAGCGGCTCGGACGCCCGCGGCGACGGCTACATCCTGCGCACCGAGGCCGTGAAGCACGGCGTGACCAGCGTGACGGCCATGACCGGCGCCAACGCCTTCTTGGCTGCGCTTGAGGCGGTGGCCGACCACCGCGCCGAGGGCACCGAGATGGAGGTCATGGCGCTGCAGGATCTTGAGAAGGAGAATGGCGCCGTCCGCATCTAGGATCGACGCTGCGCGGGGCCCTGGGCACCGACCTTACGGATCAAGCCTCACGCATCACTATCAGGTGCATGCGTGTCGGCTTTCACCGCAATTTCGGTGCCCAGGGCCCCGCTCGCTGACTGGCCGCTCTGTCCCAGGGCGGCTTTTTGCTGCGGGGCGGGCGCTGCGCCTATCGGCCAGGCCGTTCCGCTTGTGTTTATCGCATATAAACACGTTCCGCTTGTATTTGTTGCACGTACAAACGCTCTGTTTGCATTCTTATACGCCCTGGAGGCCGAAAAGGGACTCTAGGAGGAAAGTTTTGCAAGCGGAGCGTTTTTATAGGTACAAACAACTAGCGGAACCAAGAAGTACTAGCGCAACCGGGGGCTGCGGGCGCAACGGAGCTTCAAGCGCAACGCCTACTCCGTCGCGCTCGGGTAATGCTCCATAAAGAACAGCTCGTCGGTGGGCTTGCTCTCCTCGTGCAGGTGGGCGGGATGGCTGTCGGGGCCGGGGTAGCCCATGGGCATGACGGAGATGATGCGGAGGTTGCGCGGGATGGCAAACTGGCGGCGCAGCTCAGAGGGGTCGATCAGCCCCACCCAGCAGCTGTGAACGCCCAGCTCCTGGGCCTGCAGCATCATGTGCGTGGCCACGATCGAGGTGTCCAGGATGCCAAAGTCAACCACGTCGGGGTTGTGCGAGGCCTCGTTCATGTCGTAGGCCAGCACGAACACGCACGGCGCGCCGAAGCGGCACGCGGTTGCGCGGTCGATCTTCTCCAGGCCCTCGGGACTCTGCACCACCAGGATGCGCTGCGGCTGGATGTTGCGCGCGGTGGGCGCCAAGCGGCCGGCCTCCATGATGGCGGCGAGCTTCTCGGGCTCAAGGGGGTCGGGGGCAAAGTGGCGCTCGGAGAAGCGCTGGCTGATAAGCTCGGAAAACGTCATGGCGGTCCTTTCTCGCAGGGGCGTGCGGGCGCGGAGCCCGCAGCAGGTTCGGGGCTCTTATACCCTGCGGGGAATTTGTGGCGTCCGTGCGCATAACGCGTGAAGGTTTACCTAAGCCCCTCGCCGCGCGCGGAGGGCTCGGCGCCGGCCACTATACTTACTCCTTGCGCCCCTGAGCTGGGCGCGGCCTTGCATGCGCGGCGTTTGGGCGAGCAGCCCCGCGGCGCGGTGCGGGCGCATGGCATACAACGTCGTCGAACCCCGACCCGCCGGCCACGGCCACCAGGAGAGGATCGCAATGGAAGCTGCCTTTTACGACTTCATCAGCCAGTTCGGCTACTTTGCCGTTGGCGCGCTGATCTTTATCGAGAACGTGTTCCCGCCCATCCCCAGCGAGGTTATCCTGCCGCTTTCGGGCTTTTTCACCACCACGACCGACATGGTGCTGCCGCTCGTGGTGATTGCGGCCACCATCGGCTCGGTTACCGGTGCGTTTATCCTCTACGGCATCGGCTACGTGCTGAACCGCGAGCGCCTCATGCGCTTCTTCAACACCAAGCCCATGCGTCTTCTGGGCTTCAAGGGCACCGACATCGCCAGCGCCATCGACTGGTTCGACCGCAAGGGCCAGGCGTCGGTGCTCATCTGCCGCTGCGTGCCGGTGGTGCGCAGCCTCATTTCCATCCCGGCGGGCGTGTCGCGCATGAACGTAGCCAAGTTCACGCTGTTCACGCTGCTGGGCTCGGCGGTGTGGAACACGGTGCTGTGCACGCTGGGTGCCGCCGCCGGCAGCGCTTGGCAAACGGTGTCCGAGCAGGCCGAGTGGGTTTCGGACATCGTGAAGTACGTGATCATCGCGCTGGTGGTTGTGGTGGCGATCTTCTGGATCGTGAAGCGCATCATCCCCAACCTGCGCGGCGAGGGTGTGGACAGCGAGGGTACCGAGGGGGGCGCCGGCGAGCCCGAGCGCGGGGCACATTTTAAGAAATAACGGGAATCCGTCAGCTTGCATGCGAGAACAGCCAGTCTGCGCGCGTTCGCAGGCGGGCTGTTGTTGTGACGGAAGCGCGAAGCCTGCAATGGGTATGCCATTGCGCCATTGGGGACGGGTACCGATGGCGGGTGTTTTATGCCATTGGGGACGGGTACCGATGGCTGGCGCGTGCCGCGTTGCCTGCCATCGGTACCCGTCCCCAATGGCAGGTTTTACTCGCGGCGCGCCTTCTTAGCGGCGCGGCGCTTCTCGCGCAGCTGGGCGAAAAAAGCTTTCAGCTGTGCGGCGCACTCGTCTTCCAGCACACCGCCGGTGACCTCGAACTCATGGTTGAGCCGGGGGTCGTGGCTCACGTTGTACAGCGTGCCGAGCGCGCCGCCCTTGGGGTCGTACGCGCCGAAGACGCAGCGGTCGATGCGCGCGTTGACCATGAGACCGGCGCACATGAGGCACGGCTCCAGCGTTACGTACACGGTGCAGCCGGTGAGGCGCCAGCGCCCGAGCGCGCGTGACGCGGCAACCAGCGCGGAGAACTCGGCGTGCGCCGAAGGGTCGGCGTCGGTCTCGCGCAGGTTGTGCGCCTGCGCCACAACCTCGCCGTTGTGCACCACAACCGCGCCGATGGGGACTTCTCCCAGCTCGGCGGCGGCAGCGGCTTCTTGCAGGGCCAGGCGCATAAAGCGCTCGTCGTCTGGCTGGGTGGCCTCCGCCGCCCCGGGCGCGGAGGCACCAACGGTTTCCTGGGGTATAGCAGCTTGAGGCTCGTCGTCTGGCTGGTGCTGGATGGTCATGGGCTCCCGTTCCTTTTGCGAAGGGCGCAACGTTTTGCCGTGCGATACGGTATCATTATGCGCTACGGAGAGATGGCAGAGCGGTTGAATGCGGCGGTCTTGAAAACCGTTGGGCGCGCAAGCGTCCCGAGGGTTCGAATCCCTCTCTCTCCGCCAGCGAACGAGCGCGGGTCCCGGCAGCGGGGCCCGTTTGCGCCCCTGCCTCCGCCAACCGACGCAACGCGCCGTTCCCGCCGTCGGCTCTTCTCGTAATGAAACAATCCGCCCCGCGGTGGGTAGATAGGCCGACGGCATCGCAGAAGGTGCCCCGTTACATCGGTATATTGGAGGCAGTTATGGCAGATCGCATTGTTCTGAACACCATATCGTACCACGGCAAAGGCGCTATCGACGAGATCCCGGGCGAGATCCAGCGCCGCGGGTACCAGAAGGCGTTCGTGTGCTCTGACCCCGACCTGGTCAAGTTCGGCGTCACCGCCAAGGTGACCGACAAGCTCGACGCCGCCGGCATCGTGTGGAGCCTCTTTGACGGCATCAAGCCCAACCCCACCATCCAGAACGTGCAGGACGGCGTGGCCGCGTACAAGGGGTCCGGCGCCGACTGCATCGTGACCGTGGGCGGCGGCTCGGCTATGGACACCGCCAAGGCCATCGGCATCATCATCAACAACCCCGAGTTCGCCGACGTGCGCAGCCTTGAGGGCGTGGCGCCCACCAAGAACCACGCCGTGTTCACCATCGCCGTGCCCACCACCGCCGGCACTGCGGCCGAGGTCACCATCAACTACGTCATCACCGACGTGGAGAAGGTCCGCAAGTTCGTGTGCGTCGACACCAACGACGCGCCCGAGGTCGCCGTGGTCGATCCCGACATGATGGCCACCATGCCCGTCAGCCTCACCGCCGCCACCGGCATGGACGCGCTCACCCACGCCATCGAGGGCTACACCACCAAGGCCGCGTGGGAGCTCACGGACATGTTCCACCTCAAGGCCATCGAGCTCATCTCCAAGAACCTGCGCGACGCCGTGGCCGAGGCCAAGAGCGGCCAGCCCGGAAGCGGCCGCGAGGGCATGGCGCTGGCGCAGTACATCGCCGGCATGGGCTTCTCCAACGTTGGCCTGGGCATCGACCACGCCATGGCGCACACCCTCTCCGCGCACTACGACACCCCGCACGGCGTGGCCTGCGCCATGCTCCTGCCCATCGCCATGGAGTTCAACAAGCCGGTCGTGGCCGAGCGCCTGGCCGACGTGGCGCGCGCCATGGGCGTTGACACCACCGGCATGAGCGTTGACGAGGCCGCCGACGCCGCTATCGCCGCGGTGCGCCAGCTTTCCGAGGACGTGAACATCCCCAAGGTGTGCGAGGCCATCAAGGCCGACGAGCTCGACCAGATCGCCGACGACGCGCTGGCCGACGCCTGCTACCCGGGCAACCCGCGCGAGGCTGACCGCGACACGGTGGTGGAGCTCTTCCGCAAGATCATGGCGTAAGGTACGTAAAACGGCGCCCGTAGGGAGGCACCTGTAGAGCGTGCCCGCGCCGGGCGGCGCCCGCAGAGCTGCGCTTGTAGGGCAGTGTCCGCAGGGCGGCACTTGTGGGGCGGGCCCGCTCGTCGGCGCCCGCCCTTGCCGGGCCTTCCCTGCGGCCCGGGCACCATTTGCGGGCAATAAGAACAACAGCTACGGCGCACGAGGCGGCTATCTATCCCAGCCCGCCTCGTGCGCTCTTGCGTTGCACGGCAACCATGTATGGCGTTGCGCTAGGGACTGGCGCTGCGGCACTGAATGGCCTTGCGCTGGGGGTCGGTGCCGCGTTGCCCGCCGCGCCAGCCTGCGCCGTGCTGCGCTGTCTCCTGTGGCAAAAAAATGCCCCACCACAATAAAGAGCGTTTACTTAAACCTACGCCAAGATTTCCGGTAAGGCTCCTAGACCACCGCACCTTTCCTCAAGCAAAAATACTCGCCAAAAAATGTAATAGACAGCAAAAATATTCGAATATTTTTGCTACTATCAACAATAATCTTCGAGTATTTTTGTAAATTACCAACCAGCTGCTCCGCTCATCAACAAAAAAGTTTCGCTACAGCGAGGTGGAGCGCGGCGGCAGGCGGGAAAAGCTCCTTGAGCCTTTGGAATGGCTCAAGGCCGCTGGCGTAGTGGTGAAGAACGACCTCACGCGCGACATGCGCGCCCCGCTCACGCCCTACGGCGACGAGGACGGCACGTTCTTCAAGCTGTACCTTGCCGACACGGGCATTATGTTCAGCAAATTCGGGCTGAGCGCAGCAACGTACCTTGAGGAGTCCACGCGATCCCTGCTCTCGTCAGATTTTCGCGGCGCGCTGGCGGAGAATTACGTGATGCAGGCGCTGACCGCAAATGAGCGGCGCATGTTCTACTGGATGCCCGAGACGAACGCCTCGCGCGGAGAGATCGATTTCGTGGTGCAGACGGAGCGCGCTGAGGTCGTTCCTATTGAGGTGAAGTCGGGAAGAAACATAGCCGCCAAAAGCCTCAAGCGCTTTATCGGTGAGGCTGGGAGCCCCTATGCCATCCGCCTGTCCGAGCAACAGTTCTCGGTCACCCCAGTTGAAGGGTCGTCTTGCGTGCTCAGAGGCGTCCCCCTATACGCGGCGTTCTGCTTGTAGCCGCTTGCTTTATGGGGCTTGCATGCGTTGCAGGAACAGGTGGCGATGGCCCGGGAAATGTGCTTTCGGGCCACCGCCTCATTGTTTCAAGTATATTCGTCGTGCAATAGCAGCACCAAGTCAGTAGCCAGCTGCTAGATCCGGTGCTCCGGATAGTCCTCCATGTTCAGCAGCGATGCGGCGTCCTTATCGCAAATCACCGTGAAGTTGGGGTGCAGCTTCAGCACGGTGGCGGGCAGCTCGTCGGTAATGGGGGAATCCAGCACCTTCTTCAGGATCTCCGCCTTGTGCTTGCCGTTTACGATCATCACCAGGTGCTTTACGCGCATCAGGCTGTGCGGGCCCATGGAATACGTGACGGGAAGCTCAGCGCGTGCCGGATACGTGGGGTTGGCGGCGTTCTTGGTGGCGCGATCCATCTCGTAGGTGTAGCTGTCCATGGGGGTGCAGCGCGGGCAATTGCTGCAGAAATGTCCGTCCCAGCCCAGGCCGATAACCATAACGTCGATGCCGCCGGCCTCGCGGATCTCCCAGTCGTAGGTTTCCCAGTTGTCGGTCATTGTGTCGTGGATGCGCTCCTCCGGGATGTTTGCCGCGCGGAAGAACAGGTCCTGCATCTGCTCCCAGTTGGGGCCGTACGGACGGCCGTCCTGATAGGGAGCCTCGTCAAACAAGTAGTACTGCACGTTGGCAAACTGCGGCTTGTCCTTCACCAGCGGCGCCATCATCTGGTACAGCGTTTTAGGGCTCTCGCCCGAGGTCAGCGAGATGTTCACGCGCTTGTCCTGCATCATCGCGCCCAGCAGAATATGCAGGGCGCTTTCGCTCATAGCGCGCTCATTCTCCTCAACAATGAGTTTCATGGGGAATCTCCTTTGCTTCGTTGCTCCTGATGATGCGCAATGTCGGCGCATCTGCTTCACTGCAGCATCCTACTCCACGCGCTTCGCTGTGATAAGTTAAAAATGACAGAAAGTGCTTGTTTTATGTAGTAAAGAAGATTAAAACAGTACCGGTATTCGTTGGGCTGCATCATTTGATGCCTAAATGATTGGAGGCGCCGTGGCAAGCAAGTACGACGGCCTTGCGCGGATCATCATCCAAAACGTTGGCGGCAAGGCCAACATCAAAAGCGTGACGCACTGCGTTACGCGCCTGCGTTTTCAGCTGCACGACGAGGACAAGGCCAACACCGATGTTCTTGAGCAAACCGACGGCGTGGTGAGCGTGGTGCGCGCCGGCGGTCAGTACCAGGTGGTTATCGGCCCGTCGGTCCACAACGTGTACGATGCTGTGCTTTCCGTTGGGCATCTTACCGGCGGCGGCGCGGTGTCCGAGGATGGCGAACCCCTGGACGGCGACGGTTCTACGGGCGATAAGCCTGGCGCGCTAACCGTTGCCATGGACCTCATTTCCGGCATCATCGCCCCTTGCCTGGGCGTGCTGGCGGCTGCGGGCATGGTTAACGGCCTGCTTGCCCTTGCGCAGTTCGCCGGGTGGATCACCGCCGAGGACGGCGTGTACCAGGTGCTGCACGCGGTGGGCAACGGATTCTTCTACTTCCTGCCCATCACGCTGGGCTACACGTCGGCCAAGAAGTTCGGCTGCAACGAGTTCATTGGCCTTGCTGTTGGCATGGCGCTGGTGTACCCGGACATGGTGAACATCACGAGCAACGAGGTTCTGGGAACGGTTTTCGGTGGCACCCCGTTCGAGATGAACTACTACCTCACCTTCCTGGGCATCCCCGTTATCATGCCGCCTTCGGGCTACACTTCCACCATTGTGCCGGTGATCCTCTCCATGTTCGTGGTGGCACATCTTGAGAAGTTCCTCAAGAACCACGTGCCCGCCGCAGTTGAGTTCTTCGTTACGCCGCTGCTGACGCTTGCCGTGGGCGTTTCGCTGACCTACCTGGTCATTGGCCCGGTTGCCAGCCTGCTCACCAGCCTGGTGCTCATGCTCTTCACCGCGCTCTACGCGCTGCCTACGGTTGGTGGCCTGGTTGCCGGCGCCGTTTTGGGTGCAACCTATCAGGTGCTGGTGATCTTTGGCCTGCACTGGGCGCTCATGCCCATCCGCTTGGCCAACCTGGGTACGCTCGGCTACGACAACGTGTTGGTGCCCGGCGTTACCGGTGTCTTCGCGCAGGGTATGGTCGTGCTTGCCATTTACCTCAAGTCGCGCGACAAGCGCACGCGCGACATTGCCTTGCCCGCGTTTGTGACCTCACTTTTTGGCACAAGCGAGCCGGCAATTTACGGCGTAACCCTTCCGCGCATGAAGCCGTTTGTGTTGGGCTGCATTGCCTCTGGCGTGGCGGGCGCATATCTGGGCGTTACGCGCACGCGCGCCTTCCAACAGGCGTACTCGGGCTTCATGGGCTTCACGCAATACCTTGATCCCTCCGGCGCTGCGGGCTACAGCCAGGTGATCCAGTGGGCAACGGGCTGCATCATTGCCATGGTGATAGCCTTTGTATTGACCTGGTTCTTCTGGGACGAGAAGAAGTGGGAGGAAAAAGCTGCTGCCAAGAAGGCAAAGCAAGCAGCGTAAGGCAGGCAATAAGAGCAACGGCTCAGCGCACGAGGCGGCTTTCCATCCCAGGCCGCCTCGTGCGCTTTTCACGTTGGGAGCGCGTAGCTTCGAACCTCCCTCCGCTATTCTTGCTATAGTTGCTATTTCTGCTATTTAGTGTTTACCTGCGGAAACGTTGCAGCAAGAAAGCTGGTTCCACGGTCTGTGTTAATCCGTTTGCTGACGATTGCAGGGGTACTTGTGTTGCGTTTCCCCCTCAGAAACAAAAACAATCGCCAAAAATTGCAATAAATAGCAAAAATCTTCGAATATTATTGCTATCTATAGCAATAATATTCGAAGATTTTTGCTCAGAAGCTCTGCGCACCATTCACTCCGTTTGCTTGCTCCGGCGCCCCTGCCGGAGCAGGGGCGCCGGAGCGCTACAAGGCGCGTTAAGCCTCTCAGACATGCCGAGCTTTCCTTGCCCTCTCGACGGCGAGGGAGAAAAACGGTACTATATCTGCTGCGCCTTGAAGCGCGTTTGAGGGGTTCGGGTGACGATATGTCCCGAATCTGGTCAGGTCCGGGAGGAAGCAGCCATAAGGGGCCTCTGCCGGGCACCCGGATCCTTCGAGCGCCGCTCCGAGGCGTTTTTGTGTGCGTAGGATGCGGGCCCATGCGGCGAGTGACACGGCCTATGCCGCACCCCGCATTGCCTCATTGAACGTGCGCGAACCCCGCGAAGACAACTAAGAGGCAACTGGAAGGCAACGAGAAATGCGCGGGTTGTTGCAGGTGAAGCCCTATGCGGCACGGCTGCGACCAACCGCGTTCACGGTCTCGGTTGACGCTCACCGCGTTGTTCTAGTTGCCCGCGGAAAAGACCGCGAGGCGTTTTCCGGTCACGGTTCCGTCATCCAAGGCTCCGGTTGAACGCTGGTTTGACATCCAAGAATCGCTTAACCGCTCAAACCGCATCTATCTCCCGGAATATCGGGAATTAGATTTCGTTGAAGCTCCTAACCGCTCGCACGATGTCGAAACAGCGATCAACCGCAGCCTTGCATGGCGCCGGAGCGACCAACCCGCCGGCTGCGGAGAGAGGGCGACCGGCCGCGCATGCAGTTGGTCGCGAGAACAACGTCTAAGCGATTTCCGCTCGCAATTTCGGCCGGCAGGGTTTCTGCCGGCCGTGGATGCTGCCCGCGAGGTCATAGCGGCCTTCTCGGTTGGTCGCGGAAACGGCCGCCAAGCGCCTCCCGATCGCAGTTTTGCCATCGGGGGATCACGTTGCCCGCGGATGTGTCGCGCAAAGCCGGCGGGCGCTTCTCGCTTGGTCGCGTAAACGACCGCTGGGCGTTTTCTGACCGCCGCTCCGTCGTCCAAGGCCTCGGTTGGACGCGGGTCCGACATCTAAGAACCGGTTGGTCGCGCAAAGCGCATCTATCTCCCGGAAAATTGGGAATTAGATGCAGTCGAAGCTCCTAACCGCTCAGGCGATGTCGAAACAGCGACCAACCGGAAGCTTGCATGTCGGCAGAGCGGCTAAGTGAATTCTTATATGTCGTCAGGGCGTCCAACTGGGCTGTCGCGCACGGCTGGAACACTCGCTCAGGCCCTTGCATGTCTCAAGCGCGACCAAGCGAGATTCCTGCGCGCTGTCTGGGCGTCTGATCGGGCCCCTGTATGTCGTTAGCGCGACCAAACGGACTGTCGCGCGCTGCCAAGGCGTCCGCCTGGGTTCTTATATGCTGCCGCGGCGATCAAACGCCCAGTAAAATGTCGAAACCGCGGCTAACAGGCCCGCACTAGCCAATGGCGTCAACCGCCTGACGGCTGCGTCTGGCTGATGCCACCCGGCTTCGTTCGCCCGCCCGTCCCCGCGCGCCGCCTGCCCGGCTCTTATCGCCCGTAGCGCTTCTCGTATAAAAACTGAGCGAAGTCCTCGGCGTTGCCGCGGATGAAAGTCTGCGCCGGCACGGCCACGCCCTCGTCGCCAAACTCCGCGACGATCAGCAGGTCGCTCACGCGGAAGCGCTTGAGGTTGCTGAACGGGAAGTAGTGCGACCGCCCGTCGGCCGCAAAGACCATGAGGCCGTCGTTGTTGGCCGCCACCCGCCGCCACCGGCCGGAAAGCGATCCCTCGCCGGATTCCATGGCGTCGATGTAGCGTTTTGCCAGCACGTGGAACATCTGCGTGCGGTACCACACCAAAAACACGCCGATCAGCACCAAGAAGATGCCGATCCAGCCAAAGGCGTTGGGCGAGAACAGCCACGCCGCGCCCGCAGCCGCCAGCGCCACGCCGCCGACAAGCAGCCCGCAGCGCACGCCGTCGGTCACCTGCAGCCGCGCGAACTCGGTGAGCAGGTCGTTTTCGTACTCATATTCGTTGAGGAAGAGGATGTCGTCGGCGAGCTGCTTGGTGTCGTCGGCAGGTATGCGGCCGCCGTCCGCCGGAATCTCGCGGGCGGGCTTGTGGATGCCTGGGGTTTCGTTCCTTGTGTTGAACACGTGGGAACTGCCTGTCGTGCTGCTGCGGCCACGCGCATGCGCATGCTCGCCGTTCGCCGGCGCTTCATCCCGCGTGATTGCTGCTGTATGTTTGCGCGTACTGTTTGCGTTGGCGCCCATGCGCTCTCCCTTGTTTGTCCGCGTCACGGGATTTGCCGACGCGACTCCGGTGTGGGGTTTATCCTTGGGCAAGATTCCATGTTAGCTGGTTTGAGTTCTTATAGCGGGAATATGGAAATTCCAAGAACCGGTCGGCTTGCGCCCGTGCTGACTCGCTGTCGTGGATGTCGGACAAGATTGTGCGGCCGATAGCGGTGCCCAGCGCTATCGGCACGGCGTTGCCAATCTGGCGGTAGCGATCTTGTATCGACCCTCTGAACACCCACGAGTGGGGAAACTCTTGAATGGCCTGGTACTCCTCAACCGAAAGCGGTCGATCTTCCGTTGGATGGCACAAATCCGTTGCCGGCATAGTGGGGCTCGTAACTAGCGTTGCACAGGGCCGATCAAAGCGCAACCGCCGATAAAAGCCCGTTTTACCGCCGGAAAGTCGATACGCCTTGCCCATGGCCTGCTCTTGCAGGTTGGCGGGCAGGTCTTTCCAGTATTGTCCCGCGCTCAGCATCTTGAAATAGCGCAGGCGCTTCTCGGGGAACTGCACGTAGTGCTGCGGGCCGTCTATGGTGGCAAGCGCATCGCCCAGCGTGCGCCAGGCGGGCAGATCCCATGCGGCTTCGCTGGTGTGCGTCGGGACAAGCCACGGCACCGTCTCGCCCGTTTTCTTAGCGATAATAACCACGCGTTCACGAATCTGCGGCGCTCCGAAGTTTGCCGCGTTGTACAGGTTGAAGCTCACGCCGTAGCCCATGCGCTTCAGACGGTTGAGCACCAGCCGCATGGCGCCGCCGCGAACCGGTGCCTCGTTGGGGCGGAGCGGGTAGGCGGTGGACAAAAGCCCGCGCACGTTTTCTATAACAAGGTAGGTTGGCTGTAGTTGCTCAGCAAGATCCAGGTATTTGAGAAACACATTGCCGCGGCTGTCGTCAAACGCGCGGCGCGCGCCAGCCGTTGAAAATGCCTGGCAGGGCGGCCCGCCAAACATCACGTCAACGCTGCGTCCTTCGGGGATGCGGGCAAGAGAGCGCACCTCTTCTGCGGAAACGCGATTGATGTCTCCCACAAGCGCGGCGTCGGGGCGGTTGCTTGCGATGGTCATACGGCATTTCGCGTCGTTTTCGCAGTACAGAAGTGGGTGGATGCCGGCTTGCTCCATGCCGATGTCGAGTCCGAGGGCCCCCGAGAAAAACGAGACCGCAACAACGTTGGGGAGGTTGCCCGTGGCGCGCGGATGGTCTGCAGGCGCACGGCATAGGTTGTGCTCGGCGAGGTACGTTTCCAAAGACGCGCGCGTGAACACGCGGCGGCTTCCCACCATGGTACAGTTGAGCTCCCCGCTGCGGGCAAGCCGCGTTATCGTTTGCGGGGTGACGCCGAGCGCCTGGGCAACTTCGGAAGAAGAGAGAAGCTCGGCCTCTTGTAGCGACATAATGTGGACTCCTGTAAGTTCAAAAACGAAAATAATTTAGTCCAGCATACCATATATCGTTACTGAGAGTATCCGCACCGGCGGGTACAATGAGAACCACAAAACAGGCGGTACGGAAGGAGCGCTATGCCTCGCAGATCGGCATCGAAAGACAACGTCAGGCAGCGCCTTGCCGACGCAATGGGATACTGCAACTCTCACCATACGCCTGTTCAGCCGCTGTTCGAAGACGTGGTCGACGCGGTGCTGACTGCAGACGGCCAAGTGATAGACCCGCAAACGCGCGCGGCAGAGATGAAAGCTCTCTTTCCTGTTTTGTTGATGCGGGAAACAGCGTCGTTCATTCCCTCTATTCCCCTGCGTGAAGAGGATCTGGGTCTGTCTGACGAAGCTTTTTTGAGGCTGTGGTTTTCCAAATGGGTGAGAAAGTTCGCCGTTGAGTGGCATAGCCTGCCTTCAAGCCGCGTGGCCAAACCTAAGAACACGGTGACCGATGAAGCGCTTATACATATGGTTGCCGCACCGGCGTTTGCCGGAAGCGTACGGACTGCCTACGCGTGGGCCGCGCATCACAGCCTGTTCATGTCGGCTGAAAACGTGGGAGGGAACCTGCTCGAGGAGTATATTGCGGCAAAAATCGCTCCCTTCGGATGGATTTGGTGTCGCGGGAAGATCCTTACGGCAATAGACTTCTGCAACGAGTCGTGCACCGCCCTGTTTCAGGTTAAGAACAAGTCGAACACAGAGAACAGTTCGGGCAAGGGCTTCAGGGAGGATCGCGGGGCGCCGATGTGGTATCGCATGCGCGCCGAGCGACGTCACGGTGTGGTGGAGACGTATTGGGAGAACCTCGTAAAAATGGTGCGTTCCGGCGCAACGCGGGGCACGGTTCCCGACGACCTTATGTGTGAGGCAGACTACCTTGCCTATATCGACAAGGTCGCCGCGGCAAATCCCGAGCTCATAACGGACGAGGAGAACTAGAAGCAGGCAAGAGGGCGGCTCTGACGGGCTATGCGGTCGGTGCGACAGACGGGAGGGACGCGTGGGAATGCTACCAGATGCCGAGCGGCTTGCGGCGTACGACGCCTTTGCCGACAGCGTGCGCGAGGAAAACGCCCAGGTGCAGCAGCGCCTTGAGGAGCTGCGCGCCGCCGGGAAGGTAAAAACGGCCACGTACCGGCAGCTGTTTGCCCTGCGCATAACCCTGAAGGAGATCGTGGGCCGTCTGGAGGAGCGCGGGCTGTAGGCGCATGCGGGTGCTCAGACGCCGCCCGCCGCGCACGGTCGTGGCCAGTGCCGGGGCCGTTAGAGGCCGCCCGCCGCACCGCGCGCCGCCCGCCGCCCGGAGTGCCGGGGCCGTTAGAGGCCGCCCGCCGCACCGCGCGCCGCCCGGAGTGCCGGAAGCGGCGGGGGACCGAATGCCCGTGCGGGCGCCGTAGCAGAGGTTCTTCTTACCCGCTTGCGGGTAAGTCGAGATAAGGAGAGGCCGATGGAGTCGCTGTACCGCAAGTACCGCCCCCAAACGTTTGCCGACGTGGTGGGGCAGCAGCACATTGTGTCCACGCTGGAGCACGCGGTGGCCGAGGGGCGCCTTTCCCACGCGTACCTGTTCTGCGGCCCGCGCGGCACGGGCAAAACCACCCTGGCGCGCATCCTGGCCAAAAGCCTGCTGTGCGCCCACCCGCACGACCACCTGCCCTGCGGCACGTGCGAAGAGTGCCAGGCCATCGCGGCCGGCACGCACCCCGACGTGTACGAGCTCGACGCGGCCAGCCGCACCGGCGTGGACAACGTGCGCGAGGAGATCATCAACTCGGTGAGCTTCGCGCCGGTGCGCGGCAGCCACAAGATATACATCATCGACGAGGTCCACATGCTGACCACGCAGGCGTTCAACGCCCTGCTCAAGACGCTCGAGGAGCCGCCGGAGCACGTGGTTTTCGTGCTGGCCACCACCGACCCGCAAAAGGTGCCCGAGACCATCCTCAGCCGCTGCCAGCGGTTCGACTTCCACCGCATCGGCATGGAGGACATCGAGCGCCGCCTGGCGTACGTGTGCGAGCGCGAGGGCTTCGAGACCGAGCCCGAGGCGCTGGCCCTGGTGGCGCGCCACGCCCGCGGCGGCATGCGCGACGCGCTCTCCACGCTGGAGCAGCTGAGCACGTTCGGCGCGGGCTCCGTGCGCCTGGCCGATGCCCGCGCGCTCTTGGGCGAGGTGGCCGGCTCGGTCTTGGCCGACTTTGCGCGCGCCATCGCCGCGCGCGACGTGGTGGCGCTGTTCCGCCAGATAAGCGCGCAGGTTGAGCAGGGCAACGACCTCATGGAGTTCACGCGCGACCTGGTGGGCCACGCGCGCGACGTGTACATGGTGCGCGTGGCCGGGCCCGACCCGTCGCTGTTCGAGACGGACGCCGAGGGGCTGGCCGCGCTTGCCGAGGAGGCCGCGCTGTTCGAGAGCGCCGAGCGGCTGAGCCGCGTGCTCACCGTGCTGGACGAGGCGGCCATCGAGATGCGCACCGCGCCCGACACGCGCCTGGTGCTCGAGGTTGCCTGCACGCGCCTGGCGCGCCCGGAGGGCGATCTCACGCTGGAGGCGCTGGCCGAGCGCATCGCGCGGCTGGAGAAGATGTTGGCCGGCGGGGTTGTTGCGCCGTCGAGCGCGGCTGCGGCTGCGGACGCGCGGGATGCCGCGCGGGGCCAGGGCCAGGCTGGAG
Organism: uncultured Coriobacteriaceae bacterium; assembly: GCA_944322305.1. Lineage (GTDB taxonomy): Bacteria > Actinomycetota > Coriobacteriia > Coriobacteriales > Coriobacteriaceae > CALUOB01. Next base: position 196,727 of record CALUOP010000003.1, on the reverse strand, counting down.
GCGTTTCCGCTGCTCAGCAGCCCCCTGCTGCGTTAGGAGCTCAGGATAATAAGAGCGCTGCCTACCCGCCCGCGGCCGGGCCGGCCTCCGCTGCGGGCGCAAGGCAGCAGGCGGCTCCCGTCCCCGGCGCCGCGCAGCCCGCCGTATCCCAAGCATCCTCCGGCGCCTCTCACGTGCCGCAGGGCGGCAGCCCCTGGAACGCCGCCGCACCGCAGGGGCGTGCGGGCGCTGGCCGTCCAGCCGGCGGAGCCGCTGGGGTGCCGGGCGAGGTGCCTGGTGCGGGCGGCGCGGCTGGCCAGGCAGGCGGCGGTCCAGCCGCAGGCGCAGCCGCTCCCGCTCCGGCTCAGGCCCAGCCTGCGACGGCTCGCGGCGGTAGCCCGTGGAACCACGGCGCCTCCGCTGGCGGCGCAGGTGCTTCTCGCGCGGCGAACCCGTGGGAGCAGAGGACGCACGGCGCGGCCCCGCATGCGCGCAACCCGTGGGAGCAGCATGCCCATACCGGGGGCGTTGCGCCGCAGACGGCGGCCCCGATGCCCGGGCAGCCAGGTGCCGCCGTGGGCACGGCGCCCGCTGGCGGCGCCAACAACAACGCGGGCTTTGCGCCTGCACAGGGGGCCGGCGCCGCGGCTCAGCCCCAGCCGTCCGTCCCGGTAGACCTGCCGTGGAACGTGCCTGGCCAGCCCGTTGCCGCTCCGACGGCTCAGGCGGCCCAAGCAGCTCAGGCGCCCCGGACAGCCCAGACGGTCCAGGCGCTCCATGCGGCCCAGGCGCCCGCCTCGCAGCAGCCGGGCTTCTCGTCCGGCACGTCCGGCGCCCCGGGCGCGGCATCCGCGGGCAGTGCCGCGAGCGCCTCGACCGCTCCGGGAACGGCCAACGCTTCCGGCGCTGCCGCTGCCGTTGCCGCCCAGGCGCAAGGTGGCGCCTCCGACCCCGTCGCCGGAGCGCAGGTTGCCTCGGGCTCAAGCTTCCCCTCTCAACCTGTTTCGTCCGACGCGGTATCTCAGGCGGCGCCGGCCGTCGCCCCCGTCGCCTCTGCCGCCCCGCAGGTGTCGCCGGCTGCCCAAGCCGTCGCGGCTCCTGCTGCGGCCAACGCCGGCGCCGGAGCTCGCCCGGGATCTTCGCGCCCGGCAGCCGCGCCTGCACCCGCGGAGCCTCCGCAGCAAGCTGCCGCCGCGTCCGCGAGCCCCGCGTCCCAGCCGCAAACGCCGGCGGGCGGTGCCGTGACCGACAAAAGCGAGCTGCAGCGCAGGTGGAAGCAGGCCGTGAAACTGGTGGTGCAGTCGCAGCCTTCGCGCGGCGCGCTGCTGCAGAGCGCGCGCGCCACGGAGGACGACGGCGACGTGCTCACGGTGAACTTCCCCGCGGGATCGAGCTTTGCGCTCAAGATGCTCATGCGCGAGGATTCCCAGCAGATCATCCCGCCTCTCGTGTCGCAGGTGTTCGGCCCGCGTACGATTGCCTACACCATGGGCGGCAAGCCCGCCGGTCCCAAGGGCGGCAAGAAGAAGGCTGCGTCGAAGGACGCGGCCGAGAAGGACGCCGATGTGCCTTCGGGCCTAGCGGGTGAGGCGCCAGGCGCGAGCCAGCTTGCGGCCAAAGCGGCTGCGGCGCCCACCGCGGAGCCGGTTGATGCGGTGGAGATCGAGGCCGTAGCCGCAACCACAGCCAAGGTTGAGCTCGCTGCGTCCGATCCTGTTGGCATGTCCGCGCCTGGGTCGCCAGCGGCCGCGACGGCATCCGAGCCCAAGGCGCCCGAGAGCGCGCAGGCTTCCGCGCAAGCACCTGAACCCAAGGCGCCCGATGCCGCGCCGGCCTTCGCGACGACGCCTGAGATCAAGGCACCCGAGGCCAGGCCTGTCTTCGCACCGACATCCGAGCCCAAGGCGCCCGAGAGCGCGCCGGCTTCCACGCAAGCATCTGACCCCAAGGCTCCCGAGGCCAGGCAGGCTTCCGCGCAAGCACCTGAACCCAAGACCCCCGATGCCGCGCCAGCTTCCGCACCGGCGATTGGCTCTGCGCCGCTGGTAAAGGGGGATTCCTCCCAGACGAGCGCAGTTGGCGCCGGCCTGGGCGTTGGGTCGGCCGGCGCGGCACCTGCTTCCGCTGCGCCCACCGTGCCCGGTGCGCAGGGATCGGCTGCGCCGCAGCCACCTGTTCCGGTCGATGCCGCGGCCGACCACGTGTCGTCGCCCACCATCCTGCCAGACGGGCGCGACATCGACGCCGACCGCCGCGCATGGGAAGACGATCTGGTTCCCTACGACGATGCGATGATCGCCGAGATCGCCGCAGCTGACGAGAGCTTGGTATCTGCCGAGCCGCTTGCGGGGGAGCGCGGCCCGGCCGTTGCGCCTCAGCCCGCCCGTTCTCAGGCAGCGTCCGCAGCGGCGCACGTCGCCCCGTGGAACAGGCCGTCTTCTCACGCCGTCGCGCCGGCTCATGTTCCTACGGCTGGCAACGCTGCTGGCGCAGCGGCCCCGGCCCCGGCTTCTGCGTCGCCGACCGCCCAGGCGCCTGCGCCAGAACCCCAGGCGCCTGCGCCGGCCGTCACTCCCTGGGGTGCCCCGGCCTCTGCCCAGGAAACCGTGGACGCCGGCAACGTCGCCGCCGTGCTCGACAGCGTGTGGGGCGCGGCTGTGGTTCTGCATGAGAACGAGCAGCCGCCGACATCTGGTTATTAAGCGGCAAAAAGCTTGAAGTGCCTGGACGGCGCGCCCCGGCAAGCCCGAGGCGCGCCGTCCAGTTTGTGGTGGAGCGCCGGCACGCGGGCGGGAGCTGGCGTTTTGCAAGCAATGGGCTCGAAAATCGCTCCACACCAACGCCGCGCCTGCGCGGATAATGAAAATGGATGTTGTTTTGAGCCGTCCTGCAAAGTAGACAAGCCGTTGCGCTCAGAAAAACCGCTGGTAGAACGCGTGTCAATGTCCGGCGTACTCGGCGCGCCCCCGCTAAACAACATCCATTTTGCTCAGACGGGTAAATCCCTGCATGATCAGCTGTCGTTTTGAGCTTTTGAGGCAGGTGCACGCCTCAAGGTGCCCTGGTCCCAGACGTTTGGCATCTCACTTTCCGCCTCTGTTTACAAACAGCTCGGCATGCAGCTGCTCGCGCGCCCGTAGGAAATCCCTTGTCCGCGCCTGGAGCGGCTGGCCGATCTTGCCGGCACACAGCTCCAGCATCGGTTCGAGCATGTCCGGCTTTGCCATTTGCTCATAGGTTATTTCGATAACGGTGTAGCCCATGCTTTCAAGGGCTGCCCGCCGCCCGCTGCTTCGAGAAAACCCAAGCCGGTCGGCGTGAAAGGCCTTGCCGTTCAGTTCGACATCCACCCGTTCGGCCGGCCACAACAGGTCGGCAACGCAGTAGTCCGTTCCGGCCAACCGCCGGGCCGACACGTTTAAATCTATGCGCTGGTTGAACGTCGGCGCCGGCCAGCCTTCGCCACCGTTGCGCGCGTTCAGGCACGCCATCAGGGCAAAGCGCGTTTCGAGCGGCGAGGCAGAGCCGTCGTGGACCTCGTTGGCCGCCCTGTGCGCCTGGGCGATTCCATGCAGGTAGCGTGTTGCGCTCATAAAGGCCCGCAGCTTTTCGGAGTTGGTTAACGGAGGACGCCTCCATAGGTCGGTAAGGGCTCCGAATCGGTCGACGCAGGGTTTCCAGGCAAACGGTTCTCCGCTGGGTGCGAGCGCCGGCGCGCGCTTTTCCCGCGCATCGTAAAACGCGCCGACGCCCGGCGCCGCTTGAGCGGCTTTGAGGAAGCCGTTTTCAACCAGCTGGGTAAGCACAAAGGATGCCTGCGGCGTCGGAGCAAAGGTGGCGTACGTGCCGCATGCTTCGTACATCTTAAGCAGCAGCGATGTGTGTGAGCACCGGCTTGCGAGTTGTGCGAGCGTGAGCTCCGGAGAGGTGACGAAAACGCCGGCCCCAAGGGGCACGAGGTCTTCCTTCGCAAAAGGGCGCCGCGCATGATGGTAGGCAACGTAGCGCGTGTGATGGTACGCGTTGCTATCGCTGGCTATGACATGCACGGGAAGCCTGAGGCCCTTGAGATCGGTGCAGAGGCGGGGGAGAATGCGCCGCGTTGCTTCGGAGGCGTTTGCCCGCACGTGTTTGCACATCGAGCGGATTGCTTTCGGCGAGTCGGTGGGGAGCACGGCGTCTTTGGGTATAGCCGCGTCGCGTACGACTGGCGGTGTTCGGTAGTATTCCCAAGCTGATGTGCCACTGATGATTACCACGGTGCCCTCCTCGCCTTTTTTGCTGCTACTGCGAGGATAGGTGCGCATCCGTTTGTCCAAGCGCGGTTCGTTGCTGCAAAACAGGCGTATAATTTCACGTTTACGCGCCGTATTCGTCGTGCCAAATACACCTCAGTCAAAAATGGATGTTGTTTTGAGCCGCCTTGCAAAGTAGACAGATTTTCCGCACCGCTTCTACCTGGACTTTTGCATCGGAGATTCCCGTACATACTTCGGCGTTCCCTCTGAAACCACATCCATTTTTGTTGTTCCCTCGCAACGATGCGCAAACCGCGTGCAACGTGCGGCTGCCGGGCGCTGTGTTAGGCACTTCGGGTATCATGAGGAGCGTTTTCACACGTGTTACGAGCGTTTGCCGCTCTGCGGCGGCGCGCCCCTTCCCGAGAAAGGTATCGCTCATGGGCATGAACATGGCGCAGATGATGAAGCAGGCCCGCAAGATGCAGGAGCAGCTCGCCCAGGCGCAGGAGCAGCTCAAGTTCGTGGAGTCCAGCGCCTCGGCCGGCGGCGGCACCGTCAAGGTTACCGTCAACGGCGACATGCAGATCGCCAAGCTCACCATCGATCCCGAGGCCCTTGATCCCGAGGACGTGGAGATGCTGCAGGACATGATCACCGCGGCTGTGAACGAGGCCCTGCGCGGCATTGCCGAGAAGAGCGCCCAGCAGATGAACTCCGTCACCGCTGGCATGAACATCCCCGGGATGCCCGGCCTGTTCTAACGGCTACGCACGCCCGATCGCGCCGCGCGCCCGGCACAACGCGCGTGCTTTGGCGCGCGGTCGTTCGATGCGTGCAGGTTGGCGCGTCGCTCCGGCTCGCCGACTCGCCGGCCCGGCGCGGCGGCCGGCGCCCAGCCGTGCCGTTGCGCCCTGCGCAGCGGTTTGAACCCCGCGCCAACCCAGCTCAACTGGCTTCATTCCATCCGGGAACACCGTCCCGGGAGGCGCGCCCGCCGACCCCGACCGTTTTGCGCCGCCCGCATCCCGCAGCCCTGAAAGAGGCGATCCGTGAGCACCGACAGAAGCATGCAGCGTCTCCTCGACGAGCTGGGCCGCCTGCCCGGCATCGGCCCGAAGTCTGCCCAGCGCATCGCCTACTACCTGCTCGAAGCCGACGCCGAGGAGTCGCGCCGCCTCGCCGAGGCCATCCTCGACATGAAGGCGCAGGTGCACTTCTGCAGCCGCTGCTTCAACTACGCCACCGCTGACGAGTGCTCCATCTGCTCCGACGGCACGCGCGACCAAGAAACCGTGTGCGTGGTCTCCGAGCCCCGCGACGTCTCGGCCATCGAGCGCACCGGCAGCTACAACGGCCTCTACCACGTTCTCGGCGGCGTCATCAGCCCCATGGACAAAATCGGTCCCGACCAGCTGCACATCCGCGAGCTTTTGGCCCGCCTGGGCACCGAGCCCATCCGCGAGGTCATCATCGCCACCAACCCCAACATCGAGGGCGAGACAACCGCAAGCTACCTGGCCCGCACCATCAAGCCGCTCGGCGTCACGGTAACGCGCCTGGCAAGCGGCCTGCCCGTGGGCGGCGACCTCGAGTACGCCGACGAGCTCACCTTGGGCCGCGCCATCGAGGCCCGCCGCGCGCTGTAGCGCCAAAGCCGTCGCGAGGGTGCCGCCCGCAGACGCCCGCGCGCAATCGCGCCCGCCAAGGTCGTGCCCGCAAGCCCCCGCGCGCAATCGCGCCCGCCGTCACTCGCCCATCGCCCCGCCCCTGCGCCCGTCGCCGTCACTCGCGTGTCGCCCCGCCGCTGCCCCTGCCGCCCCACCAACCGTTCGCCGAATAATTTGCCGCCCCGCCCCGGCATCAGTCTGCGCCGCAAGCCCCATACCAGCGGTTCTTTTCGCCCGTAAACCGTCCCGCGCACAGCGCTACCAAAAAACGTTACCCACGACGCTGATTCGCAACATTTTTCACCGACGTTGCGCCCCGCGCGGCGTACAATTACGGGTGTCCGCGTGTGCCGATTGCATACCGTGTCCCGCATGCGGACGGGCCGTATATCGGTAGGTCGATGCCGGGGGATCGCCACCCGGCGTTCGTACTCCTAAGAGAGGAGAGATATGGCACGCAAGTTCAAGTCCATGGACGGCAACGAGGCAGCCGCATACGTATCGTATGCGTTCACCGAGGTTGCGGGTATTTACCCCATCACGCCGTCCAGCCCGATGGCCGACCATGTCGACCAGTGGGCAGCTCAGGGGAAGAAGAACATCTTCGGCACCCCGGTGAAGGTCATCGAGATGGAGTCCGAGGCTGGCGCCGCGGGCACCGTCCACGGCTCGCTGTGCGCGGGCGCGCTGACCACCACCTACACGGCCTCCCAGGGCCTGCTGCTCATGATCCCGAACATGTACAAGATCGCTGGCGAGCACCTGCCGGGCGTGTTCCACGTCTCCGCGCGTACGGTTGCCACCCACGCCCTCAACATCTTCGGTGATCACTCCGACGTCATGGCGTGCCGCCAGACCGGCTTCGCCATGCTCGCCGAGACCAACGTGCAGGAGGTCATGGATCTCTCCGCGGTGGCTCACCTGGCCGCCATCAGGGGTCGCGTGCCGTTCCTGAACTTCTTCGACGGCTTCCGCACCTCCCACGAGATCCAGAAGGTCGCCTGCTGGGATTACGACGACCTCGCCGAGATGTGCGACATGGACGCCGTCCAGGCGTTCCGCGATCACGCTCTCAACCCCGAGCATCCCAACAACCGCGGTACCCACGAGGACGGCGACGTCTTCTTCCAGCACCGCGAGGCCTGCAACACCGCTTACAACAACCTGCCGGCGGTCGTTGAGGACTACATGAACCAGGTCAACGAGAAGCTCGGCACCAACTACCACCTGTTCGACTACTACGGCGCTCCGGATGCCGAGAACATCGTGGTCTGCATGGGCTCCTTCTGCGACACCCTCGAGGAGGTCATCGACTACCTCACCGCCAAGGGCGAGAAGGTCGGCCTGGTCAAGGTCCGTCTGTACCGTCCGTGGTCCGTCGAGCACTTCATCGCGGCGCTGCCCGAGACCGTGAAGAAGATCGCTGTTCTCGACCGCACCAAGGAGCCCGGCTCCATCGGCGAGCCTCTGTACGAAGACGTCGTGTCCGCCCTGTTCGAGGCTGGCAAGACCGGCATCACCGTGGTCGGCGGCCGTTACGGCCTCGGCTCCAAGGACGAGCCGCCGGCGGCTGCGTTCTCCGTGTATGATGAGCTCAAGAAGGACGAGCCCAAGCGCGAGTTCACCATCGGCATCGTGGACGACGTCACCAACCTCTCGCTTCCGATGGACGAGGACGCCCCCAACACCGCTGCCGAGGGCACCATCGAGTGCAAGTTCTGGGGTCTCGGCGGCGACGGCACCGTGGGCGCCAACAAGAACTCCATCAAGATCATCGGCGACCACACCGACAAGTACGTCCAGGCCTACTTCCAGTACGACTCCAAGAAGACCGGCGGCGTCACCATCAGCCACCTGCGCTTCGGCGACAGCCCGATCAAGAGCCCGTACTACATCACCAAGGCCGACTTCGTGGCGTGCCACAACCCCAGCTACATCACCAAGCACTTCAAGATCGCCCAGGGCGTCAAGCCCGGCGGTACGCTGATGATCAACTGCCAGTGGGACTTCGCCGAGCTCGAGCAGCACCTCTCCGCGGCTGAGAAGCGCTACATCGCCAAGAACAACATCCAGCTCTACACCATCAACGCCATCGACCTGGCCGTTCAGGTGGGCATGGGCAAGCGCACCAACACCATCCTCCAGTCCGCGTTCTTCACGCTGGCCGGCGTGCTGCCGCAGGAGGATGCCATCAAGTACATGAAGGACGCCGCTGAGAAGTCCTACGCCAAGAAGGGCCAGGACGTCGTCGAGGCCAACTGGAAGGCCATCGACGCCGGCGCCACCGCCTTCGAGAAGCACGAGGTTCCCGCTTCCTGGGCCGACGTTGCCGATGACGCCGCTGAGCGCAAGCTCGAGGGCCGTCCGGAGCTGGTCAAGCAGGTCATCGACATCATGGAGCCCATCAACCGCATGGAGGGCGACTCCCTGCCGGTCTCCGCTTTCGCCGGTCACGAGGACGGTCAGTTCGAGCAGGGCGCTTCCCAGTACGAGAAGCGCGGCGTCGCCGTCATGGTGCCGCACTGGGACGAGACCAAGTGCATCCAGTGCAACCAGTGCTCCTATGTCTGCCCGCACGCCACCATCCGCCCGTTCGGCGTCTCCGAGGAGGAGCTCGCCAAGGCGCCCGAGGGTATGCGCACGCTCGACATCAAGATCCCGAAGGACACCGGCCTGAAGTTCACCATGGCCATCTCCCCGCTCGACTGCATGGGCTGCACCAACTGCGCCAAGGTCTGCCCCAAGGGCGCCCTCACCATGGTGCCGCAGGAGCAGGAGCTCGCCGAGCAGGAGGTCTTCGACTGGGCCGTTGCCAACATCTCCGAGAAGCCGGTCCTCGAGACCAACAACGTCAAGGGCAGCCAGTTCAAGAAGCCGCTGCTTGAGTTCTCCGGCTCCTGCGCCGGCTGCGCCGAGACCGCTTACGCGCGTCTCGTGACGCAGGTCTGCGGCGACCGCATGTTCATCTCCAACGCCACCGGCTGCTCCTCCATCTGGGGCAACCCGGCCGCCCGTTCGCCCTACACGGTCAACGCCGAGGGTCACGGCCCGGCGTGGAACAACAGCCTCTTCGAGGACAACGCCGAGCACGGTCTGGGCATGGCCCTCGGTTACGAGGCCGTCCAGAACAAGCTGGTTGCCGAGACCGAGGCGCTCATCGCCGCTGACGACACCTCCGAGGCCGTGAAGACCGCTGGCCAGGCTTGGCTCGACGCCCGCAAGGACGCCGAGGCCTCCAAGACCGCCGCTGCCGCCTACGTCGAGGCCCTCGAGGCCTGCGGCTGCGACGCCGCCAAGGCCATCCTGGCCGACAAGGCCTTCCTCACCAAGAAGTCCTTCTGGATCTTCGGCGGCGACGGCTGGGCGTACGACATCGGCTTCGGCGGCCTGGACCACGTCCTGGCTTCCAACCACGACGTCAACGTCTTCGTCTTCGACACCGAGGTGTACTCCAACACCGGCGGCCAGGCCTCCAAGGCCTCGAACCTCGGCCAGGTGGCCCAGTTCGCCGCTGCTGGCAAGGACACCAAGAAGAAGTCCCTCGCCGAGATCGCTATGAGCTACGGCTACGTGTACGTGGCGCAGGTCGCCATGGGCGCTAACCCGGCTCAGACCCTCAAGGCCATCCAGGAGGCCGAGGCTTACGACGGCCCGTCCATCATCATCGGCTACGCTCCCTGCGAGATGCACTCCATCAAGAAGGGCGGCATGCAGAACTGCCAGGCCGAGATGAAGAAGGCCGTGGACTGCGGTTACTGGAACCTCTTCCGCTTCAACCCGGCTGCCGAGGTCGGCAAGAAGTTCACGCTCGACTCCAAGGAGCCGAAGGGCGGTTATCAGGAGTTCCTGATGAACGAGGCCCGTTACGCTTCGCTGTCCCGCGTGCTGCCGCAGGAGCAGGTCGACGCGCTGTTCCAGGCCAACGAGGCCGCTGCTATGGCGCGCTACCAGCACCTGCTCAAGCTCAAGGACGTTTACGCCGAGGTGTAAGCCTGTGCGCTAACGTGCCCGCGCTTGCCTAAGCGTTGAGCTTCGGGGCCCGGATCCCTCCCACGGGGATCCGGGCCCTTTTGTGTTGCGGGGGTGGCGGAGGGCGCCCGGCCCTGTCGTTTGCGCGGCAGGGGAGCGGGGCTGCTGGTTGAGCGGGCTTGCTCGTCGCAGGCGCAGCGCCGGCGCGCCCGGCCGCGCGGCGAGGGCGAGACAAGCAAGATCGGCATGCGGCGGGGCGCTCTAAGCGCGTAGGATAATGGCATAGGCAAGCGGATACCCCCAAGCAAAGGAGAGCTGCCATGCTGTTTGAGAAGATCGAGCTGCCACATCCCGGGTACGGGCGCGGTGCCTGCTCAGGTTCGGACGACGCGCCCTACAGCGGCGCGCCGTTTATGCGCGCGTACTGCCAGGACAGCGCCGACGCGCCGGAGGGCGTGCGCGTGCGCCCCGCGGTGGTTATCTGCCCGGGCGGCGGCTACCACATGACCTCGTGGCGCGAGGCCGAGCCGGTGGCGCTGGCCTTCCTTGAGTGGGGTTACCAGGCGTTTATCGTTGACTACACGGTGTACGACCCGGAGGAGGCCGCATGCCTTCTGCCGTATCCGGCCTACGACCTTGCCCGCGCCGTGGTGCATGTGCGCGCAAACGCCGAGGCCTGGCACGTTGACCCCGAGCGCATCACGCTGCTCGGCTGCTCGGCCGGCGGGCACCTTTGCGCGCTTTACAGCGGGCTTTCTCGCCAGCCGTGGTTTGCCGAGAAGCTCGGGTTCACGCCAGACCAGATCGCCGTTTCGGCGCAGATCCTGTGCTACCCGGTGATCGACCTGGCGGCGGGCTGGCCCGGCGACGAGGCGTACGCCGCGCGCTTGACCGACAACCCCTCGTGGGCCGCGACGCACACCCTTGTTGACGCGGGGACGCCGCGCACGTTCATCTGGGCCACGGCGACCGACGGCACCGTGCCGGCGCGCAACGCGCTGGCCTACGCCGAGGCTCTGCTGGCCAACGGGGTGGACCACGAGTGCCACATCTTCCACCAGGGGCATCACGGGCTTTCGCTCGCCAACGCGCAGGTTGCCAAGACGCCCGAGTACAACCAGCCCCACGTGGCGCGGTGGTTCAACCTTGCGCTGGAGTGGCTCGCCGAATGCGCCGATTTAGGCCAGGCCTAAATTGGCGCATTATGTAAGACAAAACCGTGCAGCGGGCCAGCCTTTTGTTGGTCGCCGCAAAATGGATGTTGTTTTGCGCGGGGTCGCCGAGTAGACCGGAGAGACGCCGCGCTAACTACCTGGGCTTTTCTCACGCAAAGGGGCGCTTCTACTTGAAGCGCCCCCTTAAAACAACATCCATTTTCGAAATGGGACATACCAGCCCGTCACAATTGCCCCAAGTCCGTCCCGTCTTACGAAATGCGCCAAATTAGGAACGGCCTAATTTGGCGCATGCGGGGTTAGTCCGTTTCGGTGCACTCCTCGTCTTCGCCGAGGATGCGGCCCGAATAGTTCACGTGGCCGGTTACCTGGGCCATGTCCTCGCCGGTAACGAAGCGCATGGCGGCCCGCTCGTAGTAGTCGAGCGCGCGCCCAAAGGTCTGCGCAAAGTCGTCGGTGTGCTCCACCTGCGTAAACGGGTTGCGCCACGGCTTGCGCGCAAGGTTTGCGGCACCGGCGGGCGCCTCGGTGGTAACGGGGTGCGCCAGCGCGCGGAGCATGGAGCGCCCGCCGCGCAGCACGCACTCGGCACCGGCAAGCCCCGTGTTAACGGGCGAACCGGCAGGCTCGATCATCCGGTACACCAGCTGCATGTCGGCCACAGCGCCGCCGTACTCGCGCCCGCTCAGCTCGAGTCCGTAGGTAAACGAGGCCACGTAGCTCAAAAGGGCGCCAGCCACGCGGTTGATGCGCTCGCCGGTGACGATCTCGGCGGCGGGCGGGCAGTCGGCCGCAGTGGCGCCGTTGCGCTTGAGCTGCAGCATGTACACGTCTATGTCGGTCTCGATCACGGCGTGCACCTCGCCGCCGCAGCCGGCAAGCGAGGGATCCGCGTCCATGATGCCCCATTGCTGCTGGTACACAAAGGGGTGCGCGGTGCGGTCGAGCGCGTAGTGGGCGAGAAGCCCCAACGCAAACGCCCGGCCGATTTCGGCGTCGGCCTCGGGCAGGCGGCTCACGCCGTCGCGCAGCGCCGTGAACGCCGCCGACACGCGGCTTGCGTGCATGCGCTGCCCCAGCTCATGGGCGGCAGGTGCGCCCAGGCCGCGGAACCGGAAGAACAGCGGGTCGGGGCCCTGGTTGCCCAGGATAAACGCCGTGTAGGTCAGCGCGTCGGACGTGATCTCGTGCGGGATGCGTCCGGCGGCTTCTTCGCCGAACAGGTGGTGGGTGATAAGCGCTGGCATAAGCGCTCCTTTCGCGGGCGGGATCGGTGTTTGTCCTGCATTATTCCCCGCGCGCATGGCGCAAAACGACCCCGCCCCAAAAAGCTATGTTTTGCGCCAGCGAACCCCCGTCGAGCTCGCGCACAGCGCGGTTGGCCTACGCTGCGCCCTATGCCCGCGCCAGCCCGCCCCACGCCTCACGTCCCGCGCCCCAACCCCGCGCCGGCCCACCGGCTTACCGAAAGCTGACGCCCGGACCCGCCCCCGTTGCCGTACCATAGATACCGAACGCCTATCCGCGTACATGAGGACCTGCCATGAAATACACCGCGCTCGAGCGCAACTGGGTTATGTACGACATCGGCAACTCGGCTCTGGTGCTGCTCAACACCTCCGTGGTGCCCATCTACTTCAACGCCATCAACACCGGCGCCTCATCGGCCGAGCTCGTCACGGCGTGGGCCAACGCGCAAACGGTGGCCTCGCTGGTGGTGGCGCTGCTCATGCCCGTCTTGGGCTCGCTGGCCGACTTCGCCGGCCACAAGATCAAGTTCTTCCTGGGCTTCTTCCTCACCGGCCTCGTGCTGTGCCTGGCGCAGGCCATCCCCATGGGCGCCATGCCCTTCCTCGTGGTCTACGTGCTGTGCACCATCGGCCTCAACAGCTCCATGACTTTCTACGACGCCATGCTCCCCGACGTCACCACCGACGAGCGCATGGACAACGTCTCCAGCTCGGGCTACGCCTGGGGCTACATCGGCTCGTGCGTCCCCTTCCTGGTGTGCATCGCGCTCATCATGCTCGGTCCCTCGCTTCTCGGGCTCGACATGCTGCTCGCCACGCGCCTGTCCTTCGTCATCACCGGCGTGTGGTGGCTCGCCTTCACCATCCCGCTGCTGCGCACCTACCGCCAGCGCTTCTTCAAAGAGCTCGCCCCGGGCGAGACCCTCGGCTCGGAGGTCGTCAAAACCATCCGCGGCCTCGGCGCCACGCTCGGCCGCATCGCGCACGATCGCCAGCTGCTCCTGTACATGCTCGCGTTCTTCTTCTACATCGACGGCGTGCACACCGTCATCTCCATGTCCACCACCTACGGCACCGCGCTGGGCATCGACTCCACGCAGCTCATCCTGGCTTTGCTCGTCACGCAGTTCGTGGCGTTCCCCTCGGCCATCGCCTACGGGCGCCTCGCCGGCCGCTTCGGCACCCTGCGCATGATCATCGTGGCCGTGGTGGCCTACGTGTGCATCGTGCTCTTCGCGGCGTTCTTCTTGCAAACGGCCACCGAGTTCTGGATCCTCGCCATCGCGGTGGGCCTGTTCCAGGGCGGCATCCAGGCGCTTTCGCGCAGCTTCTTCGGCAGGCTCATCCCCAAAGAGCGCGCTAACGAGTACTACGGCTTTTTCGATATCTTCGGTCGCTACGCAAGCGTCATGGGAACTCTGCTAGTATCTGTGGTGACGGCGCTGACAGGGAATCCTTCTTTAGGAGTGCTTTCCATCGGGATTCTCCTGGTTATAGGCCTCGTCATGCTAGTAAAGCTCTCCAGCCTGCGCGCCCGCGCCTAAGGGCCCTTCTCGCCCGCGTCTGCGCGTCCTTGTCTGGAGAAGCTCATGCTGGCAGATCAGCAAAGCTCTCGAGACGAGGAGAACATCATGCAGTCTAACCACCTTGCCCGCGTGGCGCTTATCGCCGCCGTGTACGCCGTGTGCACGCTGGTGGTCATGCTCTTTTTGGGCAACCTGGCCTGGGGTCCGGTGCAGTTCCGCATCTCGGAGGCCCTGTGCGCGCTGGCGCTGTTCACGCCGGCCGCCGTGCCCGGCCTCACGCTGGGGTGCGCCATCGCCAACGCGGTGAACATCGTGCTTTCCGGCACGGGCACCCTCGGGCTTCTCGACGTGGCCTTTGGCTCGCTCGCCACGTTTCTGGGTGCGCTTTTCACCTGGAAGATGCGCCGCCGCCCGCTTCTGGCGCTGGCCGGCCCGGTGATCGCCAACGCGCTTATCGTCCCGGCGTACCTGCCGCTCATGCTCATGGGCATCGGGTTTTACACCATTCCCTTCACCTCCATCTCGCTCGAGGGGTCGTGGGGGCTCATGTATCTGTTTGGACTTGTGACCACGGGATTCGGCGAGGCGGTTATTATGTATGTGTTGGGATACCCGCTGTCGCGCTCGCTCGCTGCCACGCCGCTTGGCAAGGAGGCGTGCCTGGACGCGCGCGACCGCTAACGCTGCCTCTGCGGGCGCTGATCGTGCTCCGGAGGTCGAGGAGCGCGCATGAATCCTGCGATCGTCATTCCGTCTTACTGGGCCGGCCAGGACGCCGACGCCTTTGCGCCCGGCCATTACGACCACACCACCGACCCCGCCGCCCTTGCCCCCGAGCTCGACACCTGCTTGGGCTCGCTTGAGAAGGTGCGCGGGGTCGGGCGCGTCATCGTGCTCGTGGTGTGCCCGCCGGCGGCAACCGACCGCGTGCGCGCCCAGGTTGCAAGCATTTGCGCGGCCCATCCCATGCTGCCGGTCACGGTGGTCACCAACGACGAGGCCACGCACGTGCAGGAGCGCATCGCGCACATCGCGCCGGAGGTGCGCGACGAGCCGGTGTCGCTGCGCGGTTACGGCGCCATCCGCAACATGGGGCTGGCAGCCGCGGCAGTTCTTGGCCACGACGTCGTGGTCTTTCTCGACGACGACGAGGTCGTGCTGACCGAGAACTTCATGGACGAGGCGCTCCACGGCCTCAACCAGCTCACGCGCCAGGGGCTGCCCATCCTGGCCAAGAGCGGCTACTTTTACGACCGCGCCGGCTCGCCGTTTGCCGACACCTCGCGCTCCAAGTGGTGCGACCGCTGGTGGACCAAGCGCGACCAGTTCAACCGCTGGATGCGCCGCGCGCTGGCCACCACGCGCATCTCGCGCTCGAACTACGTGTGCGGCGGCTGCCTGGCACTCCACGCGCGCGCCTTCACGCGGGTGGCCTTCGACCCGTACATCACGCGCGGCGAGGACCTGGACTACCTGTTCAACATACGCATGAACGGCCTGGACGTGTGGTTCGACAACAAGTGGGTGGTGCGCCACCTGCCGCCCAAGCAAACCGAGAAGGCCCCGCGCTTCTTGCAGAACGTGTACCGCTGGACCTACGAGCGCGCCAAGCTGCTGTACGCCAACGCGCAGATCGACCTGCACCAGGTCACGGCGGACTCGCTCATGCCGTACCCCGGGCCGTGGATCTCGGAGAACCTTGAGAGCAAGGTGGTGAAGACCTGCCTGGCCCGCGCGCTGTGCACCCGCGAGCACGGGGCCTACCTGCGCGTTCTTACCCGCGGCCGGGCCAGCGCGCGCCGGTATGCGGCGGCAAACTGCGATAAGTACGTGCGCTTCCAAAACTTCTGGCCCGCCATCATGGCCGGGCTGTGGTGTGACGCGGAGCTCGCCGCGCTGCTCGAGCGCGGCTCAACAGGCGGCGCGGCCGAGAAGGACGCGGCAGGCGCGCCCGCCGCTAGCGCCCCGGCGGCCGGGGGCCATGCTGCGGCGGCCGACAAGCGCGCCGACGCGGCGCCCGAACCCGCCGACACGGCGAACGCAGCGCCCATCCCGGCGCCCGAGCCCGCCGACGCGGGGGCCGCGGCGCCCGCCCCTGCCCACGCCCCCGCCGAAGCGCGCCCGACCTCCCAAGGAGAGGATGCATGAGGGAGCTTCTCGAAGACAAACCGTTTTCCTGGACCACCACGGTAGCCCTTGCCGTGGCGTTCCAGCTCGTACCCATCGTGTACCTGGTGACCACGCTTATCTCGGGCGCGGACGCCTGGCCGTTCGCCACCATGGTGGCGCTGCTTTCGTGCGTGGGCGCCACCGGCCTCATGCTGTTCTTCTCGCTCAACCCCGACCAGCTGCGCTCGGCCTACACCGAGGCGGCGCTCAACACCGCCTCCGACACGCTGGAGGACGTGCTGCACGGCCTCACGCCCGAGGCCGCCCAGAAGGTCTGCGAGCGCCTGCTGGCCGAGTCGAGCGCCATGGCCATCGCCATCACCGACACCGAGCGCGTGCTGGGCTACGTGGGGGAGTACGAGGCCGACTTCCCGCCGGGGTCGCGCATCCACACCGAGGCCACGCGCGACGTGCTGCGCAACGGCGAGATGCGCAGCTTCACCACCTCCATGCGCGTGCACGGCGCGCGCGACCCGCGCATCATCCCGGCGGGCATCGTGGGGCCGCTCGTGGTGGGCGGCAAGCCGGTGGGCACGCTCAAGTTCTACTTCCACTCATCGCGCCAGCTCAACCGCACGCAGTACGCGCTGGTGTCGGGCTTTGCCGAGCTGCTCTCAACCCAGCTTGCCATCCACGAGCTCGAGCGCCAAACCGAGCTGCGCGCCCACGCCGAGATCAAGGCCCTCCAGGCGCAGATCAACCCGCACTTCCTCTTCAACACGCTGAACACCATCGCCGCGTTCACCCGCACCGACCCGTTGCGCGCCCGCGAGCTGCTGCGCGAGTTCTCCTCGTTCTACCGCGCCACGCTCGAGAACTCCGGCGCGCTTATCGCCGTGACGCGCGAGATCGCGCAGACCAAGCGCTACCTCACCTTTGAGAAGGCCCGTTTCGGCGACGACCGCATCTTGGACTCCTTCGAGATCGAGCCCGGCCTGGAGGACATGCAGGTGCCGGCGTTCATCATCCAGCCCATCGTGGAGAACGCCGTGCGCCACGCCATGCGCGACGAGGGCCCGCTGCACATCAACGTGACGGTGCGCGCCGACGGCGAGGACGCGGCGGCCATAGAGATTGCCGACGACGGCGTGGGCATGGAGCCCGAGAAGGTCGCCGCGCTCTTCAGCGCCGTGGCGACCGAGCCCTCGCCCGACCCTTCGCAGCAGACGGCCCGGGGCGAGAAGGGCGCGGGCGTGGCGCTGCGCAATGTTGCCGACCGGGTGCGACACTTTTACGGACCGACGTCTTACGTTAAAGTGTTATCCGAGCCAAACAAAGGGACAACCTTTGTCTTGCGGCTCGACATGCGTGGAAGTATGCTCTCGCAGGAGTAAAATAGGAACGCTACTCTCACGGAAGGAATCGTCTGCATGCTGCGTGCCATGATCGTTGACGACGAGGCCCCCGCCCGCTCGGAACTGCGCTATCTGCTCGAGGAAACCGGGCAGGTCGATCCCATCATCGAGTCTTCAAGCGTGCGCTCGGCCATTGAGAAGCTCATGGAGAGCCGCGTTGACGTGGTGTTTCTCGACATCTCCATGCCCGGCGTCTCGGGCTTGCAGCTGGCCGAGGCCCTGCACAAGCTCAAGAACCCGCCGGCGATCGTGTTCGTGACCGCGTACAGCGAGCACGCCGTGGAGGCCTTCGAGGTCGACGCCGTTGACTACCTCATGAAGCCGGTGGAGACCGAGCGCCTGCAGCAGGCGCTGGCCAAGGTCATCGCGCGTGTGAAGCCGGCGGCCGAGCACAAGAACGTGGTGGAGCGCATTCCGGTTGAGAAGGGCGGCCGCAAGGTGCTGATCCCGGTTGACCAGATCCGCTACATCATGGCCAAGGACGATTACTCCTGCCTGTACACGGAGGACGACCGCTACCTCTCCACGACCTCGCTCGCGCAGTTCGAGGTCAAGCTGAGCGACTACGGCTTCTTCCGCGTGCATCGCCGCTACATCGTGAACCTCGACTGCGTGGAGGACGTGGAGACCGTTTCCACGGGCGCCATGCAGCTGGGCGTGAAGGGCCTGGAGGACCGCGTGCCGGTTTCGCGCCGCCGCGTGGTGCCGCTGAAGAAGGCTTTGGGGCTGTAGGTTGCGCGCGATGGGCAGGTTGACCAACATCCTACGGCGCTGGTTCCCGGGAGCTGTGTCGGAGGGCGTGACACCAGGGAATGAGGAGGAGCACGTGGTTTCACGAGTATCCGCCGGGGAGGAGATTCCCCGCGACGCCAAGCGCGTGGATGTGGTTTCCGACACGCACGGCCGGCTTTCGTCCGAGCTGGTGCGCGCTATCAAGGATGCCGACCTGGTGATCCACGCCGGCGACATCACCTCTGAGAGCGACTGGGGCTTCTTGTGCGCCGCGCACCCCGAGATCCGCGCGGTGCTGGGCAACAACGACGGCTTTTACAACTACGAGCCCGAGCTGCCGCGGGTCAACCGCTTCACGTACGAGGGGCTGCGCTTCTCGGTGGCGCATTACCGCGAGGAGTTGCCGCTGGGCGAGTCCGACGTGGCGGTGTGCGGCCACACCCACCGCGCGGTTATCGAGCAGGTGGGGCCGTGCTTGGTGGTGAACCCGGGCTCGGCGTCGCTGCCGCGCGGCCGGCGCGTTCCCACCATCGCGCGGCTGTACGTGAAGGCGGGGCGCGTGTACTCTGCCGAGATCGTCGACTTGGAGTAGGGACGGCGGCGGCCGTAGGCGGGGCGGGGCGTGATGTGCCCCCGGCTCACGCGGGCGAAAAGCGGGCTCGTGCGATCCGCGCGCGAAAATGCGAACGTATACGGTCCACGCTGGCAAAAGCGTGCTTGTGCGACTGACACGGGCGAACGCCAAGCTCCAACGACCTGCGCGGTTGAACGCCAAGCTCCAACGACCTGCGCGGTTGAACGCCAAGCTCCAACGATCTGCGCGGGCGAAAGGCGAGCTTGTACACGCGGGCGAATACCAAGCTCATACGACGTATTTGGGCGAGAACCACACTTATACGAAGCTTGTGCGCGAAAAGGCCACTCATACGATGCCTGTGCGCAAAAATCGAACCCATACGACGTGGTTGACTTTCTCGAGGGCGTTCGGACCGCGATGCGCTCGGTTCAATGTCTCTTTTCGTCATGAAAACCTTGCAAAATGCGTGGCGTTTGCGTCGGTTGGGCGTGGACTCGAGCCGATGGGCGAGAACCGCACTCGTACGAGTGTGCTTATCGCCCAACGTTCTCGTATCAGTGTAGTTTTCGCCCGATACGTTCGTATCAGTGCAATTTTCGTCCACAGGCTTCGTGTGGCTGACATTTTCGCCCACAGGCTTCGTATGAGTGACGTTCTTGCTCACGGGCTTTCGTATGGGTGGTATTTTCGCCCGCGGCTTTCGTGTGAGCACCGTCTTTGCCCACGGTTTTCGTACGGGGGCCGTTCTCGCCCACGGGCCCGTTTGCTGCGAGATGTCGGGCGAGAATTGCGCGGTCTTCACCGTTTCTGCACGACTTTCCCTGTTTCTAACCCGTTTCAAATTTGCCGAAAAAAGTTCTTGCGTGCCGGAGAATCTTCTGCGTATAATAGTCCACGCGGAAACGCAAGGGGTGTTAGCTCAGTTGGTTAGAGCGCCGGCCTGTCACGTCGGAGGTCGCGAGTTCAAGTCTCGTACATCCCGCCACTTGAATTGAGAGCCCTCGCAGCTGCGGGGGCTTTTCTTTAATATGAGAAAGCCATTGTCAAGCGGCATGACGCGGCAGGTTCGGAAATGCCGTTCCGGACCTGCTCTTATTCCAGCCGGTCGGGCCCGCGCGGATGCTCGTTGGTCGTCGCTCGCCTGGCAAGCTAATGTCCGCGGGCTCTGTGGCGCGGCATGCGGGGTATGTCGCCGCGCGCTACCGCATTTCGACTCTCCGTCCGGGGCCGTCGGTCGAAAACCCTGGAGTCTTGCTTCTCGGGCGCGGCCCTCGGGCTGCCCATATAAAAGGCTCGTGAGCCGGTTCCGGCGATGCGTCGAGGCGCGGGCCCTCCCGGCGGGAAGGCTATCGGCGGGCGGTCACGAGACCGTGCCCTCGGCCCGGCACCCTATCTCCCAGACCCAGCACGCGAGCTCGCGCGCCACCGCCACGTTGGCCACGCACGGCCTCTTGCCGGCGGCGCGCAGCGCCTCGTGCCTGCGGCAGAGCCGGGCGGTCGCCTCGTCGCACCGGCGCTTGACCGCGGGCGGCACGGAGGAGCCCCTCGGCGCCCCCTTCGGCTTCGGCGAGCAGGCCTGGAAGTGCCACGCCGCCTCGACCAGCGCCCGCCTCGAGGCGGAGTTGCCGGCCTTGGTGATGCCGCCCCTCGCGTCCGCCGCCCGTCCGCGCCACAAACGGCACGCGTCCGCCACCCGTCCGCGCGCCCACCCCCCCCACGGCGGATGCGAAGCGGGGCCTCTCGGCTCGTGATCACCGCCTCAGCAACATGCCGCGTGCGCAACGTGCGTACCGGCGCCTGCATTTCTCGCGTACAATAGACGCACCCACGAGAGGAGCGCGAACATGCAGCCCGTGCGTATCGCCGCCTTCGATTACGACGACACCATCATCAACGGCCAATCCGGCGCGCTTATCGGCTTGTACCTGTGCCGCCGTCGGCTGTTGCCGTACCGCGCCGCGCTCAAGCTTGCGGGATGGGGCGCGCGCTACAAGCTGCGGCTACCGCATAACCAAGCGCAGGCGCGCGAGCTGGTGTTCACGCGGCTGCGCAACTACACGCCCGCCGAGGTCGAGGTGATCATGGCGGACTTCCACCGCGAGATCCTGGTGCCGCGCGTGCGCAGGGACGCCCGCGCCGAGATTGAGCGCCGGCGCGCGGAGGGCTGCTTTTTGCTTATCGTGTCGGCGAGCTTCTCGTGCGTGATCCGTCCAGCCTGCGCCTACCTGGGGATGGACGGCTACGTGGCCACGCATATGGCGCTTGACGAGCACGGCCGCTACACCGGGCGCGTCAGTGGCGCGGTGACCGAGGGGCCGGCAAAGGCCGAGGGCATTCGCCGGTTCGCCGACGAGCGCTTCGGCCCGGGCGGCTGGGAGCTGGCGTACGCTTACGGCGACCACCACTCCGACCGACCGATGCTCAAGGCCGCGCAGCACGCGTTTGCCGTCGACGCGGACGCCACCTTGAGGCGTATGGCGCGCAAACAGGGCTGGCCGCAACTTGAATGGAGATAGGCCACAGGTATCATGACTTTGTGGACAGTCGTCTTTTTCGCAGGAAATGCATTTATGCAGCGTATCATGATACTCCACTGTACCTTCATGCAATTTCTACCACGTCTCAACGGGAGTGAACAGGTGGACATCACACGTAAAACCGACTATGCGCTTCGCATGCTGGCCATGCTGATCGAGAACGAAGGCGCCCTGCTCTCGGTGCGCGTTGCTGCCGAGCAGAACGACGTTCCGTACTCGTTTGCGCGCTCCATTCAGCACAGCCTCGTGCACGCGGGCATCATCGAGAGCCTTCGCGGCGTGCACGGCGGCATGCGCCTCAAGGTCGACCCCTCCAAGGTCACGCTTAAACAGGTGGTTGAGGCTGTGCAGGGCCCCTTTGTGATGAACGACTGCTGCGCCGACGGTGCCGAGTGCAGCCGCTCCTGCTTCTGCCAGTTCCACCCGGTGTGGGTCGGCGTGCAGTCGCTGGTGAGCGACTACCTGAGCTCCGTTACGCTGGAGGAGGTCGTGAAAGGCACGAAGCGCCCGCGCGTTGACCCCAAGTTCACCGACCCCGACGCGTTCCCCATCTACGCGGGGGCTCCCGTCCGCATGGCGGAGTAGGGCGCGCGGAGTTTAACGCAACGTGTCCGCACGCAAGCACGCACAAGCAACAGCCGCAACCGGCACAACGGGCGCCGCGCCCGTTGTGCCGGCTGCTTCGGACGCCTTCCGCACGTTGGTGCGCGCGGAGGGCGTCCGCCTGTATCGCGATCTGCCGTGGCGCAACACGTGCGACCCGTACGAGATCTGGCTGTCGGAGGTCATGCTGCAGCAAACCCAGGTTGCCCGCGTGGAGCAGCGTTGGGGCACCTGGCTTGAGCGCTTCCCCTCCGTAGAGGCGCTGGCCGCCGCCCCGGTGGCCGAGGTGCTGGCTGCCTGGCAGGGCATGGGCTACAACCGCCGGGCCCTAGCGCTTAAAAGCGCGGCCGAGAAGATCGTGGCCGAGCACGGGGGCGTGTTCCCGCAAAAGACCGAGGAGCTCGTGGCGCTGCCGGGCATCGGGCCGGCTACCGCGCAGGGCATCCGCTCCTTTGCCTTCAATCTGCCGGGCGTGTACCTGGAGACTAACGTGCGCTCGGTGTTTCTTCACGCGTTCTTCCCCGACGCGGTGGGCGTGCCCGACCGCGAGCTCGTTCCGCTGATTGCCACCAACTGCCCGGACGCCCCGGCAGGAAGCTGCGGGGATGTGGCGGCTCCTGACGCGGCGGGCGATGTTGCGGCTGCGGCGGGCGGCGTCATGGCCGCGGAAGGTGGCGCCGGGTCCGCAGGCCGTGCGAGCCGGCGTTCGCGCAAGGCGCCGCTGCCGCCGTTTGCCACCCCGCAGGATGCCGACGACACGCCGCGCGCCTGGTACTATGCGCTGCTCGACTACGGCGCGTACCTCAAACAGACCCTGCCCAACCCGTCGCGCCGCTCGGCCGCCCACACGCGCCAAAGCGCGTTTGAAGGCAGCGTGCGACAAAAGCGCGCCGAGCTGGTGCGCCTGCTGCTTGCCGACCGCGAGGACGGCGCCGAAGGTTCCACGGCTGCCGAGCTGGCTGCGCGTCTGAGCGCCGTCGAGCAGGACGCCGGTCGTCCGCCCGTGGAGTTCGCGCTGGTAGACGAGCTTCTCGTCAAGCTGGCTACCGAGGGCTTCTGCCTCCGAGAAGACGGACGGTGGCGCATCGCGTAGCGGCTCGGGACGCGCGGGCGTGGCGCAATGGGCGCAGATTTTACCGGTGCTCATTGCAGTGGCCCGGGGCACGCACGGGCGTGGTGCCTGCGGTCTTGCGTGGCACCAGGCATCTCGCCAGGTTGGGCGCTTTTATCGCATCTAAGGCGCTGGTTAAACGCTGTTATGACAGCTCAGCGCGCGTTAGCCGCGGAAACGTTGCCTATCTTCCGGAAAACCGGGGGTTGCACGTCGGCAGAGCGACCAACCGTTCCGAGGATGTTGCAAACGCGACCAACTGAATCCTTGGCGGTCGAAACAGCGAGCAGCTGGCGATTGGGTGCCGAAACGGCGGCCAACTGAGCAGCCAGCTGGCGATTGGGTGCCGAAACGGCGGCCAACTGAGCGGCCGGCTGGCGATTAGGTGCCGAAACAGCGACAAACTGAAGCCTGCCGTCAAATCTGCTTACGCTTGCACACGTTACACCTCGGTACCTGCGGAAACTTTCTTCGGAAGTCTCGCCATAGAATCGCCGGCCATGGGGTATAACCCAGAAAGACCGCGTCGCTAAGCCGCAGCGGCGCATAGAGCGCAACATGGAGGGATACCAATGGATTTCGAGAACTCCCAGACTAAGAAGAACCTCGAGGCTGCGTTTGCCGGCGAGTCCCAGGCCCACACCAAGTATCGTTACTACGCCTCCAAGGCCAAGAAGGAGGGCTACGTTCAGATCCAGAACATCTTCATGGAGACGGCGCTGAACGAGTCCGAGCACGCCAAGCTGTGGTTCAAGTACCTGCACGGCGGCGAAGTGCCGGACACCCTCACCAACCTCAAGGACGCTGCGGCGGGCGAGAACTACGAGTGGACCACCATGTACGCCGAGTTCGCGGACACCGCCGAGGAGGAGGGCTTCAAGGAGATCGCCGCTAAGATGCGCGGCGTCGGCGCTGTGGAGAAGGCGCACGAGGAGCGTTACCTCAAGCTCGCCGAGCGCGTCGAGAAGGGCGAGGTCTTCACTCGCGAGGGCGTGAAGGTTTGGAAGTGCCTGAACTGCGGCCACCTGCACGTTGGCCCCACCGCTCCGCAGATCTGCCCCGTTTGCGCTCATCCGCAGGCTTACTTCGAGGAGCAGTCCGTTAACTACTAACGCCTCGCAGGCTAGTCTGGACGAGCCCGCCCGCCGCATTCCCGCGGCGGGCGGGTTTTTTGCGTTTCGGCGCGCTCCGCGCCATCGCGCGCCCGCAGTTTTCGCCCTGCGCGTCGTGTGGGGGGTCAGCGAGTAGGGGCGGCAGATCAGCGCCTCCAACCTGCGCGCCGCAGGGCCGGGAGGGGCGGCGTCTCTTTGCTTCGTCCCGCACCGCACGGGGATCGGCACCCCAACATTCCGACCCTTTGCGATCACAGATGACCAAAAACCGAACCAAAACGCCAAATTCTGTTCAGTTGCGGTCAACCCGTGAACTTTTTTCTGGACGCAATGCGTCATAATGGGTAAAGCGACATGCGCAGAAGCGCTGAGAATTTCTTGCAGGCTCCTTTGAGAAAGGGGAGGTGTTCTATGGCATTGCTGGATACGAGCGGGCGCCGCGCGTCCGTTTCATCCGCATCGGCCCAGCCCGAGACGCGTGCAACCTCCAAGCTCGCGCAGAAGCTCGAGCTCAACGGCTTTACCCGCCGCGACTTCCTGAAGTACTGCGGCTGCCTTGCCGGCATGATGGGGCTTTCCCAGCTAGCGGCTCCGCAGGTGGCCGAGGCGCTGGAGATCGGCGCCGAGGGCGGCAAGCTGCTGCCGGTGATCTGGCTTGAGGGCAGCTCGTGCACCGGCTGCACCGAGGCGCTCACCCAGGGCACGACGCCCGACATCCCGCAGCTCGTGCTCGAGACCATCGCGCTCAACTACTCCGAGACGCTCTCGGCCGCTGCCGGCCACTCGCTTGAGGAGGCGCGCCGCGAGACCATCGAGGCCGGCAGCTACCTCGTGGTGTACGAGGGCGCCGTGGTCACCGCCTATGACGGCAACATCCTGCGCGTTGCGGACGAGAAGGGCACCGACGTGCTGCTCGAGACCGTGAAGAACGCGGAGGCGGTTATCGCCCTGGGCTCGTGCGCGTGCGACGGCGGCTGGATGGCCGTGCGCCCCGACGACGCCGACGCCATGGGCGTGCAGAAGTTCCTCTCCGAGCACAACGTGGACGTGCCGGTGGTGAACATCCCGTGTTGCCCGGCCAACCCCGAGTGGCTCACCTCCGTCATCTTGGAGTACGTGCTCACCGGCCACCTTCCCGAGCTCAACGACAAGAACGAGCCGGCGGCGCTTTTCAGCCAGACCATCCACGACAACTGCCCGCGCCGCGGCCACTTTGAGAACGGCGAGTTCGTGTACCAGTTCGGCAGCGAGGAGGAGGCCAAGGGCTACTGCCTCTACCCGCTGGGCTGCAAGGGCCCGCAGACCTACGCCCCGTGCGCGGTGACGCGCTGGAACCGCTCGCTGTCCTGGTGCGTGGAGGCGGGTGCGCCGTGCGCCGGCTGCGCCACGATCAACCCGATGAACCCCCAGGCCAACTGGGTGGACGAGAACACCCCCTTCCTGGAGCGCCACCGCGACTTCGCGGTGGGCCCGATCACCTTCCAGCCCACCACGGTGGCCGTTGGCCTCACGGTGCTGGTGGTGGCGGTCTTGGGCGTGCACTGCGCCGGCATGAAGCTCGCCGGCCGCATGGACGGCGGCGCCGACTTCGAGCCTGAGCGCCGCTGGGACGAGAAGCACGGCGGACCCGAGGCCCACGAGGCCGGTGCGCGCGCCCAGAGGCTCTACGACGATCTGGACGAGATGGGCCTGGAGCCCAAGAACACCGGTCTGCACCGCAAGCGCGACGCCGCCGCTCGCAAGGCCGCGGCCAAGGAGGCCCCGCAGGCCGCCGATTCCAACAACGACACGCATGCCGAGGGAGGCGATGAGTAATGGCGCGTTCCACCGTAGACCCGATCACCCGCATCGAGGGGCATCTGGGCATTGAGATGGAGGTCGAGGACGGCCAGGTTACCGAGGCGTGGGCTTCGGGCGGGCTGTTCCGCGGCATGGAGAACGCGCTCAAGGGCCGCACGCCCTACGACGCGGCGCTTATCGCCCAGCGCATCTGCGGCGTGTGCCCGGTGAGCCATGCGCACGCCTCGGCCATGGCGGCCGAGGAGGCGCTGGGGATCCAGATCCCCGAGGGCGCCCGGCTGGTGCGCAACCTCGCCGAGGGCGGGCAGATCCTGCACTCCACGATCCTGTGGTTCTACAACCTCAACGGCTTGGACTACATCAACCCCATGAACGCGCTCGCGGCCGACCCCATGGAGGCCTACGAGGTGTGCCAGCAGTACGGCACCCGCGCCACCGACTTCAAGGACGTGCACGCGCGCATCACGGCGTTTGCCGAGAACGGCCAGCTCTCGATCTTCTCGGGCAACTGGTACGACTGCAAGGATGCCGACGGCAGCTCCTCTTACAAGCTCACCCCCGCCGAGGACCTGGTGGGCGTGGCGCACTACTTCGAGGGGCTTGAGAACCAGGCCAAGGCCTCGCAGATCTGCGCCATGCTCGGCGGCAAGATGCCGCACATCATGACCTCCATCCCGGGCGGCACCTCGTTCATGCCCACGATCGACAAGCTCGACGAGGTCGTGTACCGCGTGCGCGACCTGCGCGCCTGGATCGACGGCACGATGGTCCCCGACATGCTCATGATCGCCGAGCGCTATCCCAACCTGGCCGATCTGGGCGCGGGCCCCGGCCGCTACGTGGCCTTTGGCGTGCTGGACCGCGCGGACCGCGAGATGTCCAACCGCTACCTGCCCTCGGGCATGACCAAGCTGGGCGCCGACGGCTCGATGACGCTGGCGAACGTGAACCCCGACCTCATCACCGAGGACGTGACGCGCGCCTTCTACGAGAACGGCCCGGCGCGCAACCCCACCGACGGCGTCACCCAGCCCATCTGGCCCGACTACGGCAAGGACTACGCGCGCAAGTACACCTGGAGCAAGGCCCCGCGCTACGACGGCGAGACCTACGAGGCCGGCGGCGTGGCGCGCGTGCTGGCGGCCTACATCCGCGGCGTCGATCCCATCCAGCAGGCGGTCGACAACCTGCTCGCCACGCTCAACCTGCCGGTCGCCAAGCTCAACAGCGTGCTCGGCCGCATCGCCACGCGCGTGCTCGAGGCGTCCTACGTGGCGAGCATCATGGAGGACATGTCCAACGAGCTTATCGCCCTGATGGACGCCGGCGAGGCGGCCTACTACCAGCCGGCCGAGCAGAGCGCGGGCGCCGGCCTGGGCCTGTGGGAGGCTCCGCGCGGCGCGCTGCTGCACTACGAGCGCGTGAACGGCGGCAAGGTGGACGACTACCAGATCATCATCCCGTCTACCTGGAACCTCTCGCCGCGCGACGCCGAGGGCACGCCCGGCCCGCTTGAGGAGGCGTTGGTGGGCACGCCGGTGGTCGACCTGGAGAAGCCGGTGGACGCGGTGCGCATCGTGCACAGCTTCGACCCGTGCACGGCGTGCGCCTGCCACCTGTCCGAGCCCAAGACCGGCCGCAGCTTCAACACGCTCACGACTCCCTGGGGGGTGAGGTAGATGGCGCACCTGGCCCATTACCGTGAGGCGCACCCGCTGCCCATGGTGGCGACGCACTGGGTGAACCTCATCGCGATGATCGTCCTCATCGTTTCCGGCCTGCAGATTCACTATCCGCTGATCCCGGGCGTCATGGGGATCGCGCGCGGGCTGCACATGTTCTTCGCCTTCGTGCTGGTGATCAACTGCATCGTGCGCATCGTCTTCGCGTTCGTGTTCAAGTCGGCGCCGGCGGGCGGCACGCGCCGTCTCGTGCGCGACTACAAGACCTGGCTGCCGCAGAAAGACAACAAGCACCAGCTGTGGGCGTGGATCAGCTACTACCTGTTCCTGCGCCGCGAGCATCCCATCGCCGCCAAGCTCGGCGTGCCGCAGAAGATCGTGTACCTGCTCATCGCGCCGCTGATCTTCTTCACGGCATACACGGGCTTTTGTCTGTGGGGACCCACGATGAACTGGCCGGTGTTCACCTGGGGGCTCGAGCTGGTGGGCGGCCCCATGAACATGCGCGTGATCCACTACCTCTGCATGTGGGTGTTCATCATCTTCATGTGCATCCACATCTACCTGTCGCTGGTTGAGGGCGCGAGCCCGGCCACGCTGATCTTCTTCTGGAAGGAGACGCCCGGCCTGGTGTACGACCCCGACACGATGAACATCACCGGTTTCGACGGCATGGGCAAGGAGCCCGACTACGGCGAGACCTTCAAGGACCCGGTGCGCGCGGCTGCCGACGCGGCGGCGGTGGCTGCCCGGGAGAAGCACGGCAAAGAGTAGCAGCGCAGTGTGAGGTAGCTGCAAGGCGAGAAGGGCGGGCTGCGCGCGAGAAACGCCGGCTCGCCCTTTTGCATGCGGCGGGGTCGGCTACTCAGCCGAGAAGCGATACTCGTTCACTGCGCGGTACGGGCGCTGCGGACCGAAGAGGGCCTGCGGGAAGCCGGGCCGCAGCAGGTTCGAGGGGTAGAACTGCGGCTCTAAGGCAACGCTCTCGCGCCCGTGGTAGCTGTGGCCGCCCTTGGCGTTTTTCTCGCCCACGAAGTTGCCGGTGTACACCTGCAAGCCGGGCAGGGTGGTGGCGAGCTCGAGGGTGCGGCCGCTTGCGGGGTCGCGCAGGCGCGCCGCCACGCGCGGCTCGGTCGCCTCCGGGTCGAACCCGTCGATGCAGAAGTTGTGGTCGTAGCCGGACCCGAAGCGG
Organism: uncultured Coriobacteriaceae bacterium; assembly: GCA_944322305.1. GTDB lineage: Bacteria > Actinomycetota > Coriobacteriia > Coriobacteriales > Coriobacteriaceae > CALUOB01. Next base: position 168,050 of record CALUOP010000003.1, on the reverse strand, counting down.
ATCTGCTCGTTGTCGGCGTCAATGTCGGCGCCGAGGGGCTTTGCCGCAGTGAAGTCAAAGGGGGTGCCTGCCACCGGGGCGATCTCGCCGGTGGGGATGTGCGCGCTGTCCTGCGGCGTGTAGGTTTGCGCGCGCAGGGTCAGCTCGTGGTCGAGCACCGAGCCTGCGCCCTCGCCGGCCAGGTTGAAGTAGGCGTGGTTCGTGAGGTTCACAAAGGTTTCGGCGTCGCTGGTGACGCGGTAGCTCGCGCGCAGCGTTGCGCCGTGCACCTCGTAGCGCACCATGAAGACGCGGTTGCCCGGCAGGCCGTAGGCGCCGTCCGGCACGGCGCAGGCCATGGTCACGCCGCGCTCGTCGGGCAGCGCCGTCCACAGCTGGGCGTGCAGGCCGTGGTCGGGGTCGGTGTGGAGGTTGTTTGCGCCCTCGTTTTGCAGCAGCTGGTACACGGTATCGCCCACGGGCACGCGCCCGCCCTCGGTGCGGTTGGCGCTGGGGCCCACGGTGGCGCCGAAGTACGCGGCGTTGTTGGCAAGGTAGCGCGCGCCGTCGTCAAAGCCGAGCACCACGTCGGCCATCTGGCCGGAGCGGTCCGGCGCGTCGATGCCGACGATGGTTGCGCCGAGGTCTGTGACGCGCGCGGTGATGCCGCCGGGGGTGTTGTCGCTTATCTCGTACAGGGTGAAGGTGCGCCCGTCTGGCATGGTGCCGAAAGGTATTGCGCTGACCATTGCGTCTCCTTGGTTGCGGGTTGCCGGGTGGTGGGTTCTAGGTGCAAAGCTCACGGCCCCACTGTAGCACGCGCCTTTGTGCCGCACCGTGTCTGCTGTGCATAACTGCCAGCTTAACGGCGTTTCGGTATAGCACCATGCGATATGGGATATAAGGTTGGACGAGTGTCAATTATCGCAACGGAAAGGGAGCGTGGCACCTATGACCGTAAACAATCGCAAGGTGGCCGTTGTTGGCTGCGGGTTCGTGGGCTCGTCGTCTGCGTTCGCGCTGATGCAGAGCGGCATTTTCTCCGAGATCGTGCTGATAGACGTAGACCAGGCGCGTGCCGAGGGCGAGGCGCTCGACATCGGCCACGGCGTGCCGTTTGCCCCGGCGCCGTGCCGCGTGTACGCCGGCACCTACGCCGACGCGGCCGACGCGGCCATTATCGTGGTAACCGCCGGCGCGGCTCAGAAGCCTGGCGAGACCCGCCTGGACCTTGTGAACAAGAACGTGGCCATCTTCAAGACCATTATCCCGCAGATCAGGGACTCCGGCTTCGGCGGCATTTTGCTCATCGTGTCCAACCCGGTGGACGTGCTCACCTACACCGCACTCAAGCTTTCCGGGCTACCTGAGTCGCGCGTCATCGGGTCGGGCACCGTGCTCGACTCCGCGCGCCTCAAGTACATGCTCGGCCAGCACCTGGGCGTTGACGCACGCGACGTGCATGCTTGGGTTGTGGGCGAGCATGGCGACTCCGAGCTCGCCGTGTGGTCGAGCGCCAACGTGTCCGGCGTGCCGCTTCCCGCCTTCTGCGAGATGCTCGGCCACTTCGACCACGAGGCCACCGAGCGCCGCATTGCCGAGGAAGTCAAGAACAGCGCGTACGAGATCATCGACCGCAAGCACGCCACGTACTACGGCATCGCCATGTCGGTGCGCCGTCTGTGCGCCGCCATCATGCGCGACGAGCGCACGGTCATGCCTATCTCCAGCCTGATGGTGGGCGAGTACGGCATCGACGACGTGTGCATCTCCATGCCCACGGTCGTGGGCCGCGATGGCGTGGTGTGTCGCGTGCCCATCCCCATGGACGAGGACGAGCGCGCCGAGCTCATGCGCAGCTCCGAGGCTCTGAAGGACGTCATCGCCCAGCTCGACTTCAGCCGGTAGGCAAGACGCTGCGGCGCTTGCCGTTGCCGAGGGCCAACCTATATACATATGCGAGAAGACCGCGGCTCTCTGAGCTGCGGTCTTCTCATGTGGAGGCGGCGGGTGTATTCATCTGGCCCGTGCAGCGCATCGGGAGCGATGGGGGCGGGCTAGCGGAGTGCTGGGAACCACCCTGCAAAACAGGTTCCGACTTGGTTGAGGCGGCTTATTTCAGTCCTGCCGCATAGCTCCTGAGAATTTCCTCAAATGCGAGCAGACAGTAGCCGAAAAAGAAGTTCGGCTGAACGTTCTCAATATCAAAGGGGTAGTCGTCCTGAATGATGAAGTGGGCGTCAGAAAGCTCGGCAAGCTCGCTTTTGACGTTGCCGGTAAACGAGATCACCGGCACGCTTGCCTTACGACAGCGTCGTGCCGTGTCTAAAATGATTTGCGTGCCGCCCGACTTTGACACGAAGATAAACGCATCAAGCTGCTGCATGAAGTTGCGGATGATGGTTTCAGCCTCCAAGTCGCGCTGCTGGATGACCGTGCAACCGAATGCGATGAGTTTGCGCTCCATGTATTGGGCGATTAACCCGGAGTAACCCTGACCCGAAAGACCGATCGTTCCCTTGGAGGCGAGCGCGTGGTGAAGCGCTGCGAGGTCGTGTGCGTCGTAGCGCAAGTAGGTACGCTCGTCGGTTGAGATGACCCCGGCCGGGGCGTTTGCGCGTCGCTGCAGGTCGAACAGCATCTCGCGCGAGCTTGCATAACCGAGTTTCTTGGCCAGGCGCGTTACCGTGGCCGACGAGGCGTAGCACGCCCGCGCTATTCCCTTGGTGCCGAGCTTGGCCGCTCCGTCAACGTCGTTGGCCACAAACTCGAGGATGTTTTTCTCGGCGTCAGACAGGCGCCTTGATGCGTACAGCACCTTAAGCTGGTCACGGTCGATCATGCGCAGTTCCTCTTTTCTCGGCGGCTTCTGGCACCTTACCATACCAAAACTTATACGTACAACTATGCTGACGGTCGGTTTAGGCCGCTTACCGGTAGGTTCTATCCGCATACCGATGGCTGCCTACCGTTTATCCGATTAGTTTCGCGGTTCGCTCCAATGAACGCCGCTCCTAAGTAACGCCTGCTCACAGGCCTTGCTCCCTTTGCTCCGTAGCATAAAGGCAACGAATTCGCGGCTTCAGTTACGGAAAGGGGAGGACATGAAGACGCTCATCATCAACGCGGACGATTTCGGGTATTCGCGCGGTGTGAACTGGGCTATCGTGGACAGCCATCGTCGCGGCGTCCTGACGTCGACCACGATTATGCCGGCTATGCCTGGCTTCGATCACGCTGTTGAGCTCGCGCGTGAGACGCCCACGCTCGGCATCGGCGTGCATCTCACGCTCACCTGCGGCCATCCGCTGTTACAGGGGCACACCACGCTCGTCAACGAGCGCGGGGAGTTCCCGCGCCTGGGCTTTTACGAGGATCCCGAGACGCAGGTCTCGCGCGACGAGGTTCGCGCTGAGTGGCAGGCTCAGATCGACAAGGTGCTCGCTGCCGGCATTCGTCCCACCCATCTGGACTCGCATCACCACATCCACACCTACAAGGGCCTCACCGACATTTTCCTCGACTTCGCTGAGAAGTATCACCTGCCGGTGCGCAACTCCGCGCCTGTTCGCCCCGAGCACGACTTAGGTGACCGGCCGCACCCCGGTTGCCTGATCGACCCCATCGGCCCGGCAGGCGTTGACTTTTCCATGCCGCTTGAGGCATATCGCGCGGGCATGCTTGCCGGCACCACGCGCCTGCTCTCCGAGGCCTTCCGCACGCACGACTGCGTGGAGGTTATGGCACATCCCGCCTACGTTGACTACGCCGTGCTCACCGGCTCGTCGTTCAACACGCCCCGCACTGCTGAGGCCGAGCTCCTGCAGGCTCCCGAGGCGCGCGCTGCAGTGGAATCGCTGGGGGACGTAACCCTGGCTTCGTTTACGGCCCTTTCATAACTCGTAGGGAGGAGAACTATGAAAGAGTTTCTCAACCGGGCGCTCAAGACGCTCTCCAAGCTGGGACGTGCCATGCTCGTGCCCATCACCGCGATGCCCATCGCCGGTATCATGGCACGCGTCGGTGCTGCCGACCTGCTGGGCATCCCGCTGATCGAGAATGCCGGCTGGGTGGTGTTCAACAACCTGGACATCTTGTTCGGCTTCGGCGCGGTGGTTGCCTACGTTAAGTCGCGCGACAAGATCTCACCCATCGTGGCGAGCATCGTGTCGGTGCTGGTGCTGCGCAACGTCTTCGAGACGCTCAACCCCGACATCAACATGGGCATCTTCGGCGGCATCATCGTGGGCTGCGTCACGGCGTGGATTCACAACCATGCGAGCAAGTGGAAGACGCCCAAGATGTTCGACTTCTTCACGGGCGAGAAGTTCTGCATCACGCTGGCGCCTATCGTCACGGTGTTCTTTGGCTGGGTTTTGAGCTATGTGTGGCCTGTGTGCCAGAACGGTCTCGACACCTTTGCCATGTGGATCGGCGGGGCCGGCGCGCTCGGCGTCTTTGTCTTCGGCTTCCTGAACCGCCTGCTTATCCCCGTGGGTCTGCATCATGTGCTCAACTCCTATATCTACTATGGCCTTGGCAGCTATACGATGGCATCGGGCGAGGTCGTAACCGGCGAGATGACGCGCTTCATCTCGGGTGACCCCACCGCCGGCGTGTTCCTGTCTATGTTCTTCGTCATGATGATGTTCGGCTTGCCGGGTGCCGCTCTGGCGATCTACCGCACCGCCAAGAAGAAGAACAAGAGCAAGGTGGGCGGCCTCATGGGTTCCAGCGCAGCCACCTCGTTCATCACCGGCATCACCGAACCGCTTGAGTTCTCGTTCATGTTCGTGGCTCCGCAGCTCTACGTTGCCCACGCGGTGCTCACCGGCCTGGCTGGCGTGACGTGCTACCTGCTCGGTGTCCGCATCGGCTTCGTCTCGGGCGGCAACATCATCGACCTGGTGATGAACTGGAACCTCGGCAGCAACGTGATCCTCATCATTCCCATCGGTATCGTGTTCTTCGCGCTGTATTACTTCACGTTCACCTTCCTCATCAAACGCTTCAACCTCAAGACCCCTGGTCGCGAGGATGATGTTGAGGTTTCCGAGGACGTGACTGACGCCGAGCTCAATGCCACCCTCAACACCAAGAACTACGCCTACCTGGCAAAGAAGCTCCTGCAGTGCCTGGGCGGTGCCGAGAACATCGAGACCGAGGGCCGCTGCATGACGCGCCTGCGCGTCGAGGTGCACGACGCCGACAAGGTTGACATCGAGAAAATCAAGCAGACCGGCGTCATGGGCGTGGTGTGCCCCTCGCCCACGAGCATCCAGATCATCATCGGCCGCGAGGTCGGTCAGGTGGAGGAAGAGTTCAGCAAGCTGGTTTAACTTCCCCTCTTGCGGCGGCGCCTGTCACGGCATTCTGGCGCCGCCGCCCCGCGAACTTGGTTAGCACGACGTTAGTGAAAGGGTCAGACATGGGAAAGAAATTCGTTATCGTGGGATCCGGCTCCTCGTATACCCCCGCGATTGTTGATGTGCTGCTCCACCGCAAGGACGACCTGGGGCTTGAGGAGGTCTCGCTGTACGACATCGACGCCCAGCGCGCCGAGCGTACCGGTGCCTACTGCAAGCTTTACGCCGCTGAGAACTTCTCCGACGTGAAGGTTGGTTACACCACCGACATCGAGGAGGCTTTCACCGGGGCTGATTTCCTGTTTGTGCAGATTCGTCCAGGTCTCAACAAGCAGCGTGAGACCGACGAGAAGATCTGCCTCAAGCACGGAGTTCTTGGCCAGGAGACCTGCGGTTTGGGCGGCATGTCCTTTGCGCTGCGCTGCATACCGGCCATCCTCGAGATCGTTGGCAAGGCTCAGGAGATCTGCCCGGACGCTTGGATCCTCAACTACTCCAACCCCGAGGCCATGATCTCGGAGGCTATCTATCGCACCTACCCGAACGCCAAGGCTCTGTGCATTTGCGACATGCCCATCTCCCAAGAGGAGACGGTGGCTGAGTTCATGGACATTCCGCTTGAGGAGCTGAACTTCAAGTATTTTGGCCTGAACCACTTCGGCTGGTTCACGGGCATCTACGATCGCTCTGGCCGCGATCTTATGCCGGCTTTGCGCGAGAAGATCTTGGCTGACGAGAGCCTGCACATGGTTAACGCCGAGAACGCCGCAAACGGGGACACCTATTGGGCCGAGATGTACGACCACGTGCTCGAGGGTTTCCGCGCCTACCCCGAATACCTGCCGCTGTGCTACATCGCCTACTACTATTTCAACAAGGAGATCGTAGAGGGCATGGATCCCAACTATACCCGCGGCAGTTATGTTTTGGATGTGCGCGAGAAGCGGGTCTTCGACGAGTGCGAGCGTTGCCTGGCGGCTGGCACAACGGCCGACAGCTCCATCCATTCCGGCGTGCACGGCAACTACATCGTGGACATCGCCAACGCCATCATCAACAACACCCACGAGCGTTTCGTGGTGAACGTGATGAACAAAGGCGCTATCGGCAACTTCAACCACGATGCGGTGGTGGAGGTTCCGGTATACGTTGACGCTGCGGGCATCGAGCCGGTTGCGGTTGGCTACATTCCGCAGTTCCACAAGGGCCTCATGGAGGGCCAGAAAGCCTACGAGAAGCTTGCCGTGGAGGCTGCGCTGGAGGGTTCGTACCAGAAAGCAATCCAGGCTGTGCTGCTGAACCGCACCATCCCGTCGTATGCGGTGGGCAAGGCTGTGCTGGACGAGCTGATGGAGGCCAACAAAGACTGGTGGCCGGAGCTCAAGTAAACGAGCGCAGGACGCATCGCGTCATGAGGGCCAACCTATATACATATGCCGAGAAGACCGCGGCTCTCTGAGCTGCGGTCTTCTCATGTGGAGGCGGCGGTACGGCTGGACGAGACGGCTGCGGCCCTTTGGGGCGACCGGCGCAATGTTTCAGATCGTTTACAAAGCGGTTTCTCAAAGCGCCTTATCTGGGCAAACGCTGCAAATGCTGTATAGCCGTGTTATTCTCATGAACATTACCAGCAACTGGTTAATGCACGCGCGAGGTGTGTTCGCGCGCAGAGAACCATTAGGGAGAGGATCCGGTATGGATATCCAGAACAGCGCGTTTTCCCGCCGCAACTTTATCAAGGGTGCCAGCGCCGCAGGCGTGCTCGGCGGTATGAGCGCCGTGCTCGCCGGCTGCAGCAGCGACGACAACGCCAGCGCGGGCAGCGCAGGCGCCAGCGCGGCCTCCGGCTCCGCGTTCATGATCGGCGGCATCGGACCTTTGACCGGTGACGCCGCCATTTACGGCAAGGCGTGCCAGAACGCCGCGCAGATCGCCGTCGACGAGATCAACGAGGAGGGCGGCGACGTCCAGTTCGAGCTGAACTTCCAGGACGACGAGAACGATGCCGAGCGCTCGGTGAACGCCTACAACAACCTCAAGGACTGGGGCATGCAGATCCTCGTGGGCACCACCACTACCGCCCCCTGCGTTGCCGTCTCCAATGAGACCAACTCCGACAACCTCTTCCAGCTGACCCCGTCGGCCTCCTCGACCGACGTCATCGGCGGCCAGCCCGACGCTGACGGCAACATCTCGGTTGCCCGCAAGGAGAACGTCTTCCAGATGTGCTTCACCGACCCCAACCAGGGCACCGCGTCGGCTCAGTACATCTCCGAGCAGCAGCTGGGCACCAAGATCGCCATCATCTACAACAACTCCGACGCCTACTCCACGGGCATCTACAACAAGTTCAAGGACGAGGCCGATTCCCTGGGCCTGGAGGTTGTGGCCGAGAGCTCCTTCACCAACGACTCCGCCACGGACTTCTCCGTCCAGCTGAACGACGCCAAGAACGCCGGCGCCGACCTGGTCTTCCTGCCCATCTACTACACGCCCATCTCGCTCATCCTCACCCAGGCCAACCAGATGGGCTATGCGCCCAAGTGGTTCGGCGTCGACGGCATGGACGGCCTGCTGACCGTCGAGGGCTTCGACACCCAGCTCGCCGAGGGCTGCATGCTGCTGACCCCGTTCGTGGCCAACGCCACTGACGAGGCCACCCAGAGCTTCGTCTCCAAGTACGAGGAGCAGTTCGGCGAGACCCCCAACCAGTTCGCCGCCGATGCGTACGACTGCGTCTACGCTATCAAGCAGGCTATCGAGACCGCGGGCCTCACGCCCGACATGGACGCCTCGGAGATCTGCGACGGCCTGGTCGAGACCTTCACCTCCGCCGACTTCTCTTACAGTGGCCTCACCACGGCCGGCGAGGCCGCCACGTGGGCGGACACCGGCGAGGTTTCCAAGCAGCCCATGGGCATGGTTATCCAGAACGGCGAGTACGTCGCCCTGTAAGGGGACGCGACCGCTTCCGACGATACGTGCGGGCGGAGATCACCTTCCGCGAGGTGGTCTCCGCCTTTCTTGAAAGGAGGGGGCATGGAGATCCTGACGAACCTCATCAACGGCATGAGCCTGGGCAGCGTTTACGCCATCATCGCGCTGGGTTACACCATGGTGTACGGCATCGCCAAGATGCTGAACTTCGCACACGGCGACGTCATCATGGTGGGCGCCTACATCTGCTTCTGCGCCATCAGCTACCTGGGGTTGCCGGCCATCGCGGGCGTGATCCTGTCCGTCGTCGGCTGCACGGTGCTGGGCATCGTGGTGGAGCGCCTGGCGTACAAGCCGCTGCGCGACGCGCCGTCGCTCAACGTGCTCATCACCGCCATCGGCGTGAGCTACTTTCTGCAGAACGCCGCGCTGCTCATCATGGGCTCCGATCCTAAGTCGTTCTCGTCCATCATCAGTCTGCCGGCCCTGCGCCTCTTTGATGGCCAGCTGGTGATCAGCGCGACCACGGTGCTCACCATCGTGGCCTGCGTGGTCATCATGGCGGCGCTCACGCTCTTCACCACCAAGACCAAGATGGGTAAGGCCATGCGCGCCTGCTCCGAGGACCGCGGTGCCGCCACCCTCATGGGTATCAACGTGAACTCCACCATCTCCATGGTGTTCGCCATCGGCTCAGGCCTGGCCGCCATCGCGGGTGTGCTTTTGTGCTCGGCGTACCCCACGCTCATGCCCACCACGGGCTCCATGCCCGGCATCAAGGCCTTCACGGCGGCGGTGCTCGGCGGCATCGGCTCCATTCCGGGCGCGGCGCTGGGCGGCGTGCTCCTGGGCATCATCGAGATCTTCGCGCGTGCCTACATCGGCACGCAGCTGGCGGATGCCGTGGTGTTCGCGGTGCTTATCGTGATGCTGCTTATCAAGCCGGCCGGTCTTCTCGGCAAGAACGTCAGCGAGAAGGTGTAGGTGAGAAGCATGAAGAAACTCAGCAAGACGCTGCGGTCGACGCTTTCGACCTACGCGCTGATCATCATCGCGTTCATCGTGGTTCAGGTGCTCATGGGCGCCGACCTCATCTCCAACTCGCTGCAGGGCCAGCTCGTGCCCATCTGCGCGTACGTGTGCCTGGCGGTGTCGCTCAACCTGGTGGTGGGCATCTCCGGCGAGCTCAGCCTGGGCCACGCCGGCTTCATGAGCGTGGGCGCGTTCACGGGCGTCATCGTGGCGGCGTGCCTTGCGCGCGCCGGCGTCGAGGCGGAGCTCGTGCTGTTCGTGGTATCCGCGGTGGCGGGCGCGCTCGTGGCGGGCATTGTCGGCCTTCTGGTGGGCATCCCGGTCATGCGCCTGCGCGGCGACTATTTGGCCATCGTGACCCTTGCCTTCGGCGAGATCATCAAGAACCTGCTCAACAACTTCTATATCGGCGTGGACAACGCGGGTCTGCACTTCTCCATGCAGAACTCCAGCTCGCTGGGCATGGAGCAGGGCACCATCATCGTCAACGGCCCGCAGGGCGCCGTGGGCATCGATAAGATCTCCACCTTCGTGGGCGGCGTGGTTCTCGTCCTCATCACGGTCGCCGTGGTCCTGAACCTCATGCACAGCCGTTCCGGCCGCGCCATCATGGCCGTGCGCGACAACCGCATCGCTGCCGAGAGCGTGGGCATCAACGTCACCAAGTACCGCCTCATGGCCTTTGCCGTGGCATCGGCGCTGGCGGGCGCTGCGGGCGTGCTCTACGCTATGAACTACTCAACCATCATTCCGTCGCAGTTCGACTTCAACACCTCGATCCTCATCCTGGTGTACGTGGTGCTGGGCGGCATGGGCAACATCCGCGGCTCCATCATCGCCGCCGCCTTCCTCACGGTGCTGCCCGAGCTGCTGCGCGCCATCAACGACTACCGCATGCTCATCTACGCCGTGGTGCTCATCCTGGTTATGGTGGTGCCCAACCTGAAGACCTACCAGCGCCTGGTTGACATGGTGCGCGTGCGCATTCTCAAGCGCGATGCGGCCGAGCAGGCTCCTGCCGCCGCCGAGGGAGGCGAGGGCCATGAGTAAGCTCACCGATTTCGGCAAGGCGCGCCGCGAGACCACCAAGATGGTTCCCGTGCCGAGCCACTCCATCATGCCCGAGCGCGATCTGGGCCAGGCGCCGGCGCTTGAATGCCTGCACCTGGGCATCGACTTCGGCGGCCTCAAGGCCGTGGACGACTTCAACATCACCGTGGGCAAGACCGAGATCTGCGGCCTTATCGGCCCCAACGGAGCCGGCAAGACCACGGTCTTCAACCTGCTCACCAAGGTGTACCAGCCCACGCGCGGCACCATCATGGTGGACGGCCAGGACACCGCCGGCATGAGCCCGGCGCGCGTGAACCAGCTGGGCGTGGCGCGTACCTTCCAGAACATCCGCCTGTTCGACACGCTCACCGTCGAGGAGAACGTGCGCATTGGCCTGCACAACCAGGTCAAGAGCGGCATGGTGTCGGACATCCTGCGCCTGCCGCGCTTCTGGAAGGCCGAGCGCGACTTCCACGAGAAGGCGCTGTGGTACCTGGACATCTTCGACATGGCCAAGTACGCCGACTGGACGGCCGGCTCGCTGCCGTACGGCGCGCAGCGCAGGCTCGAGATCGTGCGCGCGCTGGCAACCGGTCCCAAGCTGCTGCTTCTGGACGAGCCGGCGGCGGGCATGAACCCGTCCGAGACCGCCGAGCTGATGGAGAACATCGTCAAGATCCGCAACATGTTCAACATCGCCATCATGCTCATCGAGCACGACATGAACCTGGTCATGAACATCTGCGAAGGCATCTGCGTGCTGAACTTCGGCAAGATCATCGCCAAGGGCACGCCCGAGGAGATCCAGCAGAACCCGCAGGTTATCGAAGCGTACCTGGGCGCCGGAGCCCATCAGGGCGAGAAGGGCGGTGAGGCCGCATGAGCCTGCTGCACATCGAGAACCTGAACGTGTCCTACGGCGCGATCCGTGCGGTGAAGGGCATCTCCTTCGACGTCGAGGAGGGCGAGATCGTTACCCTCATCGGCGCCAATGGCGCGGGCAAGACCACCACGCTGAACACCATCGCGGGCCTGCTCAAGCCCACTGCCTACAGCCAGGTTACCTTTGAGGGCAAGAGCCTGCTGGGGATTCCGGCCCACAAGATCGTGGGGCACGGCATTGCGCTTTGCCCCGAGGGGCGTCGCGTGTTCACCGGCATGAGCGTGCAGGACAACCTCGAGATGGGCGCCTTCACGCGCGATGACGCCGAGGCGGGCGAGACCATCGAGTTCGTCTTCGAGCACTTCCCGCGCCTGAAGGAGCGCCGCAACCAGCTGGCCGGAACGCTTTCCGGCGGCGAGCAGCAGATGCTCGCCATGGGGCGCGCGCTCATGAGCAAGCCGCGCCTGCTGATGCTGGACGAGCCGTCCATGGGTCTGGCGCCTATCTTGGTGCAGGAGATCTTCGACATCATCCAGGCGCTGCACGGGCAGGGCACCACGATCTTGCTGGTAGAGCAGAACGCGCAGATGGCGCTTTCCATCGCTGACCGCGCGTATGTGCTCGAGACGGGCAAGATCTCTATGGAGGGCCCGGCGCGCGAGCTTTTGGCCGACGACCGCGTGCGCAAGGCGTACCTGGGCGGGTGACGCCCGCGGCGCGCGCGGCGCTGCGAGCCGGCTGCGGTTGGCAGGCGCGGCGCGTTGCGCTGCGAGTCGGTTGCCCGCGATCTTGTCGCCCAGGCGCTCGGTTGGTCGTTGTTTTGACGTGTCCGATGCGGTTGGTCGCTCTTATCGCACGTAACTTCCGGAATTTCAGGAATTGCGTGCGGTCTGAGCGGCCAACCGCTTTTCTTGTGTCGAAAGAGCGTGTAACTGAGTCCTTGCATGCGAGAAGGGCGGGCAACCGCGGTTTGGGCAGCATGTGTCTAATTGAGCGGCAGCGTGGTTACGACGCGAGAAAGGTTTTGAGCGATAAGGCCGCGAACGCTTGCGTTTTAGGTCATGTTGCGTCGATATGCCAAAACAAGTCGAAAAGTTTAAGCTGCATCTTAAACTTCGTCCAGTTGCCCTCTAAGTTTGCAATGCATCTTAAACTTGGACTGGCGCCCGCTAACGGCTTCGGTGAGAGGGGCGGGCGAGGCGCTGCTATCATGGGGCCAGATGGATGTGGGGAGGTGCGCCATGGGTGGCAACGCGGGTGCGGCTGCATACGATTTGAAGCGGTTTCGGAAGGCGCAGGAGGCAGGTTACGACCGCGCGCTTGCCGAGATGCGTGCCGGCCGCAAGCAAAGCCATTGGATCTGGTATGTGTTTCCCCAGCTACGCGGCCTAGGCCGGAGCTGGATGGCGCAGCATTACGCTATCGCTGGCATTGGCGAGGCGCGTGCGTACCTGGCCGATCCGGTGCTGGGCGGACGCCTGCGCGAGATCACGCAGGCGGCGCTCGCCCTGGGTGCTGCCGACCCGGTGGAGGTCATGGGCGATATCGACGCGGTCAAGCTACGCTCGTGCCTCACGCTGTTCCGCGAGGCAGCCGGGCCGGGGGATGATCGCGTGCTTTTCCAGGCGCTGCTCGATGCCTGGTACGACGGCGAGCCCGACCGGCTTACGCTGCGCATGCTTGGTCGCGATGGTGTTGCCTAAGCGTTCGGTTGGTCGCGCTTCCGACATCTTCCGTACGGTTGGTCGCTCTAACCGCACGTATCTCCTGGAAATCCGGGATTTAGCTGCGATGAAAGTGACTAACCGCTTTTTGCGTGTCGAAAGGGCGTGTAACCGAAGCCTTGGATGCGACATGCGCGGCCAACCGGAGCTTAGATGCTGTTTGCGCGGGCAACTGTGGGCTCGGCCAAGGTCTTAGATGCGATAAAGGCGGACAACTGAAGCATAGATGTCGGACGCGCGAGCAACTGAAGGGGCAGCCAGGGCCGTGGGTGACAAGATCACGACCAATCGGCGCTTGCATAACAGATTCGCGACCAACCGGTGGCGCCGCGCGCCTGCCGCGCGCCTGCGCCTAACGCGCGCCCTGTTTACACCTCTTCCACGGGGAAGAACGCGCGCTTGGCGCGCACGGGGAGCTCTTCGTCGGGGATCTCGAGCATCTGCCAGCCGCATGCGTTGATGATGTGCGTGCCGCTTGCGTGGATGCGCTCGCGCTTGATGCGGCCGTACTGCATGTGGATGTGCCCGTGCAGCATGTAGGTGGGTTTGAGCTGGTCGAGCAGGGTGTTGAAGCACTCGTACCCGCGGTGCGGCAGGTCGTCCAGGTCGCCGTAGCCGCGTGCGGGCGCGTGCGTCACCAGCAGGTCGATCCCGCCGGCGGCGTGCGCCCAAAGCCCCAGGCGCGCGGCGCGGCGGAACATCTCGTTTTCGGTGAAGCCGTACATCCGGTCGTTGTAGCGCAGCGACCCGCCCAGCCCCATGATGCGCATGCCCTGGAAGGCGCGCAGCTTGCCGTCGATGTTGATGCACCCTTCAGGTGCGTGCTGGGCGTAGGCGGTGTCGTGGTTGCCGGGCACGTAGAGCAGCGGCACGTTGGCGAGCGTCACGATGTGCTCGAGGTAGCGCGCGTCCAGGTCCCCGCACGAGATGATCAGGTCGACGTCGCGCATGCGGTCGCGGTCGTAGTGGTCGAAGAGCCACTTCTCCTCAACGTCGGCAATAGCCAGGATCTTCATTACATATCCGCCTCCGTTTGTGCGCGCTTGTCGTCCGTATCGGCGTCGTCCTCTTCGTCGTCATCGCAGCACGGCACCTCGGGGTCGTCCGGCTCCGACGCTTCAACCTGCGCCAAGGCCGAGGCCTCTTCCCGTGCGTGCTCATCGTCGGCCGCAGCCTTGTCCTCAAGCACCTCAACCGGCGGGTCTTCCTCCTCAGGCAGGGTTTCGGCCACTTGCTCGGCCGCCAGCAGCGCTGCCGATCCGGTGCTCTTGGCTTCGCTCAGGGCGGCTCGCACCTCGGGCGCCAGCGGGATGAGGCCGCTCACGTCCACGCGCTCCAAGCTGTCGGCCGAAAGCTCGCGCTGCTTGGGGATGCGCCCTTTCACGTTCTCGTTGAGCCAGCGCATCTGCACGATCTCCTCGCTGGTGAGGCGCTCGCCGCCCTCGGGGTGCACCGTTCCCCGCTGGCTCACGAGCTTGCCCGCAAAGGGGTGTGCCCGCCCGGACAGTACCGACTGCCGCATCAGCTCGACAAGCGTGCGCGACCCGTGCGGCACCTCGTCGCTGATCCGCACGTCGAGGATGCCGGCCGACATGCCCCACCAGTAGTTGAGCGCCTGCCCGCGCCGCTCGTCGCCCTCCTCGCGCCACGCGTCGTTGCGGATGGAGCGCACGATCAGCTCGTAGTAGCGTCCCCACTTCCACACAGGTTCGGCCAGGTGCGTAGTGGTGCCGTCCTTTTCCACGCGGTACAGGCCCCAGGCGTAGTCGGGGTGAACGGGATCGGGGTAGTCGCGTGCCGAGATGACGCGCACGTCGGCCTCGCGCAGCTCGCGGCGCCAGTCGTAGTCTTTAGCCGAGAGCCACTTGAGGTACACGGTGACGTAGGGGTCGACCATGGCGGCGCCGATGGCGAAGGCGTTGACCTCGGACACCGTGCCGAACACCGGGTCCTCGGCCACGTAGCCCACGCGGTGGTTCTCGGACATGGCGGCGGCGAGCATGCCGAGCAAAAACTTCGCCTCGTACAGTCTGCCGCCGAACGTGCGCACGGCGTTGTGCGACAAGCTCACCGAGCAGTTGATGACCGTGAGCTCAGGGTGCAGGATCGCCGCGCGCAGGGCCTGATCCATCTGGGTGGGGCTGATGGTGACGATAAGGTTGGCGCCGAACTTGACGCACTCCTCAACTGCCCAGTCGAACTCGTCGTCGGTCTTGCAGTCGGGGTAGGCAACGGTGGTCACGGTGGCGCCGAGCCGCTGGTCGAGCTTTTGGCGCCCGTCGTCGTGCAGGGCCGTCCAGCCTGACATGAGCGGGTTGGACTCGTAGATGAAGGCCACGCGGAACGGCTCGGCCCTCATCGCGGTTTTATACAGGCTCTTGAGCTCGGGCAGGATCTTGGGCTTGGTGGGGCTGGGGGCCTCAAGGAAGGCGATGGAGCCCTCGCCCTGGCCCACCACGAACTCGCCCCAAATGTGGTCGACCATCTTGGCCACATCGGAGGGCTTGGCGGTGAGGACGTTTTCCGGCTCGTAGATCTTGAGGTAGGTGAGGAAAGCGTCGCCTATCTCCATGGAGATCTCGTCGCCGCCGTGGGCGCGGAAGGCCTCGGCGAAGGCGTCGAAGGCGATGCGTAGGTCGCGCACGGTGTCCTCGGGCCAGGGGTTCTCAAGGTTCTGGCCGAACAGCGTCGCCAGCTTGAGGTAGGAGCCCTCCTCGGCAAACGTGATGCCGTAGATGGGCGCCACCTGGTAAAACCGCGCGAACTCCTGGTAGACGCGCACGGCCTTGCTATCCGTGGGCAGGGGCATCACGCGGGTGATCTTGGCGGGGATGGTGGGCATGCCGAGATAGCGCATGACCGAGACGCGCTTGTTGCCCTCCTGCACGTAGAAATGCTGCATGAACTCGTAGACCACGATGGGGTCGCGTAGACCCTCGGCGCGCTGGGAGTCTATGAGGTCGCTCCACTTGCTCGAGAACTCCGACCCTACCTCGGCCAGCGGCATGAACTGGCTCGAGAACATGTTTTGGCGGCCGCGCGTTTTGGTGCCGGCGATAAGCGCCATGTCGATCTCGACGGTTCCCACGGGGATCTCACCGGCGAAACCGCTGCTTTTGAGAATGTCGTCCAGAGCGGGCGGGTAGGGATAGCGGCCCTGCGTGACGTCGCGCTGAACTTGCTTCTGCCCAAGCTTTCGTGCCTTGCGGTAATCGTCGATCATGCTGTCCCGCCCTTCACGTGCGTGCTTTTTTGGGTGCTGACACCTATGGTAACGTGCGGAAACGCTGGCAGGCGAGAAATGCGGGGCATTGGTAGCGCATTGGCATATCGGGCACGCGTGGCGTGGCGCATCACGCATGGTCGCGCGGCGGCGCGGCGGGGTTGGGCGAGAAGCGCGGGCGTCGCGCCGTGTGGGCGCGCCGGGGCGCGGCGGCCTTGGTGGCCGGCGCGCGCGTGCGACCCCGTCCCCGGCAGCGCGATTCTCGCCCGCCGGGACCGCTACGCCACGTCGGCCAGCGCGGCGTCCGTGTCGGCGTCCTTCTCGACCGAGGCCTCGGCCGTGGCGGCGGCGCCGGTTGCCTTGGGCACGCGCGCGGTCTCCTTGGGCTTGATGCTCATGCTCTGGAAGCGGTTCTGCATGTAGTCGTTGTCGAAGCTGCGGGCGTAGAACTCCTCGACAGGCGAGCTCGGCTGGATGCCCGAAAGCCGTTCGTACCAGCACTCGAGGGCTTGGAGCGTCATGACGCCGTTGACGATCATGAGCGCGGCGCACACGGCGGTAACCGCGTAGCGCAGCTTCCAGGGGATGAGGTTGATGAGCTTGAGTAGCGCCGGCAGGCAGAACTTGATCCACACGAAGCCCAGCGCGCCCCACATCATCATGAAGGGCGTGCTGGTGCGCCCTTGGAGCAGGGCCGCCACCGGGTCGGGGAAGCCGAAGATGGTCATGCCGGTGTAGTTCCACGCCACGGCGCCGAATGCGGTCTGCATGAACCAGCTCACGAAGAACTCGAACGCCCCGCCGATAACGGCCGAGACCGCGAAGATGATCAGCGGGTTGGCTTTGTAAAAGCGGTTGAGCGCGATGGTCATGAGCACCGCGCCGAAGCCGTAGATGGGCGAGAAGGGCCCGAAGAGCACGCCCGCGCGGTCCTGGTACTGGCCGGGGTCCACCACCACGAAGTGGAAGATGGTCTCTATGACCAGGCCGAGGAAGCTGCACACCACGAAGACCCAGAACAGGTTGAAGAAGTCCAGCTCGATAAAGCCGCGGTCGCCCTTGGCGCGGCCGAGCAACCCGGCCTCGGCCTCCTCGTAAGTCTCGAGCTGGCGCATCTTGCGGCGGAAGCGGCGCTCTTGCACCAGGGTGGGGTCAACGGTGACCGAGATGGTGATGAGCACCACCAGCTGTATCAGGCTGGCCACGAGGTTCTCGTTGATGCCGCGGAGCATGATGTCGAGCAAAAGCCCGAGGATGTTGCCGGCGATGAGGCCGTAGGCCATCTGCGCGGCGTGGCGGCGGCGGTTGCGTATGAGCGTGACGCCGAAGATGCCGTAGGCGACGCCGTAGACGAACGTGTACACCAGCTCGATCACCGAAAGCACCAAGGTGAGCGTGACGTTGTACGCGCCGGCGTAGAGGTCCTTGCCAAAGGTGATGAGGGTGCTCGCCCCGTAAGCCATGAGGACGAGAAGCACCGCGCAGCCAACGAGGCAGTAGATGCCGTACAGGCGCATGAGCAGCGGGATTTTCTTGGACTCGGGACGTTCGGACGTTGGCTTGGCGTGCTTGCCCGCCGGGGTGGTGCTGGCCATGAGGCTCTCCTTGCATCCGAGCCGCAGCGTGGCGACGAACGCGGCGCGGCAGTAGGTGGCTGATTTTCACATCATACCCAGCCGTGCGGACACGATACGGCGGAGGCCGCCGCGCCACGCGCAGCTGCCGCGCATCGCCCTCTTTTGGGGTTATAACTGGCGAGGTATATCTGGCAGGTAGACGAAGGCGCGCCGAGGCGCGCGGAGAAGAAGGAGCGGGCAAGATGGTCAACATCGTGCTGATGTGCGCGGGCGGTATGAGCACGAGCGTCTTGGTGCGCAAGATGCGCGCGGCGGCCGAGGAAGAGGGCTTTGACTGCCGCATCAACGCGTACTCGGTGGGCGAGGCGCGCAAGGTGGGTCCCGGCGCCGACGTGGTGCTTATCGGCCCGCAGGTGTCTTACCTGGCCGACCGCGTACGCAAGCAGTGCGGCGACGTGCCCTTTGCGGTGATCGACATGCGCACGTACGGACGCATGGACGGCAAGGCGGTGCTCGCCCAGGCCAAGGAGCTGCTGGGGCTGTAGGCGCCTGCTGCCAGGTGCCGCGGGGGGCATGTGCCATGGGGGACGGGTATACCCTGCCACGGGGGACGGGTACGTGTGGCAGAGCGTGCGGCGCGCCTTGCCCCACGCACCCTTCTTCATGGTCGGCCGGCGCGTTGGGCTCCGCCGTTTACCGCTGCCGCGCGCCGCTTGCCGAAACCGCGTGGAGATTGCAGGGAGGCCGGGCGGCGGCGACCTCGCAAAAGCAAGATCGCGCCAAGAACGCGCAGGAAAACGGTTGGATTGCCCTGCTAGGGTGGCCCCACGGCGGCATCGGCTCGCAAGGAGGCGGCTATGGCAGGGGCAGCGGCGTGTGCGGTTGGCAAAGCGCGCGGATCGGTCAGGACGAGAAGCGCGCAGGAGGTGTGGCGGACAGGCGAGGTGCGCGGCCCGTGCGAAGCGCCCGCCCCGCGTGGCGCGCCAGGCCCGGGCGGCCTGCCCGGGGCGAGCGGCCCGGAGCGGCGGGGCACGGTGCGGGAGCGCTCGGTTGAGGAGCGCCTCGCAGAGGCCGAGCGCGCCGGGCGCTGCGTCTGCGCGCGCACGGATGCGGAGAACATGGCGTTTCGGCGCCGTGCGCGGGCGGGGTATGTGGTGTGCCCCTACCCGCGCACGTACGCCCGGGCGGAGCGGTGGGAGGCGCTGGGCCCGCGGGAGCGCGCCTTGCACGTGCTGCGGGCGCTCGGGGCGGCGCACCCCGCGTGGGTGTACTGCGCGTACTCCGCAGCAACGGCGCACGGGCTCGCGGTGCCGCGGGCGCTTCTCGCCCCGGTGCACATCTGCGCGCCCGTGCGCACGCGGGCGCGCGTGTCGGCCTCGGACGTGCTGGCGCGCCACGGCCTCGCGGAGGTCGAGCGCGCCGAGGCCGCCGGCGTCGCGGTGACCTCGCTTGCGCAGACCGTGTTGGAGTGCTTGCTTGACGCGTCGTTTGCCAACGGCCTGGCGCTGGCAGACTCGGCCCTGCGCACCGGGCGGGTGGGACGGCCCCAGCTTGCGGCGTACGTGGCCGAGAAGGGCCGCGGCCGCCACGGCGTCAGGCGGGCGCGCGAGGTGGTGCGCCTGGCTGACGCCCGCGTCCGGAGCCCGGCAGAGTCGCTTTTGAGGGCGGCTGTTTTAAGCGCGGGGTTCCTTGTGCCGACGGAGCTCGGGCGTGCGGTGGCGGACCCGGCTGCGCCCCGCCGCGCGGTGTGGGCGGCCCTGCTGTGGCGGCTGCCGGGGCGTGTGGTGGCCGCGGCGCTTGCGGGCGGTGCCGACGGCGCGCCGGCGGGCTCCGCGGCTGCTTTCGCCGCGCCTGCGTGCTCGGCGCTGCGGGCTTCGGCGGTGATGCGCCTCTCGCCCGCACGGCTGGCCGAGCCCGGGTACGTGGCGGGCGTGCTTGCGGCTTACGGCATCCCGCGCGCGGCGGGGCCGGGTTGGCGGGGCGGTGCGGTATAGTTACGGCATACGTTTGCGGCGGCGCCGCGCGCTGCCTTAAGCTGCGCTTGCGCCGCCGCCTGCCTGCAAGCCCGTAAGATGGAGGAACCTGCCATGAAGATGATCCTCGACCTGGACACCGGCGTCGACGACTCGCTAGCGCTCACGCTTGCGCTGGCGAGCCCCGAGGTTGAGCTTATCGGCGTCACGGCCGTGTTCGGCAACGTGGCGCGCGACCTCTCGGCTCGCAACAGCCTGGCGGTCATGGCCATGCTCGGCCGCACCGACGTGCCCGTGTACCTGGGCTGCGACCGCCCGCGCACGGCAAGCGAGCGCTACGAGGCCACGCTCGAGGTCAAGGACATCCACGGCGCGAACGGCTTGGGCGAGGTGGAGATCCCCGACGCGCCGCGCGCCCCTGAGGAATCCTCAGCGGTCGACTTCATCATCCAAGCGGCCGAGCGCTACGGCTCCGAGCTGACGCTGGTGCCCACCGGCCCGCTCACCACCATCGCCGCCGCGCTGGAGAAGGACCCCTCCCTTGCCCGGAAGATCGGGCGCATCGTGCTCATGGGCGGCGCGCTCACCGTGGGCGGCAACGTGAGCCCGTGTGCCGAGGCCAATATCGCCAACGACCCCGAGGCCGCCAACGTGGTGTTCTCCTCGGGCGCCAACATCACGATGATCGGGCTTGACGTGACGCTGCGCACGTTCTTGCCGCGCGGCGACATGGACCGCTGGCGCGCCTTCGGCACCGACGCCGCCCGCGCCTTGGCAAACGTCACCGAGTACTACATGCTGCACGAGGCGGCGGCCCGCGAGCGCGGCGGCTGTGTGCAGCACGACCCGCTGGCGGTGGCCGCGGCCATAGACCCCACGCTCGTGCGCACCACGGCGGTGCCGGTGCGCGTGGACACCGAGGGTGCCCTGCGCGGCCGCACCATCGGCGACAACGCGCGCCTGCTCGCGGGGCCGTTCGTGAACGCGGCGATCGAGGTTGACGCCCCGCGCTTCGAGCGGATGTTCAGCGAGCGCGTGGAGGCGCTGCTCCGCGCGGCGAGCTAGCGTGCCGGCTGCGGCGGGTCGACGGCGGCGCGGCGGGTGCTTCTCGCCCAGGCGGCGGGTGGCGCGCGCCGGCGCACGGGTGTGCGGACAAGGCGCCTGCGTCCCTTGCGGCGCGGGCGGACGATATGTGCGAGAAGGGAGCGCGGAGATGGCGCGCGTGATCGTGTTCGGCAGTCTGAACATGGACCTTACCATTGAGGCCGACCGCATGCCGGTGGGCGGGGAGACCCTCACCGGGCGCGGCTTTTTCACCAACCCCGGCGGCAAGGGCGCCAACCAGGCGGTGGCGGCCGCCAAGCTGGGCGCCGACACCGCCATGGTGGGTGCCGTCGGCCAGGACTCCTTCGGCGACGAGCTTGTCGCGGGCCTTGCCGCGGCGGGTGCCGACGCCAGCGGCATCGCGCGGCCCGCGCACGTGCCCACGGGCATCGCTATGATCGTCCGCACCCAGGGCGAGAACCGCATCATCCTCGACCCGGGGGCGAACCACGTGCTGCGCCTGCCTGAGGTGCGCGCGGAGCTCGACCGCTTGGCCCAGCCCGGCGACCTGTTCGTGACCCAGCTCGAATGCGACCACGCAACCACCTTCGCCGCGCTCGCCGAGGCGCACAGCCGCGGGCTCTACACCGT
Source organism: uncultured Coriobacteriaceae bacterium (assembly GCA_944322305.1). Classification (GTDB taxonomy): domain Bacteria; phylum Actinomycetota; class Coriobacteriia; order Coriobacteriales; family Coriobacteriaceae; genus CALUOB01. Next base: position 146,608 of record CALUOP010000003.1, on the reverse strand, counting down.
GTTCAACCCTGCGCCCGCCGTGCCCGTGCCCGGCGCCGTGTGGCCGGCGGTCGACCTGCTGTGCCTGAACGAGACCGAGACCCAGATCATCACCGGCACGCTGCCCGAGGACGAGGAGAGCATCGCGCGCGCCGCCGCGTGGTTTGCCGAGCGCCGCGTTGACCCGGTGGTTGTCACGCTGGGTGCGCGCGGGTCGGTGATTCTGCACGACGGCGCGGTGACCGAGGTTCCCGCGTACCGCGTGGAGGTGGCCGACACCACGGCGGCGGGGGATACCTTCATCGGCGCGCTGGCCGCCCGGCTCGCCGCCGGCGCCGCCGTTGAGGAGGCGGCGCGCTACGCGTCGGCCGCTGCGGCGCTCGCCACCACCAAGCTGGGCGCGCAGCAGTCCGTTCCCACCGCCGACGAGGTGGCGGCGTTTCTCGCCTCGTAGGATCTACTGCGGCGGCGAGCGCCGGCCGGACCAGGCGGAACCCCTCAGCCCGGACGACCGGGCACACGCGAAGGCTCGGACACCGTTGTGCGTCGTCGTGCGTCGGAGCCGCGTCGGATCCGCGTCGCGCCCGCCCTGCGTGCTTCTCGCCCAGCGTTCAACCGCTGTATGAGGTCCGTCCGAAAACAGGGCCGGCGCCGCCGTTTGGCGGGAACGTTTTCCGCAAACGACGGAGCTCGTCGTACCATGGGTGGGTGCGTGCGGGTAAGCGGAAGGCAGTCGAGCGCGGAGGGGTTATGGCGGCAAAGGTAACGCTGAAGGAGATCGCCCGCGAGGCCGGGGTGTCCATCGCCACCGTTTCGCTGGTGCTGAACGACCGCCCCTGCCGCGTGGCCACCTCCACGCGCGAGCGCATCCGCGCCATCGCCCGCGAGAAGCGCTACGTGCCCAACCAGATCGCGCGGAGCCTCGTGACGCAGCGCTCACGCACGCTGGGGCTCGTGGTGCCCAACATCGAGAGCCGGTACTTCTCGGCCATCGCCTGCCAGCTTGAGCGCCACTGCCGCGCGGAGGGGTACGCGCTGTTCATCACCGTGTCGGACGAGCAGGTCGAGAACGACGTGGTGCTCATGCGCCAGCTCGCCAACCGCGGGGTCGACGGGCTGTTTGTCGTGGCCAGCAGCGAGGTTTCCGGCGCCGACCTTTTAGCCGAGGAGCTGCGTCAGCTGCCGGTTCCCTACGTGATGGTGGACCGCTACCTCGACCGGCTGAAGTGCGACCGCGTGCGCTTTGACAGCGAGCTGGGCGGCTACCTGGCCGCGCGCTGCCTGCTCGAGCACGGGCACCAGCGCATCCTGTGCGTGGCCAACGTGCGGGGCTCCAACTCGGGCCGCGACCGCGTGCGGGGCTTTTGCCGCGCGCTGGCCGAGGAGGGCGTGGAGCCGCTGTCGCCCGAGGTTGTGCAGAGCAGCTACCACATCGGCAGCGCCTACGAGGCCGCGGGGCGCCTGCTCGAGAGCAACGCCACGGCCGTGTTCGCCACAAGCGACAGCATCGCGCTCGGCACCCTCAAGCGCCTGTACGAGGCGGGCAAGCGCGTGCCGACCGACTATTCGCTGGTGAGCTACGACAACAGCTCGGCCGACGCGCTGTTCGAGCCGGCGCTCACCGCCATCGAGCAGGACGCCGCCGAGCTTGCGCAGCACGCGCTGGCGCTCATGCTGCGCCGCCTGGCAAACGCCGACGCCCCGGTGACCGACGAGGTTCTCGCTCCCAAGCTGGTGGAGAAGGACAGCGTGCGCAAGCTGGGGTAGCGCTGCGGGCAGATTTCCCATGGCGCTGCCCCGGTTTGTATCGGGTTTGTTACCAAACCGCGACGGCGGCGTTTCCTTCCGTACCCTTGAACGATACCTGTTTGGCGCTCGGCTGCGTGCCGGGCGCTCCGCCGACGAGCACAGAGAGGAGCACCCCATGTCCCACCCGGTTATCGGTACGCCGTGGAGGCGCGACGCCGCCCCCGTTTCGGACGAGAAGCTTGCAGGTGTCGACCGCTATTGGCGGTGCGCCAACTACCTGGCCGTCGGCCAGATCTACCTGCGCAGCAACCCGCTCATGCGCGCCGACTGGACAGACGAGAAGACCGGCGAGACGCGCGCGTTTGACCGCGCGGACGTGAAGCACCGGCTGGTGGGCCACTGGGGGACCACGCCGGGGCTGAACTTCCTGTTCGCCCACGTGAACCGCCTGATCGCCGACCACGGCCAGAACGCCATCTTCCTGATGGGCCCCGGCCACGGCGGGCCTGCCGGCACCGCGCAGGCGCTTCTCGACGGCACCTACCGTGAGCGTTACCCCAAGATCACCGACGACGAGGCCGGTCTGCAGCGGTTCTTCCGGCAGTTCTCCTACCCCGGCGGCATCCCGAGCCACTTTGCGCCGGAGACCCCCGGGTCCATCCACGAGGGCGGCGAGCTGGGCTACGTGCTGTCCCACGCGTACGGCGCGGTCATGGACAACCCGAGCCTTCTGGCCGTGGCCGTGGTGGGCGACGGCGAGGCCGAGACCGGCGCGCTGGCCACGAGCTGGCAGTCGAACAAGCTGATAAACCCGGCCACCGACGGCGTCGTGCTGCCGATCCTGCACCTGAACGGCTACAAGATCGCTAATCCCACCATCTTGGCGCGCATCTCCGACGAGGAGCTGGAGCAGTTCTTCCGCGGCATGGGGTACGAGCCGCACGTGTTCGTGGCCGGCTTTGACGACGAGCCGCACGCTTCTGTCCACGCGCGCTTCGCCGCGCTCATGGAGGAGGTTTTCGGCGAGATCTGCACCATCAAGGAGCGGGCCGCCGCGCAGACGGCGGCGGGGGAGAGCGTGACGCGCCCTGCGTACCCGCTCATCGTGTTCCGCACGCCCAAGGGCTGGACGTGCCCCAAGGAGATCGACGGCAAGAAGGCGGAGGGCAGCTGGCGCGCCCACCAGGTGCCGCTGGCGAGCGCGCGCGACACGCCCGAGCACTTCGCGGTGCTGCGCGGCTGGCTTGAGAGCTACCGGCCCGACGAGCTCTTCTCGTCCGACGGCGCCGTGCGGCCCGAGGTGACGGCCTTCATGCCGCGCGGGGACCTGCGCCTGGGCGCGAACCCCAACGCCAACGGCGGGGCGGTGCGCGAGCCGCTGGAGCTGCCCGACCCGCATGCCCGCGAGGTTCCGGTGGCCGAGCGCGGCCGCGGCTGGGGCGCCACCGAGGCAGCGCGCATCTTCGGCGCCTACACGGCCGACGTGCTCGAGGCCAACCCCGAGAACTTCCGCATCTTCGGGCCGGACGAGACGGCGTCCAACCGGCTGCAGGACGCCTACCGGGTCACGCGCAAGCAGTGGGACGCGGGCTTTTACGCCGACGCCGCCAACGACGAGCTTCTCGCCCCGTCAGGCAAGGTGATCGAGCAGCTTTCCGAGCACCAGTGCGAGGGCTTCTTGGAGGGCTACGTGCTCACGGGCCGCCACGGCGTGTGGTCGAGCTACGAGAGCTTCGTGCACGTGGTGGACTCCATGGTGAACCAGCACTGCAAATGGCTCGAGGCCTGCGTGCGCGGCATCCCGTGGCGCGCGCCGATTGCGGGTCTCAACATCCTGCTCTCCAGCCACGTGTGGCGCCAGGACCACAACGGCTTCAGCCACCAGGACCCGGGCTTTGTGGACGTGCTGCTCAACAAGGCCAACGACACGCACGTGGTGAACGCCTACTACCCGGCAGACGCCAACATGGCGCTGGCTGTGGCCGAGCGCGCGTACGCCTCGACCAACTGCGTGAACGCCATCTTCTGCGGCAAGCAGCCCGCGCCCACGTTCCAGACGCTGGACGAGGCGCGCGCCGAGCTCGGGGAGGGTGCGGCCGCATGGCCCTGGGCGAGCACCGCGAGCGGGCCCGGCGATGCCGACATCGTGGTTGCTGCCTGCGGCGACGTGCCGACCGGCGAGGCGCTGGCGGCCGTTGACCTGCTGCGCGGGCTGGGCGTGCGCGTGTGGTTCGTGAACGTGGTTGACCTGCTCAAGATTCAAAACGCGTGCGAGAACGACCAAGCCCTTTCGGACGAGCGCTTCCGGGAGCTCTTCGGCGACGGGTCCCGGCCGGTGCTGTTTTGCTTCCACGCCTATGCCGGCACGATCCGCCGTCTGGTGTGGGCGCGCCCCGGCCACGACGCGTGGTGCGTGCACGGCTACGAGGAGAAGGGCTCCACCACCACGCCGTTCGACATGCTGCGGCAAAACAACATGGACCGCTGGGCGCTGGCGGCCGACGCGTTGCGCCTGGTAGACGGCGTGGCGCAGACGGGCGTTGCAGGCGCGCGGACGGAGGGCGCGCATGCCGTGCAGATCGCGGCGTGGGAGCGATTCCGCGAGGAGGCCTTCCGCTTTGCCGTTGACGAGGGGTACGACCACCCCGCGTTCACCGACTGGGTGTGGCCCGACGCCGCAGCTAAGGCGGCCGCGTCCGGCGGGGGTGGCGTTGCGCTTTCCGCCGCGCAGATGACCGCCGGCGACAACGAGTAACGGGCGATGCGGGGCGGGTACCCCGTGCGGCCCGTGCCCCTGCGCCTGTGCTTCGCGGCTTGTGCTTCGCGGTCCGTGCCCCGCGGTCTGCGCTGGGGGGCGTCTGCCCCGGCGCAGGCCGCGTGCTTTTCCGCCCGCGTCCCTTCCATGTTGCGGTTACGCGCTGCTTTTCTCGCCACGTCCCCTCGCTCGTCGCGGTTGTGCATAGCTTTTATCGCCCTTGACCCCGCGCGTTGCGGTTACGCACGGCTTTTCTCGCGATTTTATGCAGCATAACCGACGCTTTTAGCAAAACGGCAGCTCAGTGAGGTGCGAAAAACGGGCCGTATGCATTTCGGTCCGCCGAAGGCATGCGCAACCGACGCATGCGCAACCGTCGCGCCACGCACGGCGCCGCATCGCCGCCGTGGAGGAAATTTTGACGCAACACCACCATGCTAGAATGGGCGTGTGAGCGCGGTCGGCCCTCCCGGATTACACCACCTCGCGTGGGAATGAAGGGAGGCCGCTAACATGGACAAGCTCATTGTTCTGCTGCTTACGGCGGCGCTTCTGGTCGTTTCGATCGTTGTGTTCATCGTAATCCGGTAGCGCGGTGGGTCACGTCCATAAAAGGAGAAAGCCGCCCGCTGCAACGGGCGGCTTTCTTTGGGCGCGGCCCAAAACAGCCAACCAATGAACGGGAGGGCTCTCTGCTAACTTGCGTTCGCGGCTAGTATACCCCGCGCACGGAGCATCTGCCCCAACGTTCGCGCACTTTTCATAGCGGGCCCCGCCCGCCGTGCGGCATCCGCGCAGCGCACTCGCTCGCCGCGCTGCCGCAAGCCCCGTACCCAACGCCAGGAGGTCCCCATGGGCATGAGCCTCAGGAGCACGATCGCCATCACTGCCGGAGAGGCCGCCCGCTGGGCCTCGCGCACGCTGCTGCATCGCAGCGGCGGCAACATCCCCGGCGCCGTGGCGCTGCGCGTCAACCCCAACCTGCTCGCGTCGTTTGCGAGCCTGTTCGCGCAGGGCGGCAGCATCGTGGTGACGGGCACCAACGGCAAAACCACCACCACCAACCTGCTGGCCGACTGCCTAGCCGCCTCCGGGCGCCCCGTCGTCACCAACCGCGCCGGCAACAACATGGAGGGCGGCATCACCGCCGCCGCCATGGAGGGCCGCCGCACCCTCACGCGCGCCCAGCGCGCCGCCGGCGAGGCCATCGGCTGCTTCGAGTGCGACGAGCTCTACACCGTGCGCGTCCTGCCCAAGCTGCGCCCGCGCTACCTGGTGCTGCTCAACCTCTTCCGCGACCAGCTCGACCGCTACGGCGAGATCGACCACACTCAGGACGTCATCGCCCGCGCGCTCGAGCTCTCGCCCGAGACCACCCTCATCTTCAACGCCGACGACCCGCTGTGCGCCTCCATCGCGCGTCGCGTTTCCAACCCCACCATCGCGTTCGGCTTGGACGAGCCCACCGGCACCGAGTCCGACAAGGTCTCCGACAGCCGCTTCTGCGCGGTGTGCAACGCCCCGCTCGACTACGCCTACGTGCAGTACGGCCAGCTGGGCAAGTATCGCTGCCCTGCGTGCGGTTGGGAGCGCCCGGCGCTTTCCGTGGCCGTGCGCGGCATCTCCCTCAGCGACCGCGGCTATACCTTCCGCATCGAGCAGGGTCCCGCAGCAACGGCCGAGCCTGCAGTGGCGACAGATCCCGTGGCGGGGGCTGAGCCTGCAGTGGCGACAGAGCCTGCGGCGGGGGAGAAGAAGGACAACAGTTACGGCTCCCACCAGGCCTCCGCTTCCCCGGCGGCCTCCGTCGCTCCGGCACCCGCGGCCCAACCGCTACCGGTGCACACCGCCTACCGCGGCCTTTACATGGTCTACAACATCACCGCGGCGTTCACGGCCGCCCGCCTCATGGGCGCGCCGGAGGCCGAGTTTCCCCGCGTGCTCGCGGCGTACAAGCCGGCGCGCGGCCGCATGCAAACCTTCACGGTCGGCGGCCGCCCGGTGCTCGCCAACCTGGCCAAGAACCCGGTGGGCTTCGACCGCATGCTGCAGCTGGTGAAGAACTCCGCCGGCCGCGCCTGCGCCTTCTACATCAACGACAACGACGCCGACGGCCACGACATCTCCTGGCTGTGGGACGCCGACTTCGAGTGCCTGGCCGGCATCCCCGGGCTTCAGGTGTTCGCCGGCGGCACGCGCGCCAACGACCTGCAGGTGCGCCTCAAGTACGCGGGCGTGAAAAGCACGATCGCCCTCACGGTGTCCGAGGCGCTTGCCGCCTGCACCCTGCCTGCCGACGAGATGCTCTACGTGGTGGGCAACTACACCGCCATGCCCGCCCTCTGCGACGAGCTGGAGAAGCTCGACGAGGGTGACGCCGCGGCCATGACAGCCGAGGAGGCCATCGCCGCCGCCGACGCCGCGGCCGAGAAGGACAAGGCGCGCGAGGCGGCGCAGGCGGCCGCGGGATCCGGCAGCCCCGCGGCCGCCGACGGGGACGCTGTTGCGGCTGGGTCGCCCGTGCCCGACCGCACGGGCGCAGCGCGCAGCGCGGACGAGCGGGAGCCGTGGGCGCTCTTCTCGCCCGGCGAGGTGGCACCCGGGTTCGAGGCGCTGGCCACGCGCCCCTTGCGCATCTGCCACCTGTACCCCGAGGAGATGAACCTCTACGGCGACACGGGCAACGTGCAGATGCTCTACAAGCGCTGTCTGTGGCGCGGCATCCCGGTGGAGGTCACGTCGCTCAACCGCGGCGAGCGGGCTGACCTTGCCGGCACCGACATCGCCATGATCGGCGGCGGCGCCGACCGCGACCAGCTGGCCGTGCAGGGTGAGCTGCTCAAGAACGCCGAGGAGCTGCGCGCCTACATCAACGCCGGCGGCGTGCTGCTGGCCATCTGCGGCGGCTATCAGCTGCTGGGTCGCCATTACTACCTGGGGGACGACAAGATCGAGGGCATCGCCGCGGTGGGGATCGAGACCGCGCGAGCCGGCGGGCCCAAGGACCGCCTGATCGGCAACGTGAGCGTGCGCTCAGAGATCGTGGCCGACCCCATTCTGGGTTTCGAGAACCACGGTGGCCGCACGTACTTGGACGCTGACGAGCAGCCGCTGGGCATGAGCGTGGTGCCCGGCACCGGCAACAACGGCGAGGACGGCTTCGAGGGCTTGGTGCACGACGGCGTGGTGGGCACGTACTTCCACGGGCCGGTGCTCTCCAAGAACCCGCAGCTGGCCGACTGGCTCATCGCGCGGGCTTTGCGCCGCCGCGGGGTAACGGCTCCGCTGGCCGAGCTTGACGACGCCGAGGAGCGCGGCGCGCGCGAGGCGTTTGAGAAGAAGCTGCCGCGGTAGGCGCGCCGCGCGTCGGGCGGCCGCGCGCGTCGGAGTCTCGCGCCGCGGCAGGCGTGCCGCACGGCCGTCCAGTGCTGACGCTATCCGGCGCCGCCGCTGTCCGGCGCTGCGTTGCGCGGTTGTCCAGTGCCGTCGCCATCCGGCGCCGCTGCTGCGTGGCTGTCCAGTGCTGTCGTTGAGAGTTTTTCGGTTACGCATAGCTTTTCTCGCACGTTTATGCGGCGTAACCGAAACTTTTTCTGTTTGTGCAGGTAGACGGCGTGCGAGAAAAGCGCATTATGCAAAACGCTCGCGAGAAGAGATGCGTAACCGCAACAAACGCATAACCGCAACAAATGCGTAACCGACGCCTTGCCGCGACGCACGGGTTCTGGTGTGCAAAATGCGTGTTGCAAACCGTTATTGGTATCATATGAGATAAAATGATACCGAACAAAGGTTTGTGATACCGAAAGGGATCCTATGAGGACGTTCGACTACACCGTCGTTCCGCCCGAGCTTGAGGCCACGCCCGTTACCAATCTCCTGCTGGCGATTCGCGAGTACAAGGGAAAGCAGGCTCTGTGGGATGCGGTGACGCCCGAGATCCTTAGCGCATTGCGCTTTTCTGCCCAGGTTCAGAGCACGGGGGCCTCAAATCGCATAGAGGGGATTGTCACCACCGAGAAGCGCCTGCATGCACTGGTGTCCAAAACGGCGCAGCCGCAAAACAGAGCTGAGGAGGAGATCTTAGGCTACCGCGACGTTCTTGCGCTTATCCATCGGCAGCATGACGACATTCCCATAACGCCTGGTGTGATTCTGCAGCTGCACCGGGATATGATGGGGCACACGGCGGTTTCCTTCGGCGGGCGTTGGAAAGATTCTGACAACCAGATCGTGTCGCGCGACCCAGCGGGCAAGACGGTTGTCCGCTTTACGCCAACGCCCGCTGTGTTGACTCCGCAGGCGGTTGAGCAGCTGTGCGCCACCTACAACGAGGCTTACCACGCCGCTGTGTGCGATCCCTTGCTTCTTGCGGCGCGCTTCGCGTTCGATTTCGTGTCCATCCATCCGTTCAACGTCGGCAACGGGCGCATGAGCCGCCTTCTTACGGTGCTGTTGATGGAGCGCTCCGGATACCATGTGGGCAAGTACGTCAGCATCGAGCGCTGCATAGAGCGCAGCAAGGACCAGTATTACGATGCGCTTGCGGCAAGCTCAGCAGGATGGGCGGAAGGCCGGAACAACGAAGCCCCCTTTATGCGCTACATGCTCGGCGTCGTGCTGGGAGCCTATCGCGAGCTCGAGTTGCGCGTCAACGACGCCGGTGGCGGCGCGCGCGGCGGACATGCGAGCAAGACGGACCGAGTGCGCGCGGTGTTCGAGCGCCACCTTGGCAAGGTCACCAAGCAGGTGATCTTGGAGGAGTGCCCCGACGTCAGCGAGGTCACGGTGAAGCGCGCGTTGCGTGCCCTGCTCGACGAGGGCGCGATTGAGAAAGTGGGGTCGGGCAGGTCGACCGGCTATGTTCGCGTGCGATAAGCGCGTCTGCCGCTTGCCGGGGATTTGTTTCCGTTTGGTATCGCTGGCGCGCTTATCGCCCTGGCGCGCGGCTCGACGTGCTAGAGTGCTTGCCAAGCAAACAAAACGCGGACGAACCGCCGCACGAGACCACGAAAGGAGCCACCGATGATCCGTCTTTACGCCTGCGCATCTTCTCGCGTGAACGACAACAACTGGTGGTGGCGTGGTTCTCGTCCGATCGGTCGTCGGTGAGTCTTCGCGCTTAACCTTACGCGCAGCAACGAGGCTCCCGGGAGACCGGGGGCTTTTTGTTTTCGAGCCGCAGTACGGCGGCGCGCGCAAAGCCTTTGGTTCCCCTAAAACCGACGCGATCAGACGAGGGCCGCGCGCCTTCTGGAAGCGCCGCCGGCAGCTAGGCAAGCCGCCTCGCGCCTTCCGATCTGTTCCCCACGTCACTCCCTTACCTGCTTGGCGCAAAGCGCGCCGGCCTCACTGAAAGGAACCAACCATGGCTGCCAACACCACTCAGACCGCCCGCACCGTCAACACCATCGACCGCGGCAAGCTCGACGTCAAGGCGCTCGTGCTGCTCGCCGTGCTTCTCGCCGCCGGCTTCATCCTCAACATGTTCGTGGGCAAGGCCATCGGCGCCGCGTCCGGCGGCATGATCAACCCCGAGTTCATCATCTCGGCCTTCTGCCTCACCATCCTCGTGGTGCGCCCGACCCTTCTGCAGGCGCTTGTCATCGGCCTGGTTTCTGCTGCGGTGATCCAGCTCACCACGAGCCTGCCCGGCGCCGACTTCGTGGCCGAGGGCGTGGCTGCCGTGCTCATGGCCGCCATCGTGAACGCCGGCATGAAGACGAGCGCCAAGAAGTTCATCCCCGCCGTGGGCACTTTCGTGACCACCTTCGTCTCGGGCTTCATCTTCATGCTCATCCGCATGGCCCTCATGCAGTTCGACATGGCCATCGCCGCGGCCATGCTGCCCGTGGTGGCGCTCACCGCCGTCTTCAACGGCGTGCTCGTGGCCGCGCTGTACCTGCCCGTCCGCGCCGCGCTCAAGCTCAACGACTAGTGCGGGATGACGCCGCGGGCGTGCCTTCGCGATCGCAGCCGGCGGAGAGATCCCAGTAGGCAAGGGCCTCTCCGCCGGCGCTTTTCCGGGCGGCACAAGGGGCTGCGGACAAGCGGAAGAGGTGCCGCCCGGCGGAAGAGGTGTCGCCTGGCGGGCGGCGTGACGGCCCCGGCGTGCAAAGCAGTGCTCGGCAGGCGGAGAAATACTCCGGCGTGCATTTTTTTGCTTGGCAGGCGAAGTGATGCCCTCAGCGTGCATATCTCGCTAGCGGGCGGAGTGATGCCCCCCCCCGGCAAGATGCCACCCACCCGCGGCCGCGCGCTTTGGCATCTCGCACGGACACGAGCTTATGTCGCACAGGGACCCTGTTCGAGCGGGCGAAATCCGCACCTATACGAGCTGCGTGGGCGAAATCCGCGCTCATACGAGCTTCATGGGCGAAAGCGACGTTGATACGAGGCTTGTGGGCGAGAACAGCGTTCATACGAACGGTGTGAGCGAGAATCTCGTTCATACGAACGCAGGCCTGCGTCGACGCGTCCTGTGCAACGCACTGAGATATGTCCGTTGGGGCGATATGACGCACCGAGATATGTTTTAACCTGTTTGAACGCTGTTGCTCGGTATGCCGGCTCGTACGAATGCGATTCTCGCCCACGGGCGTCGTATGAGTGAGGATTTCGCCCGCACGCGTCGTATGGGTTGCATTTTGGCCCGCGGCCTTCGTATGAGTGGCGATTTCGCCCGCGTGCCCAACGCCCGCCCGTCCTATCGCGTTCGCCCGCGCGTCCCGCTCTGTCACGTCCCCTCGCCCCCCCCGCCCACGCGTTTCGGCTTGGTTTAGTTACCGCGTTCGCGCATCCGCCGCGACGCACGCTGGTACTATGCTGCTACTGCGTGTTCGCCGCCGGCCGCCGCAAGCGCCCGGCTTGCATGTATCCGTTCCCAGAAAGGCCTGTCCATGCAGTCCCCGTCCGCCTCATCTGTCACCGCACCGCGCCCCGGTTCCCCGGATCCCGCGGCGCCGGCGCAGCCCATCATCCAGCTCGACCACGTGTCGTTCTCGTACGGTCGCGGCGCCCGCCGCGCCGTGGACGACATCTCGCTCGCCATCGCGCCAGGTGAGTTCGTGGGCGTGATCGGCCCCTCGGGCGCCGGCAAGTCAACGCTGGCATCCCTCATGTCGGGCGCCATCCCGCACCACTACACCGGTGAGCTCTACGGCGCCACGCTGGTAGAGGGCCGCGACACCTGCGACGTCACCCTCACCGACATCTCGCGCATCGTGGGCAGCGTCCTGCAGGACATCGACGCGCAGATGGTGGCGTCGGTGGTTGAGGACGAGATGCTCTTCGGCCTGGAGAACTTCGGCGTGCCTCATCAGCACATCGAGAAGTTCATCACCGCCGCGCTCGACGCCGTGGGCATCGCCGACCTGCGCCAGCGCGAGATCGCTACGCTTTCGGGCGGCCAAAAGCAGAAGGTCGCCATCGCCGCGATTCTCGCCCTGGCCCCGCGCGTGCTGGTGCTCGACGAGCCAACCGCCGCGCTCGACCCGGTTTCCTCCGAGACGGTCTTCGAGATCCTGCGCGCGCTCAACCGCGACGAGGGCATCACCGTGGTGGTGATCGAGCAGAAGGTGGCCCTGCTCTCGGAGTACTGCGACCGCATCCTCGTGCTTAACGAGGGGCGCCTCACGCTCGACGGCACCCCGCGCGAGGTTTTCGCCCACAGCGGCGAGCTGCGCGCCATCGGCGTGGACAGCCCCCGCACCGCGCGCATCTCCAACAGCCTGGCCGCCGCGGGGCTTGCCCCGGCCGGCCAGCCGTGCCTTACCGTGGACGAGGCGTACGAGCTGGTGGCCGGCGTTGTCGGCGCGTCCGGCGGCGTCGGTGCGACGGATAAGAAGAACACCAGCTACGGCGCCCGCCCGGCCCCCGTTTCCCCAGCGGCCTCTGGCGCCCCCGCGCCCGCGGTTGCCTTTGAGCACGTGGGCTTTGCCTACCCGGCGGGCGGCGCGGCGGTGACCGACCTCAACCTGGCGGTGTACCCCGGCGAGGTCTTTGCGCTGATCGGTCAGAACGGCGCGGGCAAGACCACGGCCACCAAGCTGCTGAACGGCTTGCTGCAGCCTACGGAGGGCCACGTAACCGTTGCAGGGCACGACACGCGCACCACGCCGGTGTCGGTTATCGCCCGCTACGCCGCCACGCTTTTCCAGAACCCCGACCGGCAGCTGTGCAAGAACACCGTGCTGGAAGAGGTCGCCTTCGGCCTCGAGCTGCAGGGCGTGAACGTGGTGGAGGCGCACGAGCGCGCCCGCGCAGTGATCGGGCGGTTCGGGCTACCCGAGGACGCCTCGCCGTTCTCGCTTTCGCGCGGGCAGCGGCAGATGGTGGCGCTGGCCAGTGTGGTGGTGTTGAAGCCGCAGGTCATCGTGTTGGACGAGCCTACGAGCGGCCTGGATTACCGCGAGTGCATGACGGTGATGCAGACGGTGCGCGAGATGGCCGACGCCGGCTCGGCTGTGGTGATGGTGTGCCACGACATGGAGGTCGTGTCGGACTTCGCCGACCGCGCGGCGGTGATGGCCGACGGACGGATCATCGGGTGCGGGACGCTGGACGAGGTCTTTGCCAACGCGGCGCTCATGGAGCGCGCCTACGTGGCCCCGCCGCAGGTGGCGGCGCTGTCTGCGCGCCTGGCGCAGGGGGTCTCGCCTGCGTTTGCGAACATAAGCGAGGTGGCCGAGCTGGTTGAGACGGTGAGGCGCCTGGCCGCGGAGCGCGCGGGCGGGCCGGCTGCCGGCGGTGCCGGTTCCGCCGCCGGCCCCGACGCCGGCGGCGCGTCTGCCGCGGCTTCGCTTGCCGCCGCGCCTGCGGGCACCGCGGGCCCTGCTGTTGAGAAACACGCCCAGGAGGACGCCGATGCTTAACGTGATCGACTACGTGCCGGGCAACACGCTGCTGCACCGGCTCAACCCTGTGACCAAGCTGGCCCTGGCGGCGGCTATTATCGCCGCGACCTTCTTGGCCTCAAGCTACGCCGCGCTGGTGGGGCTTCTGGTCTTTACCCTGGCGCTCGGCCTGTACGCCGGCGTGATCCGCCAGCTGGCGGGGCTCCTCAAGGTGCTGGTGCCGGTGGCGCTTATCATGCTGCTGCTGCAGGTGGTGTTCGTGCGCGGCGGCGCGCCGGTGGCGGGCTTTGTGACCGACGAGGGGCTCTACACCGGCGGCAAGGCGTGCCTGAGGCTTTTGGGTGTGGCGCTGCCGCTCATCCTCATGCTCACGGTGACCAAGCTCAACGACCTGGCAAACGCCTGCGTGGAGAAGCTACATATCCCGTACAAGTACGCGTTCACGTTCACCACGGCGCTGCGCTTCGTGCCGGTGTTCAGCCAAGAGATGAACGCCATCATGGAGGCGCAGACGGCGCGCGGGGTGGAGTTCGACACCAAGAATCCGTTCAAGAAGCTCTCGCTCATGCTGCCGGTGTGCATCCCGCTGCTGGTGACGTCGGTGGCCAAGACCGACTCCACGGCGCTGGCGGCCGAGCAGCGCGGCTTTTACCTGCGCACGCGTGCGAGCTCGTACAAGCGGTACCCCTTCCGCGCCTGCGACGCCGCGGCGTTCGCGCTGTGCGCGGTGCTTATCGCGCTGGGCGTGCTGCTGTAGCGGTGCAGGCGCGCCCAGCGCTGCGGCGCGGCTGAAGAACCGGCCCGGCCCGGCGGCGCTGGGGGCGCTTCAAAGTCCGCCGAGGGCCGCTGTCAGGCGCGTTGCCTGAGGGCACGCGCCGCGCGGGCGTCGGCAACCAGTGCCGAGAAGAACCTGCTCATGCGGCCATCGTCCTTCTCGTCCGTGCAGGCAAAGTACTCGGGATGCCATTGCACGGCCATGACGTTGGGGCGGTCGCGGTGCTCCACGGCCTCGATCACGCCGTCGGGGGCCACGGCGGTTACGGCAAGCTCGGGCGCCACGGTGCGCAGCGCCTGGTGGTGCAGGCTGTTCACGGGCATGCGCGTGCAGCCAAAGAGCTCGGCGGTGCGCGAGCCCGGCGCCAGGAGCGCGTCGTGCGCGTAGGAGTCGCCGTCGTAGTCGCCGTTTTCCTTGTGCAGGTTGTGGGCGAGAAGCGCGCAGGGCTCGGCTGCGCTGCCGTTGTCAGCGCTGGCGGCGTCCTTGCCGGCAGGCGCTTCCTGCGCCCAGGCGGGCCACACGGGCTCGTAGCGCGTGGGCAGGTCCTCCCAGAGCGTGCCGCCCAGGCACACGTTCAGGATCTGGATGCCGCGGCAGATGCCGTACACGGGCAGGTTGTGCGCAAAGGCGTAGGCGAGCAGCGCGCACTCAACCTCGTCGCGCAGGGGCGTGATGTCGCCGGAGGCACCTAGGCGCTGGGCGCTCTCGCTCGGGGCTGCCTGGCGGGACGGGGCGCCGGCGCCCTTCTCGCCCAGGGCGGCGCCGTTGCTGGCTGCCCTGTGCTTCTCGCCCGCTGTACTCGCGACCCTGCTGTCGTTTGCGTCTTGGTCGCGACCCGCGTACCGCGCGGGGTCCACGTCGTGGCCGCCGGTCAGCAGCACGCCGTCTGTCAGGGCGAAGAGCGTCTCGTACACGCTCGCGTCAGTCGAAAGCGGCAGGATCACCGGCGCGCCGCCCGCGCGGATCACGGCGTCGGCATAGTTTTGCGCCAGGCGGATGTCCTCGTCGGCGGGCACGTGCGTCGGCGGGATGAGAATCACCGGGCGCGCTGTTGCGTCAGATGCGGCCATAACCTCTCCTTACGAAACGATGTGCAGAGCGGGAGCGCGGTTGGTTTACGGCTTGGCGGCAACCCGGCCAAAAGATCCAAGCAGATTTTGCACGGAACGGGACGTTTTTACAGGCCGTTCCGTGCAAAACCTGCTTGGATCTGCGGGCGCGGCCACGTGCGGGGACGCGCCCAGCCGTACGTGGGCGCGCGCAGCCGCACGTCCCGCCGCACCTACTCAACGCGCGCGCCGGTGGTGTTGCACGCAAGGATGCGCACGTCGAAGCCGGGGAACGCGCGGCGCAGCGCATCGGCCACGCCCTTGGAGATCGGGCAGAAGTCGGTGTTCTTCTCGCGCACCACGGCCGTCATGGTGCTGCCGCTGCCCGAGATCCACAGCGTGGCGGCGCCGGCTTCCAGCGCGCAGGCGCGCACGGCGTCGTAGTCGGGGATAAGCGCGCGGCGGTGCGGCTCGTGCAGGCGGTCGTCGTTGGCGGCGGCCAACAGGTCCACGTCGCCCGTCTCGAGCGCGCGCGTCACGCCGGCGATGCGGCCCATCTGCCACACGGCGTCGGCCAGCGCCACGGTGCGCGGCACCACGCGGCGCGCCTCAGTGGTCTTGACCTCGTACGGCGGCACGACGCACACGAAGCGCAGGCTGGGATCCACGGGGTAGCAGATGCAGCGCGGCTCCTCGGGCTCCAGCTCGGCGTCGCAGCCCTCGGGCGCCACGCCCGCTGGCGTGAACGAGCACACCAGCCCGCCGTAGATGGCCGGCGCCACGTTGTCGGGGTGGCCCTCCATGCGGCAGGCCAGCGCTACGGCTTCCTCGCGCGTGATCTCGCGGTCGGTTAGCGAGGCGGCGGCGTAGATGCCGCCCACCACCAGCGTGGAGCTCGAGCCTAAGCCGCGCGCCACGGGCACGTCGGTCTCAATGTGCAGACGCACGGGGAAGGGCTCTACGCCCCAGCTGCGCAGCGCGTAGCACATGCTCACGTAGAACAGGTTGTCGGGGCCGGCGTAGCGCTCGTCGCAGCCGGTGATGGCGAGCGTGTCGGCGCGCTCCACGGTAAAGTGGGCGTACAGCGTCAGCGCCAAGCCCAGGCAGTCGTACCCGACGCCGACGTTCGCCGAGGTCGCGGGAACCGTAATGCGGGTCATGGGGGATCAGGTCCTTTCTTGCGGGAGCCGCCTGCGCGCGGCGGCGCAGACAGCGGGGCGTTTCAAAGCGGCACGGGCCGGCGGGCGCTTGGCGGCCGGCCGGGGTGCGCGGGCATCTGGTCCGGCGGATAAGAAAAACCACAGCTACGCGCGCCGCGCGGTTCCCAGACCGCCGGCGTCGCCTGCGCGTCGCTAGCCGAGCTTCTCGCTTGCCTGCCGCTCAACGTAGGCGCCGATGCCCGCGGGGTCCACCACGTCGGCAAAGCGCACGGGCGCCGTCTCCAGCGCGCGGAGCTGCGCGGGCGCCGGGGTGCCGGTGGCCGCCTCGAGCGCGTCCATGGCGGCGAAGCCGGGCTCGCGCGGCGTGCCGTCGGCGTTCTTCTCGGCCGGCACGTCAACGCCCAGCGCGGCGCACACGGCTTCGGGGAACTTGTAGGGGCTTGCCGTGGAGAGCACCACGCGCGCCACGCCCGGCAGTGCCTCCACCTTTTCCAGCGCGTCCCAGGCGCAGGCGGTGTGCGGGTCCATGAGGTAGGCGTGCCCGTCCCAGCAGCGCTTGATGGCGGCGCGCTGCTCGTCGTCCGAGGCCCACGCGCAGGCAAAGGTCTCGTCCAGCGCGGCCTTGAGGCTGGCGGGCACCTCGTAGCGGCCTGTCTTGGCCAGGTCATCCATCAGCCGGGCGATGAGCTCGCAGTCCTTGCCGCCGGCGTAGTAGAGCATGCGCTCCAGGTTGCTGGAGATGAGGATGTCCATGGAGGGGGAGATCGTGGTGAAGAACGGGCGGTTGCGGTCGTAGACGCCGGTGGTGAGGAAGTCGGCCAAGACGTTGTTGCGGTTGCTCGCCACGATGAGGCGCGCAACCGGCAGGCCCATGCGCTTGGCGTAGTAGCCGGCCAGCACGTCGCCGAAGTTGCCGGTGGGCACGCAGAACTCAACGGGGTCGCCCGCGGCGATCGCGCCGGCGCGCAGGAGCTGCGCGTACGCGGCGAAGTAGTACACCACCTGGGGCACCAGGCGCCCCACGTTGATGGAGTTGGCGCTCGAGAGCACCACACCGCGCTCGGCCAGGCGCTCGGCCAGCTCGCGGTCGCCAAAGGCGCGCTTCACGGCGCTCTGCGCGTCGTCGAAGTTGCCGCGCACGGCGCACACGGCCACGTTGGAGCCGGCCTGCGTGGTCATCTGCAGCTGCTGCACGGCCGAGACCTTGCCCTCGGGGTAGAACACGGTGATCCCCGTGTCCGGCTTGTCGGCAAAGCCGGCGAGCGCCGCCTTGCCCGTGTCGCCGCTGGTGGCGGTGACGATCATGATCTTGTCGGCCGCCGGAGCGCCCGCAGAGGCGGCCTCGCGCGCCGCCGCCTTGGCCGAGCAGGCCATGAGCTGCGGCAGCATCTGCAGCGCCACGTCCTTGAAGGCGCAGGTGGGGCCGTGGAAAAGCTCGAGCACCCAGTTGCCGCCCACGGGCACCACGGGCGTGACCTCGCTGCTGGCGAAGGTGCCCGTGTAGGCGCGGTCAACGCAGGCGGCCACCTCCTCGGGCGTGAAGTCGGGGAGGAGCGCCCCTAGCACCAGCTGCGCGATTTCGGCGTAGCTCATCTGCGCCAGATTCCCCAGATCAACTTCAAGGTTCTCTAACCAATCGGAAACATACAGGCCGCCGTCGGGGGCCAAGCCGGTGCGGATGGCCTCCTTGGCGGGGACGGTGGGCTGTGCGCTGCGGGTGCTGTGGTAAGCGGTCATGGTGGCTCCTAGCAGGGACGCTCGGGTTCGTGCAACGCGGCGGGCGGGCAACGGCGGCGCGCCCGCGCAAGCGGTGTCCACCATGATACCAGCTCGTTTGGCGGCGCCTGCGGCGCGTTGTCCGCCGCGGCGGCCCCGGTTGCGCGCGTCCGCCGCCTGCGCGCCTGCGGACACACGCCGGAAACATACGCGCCCTGCGCGCCGCGCGTTTTTACCCAGCTCGCACGCTATGTTATAAATACAGTTCGCGCGCGGTGCCCTGTGCGCGCGGGACAGCCCGCCGCAGCGCCGCGTTGCCGTGTCCGGAAAGATCGGAGAGCCCGTGATTAAGATCACCAAGTTCGGCGGATCCTCGGTGGCCGACGCCGAGCAGTTCCGCAAGGTCAAGGCCATCATCGACGCCGATCCCGCCCGCCAGTTCGTGGTGGTAAGCGCCTCCGGCCGCCGCTTCAAGCGCGACAGCAAGGTCACCGACCTGCTCTACCTGGTCGACGCGCACCTTTCCTACCACGTGAGCTGCGACGACTTGCTCGACAGCATCGGCGAGCGCTTCTACTCCATCGCGGCCGAGCTCAAGCTCAACTACCCCATGGGCGAGAAGTTCCAGGCCTTCGTGCGCGAGGTCAAGGGCGGCTCCTGCACCCAGGAGTACATCGTCTCGCGCGGCGAGTACTTCACCGCGCAGCTCATGGCCGAGTACCTGGGCTTCACCTTTGTCGACGCTGCTGACGTGGTGGCCTTCCACCAGGACGGCGAGCTCGACATGGACCGCACGGCCCAGCAGCTCAAGCGCGTCCTGACCGAGAAGAGCGTCCCGGGCGAGAAGCTCCGCGTGGTCATGCCCGGCTTCTACGGCGCCACGCGCGACGGCCGCATCAAGCTGCTCGACCGCGGCGGCGGCGACATCTCCGGCTCCATCCTGGCCAAGTGCCTCTCGGCCGACGTCTACGAGAACTGGACGGACGTCTCGGGCTTCTACGCGGTCGACCCGCGCATCGTCCCCACGGCCGAGGTTATCCGCCGCATCACCTACACCGAGCTGCGCGAGCTCTCCTACATGGGCGCCAGCGTCCTGCACGAGGACGCCATCTTCCCCATCCGCGACGCCGGCATCCCCATCGTGATCAAGAACACCAACCGCCCCGAGGATCCCGGCACCGTCATCTCCGAGGTGGCCGAGCGCGAGGGCGAGCCCGAGCCCATCATCACCGGCGTCACCGGCAAGCGCGACTTCGTGGGCATCCGCGTGGTGAAGAACCACATGTCCACCGAGGTCGGGTTCCTCCGCCGCGTGCTCACCATCTTCGAGCGCTACCACGTGAGCATCGAGCACATCCCCACGGGCATCGACTCGTGCGCCGTGGTCTGCCAGAAGCAGGACATCAAAGACGTGCTCTACTCCATCGTGGCCGACATCAAAAACGAGCTGCACCCCGACAACATCGAGGTTATCGAGGATCTGGCCCTGGTCGCCACGGTCGGCCGCAACATGGCCAGCCGCCCGGGCATCTCGGGCCACCTGTTCGGCGCGCTCGGCGCCGCGCACGTGAACATCCGCATGATCGCCCAGGGATCCGACGAGATCAACATCATCGCCGGCGTCCGCGCCGACGAGTTCGAGCGGGCCATCAAGGTTATCTACCAGGCATTTCTCAACAGCGACGGCCACATAGACTGCGTTTAGGCGAGAAGCGCGGGCCGAGGCGGGCGCGCTGCCGCGTTTTGGCCGGGTTCGCTTCTCGCCGGCCGCGCCGCTCGGTGCGGTAAGATTGGGGCACAGGCAGGCACTGCCACAGGCAAGCACCCATGGGAAGGGGCACACATGAAGACCTACAACGTTGCCATCCTTGGCGTCACCGGGGCCGTCGGCACGCAGATGCTCACGTGCCTGGAGGAGCGCAACTTCCCGGTGGGAACGCTCGTCCCGCTGGCGAGCGCGCGCAGCGCCGGCAAGACCGAGCGCTTCCGGGGCGAGAGCATCGTGATCCGCGAGGCCACGCCCGAGGCCTTCACCGGCGTCGACATCGTGCTCGGCGCGGCTGAGGACGACGTGGCGCGCGCCATGCAGCCGGCCATCGAGGCGGCCGGCGCCGTGTTCATCGACAACTCTCACGCGTTCCGTCTGGACGAGGACGTGCCGCTGGTGGTGCCCGAGATCAACGCGGCCGACATCGCCGCCACCGGGCGCGGCATCATCGCCAACCCCAACTGCGCCACCATCATCGGCCTCGTGGCGGCCTACCCGCTGCACAAGGCGGCCGGCCTCAAGCGCATGATCGTCTCCACCTACCAGGCGGCTTCGGGCGCGGGCGTTCCCGGCATGCGGGCGCTCGAGCGCGAGATGCGCGCCCTGGCCGACGGCGCGCCGTGCCCCGACCCGGAGGTCTTCGCCGCCCAGCTGGCCATGAACCTCATCCCGCAGATCGGCGGCTTCAACGAGGAGGGCTACACCTCCGAGGAGATGAAGATGCAAAACGAGGGCCGCAAGATCATGCACCTGCCCGACCTGCGCGTGAACTGCACCTGCGTGCGCGTTCCGGTGGCGCGCAGCCACTCCGAGAGCATCACGCTCGAGTTCGAGCAGCCCATCTCGCCCGAGGAGGCCAAGGCCATCCTCGCCGTGGCGCCCGGCGTGAAGCTGGTTGACTACCCGGACGCCGACGACGCGAGCGACCGCTACCCCATGCCGCTTGAGACGACCGACAAGGACCTGGTGTACGTGGGTCGCGTGCGCCGCGACCTTTCGGCGCCCGACGACGTGAACGCCATCAGCCTGTGGTGCTGCGGCGATCAGATCCGCAAGGGCGCGGCCACCAACGCCGTGCAGATCGCCCAGGCGCTTATCGAGCGCGAGGCTTAAACAAAGCCAAGCCGCGGGCAGGCCTTAGCGGCGCCTGTCCTATTATGTTTTCCCGTTTGCCGCACGGCGCCGCTGCGTTTCTCCTGTCCTTCTGCAGCGTGCCCCGGCATCTTTTTCCAGGGCGGGCTCGGATGTGCGGGTTTTCGGTAACCTTTTGGTGACCGAGAACCGCGCGTATCCGGGCCCGCCCCTTGCGTGTGCGCAGGGCTTCGGGAGCAGAGCGTACCCGGCTGTTTGCCGAGGAAAACGCCAGCATCCCATGTTGTCCGGCAAAGCAGAGCGCGATGCTAGGGTGTGGCGCTTTCCGCCTAACGGAAAAGAATAGACGGAAAGAAATCTTCCAAATACGTTGATTTGCCACAAGGGCGTCCCTACAATGGATGCGGCTGTGTTGGAAATTTGAAGAAAAAGAGGAGGTAATGTGATGGTAGGTATCGTCCTAGCAAGTCATGGCGACCTGGCCACCGGTATCAAGATGACCGGATCCATGGTCTTCGGCGACCAGGAAGCCACAGCTGCGGTGACGCTCATGCCGAGCATGGGTCCCGACGACTTCCGCAAGAAGGTCGAGGAGGCTGTCGCCACCTTCGAGGATCAGGAGGAGGTCATCTTCCTCGTTGATCTGTGGGGAGGCACGCCCTTCAACCAGATCAGCGCCCTCGCCGAGAGCCACGAGAAGTGGGCTATCGTGACGGGTCTGAACCTTCCGATGCTCATCGAGGCGTACTCTGCTCGCTTCACCATGAACACCGCGCACGATATCGCCGCGCACATCTTCACCGAGGCGCGTAACGGCGTCCGCGTGAAGCCCGAGAGCCTGCAACCCGAGGAGGCCAAACCGGCCGCCGCGGCTGCGCCGGCTCCGCAGGGGGCCATCCCGCCCGGAACCGTTCTGGGCGATGGCCACATCAAGTTCGTGCTCTGCCGCGTCGACACGCGCCTGCTGCACGGGCAGGTGGCTACCACGTGGACCAAGATGACCAACCCCGACCGCATCATCGTGGTCTCCGACGCCGTCGCACACGACGAGCTGCGCAAGACCATGATCCAGCAGGCGGCGCCTCCCGGAGTCAAGGCCCACGTTATCCCGATCGAGAAGATGATCGAGGTCGCCAAGGACCCGCGCTTCGGCGCCACCAAGGCCATGCTGCTGTTCGAGACTCCGCAGGATCTGCTCAAGTGCGTCGAGGGCGGCGTGGACATCAAGCACGTCAACCTGGGCTCCATGGCTCACTCGGTGGGCAAGGTCGTGGTGACCAACGCCATCGCCATGGACGAGGCCGACGTGAAGTGCCTCGAGGACCTCGCCGCGCGCGGCATCGAGTTCGACGTCCGCAAGGTTCCGGCCGACTCGCCCGAGAGTTTCGACGCCATGATCAATAAGGCCAAGTCCGAATTGGCCGCACAGGCATAAGGTAGGGAGGGATAATGGATCCTATTCAGATCATTCTAGTTGTGTTCGTCGCCTTCCTGGCTGGTATGGAGGGCATTCTGGATCAGTGGCAGTTCCATCAGCCGCTCGTCGCCTGCACGCTTATCGGCCTGGTGACCGGCCATCTGGAAGCCGGCATCATCCTGGGCGGCACGCTGCAGATGATGGCCCTCGGCTGGGCCAACGTCGGCGCTGCCGTTGCCCCTGACGCGGCGCTCGCCTCGGTGGCGTCCGCCATTCTGATGGTTCTCGCGCTCAACTCGGGCGCCGACCAGGGTCAGGCCATCTCCACGGCCATCGCCGTGGCCGTGCCGCTTTCGGTCGCCGGCCTGTTCCTGACCATGATCGTCCGCACCATCGCCATCCCGATCGTCCACATCATGGACGGCGCGGCCGCCAAGGGCAACTTCGCCGCCATCGACTTCTGGTCCATCCTGGCTATCTGCCTGCAGGGCGTCCGCATCGCCATCCCGGCCGCGGCACTGTGCTTCATCCCGTCCGCTGCCGTTATGGACGTGCTCAACATGATGCCCGCGTGGCTCAACGAGGGCATGACGATCGGCGGCGGCATGGTGGCTGCCGTTGGTTACGCCATGGTCATCAACATGATGGCGACCAAGGAGGTCTGGCCGTTCTTCGCGCTGGGCTTCTGCCTCGCCGCCATCTCCGAGCTCACGCTGATCGCTCTCGGCGTCATCGGCATCTCCCTGGCCCTTATCTACCTGGGCCTCAAGGAGATCGCCAAGTCCGGCTCCGGCGTTGCCGGCTCCGGTGACCCGCTCGGCGACATTCTCGATGACTACGAGTAAGAAGGGAGGAGGCATAACATGGCAGAGAAGAAGGTAAGCCTCTCCAAGAGCGACCGCCTCAAGGTGTGGTTCCGTCATCAGTATCTGCAGGGCTCCTGGAACTACGAGCGCATGCAGAACGGCGGTTGGTGCTTCTCGATGATCCCCGCCATCAAGAAGCTGTACACCAACAAAGAGGATCAGATCGCGGCGCTCAAGCGTCACATGGAGTTCTACAACACCCATCCGTACGTCTCCTCGCCGGTTATCGGCGTTACGATGGCGCTCGAGGAGGATCGCGCCAACGGCTCCCCCGTTGAGGACGCGGCCATCCAGGGCGTGAAGGTGGGCATGATGGGCCCGCTCGCCGGTGTCGGCGACCCGGTCTTCTGGTTCACCCTGCGCCCGCTGCTCGGCGCGCTCGGCGCCTCGCTCGCAATGGGCGGCTCCATCATGGGCCCGATCCTGTTCTTCGTGGCGTGGAACGTCATCCGCCTGGCCTTCGAGTGGTACACGCAGGAGTTCGGCTACAAGCTGGGCACCTCCATCACCAACGACCTCTCCGGCGGCCTCATGGGCAAGATCACCGAGGGCGCTTCCATCCTGGGTATGTTCGTCATCGGCGGCCTGGTTCAGCGCTGGGTGTCCATCTCCTTCGCGCCGGTGGTCTCCACCGTCACGCAGTCTGAGGGTGCCTACATCGATTGGAACGCCATCGCCGACACCGCCAACTCCGGCGGCCAGGGCGTGGCGGACGCCATCCACACCGCGCTTTCGCAGTACGCCTCGCTCGGCGCTACCGGCTTGGACATCGAGAAGGTCACCACGCTGCAGCAGAACCTCGACCAGCTCATCCCTGGCCTCGCCGCCATGGGCGTGACGCTGCTGTGCTGCTGGCTGCTCAAGAAGAAGGTTTCCCCGATCGCCATCATCATCGGCATGTTCGCCGTGGGCATCGTGGGCCATCTGGTCGGCCTGCTCTAAGGCTTCCTGCGCCGCACGTTGCGGGGGTCGCGCCCTTCGGAGGGTTTCCTCCCAGGGTACGGCCCCTTTTGCATAGGGCGGGACGGTTGGCGCAAACGGGGCGGTTGGCGCAAACGGGACGGTTGGCGCAAACGGCTGGCAGGCAGCGGTCTGCGGGCAGGGGCCTGCGGGCGTGCGACGGGTGCGGGGCGCGTGCTTCTCGGCCGGGGCTTTCTCGTTTTGGTAAAGTCTCAACCGAGCAACACGGGCAGGCAAGGAGTGCAACCATGGCAAAGAAGAGCAAAGCTCACAAGCAGGCGGCCGCTGCGGCAAACAGCGCCGCCGCAGAGGTTTCTGCCGAGAAGGATGCAACCGGCGGCGCGTCCTCGGGCGTGACGCGGAACAAGGGGCGGCGTCGGCACCTGGGGCCCGTGCAGTCACAGAACAGCGAGGTTGACTTCACGGTGCGCGCGTCGTCGTTCCAAGGCCTTACCAGCTACGGCGACGTGATGGTGGGCAACCGCGCCTTCGAGTTCTACAACGAGCGCGACGTGGCCGACTACATCCAGATCCCGTGGGACGAGGTCGACCACGTGGCGGCGTCGGTGATGTTCGGCGGGAAGTGGATCCCGCGCTTTGCGATCATGACCAAGCAAAACGGCAACTTCGCGTTTTCCACGCGCGACAACAAGGCCACGCTGCGCGCCATCCGCAAACACGTGCCGGCCGACCGCCTGGTGCGCTCGCTGAGCTTCCTCGATGTGGTGCGCGCCGGCGTGCACGGCATCGTCCGCCGCGTGACCAGGAGGGGTTAGCGGGCGAGAAGCGCGGGGCGCGGTTGGGTGCACTATGGCGTCTAGCTGTGCGGTTGGTCGTGATATTGACGTGCAAGGCGCGGGGCGGCTCTTTGCGTGTCACGGCGTCGATGCGGTCGGACGCGATGCCGGCACCCAAGCTCTGGTTGCCCGCGATGCAGTCATCTAGTGGCTCGGTTGGTCGCTGTTTTGACATTCCCGATGCAGTTAGCCGCTCGGACGTCACCTAATTCCCGGATTTCCGGCAGTTGCGTGTCGTCCGAGCGGTTAAACGATTCTTACAGGTCGTCCCAGCGTGTAACCGAAACCTTCACCGACGTTTACGCGATCAACCGAAGCTTGGATGTCGTTCTCGCGGGCAACCGCCAAGCGCCGGTTGGCCTTATCTGTCGTTGTCGCGGGCAACTCGGGCTTGCGCGACATTCTCGCGACCAACTGAAAGGGGCCGCGCGCCTGTTAAATAAGCGTGCGGCCCCTTCCATGTTGTTATCGCGATCAACCGGAGCTTGCAGGGCATTCTCGCGGGCAACCGCCCCCGTCGCGTCCTCGCCCTACCCATCCTCGCCCTGCCCGGCCCTGTCGTCTCGCCACTGCGGCTTTGGCCCGCGCCTACTCCGGGCTCTTCAGCGCGTCCACCATGATGATGCGGTCGAGCATGCGGTTGGTGATAAGGCTCACGACCAGCGCGAAGGCCACGGAAAAGGCCGCAGACACCGCGTAGACCCACGGGTCAACCACCACGTCGAAGTAGATCGACGGCATCTTGAGGATGAACGTGAAGCTTTTGGAGAGCGCCCAGCCGCAGGGTAGGCCAACCAGGATTCCCAGGCCCGTGAGCACGAAGGTCTCTTTGTTCACGTAGGTGCGCACCTCGCGCTTGCGGAAGCCCAGCACCTTGATGGTGGCGATCTCGCGCTCGCGCTCAGCGATGTTCACCGTGGAGAGCGTGAACAGCACCACGAAGGCCAGCCCCGCCGCCAGCGCGATGACCACGTACACCACCATGTTGATGAGCGCAAAGCTCTGCTCGAACTGCTCGGTCATCTTGGCCACGCTGCTCACGGAGAGGAACACCTCGTCGCCCTCGAGGCTGTCGGCCAGCGCCCGCTGCTCGTCGTTGCTGCCGCTCAGGTGGGTGAAGAACCCGTTGGGCTCCAGCGCGCCGAACAGCTCCTCGTAGGCGTCCTCGGTCATGTACACCGCGTTGCCCAGGTAGTTGCGGGTTACGGCGGCCACGGTGACCTCGGCTTTGTCGAGCGCGCTGGTGGTGACGCTTGCCGCGTCGTTCTCGCCCAGCCCCAGAACCGTGGCAGCGTTGTTGGTGATAACCACGCCCGCCTCGTCCAGGTTGATCGGCGTGCCGCCCAGCGTCTCGAGCGTCACGTACCCGTCGAGCGAGGCGCCGCGCGGCACCACGTACAGCTGCATGCTCTCCTTGACGCCGTCGTACTCCACGGTAACGGTGTCAACGCCCACGGGCTGGATGTCGCGCACCTGTGCCACGCTCTTGAGCGTTTCCAGACAGGCGTCGTAGTCGTCTGCGGCGCTTACGGCCAGCAGGTCGTAGCCGTATATCTGCTCGTACTGGCGCGGCGCGAGCGTCTCTACCGTGTTCTTGATAGCAAAGCCGCAGATCAGCAGCGCCGTGCACCCCATGATGCCGAAGATCGTCATGAAGAAGCGCTTCTTGTAGCGGAAGATGTTGCGCGCGGTGACCTTGTTGAGGAAGCTCATGCGGCGCCACAGCGGCCGAATGCGCTCGAGGAAGATGCGCGAGCCGGCGCGCGGGGCCTTGGGGCGCATGAGCGCGGCGGGCGTTTCGCGCAGCTCGCCGCGGCAGGTGAGGTAGGTCGACCCCACGATGCCCAGCACGAACAGCGCGATGGAGCCGAAGGCGTACAGCGCGTTGAAGCTTAAGGCAAACAGCGGCAGCAGGTACATGGCGCGGAAGATCACCAGCAAGATGTAGGGCAGCACCACGAAGCCCATGAAGTCACCCGCCACGCCGCCGATAAGCGCGGCCGACAGCGTGTAGATGAGGTACTTCGAGAGGATGCGCCGCTTGCTGTAGCCCAGCGCCTTGTACAGGCCGATAAGCCCGCGCTCCTCTTCCACCATGCGCGTGGCGGTGGTGAGGCTCACGAGAATGGCAACCACGAAGAAGATCACCGGGATGATGGCGGCGATGGCCTCGATGGAGGACGCGTCGGAGTCGACGCTGGAGTAGCTGCCCAGCGCCAGGCGGTCCTGCACGTACCAGGTGGCGGGTTCGATGTCGGCAACCTCGGCGCGCGCGTCGGCTATCTGCGCCTTGGCGTCGGCGCGCTCCCGCTCAAAGGTTGCGCGGTTCTCGTCCAGTTCGGCCTGGCCGTCGGCGATCTGCGCCAGGCCGTCCTCAAGCTCTTGGCGTGCGCTGGCAATCTGGGTCAGCGCGTCGGTGCGCCGGGCGTCCAGCTCGGCCTGTCCGCTTTCGAGCTGCGCGGCTGCGGCGGTAAGCTGGCTGCGCGCGCTGGCTATCTGCGCGCGGCCGTTGTCGATCGTTGCCTGCTGCTGGGCAAAGTAGGCGGTGTAGGCCTTCTTCTGCGCGTCCAGCTCGGCCTGGCCGGCATCCAGCTGCGCCTTGCCCGCCTGCGCTTGGGCAAGCCCCACCGTTGCCTGGCCCATGGCGGAGGCCAGCTGCGCGCAGGGGGAGTCGTCGCCGGCGGTCAGCTGCTCAAGCTGCGCGCGCCGGGCGACAAGCTCGTTGCGCTGCGCCTGCACGGCCTCCAGCTGTTGCTTCTGCTCGTCCAGCGGTTGTATCTGCGCGCACAGCTGCTCGTTGGCGGCGGTGAGCTTGTTGCGCTGCGCCGTCAGGGCGTCAAGCGCTGCCTGCTGCTCGCCGCGCTGCGCCCGTGTCTCCTCAAGCTGGGCGGTAAGCGCGGCGCGCTGCGTTTCATAATCGTCCTGCGCGGGATCCAGCGCGTCGAGGGCGCCTTGGATCTTGTCGCACGCGGCGTTGAGCTCGGCCACGGCGTACGTGAGCTCGTCGATCTGCGGCGTCAGCTGGTGGATCCCGGCGTTGACCTCGCCGAGTCGGGTGTTGAGCGCATCCAGCGCGCCGGCCAGCTGCTCAAGCGTGTCGTCCAGCTCGGGCACCTGCTCGTCTATCTGGTCAATCCCGGTGTTTATCTGGGCGATAAGATCCGCGGCAGCGGCACGCGCGGTTTCCAGGTAGGCGGCCTGCGCCTGCTGCGAGGCAGCCTCGTCGGTTGCCTGCGCCAGCGCGTCCCAGGCCGCCTGCGTCTCGGCTCCCAGCGCCTCGTTTGCCTGCGCGGCCTGGGCGTTGACCTCGCTGATCCCGGCCTCGATCTCCGCCAGGTCGGGCAGCTGCGCGTAGCCGCTGTCGATCTTGTCTTGCGCCGCGGCCGTTTGGGCGACGAACTGCTCCTTGCCGGCGTCGAGCTGGGCCTGCCCGTCTTTGAGCGTCTGTTCCTGCCGGGTGATCTCGGCCATGCCGTCGGCAACCTGCCGGCGGCTGGCGTTTATCGTCTCTTGCGCGTCGGCAAGCTGGGCCAGCGCGCTTTCCTCTTGGCTGTTGAGCTCGCGCTGGCCGTCAAGGGCCTCTTGCAGGCTCTCGTTCAGCGTGGTCTGCGCGTCGGCGAGCTCGCGCTCGGCGTCGGCGAACTTCTCGTTGGCCTCGGCCTCTTCGTCGGCGATGGTCTCAAGCGCCTCGGAGGTGATCTCGTCGGTGCGGGCGCGCTCGCGCTGCGGCGCCAGGTCCTCCACGCGCCGCTTCGCCTCGTCAACGCGGTTGGTGTAGGCGTCGCTGTAGGCCTCGAGCCCCTCCGTGCCGGCAACGTCCAGATACGCCACGGTGAACACGTCGGGGTCGCTCACGGCGTCGGCGGTGACGTAGAACGTGTAGTCGGCCGAGGTGCTCGCGCGGAAGGCCACCGGCCCGTCGGGCTGGGTGATGTTGGCGGGGTCGATAACCGCGCCCACGATGGTGTAGGCGTCCTCGGCAAAGAGGGGGTCGGTTTCGGCGTCGTCCGCGTCATCCTCGTTGCCCGCGGCGTCCGTGTCCGCAGCGCTCGCGGCGCTCGCGCCCTGGGCGTCGTCCGCCTCGAACGTAAGCGTGTCGCCGATCTTCTTGCCGGACATCTTGAGGTAGTACTCGGTCACGGCCACCTCGCCGGCGCGCTCGGGCAGCCGCCCGTCGGTCACGTACGGCTCGTTCATCCCCGAGCTGAGCAGCGCCTTCACCGTTACGGTGGCGCGCTTGTCGTCCACGCGGGTGTGGGCGTCTTCTTGGTAGCTGCCCTCGGCGGTTGCCACGCTGTCCAGCGCGGCCAGCTCGTCCACGTCAGCCTGCGTGAGGCCCAGCGTGCTCTGCACCGAGAGGTCGAAGAGGCCTTGGCGGCGGTACAGGGCGTCGGCGGCCTGGCGCAGGTCGAGGCAGGCCATCGAGAGGCCGGTGAGCATGGTGGTGCCCAGCGCGGTGATGACGGCGATGGACACGAAGCGCTTCATGCTGCCGCGTATGGTGCGGGCGATGTCTTTGGTGAACGCTTTCACAGGACGGCCCTCCCGCTACCATTCGATCTCGGCGATGGGGGTGGGGTGGGGGTTCACCGTCATCTCGGTTACGCGGCCGCTTTTGAAGCGGATGAGGCGGTCGGCCATGGGGGCGAGCGCCGCGTTGTGCGTGATGATGATGACGGTGATGCCGTCGGCACGGCAGGTGTCCTGCAGAAGCTGCAGGATCTGCTTGCCGGTGACGTAGTCCAAAGCGCCGGTGGGCTCGTCGCACAGCAGCAGCTTGGGGTTCTTGGCTACGGCGCGGGCGATGGAGACGCGCTGCTGCTCGCCGCCGGAGAGCTGCGCCGGGAAGTTAGCCATGCGCTCGGCCAAGCCCACTTTGGCGAGCGACTCGCCCGCGTCCAGCGAGGTGGGGCACACCTGGCTCGCGAGCTCCACGTTTTCCAGTGCGGTGAGGTTGGGCACCAGGTTGTAGAACTGGAACACGAAGCCCACGTCGGTGCGGCGGTACTCAACCAGCTCGGCCTCGGTGGCATGCGTGATGTCGCGCCCGTCCACCAGCACCTGGCCGGAGGTGGCGGTGTCCATGCCGCCCAGGATGTTGAGCGCGGTTGTTTTGCCCGCGCCCGACGCGCCCAAGATCACCGCGAGCTCGCCGCGCTCCACCGTGAACGTGGCGCCGTCGAGCGCCTTGATGAGGGTCGAGCCCTCGCCGTAATGCTTTGACACGTTGGTGAACTCGATGTAGGGCATGGCGTGCTCCCTGCGTGGATGGTTGAGCTATGCGGCTGGCGGGCGTTGGGCGAGAAGGGCGGGCGTGCCGCGGTGGGTGCGGGAGAGCGCGGGAGAGCGGCTTGCGCACCTGCCTTCAGGCGCTGCTCAGATTACTCGACAGCCTGTTGTCTAATTAGGAGTATAGTGACGGGAACGGCCGGGTGCGTCGTTGACTCAACAAGCGGGGTCAAAGTGTCGTGCGATGCGCGCAGGCATGCCGCGTGCGGGGAGCCGAGCTCCTAGGGACGGAGTGCGTATGAACAAGCAGCCGCAGGTAACCGAGCAGACCAAGGCCAACATCCGCCAGGCGTTTTGGGAGCTGTACGCCCAGGAGCCGATCGAGAAGATCACGGTAAAGCAGATCACCGATCGCGCCGGCTACAACCGCGCCACCTTTTACCTGTACTTTAAAGACATCTACGACGTGCTGGCCCAGATAGAGGACAACCTGCTCGACGTGCTGGAACAGCTCATCAATCGCCGTCTCCTGCGCGAAAGCGAGCCGGACTTCTCCGAGCACATGGGCGTGTTCCTGGAGCTTGCGCGCCGCTACAGCGCGCAGTTCCTGGTGCTGTTGGGCGACCGCGGCGACCCGGCCTTTGCCTCGCGGTTCAAGCAAGTGCTGGCACCCATCCTGGATCGGTTCCTCGTGTCCGAGCGGGCGCTTTCCCCGCGTGAGGCGGCCCTTCTGCACGAGTTTTACCTTTCGGGCCTGTTGTCGGTGGTGGTGGCGTGGCTGCGCGACCCACAGGGCATGACCATCGCCGAGTTCGTCCCCTTCATCGTGAACGACGTGTGCAACGCACACTTGTAGGTGCGAAAAACAACCCCGTACGAGTGTGTTGGGCGAAAAACGACCTCATACGAGTGGCTTGGGCGAAAAAAGCATCCATACGAAGCGCATGGGCGAGAGCCGCATTCATAAGAAGCGCGTCGGGCGAAAGCCGCACCCATACGAACGCTTTGGGCGAGAACATCGCTGATACGAAGCGCTTGGGCGAAAACGTTACTGATACGAGTTGTCTGGGCGAAAACGTTACTGATACGAAAAGAGCTTCCCTGTTAGATGTCGTTTGTGCGGGCAACGGGCGGTTATCGGCCAGCTGTTAGTTGGGCTCAAGCGGTATTCCGGCCTTAGATGACAGAATCGGGTCCGTACGAACGTGATTCTCGCCCAACGCTTTCGTATCAGTGAAGGTTTCGCGCATCATGCTCGTATGGGCATGGTTTTCGCGCACTGGGTCCGTATGAGCACGGCTCTCGCGCATTGCGCTCGTGCAAGAAAGGCATGTGTGCAGGCTTGCGCGCAACAAGAGGGGATGACGCGGGTGGAGCGGGGCTTGCACCGCGCGGGGCGTCGTACCGGCGTAAGGCCCATCCTGCGGGGCGTTTCGCCGGCGTGGGGTCACCCTGCGGGCAGTCGCCCTCGCCGGCATACGGCTGTCGCATGAAAAAGCCCGGGCAAGCTACGCTGGTTTGCCTGGGCTGTGCAATGCGTGGCACCCCCAACGGGAATCGAACCCGTGTTGCCGCCTTGAAAGGGCGATGTCCTCGGCCACTAGACGATGGGGGCATATAGCATCGTGGAAGTATACCAGAGATGGCACGCTTGCGCCACGCTGATCGGCCTCCTTCGCACCTGTCGCACATCATGTTCCGCGTAAACGGTAAGACATATACGTACTACGAAATGATATAGGTAAACTCTGTTATAATAATAACTAAAGAACGTTAGCTAACGCCTCACCCGTTCGGTTCAAGAGAAGGGAGATCGGCCGAGCGGGACCGCTGTCGCGTGGGATCGGCGGCAACTGAGGAAACTATTCCGGCAACCTCCGTTTTGCTCTGCTCGTTTAGGTTGGCAAACGCCGCGTTAAGCTGGCGCTGGCGTGGGTCGGCAAACAGCACTTCACGCGGAGCCGGGCGCGAAGTGGACGCGGGCTGGTCGGTTGCGGGGTCCGGGTCGACGTTCTCGGCTGCGTCGTTGTCAGTGAGGAGGTAGAACAGCTCTTCGGTGCCCAGGCCCAAGCCGTGGGCGATTTTGACGAACGTGCCAACGCCGGTGTTCGCAACGTTGGTTTTGCCGCCGACGATGCTGTACAGGGTGGTAGCGGGGATGCCTATCTCGCGGGCAAACGCAGCTTCCCGGTATCCGTGCGCCGCGAGAAGGTCTGAAAGGGTGAGCGCCATAGGAACCTCGCTTTCCAAGTTGTCAGATGCCAATAGCTCTAAGTGTCTTGCGATTTAGCATAAGTATATAGCGTTCTGTTTACGATATATCAGAGAAGTTGGGCAAATGGTTTACTATAAGAAGGAATACTAGGATTTATCGCAGCAAATTAAGGGAGCACGTATGATATATCCTAATCTTGAGGCAGAGATGCGCCGTCAGGGCGTTACCCAGCAGGACATCGCTGAGTTTGTAGGCAGGCGTCCCGAAACCCTTTCCAAGTGGATGAACGGTCGCACGGGTGAGTTTTCTATCGGCATGGCCATCAAGATGAAGGATCACTTCTTCCCGGGTTGCAGCGTGGAGTACCTCTTTGCGCGCGAGCCGTGGCTGCCGAGCCAAGCTAATTGCATCACGCGCGAGGGCGAGGTCTCTGAGGGCTGAGCGAGAAGTGCGGCGACGGTGCGGGGCGGCGTGTTTCCAAACTGATTTGCGTGCGGGTGGCAGGTGTGCCTCCGTACAATAGTGCCCGTTCGACAAAGAGGAGGCCGTGCCGCGTGCCCCGTCCCGTTTGATTGGGTGCTGAGCGGCAGAAGAGCTTTGCGTGGCCAAGCGGTGCCTTCTCACACAAGGTAAGGAGTTGCGCATGTCGTCCCGCGAGGTAACGCGGTGCGCGGTGAGCATCGCTTTGCTCGCCGTCTCCGCATGGGTGAGCATCCCCGTCGGCCCGGTTCCGGTAACGCTGCAGACCATGGTGCTCGCGCTTATCTGCACGGCGCTCACCGCGCGCGAGGCCGTTGCGTCGGTAGCCTGCTACCTCTTGTTGGGCGCTGTTGGCCTGCCGCTGTTCTCGGGCATGCAAGGAGGCCTGGGCGTTATCGCCGGGCCTACAGGCGGCTACCTGTGGGGCTTTTTGGCTGGCATGGTTGCGGGTAAAGCGCTTATGCCGCTGGTCGAGAAGCACGCAGGTCGCGCGGCTGCCGACGTGGCGGGCGCGGTGGTGCTTCTCGCGGTGGCTTATGTGCTGGGGACGATCCAGCTCATGGCGATTGGCACCATGGGCGTTGCCGCGGCGCTGCTGGCGGCCGTGGTGCCGTTTATCGTCCCGGACGCGGTGAAGCTCGCCGTTGGCATAGGCGTGGGTGCAGCGGTGCGCCGGGCGCTGAACGCCGTCTCCGGCACAGCTCGGTAAGCGCGGGCAACGCCGGCTTTCCGCGCTTACCGCGCACGACGGCAGAGGGCCTGCGCCGCACATGACGTCGGAGACCTCGCGGCTTTGATGCGCTCCTGCCGCTGGCGATGCGCGCGCTCAGTCGCTCGCGTCCGATGCAACGCGGCGGCAGCGAGCGCCAACGCGCAAAAACCGCTGAGCGCTCAGCTGCTTGCGCGCGTTGCCTCGTAGCGCAGGGCGTTGCGCTGCTCGGGCGTCATGCGCAGGCGCGGCGTGTAGATAACCTGCGTGCGGCAGGTCGTCACGCACAGGTCGCAGCCGGCGCACAAATCCGGGTCGATGCGGTAGGCTGGCGGCGCCAGCGAAAGCGCCGGACAGCCGGTGATCTGCGCGCAGCGGTGGCATCCCACGCACGTGTACCGATCGACCTCGGCCGGCTCAAGCGGCTCTTTTATCAGCAGGTTGCACGGCGAGGCAAAGATCACCGCGCTCACGCCCCCTTGGCCGACAAGCTCGCGCAGCACGGTTTCGGCGCGCTCGAGGTCCAGCGGGTCGACGATCGCCACGGTTTTGATGCCGCCGGCAAGCAGCTGCTCGCCCAGGGCCTCGATTGCCTCGCGCGTGGTGCAGGCAGCGCTTGAGGCGAGTACGGCGAGCACCACGCTCTGCCCCTCGCATGCCAGCGCGTCGGCCGAGAACAGCTCGGCGGTGTCTGCGCTGCCGAGCGCGGTGTCGCGGATGAAGCGTACGCACGCGGGCGCGGTAGGCTCGGTGGGGATCTCTTGCTTGTAGCGGTCAAGCAGCCGCTCCATGCCGCCGGGGCAGGCGGCTGCGGCGGGGTAGAGGTAGCCTACGGCCGGGCAGCCTACGTCGCCGCAGATCACACGGCCGCGCATGCCGCGTGTGGCGTTCTTTGCGGCCAGGTACGCGCCGCGATGCGGGCAGCCGGCGCACAGCACGCCTTGCTGGGGACGCTGCATGTCACTCACCGTCCTTATCGCCTGTCGGCGCGGTGGCGTTGTCGGAAGTGTCGGAAGCGTCAGCTGCGGCGTCGCCCTCCCAGGGCTCGCGGGCAAGCAAGGTGATCTCGAAGTTCAGGGGCACGCCGGCCATGGGATGGTTCAGGTCGAAGACCGTGAGGCCGTCGTCCTGCACGCTTACCACGCGCGCCAGCTGCTGGTAGCCGTCGCCGTTCATGAGGTAGATCATCTGGCCCACGATGAGGTCGTCATAGTTGGGGACCTCTTCGGTGGGGATCTGCACCACCAGCTCGGGACGCGGCATGCCGTAGGCTTCCTTGGGATCCAGGTGAACCTTCTTGGTCTCGCCGGGCTGCATACCCATGACCGCCATCTCGAACCCGGGGATGACCTCGTGGTTCCCCTCGACAAACGTCATGGGCTCCTTGTCGGCGGTGGTATCGAACACGTCGCCGTCGTCAAAGCTGCCGGTGTAGTGAACGGTTACTTTGTTCTTGAGTGAAAGCATCCGCGCGCTCCCCTCGCGCGCAGCCACAGCGAGCTGCGCAAACGGTGCGGTTGTGAGTAATGGCAACTGTTCAGTGTAGCGCAAAACGCGACTGGCTGCGCAGGCGCGGGCTAACGCGGCGGCCGTTCAGCGGAGGGTGACGGTGCGGACAGCGCAACGGCGGCCGGCCTGCCCAGTACCGCGGGCCGCCGCGACCTTGCGTCCTGCGTCCCGCGGTGGGGCGGGGCTGCGGGGCTCTGCGCCCGGCGCCCCGCGCCTCGGGCCCGCTACTCGAACCCGTACGTGTCGGCGAAGCGGTCAGCGGCGGTGCGGACCTCCTCGAACCCCTCGGCCCACTGCACGAAGTCGGGCGTGTCCACGATGACGCTGTCGGCCTCGTAGATCGCCTGGTGCGTGAGCTCCCAAGGCTCGCGCGGCTCGGGGCGCACGGGCAGGTAGGGTACGTGGTACACCGGCGCGGTGAGGAAAAACGCCCCGCCCTCAGCCCGCGCGGCGAAGTCCTTGATGGCGCGCCGCGCTGCGCGGTCCTTCCCAAGCTTGTAGAAGAGCAGCGCGCGTCCCAGCAAGAACCACGGCGAGTCCTCTTGCGGCCCGTGC
This sequence comes from uncultured Coriobacteriaceae bacterium, assembly GCA_944322305.1. Classification (GTDB taxonomy): domain Bacteria; phylum Actinomycetota; class Coriobacteriia; order Coriobacteriales; family Coriobacteriaceae; genus CALUOB01. The sequence continues at coordinate 110,973 of CALUOP010000003.1, read as the reverse complement.
TCGGGCAGCAGCTGGTTGGCCTCGCGCGCGGTCGAGAAGAACGCGTCCTCGTCCTCCAGGCGCGCGTAGGCCAACAGCAGCGTTCCCTCGGAGCGGTGCGGGTAGCCCGCTGCGCGCATCACGGTCTCGGCATAGTGGATGGCGGCGCGGTAGCGCGCGGTGCTCATCGCCAGCTGCGAGATCGACTCGAGTGTGTGCAGCCAGGCGATCATCTCCGGCGCGGTGGCGGTGAGCCAGGCGGCTTCCTCGGGCGTGGCGGCGGGGACGGCGGCGTCTGCCTGCGCGGCGTTGGCGCCTGCGGCCGCGTGGGCCCCTGCCGCTGCGGCGCCGGTTGTCGCTGTGCCCTTCTCGTCCGCCGCAGCCCCCGCATCCGCGCCCTGCTCGCCCTTCTCGCCCTGCTCCGCACGCCAGAAATGCGGCGCGCGCTCGTCAAAGCGCGGGTAGCGGCCGTGCAGCGCCTCGAGCGCCTCCTGCTCGAGCAGCAGCGCGTCGTGCAGGCAGGTGTCGGCGTCGGTCTCGGCTATGAGCAGGCGCAGGAGCTTGGCCTCCAGGCAGCCCGGGTCGATCTTGAGCGCCGTGGCGAGCTCGGCTCCCACCTGTGCGAACAGCCGCAGCCGTCGGTCGTTGAACTCCTCGTCCGGCAGGTCGATGATGCGGTCGAGTCCCGCCAGCAGCTGGCGGTGCGCGCCGGCGTAGCGCACGAGCGCCCGGGCGCGGTCGGTCAGCACGTAGCGGTGGGGGTGCTGGGCTATCTCGGCGCGCAGCAGCTCGCGCGCGGCGGGCGTCAGGTTACGGTGGGCGGCAAGGTACTCCGCCTCGAGCACGCGGGGGAGGTAGGCCTTGGGATCCATCAGTTATCGCCCTCCAAACCGGAGCGCACGCTGCCCGGCGCGTCGGCGGGGCTCACGTTGCCCACGCCGCGGCGCACCAGCGGATGCGTCGCCACCCACACGGCAAACGGCGCGTTGTCCGGCGCGCCGAGCCCTTCCTGCAGAAGCACCGTGCACTCGCTTATGGCCAGTATCAGCTCGTCCTCGCTGCCGGGCTCTACATGCACGCGCGCGAACACGCCGTCGGGGAACTCGGTCTGGTAGTACAGGGCGCGCTCGGCGCGCGGGTAGCGGTCCACCAGGTAGGCCATGAGGCGGTCGGCCTCGTCAAAGGCGAACTCCCTGTAGGCGCAGGCCATGCGCGCGATGAGCGTCCAGGGGTCCATGGCGCGCAGGCTCAAGAAGGCCTGGGCGTGGTTCTCGTAGAACTCCTCCAGAGCCTCTTGGCCGCGCTCGAGCTTGGCCAGCGCGATCATGCCGGTGAAGCGGCAGTCGCCCGGGTCGGCCGGGGCGAGCTCGAGGCTGCGCTCAACCGCGGCCAGCGCCTGGGTGTAGTGCCCGGCGATAAGCGCGCGCGAGGAGAGCGCGTTGAGCCAGCGCAGCGCCGGCCGCAGGCCCAGGTCCGCGGCGAACTCGCGGTCGTAGGGGTCGCGCGCCTGCGCGGAAAGCGCGCGCCAGGCGTCTACCTGGGCGTCTGCGCCCTCGGCGAGGAAGCGCACGTACTCCTCGTTGCTGGGAGCGCGCAGGGCCATGAGCATGCGCGCCGCGTCGCTGTTTTTGGGGTCGAGCTCGGCGGCCTCGGTGAGCAGGGCCTCGGCGTTGGCAACCGCGGCGTCGGCGGCTTCGTCGCTGCTCATGAAGGGCGCGCGGTAGTCTATGATCTCGGTCGCGCGGGCGGTGAGGTGAAACGACCGGTCCTCGTCGGAGCGGATGAGCGAGCCCGCGTCGGTGCCGAAGCGCTCGAGCGCATCCTCCACGTAGGCTTGGTTTTCCAGCGGATACACGCGGTCGCGCTGCATGGAGCGCAGCACGAGCCGCAAGGCGTCTTCTTGGATCGGGTCGAACGCCATCTCGCTCCTTTCGCGTTCCTCGAGGCCGCGGGGCGGCAGGGGATCAGGTGGCTGCGTGCGGCCCGTGGCAGGGGCTCTTCTCGCCCGCGCGCTAGGACAGGGGCGCCACGTCGTCGGCGCTTGCCGCAACCTCGAGCACCACCTCGTGCGGCAGGCACACGATCTGCTCCCCGGGCTGGGAGATGGGCGCGCTGTCCACGCACACCTGGTTGTCGCAGTCGGCGGAGGTTACGTCAACCGTGCCGCCTGAAATGGTCACGTTATTGTAGCCGTGCGGTGTGGAGACGGTGTACGCGGCGTCGGTATCCAGAGGATCCACGCGATAAAAGCCGTCTTTGCTCTGGCAGACCACCACGAGGTCCTTGGCGTCTGCGTTCGCGGCGGCCGGGGTTGACGGGGCGGCGAGCGCGCGCCACGCGGCATAGGCACCGCCGAGTGCGAGCGCGCAGGCAACCAGGGCGATAAGCACCTTGTCGCCAAGCTTGAGCTGCAGGCGGGAACGGCTCAACGGTCCTCCCTCGGGAAACGGCGCCGCCCGGTTGGGCGCCGGCGTATCGGCGGGCCGGGCGGGCGCGGGGTAGTGCGGTGCAGCCATTGTACCCGAGCGGCCTGGGCGCGTTCGTGCGGTGCGGCACGGGTCGCGTTGCGGGATGTTGCGCGTGCTGCCGCATGGGGGCGCGCGGAACGGCGTGCCCGTGCAGACGGCTTGCGCGTCGGGCGAGAGCGGCGCCGATGCGGCCTGGACGGCGAAAACGACGCTGGTGCGCACAGCCTGGGCGAGAACGACACTGATACAACGCCGTTGGGCGAGAATTACACCGATACGACGCCATTGGGCGAGAACGACACTCATACGACAGGTTTGGGCGAAAATCGAATTGATACGAGCCTGTTGGGCGAAAAATGCGTTGATACGAAGGGTGCTCCGAGCACGCGGGTGCACATCGTGGTCCGGCCTTCCCGCTTACCTGGCGTTTTCTCGCCAAGCTCGGCCCACGGCGCGCGTTGGGCGAGAAGCTCGCTCGTACGAGTGCGCTTTTCGCGCAACGGCTTCGTATCGATGTGTTTTTCGCCCAAACCGTTCGTATGAGTGACGTTCTCGCCCAATGGGTTCGTATGAGTGACGTTCTTGCGCATGCCATTCGTATGAGTGGCATGCTTGCCCGGCGGGTTCGTGTCAGCGAGATTCTCGCCCGCGGGTTTCGCATTGGCTCGCATTTCGCTCGCCGCGTTCGTTTGAGCGGGCGATTTGCTAACCGCGCCCGGAGCGAGCGCGACCGTTGCCCGTCGCGTTTGCGTGGATGCCGTCATTGCTTGCCAGGTTCGGACGGATGCGATGATTGCCCACCATGTCTGCCCGCCATGTCTGCCCGCCACTGCCCGCCGCGTCCGCGCTCTTTTCGTCCAACTTGCCGGCACGTCTGGCAGGTGCCCGCACGCATGCACCTCTGCGCCGCACCGTCTAGTCGGAAGCCATGCGCTTAAAGTGTCGTGCCCTGGGTATCAAACCTATGCGTTGATTCGTTCGTTTGCGCGGGCGGGCCTTTGCACCGGCAAGGTCCGCCCTTCTTGTATGCGGCGCCCGGACGCGCGCTTGGCAAGCGTCTGCGGCAACAAGGGCGGTGACTGCTCTGGGCTTCTCTCACGCAAGCAGCTGCACGCCCGCTGGCACGGTTCGGAGCGCATCCCTGCCGGAACGTTTCCCTCCCGACGGGTATCCGGCCGCTCCCGCGTTGCCGGTGCGCCCAAGGCAAGCTGCCGCCCCGCCCGCATTCCGCGCTTCGTTCGTCTCCGTTCGCTTGCTGTCGTTCACGACCTCTAAGGAGGCCCTATGCACGGAGATACCGTTTTGCTCATGACCTTTGTCCTCGCGCTTGTCGCCGCGTTTGCCGGCGGGCTCGTTGCGCGGGCCTTCCGTCTGCCGCCCATCGTGGGGTATCTCGTCGGCGGGTTGGTGGTGAGTCCGTTCACGCCCGGTTTCGTGGGCGACTCGCACGCCATGAGCCAGCTTGCCGAGGTGGGCGTCATGTTCATGATGTTCGGCACGGGCCTGCACTTTTCGCTCAAGGACCTTTCCGAGGTCAAGGGCATCGCGGTGCCCGGCGCCGTGCTGCAGATCGCAGCGGGAACGGCAGCAGGCTACGCCTTGGCGCGGGCGTTTGGCTGGAGTCCCGAAGCCGGCGTCATGCTGGGGCTTTCGGTTTCCATCGCCTCGACGGTGGTGCTTATCCGCAACCTCACCGACGCCGGGCTCTACCAAAGCCAAGGCGGGCGCGTGGCCACGGGCTGGCTCATCGTTGAGGATCTGGCCACCATCGTGATCTTGGTGGTGCTGCCGCTGGTGTTCGGCCCCGGCGAGACCTCCGGCGCCGCGCTTGCCCTGGGGCTTGCCGAGGCGCTGCTCAAGACGGTGGGGTTCGTGGCGCTGATGCTGGTGGCGGGTTCGCGCCTGCTCCCGTGGCTGCTTAGCCGCATCGCGCGCTTCTGCCCGCGCGAGCTCTTCCAGCTGGCGGTGGTGGTTATCGCCCTGGGCACGGCCATGGCGGCCGCGGTGTTCTTCGACGTGTCGGTGGCGCTGGGGGCATTTTTGGCCGGCGTGGTGGTGAGCGGCTCGGCGCTCTCGCACCGGGTGGCGGCCGAGGCCATTCCGTTCCAAGACCTGTTCTCCATCATCTTCTTCGCGTCGGTGGGCATGATGGTGAACCCCGCCACGCTGGCGGCGCACCTGCCCGAGCTTATCGCCCTGGTGGCGCTCATCATGGTGGGGAAGTGGGTCATCAACATGGCGCTCGGCGCCGTGATGGCGGCCGGGCTTTCAACCATGCTCACGGTGGCGGCGGGGCTTTCGCAGATCGGCGAGTTCAGCTTCATCATCGGCCAGACCGGCATGGCGCTCGGGGTTCTTTCGCAGGACCAGTACACGGTGATCTTGGGCGCGGCGGTGATCAGCATCGCGCTCAACAGCTTCGTGTTCAAGAGCGTGGCGCCGCTCGAGCGCCTGTTTGAGCGTCACCCGCGCCTGCGGGCGCTGTACGACCGGCACGCGCACGTGATCGAGCCGCCGGCAGAGGGTGCGCTTGCCAACCACGTGGTTGTGGTGGGGTACGGCAGCGCCGGGCGGTGCGTGGCCGAGGTGCTGCAGCGGCTCGAGGTCCCATGCCTGGTGGTTGAGCGCGACCTCTCCACGGCCGAGCAGGCCGAGGCGGAAGGGTTGGCGGTGCTCGTGGGCGACGCGGCGAATTCCGAGATCCTGGCGCATGCGCACCTGGAGGCGGCGCGGGTGCTCGTGGTGGCCACGCGTCAGGAGGCCTCGGCTGAGAAGATTGCGCGCGACGCGCGGGCCGCGTCGGCGGGCCTGCGGATCGTGGGGCGCGCGGAGACCGACAGCGCGGTTGAGGCGCTGGTGGCCGCGGGTGCCGACGACGTTGTGCGACCCGAGCTGGAGGGCGGCATCGAGCTGATGGCGCACGCGCTCGCGGACCTGGGGTACCGCCCGCGGCAGATCCATGGCTACGCCAACGACTTGCGCGCGAGCGGGTACGAGGCGCTTGCCGACACCGCGCGCGCCAAGCGCCGGCTGGCGTTGGACAACATGCTGGCCTCGATGAACGACGTGGGCCTGCGCTGGGTCGCGGTGGGCGAGGGGAGCGCGGCGGCCGGTCGGACGCTTGCCGAGCTCAACCTGCGGGCGGCGACCGGGGCCAACGCGAGCTCGCTCAAGCGCGGCGACTGCGTGACGCTCGTGCTCGGGGGTGACACACGCCTGCTTCCGGGTGACCAGGTGGGCCTTATGGGCACCGACGATCAGCTGGACGCCGCCGAGCGGCTGCTCGCCAGCGCGTAGGGGCACGGCTGAGGCGCTCCGCCCGAGCGCGCGGGCATGCACAGCGCGGATGGAGCGCCCAGGCAAGGGTGGGGAGCGGTGCTTCCAGCCCCTTTTATGCGTGCGTGGGGAAGGCGCTCCGGCCGTTGTGCAAACCCCGCCGTTAAAGTGCACAACATAAGGGGCTTGCCGGGTTGCCATTGGCTTGCCGCTAGGAAAACGCCTGGTAAATCGCACTCTCCCGTAAAGGCTATGCCGGATTTCGCGTGTGTTGTGCACTTTAATCGGGAGGTTTGCAGAAAGGCGGCTCTGGCATCGCTAGGTGGCGCGAAGATGCGACGCAATTTTGGTGTCGGCGGGTAACGGTGCGGCCGGGGTGCCCCTCCCGAGCGGGCGGACATGCACGGTACGGGCGACGCGTCCCGCCGGGCGCAGGCAGGTACCCCGGCGGTGCGGGCGACGTGCTGCAGGTTTTACGCGGCCGCTGCTGCCTTGCGCTTGCTGCTCCACACGAGCGCAAGGGCGATCACGGCCACGATACCCACGCTGATGCCCACCGTGGCCTCGTCGCTCAGCGTGATGGTCGGGATGCCCACCAACATGCCGATGATGTAGGGCACGAGCCACGCCAACCACACGGCGGTGCTGAACCGATGGAACGTCTGCTCCAAGTTGCGGTTTCGACGCACGAGCGTGTAGGTGGCCCAGAGGGCGTGGAAGAGCATCAGGACGATGGCGGCCGCGCCGGTGATGCCGTGGATGCCGGTCATGCCGGCGGATCCCGCCTGCGCCATGCCCGTCATAATCGTGGTGCCGGTGGTGTCGAACACCAAGCCGCACCAAAAGAGGGCCACGTGCTTTTTGGAGAGCTGCGCATCGCGTCGTTCGGTGAAAACGCCTATGGTGTAAAAGACGAGCGCCAGGGTGATAGCCGCGCTGGCAAGCATGAGCTGTAGGGACATGGGATTTCCTTTCGTAAGTGAACGTTGTTCATACGAACGATGTTCATGATAAGATCGAGAAGCGTGAAGTTCAAGAAATACCCGCGAAACGCTGCGGTTTTGCCTGTTTCTTCCTGAACAGTTCGCGGGAATGTTCATCAGGGGCCGTGCGCGGTGACATAGCTGTTGCGAGGCTTACGGGATAGAGCATGGCCGGCGGTGCGTCAGCGTGCGGAGGAGGCTGTCATGGCAGGGAAAGGTGCGGTTACACGCGAGGAGATCGTCGAGGCAGCCTACGAGCGCGCCCGCTCCCAGGGGCTGGCTTCACTGAGCGTCCGTGCCGTGGCGCGCGATTGCGGTGTTGCCGTGGGCACGCTCTACAACTACTTTCCCGGCAAGGCATCGCTGGTAACCGAGGTGATCGAGCGCTTTTGGGAACGCGTTGCCTTTGGCGGGCCGAGCTCGCTAGACCCCTGCGCGGCAGGCGCGTGCTTTGCTTATCGGGAAGGCGAGAACCTCGTGGGCTTTTGCCGACGCGTTGCCGCCATAATGGGCGGGGCCCTGGCTGAGTTCCAAGACGGATGGCTGGCTGAGATATCGGCACCCGACACGCGCACGAAGGCACGCGGCCTCAAGGCTGAGCGCCGATGCTTCGGCCACATCGAGGCCAATCTCGGGCAGGCCATTGCGAACGACGATGCGGTGAGCGCAGAGCTGCTAGCCCAGGTTGGCGCCGGTCCTTTGGCTCGCTTCATCTGGCGCGGCATCTACGAGTCGTTGCGCGCAGGCGACCTTTCGTGCACGGTGCTTTTTGCGCTGTTGGAGCGGGCGCTGTACTAAACGGGCGAGGCTGCGGGCGCCCCGATCCCTGCGCTGCCCTTGTTGCGTTAACAATTGCGCACCGGCTAGGCTATTGTTGCGCTGTGCGGCAACGCGGGCGGATAATCAAACTCCCTGAATGTTTGTTCCGCCCAGTTGGCGGCACATGCGGCGGCGTGGTTTGCCCCACGAGGCGATCCACCGGACCGCGTGACGCCCGCGCAAAGAAGGAGCACGTGCCATGTCCATGAACTTCAAGCGCCTGCTGCCCATCCCCAAAGACATCCGCGCTGAAATGCCGCTTTCGCCCGAGATGACCGCCAAGAAGCCCGCGTTCGACGCGCAGGTGGCCGCTATCCTCAAGGGCGAGGACCCGCGCCTTCTGCTCATCATCGGCCCGTGCTCGGCCGACCGCGAGGACTCGGTGCTCGAGTACTGCACGCGCCTGGCCAAGCTGCAGGAGCGCGTGGCCGAGAAGATCCTCATCATCCCGCGCGTGTACACCAACAAGCCGCGCACTAAGGGCACTGGCTACAAGGGCCTGCTGCACAACCCCGACCCCGAGGGCGCGCCCGACCTGCTCGAGGGCGTCAAGGCCATCCGCCGCATGCACCTGCGCGTGGTTGAGGAAACCGGCATGTTCACGGCCGACGAGATGCTCTACCCCACCAACTACCAGTACCTCATCGACGTGCTGGGCTACATCGCGGTGGGTGCCCGCTCCGTCGAGAACCAGGAGCACCGCCTGGTCGCCTCCGGCGTCCCCATGCCCGTGGGCATGAAGAACCCCACTGGCGGCTCCACCGACGTGATGCTCAACTCCATCTACGCCGCCCAGCAGCCCCAGACCTTCATCTTCCGCAACTGGGAGGTCGAGACCACGGGCAACCCGCTGGCGCACGCCGTGCTGCGCGGCTACATCGGCATGGACGGGCTCAACTACCCCAACTACCACTACGAGTACCTGGAGCGCCTGACGGCCAAGTACACCGAGAAGGACTTCCAGTTCCCCGCGGCCATCATCGACTGCAACCACGACAACTCCGGCAAGCGCCCGCTCGAGCAGGTGCGCATCTGCAAGGAGGTCTTGGACTCTATGCGACGCAGCGAGCCCATCAAGAAGCTCGTGCGCGGTTTCATGGTCGAGTCCTACCTCGAGGACGGCAACCAGCCGGTGGACGGCGGCGTGTACGGCAAGTCCATCACCGACCCGTGCCTGGGCTGGGAGGAGACGGCGCGCCTGGCCCTCGACCTGGCCGAGCGCGCGTAAGGCCTCGGGCTAGTTCATGGCGAGCAGCGGCTCTAAGTTTCTCCGGCTGTAGAGGAAGCGCCTGACCTCCATAGTGTTGCCGACTACCACATAAAACACCGTGTAATTACGCACGTAAATACGGTAGTAGGGGTGAGGGCGCTTCCGATTTGAGGGCATTGGCTCAAAGGCTAAGGGGTTCTCGAGCCGTTTGAGAATTGCACGCTCAGTTTCATCAACAAGACGCTGGGCCGCGGTGGGGTTCTTGAGCACTTGGGCGATATACGTTGTGGCTTCGAGAAGATCCTGCTCGAACAGGGGCAGGTACTCGAGGCGGTAGGGGCTGCCGCTCTCAGCCATGTAGGGTTTCCCTAACACGGGAGAAAACTTCGCCATGCGTAAGGCGCGTCGTGTCGGCTTCGGCGGCGCGGTCCGCCTCGTCTAGTTTTGCCTCGACTCCTTCGGTAAGGGCGGCGTATTGGTCGAGTCCCATTACCACCATGGATCCGTAGCCGTTTTTGGTGAGGTAGACGGGTTGTCCCTCGGCTACGATCGCTTCGATGTCTGAGAATTTGTTGCGCAGGTCGGAAACTGGCCGTATCTGAATCATGGCAACTCCTTATCAATACTTTATCAATACTATAGCGTAATTAATCAAAAACAGCGTTTTCAGTGAGCCTGAAACAAACCTGCCGTCTTGAGCGTATTGCAAGTGAAGGACCCGAACATATCAGCGCGCGGGCGCGTTCGCGTGTACAAGGGATGGGAGTGCAATGTGCAAGACGAGAAGGTTCTGGAGCGGGCGAGAAGCGGCGCGCGGCATCGTCGGGGAGGCCCGTTGCCCTTGGCACTCGTAGTTGCGCTGGCGATTGCGGGTGTGGCCGCAACTAGTGGTGCGGCGTATGCGCTTTCGGACGCTGCCGCGTTTTTCCAGGCAATGTGGGGCAACCACGGCATGGGCGACAACGTCGATTGGACGCAGGATACCGGTACCGAAACGCTCTCATATACGCGTAACTACCGCACGGTTGACCCCGCTGCGCTTTCCGAGGACATGAGCGCTGCGGTTGAGGATGTGGAACTGAGCGTGCAGGCAAACGGCTACACACTGACAGTTGAAAGCATGGTGGTGGACGAGGTGGGCTGCGGTGCCGTTTCGTTCATGCTGTCCAACCTCGCAGGTGTTGCTTTGTCGGACGGGGTGAGCCCAACGGGCGAGCTGGTGTTTGAGCAAGTGCCGGGCGGCGTCTCGCTCGGTATGGAGTCGGCTGACGCAGCCCAAAGGTACGCGGATCTTGAGGCCGGCGGTGTAAACGGCGACGCCCCTGTGCCGTTCATGGACACGCGCTGCATTGTGAACCAAGAGGCTTCAACTGAAACCGAGCTGCGCGGCACGATGTACTTCAGTTCGTGGGGCAACCTAGATCTGCTGCGCAACGGCGTGGTGTGGACACTGCGTTCGGGCGACGGGGAAAGCGGGGAGCGTGCGTCAACTTCTGTGTTCACGCCGTCGAAGGCGGTGGGGACGTGCGCGTTCTCTGACGGAAGCGGCGTACGTGTTCAGCTGAGTCCCTTCAGCTTTACCGTTGCATATCCGAAGGGGGACGACGAGTTTTCCGCGGAGCGCCTGACGGTACGGTACCAAGACGGCACAGAGTTCGTGATCGAGGACGACCAGGGAGCGAGCGTGGTGGCAAACGCGTACTTCTCATGCGGCAACGACGACGGCACGGTTTCCTATCTGCCGACGCAGCTGATAGACGTGGGGGAAGGTAGCATCGGTGAGCGTTGATGGGTGCTGGCCGGCGGGTGCCGGCGGGCGCGAGAAGAACGTGCCGCAAACCTTTACGCTAGAGCCCGAAGAGTAGGGCGGTTCGTCCGAGGCGGGCTTGCGTTTGAGGTCGGGGCGCTCGCGGCTGGGGCTGTGGGCGCTCTTGGCGTGCTGTGCCGCGTTTGCTCAGCATCCGTCCAGCAAAACAGGTATTGCATTGCAGGGCGCGGTGACTATACTGGGTGCACCTTTTTGGTCAGGGTCGATGACGAGGTGATCGTATGGATGCACTCATTGTTCTGCTGATCGGTGTGTTGCTTGCGGCCTTGGGCATTTTCATGGCGGTGAGCGGCAATCCGTCGCTTTTGCACAGCTACCATTACGCCACGACGCCGCCGGAAGAGCTGCCGGCGCTTGCGCGCGAAACCGGCATCGGCCTCGCAGCGTCGGGGGTCGGCGTTGCGCTGATGTCGCCCCTCACTGCGTCCGTGCTGCCTTCGGCGGTTGAGATGGCGCTTACGGTGCTGGGCGTTGCGCTGCTTGTGGGCGGGATCGCGGGGGCGCTTGCTGCCGTTATCCGGCACAACGGCGCGCTCATCACGTTTGGCGGCGTGCGCGGCGTGCCTCTGAGCAGGCCAAACGCGTGGCTTGTGCTTGCGGTGTGCGTGGTTGTTGGGGCGGTTGTTGCCCTCACGTGCATCGTGCCCGGCGTTCACATGCTGATGACAGGCGACGTGAGTTCGCTGCATGCGTATCACTACGCAAACGTTGCCGCGGCCGATATGCCGGCGTTTGCGGCGGGCGAGGGGCTCAGCATGGTCGGGTTGGGCGTTGGCCTGGGGATCTGCCTCGTGGCGGGAGGCCTTGGCATGGCGGTCGACAGGCGCCGCCGCACGCTTTCGAGGGTCCTCGCGGCGGTGGGAGGCGTGCTTGCCGCCGCCGGCCTTGCGGGCGGGTTGCTGGTCATCGTGTATTACAACGGGTCGCTGATGGGGTAAAGGCATCCGGGGTATGCGCTCGCTTTTGCAAAACGCTGCTCAACGAGAAGCGCCCGTCAGGATAGGCGGGCTGCCTTCCTGGCGGGCGCTTTGTGTAAGAGGGACGAGCTCGCGGCTGCCGGGGCCGGGCGGGTGGGTCCTTGCGGGCCGAAAAGCGCGCCGAGCCTGCGCTTTCCGCTGCCGTTATCCCAACAGCGGCGTGAGCGGACCCTGCGCCAGCACGGTGACCTGGTGCATCGCGCGCGAAAGCGCCGTGTACAGGCGGCGGCGCGCCAGCGGCGTGTCCGGGTAGACCTCTTCCTGAGCGTCGGGGATGATCACCTGGTCGAACTCGAGACCCTTTGCCGTGCGCAGCGGCAGCAGCACCACGCCCTCGGCCGGCAGGTGCGTGTTCTTGTCGACCACCAGCGCGGCGTCGCCCAGCTGCTTGGCCAGCCAGCTCACGCGGGCGTCGCTTTCGGCGATAACCGCGCAGAGCCCCTCGCCGTGTGCCGCGACAGCGCCGCGCAGCGCCTCAAGGTACGCGTCCGTGCTGTCGAACGCCTGCACTACCGGTTCCACGCCGGCGCGCTGCACCGAGGTCAGCTTGAGCTGCTCGCGCTCGTCCAGAAGGCCGGTGAACAGCGCGGTGATCTCGGGCGAGGAGCGGTAGCTGGTGAGCAGGCGGCACTCGTCCACGTGGCCGTGGCTCGCGCGGAAGATCTCGGCCGCCCGGGCAAACGAGGCCGTTCCCTCGAAAATGGCTTGGTGCTCGTCGCCTAAAAGCATGAAGTGCGCGTGCGAGAAGTACCGCGCCAGCACCATAAGCTGGGCCTCGGTGTAGTCTTGCACCTCGTCCACCATGACGTAGCGGGCCGCTTCGTCGCCCGAGCCGCTGAACAGCAGCTTGAGGTAGAGCCACTCGGTGGCGTTGACCGAGGGACGGCCCAGCAGGCGCATGCCGATGCGGTCGAAGCGCAGCCACGAGAGGTTCTCGATCTGCTCGCGCACCGTGCCGTAGCGCATCTCGACCAGTTGGCGCGCCAGGCGCTCCAGGTCCTTGTCGTCGTCGCTCGCCACGGTTTGACCGAACAGCTCGATCTGCTCCTCAACGTCCATGGCGGCGATGGACTCTTGCAGCTCCTCGTTGCGGGCCATCTGCGCGAAGCGCTTCTCGAGCTTCTCGAGCAGCGCCTCTTTGGCCAGCGTGGTGAAGCGCGGGCCGATGCCGAAGCCGGTCTCGGCGCAGAAGCGGGCGCAGCGCTCGACGGCACTTCTCACCTGCGAAACCTTGAGGATGATCTCCTCGCCCAGGCGGATGTCGCGCAGGTCGTCGGGCTCGAGGGCCATGCCGGGGACAGCCGCCTCGAGCGTGCGCAGCGTGTCCGCGTCGGTGGCGAGGCCCAGGTCGCGCTCGCCGGCGCCTTGGGCGGCCACGAACGCGCGCCACGTGAAGATGCGCGGGTTGGCCTCTCCCATGCTGGGCAGCACCGTGTCGATGTAGTTCTCGAACACGCGGTTGGGCGTGAAGAGCCACACCTGGTCGGGCGTGAGGGTCTCGCGCTCGCGATACAGCAGAAACGCGATGCGCTGCAGGAGCACCGAGGTCTTGCCCGAGCCGGCGATGCCGTTTACCAGCAGCACCGGCACGTCCTCGTGGCGCACCACCTCGTTTTGCTCGCGCTGGATGGTGGCGGTGATGGCCTGCAGCTTCTCGGAGTGGTGGCGGCTGAGCGCGGCCAGCAGCAGCGAGTCCTCGATGGCGACGGTGGTGTCGAAGTAGGCGTTGAGCTTGTTGCGCGTGAGGTCGAACTGGCGGCGCAGCATGAGGTTGACGGTGCGGGTGCGGCCGTTGACCTTGTAGCTGGTGCGGCCCATTTCCTGGTTGTAGTAGGTCTCGGCCACGGGGCTGCGCCAGTCAACCACCAGGGGGCGGCGGTTGTCGTCGGTGATGCCGGCGGCGCCGATGTAGACGTCGCGCGGGGGCTGGCCGGGGCGCATCTCCAGCGTGACCTTGGCAAAGTAGGGCTGGGCCAGCAGCAGCGCCACGCGGCGGAGCTTGTCTACGTTGGCGTCGTGGTAGAGGTTGTAGGCGTCGATCACGCTGTTGAGCGTCTCGATGGCGGCGTAGGTTTCCAGCGCCTCGTCGTAGCCGCTGAAGTTGAGCGCCACTTCCTCGCTCATGTCGATAAGGTCCTGCGCGGCGCCGAAGTGGTTGGACTCAACGTCCTCGCGCAGCTTGTCGCGCAGGCGCTCGAGTTCTTGGTACAGCTCGGCGAGGTGCTCCTGCTCGGCGCGGAAGACAGGGTCGTCGCTATGATCCTGCGCCGCAGCCTCAGCGTCGGGGTAGTTGGGGTTGAGCTGGTCGGACAGCTGGTCAGACATAGGTGCGCTCCTTCGTTCCGGATGCGTTGGGCGCTCAGCATAGCACAGGGCCGCCAAGCGTTGCGCTTCGGGTTGCCCCTATGGTAGCGCTTCGTGCGGACACGTTTTTTGCACGTGGATCTTTTTGGGCGCAGCGGCGTTGTCCGCGGCGGCGTGCGATTCGTGTCCGCACGCCGCGGTACACTTTCTGCACGGCGATTGAGAGGCGGGTGCAACGATGGGTTTGAATCTGTGGACGGCGGTTGCGCTGTACTACGGCGCCGTCAACGTGCTGTGCGCGGTGCTTTTTGCGGTGGACAAGTACCGGGCGCAGCATGGCCAGCGGCGCATCAGCGAGAAGGCACTGCTGGGGCTTTCGCTGGCCGGCGGTGCCCTGGGCGGGCTGGTTGCCATGCGCGCCGTGCGCCACAAAACGCGCAAGCCTGCCTTTTACATTGGGCTTCCGGTTATGGTTGCGGTGCACGTTGCGTTGCTGTGCGCCCTGGCGTTTGCAGGTGGGCGCCTGCTTGGCGTGCCTGGCGCGGATTCTGCCGGCGCGGGCCTTGCGGGCGAGAAGGGCCCGGCTGCGGCAAGCGCGGAGGCCGATGCTGAAGGCGCTGGCGACGCGGACGCGGCTGCGGGCTTGCCGCCGCTTGACGGGGGCTACGCGTACGTGCGCGCACGCGTGTTGGAGCGCGACTTAGGCCGCCGCGTTGCCGTTGTCGAGGTGGAGCCGTGGGAATGGGATGCCGCGGGCGTGAACGTCAGCGGCCTTTCCGCAGGTACAACGGGTGAGGTTGACTGTTCCGAGCTTTTGACCATGACGGGCCTCAAAGAGGGTGCGGCGTGGATCTTCTCGTATAAGGACACGGGGCAGACGGCGTTTCCCGTTACGGTCGCTTCGGTTGAGAGCCCCGAGAGCTTTGCCGAGCGCGCCGCACAGTAAAGGGTGCATACGTGGGCGCTGGCTCGGTGGCTTCTGCGCTATCCGAACAAATCGTGAAGACTTTATAGCACAAACAAACGTTCGTGTTTTCTCCTATAAACGAACAGGTGTTTGATATCCTTGAGTCAAGGAAGGGGAGAAGGGAGGTGCAGCCAGCGTCGCAACCTGACATGTATTACAATTGTCATACATGTCAGGGAGGAATCATGTCGCACATGAAATCGGCTGACCATCGCGTTGCCCTATCGTTGCGCTTGCCCAAACGGGTCGTTGACGAGGTGGTTGGGTATGCCACGGAGCATGGAGTTTCAAAAACGGACGCGTTTCTCCACTTTGTGCAACGGGGGATAGAGCAAGAGGCTCAAGGCGAGGCGGTGACGCTTGACTCTTTGGCGAGCCAGATTGACCGCGTTCTTTCGCTGCTCCAGGCACAAGGGGCGCATGCGGGACATCAAGCGTCCAGCGAGGATTGCTCAAGGTGTGCCGAAAGCGTCGAGGTGCATCGGGCGCAAGAATTCGCGACCGCGCGCCGCGCGGTGGCGGACGTGGCTGCCGATTACCAAGCGGTGGATAAGGCGTACCTGTTCGGCTCGTTTGCTCGCGGGGATTTTTCCGAGGCGAGCGACATAGACGTGAGGCTTGTGCTCGACCGCAGCCATCCGTTTACGTTGGGCGACCTGAGCAGGTTTTCCAAGCGCGTGGAGCAGGCAACGGGCCGCGAGGTGGATGTGGTGACTGCGACGCACCTTAAAAACGAGGCGCTGGCTGCAGCGATAGATCGGGAGAAGGTGCTGGTATATGAGCGCGAAGCGGGACGACCTTTCGAGGGTCCAGGAGATATATGATGTGATCCTCGAAACACGGCGGCAGATGAAAGCCCTTGCCTTCACCAGGGAACGGTTTGTAAGCCCTTGCAACGACGTGGACGATCTTGTTGCCGAGGGGATTCTCAACCGCGTGCTCCGCATCACCGAGAAGGCCGGGCACGTTTCTGAGGAAGTTGCCCAGCGCTATGCGTTTGACCGGGCGGGGGTAAGCGGCGTGCGCAACCGTTTGGCCCACGCATACGGAGACGTGGATCGCGAGATTATCTGGGACGTTATCGTGAATGATTTCCCGCGGTTGCTGGGATCTTGTCGGGCGTACTGTGATGACGAGGGGATTGAGCTGGGTTAGTGCGTGGCGCGGAATGGCGTTTCGCTTGCCGATCATACTATGGATCCTGCGGATAGGTAATGGCGCGGGACAGGGGTGCTGGCGAGCCGGCAGGTGAGTGGGGTGGTTTCCATGAATGGCGTAGAGAAAAATGGAGCTGCGTTGCAGGGGGTTCGTGGCGAGGTTGTTTCGACGGAGCGGGTCTCCCCGCAGTCCCTGCGCTACCGGCAGCCGGATTGTATCCAGGTGCGCGGGGCACGGGTGCACAACCTTAAGAACGTGAACGTAGACATCCCTCTGGGGTGCTTGGTGGGCATCGCCGGCGTTTCGGGCTCGGGTAAGAGCTCGCTGGCGCTGGGCACGCTCTACGCGGAGGGGTCGCGCCGCTACTTGGACGCGCTTTCCACCTACACGCGCCGCCGCATCGGCCAGGCGGCCCGCGCCACGGTGGACGAGGTCCTGCACGTGCCGGCGGCCTTGGCCTTGCGGCAGCGCCCGGGCATCCCCGGCGTGCATTCCACGTTCGGCACCTCCACCGAGTTGCTCAACTACCTGCGCCTGATGTTCTCGCGCCTGGGTAGCCACCAATGCCCGCACTGCGGCGCCCACGTGCCGCCCAGCATGGACGTTGCGCTGATGCTGCCTACCACCTGCCCGTCCTGCGGGCAGCAGTTCTACGGTCCCGGCGCGGAGGACCTGGCCTTCAACAGCGCGGGAGCGTGCCCCACCTGCGGCGGCACCGGCATCGTGCGCACGGTTGACATGGACACCCTCGTCCCCGACGAGTCCCTCTCCATCAACGAGGGGGCGGTGGCGCCGTGGAACACGCTCATGTGGGATCTCATGAAACAGGTGTGCGCCGCCATGGGCGTGCGGACGGACGTGCCGTTTTCCGAGCTCACGCCAAAGGAGCGCGACATCGTGTTCCACGGCCCGGCGGAAAAGAAGCACATCCTGTACCGCTCCAAAAAGGGGGATGACTTTGCCGAGCTCGACTTCACGTACTTCAACGCGGTCTACACGGTTGAGAACGCGCTCTCAAAGGTGAAGGACGAGAAGGGTCTGACGCGTGTGGCGCGCTTCCTGCGCGAGGACGTGTGCCCTGACTGCGGCGGAACGCGGCTTTCCCAGCGCGCTCGCGGCCCGGTGATCGACGGCATGAACCTGGGCGACGCCACCAAGATGACGCTCGACGAGCTAGCGGCTTGGGTGCCCACCGTGCCCGGTCTCATGCCCGAGGAGATGCGTCCCATGGCCGAGGCCATCTGTGCGGAGATGGGCGAGCCGCTGTGCCGCCTGAAGCAGCTGGGGTTGGGGTACCTCTCGCTCGACCGCGCGAGCTCTACGCTCTCCACCGGCGAGCGCCAGCGCGTTCAGCTGGCCCGCGCGGTGCGCAACCGCACCTGCGGGGTGCTCTACGTGCTGGACGAGCCCTCCATCGGCCTGCATCCCTCCAACGTTGAGGGGCTGCTCGGCGTGGTGGACGACCTGCTGGAAGACGGCAACTCGGTGGTGCTCGTAGACCACGACGTGCGCGTGCTGCGCCATGCCGACCATCTCATTGAGATCGGGCCGGGCTCGGGCGCTGCGGGCGGCGAGATTGTTGCCCAAGGCACGGTTGAGGAGGTCGAGCACAGTCCGCAAACGCGTATCGGCCCGTTCCTCTCGGGCGAGAAGCGCATCCGCACGCGCCGCCGCGCCCACGCCGACGAGGTGTTCGCGCAGGGCGCTGTCCGTCTCGAGACGGACGCCATCCATACGGTGAAGCCGCTGACGGTTGAGATTCCGCGCGGCCGGCTCGTTGCGGTAACGGGCGTTTCGGGATCAGGCAAGACCACGCTCGTGCTCGAGAGCCTGATCCCCGCTCTCAAGGCGCAGATCGCCGGCGAGAAGCTCCCGGCGCACGTGCGCGCGGTAGAGGCGGCGGGTATCGCCCGCGCCAACCTCATAGACGCCACGCCCATCGGCGCCAACGTGCGCTCCACGGTGGCCACCTACTCCGGCGTGCTGGACGATCTGCGTCGCGCCTACGCCAAGCTGCCCGAGGCGAAGGAGCGCGGGCTTAAGGCTGGCTCGTTCTCGTACAACACTGGCTCGCTGCGCTGCCCTACCTGCGACGGCACCGGGCAGATCTCGCTCGACGTGCAGTTCTTGCCCGATGTGGACATCCCGTGTCCCGACTGCAACGGCGTGCGCTATGGGCGCGACGCCTACCGCGTCAAGCTCGCGGGGGACATCAGCCTGCCCGAGCTGCTTTCGTACACGGTTGACCAGGCGGCCGACGCGCTGGCCGAGACCAACCTGCGCTCGGTAAAGGCAAAGCTTGCCATCCTGCACGACCTGGGCCTGGGGTACCTCACGCTGGGTGAGGCCACGCCGGCGCTTTCGGGCGGCGAGGCGCAGCGCCTCAAGCTTGCGAGCGAGCTCACCCGCAAGCAGGATGACGCGCTCTTCGTGTTCGATGAGCCCACGATCGGCTTGCACCCGCTTGACGTGGAGGTGCTGCTCGGCGTGCTGCAGCGCCTCATAGACAACGGTGCCACCGTGGTGGTGATCGAGCATGACCTGGATATGATCGCCAACGCCGACTGGGTGATAGACATGGGGCCCGGTGGCGGCGAGAGCGGCGGGCGTGTGGTGGCGGCCGGCACACCGGAAGAGGTCGCAGCGTGCCCCGAGAGCGTTACCGGGCGCTACCTTGCCGAGGAGCTCGGGGTCTAGGCCGCATGAGCCCATCGCCCGCTGCCGCTCGTGCTGGCGGGGACGGGTAAAGGTACTGATGGGGCAGGTGCGTCTGGCAGATGCCTTGCGCCTGCGGTCCTGGCGGAGCTCTTTGGGTTTATTGCCTGCACGCGGCCGCTGGTCGGCCGCCTTGACGCGTCGGGTGGCTGGGCGCGCTTCTCGCCTACGTGCGGGCGCTGCGCTCGAGCTGCTGCATGAAGGCTTTTTTGCCGCGGCAGTAGGCGTCGTAGTTGCGGCCGTTTTGCCGGGCGATCATGCGCTTCAGGTTGGCGTAGCCGCCGGCGGCGCTCTTGTGCGCGCGCAAATAGTCGCGCACGGCCAGGTGACGCTGGATGTTGTACGTGTCGTTGGCGGGGAAAACAAACGCCTGAGCGTACACGTCGTCGGGGCTCGTCTGCACGTACTTGCGCATGAGCACGCCGCCGGAGGCGGTGGGATCCTCAACGCGTTCGTAGCCCGCCTGCGCCAGCTGGTCGCGCGCGGCCTCCAGCGCGTCGAGGGAGCTCACCACCAGCATCAGGTCGATCACCGGCACGGCGGGAAGCCCGGGCACAGCGGTGCTGCCGATGTGGTGCGCCTCCACCAAGGCGTCGCCCAGGGCGGCGGCCAGGAGGTTCTTCTCGGCTTCGTATTGAGACTCCCACGCCTTGTTGTGGGGCATGATGCGGACGCGCATAACCTCTCCTTGCGGGTAAGCGCCGGGCGCCGGCCCGGGCGGCAACGGTGTTTCTCTCACAAGGGTACCCCCGATTTGCGGTAACGTGCGGGCTGGTTTGCGTGTTGGAGCGCGAGCGGCTGGCTGGGCGGCGGGGTGCGGGGCGTCGCCGCCAACGCGTCCTCGGTTACCCGCGCTGGCGACATCGCTGAGGGCGTTGGTCGCGGTTGCGACGTCTATCTCGCGGATGTGGGCCTGTACGATGTCGTTCGCGCGGCTAAACGTTCCATAGACGCCAAAGGAGCGGATAAACGGGGCGCTATGTGCGAGAAAAGCGGCCAACCGCTCGTTGCGCGCGAGAACGGCGGCCGACCGCTTGCCCTGCGCGAAGGCAACGGTGCTGGCGCAAAACCAGTATGATGCAGCGTAACGGCAGCGGCGGGGCGCCTTGCTGGCGCGGATGCGAAGGAAGGGGCTGCGGCTCACGGTGCCGCACCGCCGCGCTCGCGAGGGCTCCGGCGCCCTAGGCGGGCCGCGCGTGCCGCAGCCCGCGTATGCCGCAACGGAAGGGGAGGCCATGCACGTCATAGCGGCGTCGGATTCGTTCAAGGGAACGCTTTCGTCGGAGGAGATCGCCCGGCTGCTTGCCGAGGAGGCCTCCGCGGTGTTTCCGGACGCGCGGGTCACGTCGGTTCCCATGGCTGACGGCGGGGAGGGCACGGCTGCCGCCCTGGTTGCCGCTTGCGGCGGTGAGTTGCGCAGGGTGCGCGCGACCGATCCGCTGGGCCGCCCGGTGGATGCCGCCTACGGCCTGCTTTGGGGGCAGCGCGCCGTCATAGAGGTCGCGGCGGCGTCGGGCCTGCCGCTGCTGGCGCCGGCCGAGCGCGATCCGTTCCGCGCCTCGAGCTACGGTACCGGCCAGCTTTTGCGCGCCGCCCTCGACGCGGGCGTTACCAGCGTCACGCTCGCCCTCGGCGGCAGCGCCACCAACGACGGTGGCATGGGCATGCTGCGCGCGCTCGGCGTGCACTTTCTCGACCAGCGCGGCTGCGAGCTTGCGGGCTGCGGGGCGGATCTGGCGCGGGTGGCGCGCATCGATCTCACGGGTCTCGACCCGCGTCTGGGGCGTGCGCATATCCAGGTTATGTGCGACGTGGACAACCCGCTCACAGGCCCTCAGGGTGCCAGTGCGGTGTTCGGGCCACAAAAAGGCGCGACCCCGTCTGTGGTCGCGGAGCTCGACGCCGGCATGGAGAGCTACGCCGCCTGCGTGCGCGAGGCTACGGGCGTAAGCGTGGTCAACACCCCCGGTGCGGGGGCCGCCGGCGGCATCGGCGCGGCGTGCCTGGCGTTTCTCGGCGCGCGCCTGCGCTCGGGGGTGGAGGCCGTGCTGGATCTGGCGGGCTTTGACGAGCTTCTCGCCCAAGCGGACGTGGTGGTCACGGGCGAGGGACGCGCCGATGGCCAGACGGCGCGCGGCAAGGTGGTGAGCGGGGTGGCTGCGGCCTGCCTGCGCCGCGGCGTTCCGTGCGTGGCCGTCGTGGGCGGCATGGAGCCGGGCGCCGACAGGCTGCCGGGGCTGACGGCCATGGTTCCCACCGCGATCGACCCTGCGGAGGGCCTCGAGAGCGCGCTTGCCCACGCCGAGGAGCGCTACCGCGCCGCTGCCCGCCGCCTCTTTCAGCTGGTGGCGCTGGGGCGCCGCGTGGCGGGTTAACGCTGGCCCCTGGCGCGCGGGCCCGCGGTCGCGGCTCTGTTGCGCGGCACCGCGCTTCTCGCCCGGCGCTGTTTCTCCGGTATTTTTCCGTTTGCCCCGGCGCTTGCGCAGGAAAAAACTCGCACGGAGCCGCTCGTGCTTGCCGGCTTGACGTACGCTGCTGTCTACCAGCAGAAACGTTTTAGCCAACCGGCATGGGCGGTGTCGGCGCCCTGCGTGCTGCGAACCGTTTGCGCGCATCCTCGTGAACTATTCCCGCGCTCTCTTGTACTGCCGGGCCGATTTGGTACAGTACGCGCGTGCGTTAGCGCCGGAGCATATGCCCCGGCGTTTTTCACGAGAGGAGCGTGGCCGGCACATGGCATCTGCAGCAAAGGCATCAACGGAAAAGACCGGCATGAGCCGGCGGGAGTTCCTGCCGCTCATCGGCTTGGCGTTCTCGGCGTTTATCTTCAACACGTCGGAGTTCATGCCGGTGGGTCTGCTCACCGACATCGCCGGCTCGTTTGCGCTCACCGAGGCGCAGGCCGGTATGATGATCTCCATCTACGCGTGGGGCGTGATGATCCTCTCGGTCCCGCTCATGATCGTGGCTTCCCGGCTCGACTTCCGCCGGCTGCTCCTGGTGGTGCTCGCCGTCTTTCTCGCCGGTCAGATCGGCTCGGCCGTAGCGCCCACGTTCCCGCTGCTCGTGGCGGCGCGCCTGCTCGTGGCCTGCGCGCACGCGGTTTTCTGGTCCATCGCCTCGCCTGCGGCAACCCGCGTGGCCGACCAGCGCCACAGCTCGCTGGCGCTCAGCATGATCGTGACGGGCTCGTCCATCGCCATGATCTTGGGCATGCCGCTCGGCCGCGTGATCGGCCTGGCGCTGGGCTGGCGCATGACCTTTGCCTGCGTGGCGGGCGCGGCGGCGCTTTCGCTGGTGTACCTGGGCGCCACCCTTCCCAAGATGGAGAAGGGCGAGCCCTTCAGCGTGCGCCAGTTGCCCGAGCTGCTGCGCAACCCGGCGCTTCTGGGCATGTACGGCGTGACGGTGCTCGTGGCGACCGGCTACTACACGGGCTACAGCTACATCGAGCCCTTCCTCATGCAGGTGGGCGGCATGGACGCCGGCACGGTCACCGCGGCGCTGACGGTGTTCGGCTTTGCGGGCATCGTCGGCAGCGTGCTGTTCTCGCGTCTGTACGACGGGCATCGCTTTGCGTTTGTGTGCGTCAGCGTGCTGGGTGTGGGTGTTGCGCTCATGGTCATGCAGACGGCCTCCGTGGCGGCAGCGACCGTTTTTGCCATGTGCGGCGTGTGGGGCATGTGCGCCACGGCCTTTAACGTGGCGTTCCAGTCCGAGGTTATTCGCAACACACCGCCGGACGCCTCAGCGGTGGCCATGTCCATCTTCTCGGGATTGTTCAACCTGGGCATCGGCTGCGGCACCTGGTTCGGCGGCGTGGTAACCACCACGGCCGGCATGCCGTTCGTGGGTTACGCGGGCGGCATCATTGCGCTTGTGGGCTTTGCCCTGTGCCTCACGGCGCTGCGACGCGCGTTCCGGTAAACGGGCGCGGAATGTCGTGACGCACCCCGCAACACCTGAAATTGACCGTTGACGAACGCCGCCCGCAGGGGCACACTATCGCATAGAGTACGCAGCGCGTACGAAGGGGCGCACCACCTCGGGTGCGAGTCTAACCCTTCGTGCGCGCTTTTTTGTTAGCCATCGGCGTGCTCGCGCAAGGCGGATGCTCGATGCTCGGGCGAGGGGAGGTTCCCATGGCACGGATCAACGGCAAGGACGATCCCGGGGCAAACGGCCGTACGGTCGCGCAGGTGCTCGAGGCGCTCGGTTTCGAGGGCGCTCGGGTTGCGTGCGAGCTCAACGGCGACATCGTGCCGCGCGCGGAGTTTGCCGAGCGCACGCTTTCGGCCGACGACGCGCTGGAGGTCGTGCGGTTCGTAGGCGGCGGCTGAGCGCGGACGGCTCGCGCGACGCGCCGCAAGGGTGTGGCGCGCGGATCAGCGGTTCTCGGTAGGCAATGCGCAGAAAGGATCAAGGCAGTGGGCGAGCAGAGCAACGCGGCGGTCGAGAAGCACGGCGCCGACCCCCTCGCCGCGCGCATCGGCGCCGAGGCGCGCGAGCGCCTGCGGGCGGCGCGCGTGGGCGTGGCGGGTGCCGGTGGGCTCGGCTCCAACATCGCGGTGATGCTTGCGCGCAGCGGCGTGGGGCATCTCGTGATAGCGGACTTCGACGTGGTGGACGAGAGCAACCTCAACCGGCAGCACTACTTCCGCCGGCACCTCGGCCGTCCCAAGGTCGAGGCGCTGGCCGAGCAGCTGCGCGCCATCGACCCCGCGGTCTGCGTTGAGACGCACCGCACGCGCGTGACCGAGGCCAACGTCCGCGAGCTCTTCGCCGCGTGCCCCATCGTATGCGAGGCCTTCGACAACCCCGAGGCCAAGGCCCTGCTGGTAGAGCAGCTGCTTACCGACCCGGCAGGCCCGGTGGTTATCGCCGGCAACGGCATGGCGGGTACGGGGCCGGCTGCCGAGATCGCCACGCGGCGCGTGGGCCGGCGGCTCTACCTGTGCGGCGACGGCGTCTCGGACGTGGGGGGCGGCGCGGCTCTCTTTGCCCCGCGCGTGGCGCTGTGCGCTGCCCAGCAGGCGCTTCTCGCCGTCCGGCTGATCTTGGGCGAGGAGGGCATGGGGCGGGACGGCCGATAGCGGCACCCAGGCAGACGGCGTCGCAGCGCTCCGCGCCATTGGGGACGGGTGCGGATGGCACACGCCAGCGCACCTGCCATCCGTACCCGTCCCCAATGGCAGGTGCGCTGGCGTGGCGCGCCTCCGTGCCCGTTCTTATCGCAAGCAACACCACCGCGTCCGGCTTGCAGCCGCGGGCCGGGCGCGGCAACACCAACAGAGGAGGAAGCATCATGGCGGCAAACGACACGTGGAAGCTGGGGAACAAGGAGTTCTCTTCGCGCTTCATCTTGGGTTCGGGCAAGTTTCGGCTGGATCTGGTGCGCGCGGCCGTTGAGGACGCCGGCGCCGAGATCGTGACGCTGGCCGTGCGTCGCGCCAACACCGGCCAGGAGGACAGCATCCTGGACGCCATCCCCAGCGGCGTGACCCTTTTGCCCAACACCTCGGGCGCCCGCACCGCCGAGGAGGCCGTGCGCATCGCCCGGCTGGCGCGCGAGCTCGGCTGCGGCGACCTCGTCAAGGTCGAGGTCATCCGCGATACCAAGTACCTGCTGCCCGACAACGCCGAGACTGTCCGCGCCACCGAGCTTTTGGCCGCCGACGGCTTCACGGTGCTGCCCTACATGTACCCCGACCTCAACGTGGCGCGCGACCTGGTGAGCGCCGGCGCCGCCGCGGTCATGCCGCTTGGCGCGCCCATCGGCTCCAACAAAGGGCTCGTCACGCGCGACTTCATCCGCATCCTCATCGAGGAGATCGACCTGCCGGTCATCGTCGACGCGGGCATCGGTCGCCCGTCGCAGGCGTGCGAGGCCATGGAGATGGGGGCCGCCGCGGTGATGGCCAACACGGCCGTGGCCACCGCCGGCGACATCCGGCTCATGGCGCGCGCGTTCGGCCAAGCGGTCGAGGCCGGGCGCGCCGCGTACCTGGCGGGTCTGGGTCGCGTGCTCGAGACCGGCGAGGCGTCCTCGCCCTTGACCGGCTTCTTGGAGGAGGAGGGTCGCTAACCATGGCAGAGCCTACGCAGACAGAGCCCCTGCAGGCCGAGAAGCGCCCTGCGGCCGCGTGTGCGGCGCCGGCGGACGTTGCCTCCGCCCTGCGTGCCGGCACCGTCACCACCGCCGACTTGCCGCGCGAGCCCGTGGGCACGCGTGCGTATCGGCTGACGGAGCTTGCGCCGGAGGCGCTCGACGCCGCTATCCACACCGACCGCGCGCTCGACCCGCTCACGTTCCTGCCCGACATGGACGACCTCGGCGGGGGCATGTTCGACCGCGTGCTCGACGCGGCGGAGGCCTACGACCCCGACGCGGTGACGGCAGCGGACGTGCGCCGCGTGCTGGCCGCCGACACGGTGGGGCCGGAGGACTTCGGCGTGCTTCTCGCCCCGGCGGCCGCGCCGTTTTTGGAGCAGATGGCCGAGCGCGCCCAGCGCGAGCGCGTGCGGTGGTTCGGCACCAACGTGCAGTTCTTCACGCCCCTCTACCTCGCCAACTACTGCGAGAACCGCTGCGTGTACTGCGGCTTCAACTGCGAGAGCGGCATCCGCCGCGCGCAGCTTGACGAGAGCGAGATCATAGCCGAGCTCGACGCCATCGCCGCCACGGGGCAGGAGGAGATCCTGCTGCTCACGGGCGAGGATCCGGTCCGCAGCAGCGTGGACTACATCGCGCGTGCCTGCGAGCTGGCCGCCGAGCGCTTCCGCACGGTGGGCGTGGAGATCTACCCGGCCAACGTGGCCGACTACGCGCGCCTGCGCGCCGCCGGCGTTGACTACGTGACCGTGTTCCAGGAGACGTACGACCCCGCGCGCTACGGCAAGCTGCACCTGCGCGGCCGCAAGCGCATCATGCCGTACCGCTTCGAGGCGCAGGAGCGCGCCCTGCGCGGCGGCATGCGCGGCGTGGCCTTCGCGCCGCTGCTGGGGCTGGCCGACTTCCGCCGCGACGCGCTTGCCTGCGGCCTGCACGCGTGGGAGATCCAGCGCGCGTACCCGGCGGCCGAGATCAGCTTCTCGTGCCCGCGCATGCGCCCGGCGGCCGGCGCGGTGACGCCCGGCGGCCCGCACGTGAGCGAGGCGCAGCTTCTGCAGGTTGTTTGCGCGTACCGCATCTTCATGCCCTTTGCGGGCCTCACGGTGTCCTCGCGCGAGAGCGCGCGCTTCCGCGACCACGTGGCCACCATCACGGCCACCAAGGTTTCGGCCGGCGTGTCCACCGGCGTGGGCGAGCACACGCACCAAGCCGACGAGGGCGACGACCAGTTCGAGATCGCCGACACGCGCGACCTGCCCACCATGTGCGTCGCGATGCGCGAAATGGGTCTCGAGCCGGTGATGAACGACCACGTGCTGGTATAGGCGGCGCGCGGCGGCTGCAAGCGGAGCGCCGGGGCGAGGAGCGAGGGAGAGACGCATGGCCGATAACTGCTGTGGGGACGTTTGCGTTGCAGGGAGCGCTGCGGGCGGTCCCGCATGCGCTGCCGCGCTCTTCTCGCCCGGGCGGTTTGCGCGCGTGGCGATAACCGACCGCCGCAGCTGCCCGCGCCCGCTGCCCGCGCAGGTTGAGCGCCTGGCAGGCAAGGTCGACGCGCTTATCCTGCGCGAGAAGGACCTGGACCCGACGGCGTACGAGCGCTTGGAGCGCGAGGTGCGCGCGGCATGCGAGCGCGCGGGCATCGTCTTTATCGCCCACAGCTTTGCTGAGCCGGCGCGGCGGGCGGGCGCGCGGAACCTGCACCTGCCGCTTCCCGTGTTGGAGCGTCTCGGCCGCCCGGAGGGTTTCGAGCTGGTGGGCACCAACGTGCACGAGGTCTCCGAGGTGCCCCGCGCCGAAGCGCTGGGCGCGGACTACCTTGTTGCCAGCCCCGTCTTCGCGCCGTCGTGCAAGCCGCAGCCCGGGCGCGGCACGGCGTTTCTCTCCGAGGTTATCGCCCAGGCGCATGTGCCGGTGCTGGCGCTCGGCGGCATCACCGACGAAACCGAGCCCCTTGTGCGCGCCACCGCGGCCGCAGGCGCCTGCCGCATGTCCGACTGCATGCGCTGATGAGGCGGTCCGGACAGGACGGGCTCGTTCGCCCTAGCGGCTCACGGCGCAGACGTCCGCGCCGTTGCGCATGCATTGTGTATCAACCGCGTGGTTCCGCATGCACCGCGTGTCGGCTGGCGGCCATTATTGGCTTGCAGCTGATACAGAACGCATGCGGAACGCGCGGGCTGCTACAAAACGCATGCGGAACCAAGCAGCTGATACAAAACGCATGCGGAACTTCGTCCCACCATGCGCCAAATTAAGCACTGCGCCAAATAAAGCACCGCCTAAACTGGCGCATGCGCTACATGTTGGGGAAGCTGGCCTGCCGCAGGGCCTCGTAAAGCACCACGGCCGCGGCGTTGGAGAGGTTGAGCGCGCTGATGCGGTACTCTTCGGGGTCGATGAAGTTCCCGCAGATGTCCTGCCGCCGCAAAGGCGCATGGGCCTGCGCGCCCTCAGCCGTTGCGGTGTCCGACGCCCCGTTGGCTCCGCTGCCCTTCTCGCCCGCCAGCTGGTCGTTGTGCTGCGCCCAGACCGCGCGGTTGGCCAGCGAGGCCTCGTCCGGCAGCATGGGGATGCGCTCGCAGCTCTCTGCGTAGCGCGCCAGCAGCTCCTCGGGCAGCCCCGAGCTTTCTTTGCCCAGCACAAGAAAATCGCCGTCGCGGTACGTCGCCTCGGCGTACGTGCGGCGCGCCTTCTTGGTAAGCAGGTGCAGCCGCGGCTCGCTGCCGCGCGCAGCCAGCCCGTTGCGGGCCACGAAATCGTCCCAGCCACGGTACGCGGCAACGTCCAGGTTCTTCCAATAGCCCAGCCCCGCGCGCCGCAGCGCACGTTCGTCAAGCGAGAAGCCCAGCGGCCCGATCAGGTGCAGGCGCGTGCCGGTGACCACGCAGGTGCGCCCGATGTTGCCCGTGTTGGCGGGAATCTCCGGCTCAAACAGCACGAGGTTGAACATGGGCGGCTCCAAACGGCGGCGGGCGGGGATGGCGGGCGGGGATGACGGGCGGGACGGCTCTGCGCTACGCGAACAGGGCGAGCAGGTTCGCGATGATCGCGAGCACCGGCGCGATGAGGCAAAGGCCCAGGCCCGTGATGGAGAGCACCATGCCGATGGTGATGGTCATGTCCTTGGTGTACTCGGAGCGGCGGGCGCGTTTGGCCACGACGATGCCGGCAATGCCTGCAACGATGCCGATGAGCTGCACCTCGATGGGAAGGAAGGAGAGCGCAACCGCCACTACGCCCAGAATCACCGACACAACGGCAAGCGGGATGTTCTTCTCTGACGACATGGGTCGCTCCAATCACAGCGGGCGGCTGCGGCCCGCCTTTGCGCGCAGACATAGGTGACCGCATTGTACGGTATGCGCTCAGGTGTCAACGCCGCGGTGCGCCACGCCGTCGCATTTTGGAATATGCGCGCGTTGTGCACAGCGCGTGGGGGAGAAAAGCGCGTGGCGTCGCTGTGCGCGCAGCTGCTATTCGTTGCTACCCTGTTAGTTTCATTACAAACGGGTAGAAGAGCACCACGGCACCAATTCAAACAGAGGTGATTGCCATGACGGCATACCAGTCCCATCAAGACCTGTTCCAGGAATACCAAGAGCGCTGGAACAAAGATTTCAAGGCCACCAAGATCTTCTTCATCGTGCTCGGGGTGCTCATGATCGCCGCCGGCGTTCTGACCTTCCTCTATCCGTTCAACCTGTACGCGGTGGTGCAGGCGTTTGTTGCCGCGGCGCTTATCGTCCACGGCATCTCGCAGATCGTCTCGTACGTGCGCGCGGTTGGCCTGTTCAAAGATCCCATGCTCGTGGTGACCGGCATCCTCAACGTGCTGCTGGGCATCGTGCTCATCATGCTGCCGTCGCTGTTCACAGCCACCACGCTGTCGTTCATCATGGGCATCATCCTGATCGTGATCGGCGCCGAGCGCATCTCCAACGCCGGGCGCATGCGCTACTTCAACATGCCGGGCTCCGGCTTGTGCACGGTTTCGGGCGTGTGCAACATCATCCTGGGCATCCTGTTCCTGCTGGCCCCGATGTTTTCCAGCGTGGTACTGAGCTTTATGGTCTCGGCGTACCTGGTGGTAATCGGCGCGACGGTGCTCATCGAGGCTGTGGGGATGAAGCGCATGGAGTAGGCGCTCTCGACATAGCTTGAGCAAGCGGTTTGGCGCCGCGCGGCATCGCAGAGGTGCCGCGCGGCGCCGTTTGCTCACGGTAGCGTGCAGAGCCCGGTTGGTTGCGGGTCTGCCCTGACTGTTTCGCGTGTGATACGTACAGAATACAAGGGATGCATTTCATAGGTGTCTCGGTTATGATGTAAAAGGTAATACGCATCACCAAGGAGCGGAGGAGCTATGGCAGCCAGAGGCCAAGGGTTTACCAGCAAGCGCGTGAAGATCTCGTCCCAGCTGCAGGTGCGCATCCCTGCCGAGCTGTACGATCGCTACGGCTTCGGCACGGAGGCCGAGTGCGTGCCCACCGAGACGGGTGTGGAGTTCCGCCCGCTTAAGACTGCGGTCGAGCAGAGCACCGACCTGCTCGAGCAGCTTGTTGCCGAGGGCTACACCGGGGACGACCTGATCGAGGAGTTCCGCAACCGCGCGCATGAGGAGATGGAGGGCCAGCCCGCAGACGGGGCTGCCGGCGAGGAGTACTAAGCGGCTGCCCGGTATCCAGCTCGCTGGTCCGGCGCCGTGTGGCGATCGGCGCTCGCCTGCGCTTGCGGGCGGGCGCCTTTTCTTTGCCCAAGATACATACCAATGGTATCTTTAACGTGACGCACAAAGGAGGCGGCTATGGCGCGCAACAAATATCCCGAGGAAACCGTAAAGAAGATCCTCGATGTTGCCCAAGAGCTCTTCATGGTCAAAGGCTACGAGCACACCACGATGGCCGACATTGTAAACAATCTGGGCGGCCTTACCAAAGGCGCCATCTACCATCACTTCAAGAGCAAGGAAGAGATCCTCAACGCCATCACCGACCGCATGAACGAGCCGGCGATCGAGCGCATGGAGGAGATCGCCGCCGATCGCAGCCTATCCGGCTTGGAAAAGGTGCGCGCCTACTATAGCGCGTCGGCCGAGACGGGCGTGATGGACGCGTGGCAAGCCATGCGTCCCTCGCAGGATCCGGTGCGCAGCGCGCGCTTGCTGGCCGAGGAGTACCGCGGGTCGCTGGAGTACGCGCGCCGCTTTCTGCAGCCGGCGATAGAGGAGGGCATCGCCGACGGCAGCATGGCGGCGACATGTCCCCGGGAGACCGCCGAGGCGCTCAACCTGCTCGGCAACCTGTGGGTGCTGCCGATTTTCAACCCGGCTTCCTCGACGGAGCAGTACCAGCGCCGGCTGGCGGTGTTTTACCAGGTGGCCCGCTCGCTCGGGATTGATCTGGCAGACGGTGCGGCGTGCGGCGCGCTTGACCGCTGGGCAAAGGTGGCGGGCGAGAAAGTCGCGGGTGGGGAGGATCCGTCGGCTGCATAGCCGATAGACGAGAGGAGCCGCTGCGTGCGGCTTTCTTTCGAGCATATATACATACCAACCGAATGTATGAAAGGATGACCCATGCATGCCATGACCGACAAGCACCAAGGACGAGAGACCTCCGCGCCCCTGCAGCATGCGTGCCGGCCCAATGCGCAGAGGACGCCTGCGTCGCCGCGCAGGCGCAGGGCAAAACCCGGCGGACCTGCGCGGCTCTTCACCCCGGGCTTTCGCGCCATCGTGGCGGCGCAGGCCTTCTCGCTGCTCGGAGCCGAGATCTTGCAGTTCGTGCTGCCGCTGTACCTGCTGAACCTCACCGGGTCGGGCACACTGTACGGCGCAGTGGTGACTGCCGGCTTCGTTCCGTACACGCTGCTCGCGCCCATCGGCGGCGTGCTGGCCGACCGTACGCGCAAGCGCGGCGTCATGGCGGCGCTCGACGCGCTTCTCGCCTGCGTCATGCTGGGGTGCTTGGCGCTTGCAGGCTCGCCGGTTCTCGTTGAGGCAACGGTTGCCGTGCTCATGGTGGCGTTTGCCGCGCAGGCGCTGTACCAACCGTGCGTGCAGTCCGCCGTTCCGCACGTGGTTTCTGCCGAGAAGATCCCGGCGGCGATGGTCGTTACCAACCAGGTCGGCATGGTCACCGGCATCGGCGGGCCGGTGCTGGGCGGCATGGTGTTCGGGTTCTGGGGGCTGGCGCCGATCGTGGCGCTGTCCGCGGCGTCGTTTGCCGCATCGTGCGCGCTCACGCTGCTGTTCGTGCGCGTCCCGTACGATCCGCCGCAGCGCACTGCGGGGCTCGCCGCCACCGCCCGCGCCGACTTGGCCGAGGCCTTGGGCTTCCTGCGCGGGCGCGCGCTCATGCGCCGCATCATGCTGGCGGGCATGCTGGTGAACATGTTCGGCGCTTCGCTCATCAACGTCGGCACACCCTACGTCGTAACCGAGTACCTGGGGCTTTCCAACCAGCTCATGGGCGTGGCGCAGGGCGCGTTGGCGGTGGGAGGCCTGGCGGGCGGCGCGCTTGTCGCCCTTAAGCCCGACCGTTTTGGCGTGCGGTCCATGCCGGCGTTTCTCGCACTGGCCGCTGCGTGCCTGGGCGCGGTGGCCGCCGTGCTGGCAGCGGGACTTCCGCCGCTTGCGAGCTTTTGCGGGATGCTTGCGTGCTACGTGCTCACCATGGTGTTCTGCATGGTCGCCTCCATTGCGCTGATGTCGTATCTGCAGATCAAGAGCCCGGACGTTCTGGTGGGCAAGGTCATGGCGCTCTCCATGATGCTGCTGAACCTCGCCACGCCGGCGGGCCAGCTGGTGTACGGCGTGGCGTTTGACCATGCGGTGCCGTGGGTCATCGCGCTCGTTGCTGCGATCGTGGTGGCGGGTGTTGCCGGGGCGCTGCGCGTGGCGCTCGGGCGGGAGTAGGGACGCCATGCGTGGCGGCAAAATGGTACGTATATAGAAGTAAAAAACTGTGGTATGCTGGACAAGCGCCTTGAGAGGACCTGCAAGGGCAGGGCGCGCGTATTCATCGCAAGCAAAAGGAGAGAGAGCATGAAGTTCGTTTGCCCGGTGTGCGGTTACGTTGAGGAGTTCGACGGCGAGGAGCTGCCCGCCGATTTCAAGTGCCCCCAGTGCGGCGTCTCCGGCGACCGCTTCATCAAGCAGTCCGACACCGAGATGACCTGGGCCGCTGAGCACGTCGTGGGCGTTGGCAAGCTCCCCGAGGTCTCCGAGGACATCGTGGCCGACCTGCGCGCCAACTTCGAGGGCGAGTGCACCGAGGTCGGCATGTACCTGGCCATGGCCCGCGTTGCGCACCGCGAGGGCTATCCGGAGATCGGCCTGTACTGGGAGAAGGCCGCTCACGAGGAGGCCGAGCACGCCGCCAAGTTCGCTGAGCTCCTGGGCGAGGTCGTGACCGACTCCACCAAGAAGAACCTCGAGATGCGCGTTGAGGCCGAGAACGGCGCTACCGCCGGCAAGACCGACCTGGCCAAGCGCGCCAAGGCCGCCGGCCTGGACGCCATCCACGACACCGTGCACGAGATGGCTCGCGACGAGGCCCGTCACGGCAAGGCGTTCGCCGGCCTGCTGAAGCGTTACTTCGGCTAAGCCACCTGCCGCATCGCACGGCGCAAGGCTGCTGCTGAGGCGGGGTCACCCAAGCGGGTGGCCCCGCCTTTTTTCGTGCACGGGGTGCGGCTGGCTTGCCTCGCGCATGTGCGTGAGGGGTGGAGCCGCCGGGCGAGAAGCACCGTTTGCCCGTGCGGCGGTATACCGCGGCCGCGTTGGGGAATGAGCCCAAGAAAGAGCCGGCGCGGTGGAGAAGCGAGGTTGCCATGAGCTCTGAGGACACGCGGACGCAGGCTGCCGCGGAGATGGATGCAGGGATGGGCGCTGAGACGAGCGCGGAGGGGCACGCGCATCCGCAGCGGCACAAGCTGAAAGGCGCGCTTCAGATGATTGCGGGCGCCGCGCTTGCGGTTGCCGGCGTGCCCATGATGGCGCTGCCCGGCCCCGGCGTTGCGGCGCTGGCGGGAGGCGCGGTGCTTATCAGCAAGGGTCAGCGCAACTACGCGGGGCGCGCTGCCTCTCCTCTGGAAGCAAAGCTTGACGAGGCCGCCGACACCTTGGGCTCGGCGGCGAAAGATCACGCCTCCCGCGCGGCCGAGGCGACGGCGCGCCAGGCGCCGGTGGTGGCGGGGGCTGCTGCCCGCACGGCGCTGAAGGGCGCAGAGCTTGCGCTCACCGGCGCAGGCAAGGTGGTCGAGACGGGCGGACACCTTGCCGCCAAGGGGTGCTTCTCGCTGGCAGATGCGCTGCGGAAGCACGCAGACAAGCAGGACGGCAAACGCGTCGCCGGCACTGCCGAGTAGCCGGGCAAAGCGCCTGTCTCTGTCTCAGTACTTTACCAGCACGAGGTGGCAACGTCGGCATAGGTAAGCAGGCGGACCACCGGCCTCGTTAAGAAAACGCTGTGGTTTGATGACTACGTCGTTGCTGCTGGCAATGCCCGTGAGCTTAAGGGGCCGGCCGGTCCAAAGCACTTGGCATTGTGCGCACTGAGCTGGCCGCATTCCATTTCACAGCCGCATTGAGGACACTGCATGACGCTCCCTCCTTCATCGCAGGCGAAGGCATTGCGAGCGGGTGGCACGCTTTTATGTATAGGCGCTATGCGCGGCAGGCGGTGGGAATCGCGCGCCTGGGAATGTTGTGTCCGCACGGACTGGTACCATGCCAAGCAAGGGAGACGCAGGGAGGAAGCCATGGCGCGCACAGCCTATCCGTGGGACAACCCGCAGCGTAAACACGTCGCGGCGGCAGAGCAGCAGAGTCAGGTGGGAGCGGCCTCGGACGCACCTGCGCCTGAGGAGGCGCGCTCTGCTCCGGGTGCTCGCAAGCGGGGCGGTCGCGCCCGGGTGAGCGAGAAGATCGGTCACCACGTTGACGAGGACGAGCTGCTGCGCCGCTTTGCCGCCGGCGAGGCGCTTGTCGCCATGACGGCGTTCGACGGGCTTGACTTGACGGACGTTTCGGCCGGCGCGGCCACGTTCGAGCAGGTGGTGTTTCGCTCGTGCGCCTTCGACGGGGTGGACTTCTCGCGCTGTACCTTCACCGACGTGGTGTTCAGCGGCTGCCGGTTCACGGGGTGCCGGCTCGAGCGCTGCTGGCTCAACCGGTGCGATTTCCGCGCATGCTCGGCGCCCGGCCTCAGCTTTCTCAAGAGCCGCCTCACCGCCGTTGCGATCTCAGACAGTCAGCTGCGCTACGCCGACTTCTCGGAGGCCGCCCTAGAGGGCTTCTCTGCGCGCGAAACCTCGCTTGCCGAAAGCGTGTGGCACAACGTGCGCCCGAGGCGAGTTATCTTGGATGCCTGCAACTTGGAGCGGATCGACGTGTTCCGCACGCCGCTGGCGGGGGTCGACCTGTCTACCTGCGAGGTTCAGGGCATTACGGTTTCGAGCGACTTCCGCGAGCTGCGCGGCTGCGTGATGAGCCCTGCGCAGGCGGTGGGGCTTGCCGGGCTGTTGGGCGTGCAGGTAAAGGAAGAGTAAGCGCGGGGGTAAATGCGTATGGGCGGCTGCTCGGTTCTGGTGCTTTTGAGTTTGCTGACGGCCATGGGGCTAGTGCTCTTCAGCGTGTTTCTCGGCGCGGCGGGCCTATTCCTGGTGGCCACGGTGGTTGCCATCGTGTTTGCCGTGCGTACGTCCAAGCGGCGCGAGCGCGGCAAGAAGCTCGGTGCGCTTATCGCCATCCCCATCGTGCTGTATGCCGTAAGCGTGCCGGTGCTCATATACTTCGCCGTGAAATGGATCCCGCTGGTTATGGCGGGGTAACAACGTTGAGCGCGCAACGATGCGCGGAAGGAGGTGCAGCCATGGGCGATAAGAACGAGAGAAACGAGAAGAGCGAGAAAAACGGAGAGGTCGCCGCGGTGCGTTTGGATGGCGCCGCCGTTGCAGGTGCCACGGCTCAAGAGGGTGCCGCCGCGGGGCGGCCTCGTCGCGTGCTAACGTACCGCGACTACGCTGCGTTTGCCCGCATGGACGACGCGGCCATCCTGCGTGTGTGCGAGGTGCAGGTGTTCCGTGCTACGGGTCCGGGTGGCCAGGGCGTCAACACCACGGACTCCGCCGTACGCATGCGCCATGTGCCTACGGGGATTACCGTGGTCTCGCGTGAGACCCGCAGCCAATACCAGAACCGTCAAACGTGCCTGGCCAAGCTACGCGCCGCGTTTGAGCAGCGGGCCCGGCGGCCCAAGCCGCGCCGCAAGACCAAGGTACCGCGCAAGGTCAACGAGCGGCGCCTGGAGGGCAAGCGCCGCCGCGCCGACGCGAAGAAGGCCCGCCGCCGCGTGGACTGGTAGCCGCTGCGTCACGCATTCGCCATTGGGGACGGGTACGGATGGCAGAGTGCGAAGCACCCGTCATCCGTACCCGTCCCCAATGGCGAATGGCGGGAGTGCCGCCTCGGTGCCCGGCGCGTCTTTGAGCGCGCCGTACCTCGTGCTACAGTGCGGGAAACGCTGGGCGCACAGGCGCCGCGAACAAGGAGGGACCATATGGCTACGCCTGATTTCATCCTAAGCTTGCGCGAGAAGATCGGCCACGACCTGCTGTGGCTGGTGGGCGTGACCGCCTACGTCGAGGACGAGGCGGGCCGTATCCTGATGGGGCGGCGCGCGGACACGGGCGAATGGGCGCTGGTGTACGGCATCAACGAGCCGGGCGAGGAGCCCGCCGACACCGTGGTGCGCGAGGTTGCCGAGGAGACGGGCGTGGACGCGGTGCCCTGCGAGCTCGCGGCGATAAAGGCCGCCGACCACACCACCGTGTACGCCAACGGCGACGTGTGCCAGTACCTCGACCTGCTCTTCGTGTGCCGCGTTGCTCCGGGCGGCAACGCCGTGCCGCGCGTGAACGACGACGAGAGCCTGGCGGTGGGTTGGTTCGCCCCCGACGACCTGCCCGAGCCGCTGGCCGCCTCTACGCGCGAGCGCCTGGCCCGCGTGCGCAGCTACCTGGGCAAGCGCGCCGCCGGAGACGCTCGGGCGCTCTTCTCGTGCACCGAGGCCAAGCGCGCAGAGGCGGGCACGTCGGCATAGCGGCAGGCCGCGGTGCCTGCGCGCCGTGTGCCGCTGCCAGCCGTCCCGCTCCTGTTTCCGTTTGTTTGCCGGCGCGTGTACGGTCATTTTCAAAGCGGTTACCCGTTGGTTGCCACTGTTTCCAGGCTGTGTTCAGCGCGTTAAACGCCGCCGCGCGCTCTCATCGACGCGGGCGCGGCCGATAGCATCGAGGTTGTTGCCCGCCACGCCGTCCGCCCAGCGGCGGCATGCGGGGATAAGCGCGCGGACACGTTGGCCTACAACCTTGGGAGCAGCTATGTACGATTCGGGTTCTACGGCGTTCATGCTGGTCAGCGCTATGCTGGTGCTGTTCATGACGCCCGGGCTCGCCTTCTTTTACGGCGGGCTCTCTCGCAGGAAAAACGTTGTCAACACCATGCTCATGTCGTTTGCCGTGATCGGCATCGTGGGGCTCACGTGGGTGCTCGCGGGCTGGTCGCTGGCGTACGGCGGCGACGGCGCGAGCCCCTTCATCGGCGGGTTCGACCAGCTCGGGCTTGCGGGCATCGTGCAGACCATGCTGGACGAGGCAGCCGCCGTGCCCGACGGCACCACGTACCCCACCATCATCGATGTGACGTTCCAGATGGCGTTCGCCCTTATCACCTGCGCCATCATCACGGGGTCCGTTGCCGGGCGCATGCGTTTCGGCGCGGTGGCGGCGTTTGTTGCCCTGTGGTCTCTCGTGGTGTACGCGCCGTTGGCCCACATGGTGTGGGGCGGCAACAACAGCCTGATCGGCGGCATCATCGGCGCGCTCGACTTCGCCGGCGGCGACGTGGTGCACATCAGCTCCGGTTTGACCGGCCTTATCCTCTGTTTGTTCCTGGGCAAGCGCAAGGGCTTCGGCCTCAAGACGTACCGCCCGCACAACGTGCCCTTTGTGGCACTGGGCGCCGGCCTTCTGTGGCTCGGCTGGTTCGGCTTCAACGGCGGCTCGGCGTTCGCGGCCGACGGCATCGCGGGGCTGGCCGTGCTCAACACGGTGGTTTCCAGCGCGGCGGGCCTTGCTTCCTGGCTCATCGTTGAGCGCGTGAAGACCGGCAGCCCCACGCTGGTGGGTGCGTGCACCGGCTTGGTGGCGGGTCTCGTGGTGGTGACGCCCAGCGCCGGCTTCGTCGAGCCGTGGGCGGCCGTGATCATGGGGCTTGTCGTGTCGCCGGTCTGCTATTTCGCGATCTCGCACCTCAAGACGCGCCTGGGCTACGACGACGCGCTCGACGCCTTCGGCTGCCACGGTATCGGCGGCATTCTGGGCGGCATCCTCACCGGCATCTTCTGCGTGCCCGAGCTGTCTTGGACCGGCCACGGCGGCCTTGTCTACACCGGCGACTTCTCGCTGCTGGGAAGCCAGATCCTGGGCATCGTGGTGACCGTGGCGCTGGTGGCGGTTCTCGATTTGGTGATCATTGCGGTGGTGCGCGCGCTGTTCCACGGGCACCTGCGCGTCAGCGCCAGCGAGGAAGCGCTCGGCCTGGACGTGGCCGTGCACGGCGAGAGCGCGTACCCGGCCTACACCGGCTTGGATTCGTAAAGCCGGTCGGGATCGGTGCGTGCGAGAAGATCCGGCGGGGCCGGTGCTAAGCAAGAGCAAGGAGGCAGGTTATGAAGCAGGTATGCGCCATTGTGCGGCCCGAGATGCTTGAGCCGCTGAAGGACGTGCTGATGGAGGCCGGCGTAACCGGCATGACGGTGTCCGAGGTGCAGGGTTTCGGCCACCAGCACGGTTGGAAGGAGTACTACCGCGGCACCGAGGTGCTGCTGAACATGGTGCCGAAGGTGCAGGTGATGCTGGTGGTGACAGACGACGAGGTGGACGCGCTGGTAAGCAAGATCTGCGGGGTGGCCCAAACCGGCGAGGTGGGCGACGGCAAGATCTTCGTCTATCCGGTAGAGGATGCCATCCGCATCCGAACCAGCGAGCGCGGCGACACGGCGCTGTAGTCCGCTCGGCAAAACAAGTACCTCCGTGCGGTTTCAGGCGCGCGGTTGCCTCAGGGGCCCGGCCGCCCAGATGGCCGGGCCTCTGTGCCATGGGTATATACTTTGCGCGAACGCATGCGCGAGGAGGGCTCCCATGAAGCATTACTACTCAACCATAAACGAGAACGTTCTTACCTTCTCAGATATACGTAAAGACGGTCCTTGCGACTACCTCTTCGTGTATTTTGAGCGCCCCAACGAGACGGGGTTCGACTTTGCCGAGGGGACGGTCCCTGCGTGCACGTTCACCAAGTCACATGGGTTCTCCCAAGAAGAGCTCCTTGACATGCAGGATTACCTGCGCGACAACCAGCTGCTCATGTGGCAGCTTGCCTCGGGTTATTTTGACGAGGATCACGCAGAGGGGGAGCTCGCCCATGCCTAAAGTGCTTATCGACTTTCTGGGGTACGTGTTCTTCTTCTGGTCACGCGAGGAGGGCCGCCCGCACGTTCACGTTTGCAAGGGGCGACCGTCGCATATGTCTGCCACGTTTTGGATAACGGCTGACGGCGTTGAGCT
The DNA here is from genome assembly GCA_944322305.1 of uncultured Coriobacteriaceae bacterium. GTDB lineage: Bacteria > Actinomycetota > Coriobacteriia > Coriobacteriales > Coriobacteriaceae > CALUOB01. The sequence goes on along the minus strand of CALUOP010000003.1, from coordinate 72,551 downwards.
GGTGCACAACGACGCGCAGATACCGCAAGCGGATTTACGGAAAATAACGGCATATCTGGAAAGCAATCGTCAACGAATCTTGGCCGCGTGGGCCGAGCACTTTGCGTAAGTGCGACGGGCGAAAGACGGGAGCGGTATGCGGCGGACGGACATTGCGGTGGTGGTTGCTCCGGGTGGGAATGCTCAAGCGGCCGAGCGCTTGGCCGAGAAGGTCGGCACGGCGCTGGTGGGCGAGAAGGACGGCGGTGCGGCCGCGCGCAGCGATACGGGCGCTTGCGAGGGCGCTGCGCTTGTTGTGCGTTTTGCAGCCGACGGCGTGTCCCTGCAAGCGGAGGGCATGACGCTGCGGGTTGATTTTGCCGAGGCGCTGCCGCGCTTGGCGCCGGGCAGGCTGCAACGTGAGCTGCTCGTCAAGGCGGCGCGGGTGAAGGGCGTGCCTGAGCCGATGGCCGTAGACGCCACGGCGGGGCTCGGTGGCGATTCCCTGCTGCTGGCTGCGGCGGGCTTTACCGTGTACCTGTTCGAGCAGGACCCGGTTATCGCGGCGCTGCTGCGCGATGCCCTGCGCCGGGCGGCGGCCGACCCGCGCCTGACGCCGGTGGTCGCCCGGATGCATTTTGCCGAAGGAGACAGCCTGGCGGCGCTGGCAAGCTGCGGCCAAGGGGAGCCCGCCGCACCGGCGCGAGGCCTCGAGGCGGGCGAGCCGCTTGCCCTGCCCGCGCGCCCAGACGTGGTCTACCTTGACCCCATGTTTCCCGAGCGCCGCAAGAGCGCGGCGGTTAAGAAGCGGTTTCAGCTGCTGCATCACCTGGAGCGTCCGTGCGCCAACCAAGAGGAGATGCTGCGCGCGGCGCTTCTCGCCCGCCCGCGCAAGGTGGTGGTGAAGCGTCCCGCCAAGGGCCCGTACCTAGCCGACGTGAAGCCTGGCTACAGCGTAGCCGGCAAAGCCGTGCGCTACGACGTTATCGTCCCGCCGCGCAGCTAAGAGCTACGCGGCGGGCGTTGCGTTCTGTTCTAACAGACATACTTGGTTTACGCGAGTCTGCGGAGGTGTTTGTTTCCGTTTGCTTTTTAGGTGATACACGGCATCCATGTCAATGTGAATTGTCTCTCATTTAGCGCTTTATATACGGTGCAGAGAGGCGCGCGCTGTTTTGCATGCAGCTGCACATTTTGGCTGCGTGCGCTTGACGCGCATCCGGGCATTTTCTAAACTGACGGTGAGTCACCGTACATAGGAGGCTTATGATGCCGTCAATGGTGCAGGAGAAAAAGAGCAGCCGCCTTGACTTACGCATGACTGAGGATCAGCGAAACCAGATCGATATGGCTGCGCGCATCAACGGTATGAGCGTTTCCCAGTGGTCGCTCAACCAGCTGATGGAGTCGGCGCGTCGGGATATTTTCGAGCAGGGGCTCGTGCGGCTTTCTGCCGACGCGTTCGATCGGTTCGCTGCGCTTCTCGATGCCGAGCCCGATCCGATGTTTGAGGTTTTCCGCGGTGAGCAGACACGGTGGGAGCAATGAGTTTCACCCGTCCGCGCATCTTGCGGGATGAAGACAGCCTGGCGGGCTTTTGCTCAGGAGTAGGTCTGGTTGACGATTGGTTGGATCACCGCGCACGCGGTGCCCGCGCGGCGGGGACGGCTGTGGTGTACGTTACTTTCTGCGAGGATGTGTTGGCGGGGTTTTATACGCTAAGCGTGCAGTCGGTCACACGTGCCGAAACGTCGGGCTGGATAGCGCGGAACGCTCCTCAGCAGATTCCGGTTATCCTGCTGGGCATGCTGGGCGTCGACCAGCGTTTTCAGGGCCGAGGGTTGGGTCGTGACCTGCTGCTTGACGCGGTGCATCGCTCAGAATTGGTGTCCGAGCAAATCGGCGCGCGGGCGTTGGTGGTGGATCCTGTAGACGCTGCCGCACATGGGTTTTACGCGCGGTACGGGTTCCGGAATATGCCCGGGTCTGCGCGTATGTTTGCCAAATTGTAGGCGGACGTCTTGGGGCAAGAACGATAAGACAAGGGCCGGGGCGCCAGGGAGCGTCTCGGTCCTTCTCATACATAGCCGTTGCTGCATGTTCGTGCTTTGCGGGCGACGCTGCCGGTTACCTGCTTGGCGAGGACGGCGCTCTTGTCGACCGGCGCTGTGGGGAGTTTGCCTCGCGCACGCGCGAAGCCCGGGTGCGCATGCGTTGTGAGGGAGTGGGTACAAGCGGCTTACGTACGAGCCCCCGAAAGGAGCCCTCCGATGTCGCAACGCGACCAAGACCTCGAAGACCTGGTAGCCAGCATGTTCGGCATGCGTTTCCCGCGCCCCGACGACGCCGGGCGCGACGAGGACGGCGCCATTCCCGTGGACGCCGTGGTGGACGACCCCGAAGCGGACGCCTCTTCCGGTGCTGACGCGCCGTCTTCTGCGCGCGGTGCCCGCGCCTCTGCCGAGGCGGGCGAGAAGGACGCCGGCGCCCGGGCGCGACGTCGCCACACGCGCGCTTCCGCCAAGGCAGGCGGGGGAGGCTCCGGCGCCTTTCACGGCCAGCGCCCCCACGCGGGCGGCGCTGGCGGGAGCGGCGGCTTCGGCGGCGGCTGGGGCAGCCCGGATCTGTGGGGGCGGGTAGCGCAGTGGAGCCGCCGCGGGCTTATCGCGCTTGCGCTTATCGCCGTGGCGGCGCTTGTGGGCTGCTACTGGTGGTTCCATCCGGCCATCAACCTGCGCAGCCAGCAGGTGTGGGGCTGGATCATCACGGCGGCGCTCATCGTTATGGCGGCGTTCGGCATCGCCAGCGTGCGCCATCCCGGGCGCGCCGCGCTTTTCAAGCGCCTCATGTACATCCCGGCGGCGGTTATCGCGGCGTTCTTCATCGGGCTTCTGGCCGGTCAGCCCTTCATCCCGGGCAACGCCGAGCGCTATGCCACGGTGCTCAACACCACCGACGGCGTTTTTGAGGAGGACATCGCCGAGGTCAACTACAGCGAGGTGCCCGTTATCGACCGCGCGTCGGCGGTGCTTCTGGGCAACCGCGCCATGGGATCGATCCCCGAGTACGTGAGCCAGTTCGAGATCGCGGACACCTACAGCATGATCAACTACCAGGGGCGCCCGGTGCGCGTGAGCCCGCTGGCGTATGCCGACCTGTTCAAGTGGTTCGCCAACCGCGACGACGGCCTGCCTGCCTACGTGATGGTTGACATGGTGACGCAGGAGGCCGAGGTGGTGCGCCTGGACGAGGGCATCAAGTACTCGGAGTCCGAGCCGCTGGCGCGCAACGTTGACCGCTACACGCAGCTCGCGTACCCCACGTATATGTTCGACCAGAAGTCCTTCGAGCTGGACGAGGAGGGCAACCCCTGGTGGGTCTACCCGGTGACGCGCCGCACGATCGGCCTGTTTGACGGCGCCACCATCCAGCGCGTGGTGCTGGTGAACGCCTGCACGGGCGAGACCGCTGACTACGCCGTAGAGGACTGCCCCACCTGGGTGGACCGCGCCTACCCCTCCGACCTCATCATCCAGCAGTACAACTGGAGCGGCATGTACCAGAACGGCTGGCTCAACTCCTGGCTCGGCCAGGAGGGCGTTGTCCGCTCCACGCCGGGGACCGACGGCCAGCTGGGCTACAACTACCTGGCGCAGGGCGAGGACATCTACCTGTACTCCGGCGTGACCAGCGTCACGGCCGACAACTCCATCGTAGGGTTTATCCTGGTGAACCAGCGTACGGGCGAGTCGCACTTCTACCCCATGGCGGGGGCTACCGAGGATTCGGCCATGGCCAGCGCCGAGGGCGAGCTGCAGAACCTGCGCTACCAGGCCACCTTCCCGCTGCTTCTGAACATCGCCGGGCAACCCACGTACTTCATGAGCATGAAGGACGACGCGGGTTTGGTGAAGATGTTCGCCATGATCAACGTCGAGCAGTACCAAAACGTGGCGACCGGCGAGACAGTGGCGGCCTGCCAGGACGACTACCTGGCGCAGCTCTCTGGCGAGGGGCTGCTTTCTGAGGAAGATGCCGCCGCGGTGGCAAACGAGGCCGAGGCCTCGGGCGTCATCGCAACCATGGCGCAGGCCGTGGTGGACGGCACCTCGCATTTCTATGTGACGCTGGAGGGAGCCCCGGCCATCTATGACTTCGCGCTGCCGGAGATGCTTCCCATCGTGGCTTACCGCGCGGGCGACGAGATCAGCTTCACGTACGTCGAGGATGCAGGTGAAAACGGCGCCTACACCGTGGCGTCCCTGACGGCGAAAGACGGCAGCACGGCCGAGGCTGGCGCGGAGGAGACGGAAGCGGATCCCGCGGCCGGGGAGCCGGCGGCGTAGCTGCCGGTGATGGGCGGCTTGCGCCTGAGCCGGCACGGCATGTGCGGAAAAACGGGGTCGGATCGCTTTGATCCGGCCCCGTTGCGTCACGGCCGTGCGGCCGCGCTTAGCAGGTGGCGCCGCCGGTCACCTGCTTGGCGAGGATGGCGTCCTTGTCGATCGGCGCCGTGAGGAGCTTGTCCTGCACGTAGTCGAAGCCCAGGCGCGCCACGGTGTCGGCGAAGCGCTCGCCGCTTTGGCCCTCGTCGCGGAAGAAGAGGATGGCGCGCTCAACCACGTCCATAACCTCGTCCTCGCTGGTGAAGAGCTTGTCGAGCGCCTGGCCGTGCGCGGTCTTCTTGCCCCAGCGCCCGCCGATGTAGACCTTGTAGGCCGTGACCTCCTCGGTCACCGCGTCGAACGGGCAGGATCCTATGCAGCGCCCGCAGTGGTTGCAGAGGGTGCCGTCGATGGTGATCTTGCCGTCTGGGCCCACCTGCGCGTCGCCCATGGGGCAGGCGCTCACCACCTGGCAGACCTTGCACGCGCGGCACTTGGCCAGGTCGACCTGCGGCACGCGCTGGCCCACGATGCCCAGGTCGTTGAGGTCGGGCTTCACGCACATGTTGGGGCAGCCGCCCACGGCGATCTTGAACTTGTGCGGCAGCTCGACGCCGTGGTAGCCCACGTAGAAGCGCTCGTGCAGCTTCTCCGAGAGGTCGAAGGTGTCGATAAGGCCGTACTGGCAGGTGGTGCCCTTGCAGCTCACCACCGGGCGCACCTTGGAGCCGGTGCCGCCGGCGTCCAGGCCGTGCTCCTGCAGGTAGGCGATGCAGGGTTCGATCTGCTCGTACCTCACGCCCTGGATCTCCAGCGTGAGGCGCGTGGTCATGGTCACCTCGCCGGAGCCGAACTTCTCGGACGCCTCGGCAACCACCTTCTGCTCGGCGGCGGTGAGCTTGCCGTTGCGGGTGATGACGCGCACGTTGAACACGTCGTCAAAGCGCTTGTCCTGCAGGCAGCCCAGGCCCTTCAGACGCTTGATCTCGGCGGCGGGCAGCTTCTTGCCGGCCGGGCGCGGCACGCGGACCTCGTTGAAGGTCATGCCTCCCTCGAGCACGCGCGTGGCGGTGTAGCCGGCGGCCTTGAGGCGGTTCTGCGCAAAATAGCCGCGCTTGCCCTTGGCGCACACCAGCAGGATCTTGGCGTCCCGCTCGATGCCGGGGATGCCGTCCGCGTCGATTTCGCCCAAGTTGACCCAGCGCGCGCCGGGGATGGTGGGCTCGGGCAGCACGTCTACGACCTCGTAGCCTGCGGCCTCGCCGGCGGCGTACTGGGCGGGCGTGAAGGTCTCGAAGGCTCCGGAGAGCTTGTTCTCCAGGATGTAGCCGGCGGTCACCAGCGGGTGGATGGCGGTTGAGAAGGGCGGCGCGTAGGCGAAGTCCATGAGGTCCAGGTCCTCGACCTTGAGCTTCTGGTACAGCGCCACCACCATGACGTCGACCACCTTGTCAACGGCGCCGGAGCCGAAGACCTGCACGCCAAGGAGCCGGTGCGTGGCGGCGTCGGCGACAAGCTTGATGAAGAAGTTCGAGGCGCCGGGGTAGTAGTGGGCCTTGTCGTCCACGACGCACACGATGCTCTGCGCGTCAAACCCCGCGGCGCGCGCCTGCTTTTCGGTGAGGCCGGTACGCCCGCCGTTCAGGGCGGCGGTGAGCTTGATCACCCCGGTGCCCAGCACGCCGGGGTAGGGGGTCGGCGTGCCGGTGAGGGTCTTGGCCAGCGCGCGGGCGCTGATGTTGGCGGTGGATCCCATGGCGCTCCACTGCGGCGCGCCGGTGAGGGCGTTTCTCACCTCGGCGCAGTCGCCGGCGGCGTACACGTCGGGCAGGTTGGTCTGCATCTGCTCGTCCACCAGGATGCAGCCCTTGAGCATCTCGACACCCGAGCCCTCGAGCCACGCGGTTGCCGGGCGGATGCCGATGGCGAGAACCACCACGTCGGCCGGCAGGGTGCCGCTGGCCGTCCTCACGCCGGCTGCGCGACCGGACGCCTCGCCCGCGCCGGGCTCGACGGCGGCCAGGGCCGTGCCGGTGAGGACGCGCATGCCGGCGGCCTTGAGCTGGCGGGTGGCCCAGGCGGCCATCTCGGCGTCGAAGATGTTGGGGAGGATCTGGTCTGCGGCGTCGATCACCGTGACGGCAAGGCCGCGCGCGGCGAGGTTCTCGGCCACCTCCAGGCCGATGAAGCCGGCGCCCACCACCACGGCGCGGCGGCAGGCGTTGTCGTTAACGTAGGCGCGCAGGCCCTCGGCGTCGTCGGGCGTGCGGACGCAGAACACGCCGGCGAGGTCGCGCCCCGGCACGGGCGGCACGAAGGGCGCCGCGCCCGTGGCGATGACGAGCTTGTCGTAGGGCTCGGTGCCGCAGGTGCCGTCTGCGCGGCGCACGGAAACCTCGTGGGCCTCGGCGTTGAGCCCGGTGGCCTCCACGCCCGTTTCCACGCGCACGCCGGTGAGGGCCTCGTACTTGGCGGGCGTGTTCACGATGAGCTCGTCGCGCGTTTGGATGCCGCCGCCGACGTAGTACGGCAGGCCGCAGCCGGCATAGGAGATGTCGGCGTCGCGGGTGATGACGCGCACGTTTGCCGCGCGGTCGCAGCGTTTGATCTTGGCGGCCGCCTTGGTGCCGGCGGCAACGCCTCCCACGATCAGGTAGTTCATGGGCTCCCCCTAACGTTTACGTGCGGGAAGGGCGGGCGCGGCGATGCGCTTGCGGGCCCTTTCCGATAACGGTTCCATCATACGCTTTCGTGCGGACATGGCGCGCAGCGGCCGCCGGGAGGACGGGCCGCGCCGCCTCGTTGCGCGGGCGAGAAGGGCGCTCCGGGGTGCTGCGCGAGGATTTCATGTCCGCACGCGCTGATATGATGGAGTGCCAAAGAGGGGACGGCAGGTCCTTGGGGTTTACAGGAAGGGGCGCCGCATGGGCAACGGCAAGGCAACAGGGGGACGCGCGGGTGCGAGCACCGAGCTCAAGCGCAACGCGCTCGGCGCGCCGGCGCTCGTTTTCATCGTCATCGCGGCCATCGCCCCGCTGGCGGCGTGCGCGGCCAACATCCCGCTCATCATCGGCCACGGCAATGGCGTCGCCGCTCCGGCCGACTTCGTGGTGGTGGGCGCGGTGCTCGCGCTGTTCGCCGCCGGGTACACCGCCATGAGCGAGCACGTGGCCAACGCCGGCGCCTTTTACGCCTACGTTTCGGAGGGGCTCGGGCGGCGGGCGGGCGCGGCGGCGGGCTACCTGGCGCTTGTCGCGTACAACGTGCTCACCGTGTGCACCTCCGCCATGGGCGGCTACATCGTCTCACGCAACCTCGGCTTCGAGCTGGGGTTGGAGCTTCCGTGGTGGGCCGTGGCAGCGGCGCTGTGGGTGGTGGTGTGGCTTTTGGGCTACGCGGGCATAGAGGTGGGCGCTCGCTTTCTGGGCGCGTGCCTGGTGCTCGAGCTGGTGATCGTCGGGGCGGCCGTGGGCGCGGTTCTGCTGCAAGAGGGGCCGGCGGCCTTTCCCGCGGCGTCGTTTGCGCCCTCCTCGTTCGCAAGCGGGGCGCCGGGGCTGGGGCTTGTGTTCGCGTTCGCGTGCTACTTGGGGTTCGAGGCCACGGCCGAGTACGCCGAGGAGGCGCGCAACGCCCACCGCACGGTGCCCGTTGCAACCTACGCTGCGCTTGCGCTCACGGCGCTGCTGTTCGTGGCGGCGTCGTGGGCCATGATCGCGGCGCTGGGGCCCGCGGCGGCGGTTGCCGCAACGCAGGGCGAGGACGCCGGCACGCTTTTGTACCGCATCGTGCAGGAGCGGTTGGGCGCGGGCTTCGGGCACGTGTACAACTGGTTTTACCTGCTGAGCTCGCTGGCGTGCTGGGTCTCGGCGCACAACGCGGCCTCGCGCTACCTGTTCGCCTTCGGCCGCGCCGGGCTTTTGCCGCGGGCTCTCGCGCGCACGCACCGCACGCGCAAGAGCCCGTACGTGGCGGGTCTTGCCCAGGCGCTTTTCGGCGGGGCGGTCTTGGCAGTGGCGGGCGCGGCGGGCTTCTCGCCCTACGCGCAGATAGGCGCCATCGCGTCGGCTCTCGCCTGCGTGGGCGTGATGCTGCTGGAGCTCCTGTGCTCGGTTGCGGCCCTGCGCTATCTGGGCGCCCACGCCGGTGAGAGGGGGTTTGCCTACGGGCGGTTTCGCCGCCTGGTTGCGCCGGCGCTGGCCGCGGTGGGCCTGGCGGCGGTCAGCGTGCTGGTGCTGGCGAACCTCGGCGCGCTGACCGAGCAGGAATCGGCGGCTCTCAACGGCGTGCTGGCCTGCGTGATGCCTGCGGTGCTGGTGGCGGGCTATGCGGCGGCGCGCTGGCTGGACAAGCGCGGCGCGCTGCCCGACCCGGTGCACATCAAGGTGGGTGAGTGAGCGGTGGCCGCGGGGAAGACGGGCCTGCTCGTTGCCTGCTACGGCAGCACGCGTGGCAGCCTTGCGCCGAGCGTGGCGGCCCTGGCCGAGGCGGTGCATCGCGAGGTGTGCCGGCGTTGGGGCGCGCCGTGCGGTGCGGTGCCCTGCGCGGTGGCCCGCGCGGGGGCGGCGTCAGAGCTTTCTGCGGCGTTTGGCCGGTTGCGCGAGAAGGGCGCCAGCGAGGTCGTGGTAGCCGCTACGCAGCTGGTGCCGGGGCACGCCTACCGGCAGGTGGAGGCTGCGGCGGCAGATGCCGCAGAGCGTTTTGCGGCCGTGCGGCTGGGTGCGCCGCTTATCGGCGCGGTGGCTGACGCAAGTTACCTGGCCGAGGCGCTGGCGCGCCGGCACCCGCCGGTGCCCGGGCAGGCGGTGGTGTTTGTGGGACACGGGGCGGAAGGGCCGGCGCAGCTTCCCTATGCGGCGCTGGCGCAGTTTCTGCGTATGACGGGCCGCGCCGACCTGCTGGTGGGAACGCTGCGGCTGCGCCCGTGCTTTGAGGACGTGCTGCGCGAGCTCAGGGGCCTCGGAGCGCGTCGGGCCTTGCTGGTGCCGTTGATGCTCGCTGCCGGCGTGCATGCCGCGCGCGACATCGCCGGCAGCGGCCCGGAAAGCTGGAGGGCGCGCCTTGCCGCAGCGGGTTACGAGGTTGAGGTGCATCCCGAGGGTCTGGCGGACATGCCGGCTGTGCGCGAGCTGGTGGCGCGCCATGCGCTTGCGGCCGAGCCGGTTGCGTGCGGCCCGGGGCCTGTGCGTTGCGACGCCGACGGCTCGCGCGGAGGTGGGGGCGCGTCGGCTGGGCTCGCGGTCGCGCCGACTGCCGCTGCGGAGCGCAGCGGCAACGCCTCTCTCGCGGCAGTTGCTTCGGGATGCGCAGCGCTCGCTGAGGTCGGCGCCGCGCTGCGCGCCGAACAGCCGCCCGCTGCTTCTTCGCTCTCTGCTGCTGGTGCCCTTGGCGTTCCCGGCGCCGCGCCCCGGCCGTCGCGCTTTCCGCTGTTCGTGTCGCTCGCCGGCGCGCGCTGCCTCGTGGTGGGTGCGGGGACTGTGGGAACGCGGCGTGCCCAGGCGCTCGCCCGCTTCGGCGCGCGCGTTACGTTGGCGGACCCGCGCCTGGGCGCCGAGGGCGCCGGTGAGGGCTGGGGGCCGCAGGGCCCCGCGGGCGCCGTAGCGGTTGATCTTCTTCCCCGCGCCTACCAGCCCGGCGACGAGGAGGGCTGCGCGCTGGTGGTGGCGGCAACCGGCGACCGCGCGGTCAACCGGCAGGTGGGCGCGCGCTGTCGGGCGGCGGGCATCCCCGTTTCGGTGGCCGACGCGGCCGATGAGTGCACGTTCTTTTTCCCGGCGCTGGCCGAGGGGCCCGCGCTGGTGTGCGGTATCGTATCTACCGACGGCGACCACGTCGGCGTAGCTCGCGCGGCGTCGGCCGTGCGCAGGGTTTTGGCAGGGGAGGAGAGCGCATGAGCGTGGTGCGCATCGGCACGCGGAAATCGCTTTTGGCTATGGAGCAGGCCCGGCTGGTGGGCGAGGGCGTCCGCGCGCGCTGCCCGGGCTTTGCCTACGAGCTCGTGGGCCTTACCACCACCGGCGACCGCATCCAAGACAAGCCGCTGGACAAGATCGGCGGCAAGGGCCTGTTCGTGCGCGAGCTCGACCGCGCGCTGGTAACCGGCGAGATCGATGCGGCGGTGCACAGCCTGAAGGACCTTCCCGCCGAGCTTGATCCGCGTATCCGCGTGGCGGGCTTCTCCCCGCGCGAGGACCCACGCGACGTGTTGGCGCTGCCGAGAACGGCTGCCGGCACGCCCCTGCCCGGCGCCCCCGATCCGCGTGACGTGCGGGCGCTTGCGGCTTGGCTCCAGGCGCGGCGGCTGCCGGTGGGGTGCTCAAGCGCGCGCCGGCGCCTGCAGCTGCAGGCGCTGCTGCCGGGCGTGCCGGTTGAGCCGGTGCGCGGCAACGTGAACACGCGCCTGGCCAAGCTTGACAACGGGCAGTACGGCGCGCTGGTGCTGGCGGCTGCCGGGCTCAAGCGCCTGGGGCTTGCTGCGCGCATCGACCGCGCGCTGGCGCCCGAGGAGATGCTGCCCTCGGCAGGGCAGGGCATCATGGCGGTGACGGTGCGCGCGGACGACCGCGCGTCGTGGATGGACGGGTACAGCGACGAGGACGCGAGCGCCTGCGGCCGGGCCGAGCGCGCGTTCACGCGGGCGCTTGGGGCGGACTGCGCCATGCCGTGCGCAGCCTACGCCGTGCCGCGCGGCGAGGGGTCGCTGTGGCTGCGCGGCCTGTACGCCACGCCCGACGGCCGCATCTGCCTGCGCGATGAGGCGGTGCTTGCGCGCGATGCCTGCGAGGAAGAGGCGGCGGCCCTCGCCCGCTCGCTGCTGTAGGGAACGGGGCGCAGCGCGCCGGCGCTGGGGCAAGGACGGGACGGCGGCTGCCGGCGGCGGCGTTGCGTGGGGTGGCAACGGCGCGCGGCACTCGGCCCTCGGCGTTGGTCGGGTTTGACCGTCGGGTGCGCGCTGCGCGGACGAGGGGTCGTTTCACGCGGGGTCGGCTCGCAGCGCGCGCTGTTCCTTCGTGTGGCCTTTCTGGGCACGGGTTTCCTCAGGCGCAGCGTGGCCCTGCAGGCCTTTCTGGGCGCAGGGCTCGCTCATACGAACCTCTCGGACGAAGATTTCACGTATGTGAGCTTCCTGGGCCGAAAGTTTCACTCACACGAGCCTCTTGGGCGAAAAGCACATCCATACGAGCTTCCTGGGCGAAAAGCGCACCCATACGAAGCCGCGTGGCGAAAAACTCACTCATCCGAGCTTTTTGGGCGAAAAACACGTTCATACGACGCCTTTGGGCGAAGAGTGCATTCATACGAGGGCGCGCGCAGCTCACTTGGGGTATTGTTGTTTTCTCGCTTCGGCAAACGCCCTGGTACACGGGGTATGGCCGCGACAGCAGAGGCGAGTGCGCGAGAACTACGCTCGTACGAGCGCGGTTCTCGCCCAGCCGGCTCGTATCATGCGCGGTTTCGCCCAAACGCGTCGTATCGTTTCGATTTTCGCCCTGGAGTTTCGTATCGGGGCGCTTTTCGCCCGCCATGCCGGCGGGCCCGCCTTTCTGCGTGCGCTTGCCGCCGTGAGCCGTCGGCCCGCGCGCTGCGCGCGGCGCCCTTGCTTGCGTATGCAACGTCCGCGCGGCGCCTTTGTTTGCGCGCGGCGTCCGTGCAGCGCTTTTTTTCATCATGTGCGCATGCCGGGGGCTTGCTGTGGTGAAATACTGGTCAGCAACAGCCGTTGCCGACGGCAACGGTTCGGGGCGCATAAAAGTAAGCGTTCGAGGCAGGCGACGGAAAGGCGGCGGAAAGCATGGGTCAGTTCGGCAAGGCGGGCACGCACGCGCAGGGCTTTTGCGGTTCGGTTGGCGCGGGCCGCGCGGAGGGCGCCGGCAGCAGCCTGACCCAGCCGGAAGCGCTGTCCGTCTCCACCACTCAAAACGAAACCCGCGCACAGCAAGAGCATCCAGCCCCCGCCGCATCAGCCCTTGCCGCACCGACCCCCACCGTGCCAGCCTCCGCTGCACCGGTACCTGCCGCGTCAGCACCTGCCGCGCCCCCGTGCGCCTTGGTTGCCCTGGTGGGTGCCGGCCCCGGCGACCCCGGCCTCATCACAGTGCGCGGGCGCGATCTTCTCGTCCGGGCAGACGTGGTGGTGCACGACCGGCTCGTGGCGTCGGAGCTGCTTGCCCTGGCCGCGCACGCCAAGCTGGTGAACGTGGGCAAGGAGCAGGGGAGCCATCCGGTTCCGCAGCATCGCATCAACGAGATCCTGGTTGAGGAGGCGCGCGCCGTCGGGGCGGGCGGGCTGGTGGTCCGGCTCAAGGGCGGCGACCCGTACCTGTTCGGCCGCGGGGGCGAGGAGGCCTCGTACCTGGTTGAAAACGGCGTGCCGTTTGAGGTGGTGCCGGGGGTGACCAGCGCGTTTGCCGCTCCGGCGTATGCGGGCGTCCCGGTTACCGACCGGCGCGCGTCGGCGTCGGTGCATGTGGTGACGGGCCACCGCCAGGCGAACGGCGCGCTGGGCATAGACTTTGACGCGCTAGTGCGTGCGGGCGGTACCTGCGTGTTTCTCATGGCGGTAGCCACCATGGGGGAGATCTGCGCGGGGCTGCTTCAGGCGGGGATGGGTCCCGAAACACCGGTCGCGGTGGTTGAGCGCGGCACCACGCCCGAGCAGCGCAGCGTTTACGCGCCGCTCGGGCGCATGGCGAACGCCGCGCGCGAGGCCGGTGTGAAAAGCCCGGCGGTGCTGGTGGTGGGCGAGGTTGCGCGCTTCTCGCCCGACCTTGGCTGGTACGACCGCCTGCCTCTGCGCGGCAGGGTTGCGCTGGTGACGCGCCCGCGCGACCGGGCCCAAGGGCTGGTGGACAAGCTCGCCGCACTCGGCGCGCGCGTGGCATACCTGCCCTGCATAGAGACGCGTCAGGCCGCAGACGAGGTTCTCGCGTGCGCGGCGCAGCGCCTGCCGCGCTTCGGCTGGGTGGTGCTGACCAGCACGTACGGCGTGCGGTGCCTGTTTTGCGCCATCGAGGCGGCGGGGCTCGACGTGCGCGCGCTGGCCGCGGTGCGCGTTGCGGCCATCGGGTCGGCCACGGCCGAGGCCCTGCGCTCCCGCGGTGTCCACGCAGATTACGTGCCGGAGGTTTACGACGGCGCGCACCTTGGCCGGGGTCTGGCTGAGCGTATCTGCGCCGAGCGCGGGCAAGCCCCGGCAGACGAGAAGCCCGTGCTGCTGTTCCGCTCGGCGTCCGGCGCCGACGACCTCCCGCGGGAGCTCACGCGCGCCGGCGTGCCGTACGAGCAGATAGACGCCTACGAGACGGTGCTTGCCCCTGAGGAGCCGCCGCGCGGCTTGACGCGGCGCCTGCGGGAGGGCGGCGTGGACTTCGTAACGTTTACTAGCGCGTCTACGGTCAAGGGCTTCGCGCGGGCGCTCGGCCTTGAGGGGCCGGGCGCGCCCGGCGCGGGGCTGCCGCTGGCGGTGTGCCTCGGCGCCTCCACGCGCGCGGCCGCCGAGGCGTGCGGGTTTGCGTGCGTCTCGGCCGAGCGCGCCACCATCGACAGCCTGGTTGAGGCGTGCGTGAAGGCGGCGCGTGCGTTCTAAGCGCGCCGGTGGACGATAACCGCGCGGGCGGGGGGGTGCGGACAGGCCGGATGAGAACAGCCCGCACCCGTCCAGCGAAAGGCCGGCCCCGCACGCAAGTTGCGGGGCCGGCCCTCGAAATGACGGTGCGCAAGCCGGGCGCTGCTACTGCAGCACGCGGGCCTTCTCGGCGATGAGCTCCACTAAGTCGCCGTTTTCCAGCACGGGGTTGCGGAGGTTGGCGTCGAGCTCGGCTTGCGTGGCAACGCGCTCGGGCGTGAGCGCGTGGCTCCAGCCGTTGGGGCTTTCCAGCATCTCGCGCGTGAACAGGTACGTCTCCGCGTCGGCATTCGGGTTGCCGCTGCCGTCGAGCGCGCGATCGCCGCGCTGCGCTCCGTTGCCGCCTTGCGTGCCGACCCCGCTGCCGGCTGCGTCGTCGCACGTGACGATGCGCACGGTGTCCGGCGCGTCGGTGGCGCACATCAGCACGGTTGTGTTGAAGACAAGCGCGCGGTCAAGATCCTCGTCGTCTACGCTGTCCTCCTGATAGCGGTAGGCGAGCTGGACGGTGCGGCTGGCGGCGTCGACCTCCTCAACGCTGGGGCCAAGCGTCGAGCCCGGCAGGCGGTCGATCAGCTCGGCAAGGTTGGCTGCGTTGCCCATGACACCGGCGTTCAGGTACTGCTGGATGTCGGCGAGGCGCAGATCCTCAAGCTGCATCTGGATGGCCGAGCGCTGGACGCCGCTTTGCGCAAAGTCCTCCTCGGGCTCATCGTCCGCGTTGCCGTCCTGCGTCGAGAGCTCGTCGCTAGGGGCGGTTGCGCCCGTTGGGTTGTATTTCTGGGCCAGCAGAGATGCGCCGCCAAGCAGGGGAATGCCCACCGCGAAGGCCACCGCCAGTACCGCAACGGCTCCCAAGGCGATCAGCGCCACGCGCAGCCCTTGGCGCTTCGGCTGGTTTTCGGGCGCGCGGCTGGTGTCGCCGGCGCCGCCTTTCTCGTCCGCCGCGCTCTCTGAGCCTGACGCGGCATCCGGCGCCGGGGCGCCCTCCGGCGGCGTCGGCACTCCGATGCGCGGCGCGTCGCTGTGCGCGAGGATCGCGCCGTTGCCTGCGTCCTGCGCGCCGGGGCGCGTGGCGTCCTTACCGCCCGCGGCATCGGACGCGACAGCCTCACCCTCCGCGTTCGCACGCGTTCCGCTTGCCGCGTTGAGCGCGTCCTCGCTCGCGCCGTTTCCTGCGTTTCTCTCGTCAAAGCCGTCCAACAGCTCGTTGATGTCGGTGACGCTCGCCATGGTCTTGGTGAGCGCGTCGCTTTCCCCCATGCCCTGGGCGCGGTAGTCGTCGTAGCGGGCAACCAGGTTGCCGTAGATCTCCTCTTTAAGCTCGATCGCCTCGGCGGTGAGCACGCGCCCCTCAAACAGGTGCTCAACGTACATGCGCAGCTCGTTCATCGGTTGCCTCCGTTCTGGCTGGTGGAATGCTGGTCGGTCTGTCCTAGCAGCTGATCGATCACCCGGCGTGCGCGCCTCCACCGGCCGATGGCCGCGTCGAGCTCTTGTGCGCCGGCCGGCGTGACGCGGTAGTACTTGCGCCGCGCCCCCTGGGACTCGCTGCCCCAGTAACCTTCGATGAAACCCTGCTTTTCCAGGCGCTTGAGGCTGGTGTAGAGCGAGGGCTCTTTCATCTCGTACTCGCCTTGGCTGGTGGCGGCGATGTCCTTCAGGATCTCGTAGCCGTAGCTGTCGTGCTTGGAAAGCGAGCGCAGCACGATGGCGTCGATGTTGCCCCGGATAAGGTCGCTTTCCGCGTCGCGCGCTGCCATGCAATCACCCCGTTCCGTGCTTTCCGTGTCTGCGCGGATGCCGTCCGTGACGCGCGTGCTGTCCGGGTCTCGGCTGGTATCCGTCTTGCGGTGACCTCAGTGTAACATAGTATTATGCCTGTCATAGTACTTTCTCAGACATATTCTGACGCCATGAAGCCATTCGGCCGGCTCTTGTTCTGTGCGCGCAGGTGGAGCAGCGTGAAAACCGCTCTCGGGGCGCCTGTGGAAGCGGGTTGTGCGACCTACGGTGGCCGTAAAACAAAAATGGATGTTGTTTTGCGAGGGCCTCTCAAGTACACCGGTCGTTCCACTCAACAAAATGCCTGGTACGGGCCCTGACGTTTGTTTGGCTACTTGAGGTACCCGCTCTAAACAACATCCAATTTGCTTGTGGGTGCGTTTTTCGGTCGATGCGCGGCGCCGCGTGGGTGTTTGCGCAAGAAAAAAGGCGCCGGAACGCCTCTTTTCCGCGCGGTATGAGGCTGGGATTGCCGGGCGGCGCTTCCGCTACTTAGCTTTGGGCCCCTGCACGAACCACGCCAGGCGCGCCTTGCCGGGTTTGATCGTCTTGCCCATCTTGATGGCTGCCGCCGCGCCGGGTTTGAAGGAAATCTCCGCGCCGGTAAGGAACTCGGTCATCGTCTCCATAAACGGGATGTGTCCCACGGCGATGAGGCAGCTGGCATTCACGCGATCCAGCTCGGCCAGGAACGCGTCGCCGTCTTGGCTGAGCAGGCTTTCGCAGGTCACGACCTTGCGGTCGCCCAGGATGGTGTGCAGGCCCACGGCCTCGGCCACTTCCTGCGCGGTCTGCTGCGCGCGCACCGCCGGGCTCGTCCAGATAACGGCGTTTTCGCGCTCCTCGTCGCTGAGCAGCGAGAACGTGCGGCTGAATCCGCGCGACGAAGCCAAGGCGGCCCGCCCCTCGACCGTGAGGGCGCGCTCGATGTCGGCCTGCCCGGGGGCGGCGGACTGCGCCTTGCCGTGGCGCACGAGAACCAGCGTCTTAACCATAAAGCTCCTTCCCACCCCGCTGTCGGTGTATGAGGCGTCGCGGGGCTGCATGCAACGTCACAGCTCAATTGTACGCGCCTTCAGCCGGTAAGCCCGTCTTTCTGCGTGGCGAATACCTTCCGCTTTGCGGTTTCGGGCGAGAGGCGATGCCAGGCGTACAATGCGGGGAGAAAAGCGCGGAGCGTCTTGCGCGGCGCGCGGCAAAGGACACGGTGCGTTGCAGGCGGCTGCGCGGCGCACGGGCGAGGGGACAGGCTATGGCAAAGCAGCGGGAATCTGAGCGCGCAGGGTTCTTCTCGCGCGTGTACGAGGTGGTGCGGCAGATCCCGGAAGGGTGCGTGGCCACGTACGGCCAAGTGGCCAAGCTGGTGGGCGAGCCGCGCAAGGCGCGCTTCGTGGGGTATGCGCTGCACAGCAACCCCGAGCCGGGTGTGATCCCCTGCCACCGCGTGGTGTTTGCCGACGGCCGCATCTGCGAGGGGTTCGCCTTTGGCGGCGCCGAGGTCCAGCGTCAGCTGCTGGAGGACGAGGGCGTGGTCTTTTTGGACGATAACCACGTGGATCTGCGCGAAAGCCGCTGGCCCGCCGGGTTATAGTGCACAAGACGGGCGACCCGCAGGCGGGCGACCCGCAGGGCGGGCGGCCTGCAAGATGGGCGGCCTGCAAGATGGGCGGCCTGTGCCGAAGTCGCTGTCTGCTCGCGGTGCGCGGGCGAAGTTGTCGCCGACGCGGCTCATACCACCGCACGTGGGCCAAGATCGCATTCATACGACGCGCGTGGGCGAATCTCTCACTCATACGACGCGCGTGGGCGAATCTCTCACTTATACGACGCACCTGGGCGAGAAGAGCATCCATACGAAGGATTTGGGCGAGAAGACCATTCATACGACGCGCGTGGGCGAAATGCGCGTTCATACGACGCGTTTGGGCGAGAGGGGCGTTCGTACGACGGTCCATCTCGCTCCGCGCTTTGTTGCTTTGCGGACAGGTGTCCTTTTACCTGCGGAAACGTTACCGTTAGAAAGACCAGCTTTGACCAGGTTTCCCTCGCGGCAATAATCGCGCTCGTACGAGTGCTCTCCTCGCCCAAGCGTTTCGTATGAGTGCTTTTGTCGCCCAAACTCTTCGTATGAGCGTGCGTTTCGCCCACGCGTATCGTATGGGTGCGCTTTTGGCCTGGGTGCTTGATCCGGATCCCAATCCCATGCGTCAACGGGAGGCGTTTTGTGCTCTTTCGCCCCGCAGGTGCGGCGCGGCGAAGCGTTGCCGGTCGGGTGGGACTTGCGCCGAAGGCCCCCGCTCGTCCCTCTCGCGCAGCCCCACATGCGATCACCGCCGGTTGCTGTACCGGCCCCGCCAATCCCGCGGGGCCGTTTCTTGCGCGCTGCGCAGCCGGCTTGCTTGCGCGGCGCATTTCCGATGCGCCGCTTCCTGCGCTGCGCCCGCCCCGGCCGGGGCTATCATGGGGTCGCGCCTCGCGTGCCCCGCGTGTTTTGCGCGCGGCACGTGTCCGGCGCACCGCACCCGCACGCGCCAATCCCCGTGACTAAGGAGCCCCATGGAATCTGCACCCGCCGTCCCAAGCGCCGCCGACGCAGCCACCGCCCCCGCCGCCCCCGCCGCGCCCTTCTCGTCCGACCCCACGCTCGCGCTGATCAACCGCCGCAGCTCAACGCGCCTGTTCAACGACAAGGCCACGCCGGCCGGCCGCGTCACCGACGCCCAGCGCGCTGCCGTTTTGCACGCCGCCAGCCGCGCGCCCAGCGCCGGCGCCATGATGCTCTACTCCGTCATCAGCATCCAGCGCCAGGACACCCTCGACGCCCTCGCCGAGCTCTGCGACCACCAGCCCTTCATCGCCACCGCGCCGTGGGCCCTCGTGTTCGTGGCAGACTACGCCAAGTGGATTGACCTGTTCGGTCACGCGGGCTGCTTCGAGCGCGTGCAGCCGGGTGCCGCCGGGCATCGCCCCGCGCCCGGCGTCGGCGAGCTCCTGCTGGCGGCCGAGGACACCATGGCCGCCGCGCAGACGGCCGTTCTCACCGCGGAGGCGGTGGGGCTTGGAACCTGCTACATCGGCGACATCTTGGAGAACGCCGCGGAGGTTGCCGCCCTGCTCAAGCTGCCTAAGCATACCGTGCCGCTTTCCATGCTCGTGCTGGGCGTGCCGGCCAAAGAGCGCCCGCAGACCCCGCATCCGCAGGTAAACCTCGTGATGGAGGAGGAGTACCGCCGCGCCGACCCCGAGACGCTCGACCGGCAGGTTGCCGAGCAGGACCGTCTCTTCCGCCCGCGCGCATGCTCGCGCGGCGAGGAACCCGGCGGGCGCGTGCGCGACCTGTACGTGCGCAAGCACACCTCGGCGTTCATGGCCGAGATGAACCGCTCCGCCGCCGCGTGGGTCGCCAACTGGACGGGAGAGCGGCGCGCCTGACGCACGCCCGGGGGCCGGACGCGCGGCGGCGGGATTCTCAGTTTGTGCGCGTTTGCCGCAGCCGACCTGCCAAAGCCCTGCGTTGGGCGATAATAGCGGGCAGCCGAACCGCCCGGGCCTCAGGCCCGCTACCCGAAAGAGCCCCATGGAATTCTTTGCCACGTGCCCTGCCGGTTTTGAGCGCGCCCTCGCCGGTGAGCTCACCGCGCTCAAGCTCCCCCGCGTGCGTCGTCTGAAGGGCCGCGTCGCCTTCGAGGGCGAGCCCGTCGACGCCTACCGCGCCTGCCTGTGGTCGCGCCTGGCGAGCCGCGTCTTCGTCGTGCTCGGCCGCGCGCAGGCCGCCACGGCCGACGCGCTCTACGCCGCCGCGCTCGGCCTTGCCTGGGAGGACATCGTGGCGCCGGGCGCCAGCATCTCCGTGGCGGCGCGCGGCACAAGCCCCGAGCTGCGCAACACGCACTTCACCGCCCTGCGCGTGAAGGACGCCGTGTGCGATCGGCTCGCGGAGCGCCGCGGCGAGCGCCCGCGCACGGACGCGCGCGCGGCCGACGCGCGCCTGGCCGTCTCGCTCTCGGGCAGCAAGGCCACCTTCAGCTTCGATTTGTCGGGCGACCCGCTGTTCAAGCGCCTCCCGCGCGAGGCCACGCGCCCTGGCGCGCCGGCCGCCGTGCTGCGTCCCGACTACGCGGCGCTGCTGCTCGACGCCGCGGGCTGGTACCGCGCCTGCCGCGCGGCGGAGCCCGTGCTGGTCGACCTCTCCTGCGCCGGCGGCGGCGTGGCCATCGAGGCGGCCGCCATGGCGCTTGACCGCGCGCCGGGCGCCACGCGCGTGCGCTGGGGCTTCGAGTCTTGGGCCGCGCACGACGCCGACACGTGGTTTGCGCTGCTCGCCGAGGCCGACGAGCGCGCCGAGGCAGCGGCAGCCGCCAAGCGCGTGCGCGTGATCGCCGCCGACGTCGACGCGGCCGCCGCGCGCTTTGCCCAGCGCGTCGCGCACGCGGCGGGTGTGGGCTCCTGCGTTGAGGTGGTGGAGCCTTCGGCCGCCGCGGTTCTCGACGCTTTGGCGGCGGATGAGAAGAACGGCTCCCTACCCACCCGCGCAACCACCAAGCGCCCGCGCAACCGCCAGCGCATGGAGCAGGCCGCCGCGCGTCAGGCCGCCGCTTCCGCATCCGCTCGGCGCGGCCTGGTGGTGCTCGACCTGCGTCCCGTGGCGCCGGCGCGCCTGCCGCTTGTGCTCTCCACAGCGGCGGCCGTGCACCGCGCCCCGGCGTGCGAGGACTTCCCGCTGGCGGTGCTTGCGTACGACGACGCGCTTTCCCGCGCGCTCGGCGCCGCGCCGGCGTCCGCCGTGGCCGTGAAGCCCCAGCAGGAGGACGCCGTGCTGTTGGTGTATCCCGCGGCGGGGGAGGCCCGCGCCGCCGCGTCCGAGGCGGCTGCAGCCGGATCCGGCTCCGCAGAGGACGCCCCTGCCGCAGCCGGGGCCGCCGTGGCGCCGGGTACCGCCTCGCGCGATGCCCGCGGCACCGATGCCGGCGCCTCCTCCTCCGCCCGCCGCGGCTCCGGCGCCAGCGCTGTCCGCCCTGCCGAGCAGGCGCTTCTCGACTTGGGCGACAAGGGAAAGGTACCGGTGCTGGTGCCGCAGTCCGACCAGTTCGCGGGCCGTCTCAAGAAGGTGGCGCGCCAGCGGCGCAAGTGGGCGCGTCGCGCGGGCGTGACCTGCTACCGCGTCTACGACGCCGACCTGCCCGACTACGCCTGCGCCATCGACCTGTACGAGGGCTCGGCCGCGACGCCGGGTCGCTGGCTCGTCATCGCCGAGTACCAGGCCCCCAAGACCGTTGACCCGTCGCTTGCCGAGGCGCGCCTGCTCGACGCGGTGGCCATCGCGCCGGTGGTGCTGGACGTACCG
Organism: uncultured Coriobacteriaceae bacterium; assembly: GCA_944322305.1. Lineage (GTDB taxonomy): Bacteria > Actinomycetota > Coriobacteriia > Coriobacteriales > Coriobacteriaceae > CALUOB01. The sequence goes on along the minus strand of CALUOP010000003.1, from coordinate 51,436 downwards.
GCGGATCACGTTGCCGTGAAGGCCCGCCGCCGCGCCAAGGGCGGCTCGCAGTACGCGGGCGCCGCGGGCGCCGGCCGCGCCCCGTTCGGCGCGCAGGGCTCTGCGTGCGCGGGCGCTTCTCGCCCGGTGCTGGTGGAGGAGGGCGGCCTCACCTTCGAGGTCAACTTCGACGACCGCCTGGACACGGGGCTTTTCCTGGATCACCGCATCACGCGCGGGCTGGTGCGCGAGGACGCCTACGACGTGCCGCGCTTCCTCAACCTGTTCGCCTACACCGGCACGGCAACCTGCTATGCGGCCGATGGCGGCGCGCGCGCAACCACCACGGTGGACCTCTCGCGCACCTACCTTGACTGGGCGCAGCGCAACATGGAGCGCAACGGCTTTGCCGGGCGCGCGCACGAGTTCGTCCGCGCGGACGTGATCGCCTGGATCAACGAGCAGCGCCACACCCGCAACCGCTGGAACCTCATCTTTTGCGACCCGCCCACCTTCTCCAACTCATCCAGCATGGGCGGCCGCAGCTTCGACGTGCAGCGCGACCACGTGGAGCTGCTCATCGGCGTGTCGCGCCTGCTCACGGTGGACGGCCAGGCCATCTTCTCGTGCAACCTGCGCACGTTCAAGCCCGACCTTGCCGCGCTCGCCCGCGCCGGCGTGATCCTGGAGGACATCACGGCCTCAACCATCCCGGAGGACTTTGCGCGCAACCCGCGGATCCATCACGCCTACCGCCTGCGCCGCACCACGCCGGCAGTGGCCCAGCGCCAGCTGGCCGAGAAGCTCCGCGCGTAGGGGGCGCCCGCGCGGTGTGCCGGCAACCCCGCTGCTGTGCGGGGGCTCCGCGTGCAAGGGCGCTCCGCTGACGGCGCGCCCATCTCGCCCTGCCCAGACCTTCTCGCACGCTAGCCCTTCTCGTCCTGCGCGTTTTTCTCGCCAGGCGCCGGCATGGCGCAACCTGCGCCCCAAACTTTTAACCGAAGGTTGAGGGTTTTGGCATCCGCCCTGCTAGCAGCTGTTGCCAGAGGATGCAGGCGTATCTACAATAGGTGGTTACTGCAGGGACGGCTTTTACGCGCGCCCCCGGCCGATTGCGCCCGGTGGCGTCCGGTGTGCCGGGGGAGGGCGGAGCCGTTGTGGCGGGCTTGCGCTGTGGCGCGGCCCTGACAGAAACAGGAGCATATGAGTAAAGCGGCTTCTACGGGCAAAACGGGCTCAGCGCCCGCGCCGTCTGCATCGAAGAGCGCCATCCCGGTCAGCTTCGCGGCGATGCTCGTAACCCTCGGCGTGGTGTACGGCGACATCGGCACCTCGCCCATGTACGTGACCAAGGCGCTGCTGGCGGGCCAGGGCGGCATCATGACCGTGAACGAGGAGTTCATCCTCGGCGCGCTGTCGCTCGTCATCTGGACGGTCACGCTGCTCACCACGGTGAAGTACGTGCTGATCTCGCTTAAGGCCGACAACCACGGCGAAGGCGGCATCTTTGCGCTCTACAGCCTGGTCAGACGCTACGGCAAGTGGCTCATCATCCCGGCCATGCTGGGCGGCTCGGCGCTTCTCGCCGACGGCATCCTCACCCCGGCGGTCACCATCACCACCGCCATCGAGGGCTTGCGCACCATTCCGCAGATGCATGCGGTCATCGGCGACGAGCAGACCAACGTGGTTATCATCACCTTGGTCATCGTGTGCGTGCTCTTTGCCGCGCAGCGCGCCGGCACGAGCAGGCTGGGGCGCGCGTTCGGCCCGGTCATGACGTTTTGGTTCCTCTTCTTGGGCGGCGCGGGCCTGTACTACGTGCTGGGCAACCTCAGCGTCCTGCGCGCCATCAACCCGGTCTACGGCATCTCGTTTCTGTTCAGCCCGCATAACCACGCGGGCATCATGATTCTGGGCAGCTGCTTTCTGGCCACCACGGGTGCCGAGGCGCTGTACTCCGACATGGGCCACGTGGGCAAGGGCAACATCTACGCCACCTGGCCGTTTGTGAAGGTCTGCCTGATCCTGAGCTACCTGGGCCAGGGCGCGTGGCTGCTCGCCAACGCCGGCAACCTCGAGCTTGCGGCCATCGCCGACCTCAACCCCTTCTTCCAGATGCTCGGCGGGCCCATCCGCCCGTTCGCGGTGGCGCTTTCCACGCTCGCGGCCATCATCGCCTCGCAGGCGCTCATCACCGGCGCGTTCTCGCTGGTGTCCGAGGCCAGCCGCCTGGACCTCATGCCGCACATGCAGGTCTTCTACCCGGCCGAGACCAAGGGCCAGCTCTATATCCCCATGGTCAACAACGTGCTGTGGGTGGGCTGCATCGTGGTGATCCTGCTGTTCCAGTCCTCGGCGCACATGGAGGCGGCCTACGGCCTGGCTATCACCATCACCATGCTGTGCACCACGCTTCTGCTCTTCACCTACCTGCGCAAGATCCGCGACCTCAAGGTCCTCCCGTGGGTCTTCGTGGCGTTCTTCGTGGTGCTCGAGGGCTTCTTCTGCGGCTCCTCGCTCACCAAGTTCTTCCACGGCGGCTACTTCACGCTGCTCATGGCGCTGGCCATTATGGCCATCATGGTTGCCTGGTACTTCGGCACCAACGTTGAGCGCCGCCAGGCCACACTGCTGCCGGTGAAGCGCTACGTGCCCATGCTCGACCGCCTGCGCCATGACAACACGGTCGACCGCCTGGCCGACAACCTAGTGTACCTTGTGGGCACCGGCGATCGCGAGCATCTCGACCGCGACGTGCTCTACTCCATCTTGGACCGCCATCCCAAGCGCGCCCGCGCCTACTGGTTCGTGTGCGTCGAGGTGACCGAGGATCCCTACACCTGCGCCTACGCGGTGGAGAACTTCGGCTCGGACTTCGTGTTCAAGGTGCACCTGTACCTGGGCTACAAGGTTCCGCAGCGCGTGAACGCCTACCTGCGCCAGATCGTACAGGAGCTGTCGGCGTCCGGCGAGCTGCCGCCGCAGCCGCGCGACTACTCGGTGTACGAGGATCCCGGCGTTATTGGCTCGTTCCGCTTCTGCATGCTGCGCAAGACCCTCTCGCCCGAGTCCGACGTGACGCCGATCGACCGCTTCGCGATCTCGCTTAAGTACGCCATCCGCAGCGTGGCCGGCTCGCCGGTGCGCTGGTACGGCCTCGAGAGCTCCAGCGTGATCATCGAGTACGTCCCGCTGTTCACCAAGTTCCGCACGGCGGATCACTTGATCCGCGTCCGCTAGACTTTGTCGACGCTGCGCGGGGCCGGAGGGCTCTACCTTGCGGTTCAAGTCGCCGTGCACCACCGGCTAGGTGCGTGCGCTCCGTCTTTCGCCGCAATCTCGGGCCCTCCGGCTCCGCTCGCTGACTGGTCGCTCCGTCCCGATGCGCCAAATTAGGCCGTGCCTAATTTGGCGCATTTCGTAAAATGGAACGGGGCGGACGGGGCATCGGGCGGCTGTATTACCCCGTTCAGAGAAAATGGATGTGGTTTTAGAGGGGTTCTTCGAGTAGAGACGCCCCGCGCTGCAGGAAAAGCGCAGGTAGAACGAGTGGTGCTTGGTCGGTCTACTCGGCGCCCCCGCGCAAAACGACATCCATTTCCCCGTGCGCCGGGCTCATCGCCCCGATGCGCCAATTTAGGCCGGGCCTAATCTGGCGCATTTCGTCTTACGGGCGGTTGCCGGCCCGCGGGCCTGCGCGCCACGCTCCGCGGTTGGCTGCGGGGTCGACATCTAAGGGGCAGGTTGGTCGCTGGTTCGACGTCCAAGAATCGGTTGATCGTCTCGGCGACGCGCAACTCCTGGAAATCCGAGAGTTGGCTGCGGTTTGAGCGGTTAACTGCACAGTGCATGTCGAAAGTGCGACCGACCGGTGCCCTGGGTGACGAGATTGCGGCCAACTAGGGCCTGGGCGACGGATTTGCGACTAACCTGTGCGTCACCTGCGCCTGCGCGACGTAATCGCGACCAACCGAGAGCCTGCATAACAAGATCGCGACCAACCAAGGCATGCATGCCGGTGCAGCGACTGCCCGGACCCTTCCATAACGGCAAAGGGCCTCCTCCCGGCATGGAGCGGGAGGAGGCCCTTCTCGTTTGAGTGGAGCCCATGCGGCAACCGGCACAGCCGGAGCGGCCGTGTCGCTCTGCGGTGTTTACAGCTGGCGCAGGCCCTCTACCAGGCCGGTCTTGCTGTCGGTCTGCGCATCGCGCTGCTTGATCACGCGCGCGGGCACGCCGGCCACCACGGCGCCGGCCGGCACGTCCTCAACCACCACGGCGCCGGCGGCGATGACGGCGTTCTCGCCCACGTGCACGCCTTCCAGCACCACGGCGTTCGCGCCGATCATCACGTTGTCCTCGATGATCACGGGCGTGGCGCTCGCCGGCTCCACCACGCCGGCCAGCACGGTGCCGGCGCCCACGTGGCAGTTCTTGCCCACGGTGGCGCGCCCGCCCAGCACGGCGTTCATGTCGATCATGGTGCCCGCGCCAATGACCGCGCCGATGTTGATCACCGCGCCCATCATGACCACCGCGTTGTCGCCGATCTCCACCTTGTCGCGGATGATGGCGCCCGGCTCGATGCGCGCGTTCACGCCCTTGAGGTCGAGCATAGGCACCGCGGAGTTGCGGCAGTCGTTCTCCACCTCGTAGTGGGCGATAAGCTCGGCGTTGGCCTCGAGCACCGGCTTCAGGTCGGCCCAGTCGCCGTACACGACGCGCCCCTTGCGCCCACCGTACACGTGCACCGGATCCTTGGCACCCGACCCGTCGCCGGCCTTCCAGTTGATCTTGGCGCCCGCCTTCTCGCGCACCACCAGCTTGACCGGCGTCTTCTTAGGTGCGCTAGCGATGAAGTCGATGATCTCCTGAGCGTTCATGGTGTTCTTTTTTCCTTTCATGTTGATGGCTGCGCAAGCAGGACCGGTTGTTTCGTAGAAGAGTTTACGCGCAAAGGGCGGACGAGAGGTGCAGGCCTTGTAAAGCCGGCAGGTCTGTGTTGTCGCTCCCTTTTCCCACTCTCCGTGAAGCCGTGAGGGGCGTGCAGGGCCGGGGTGTTTCCCAGCGCGTTCTCTGAGCGAGCTTCGCGCATAGCGAAAAGCTTGCGCGAGGAGGGGTTCGGGGTTATCCGTCTGGGCGCAGTTCCGCATGAGCAGAAAGCGCCGTTTCCGGCGCTTTCGTCGCAAAGGGAACCGTTTGAGCACCAGACGGTAACCCCGCCCCCTCCTCCTGCCGCCCGATCCCGGCCCCGCCCAGGGGGGGCTTTGCTTACGCGCCGAACATCAGCTCGTCGAAGGTGTAGAACCCTGCGGGCTTCTCCACGATCTTGCGCGCGGCGGCGATGGCGCCGGTCACGAAGATCTGGCGGCTCGTGGCGCGGTGGGTGAGCGAGACCTCCTCGTCCGTTCCGAAGAACGACACCGTGTGCACGCCGGGGACCGTGCCGCCGCGCAGCGAGTGCATGCCCACCTCGTCGGCGTTTCTCGCGCCAACCTGGCCGTGCCGGCCGTACACCGGGGTGAGCACCCCGCCGCGCGCCCCGTTCACCGCGTCGAACAGCAGCGCCGCGGTGCCGCTCGGCGCATCCACCTTCTGGTTGTGGTGGCACTCGGTGATTTCGATGTCAAAGCCGGGCAGCTCGCGGGCCACAAGCGCCGAGGCGTGCCGCAGCGCCGCCACGCCCAGCGAGTAGTTGCCGCTCTGGATCACGGGCGCCACCTGCCCGAGCGCGCGCAGCTCGTCTACCTGCCCGGGCGTGTAGCCGGTGGTGCCGCACACCAGCGCGCAGCCGCAGCGCCGCACGTAGGCGGCCACGGCGTCGAGCGTGCTGGCGTTGGAGAAGTCGATCATCACGTCGGCGGCAGGCGCCATGTCAAGCTCGCCGAGCTCAAAGCCCACCTGCGCCACCACCTCGAACACGGCCTCGCCCGCGTCGGTGCGCGCAGCCTCGGCCGCCTCGCGGATCAGCGTGCCCATGCGGCCCGTGCCCATGATCGCAACCTTAATCAACAAGACCAGCTCCCTTCATAGCCTCAACCAGCTTGGCGCGCGTGCCGTCCGCCATGGGGAACAGCGGCAGGCGGTAGTTCGCGCCGATCATGCCCATCTGCGCCAGCGCCTCCTTCACCGGGATGGGGTTCACCTCCGAAAAGAGCGCGCGCACCAGCGGCAGCCCGGCCACCTGGATCTGGCGGGCGCGGTCAACGTCGCCGGCGAGCCACGCATGGCACATCTCGGCCACCAGCGCCGGCTGCACGTTGGCCCACACGCTGATCACGCCCGAGGCGCCCAGGCTCATCAGCGGCACCACCATGTCGTCGTTGCCCGAGAACATCTTGAAGTCCGGCCCCAGCGTATGGGCGATGTCGGCCGCATAGCCGATGTTGCCCGACGCCTCCTTGATGGCCATGACGTTGGGGTGCGCGGCCAGCCGCTCCACGTTGCGCACGCTGATGGAGCAGCCCGTGCGGCCGGGGATGTTGTACAGGATGCAGGGGATCTCCACCGCGTCGGCCACAGTGGCCAGGTGCCGGTAGATGCCCTCCTCGTTGCTCTTGTTGTAGTACGGCGAGATGATGAGCAGCGCGTCGGCGCCGAGCCGCTGGTAGCTTAAGCTCTTGGCCAGCTGCGTGGCGGTGGAGTTGGAGCCCGACCCCGCGATCACCGGCACGCGTCCGGCCACGCGCTCCACCACAAAGGCGCAGACGGCGTCGTCCTCCTCGTCGGTCATGGTGGAGCTCTCGCCGGTGGTGCCCAGCGTCAGGATGCCGTCCGTGCCGTTTGCAATCTGAAAGTCCACGAGCCGTCCGAGCTCGTCGAAGTTCACGCTGCCGTCCTCGTTGAACGGCGTGACCAGCGCGACGATCGATCCCTCTAGCGTGCGTGCGTCCATGGTAGCTGCCTTTCTCTTGCGCAAGGGTTGCTATGCGACGGGTTCCGGAACCGGCGGGCGGCGCGGGCTCCCGACACAGGTTGCGGTGCGGGCGGGTAAGAAGAGCCTCTGATACCGGCGGCGCGGCGCGTAGCGCCCGCAGCGGCCTCGCCGCCTCTGTGCTAGCGTGCGGTTTCCCCTGCCGCCGGCGCCTCGAGCGCCGAGGCGTCCTCAAGCCGTGCGAAGAGGTCGCCGAAGCAGTCGAAGGTGGCGAAGTAGTCGCGCGGGGTCTCGGCGCGGCGGATGAGCTGGGGCTCGCCGTTCTTGCGCAGCAGCACCTCGGCCGACTTGAGGCGTCCGTTGTAGTTGTAGCCCATAGAGAAGCCGTGGGCGCCGGTGTCGTGGACAACGAGCAGGTCACCCCGGTCAACGGCGGGCAGAGCCCGGTCGACGGCGAACTTGTCGTTGTTCTCGCACAGGCTGCCCACGATGTCGTAAACGCGGTCGGCCGGGACGGCGCCGGCGCTTTTGTCGGGGCCCCCGGGCTGGCCCATCACCGTTACGTGGTGGTAGGCGCCGTACATGGCCGGGCGCATGAGGTTCACCGCGCAGGCGTCGACGCCCACGTACTCCTTGTAGATGTGCTTCTCGTGGATGGCGCGGGTTACCAGGCAGCCGTACGGGGCCAGCATGAAGCGGCCGAGCTCGGTGAAGATGGCGACGTCGCCCATGCCGGCGGGGACGAGGATGCGCTCGTAGGCCTCGCGCACGCCCGCGCCGATGGCGGCGATGTCGTTGGGGGTCTGGTCGGGGCGGTAGGCAACGCCCACGCCGCCCGAGAGGTTCACGAAGGCGATGTGCGCGCCGGTTTCGGTCTGCAGGCGGCGCGCCAGCTCGAACAGGATGCCGGCGAGCTTGGGGTAGTACTCGTTGGTGACGGTGTTGCTGGCCAAGAACGCGTGTAGGCCGAAGCGGCGCACGCCGCGCGCCTTGAGCTCGCGGAACGCCTGGAAGAGCTGCTCCTCGGTCATGCCGTACTTGGAGTCGCCGGGGTTGTCCATGATGCCGTTGGAGAGCGTGAACAGGCCGCCGGGGTTGAAGCGGCAGCACACGGTCTCGGGAAGCGGGCCGGCTGCGGCGCCGTTGCCGGCAGGCGCGGGGCCGCCGGGCAGGCCCGGGGCGGGCATGAGGCCCGCAGCGGCCTGCGTGCGGCACGCCTGCTCGAAAAACGGCAGGTGGGTGAGGTCGTCCAGGTTCACGATGGCGCCCAGGCGCGCCGCCAGCTTAAAGTCGGCCTGCGGGGTGTCGTTCGAGGAGAACATGATGTCGTGGGCGGTGAAGCCGCAGGCGTGGGCGAGCATGAGCTCAACGTCGCTGGCGCAGTCGACCCCGCAGCCCTCCTCGCGCAGGATGTCGAGGATGAAGGGGTTGGGCGTCGCCTTCACGGCAAAATACTCGCGGAAGCCCTTGTTCCAGCTGAAGGCACGGCGCAGCGCGCGCACGTTGGCTCGGATGCCCGCCTCGTCGTAGAGGTGGAAGGGCGTGGGGAAGCGCTCGCAGATCTCCTCGAGCTGGGATTTGGTTACGAAGGGGCGCTTGGCCGCGTAGGCGGCCGTTGCGGCGGGCACCTGGTCGGCCGGGACACGGTGGTCCGGGGCGCCGGGGAACGTGGTGGGGTCCGCGGGTGCGTGCGGCGCGGGTGCGACTGCGTTCGCGGCGTCGGCTGCAGCGGCCGGGCAGGTTGCGGCGGCGGGCTGGACGCCTTGGACGCCCTGGTTGTCAGAGGTGGGGGAGGCTGGTGCCATGGGTTCTCTCCTTGATAGCGCTCCTGCAACGTTTCGCGGCAGACAGTCCTGCGGGTCTTTCCCGCAGGCCCACCCGCGGCGGCTGCCGGCCGCGACGGGTTCGGCGAGGTTGCCTCTGCGCGCGGTCTTAGCCCGGCCGGCTCGCACGCGCTTCTTCTTCCTCGCGCCTCTATCGTAAGGGTTACCCTACCATGCGCGCCGGCGCCCCACAAGGCCGCGCGCAAGATGTAACCCAATGCGCACAGGCGGCGCGCGGGGCGGAGGATCGCGCGCCCGCCCGCGTCACGTTGTGCCACAATGGGCTGCGTACGAACATGCGCCCGCGCCCGCGGGCGGGAGAGGACGTTTTCATGAACCCGCTGTCTGTGCCCTCGCAAGAGGCCGACCTCGCCCTGCTCACGCGCTTGAGGCGCGACCTCCACCGTATCCCCGAGCTCGACTTCGACCTGCCCGAGACCATCGCCTACGTGCGCGGCGTGCTGGAGGGCCTGAGCTGCCAGGTGTTCTCGCCCTGCCCGAGCTGCGTGTGCGCGTACTTTGACGTGGACGCCGCGCTCGGCCGCCCGGCGGGCTCGGGGCCTGCCACGGCCATCCGCGCGGACATGGATGCGCTGCCCATTTGCGAGCAAAGCGGCGCCTCCTTTGCCTCCGAGCACCCGGGGCGGATGCACGCCTGCGGGCACGACGGGCATATGGCCATGGCGCTTGCGGCGGCTTGCTGGGTGAGCGAGCAGGTTGAGGCGTTGCGGGCGGGCCGCGCGGCGGGCGCGGGCGCTGGCGGCGGGCCTGCCGGGCCGGCCGAGGGCTCCGAGCCCTCCGAGCCCGCTCTGACCCGCAACGTGCTTTTTGTGTTCCAGCCGGCTGAGGAGACCACGGGCGGCGCCAAGATAGTGTGCGAGTCGGGCGTGTTCGAGCGTCGCCGGGTCGACCGCATCTTCGGCTTCCACTTGTGGCCCGACCTGCCGGAGGGCGTGGTGGCCAGCCGGCCGGGGGCGCTTCTCGCACGCTCAAGCGAGACCACGCTCACCGTGCGTGGCGTGTCGAGCCACATCGCCAAGCATCAAGAGGGCCGCGACGCCCTGCTTTCCGCGGTGCGCTTTGTCTGCGCGGCCGATAAGGCCACCGCAGCGCTCGCCGCCGAGGACCCCGAAGACCCCTGCCTGCTCAAGTTCGGCCACATGGCGAGCGGGTCGGTGCGCAACGCCATCGCCGCCGATGCCGTGGTCGAGGGCAGCCTGCGCGTGTTTTCCGAGCAGATGTCCGAGCGCGCCCGTGCGGCGGTGCGCGCGTGCGCCGAAGAGGCCTGCGCGAGCTGCGGGTGCGCGTTCGACCTGCATTTCTCGGAAGGATACCCGCCGGTGGTGAACAACCGCGAGCTGTTTGCCTGGGCGGAGGAGGCGCTGGGTGGCGTGGAGCTGGTGCCCGAGCCGCTGCTCATCGCCGAGGACTTTGCCTTTTACCAGCAGCATCTTCCCGGGGTGTTCTTCTTGCTCGGGACCGGCACGGGCATCCCGCTGCATGCCGACACCTTCAACTTCAACGAGCGCGTGCTGGTGCAGGGGCTCAACGCGTACCGGAGGCTGTTGCTGGCGGGGTAGGCGTGTTGCGCGGCCGAGTTTTTGCAGAAATCCGGCCCTGTGTGCGGAAGAGCCGCCGGATCGCCTACAATCTACGCGACGCCTCGCAAACCGTCCGGACTAAAGGGAAGGCCCGCCATGATCAAAGCTGCGTTCTTCGACGTAGACGGCACGCTCCTGAGCTTCAAAACCCACGACGTCCCCGCCTCGACGCGCCGTGCGCTCGACGCTCTGCGCGCCGCCGGTGTCAAGGTTTTCGTGGCGACGGGACGCGTGTTCCGCATGCTGCCCGAGTCGGTGAACCACGGCTTCGACGGCTACGTGACCCTCAACGGTCAGGTGTGCTTCGACGGCCAGGGCGAGTTCCGCCACCAGTCCATCGACCGTGCCGGCGTCGAGCGCGTGGTCGAGCAGGTGGAGGCCGGCCTGTACGAGGCGCTGTTCATGACGGAGGACGACTCGTTCATCAGCGGCCACAGTCCTCGCGTGCTTCACAACGAGCGCCATTGCGGCCTGGTGTACAAGGAGCGCGACCCGTCCAGCGCCCTTGAGCTCGAGATCATGCAGATGTGCGCGTTTGTGGGCGAGCCGGACGAGCACCTGGTGACCGAGGGCAACCCCTACGTGGTGACGGCTCGCTGGTGCGACGACTTCTGCGACGTGATCCCCATGGGCGGTGGCAAGCCCGAGGGCGTGCGCGCCATGTGCGAGCGCTTCGGCTTCACGCTGGACGAGGCGGTTGCGTTTGGTGACGGCGGCAACGACATCTCCATGCTCCAGGCGGTGGGGACGGGCGTTGCCATGGGCAACGCCGGGGACAACGTGAAGGCGGCGGCTGACTACGTGACCACCGGCGTTGACGACGACGGCATTTGGAACGCGTGCAAGCATCTGGGGCTTATCTAGCCGTGCGGGTTCGTTGCGGCGGGCTGGGTCGGTTGCCTCGGTGCCGCGCCCAGGCGTGCGGCGGTCGCCTTGTTCTTCTTTACGCGCCGTTAACCATTTTGAGATGGTTTGTTGATACTTGCCTGCGACAATAGCAACGCGCCAACAGAGGCCCCCGGGCATTGCGGGCGTCGGGCGGTGCGGCCCGGCCTGCGCGAGCCGACTCGGCGGGAGCTTGCGTGGCGCTGTCTGTTCGTCCCGGTTGCAAGGAGCCGCACATGAAGACCGACGCCACCCGCTATCTCTACGCCGACGACGCCACCCGCTGGAAGGGCGCTGCCGCCGTTGTGGCCGCTGCGGCGCTGATCTTGCTTGCCGTGTTCATTGCACTGGGGATCCCCGCGCCCGTGATTGCGTAGGTGCGGAGGCGCTTTCTCGCTGCGCAGATGCGCCTGCTTCTGGCCGCAAAGGTTCCTGCGCTCACCCTGCGGCGCGGTTGCGCGCTTTCAGCGCATCGGATGTTCGGCTGCCCGCTTGGGCAACGTCTAAACTGCCAAGAATGGCGAGTTAGGTGTTGCCTCAGCGGGCAACCTCTTTTTATCTGCGATACCGGCGGATAAGTGCCGGCCTCTTCGCCTTGCGCTCCGCGCCCCCAGCGGGGTTCGAGCCCCGCCGCATCCCACGTAAAAGCGCCCGGTGCGGACAGGTGCATCGGGCGCTTGGTTCGCTTGGTAGGGGCGGTGGGACTCGGCGCGCGGCTGGCGCCGCCCGCCCCCGGCCATGTGCCTGCGGCCCATGGCCGCGCTCCGCTACGAAGAGGCCTTCCGGCCTCTTCGCCTTGCGCTCCGCGCCCCCAGCGGGGTTCGAGCCCCGCCGCATCCCACGTAAAAGCGCCCGGTGCGGACAGGTGCATCGGGCGCTTGGTTCGCTTGGTAGGGGCGGTGGGACTCGAACCCACAATCCTTGCGGCGAGAGATTTTAAGTCTCCTGCGTATGCCAATTCCGCCACGCCCCCAAGGCGCACGCTTTAGTGTACCACGCCCTCGGCGGCGCGGTGCCGAGGGCGCTTCTCGCCCTAGTTGGCCATCACGCCGTCCGTCCAGGCGTCGCAATCCTCGATGCGGATGAGCGCCGCCACCTCGCGCACGGAGTCCAGGCCACGCAGCTCGGCGCAGGCTGCCTGCATGTCGCGCTCGGAGGCCTTGTGCGTCACGAACACCAGCGTGTTGGCGCCGTCGGTGCCCACCTCGTTTTGGTTGATGCGTGCCACCGAGACGTTGTGCTTGGCGAACACCTGCACCGCCTCGGCCAGTGCGCCGAGCTTGTCCTCAACCGAAAGGCGCAGGTAGTAGCGGGTCACCAGCTCCTCGATGGGCAGCACCGGCAGGCTGCGCTCAAACGGCTCGCTCTCGGGTGCCACGGTGCCGCCCGTGATGTGCTCGGCCAGCACGCAGATGTCGCCCACCACGGCGGAGGCGGTGGGATAGGAGCCAGCGCCGGCGCCGTAGAACATGGTCTCGCCCACAGCGTCGCCCACCACGTACACGGCGTTCATGGCGTTGGAGACGCTTGCCAGCATGTGGCTCGTCGGGATCATCGTGGGCTGCACGCGCGCGTCCACGCCCGCGGCGGTGTTGCGTGCGATGCCCAGCAGCTTGATGGTGCAACCCATGTTGTGCGCCATCTCAAAGTCGATCGGCGCGATGCTGCGGATGCCCTCGGTGTGCACGTCATCGGTGGTGACGCGCGTGCGGAAGCCGATGGAGGCGAGGATGGCCACCTTGGCGGCCGCGTCGAAGCCGTCCACGTCGGCGGTGGGATCGGCCTCGGCGTAACCCAGGTGCTGCGCGTCGGCCAACACCTCGTCAAAGCTCTTGCCCTCGTTTTCCACGCGGGTGAGGATGTAGTTGGTGGTGCCGTTCAGGATGCCGGCCACGGTGAGGATCTCGTTGCCCACCAGCGTGTGCTCCAGCGCGTTCACGATGGGGATGCCGCCGCCCGCCGCCGCCTCGCACTTGATCTGCACGCCGGCAGCCGCCGCCTCGTGCGCAAGCTTCTCAACGTGGCGGCCGAGCAGCGCCTTGTTGGCGGTGACCACGTGCTTGCCCGCGGCGAAGGCCGCCTCGAAGATCTCGGTGGCGGGGTGGTCGCCGCCGATGAGCTCCACCACGATGTTCACGTCGGGGTCGGTCACCACGTCGCGCCAGTCGGTGGTGAAGGCCTCCGGCGCGATGCCCAGCTCGGCGGCGCGCTCGGGCTCTAGGGCACACGCGCGCTTGATCTTGAGGTCGTAGCCGTAATGCTTCAGGAAGTCGTCATGGCGGTTGAGGATCACGTGGGCGGTGCCGCCGCCCACGGTTCCCAACCCGATGATGCCAACGTTCACGGTGCTCATATGTTCTCCCATCTTCTGCTGCGATGCATGCGGCAAAGTACCTCGTCACTGTACCATGCGCACCGCCTGCGGCGGGAGTGCGTGCGGAAATGTGACAGAAGGGGGTCGGCGCGCCTTTCTTGCGGGTGGCCCTTGCGCGGGCGCCCCCGTGAAGCGGCGGACGTTTTGGCTTACAGCGTTTTTGGCTTATAGAGCCTCAGCGCCAGAGCCTCTCAGCCGGGATCCGGCGCAAACCTCGCTCTTAAAGTGCGCATCGAACAGGGCATGCGAAGTACATCCGCAATTAGCCCATCGTTTACCTGCGATTTTGCGATGCGACAGCGCGGTCTACTGGAGAGTTCCCATATGGTGTGCACTTTAACTGCGAGGTTTGCACGAGTGCCGTAAGCGAGAGGGTGTTTCGCCGCCGCTCAGGCACCCGGGTGCCCGCCATGGCCTCGCGTTGGCCGTGCGCCCCTACCGCGTGACCGGCGCGATGGCGCGGATGATGGCGTCCACCGCTGCAGATACCTCTGCGGGGTCTTCCATCTGCAGGATGACCTTGCCCTTGAAGCCGTACTCGGTGATCTCAGCGAACAGCACCTTGGGCTCCTGCGTCACCGTGCCCACCTTGGCTGCCGCTTCGGCCGCGAGCGCGCGCACCTGCTCGGCAACCTCGTCCATGGGGCGGTCGTCGGTGGCTACGGCAAACGGCACCACGGTTAGCGTTGCCGGGGGCAGCTGCACGAGCGCGGTGGTCGAGATCACCGAGTTGGGGATGATGATGGTCTGCCCCGAGGTGTTGGTGATGGTGGTGTGCCGCCAGCTCACGTCGCGCACCACGCCGGTCTGCCCGCCCACCTGGATGTTGTCGCCGGGCTGCACGATGCGCATGAACGTTACCTGCAGCCCGCCGATGAGGTTGGAGAGCGTGTCCTGAAAGCCCAGGGACACGGCGATACCGACAACCCCGAGGCCGGCGATGATGCTGCTGACGTTGATGTTGAAGCACGACCCCAAGATGGTGCTGCCGCCGATGATCCAGACGGTGGCGCGCACGATGTTCACGATGATGCTGGAGGAGGGCAGCGGGTTGTCGTCGCTGCGCAGCACGTGCCGCATGAGCTTGGTCGCCACGCGGGCGGTCGCCGCCGTGATCGCAAAGAGGATGACGCCCCACACGGCAGCGTGAACCCATCCGTCCGGCAGCAGCTTGTCTATCTGAGCGTACAGCGCCTCCATGGTACCCCTTCCGCTGTCTATCCCAAGCATAGCACGTTGCGTCGGCGCAACCAGCACGCGGGGCGGAGGGGCGGATGCCCCAAAGAAAGCCGGCAGGCGCACGCCCCGATTTTGACCGAAGTGCGCCGCCAAGCATTTACCTGCGAAAACGCTTCCCTGCGCCCGAAGCGCCGCGCGCCTCGTCAGTCGTCGATCGGGTGGAACACGGGCTCCATCTTGTCAAACGTGCAGTACCGCTCGTAGCCCAGCGCCGCCAGCCGCCGCTTCACCAGCGCGATGTAGGCACCCAGGTGCTCGGGTTTGTGGGTGTCGCTGCCGACGGTGACGATGCGGCCGCCCAGGTCGCGGTAAAGCCGCAGGATGTCCGTGCACGGCTGCAGGTCGGGCAGGCCGTAGCGGAAGCTCGAGGTGTTCACCTCGATGCCCTTGCCGTCGCGGATCACCTGCCTCAGAATCTCGGCGATCATCTCGCGGCTCTTCTCAAACGGATAGACGCCCGCCGGGTCGTAGCGCTTGATGAGGTCCAGGTGCCCCAGCACGCTGTAGTGGGAAAACTCGCGCACCACGTCGTAAAGTTCCTGGTAGTACGCCTCGTTGTACTCTTGCTGGGTGCGCCCGCGCTGGAAGTCGCCGGTCCAGAACTCCTGGTCGCCCACCTGGTGGATCGACAGGATCGTGAAGTCAAGCTCCTGCTCCCAGGTCGAGAACAGCGCGTTGAACCGCGGGACCGTATGGCTCTGCACGCCGAGCTCAAGCCCGCTCCTCACGGTGAGGTCGCCTGCGAACCGCTCGCGCGCGGCGGGCAGCGCGGGGAAGTAGCGCGGGTAGTCGACGTTGACCACGGGCTTGCCGTCGACCACGCGCGTGTCGGGGCCGGCGTGGTCGGGCTTCACGCCGTAATCCACGTGGTCGGTGAAGCAGATCTCGCCGAGGTTCAGGCGCACCGCGTCGCGGCACACGTCCTCCACCTCGTAGGTCGAGTCATCGCTGAACGCTGAGTGCACGTGGTAGTCGGCAAGCATGGAACAACCTTCCTCGAAACGAGGCGCAAGCAATCGCGGGGACGCGTGTGCGCCTCGGCTAAGACCCTGGGTAACAAGAACCCGGGATCAGCCCGACAACAGCCTCTAGAGCCCTACCGCCCAGGGCCCCTTGGATCGGCGGATGCGCGCTCGCCCGGGTAACGGCACGCTGTTCGGACAGGGTGCGCAACCGCTCCCATTGTAGGGGGAGCCTGCCGAGAAGAACCTGTCAATCTGGGTGGAAAGCGCCTCGTCGGGGGGCGTGCGGAAGCCGGGGTGCCTCATTCCTGCGCGGCGCGGCGCCCGCGCCCGCCCACTTGCCGCGCCGTCCTCGCCCGCCCGCCGCACCTGCCCTTAAGCCCCTCTTCACGAAGGTTGCAAAAGCGTCACCTTACTGTAAGCCAAATCGATGGCACCGCGCGCGCCGCCCTGCCAGTATGGTGGTAGGAGGTGGGAACCATGAACGGCAACAACCCCTACGCACCAACCCGCAGCCCCTACGCCCCGATTGCGGAGCGGCCCCGCGCGCACCGCGGGCGCATGGCTCAGGCCGGCATGACCCTGGTGGAGATGCTGGTGTGGCTGGCCATCATGGCCGTGCTGAGCCTCGGGATGCTCTGGCTGCTGTGGACAACCGCGCGCTGAAACCGGACCCGCGCCCGAACCGGCGCGCGCTGATCTCGGTCGCCCCGCGCAGGTCGGACAGGGCGGGACAACTTGCCTAGCCGCCTGCGTTCGTACGTCACAACCCGCCCGCTGCGACACCCCGTCCGGCGGGCCCAACCGATAAGGAGACCCTCATGGCATCAACCCAAGTCCCTGAGAAGCCGGCCGCCCAGCACCTGCGCCGCGCCTATCCCAAGCAGCCGCCGGCGCCTGCGGCCGCCCCCGCGCACGCGGCCGCCGCGTACCCAGGCGAGGCTCCGCGCGTGCTCGACGTGCAGCATGTCGAGAAGGTCTACGGCAGCCGCAACGCCGTGACCCAGGCGCTCGCCGACGTGAGCTTCTCGGTCGCCGAAGGCGAGTTCATGGGCATCATGGGCGCGTCGGGCTCCGGCAAGTCCACGCTGCTCAACTGCATCAGCACCATCGACACCGTCACCGCCGGCCACGTGCTGGTGAACGGAGCCGACATCACGTCGATCA
Source organism: uncultured Coriobacteriaceae bacterium (assembly GCA_944322305.1). Taxonomy (GTDB): domain Bacteria; phylum Actinomycetota; class Coriobacteriia; order Coriobacteriales; family Coriobacteriaceae; genus CALUOB01. Next base: position 34,529 of record CALUOP010000003.1, on the reverse strand, counting down.
AGCCCGCCAAGCTCACGCGCTTCCGCCGCGAGCAGCTGGGCTTCATCTTCCAGGACTCCAACCTGCTGGACACCCTCACCGCGCGCGAGAACATCGCGCTGCCGCTCACCATCAGCCGCGTGCCCGCGCGCGAGACCCTTTCCCGCGTGGAGGAGGTGGCGCGGCGCCTCGGCATTCTCGAGGTGCTCGACAAGTACCCCTATCAGATGTCCGGCGGCCAGCAGCAGCGCGTGGCGGCGGCGCGCGCCATGGTCACCAACCCGGCCATCATCATGGCCGACGAGCCCACCGGCGCGCTCGACTCCAAAAACGCCCGCCTTCTGCTCGAGTGCCTGGAGACGATGAACCGCACCTACCGCGCCACCGTCCTCATGGTCACGCACGACGCCTTCGCCGCGAGCTACACCCACCGCGTTATCTTCCTGCGCGACGGCCGCATCTTCACCGAGCTCAACCGCGGCGAGAGCCCGCGCCAGGAGTTCTTCAACCGCATCATGGAGGTTGTGGCCATCATGGGAGGGGAGGGCTCCGATGCTCTGTAAGATCGCCTGGTCAAACGTCCGCCGCGCCGGGCGCGACTACCTCGTCTACCTCGTTACCCTCACGCTGGCCGTCACGGTGTTCTACGCCTTCAACACCATCTCCGTCCAGGTCGACATCGCCGGCGTGGCCGAGCAGAACCCCGGCATGGGCGACCTGCTCGGCAACATCATCGCGGGGCTCACGGTGTTTCTCGGCTTCGTGATGGGCTTTCTCATGGTGTACGCCAACAACTTCATCATGCGGCGGCGCAAGAAGGAGTTCGGCCTGTACCAGATCCTCGGCATGGGGCGTGGCCAGGTGGCGCGCATCATGGCGCTCGAGACGCTTATCGTCTCCGGTGGCGCGCTCGTGCTGGGGCTGGCGCTGGGCGTGGGGCTCTCGCAGCTCATGGTGTTCTTCACGGCCTCGCTGTTCAAAACGCAGATCGCCGACTTCCACTTCTTCTTCTCGCCGACCGCGCTGGCCATCACGGTGGGGTGCCTGGCGGCCATCTTCGCCGTGACGCTCGTGTTCAACCTGCGCGTGGTGGCGCGCGCCAAGGTCATCGACCTCATGGGCGCCGAGCGCCGCGGCGAGGCGATCAAGCTGCGCAACCCCTGGCTCTCGGCGGTGGTGTTCGTGGTGGGCGCGGTCGCCGTGGGCGTGGCCTACGCGCGGCTGCTGCGCGACGGCCTGCCCTGGGACGGCGGCGACGCGGCCATGGGCGCCTTCTGCGTCACCACCCTCACCGTGGTGGTGGGCACCCTGCTTTTGTTCTTCGGGCTCTCGGGCTTTTTGCTCAAGGCGCTCCAGGCGGTGCGCGGGCTGTACTGGCGCGGCCTCAACATGGTGACGCTGCGGCAGCTTTCGGCCAAGGTCAACACCGTGAGCTTCTCCATGGCCGTGATCTCCATGATCCTGTTTCTGGCCATCACATCGGTTACGGCGGGCATGTCGCTGGCGAGCGTCATGAACGAGTCGGTTGAGCGCGGCACGCCGGTGGACTTCACGCGCTGCCTGATCTACTTTTCCGACAAGACGGTGCCCGAGATGAACGACGAGGCAGGCGCCGGCGACGCGGCGGATGCGGGGAGCGGCCGTGCCTACGCTGCGGCGACTGAGCCGGTGGACATGCTGGCGACTTCGGCGGCGGACACGGTGGAGTACGATACCGCCAACGCCCGTCCGTTCGACCTGGCGTCCATCACGGGCGCGTCCGTGCAGGTCACTGTCTACGACTCCACGCCGCGCGGGGCCGAGGTGCCCCTGGTGACCTTGCGGGATCTGTGCGACGCCGTGGGGCGCGAGCTGCCAAACGGCGTGGAGTCGGATGACGTGGCCGACCTCGGTCTCATGGTCATGCGCGAAAGCGACTACAACCGCTACCTGGCCTTCCGCGGCATGCCCGAGATCGACCTGGGCGAGAACGGCTACACGCTCCTCTCCGACATGGGCGAGAGCATCACCGGCATCTACAACGACGTGCTGGCACGCGGCGTCGAGGTCGACTTCGGCGGGCATGTGCTCAAGCCTGTCGCCGAGCGCGTGAACGAGGACGCCAGCGTGTTCCAAAACGCCATGATGGGCATGAACTCCGGCACGATCGTGGTGCCCGACGCGCTGGTGGAGGAGGAGAACCTGCCGCTGTACTACGGGTACCTGCTCGTCAACTACAAGGACGGCGTGAGCGTGGAGGAGGGCGACGCCTACGTGAGCGCGCCGCGCGCTTACGGCGACGTGACGGACGCATCCGGCAACATCGTGGGCGGCTGGGGCGCCGAGGCCACGCGCACCACCACCTATGCGAGCACCGACTCCATGAACGGCCTCATCAGCTACCTGGCCATCTACATCGGCTTCGTGCTCGTGGTGGCGTGCGCGGCCATCCTCACCATCCAGCAGCTCTCCGGCGTGTCCGACGCCGGCCCCAACTACCGCGTGCTCTCCGAGCTGGGCACCTCCGAGCGGGAGATCGCGCACTCGGCGCTGGCGCAGCAGACGGTGTTCTTCGTGTTTCCCCTGGTGGTGGGCATCGCGCACGCCGTGGTGGCGCTGAAGGTGGTCATCGACCTCGTGGCGCTGTTCGGCGGCATGTCCATCGGCGGCACGGTGGGGCTCACTGCCGCGATCTTCGTGGTGGCCTACGGCGGCTACTTCGCGGTGACCTACCTCATGAGCCGCGGCATCGTCCACGACGCCATCCGCGTGCGGCACGCGCTCTAGGCGCTCGGGGCGCACGCGCAAAGAGCGGCGGGGGCGGGCGGCGCGCGGGAAAAGCGCCGCCCGCCCCTTCTCATCACCTGCGCAACGCGGTCAACGGCCTGCCGGCCTTGCGCGCGTGCTTCCACATTCGTGTTTTCACCCGCGCAACGCGGGGAAAGGGGGTTCTCATGAAAAAGATCGTCGGTACGGTGGTGGCCCTGGCCGTCGTGGCGCTGGTGGGTGCGGGCGCGTGGTTCGGCTACCGCGCGGTCTTCACCGAGCCGGAGGCGTGGTACGCCCAGGTGGACGCCGACCGCCTTACCCCGGCGGACGACAACAACAACGACTTCGACTACCACTACGACCTGCCAGCCGTGAGCGCGGACGGCAGGGAGCGGGAGCTTGGGTTCGACACCAGCCGCGAGCTGCGCGACGGCGCCTATCTCAAGCTCGAGACGCTGGCGTTGCGCGGCGTGTTCAGCTGGGAGGAGGTCGCCTGGGACGAGGTGCCCGAAACCGCCCAGGCCAAGCTTCCCGCACCCGCCGGCGCGTAAGGCGTCCGGCGGGTACGCGTCAGCGGGAACGGTCGTTTAAAAAACGTTCCGCATGCATTCCGTATACGCCGCCACGTTCCGCAGGCATTCCGGTTCTCTAACAGGCCGTTTCCAGGCGCTATCTGATACAGAACGCATGCGGAACGTTTGCGTTTGCTGCTTATGCGCGCGGAGTGGCCGCGCTTCTTACAGATGGCTCGCGATCAGCGTCATGTCGCCGGTCAGCTCAAGATCGCCGCAGCCGCAGGGCGCAACCACGTGCGCACCCTTCTCGACCGGCTCGCCGGCGATGGTGCCCGCGCCCTCGATCACCGACAGGCACATGAACGGCCACGGCTGGGCCAGCGTCTTGGAGCCCTTCACGCGGATGCGCTCAACGGTGTAGGTCTCGTTCGCCTCGAGCTCGGTCACGCCGTCAACCTCGGGCGCCGTCACCGCGCCGGATTCCGGCGCCTTGGCCGCGTAGTCGATCACGTCGAGCGACTGCGCCAGGTGCAGCTCGCGCTTCTTGCCGTTGTCGCCCACGCGGTCGTAGTCGTACACGCGGTAGGTCACGTCGCTGGACTGCTGCGTCTCCAAGATCAGCGTCCCGGCCTTGATGGCGTGCACCGTGCCGGCGTCGATCTGGAAGAAGTCGCCCTTGTGGATGGGCATCTCGTTGAGCAGCTCGCCCCAGCGGCCCTCCTCGACCATCTGCGCGAACTCCTCGCGCCCGCTCGCGCGCTGGCCCACCACGATGGTGGTGCCCTCGTTGCAGTCGAGCACGTACCAGCACTCGCGCTTGCCCAGGCTGCCGTTCTCGTGCTCGGCGGCGTACGCGTCGTCGGGGTGCACCTGGATGGAGAGGTCGCCGTCGGCGTCGATGATCTTGATCAGCAGCGGGAATCGGTCGCCGCCCGGCGCGCTGCCCTTCTCGCCCGCCGTGCCGCCGAAGAGCTCGGGGTGCTCGTCCCACAGCTGGGAGAGCGTCATGCCGGCGTACTCGTCGTTGAGCACCGGGCAGTCGCCGGCGGGGTGGGCCGAGATGGCCCAGCACTCACCCACGGGGCCCGCGGGGATCTGGTAGCCGTACTCGCGCTCGAGCCGGCGCCCGCCCCAGATCTTGTTGTGGAACAGCGGTTGCAGATGGATCAGCTTGGACATGCGTCCTCCTTTGCGTTTGCCGGAGCATCCGGCACCGTATCGCTATGCCTCTGGTCCGCTGCCCGCCTGCTGCGTCTGCGCGGGGCGTTTGCCGCGGGCCATAAGAACCACAAGGTACGGCGCGCGCCGGGCCAAGCGGTCCCGGGCGCCGCCGCGCGCCCTCACAGCACGTTGACGTCCTTCAGCTCGTAGCGGTCGCCCACGTTGCGCGACACCGAGTACTCGAACGGCGTGCCGTCGTCGAAAAAGCCCACCTGCTCGATCTCGAGCAGCGGGCTGCCCGGCTCGCAGTCGAGCCGCCTGGCCTCCTCGTCGGTGGCGCGCACCGCGCGCAGGAAGCGGTGGAAGCTCGAGATCTTGTAGCCGAGCGTCTTTTGGATGTAGCCGTACACCGAGTCGTACAGCGTGCTTTTCTTGAGCCCGGGGATGAGGTCGAGCGGCATGTAGGTGTACTCGATGACGATGGGTACCCCGTCGAGGCAGCGCACGCGTTCGTGGTAATAGGTGAAGTCGTCTTCGCCGATGCTCAGGTGCCGCGCGATGTCCGGCGCGGGGGTGACGATGGAGAAGGCGTACACCACCGACGAGACCTCCTGCGCCGAGCCCCTGTGCTCGGTCGAGAAGCCCAGGGCCCGGTCCGAGCGCCCGAACAGAAACGCGTCCTCGGCGAGCTCGGTGGTGTTCTTCACGTAGGTGCCCGACCCGCGCTTGCTGGCGATGAGGCCGTTTTCCGAAAGCACGTTGAGCGCGCGCTTGACGGTGATCTTGCTCACGCCGTACAGGTCGCACAGCGCGACCACGGTGGGGAGCCTGTCGTTGGGCTTCAGCGTGCCGTCCTCGATGCTGCGTTGCAGATCCTCGGCAATGGACTGGTATTTCAGCATGCACGCTCCTTTCAAAACCAGTGGCGTCGAACAATCTGCGCGGTTTTTGATTCTACCGTGAACGGTTGGAAAACGCCGGCGAACGGTAGACCAAAAGCGCGCTGAAAAACTAGGGGAGGGTGTCGGTTCTCGGCGTTTTTCACGGGGAAGAGTCAAGAGCCCAGCTAGAAGAATCGACGCACGTCGCATATCTCTATTATCTCCTATTTTGTGAAAATAATAGCGTGACAATCATCTTCACATTGAAAATTAGGGCGCTATAATATTCCGAGAAAGGCGTGACGAAGACAAAGACCATCGCGTTTCTGTTATATGCAGACGATGAAGCGCAGGTCGGGCCGCAGGCAGGCGGGCAGGTCTTCGCGCCGCATGAGAAACCAAGCACCGGCCACACGCGGTTCGGCGCGCAGGAAGGGAGGGCGCATGGAGCAGGGGCAGGACGCAGCGCAGCTGACGCTTCCCGAGGGCTTCTTCTTCGGCGCGGCCATGTCTGGTCCTCAGACCGAGGGCGGCTGGAACATCGGCGGCAAGCTCGAGAACCTTTGGGACACCTGGTCCAACGAGGACATCAGCGCGTTCTACAACCGCGTGGGCTCCTACGTGGGCAACGATTTCATGCACCGCTACAAGGAGGACCTGCAGATCCTCAAGGATCTGGGCCTCAACAGCTACCGCACCTCGATCCAGTGGAGCCGCCTGCTCGACGAGCACGGCAACATCAACCCCGAGGGCGCTGCGTGGTACCACGAGCTGTTCCGCGCCTCCAAGGAGGCCGGTCTCGAGGTCTTCGTGAACCTGTACCACTTCGACATGCCCACCTACCTGTTCCGCCGCGGCGGCTGGGAGAACCGCGAGGTCTGCGAGGCGTACGCCAACTACGCCTACAAGGCCTTCTGCGAGTTCGGCAAGGAGATCCGCTACTGGTTCACCTTCAACGAGCCCATCGTTGAGCCCGAGAACCGCTACTGGCACCCGGTGTGGTACCCGCAGCACACGAGCTTCCAGGAAGCCTGCACCGTGCAGTACAACATCTCGATCGCGCACGCGCTGGCCGTGGCCAACTACCGCCGCGCCGTGTCCGAGGGCCGCATGCTGCCCGACGCGCGCATCGGCATGATCTGCAACTTCAGCCCCTCCTACACCAAGGACGACCCCACCCCGGCCGACCTCGAGGCCCTGCGCATGAACGACGGCCTCACCAACCGCTGGTGGCTCGACCTCGTCACCAAGGGCTGCCTGCCCCAGGACGTCATCGACACCCTCACTGGCGAGCTCGGCATCGAGCTGCCCGTCCGCGCGTACGACGACGAGGTGCTCGCCGCCGGCGTGGTCGACTGGATCGGCTGCAACTACTACCAGCCGAGCCGCGTCCAGGCGCCAAGCAAGAGCCACGACGAGCACGGCAACCCGCTGTTCGCCGAGCCCTACATCTGGCCGGAGCGCGTCATGAACGAGTCGCGCGGCTGGGAGATCTACCCCAAGGGCGTCTACGACTTTGGCATGAAGTGCAAGAAGGAGTACCCCGAGCTCGAGTGGTTTGTCTCCGAGAACGGCATCGGCATCGAGCGCGAGTACCTCAACAAGGACCCTGAGACCCAGCAGGTCCAGGACGACTACCGCGTCGACTTCGTGCGCGACCACCTCACCTGGATCGCCAAGGCCATCGTCGACGGCGCCAACTGCGTGGGGTACCACTACTGGGGCCTCATCGACAACTGGTCGTGGGCCAACGCCTTCAAGAACCGCTACGGCTTCGTGGAGGTCGACCTCATGGAGAACTACGAGCGCCGTCCCAAGAAGTCGGCCGCGTGGCTCAAGCAGGTTGCCACCACCCACGTCATCAGCTAGTCCCCTCTGGGGCGGGCGAGAAGAGCGCCGCTTAAGGCGCCCGCGCGCCCGCCCGATCCCACGCGCCGCCGCGCGCTCCCGCTTCGCGGCGGCTTCGCCACCATCATGCCGGTCTTCATCCTCGCCGGTATCGCGGGCCTTCTGAACAACGTGGTCTTCAAGGGGCTCTGGAGCACGGATCCCGCGAGCCTCGGCCTGTTCCCGAACGCCGACGCCCTGGCAACCGCCCGGTACTGGGGCAACGCCCTGTCGCAGGGCGCCCTGTCCATCTCCGCCATCCTCCTGTGCGGCATGGTGGGCTACAGCCTCGCTACCAACAAGCGCTTCGACAACCCGATCTCCTGCGTTGTCGTGTCGCTGTCGGTGTTCTTCATCATGATGCCCCAGACCGCAAGCGCCACCCTGGCCGCCACCTCTGAGCTCATGACCGACACCGTCACCGCCGCTGACGTGACCGGCGCCTTCATCACCAGCTACACCGGCACCAACGGCATGTTCACCGCCATCATCATCGGTCTGCTCGCCCCGACGCTGTTCATCAAGGTGTCCGGTGTCGAGAAGCTGCGCATCAAGATGCCGCAGGGCGTGCCGCCGGCGGTCGAGAAGTCCTTCAACGTCCTGATCCCGATGCTGATCACCCTCGGTGTGTTCGGCCTCGTCGCCATGGTTCTGTTCGCGGGCTTCGGCACCGACATCACCGCGTTGATCAACACCTGGATCCAGACCCCGCTGCGCGCGCTGACCACCAACCCCGTGGGTCTCGTGTTCATCTACTCGCTCGGCGTCTTCCTGTTCACCCTCGGCATCCATCAGTCCACGATCAACGGCGTGCTCGTCGAGCCCGTCCTCACCATCGTGCTCGTGGAGCCATGGAGGTCTACAACACCGGCGGCATCGAGGCTGTTATCGCCCGTCCCGACCTGTACCTCAACATGAACGTCATCAACGTCTACGCGCTGATGGGCGGCTCGGGCTGCACCCTGGCCCTGCTGATCGCCACCTTCATCTGGGGTAAGTGGCAGCCCTCCAAGGAGATCGCCAAGCTCGGCATCCTGCCCGGCATCTTCAACATCAACGAGCCGGTCATCTACGGCTACCCGATCGTGTTCAACATCCCGCTGATGGTCCCGTTCGTGCTCTGCACCGCCCTCGGCATCGTCATCCCGTACTTCGCAACGGTCGCCGGCCTGGTCAACCCCACCTGCATCCAGGTGCCCTGGACCACGCCGATCATCGCCTCCGGCATTCTCTCCACGGGTGGCGACATCCGCGCCGCCATCCTGCAGGTCATCCTGCTCGCGCTCTTCGTGGTCATCTACCTGCCCTTCATGAAGGCTTCCGAGACCGCTCAGCGCAAGCAGTTCGAGATGTCCGAGTAGCCCTCGCAAAGACGCTACCCCCTCTTGTTTGGCCGCAGGCGCCGTTTACCAACTACCTCCCTGCGCCTGCGGCCGTTTTCAGCCGGTTGAGCGAATGCGCGAGCAGCGCTTGTCCGGCGCACGGCAAGGTGGGCCTAGAGCCAACCGAGCCGTCTCAGTACGGCCACGCCCCAACGGGCGCATGCGGGGCGTGAGCCCCAGAAAGGAAGGAGCAATCATGAAGATCATGCTTTGCTGCAACGCCGGTATGTCCACGAGCCTGCTCGTCCAGAAGATGCAGCAGGAGGTCGCCAAGCGCGGCGAGGACATCGAGATCGAGGCCCGCCCCATGAACGAGGCCATGGATCACCTCAACGAGGCTGACATCCTCCTGCTCGGCCCGCAGATCGGCTACGCCAAGGGCGACTTCGAGAAGGCCGTTGCCGGCCGCATCCCGGTCACCGTCATCCCGATGACCGACTACGGCCGCACGAACGCCCCCAAGATCCTCGACGACGTCAAGGCCCTTCTCGCCTAAGCGTCGCTTCCGGGCAACAGGGGCCGGGTGCGGCGGCGGGTGCTTCTCGCCCGCGCCCGGCCCTTTTTCTATCCGCGCGGCGGCAAGGCCTCCCGCCTTGCGAGCCGCAGAGCTTTGCGCGCAACGAAGGGAGATCGTCTGATGGACGAAATGGATGCGCTGCAGATGACCTGCTTCGAGATCATCGGCTACGTGGGTACGGCCAAGTCGTGCTACATCAACGCCATCGGCAAGGCCAAGGCGGGTGCCTTCGACGAGGCCGCCGACCTGATCAAGCAGGGCGACGAGGCCTACAACGGCGGGCACGACGTGCACATGAAGCTCCTGCAGGCCGACGCGGCCGGCGAGCGCAACGGCGAGGCCCCGCTCATCCTCCTGCACGCCGAGGACCAGATGGCCGGCACCGAGACCTGCAAGCTCATGGCGCTGAACTTCATCGACACCTACAAGGAGCTGCTCGCCCTCAAGGCCAAGCTGGCCTAAGCGGGGAGTGCAGAGTCCGGCGCGTTCCGTCGCTATGCGATAAAGGACTAAATTAGAGCGCTATACGTTGAAAATGTGAATCGCTCTACTTTGTCACATACGTATCGACGCCGCGGTATACTTAGTTCCAACAACCGCATACACACGGGTTTTGAAGGGCGCTGCCGGAGACGGTAGCGCCCTTTTGCGTAAGGCGCCCCCAGCTCGGGGCGCGCCAGGAGACACGGTGCCCGCGAGGCGCCAAGGAAAGGAGAGGTTTGGGTATGGCAACCTGCGAGAACAACGGCGAGGCCAAGCGTCCGGTGAAGATCGCCACCATCGGCGGCGGCTCCAGCTACACCCCCGAGCTGGTCGAGGGCTTCATCAAGCGCTACGACAGCCTGCCGGTGCGCGAGCTGTGGCTTGTCGACGTGCCCGAGGGCGAGGAGAAGCTCAAGATCGTGGGCGGCTTGGCGCAGCGCATGGTCGAGGCTGCGGGCCTTCCCATGGAGGTGCACCTCACGCTCGACCGCCGCGAGGCCCTGAAGGACGCCGACTTCGTGACCACGCAGTTCCGCGTGGGCCAGCTCGACGCCCGCATCAAGGACGAGCGCATCGCGCTCAAGCACGGCCTCATCGGCCAGGAGACCAACGGCGCCGGCGGCATGTTCAAGGCTCTGCGCACCATCCCGGTCATCTTCGACATCATCCACGACATGGAGGAGCTCTGCCCCGACGCCTGGCTCGTGAACTTCACAAACCCGGTGGGCATCGTGACCGAGGCCGTGCTGCGCTACACCAACTGGAAGAAGATCATCGGCCTGTGCAACTGCCCGATCTCGATGCGCTTCGGCATCGCCAAGTGGATGAACGTCGACCCCAACCGCGTGCGCATGGAGCTCTCCGGCCTGAACCACCACTTCTTCGTGACCGACGTGTTCATCGACGGCAAGAGCTGCTTCGACGCGGTGCTCGAGCGCTACTGCGAGCTGCCGGTCGAGGAGCTGGGCACTATGAAGAACATCATGGCCATCCCGTGGTCCAACCGCCTCATCCGCGGCCTGCGAGCCATCCCGGTGAGCTACCTCAACTACTACTTCTCCACCCGCGAGGAGCTCGAGGGCCTCACGAAGGACTACGAGGAGCACGGCGTGCGCGCCGAGGTGGTCAAGAAGGTCGAGGCCGAGCTGTTCGAGCTGTACAAGGACGCCGAGCTGCACGTGAAGCCCAAGCAGCTTGAGGAGCGTGGCGGCGCCCACTACTCCGACGCGGCCTGCAGCGTGATCGACTCCATCTACAACGACCGCGGCGACATCCAGTACGTGGACGTGAAGAACAACGGGGCCGTGTCCAACCTGCCGGCCGAGAGCGCCATCGAGTGCGCCGCCGTCATCACCGCCGACGGCCCCAAGCCCATCGCCATCGGCGAGCTCAAGCCCTCCATCAACGGCACCATCCAGATGATCAAGACCTTCGAGCGCATGGTTGCCGAGGCCGCCGTCACCGGCAACAAGGATCTGGCCGTCGCCGCGCTCGTGGCCAACAAGCTCTGCGACTCCGACGCGGTGGCCAACGAGGTCTTCGACGAGCTGTGCGAGGCCCACAAGGACTACCTGCCCGAGTTCTACAACGCCGACGGCACCCCCAAGGACCCGAGCGTTGCCAAGAAGCTCACGAGCCAGGTCTGCGCCCTCGCCTAACAGCCTCTTTGCCGTTCGGCCGTAGGGGACGGACGCGGAGGGACGAAGCGCGCGGTCTGGGACGGATGCGGGACACTCGGGGTCGGGTCCGGTCCGTTCCGTCCGTCCGCCACGTGGGGCAGGCGCGCCTCTGACGGGAAACCGTCGGGGCGCGCCCGCCCTTTTGCCTGCTCGCCGGCAGATTTGCGCCGCCGGGCGCGCCCGCCTTCCCTTTCTTCGCTGCTAGGCAGATAATGATAGGCCACGGGGTCACGGCGCGAGGGAAGGGTCGCTCATGAGAAAGCTGTTGTTCGCGTGCACCGCGGGGATGTCAACCCGCCTGCTTATCCAACGCATGCGCGAGGAGATCAGCTCGCGCGAGCTCGACCTCGAGATGGCCGCCCTTTCCCTGTCCGAGGCGCTCGACGCCGCGCCCGACGCCGACGTGGTGCTGCTGGGGCCGCAGATCGCCTATGCGCGCACCGAGCTCGAGCGCGCCGTGCACGGCAAGGTTCCCATCGGCGTGATCTCCATGGCCGACTTCGGCCACCTAAACGTGGCGCACATCCTTGACCAGGCGCTCGACCTTCTGGATGGCAAGCAAGAGGCTGGCAAGTAAGAGGCGCGCGTTAAAAAAGAGGCGTGAAGAGGCGTGCGCGTTAGAACGGCAGGTTGGCCATCAGGATGGCCATGTAGATGAAGGCCACCACGAAGGCGCCGCCGGAGGTGGGGGCCATGAAGCGGTCGAAGGTGGCGTTGTCGGGCTCGGCCAAGATCTCGCGCTCGCAGCGCAGCAGCTGGGCGTAGCTGATGAGCAGAAGCGCCACGCCGGTGATGCTCAGGTGGCCGATAAGCACCAGGTAGGCTACGAAGAGCATGGCCGAGAGGTTCACGAGCACGGCGTAGTACACGCGCATGCGCCGCGGGCCCAGCTTGTTGGCGATGGTGACCTTGCCCTTGGCGCGGTCGGCGTCGGCGTCGCGCATGTTGTTCACGTGCATCACGGCCATCACCAAAAGCCCGAGCGCCGTACCCGGCACCAGCGTGCGCGGGTCGAGCTCGTGGGTGTAGAGGAAGCTGCCGGCCACCACGCTCACCAATCCGAAGAACACGAAGCTCATGATGTCGCCCAGGCCCACGTAGCCGTAGGGGCGCTTGCCCACGGTGTAGGCAACGGCCGCCCAGATGGCCAGGATGCCCACGCCGAGCAGGACGCCGGCCGCCACGCGCGGGTCGAACGCGAACGCCGGGCCGCCCGAGAGCGCCACGTAGATGAGCACGGTGCCGAGCGCGAGCGTCACGACGCACAGGCCGATAAGCGCGCGGCGCATCTGCGCGGGCGTGATGAGGCCCGCCTGCATGCCGCGCCGCGGCCCCACGCGCGTCTCGTCGTCCAGGCCGCTGGCGAGGTCGCCGTACTCGTCGGCGAAGTTGGCGATGACCTGCAGCAGCATGGCCACGGCGGCCATGAGCGCCAGAACCTCGCCGCGAAAGACCCCCTGCGCGTACGCGATGCCCGCCGCCACGAGCGAGCCGGCAACGGCCAGCGGCAGCGTGCGCGTGCGCAGCGCCTCGAACCAGGCCTCGCGCACGGAGGTGGGGCCGGAGGGGGCAAGGGCCAGCTGGTTTTTGGGCGCGGGGCCACGCAGGCCGCTCGCGTTGGGGTTCTTGCCGGCCGCGCGCCGCTTCTTTTTGGATTTGCTGTGCGCCATGGGGTCTCAGCTCCTCATCTGGTCAATAGTGCACCACATCCTAGCACAGGGCGTGGTACGATACGCAGTTACGCCAAGGCGGCCGACCGGCCGCGCGTCAACGAGGAGGTTTGCCCGCATGTTCCTTACGCTCGATAAGCTCTAGCTGCGCTTCTCACGCACCCGTGCCTACCGTACGCACCGCAACTTATCGCACCAACGTATGTAAGGAGACATCATGCGCGACAAACTCGAGAAGCTCATCGCCGCGTACGCCGAGCTTGAGAAGAAGCTTTCCGACCCCTCCGTGGTGGCCGACCAGAAGGAGTACATGCGCCTGGCCAAGGAGCACGCGCACCAGGCCGAGCTTATCGCCAAGGCGCGCGAGTACATCGGCGCGCTCGACGACATCGAGGTGGCCAAGGAGATGCTGGCCGAGGAGTCCGACGCCGACGCCAAGGCCATGCTCCAGGAGGACATCGCCGCCAACGAGGCCAAGCTGCCCGGCCTTGAGGACGAGATCAAGATCATGCTGATCCCTGGCGACCCCAACGACGAGAAGAACACCATCGTGGAGATCCGTGCGGGCGTGGGCGGCGACGAGGCCGCCATCTTTGCCGGCGACCTCTACAAGATGTACCAGCGCTTCTGCGACTCCCGCAAGTGGAAGGTCGAGGTGCTCGACGCGAGCCCCGGCGAGCAGGGCGGCTTCAAGACGGTGGAGTTCAAGGTCACCGGTGACAAGGTCTACTCCATCATGAAGTACGAGTCCGGCGTGCACCGCGTGCAGCGCGTGCCCAAGACCGAGAGCCAGGGCCGCATCCAGACCTCCACGGCCACCGTGGCCGTGCTGCCCGAGGCCGACGAGATCGACATCCAGATCGACCCCGGCGACCTGCGCATCGACACCTACTGCGCCTCCGGCCCCGGCGGCCAGTGCGTCAACACCACCTACTCGGCGGTGCGCATCACCCACCTGCCCACCAACACCGTGGTGCAGAGCCAGGAGCAGCGCTCTCAGATCCAGAACCGCGAGGTCTGCATGCAGATGCTGCGCGCCCGCCTCTACGAGATGGAGCTCGAGAAGCAGCAGGCCGAGATGGGCGCCGAGCGCCAGAGCCAGATCGGCCACGGCGCGCGCTCTGAGAAGATCCGCACCTACAACCAGCCGCAGGACCGCGTGACCGACCACCGCATCGGCTTCAACTCCACCTACAACGGCGTGCTTCTGGGCGACGGCCTCGAGCACGTGATCGAGGCGCTCGCTGCCGCCGACCGAGCCGAGAAGCTCGCCCAGACGGTGTAAGCGGCGCGCCCGCTGCGGCGGGTTTCCGCGAGCCGCCGCGTGCCTCTGTGCGCCGTGGTGGTTTGAGGGGATGACAACAACGGCAGGGTTTCCGCATGCGGCCCTGCCGTTTTTCGTGCCACAGGGGCCCGCCGCGGAGGATGGTTGCGGGTGGCCGTTATTTCTGCCGCAGGAGGCGGATGGGAGTGCCCGACCCGTCATCTGGGGCTGCCTACGGCCCCTCTTGGTTGCGAAAACGTCACCAGCTGGGAAGCCCGCGCGTTTCTCTTGCCAGATACGCCGGCGGCGCCAGCGGTTGCCCGCACTTCCGACATCCAGCCGCACGTTGCTTGCTGCTTCGGCAGCTAAGCTCCGGGTTGCCAGTGGTTGCGACATCTAAGCTCCAGGTCGATCGCGAAAACGTCGCCGGCCGGGAAGCCCGCGCGTTTCTCTCGTCAGGTACATCGCCGGCCCCAGCGGTTGGTCGCGCTTCCGACGTCCAGCCGCGGGTTGCCCGCTGTCCTGGCATCCAAGCTCCCAGTTGATCGCTCATCCGACCGCTAACTTCCGTTTGGTCGCCCAAACCGCACGCAACTCCCGGCTTTCCGGGATTTAGCTGCGGTTCGAACGACCAACCGCATCGGCCATGTCGAAACAGCGACCAACCAAGATTTACCTGCGATAACAGCGTTCAACCGGAAGGCTCGTCTGCGAGAATTACGGCCAACCGAGCCTTGGGTGCTGTTCTCGCGACCAACTGTTGGACACTGGGCCCGGGTAGGTGTCCCGTTGCGGAGGGGCCCGTGGGAGATAAGGTTCCGGTTTTTGATAACGGGCAAAAACCGGGTTCTTATCTCCCACGGGCCCTGCGTATCGCCCCGGGCCCTGCGGGTTGTGGGCGCGATGAGTTGGAGATTGGGCGGGCGCGCAAGGGGATCTGGCTGTCACGGCACGCGCAACGGGGCTTTCCTGCCACGCCTGCGGGCGATTGGAGCTTGCAGGTCGTTAGCGCGGCTAACCAAACGTCGGGCAGGCCTCAGGGCGGCGCCGTTTTATTTTGCGCGCGATCCGTAACGCTAAGGCGCGGAGTTTGGGGCGCCCAGGCGGTTGGCCGCAGGGCGATGCAGTAGAATCTCCCCCATAGCTCACTGAGACAGGGAGGGGAGAGCGATGGCGGAGGCAACCTGGACGATTCGAAGCTGCCTGGACTGGACGCGCGGGTATTTGGAGCGCAAGGGAGACGAGAAGGCCCGCCTTGCGGCCGAATGGCTGCTAACGGCGGCCACGGGCCTCAGCCGGGTGCAGCTCTACGTTAACTACGACCGCCCGCTTTCCCCTGCCGAGCTTGAGAAGATGCACGCCATGATCAAGCGCCGCTCGACCGGCGAGCCGCTGCAGTACATCATCGGCGAGACGAGCTTCCGCACCATCAACGTCGCCTGCGCCCCCGGGGTGCTCATCCCGCGCCCGGAGACCGAGATGCTGGTAGACGAGGTGCTGGCCTACCTGGACAAACACGTGCTCGCAGCGAGGCAGGGCGCTCAGCGCGAGCGCAAGGTCCTTGCGTGGAACACCGAGGTGGCCGAGCAGATCGCCGCAGAGCAGGAGCGCTCGGTTGCGGCGGAGGCGGCGCCTGCGCCCGCAGCGCTGATTCAGGCTGCAACCTCGGAGGCGAGCGGCGGCGACGAGGACGACGAGGACGAGAACCGCCCGGTGACGGCGACCTTCGGCGCGTCGGGTTCAGCGCTCGACGAGCCTGACGCGCAAGCCGCGGTGCCGCCGCAGGGGGAGGGTCCCGCCGCGGAGGTCGCTGGGGAGGCTTTTGCCGCGGAGGCCTCTGCCGATGACGCGGCGCAGGAGGCCGAGCCGGATCCGGAGCCTGCGCCTGCCCCTGTGGCGCGCGTGGTCGAGGTGGGGTGCGGCACGGGGTGCATCGGGCTCTCGCTTGCGGTGGAGCGCCCGGGTGATGTGCGCGTGCTCGAGATAGACATTGCGCCCGAGGCGTGCGCGCTCACGCGGGCGAACCGCGATGCGCTCGATCTCGCCGGTGCGGTGGCCATCCGCCAAGGGGATTTGCTCTCCCCGGTGCGTCCGGCCGAGCAGGGCACCTTCGACGTGCTCGTCTCGAACCCTCCCTACATCCCTTCGGCGGTGATGCGCGAGCTGCCGCACGAGGTGGCCGACTTTGAGCCGGCGCTTGCGCTTGCGGGCGGCGAGGACGGGCTCGACGTGTTCCGTCGGCTGGTTGACGCGGCGCCCGGGGTGCTCAAGCCGGGCGGATTCTTTGCCTGCGAGCTGCACGAGACCACCTTGGGCCAGGCGGCGCAGATCTGCCGCGCGGCCGGCTTTGCCGAGGTGCGCATCGTGCGCGACCTGCCGGGCAAGCCGCGCTTCGTCACCGCGCGCATGCCGCACGCCGCTCAGGAAGATGCTCGGCAGGCGAGCGCCCAGCAGGCTGCCGGTCGGTAACTCCAAGCATCAAAGCACCCGGCGCCCGACCCGGCGCGGCTCTCGCGTGCGCCGGGTCGGGCGCTGCGCCAAGGTGTGGAGGCCTTGTGTTCGACGTGTGGTCATGCGCCGTGAACGGTTGGTGCGCATGCCTAAGCGGTCGGTTGCCGGCGGCAGATGCCGCCCGTTTGCCCCATTGACCGAGCCGGGTTCCCCGTTTGCGACAAATCTTCCGTTGAGCGCCGGCAGCCTCGGCGAGAATGAGAAAATAGCTGCTAGGTATCACGAACCCCTGCGCATCTGAAAGGCGGTTGAAAGCCTCTCACGTTGTCTTTAGGAGAAAGGTTGTGGCGCAATGGTCCGCACGTACAAAACAAGCGAGGCGACGCCGCACCCGTTGGCCATCGACGACGTGGCTGAGGATCTGCTGCGAGGGGCGCTCGCGCTGTATCCCACCGAAACCGTGTACGGCATCGGCGTTGCCGTACATACCGCCACCGGCGTTTCCGCCGGCTATCCGCGCATCTTCTCGTTAAAGCAGCGCAACCGGACCCAGACCGTCCCGTGGCTTGTAGACAACGTTTCGGACCTCGAGACCTACGCCGTGGGCGTGGACGACGACACGCTGCGCCTGGCTGAGCGCTTCTGGCCCGGTGCCCTCACGCTCATCGTTCATGCATCCAGCGCGGTGCCCAAGTCGCTGCAGGCGGGCGACGGAACCGTGGCCCTGCGCGTGTCGCGCTCGCCGGTCGTGGCGGCGCTTATCCGCGCCTGCGGCTGCCCGCTCGCCACGACGAGCGCCAACACCCACGGGCAGCCCGCTCCGGTTTCCTTCAGCGAGGTGGAGCCGCGCATCTTGGAGGGCGTCGACGTGGCCATAGACGGCGGCGCCACCATGTGCGGCGAGGCTTCCACCATCGTCTCGTGCCTGGGGCCGAGCCCGCGCATCTTGCGGGAAGGAGCCATCACCAGCGCCCAGATAGCCGAGGCCCTCGGGCGCGACCCGGCCCCGGCGGAACGGTAGGTTTCCCCATGCCCCTCTCTCTGTCAGACCTCGGCGTTATAGATGCCGCGCCCCTTGCCCCGCGCAACTCCTACGTCATGGCGCTCGACTGCGGCACCACCTCGGTGCGGGCGCTGCTCATAGACGAGTACGGCTGCGTGGTGGCCCAGGCAAGCCGCCCGGTCGCCTGCACCTACCCGCGGCCCGGCTGGGTCGAGCAGGACCCTACCGAGCTGTTGGCAAGCCAGATCGCCGCGATGATCGAGGTCCAGTTCAAAAGCGGCATCCACTCGGCCAACATCGCTGCGGTGGGCATCACCAACCAGCGCGAGACCACCGTGGTGTGGGACCGCGACACCGGCCAGCCCGTTGCCCCCGCCATCGTGTGGCAGTGCCGCCGCACGGCGCCCATCGCCAAGGCGCTCGTGACCGACGGCTACAGCGACCTTATCGCCGAGAAGACCGGCCTCATCCCCGACGCGTACTTCTCGGCCACCAAGCTCAAGTGGATCTTGGAAAACGTTGCCGGCGCGCGCGAGATGGCTGACGAGGGGCGCCTGCTTTTCGGCACGGTGGACACCTGGCTCATCTTCAACCTCACGGGCGGGGCGGTGCACGCCACCGACTACACCAACGCAAGCCGCACCATGCTCTTCAACATCCACAAACTCGCGTGGGACGAGGACCTGCTGCGCATCATGGACATCCCGCGCTCCATGCTGCCCGAGGTGCGCCCCAGCTCGGGGGTCTTCGGGCGCGTGTCCAGCGAGATCATGACCCACATGCCGCCCATCGCCGGCGTTGCGGGAGACCAGCAGGCGTCGCTGTTCGGGCACTGCTGCTTCGAGCGGGGCTCGGCCAAAAGCACGTACGGCACGGGCTGCTTCATACTCGTCAACACCGGTGACACCGTGGTGCGCTCGGAGCACGGGCTCGTCTCCACGGTGGGCATCGCCGAGGGCGGGTCGGTTTCCTACGCGCTCGAAGGCTCTATCTTCCAGGCGGGCTCGGTCATCGAGTGGCTGCGCGACGGCCTGGGCCTCGTGGAGGATCCGGCCGAGACCTCGGAGGTCGCCGCGTCGCTTTCCAGCAACGGCGGCTGCTACCTGGTGCCCGCCTTCACCGGGCTCGGCTCGCCGTGGTGGGACTCCGCCGCGCGCGGCATCATCTGCGGGCTCACCCGGGCCTCGGGGCGCGCCACCATCGTGCGCGCCGCGTGCGAGGCCATCGCTTACCAGGCCTACGACGTCCTGGAGGCTATGGAGGCCGACGCCGGCTTCAAGCTCTCGAGCCTCTCGGTTGACGGCGGCGTTGCCCGCAACGACTTCATCATGCAGTTCCAGGCGGACCTTCTGCAGATTCCGGTGGAGCGCGAGGAGGTCATAGAGACCACCGCGCTGGGCGCTGCGTACCTGGCGGGGCTTGCCGTGGGGTACTGGGAGAGCCGCGAGGAGCTCGTGCAGAACCGCGACGTGGGGCGCCGCTACCTGCCCTCCATGCCGCTCGACGTCCGCGCGCGCGAGCTGCGCGGCTGGCGCGAGGCGGTTGCGCGCACCCGCGGCCAGATAGTAAAGTAGGCCCGCACCTTTACGTATGCGCGCAGGCGTCTCTCGCGCCTTTGCCGCGCTGAGAGGAGGCCTCCGTGTCCCCTGAGATTCCCAGCAGCCAGGAAGCTCTGGTTGCCGCTATACAAAAGAGCATCTCGGCCAGCGGCTGCTCGTGCTGCGGCGCCGCACCCGGTTCCGAGTCGGGCACCCCTGCGTCCGCCGCGGGAGCGCCGGCGGCGAGCACCGCGCCGTTTCGCCATTACGTGCGCCCCTCGTGGGACAGCTACTTCATGCAGATAGCCGACGCGGTCGCCACGCGCTCAACCTGCCTGCGCCGCCACATCGGCGCGGTGCTGGTGGCCGACAAGCGCATTCTCGCCACCGGCTACAACGGCGTGCCGGCCGGCATCGCCCACTGCGCCAAGGTGGGCTGCCTGCGCGAGCAGCTGGGCATCCCCTCCGGGGAGCGCCACGAGCTGTGCCGCGGCCTTCACGCCGAGCAGAACACGCTCATCCAGGCGGCGCGCCACGGCGGCATCGCCACCGATGGCTCGACCATCTACTGCACCGCGCACCCGTGCGCGCAGTGCACCAAGATGCTCATCAACGCCGGCGTGAAGCGCATCGTCTACCGCGACTCCTACCCTGACGAGCTTTCCAGCGCGCTGCTCGCCGAGGCGGGCGTCGAGCTGTGCCACTTCGAAGAGGACAAGGCGTAAAGGCGCAAGCGGCCGCTGCGCCGGCGCCGGCAAAAACGCAAAAGGCAAGACAGGGCGGCGGGAAGCCCTCCAGTTGCGCAGACGGGCAACGGCGGGGCGCTTCTCGCCGCCCGACGTGTCAACCACCACCGCACGATGAAGGGATCTGCCATGGACGGCATCATTCAGATGAAGCTCGAACACTGGCCGCTCGCGCTCGTGGGGGCGCTTGTCGGCGTCGTGGCGTTTCTGCCGCTCGTGGCCGTGCTCGTTCCGACAGTCATGCGCAAGCGCGAGCCGAGCATAGCCAAGGGCGGCTTGGCCGTCGTTGCGTCGTTTGTCGTGCTTTTGTGTGCGTTTGCGCTGGCGTATCTCGTGGCGGGGAAGGCGTCGGTGTTTCTCGTCGTGGGTGAGATCGCAGGGTTCGCGCTGGTCTTGCTTGTGGTGGCGATTGCGGTCATCATGATGCCGTAGCGGTGCCTGCGGCGCCGCGGTGCGCGGGGACGGTGGAGATTACGTGATAGGTGGGTACCGTAGGGTGTAGAATGACCCGCATTCCTTAGCAGAGCATGGGAGGGTGCAGTCTTGGACGCTTTTGAGAAGCTCCCCGAGGAGATAAACCATCTGGTCTCCGAGTTTTCATCCGCCCCGGTGGTGGGCGATCTCACGGTTGGCTTGACGCAGTACTCGTTTTGGCTGCTCGTTGCCGCCGTGGTGTTCGTGGCGATTATCGCCGTGTTCGTGAAGAAGCAGACGCTCGTGCCCAAGGGCGTGTTCGTCAACGGCGTCGAGTACCTCATCGAGTACGTCGAGAGCGACGTGGCCAAGGGCGTGGTGGGCTCCGGCTGGCGCCGCCACTTCCCGTTTTTGGCGACGGTGTTCTTCTTCATCCTCGTCAACAACTTCATCGGCCTCATCCCGGGCATGAAGCCGGGCACGGGCGCCATCGGCTGCACGGCGGCGCTGGCGCTGGTGACCTTTGTGTACTTCGTGTACTTCGGCTGCAAGAAGCACGGGGTGATCGGCTACCTCAAGAGCCTGGCGCCCGAGGGCGTGGCCTTCCCCATGAACGTGTTCGTGTGGGTCATCGAGGTCTTCTCGCTGCTGCTCCGCCCCATCACGCTGGCCATCCGTCTGTTCTGCAACATGTTCGCCGGCCACATCGTCATGGGGTCGTTCTCCATCATGGCAACCATCTTCGCCGAGCCGCTGCTTGAGCACTTCTCGGCTATGAACGCCGTGGGCGCGCTGCCCAGCCTGGCGTGGATCGCCATCCTGATCATCATCTACGCGGTGGAGCTCATCGTCGCCTTCGTGCAGGCCTACGTCTTCACGGTGCTCGCCGCCGTGTACATCCAGATCGCGGAGTCCGAGGGCCACTAGGCCCGCGGCCGCGCTCAACGCTTGCGTTCCCCGGCGCGCGCCCGCGTGCCCGAACGATATAAACAAGGTGTCCCTAGGCGCAGAAGCGCTTCCGACAAAGGAGGAATTGTGGGAGTTATCGGTTACGGTCTCGGTGTTATCGGTGCTGGTCTGGCCATCGGCCTCGCGGCCTTTGGCGCTACGAGCGCCATGGCTCGTCAGCCCGAGGTTCAGGGTCGTGCCTTCACGGTCTTCATCCTTGCGTCCGCGTTCACCGAGGCGCTGGGCCTCATCGGCTTCGTCGTCACGCTGATCTCCTAAGGAGCGCCGGAGCGTGTCGAGTAAGGAGCAGACTATGAAGTTCACCAAGCGCGTGGCGCAGGCAGCCGTCCCCGTCACGCTCATGCTGCTCGCCGCCCCCACCCCGGCCTTCGCCGAGGAGTCAGCCGGCGGCGCCAGCATCCTCATCCCCAACATGGCGGAGTTCATCCCGGCGCTCATCGCCTTCCTGATCATCTTCTTCGCGCTGGCCAAGCTGGCATGGCCCAAGGTGCTCGGCATGATGGACGAGCGCTCCCAGCGCATCGAGGACAGCCTCAAGGCCGCCGAGGACGCCAACGCCGTGGCCCACGAGAAGCGCCGCGAGGCCGAGCAGATCGTGGCCGACGCCCGCCGCCAGGCCTCCGACATCGTGCTCGAGGCGCGCCGCGACGCCGAGGCCGAGCGCGCCCGCATCATCGGCCAGGCCCACGACGAGGCTTCCGCCGTGGTTGCCCGCGCGCACGAGAACATCGAGGAGGAGCGCCGCGCCGTGTACGCCAGCTCTTCCGCCACCATCGCCAACCTCGCGGTCTCCGTGGCCTCCAAGATCATCGGCGAGTCGCTGGACGAGAACGAGCAGCGCAACCTGATCGAGAAGTACATGGACGAGGTGGGGAGCCTCAATGGCTAGCCGCAGCGAGGAGCGGCTGGTCGAGACCTACGCGCGCACGCTGCTCGAGGCCTCCAAGGCCGAGGGCCGCGTTTTCGACAACCTGCGCGACCTCGAGGTTGTTGTCGGCGCGTCCCCCGAGCTTATCGCTGTGCTGCGCGCGCTTAACGAGCACGGCGACATGGGCCTGCTGCCCGGCGTTTTGAAGCTGTACCGCGACCTGGTGGAGGCCGACGACGACGTTGTGGGCGTCGAGGTCACCACGGCCGTCCCGTTGGACGAGCACCTGCGCGCCGTCATCGAGCGCCGGTGCGAGGCCGACTTCGGCAGGAAGGTCTTTCTCATCGAGCACGTCGACCCCGAGATCATCGGCGGCGTGGTGCTCGCGGCGCGCGGCAAGCGCCGCGACATGTCCGTGCGCACGCAGCTCGCGGCCGCGCGCGACGTGCTTGCCAAACCTATGGATGAAGAGGGAGGTGCTGCGTGATGTCCGAGCAGCTCAACGCAGAGAACATCGCCAAGGCGCTTGAGAAGCGCTTGGGCAACCTTGCCGCCACGGTCAACACGCAGGAGGTCTCTACGGTCTCCGAGGTCGGCGACGGCATCGCCCGCATCTCGGGCTTGAAGAGCGCCATGGCCGGCGAGCTTTTGGAGCTCAAGAGCGAGGACACCGGCGAGACCGTGTACGGCCTCGTGCAGAACCTCGAGCGCGAAGAGGTCGGCGCGGTGCTGTTCGGCAACGCGGAGGCCATCAAGGAAGGCGACGTCTGCCGCACGACCGGGCGCATCATGGACATTCCCACGGGCAGCGCCATGCTCGGCCGCGTGGTCAACCCGCTCGGCCAGCCCATCGACGGCCGCGGCGAGATCCACACCACGCACCGCCGCCCCATCGAGTTCAAGGCCCCCGGCATCATCGAGCGCACGCCTGTGTGCGAGCCGGTGCAGACTGGCCTGCTCGCCGTGGACGCCATGATCCCGATCGGCCGCGGCCAGCGCGAGCTCATTATCGGCGACCGCAAGACCGGCAAGACCGCCATCGCCATCGACGCCATCATCAACCAGCGCGGCAAGAACATGATCTGCATCTACGTCGCGATCGGCCAGAAGGCGTCCACCATCGCCTCGATCCGCGAGACGCTGGCCAAGCACGGCGCGATGGACTACACCGTCATCGTCTCGGCCTCGGCCTCCATGCCGGCGCCGCTGCAGTACATCGCTCCCATGGCGGGCGCCGCCATCGGCGAGTACTTCATGACGCGCGGTGCCGACGGGCACCTGGCGCGCAAGGGCAACCCCGGCAAGCACGTGCTCGTGGTCTACGACGACCTGTCCAAGCACGCCGTGGCCTACCGCCAGATGTCGCTGACGCTGCACCGCCCGCCGGGACGCGAGGCCTACCCGGGCGACATCTTTTACCTGCACTCGCGCCTGCTCGAGCGCGCCTGCAAGCTGTCCGACGACCTCGGCGGCGGCTCGCTCACGGCGCTGCCCCTCATCGAGACGCAGGACGGCGACGTGTCCGCCTACATCCCCACCAACGTGATCTCGATCACCGACGGCCAGATCTACCTGCAGTCCGAGCTCTTCTTCCAGGGTCAGCGCCCGGCTGTTGACGTGGGCATCTCGGTGTCGCGCGTAGGCGGCGCCGCCCAGACCAAGGCCATGAAGCAGGTGGCGGGCAACCTCCGCCTGGATCTCGCGGCCTACCGCGAGCTCGCCGGCTTCACCCAGTTCGGAAGCGACCTGGACGCCTCGACCCAAAAGCAGCTCACGCACGGCTCGCGCATGACCGAGCTGCTGAAGCAGCGCCGTTTCAAGCCCTTCTCGGTGTCCGAGCAGGTTGCGGTGCTCTTCGCCGGCAACCGCGGCGTGCTGGACGACTTGGAGCTCTCCGAGGTCCTGCCGTTCCGCGACGGGCTTATCGACGACCTGCACTCCAGCGTCCCGGCCCTCATGCAGCGCCTGGACGAGGGCACCTGCAAGATCGAGGGCGAGGTCGAGCAGCGCCTGACCGAGGCGGTCGACTCCTACAAGCAGCGCTACGTCGCCACGCGCGACCAGGCCCAGGCGGCCTCGGCCGACGTGTCTGAGGAGAACTAAGGCACATGTCGAACCTTCGCGAGATAAAAAAGCGCATCTCCTCGGTCACCACGACCGAGCAGATCACGCGCACGATGGAGATGGTCGCCACGGCCAAGATCCGCCGCGCGCTCATGCGCGCGAAGGCGGCTGAGCCGTACAAGACCGCGCTCACCGACGTGATGTTCACGGTGGCGAACGACGCCAGCAACCTCGGCGAGGACAATCCGGTGTTTCGCAAGCACGACACGCTGGCCAACGAGCTGGTGATCGCCATCGCCTCCGACCGCGGCTTGGCCGGTGGCTTCAACGTCAACGTCGAGCGCGAGGCCGAGCGCATCGTGCGCGAGGACGCCAAGCGCGGCGTGGGCTGCCAGATCATCAGCTGCGGGCGCAAACCCACCGAGTACTTCACGTCGCGCGGGATCGAGCCGGTGCTCTCCTATGTGGGGGAGTCGGCCGACCCGGTGCTCGAGCACGCCCAGGTCATCGCGGCCTACGCGCGCGACGCCTATGTGACCGGCGCCATCGACCGCATCGTGATCATCTACCACCATGCCAAGAACCGCGTCGACCAGGAGCTGCGCGTCGAGCAGCTCCTGCCGCTCGACGTCGAGGCGGTTGCCTACGCCCGTGGTCCCCGGGCGGGCGAGAAGGACGCACCCAAGCGCGTGTCCTCTTCGTTCAGCTTCATCCCGTCGGCTGACCACGTGCTCGACAACCTCATCCCCTCGTACATCCTCACGGTCATCCACCAGGCGCTTATCGACTCGGCGGCTGCCGAGCAGGGCGCGCGGCGCAAGGCCATGCACTCGGCGACGGAGAACGCCTCGTCGATCATCGCCACGCTGACCCGCACGCTCAACCGCGTGCGCCAGGCTTCCATCACCACCGAGCTCAACGAGATCGTCGGTGGCGCTTCCGCATTGGAGGAATTCAATGGCTGATACTTCCGCCTCCGCGTCCCGTACCGTGGAGGACCTCATGACCCGCTCCGTGGGCACGGGGCGCATCGTACGCATCATCGGCCCGGTTGTGGACGTGAAGTTCGACGGCGCGGTGCCGGCTATCTACAACGCGCTCACCGTCGACGCCAAGGACACTCCCATCGGCGAGGTGAAGACCATCCTCGAAGTCGAGAGCCAGCTGCCCGGCGGCGTTGTCCGCTGCGTTGCCATGACCTCGACCGACGGCTTGCAGCGCGGCCTGGCGGCCCGCGACACCGGCTCGCCCATGCGCATGCCGGTGGGGCCGGGCACACTGGGGCGCATCTGGAACGTCATGGGCGAGCCGGTTGACGGCAAGCCCATGCCCGAGATCGAGGCCTACTACCCGATCCACCACCCCGCGCCCGAGTTCGACGAGCTCACCACCCAAACCGAGATCTTCGAGACCGGCATCAAGGCCGTCGACCTTCTCGAGCCCTACATCCGCGGCGGCAAGACCGGCCTTTTCGGCGGCGCCGGCGTGGGCAAGACGGTGCTGATCCAGGAGCTCATCAACAACCTGGCGCAGGAGCACGGCGGCACGTCGGTGTTCACCGGCGTGGGCGAGCGCACCCGCGAGGGCACCGACCTGTACCTCGAGATGGCCGAGTCCGGCGTTTTGGAGAAGACCTGCCTGGTCTACGGCCAGATGAACGAGCCTCCGGGAGCGCGTCTGCGCATCGGTCTGGCCGGTCTCACCGCTGCCGAGTACTTCCGCGACCGCGGCCAGGACGTGCTGCTGTTCATCGACAACATCTTCCGCTTCTCGCAGGCAGGCTCCGAGGTCTCCGCGCTGTTGGGCCGCATGCCCTCGGCCGTGGGCTACCAGCCGACGCTGGCCACCGAGATGGGCGACCTGCAGGAGCGCATCACCTCCACCAAGACCGGCTCGATCACCTCGGTGCAGGCCGTCTACGTGCCTGCCGACGACCTGACCGACCCGGCGCCGGCCACCACCTTCACCCACCTGGACGCCACCACGGTGCTCTCGCGCTCCATCGCCGAGCTTGGCCTGTACCCGGCCATCGACCCCTTGGCGTCCTCTTCTGACGCGCTGGATCCCTCCATCGTGGGCGAGGAGCACTACCGCGTGGCCACCAAGGTGCAGGAGATCCTCCAGGAGTACTCCGACCTGCAGGACATCATCGCCATTCTGGGCATGGACGAGCTTTCCGAGGAGCAGCGCCTTACCGTCAACCGCGCGCGCAAGCTGCAGCAGTTCCTCTCGCAGTCCTTCCACGTGGCCGAGAAGTTCACCGGCAACCCCGGCGTGTATATCCGCGTCGAGGACACGGTGCGCAGCTTCGCCGAGATCGTGGACGGCAACTGCGACGACCTGCCCGAGCAGGCCTTCCGCTACGCCGGAACCATCGAGGACGTGCGCGAGCGCGCCGCTAAGATGAAGGAGAACTAAGCGCATGGAGCTTCGTGTCGTATGCCCTGAGAGCTGCGCCTTTGAGGGCGAGGCGGCCTTCGTGGCGCTGCCCGCCACCTCCGGCGAGCTCGGCGTGCTGCCCGGCCATGCGAGCGAGATCTCCACGCTCAAGCCCGGTTACGTGCGCGTGTCCGAGACCGCTATGGGCCAGGTGGACCGCGTCATCTGCGTCTGGGAGGGTTACGCCGAGGTCACGCTCGACCGGGTGGTGGTCCTCACCGAGCGCGCGTGCGACGCCGCCGAGGTTGACCGCCCCAAGGTTCAAGCTCAGCTTGAAGAATTTGAAGGTCAGTTGAGCATGTGCGCTGAAGAGGACGCGCACCGCGCTTACCTCTATAATGAAGTCGCATGGTGTAGGCTTCTGCTTGACGCGCCCGCGGTGTAACACCCTTCGCGCAGGCAGGCTCACTCATCAGATCTGAGAACATCATGCCCGGGACACCCTCCCGGGCATGAGTTTGTTATAGGAGACCTGTATGGAGATTATCCGCGTCGAAGGCGGTCACCATCTCGGCGGCAGCGTGGAAGTGGCCGGTGCCAAGAACTCCGCGCTCAAGCTGATGGCGGCAACGCTGCTCGCCCCGGGCGTCACGGTTCTCACCAACGTGCCCAACATCTCGGACGTGCACATCATGGGCAAGGTGCTCAAGCACCTGGGCGCCAAGATCGAGGTGCGCGGCGTGCACGAGCTCGCCATCGACACCTCGGAGGTGTCCTCCTGGGAGGCCCCGTACGAGCTCGTGGCCAAGATGCGCGCCTCAACGGCGGTCATGGGCCCGCTCATCGGGCGGTTCGGCCGGGCGGTTATCGCCATGCCGGGCGGGTGCAACATCGGCGCCCGCAAGATGGACCTGCACTTCCTGGGCCTCGAGGCGCTGGGCGTGCACTTTGACAACGACCACGGCTACATCTACGCCGAGGCCGCAGACGGCCTGGTGGGCACCACCGTGACCCTTTCGTTCCCCAGCGTGGGCGCCACCGAGAACCTCATCATGGCGGCGGTCCGCGCCCGCGGCACCACGGTGATCGACAACGCGGCGCGCGAGCCCGAGATCGTCGACCTCATCCGCATGCTGAACGAGATGGGCGCCAAGATCTCCGGCGCCGGCACGCCCGTGATCGAGATCCAAGGCGTGGAGGAGCTCTACCCGGTGGAGCACCGCGTGGTGGGCGACCGCATCGAGGCGGGCACCTTCCTGGTGGCGGGCGCCATCACCGGCGACGAGCTCGAGGTCACCGGCTTCGCTCCGAGCCACTTGGGCATGGTGCTCAAGAAGATGGAGCTCATGGGCGTGCAGTTCGAGACCACCGGCAACGGCGCGCGCGTGCGCCGCCCCGGCAAGATCCTGCCGACCGACATCCAAACGCTGCCGTACCCGGGTTTCCCCACCGACATGCAGGCGCAGGTGCTCGCGCTGACGGCGCTCGCGCAGGGCAGCTCGGTCATCACCGAGAACATCTTCGAGAACCGCTTCATGTTCGCCAGCGAGCTCGGCCGCATGGGCGCCGACATCCGCATCGAGGGGCACCACGCCCTGGTGCGCGGCGTTGACGGCTTCTCCGGCGCCCAGGTGGTTTCCCCCGATCTGCGCGGCGGCGCCGCCCTCGTGCTGGCGGGCCTGGTGGCGGAGGGCGAGACCGACGTCTCGGCCATCCACCACATCGACCGCGGCTACGAGAACTTCGTTGGCAAGCTTCGCTCCCTCGGCGCGCACATCGAGCGCGTGGACGTGGCAGACGATACCGATTTTTAGGCAGGTTCTATGGGTTTCAAGAAGACGGCTCCCGATACGCGCACGTCTCCTCAGGCGAACGCCCGCGTCTACAGCCGGCACAACACCGAGCGCTACTCCGAGCGCGCCGCGCAGCGCAGGCGCCACCGCACGCTCAAGCGCGGCGTGTTCTACGGCGTGGTCGTGGCGCTGGTGGGCGTCGTTGCGGCAGCGGGCATGTGGATCACAAGCGTGATGGCCAAGCTGAACGACCCTTCGCTCATCACCCAGGGCTTGCTGGCCACCCTCGTTGACTCCGACATCACGCGCGACCCGTTCTACATGCTGCTGCTGGGCACCGACGGGCGCCCGGGCGAGGACACGTACCGCTCGGACACCATCATCCTCGCGCGGATCGACCCGCAGCAAAAGCAGGTCACGCTCATCTCCATCCCGCGCGACACCAAGGTGGAGATCGAGGGCTACGGCACCCAGAAGATCAACGCGGCGCACGCCTTCGGCGGCCCGGAGGCGGTGGTCAAGGCGGTGAACGAGCTCTGCGGCGTGCAGATCTCGCACTACGCCGAGGTGAGTTTTGACGGCATGAAGGAGCTCGTGGACGCGGTGGGCGGCGTCGAGGTGAACGTGCCCGACCGCATCGACGACCCCAAGGCCGGCGACGTGGTTATCGAGCCCGGCCTGCAGGTGCTCGACGGCGAGGCTGCGCTTACGTTCTGCCGCTCGCGCGCTTTCGCCGACGGCGACTTCACCCGCATGCGTCACCAGCGCATCTTCATCGCCGCCCTTGCCAAGAAGGTGCTCGAGAGCACCGACGCCACTACCATCGTGCCGCTGGTGAACTCGCTTTCCAACATGGTGGTGACCGACCTTTCGGTGTCCGACATCATCGCGCTTGCCAACACCATGCGCGGCATGGACACCGACGAGATCTGGTCGGCCAACGTGCCTTCCACCACCGCCATGATCGACGGCGTCAGCTACGTCATCGCCGACGAGGACGAGCTGGCCGAGATGATGGAGCGTGTGGATGCCGGCGAGGACCCGCAGGGCCCGCAGACCTCTGACGTTACCGGCGAGAGCTCCACCATCGCCGACCTGACTAACAACACCGCGGAGGATTTCTCCAACGGCGCGGACGTTGCGGTGGACAACAACGGCGACGGGGTAATAGACGAGAGCGACGTCATCGAATAGCCGAGCTTCCCCTGAGGGCAGCCGGGCGTATCATCCCGTACTCAAACAGCTTCGACGCGACGGAGGCCCCGGAAACGGGGCCTCCTGCGTCTGCAGAACTGCGCGCGAAACGATGTGCTCGGTCGCCCGCGCACGGCCCTTCGAGATAATCGCCGGTGCATCTTGCCGTGCCCGCCCGCGATGTCGAGCGCGCACGGCTTTTCGAGTGGAAAAAAGGCTCAATCTGGGTCGGAACGTCGTTGCTGCGCGGTCTGCATGTGCAAACCTCTTCGTTAAAGTGCACATCAAAGCCGCCTTTCTGAGTAGACGGTGCTGGAAACTGATTAAAAGCCCAGGTTGGGCGCGTGCACCTTTTCGGTCGCAATGGATGCGGCTGGTTGGTGTGCACTTTAACGGGGAGGTTTGACGCGACCCGTCGTTGCGATACTCTGAAGGTGGTTTCAAGCCCGCCTAAACACCGACATCCCTGCAAAGGAGATCCCATGTCTGACGTTCTTGATCGGTTCCTGCGCTATGTGCGCGTAAACACCCAGTCTGACGAGGCCACGTGCGATGCGGTCCCGTCTACGGCCAAGCAGCATGACCTGGCGCGCTTGTTGGCCGACGAGCTGCGCGCGCTGGGCGCGGAAAACGTGTGCGCCGACGAGCACGCCTACGTAACGGCGTGGTTCCCCGCGAGCCCGGGCGCCGAGCACCTGCCGCGCCTGGGGCTGATCGCCCACCTCGACACGGCCGCCGAGGCCTCGGGCGCCAACGTGCAGCCCCGCGTGGTGACCTACGAGGGAGGTGACCTGGTGGCCGGCGAGGTCGACGGCGCGCCGGTTGCCATGACCCCCGAGAAGCTCCCTGCGCTCGCCAACTTGGTGGGGGAGCAGCTGGTGGTGACCGACGGCACCACGCTGCTGGGCGCCGACGACAAGGCCGGTGTGGCCGAGATCATGGCACTCGTGGCGCGCCTGTCCGCAAATACCGATTTGCCGCATCCGCCGCTCGGCATCTGCTTCGCGCCGGACGAGGAGATCGGCCACGGCGCGGCGCTTCTCGACATCGACGCCTTCGGGTGCACGGCGGCCTACACCGTGGACGGCGGCCCTATCGGCGAGCTGGAGTGGGAGTGCTTCAACGCCTCCGACGTGACGCTTTCCATCCAGGGCGCCACCATCCACCCCGGCGACGCGAAGGGCCGCATGGTCAACGCCGTGCACCTTTTCGAGGAGTTCGAGGCCATGCTTCCCGCCCACGAGCGCCCCGAGCACACTGAGGGCTACGAGGGCTTCATCCACTGCATGAGCGTGTCGGGCACCTGCGAACATCTGACGGCGCGCTACATCGTGCGCGACCACGACGCGGCGGCCTTCCAGCATAAGCTTGACCTCATGGAGGCGGCGGCCGCCTACGTCAACCTGCGCCACGGCGAGGGCCGCGCTGCGCTGGCGGTCCACCCGCAGTACCGCAACATGGCCGAGGTGGTGCACGGGCGTCCCGAGCTCATCGACCGCGCGCAGGCTGCTTTCGAGGATGCCGGCTTCATCCCGCGCGTTATTCCGATCCGCGGCGGCACCGACGGCGCGCAGCTTTCCTTCCGCGGGCTGCCGTGCCCGAACCTCTCCACTGGCGGCTACTGTGCTCACAGCGTTAACGAGTTCATCCCCGTGAGCTCGCTCGAGGGCATGGTGGACGTGCTTCAGGCGCTTATCGCCCGTTTTGCGGTAGACTAACCGTATTGTCTAGGGAAGGTATCGTTTATGCAAACCACCGCCGCATCGTCTGAGCTGCACCTGACCGTCGCCAACGAGGACTACCTGGAGTGCATCGTGCGCATCACGCGCGAGCATCCCGACGAGGCCGAGGGCGTGCGGTCGGTGGACATCGCCACGCGGCTGGACGTTTCCAAAGCCTCCGTCAACAAAGCGGTGACGGCCCTCAAGGCTGCCGGCCTGGTTGAGCAGTCGCATTACGGCAAGGTGGTGCTCACCCTCAAAGGGCGCGAGATCGGCGAGGCGGTGTGGCGCCGCCACCGCATGCTGCGCGCGTTTCTCGTGCAGGAGCTGGGCGTTGAGTACGAGCGCGCCGACCGCGAGGCCTGCATGATGGAGCACGCGCTGTCCGAGGACACCATGGAGCGTTGGATGGGTTATCTCGAGTCCCAGGGCATCAGCGTCGAGGAGTAGGCGCGCATGGACGAGAAGAGCGGCGCGGCTGTTGGTTTCGATACCGCTGCCTGGCGTTTTGACGATGGCGAGGAGCTGCGGGAGGCGCTCGCGGCAGGGTGGCCTCTGGTTGTGCAGGGGCCAATGGGCACGGCGCTCATGCAGGAGCCGGGGGCCGAGAGCATTCCGCCGGCGTACTGGAATCTTGCCGAGCCTGAGACGGTGACGCGCCTGCACGCGCTTTACGCCGCCGCGGGCGCCGACGTGCTCCTTGCCAACACGTTCCAGGCAAACGGCCCCGCGCTTGAGCGCGACGGGGTGTACGCGAGCGTGCGGGAGGTCAACGACGCAGCCGTGCGCGCCGCCCTCAAGGCAGCGCGCCTGCCGGTGCTGGGATCGGTGGGGCCGTGCGGCGTCAGCTGGATAACCCAGGACTCGCCGGAGTTCCGCGCGGCGCGTGCCACATACCGCGAGCAGGTGGGCGCGCTTTTTGCCGCCGGCGCCGCAGGTGTTTTAGTTGAGACCGTGACGAGTGTGAACGACCTGGTGGCCGCGCTGATCGGCGCCGCCGACGTTGCCGCGGGCATGCCGGTGCTCGCGAGCTTTGCGGTGGACGAGGCGGGCAACCTGTTGGGCGACGGGCTTCCCGTGGAAACCGCCGTCCTATATGCCGAGAAGCACGGGGCGGCGTCGGTGGGCGTGAACTGCTGCAGCTTGGCTGCCGCCGACGAGGCGGTTCCGCGCATGGTGGAGGTGGCGCGCACGCCGGTGAGCGTCCGCCCGAACGCGGGCGAGCCGCACCGCGACGACGACGGCGCGCTTGCGTGGAACGAGGATCCCGAGGCGTTTGCCGAGGCGGCGGTGCGCTGGGTGCGCGCCGGCGCGGTGCTGGTGGGCTCGTGCTGCGGCACCACGGCGCGGACGACGGCCGCCGTGCGCGTCGCTGTTGACGAACGGTAGCGGGGGAGGGGCTGCTCCGGTTTGAGGGGGCGGCGCCCCGGCTCGGGAGGCTGGTATCGTCAAGCGCGCTTTAGCTTTCTGATGAAATGTGGACGCCGCGGCACCGCTGTTTCTGCGCCGCGTTCCCGGGTACAAACCTGTACGCGCGTCGTGCTCTCCGGAGGGCGTCCACCTTCCGGGTGGCGGTGCGCCTGCCGGCGGCACGTGAGCCGGCGCTGGTATGCAGGGAAGGTGAACGCAATGGCCTCCGCCATTCGGTGCGCCGAAGATGGATGGCGCGCTCATATCGACGAAGACTTTACTGACGAGAATATCGCGCGCGTCGCTGACGCGGTGGCGCGCCTGTGGGCGCCCATGGTGCCGGGCATCACGCTCTATATAGCGTACGACACGCGCCCGGCCTGCGAGCATGCCGCGTTGCTCGCCGCCGCGGTGGCCGCCTCGCGCGGTTTGACCGTGCGCGTGTCCAGCGGCCCGTGTCCCGCTCCCGCGCTTGCGTGGGCGGTGACGAGTGATTTGCGCGCTTGCGGCGGCAT
Source organism: uncultured Coriobacteriaceae bacterium (assembly GCA_944322305.1). Classification (GTDB taxonomy): domain Bacteria; phylum Actinomycetota; class Coriobacteriia; order Coriobacteriales; family Coriobacteriaceae; genus CALUOB01. The sequence goes on along the minus strand of CALUOP010000003.1, from coordinate 1,298 downwards.
CATGGTTACCGGCGGTTCTCGCCCTTGCGGGTATGCCGGGGTGACGCTGGTGAACGCCAACGGCTCGCCGGCGCTTGAAAGCGACTACGACTGCCTGGAGTCGGCCGTGCGCGCCGAGGTTCCCGACGAGCGCGGCGCTTTCGAGCGCGTTGACTTGCTGACACCCTATATAGACGAGTTGGTTCGCTTTGCGTCGGCAGCCGAGGGCACCGTCGCGGGCGGCTCTGATGAGGCTGCGGCGCTGGGCGATAAGAGCGGCGAGCGCATGCGCGTGATGTGCGACCCGCTGTACGGCGCGGCTCAGGGGGTGCTGCCGCGCGTGCTCGAGCGCCTGGACATCGAGGCGTACGAGATCCACCGTGGGCCGTATGCGGATTGCGACGACGTGCGCCCCGACCCGGTTGAGCCGTGGGTTGACGAGTGCGAGCAAGCGGTGACCGACGCGCAGGCGTGGGCGGGTCTGGCGGTTGACGGCACGGGCACGCGCTTTGGCTTGGTGGATGAGCGCGGCAGGTACGTGGGACCCCAGAAGGTCTTAGCGATTGCGATGGGCTACCTGGTTGAGATATGCGGCATGGAGGGGCGCGTGGTAGGCCCGGGCTCGCTGTCTACGCTGGTGCGCCGTCAGGCCAAGCAGCTGGGCTGCCCGCTCACCGTTACCGGCTGGAACGCGCGGCGGCTGTGCGACGAGATCGGCCGCGGCGAGGTGCTGCTCGCCACAACCGATGGCGGGGCGCTTTCGGCGCCAGCGCACCTGCCCTCGTTCGACGGCATCTTGGCGTGCGTGTTGGTCTGTCGCGCGATGGCGGTTGCCGGCAAGCCGCTGGGTCAGTTGGTTGACGAGCTCGAGCAGCGCTTGGGCGCGATGGTCTTCGGCCAAAGAGACGTGCGGCTGGAAGCGGAGGTCATGGAGTCCTTCCGCCTGCTCGCTCCCGGGCTGAACCCCGAGCGCATAGCGGGTGCGGAGCCAGTGGAGGTAAGCCATCTGGAAGGCCTGCGCCTGGGGTTTGCTGACGGTTCGTGGTTGCTGCTGCGACCCGACCCGGAGGAACCAATTATGAGGATTTCTGCGGAGGCCTCAGACGTGGCGCGTCGCGACGAGCTGCTTTGTGCAGGGGCGTCGCTTGCCTCAAGTCCGCTTCCATAGCATGGCTTGCGCAGCATACAGGGCAAGAGGGTAGCGAGTGGGGTCCTGAGACCGTGAGATGGCGGGACTCTTCCGCCCCCGCTCCCCGAGATGTGAAGATCCCGTGAACCCCCGCCCGCCCCCTTGCGCGCCCCGGGGGCGGCTGGCAATA
>CALUOP010000002.1 GCA_944322305.1 uncultured Coriobacteriaceae bacterium | reverse complement strand
AGGGTGAGCACCACGTCCAGCAGAAAGACGGAAAGGACCGACCGGGTGCGCGAGGAAACAGCGAGCGTGAGGCACGCGAAGCCCAGGCACGCGACGTACATGAGCCCCACCGACACGAGCGCCGCTTGTCCGGCGGAAAGCGGGTACGGGGACGAAAGCCCCAGCGCCTGCACCGAGAGGCCGAACCCATCCGCCCCGTAGAATGCGACCGACACCCCAACGACAACGGCCGCGCACAGCGCGAAGTAAACGGTTGTGTACAATAGCGCGGCGAGGATCTTCGTGGCAACGAGCTGAGAGCGGCCGCGCTTGGTCGCGAGCACCACCGCGTCCGCCCCGGACTGGTACTCGAGCGAGAACACCGGCGCAAGCGTCACGCACACCGCCAGAATCGCAAAGACGAGAAACGCCGCGCAGCTGATGACGTTAGCCCAGCCGTCGGCATATCCGTACGTGAAGGGCCTGGCCACAGACGCCTGCAATTCGGTCCAGTACGCGCGCTCGGCGTCCGAATACCTCCATGCGCCACCCTGCCCGTCGTCAAGCTCGCGCTGGGTAAGGTCAGCCACGGCGCCGTACCAATCCGCCGCCATCTCGGGCGTCACACGCGCCGCAGTCTGAATTGGTTCCTCCCCCGCAAGGCGCCATGGCTTGAGCAGCATACTCCAGTATGGGTTGTACAGCTCGTAAACCTCCTCTGCGCTGAAACTCTGGCACACCAAGTCGTAAACGGCAGAACCGGTCATCTCCAATACTGCGGAGCGGTCGATCTTCTCGAACACCCGATCCTGATAGGTGGCGATGTCGGCGGCGGCGCGCTCGACGGTTATGGCTCCGGCGTGCTCCTCCACCTGGGCACGGTTCTGCGCAATGGCCGCCGGGCCGGAAAGCGTCTCCCCGTGCGCGTCAACCGCCTGGGTTTGCACCACGTTAAGGGCCATGATGCAAGCGGTGAACAGGATGACACCGAGGTTCGCAGCAAGCGCCACGCGGCGCGTGAGCATCTTCTTGAGCTCGAACAACATGAGGCTAGCCATGGCGGCCCTCCTTAACATGTGCGGCGCGGCGAGCGTGCGGACGGGAGGCGGGCACGTCGTCGCGGAACACGTACAGGTACAGGTCCTCGAGCGTAGGCTCAGCGGACGCGGAGCCGGCAACCTCCGGCGCATCGGCAACGTAGCGGACAAGGGCGCGGCCACCGTCGAGGTAGCGCGCGTTGCTCGTGCAGAGCCGGGCCTCGAGCGCCGCGGCCTGCTCGGCGGGGACCACGGCCTCCCACACCTTGCCCCGCGCCTCGGAAACGAGCGCGGCCGGCGGTCCCGAGAGCACCGACGCGCCCGCGCGCATCACGAGAATCTTGTCGGCGATGTGCTCCACGTCGGAGACGATGTGCGTGGAGAGCAGGACGATCTTGTCCTGCGCGAAGCTCGCGATGAGGTTTCTGAAGCGCACGCGCTCCTTGGGGTCGAGCCCGGCCGTGGGCTCGTCGAGCACGAGCACCTCGGGATCGTTGAGGACGGCCTGCGCGATGCCCAGGCGCTGACGCATGCCGCCGGAAAACGTGCGGATGCGCCGGCGCTCCTCGCCGGCGAGCCCCACGCGCTCGAGCAGCGCGAGCGAGCGGTCGCGCGCGGCGCGGCGGTCGAGCCCCTTGAGCGCCGCCATGTACTCCATGAAGTCGAGTGCCGTGAACTCCGGATAGTAGCCAAAGTCCTGCGGCAGGTAGCCGAGAAGGGCGCGGTAGGCGTCGCCCATGCGAGCGACGGGCACGCCGTCGTAGCGCACCTCGCCCGAGGTGGGGCGCAGCACGCCGCACACCATGCGCATGAGCGTGGTCTTGCCCGCGCCGTTGGCGCCGAGCAGGCCGTGAACGCCGGGTGTGAGCGTGGCGCTCAGGCGGTCCACGGCGATCTTGGGGCCGAACTCGCGGGTCAGCCGGTCGAGTGTGAGTTCCATCGATCTTCTCCCTTCGGTTTGCGGGGTTGGTCAGAGCGCCGTTGCGACGCGGACGGAGGCGTCAGCATCGGCAAATGCGGAGCCCGCCGCACGGAGCCACGCACGCACCTCGACGGTGGCAAAAGCAAAGGCCAGAGCTGCGGACAGCCACCAGGCGAGCCCCGCCGCGGGCACAAAGGCCGCCGGACAAAGCAGACGCAGGGCCACGCACGCGGCGCACACGCCCGCCGCCGTCGCAACGGCAGCCGCCGTGGCGTCTGCGCTCGCAACCTTGCGGGCGGCGAGAAGTCCTGCACCCGCCGCCGCGAGGTACGGAGCGCACGCTTGGGCAAGCGTCATCCAGAGGGTTGGCCCCTCGGTGGCAAGCAGAACGAGCGCGACGAGGGCGAGGGCGTCGGCACAGCCGAGCACGACCACCCGGGCGCACGCGACCGCTTGGGCGTTGACGGCGCACGAAGCCTCCAACTCGGCCATTCCGCAGGCGCGCGAGCGCGTAACCTCGGCAAGCGAGGCCAGCGCAAACGCAGCGCCGATCGCGCCCGCGGCTGCGGCAACCCGTATGCCGGCAAGCGCGAGTAGAGCAACGAGCAGGACAAGCGCCGCGTGGAGCACCCAAGCAGCAGGGCTGATGCGCCTCGCCTGACCTGCAACAATCACAAGCACCCGGGGTCGCGCGGGGCGCGCCAGCTCCGCTGCGACCGCGCGCACAAGCGCGGGCGGCGCCTCTTCACCAGCCCCCGGCGCAGGTCGGCAGTGATCCTGCAAGGCCCGTTCAAGGGCTCGCTTCTCGCTCAACTTCATCACTCTGCTCCCCTCTCTGCACGCCACGCAGGCCCCAGGTGCTCCCTCAGCGTCTCAAGCGCTGTCGAGATGGTCCGCGCCGCGGCAAACCGGCTCACCCCCAGCGCGCGAGCAACTTCGCCAACCTTGAGTCCCTGGCCGTACCTCAACTCCAGTGCCTCGCGCTGGGTACGGGGCAGCCGTGCTAGCGCGGACACAAGGTCGCGAACATCGTCGGCCTCGCTCGGCTCATCGCCGCCCGCAAGCGACGCAGGCAGCGGAGCCCACGCTGCGGCGCGGTCGCGTGCGAGGTCGGCACACACGTTGCGGGCGATGGTGATGAGGTAGGCTCGAGCCCGCCCCCGCTCCCGGTAGCGCGCCCGCGCCCGGACGAACCGCAGAAACGTCTCTTGCGCAGCATCTTCCGCAAGCCCCGCCGGCGCATGCCTGCAGCAATACCGCAGCACGTCCGCGTAATGCTCGCCCACCAGGCGCTCGGCCTCGTCGATGCGCTCCTTCGGTTCGCCCACACCCGTCACCTCCTTCTGACCCGTCTAACCCTATTAACGGTAGCGAGTGAGAAAATGTGCGGTTGTGGCGGAAAAAAGTTGTAAGGGAATGGCTGACGGAATGAGCGGATCTCCCCTATCTACCCAAAGGTTGAAACGGACCCGTCCCCAACCAACCCGTTGTTATAGCATGCGCTGCAGAAACTCCCGTGCCGTCATGCTCGGCACCGTCGACCGAGCGTATGCCTCGCGATCGCGCGTGACGATGGCCGCCGCCGAGCGCAGCTCGGCCGTGGCACGGACGATGCCGTCCTCCACATCCGCCTCGTCAGACGCAAACGCCCGGTCGAGAACCTCGTTGGTAAGTTCGGCAGTGGTCACAACCTGCCGAAACGTGTCAAGCCGATCGCGCACGAGCTGCTCGCGCCGCGCACCGAAATGACGACACAGAATGTAGTAGGCGTCTTTGATGCTCCCCGCCAGGATAACGGGCTCGTACGTCTCAGACTCCAGCAGCTGCTCGAGCAAGTCGACGGCCTCAGAATGCTGCTCGCGTGTGGCACTGAGGTAATCGAGGATAATGTTGGTGTCTAAGATGACGCTAACCAAAGCGCCTCACCCGCTCCGCTCCCAGCATGTCGGCATCGGAAACGCTTGGATCCCACGCAGGCTCCGCCTCCGCATCGCGCTCCACCTGCTGGGTGAGCGCCCGAAACTGCGCCAAGCGGGCGCGCCGCGCCGCCGCCTCAGCGCTCGCCGGCTGGATGATAAGCCACGGTTTCCCGTTCTTCAGCACCGGAAGCGCGGCCCCCGTGCGGTTAACCTCGGCGGCCAGCTCGCTGAACCGATTCTTCGCCTCACGCGCGCCAACAGGCTCAAGCAGTGCGGTCATGCGCCCTCCCTTACTATGTGGCTTCAGTATATCAAAAGTGGCCACATGTTGCCTGGGGCCTCTTCTCAAAACGGGTTGAAACGGACCCGTCCCCAGCCAACCCGCTTAGCCAGCTAGGTATGCGTCGAGCGCTTTGAGGCCCGCCGTCAGCCGCTCGGTGTGGTGCTGCATGTGGTTGCCCGGGCCCACCACAAGGTCCACCGCGCACCCGCGCTCGCGCAAAACGGCCGCGCACGCCTCTAGATCCTCCTGAACGGTGCGCATGATAGGCGCCCCGGCGCGGCGCTCTTTCTTCCCAATCGAGAAATACACGTACCGTCCCGCGCCGTCTGGGCAGGTGCGCCGCAGGTAGTTAACCCAACCCTCGTACCAAACCGAACCCGAAAGACACGCGCACGCCGCAAAGGGCGAGCCCTCGCGCGCAAACGCGTAAAGCGAGAAGAGCCCGCCGAGCGAGTACCCGCAGATCGCCCGCCGCTCGGGGGCAAGTCCGCGCGCAACCTCCGCTTCGGGGATCACCACGCCCGCAAGCTCGGCAAACGTCTCGGGCGCGTGTCCGCCAAAAGCTGGCGCGTCCGGACGCAGGCCCGCCGCAGGCCAGGGCGTCAGGCTGTCGTTCCAGTTGCACACGGGCACGCGAATCACAGTTGCACGAAGCCCCACAGCGGCCGTCGCCACGTCAAAGGGATGTTCCGGCAGGTCAACCACATACACAACAGGAGCCTCAAGCCCGCCCGCTCCGAGGAGAACCTCGCACCTGTCGCGATCAACATAGCCCATCTGTCTCATCACCTCTCACGTGGCCCTGCGATACCCCCACCATACACCACGCACGCGCCGCGCGCCGATTCCCAATGCACCGTATGGTTTACCCAAAACTTCTCAGATATTTTTAGAAGTTTTTGGCTAAACTTATTAGAATAATTTAGAAGTTATTGTCAGCAGTGAAAAGGGGAGCTATGACGCACGCAGAAGTCTCAACCTTGGTGCGCGAGCGCCTCCAGAAGACCATCCCCACGCCCTCCCCCCGTGCCGACGTGATTCGCGAGCTGCCGGAACCAGCGCGGTTCAACCTCGTCCACATCATCACGGGCATGAGACGCTGCGGCAAAACCTTCTACCTGTTCCAGCTCATGAGGCGCCTTCTCGACTCGGGTGTCGAGCGTAACCGGATGCTGTACTTCGACTTTTCCGACGATCGTCTCAAGCCGCTCGCGCACGGCACCATGCAAGATGTTATCGATGAGTACTGGCGCCAAGTCCCCGATGCGCGCAGCGGCGGCTGTTACCTCTTCCTTGACGAGGTCCAGGAAGTCGACGAATGGCAGGGCGTTTGCCAGCGCATTGCCGAGCAGGAGCAGGTAACCCTCGTCATCACCGGTTCGTCCTCGAAAGTCTCTTCCGCTGAAATCGCCACACAGTTTCGCGGACGCTCCCACGTTCACGAGATGTGGCCCCTCTCGTTCCGCGAATACTGCATGTTCCACAGCATCCCCCTCCCCGCACCGGGCCAGGACAGCTTCTCCCCCAAAGAAGCAACGCGCTACGAAGCAGCGTTTGACGCGTACCTCACGTGGGGAGGCTTTCCCGGCATCCAGCGCCAGGTCGAAGGAGACCGCATCGAAATACTGCAGGGCTATGTGCGCGACGTGGTGGCACGCGACGTTGCGGAGCGAAGCGGAAGGGAAGACATCTCGCTCACGATGCAGCTCGCCCTGTTCGCCATCCGCAACACCGCGTGCGAGCTCTCCGCAAACGAGCTCGCAACCCGTTTGCGCAGCATCGGCTACAAAGCCTATTGGGACAAGGTGCGCAATCTGCTTGAGCTGCTGAGAGACGCCTACCTCATCCACTATCTGCCGGAATACACCACCATGCTCAAACCAGACACAACCGCAACGCCGAAGGTGTATGCCGAGGACCCGGGGCTTGCGTACGCCGTCTCACGCGCCAACCAGCAAGACCAGGGAAAACGCCTTGAGACGCTTGTCTACCTGGAGCTGCGCCGACGTCTAGCGGGCGCGCGAACCGACACCGTCTCCTCTCTCACTGTTCCGGGCACGGGGGAGAAAAAAGTCGACTTCCTACTCGGCGACGCCTTGGGGATCGACCCCTACGAGCTGGTGCAGGTAACGTACGACATGCCGGCCGAGAAAACCCGCAAGCGCGAGGTCGGGTCGCTCGAAGCCGGCATGCGCTTCGCCAAGCTCGACACCGGCACCATCGTCACGCTGCGCGAGCGCGCCGAGATTGAAACCCCGGCAGGCGCCATCACCGTGGTTCCCGCCTGGCAGTGGTGCCTGGGATAAGCCGCGAGCCTATACAGGTGACAGACACATGTGCAGTGCGAGGGGCTTTTCTCCACCCCCTTCGGCACTATCGAGCTCATCCACACGAAAGCGTATGCCCTCAAAATCACCTTGAACACGGTCGACGTCCCCGAGAGCCCCCTGCGTCTCGCCACCAAGCGGTACACCGTCGTCGGCCTGAAGCGCGCCCACCGCTCGCTCGACCTCGTTGACTGGGAGGAACTTGAAGATGACCGATAGCACGTTTTCCGCATTTGCTCGCGAGGTCGCGCGGAGGCACCAGCTGGACGTCCTTCTTCCCGTGGTCGAGAAGGTGCTCCCGCACTACGACATACTCGCCGCGCTCGACGCTTCGGAATGGCGGCGCAATACAACCCCGTCCCCAAATGAGTCACTCGCTGATGCCGGCCACCTGGTCGAGGCGCATCGCCACAAGCCGGCGGCACCCCTTCTTGTCGCTCGCCTCCACGAGCACCCACTCGTCGTCCACGTCGACCACCCTCCCGACGAGCTCCATAACGCTGCCGCTCAGCGCGCTGGGAGTGCTATGGGCCTCGGACAAGCAGAGGCGGCACGACATGCCAACGCGCTCGCGCAGGAGGTCCCGTAGCCCCTCCTGCCGGCGCCCCTCCGCCTCAGGCTGCGCGAGGCGGCGCATATCTTTCTTGGTGGGCATGGCGCACATGATATAGATGATGAGCACGAACGTAATCATGCTAAACGCATCGAACACATCCATGGCTCACTCCTCCCCGTCCACCGCGATGGCGCACACATCCGCCAGGTCAATGAGCTGAATTGTCTGCGTTGCCTCGACCCTGGGCTTGCCAAACGTCGCCGTCTTGACCGTGCATGACACGCGGAGCCAGCCTTCGCTCACGCCAAGAAGCGTCACGTCGGACAACACATGGCTCATGCACTCAATCGTGCCCCTCTTTCCCACGAGCGAGTGCAGGACATGCAGATCGCGGGGACGCGCGCCATGACCCGAGCTCACCACGCCCACTTCTTCGCTCGCCAGGTCGTCGAGCGTCACGCCGTAGAGACGCGCGAGCTCGGCCGCCTTGTCGAGCGCCGGCGAGCCCTTGCCGAGCTCCCAGTTTCCCACCGTCTGGCGCGTCACGCCGATGGCCGCCGCCACCTCCTGCTGGCTCATACCCGCGCTGCGGCGGAGTGCAAGCAGCTTATCCGGTATCATCGTCCGCCTCTCCTCTCGCGGCATCGCATCTACGCCTTTCATTCTGCCGAAGAGGGAGTTCTCGTGCCAGCAAATCCGCCCGTCATCTTGTCAAATACGCTTGCTAACCGGTACAAAGCCCCTGTCCCTTTGTACCGATCAAGACTCTGCCATTGCTGCGAACGCCCAGCCCCTGCCCAGACGGGCGCTACGCTTCGCCAAGCATCCAGTCGATCACGTTGACATGACGAATCCCGCGATAATCCCCCACCCCAACACGGTCGAGGGTCAAAACCGTCTTGGGATAGTTGTCCGAAATCGCCTCAAGCGGCGCGAACTCTCGTTTACGCGTCGACTCGTCGAGCACCGTCTGCGCAACCTGAAAGTATGCAGGGCCGCCATCGCCCATGGCAACGAAATCGACCTCCGCCGCCCCGACCTTGCCAACGTAGACGACACGGTAACGCCGCAGCAACTCGAGATAGACGGCATTCTCGAGCCGCCTGCCCAAATCCCCCTGCTCCTTTCCCAGCAGCCAAAATCGAAAGCCCAGGTCACCAAGATAGTATTTCTCGAGCGTCTCGAGGTACTCTCTGCCCTTCAGGTCGTATCGCCCCACCTTGAACGCCAGATAGTTCTCCATAAGCGCGTCGAGATAAGCCCCGGCCGTCGCGGGAGACGTCTTCATTCCCGCCTGGGTAAGCCCCGCGGCAACACGTTTGCGAGAAGTAATATTGCCCACATTGTCAGCAATAAACGACGTGAGATCCCTGAATGCCCTCATGTCCATGCGAGGATGCCGCGCCGCCACATCCTCAACGAGCACCGTATTGAACACCCCGCCCAAATAGTCGGAAATCGACTGAGCGTCATCGAGCCTTGCTGCAAAAGGCATCCCGCCATAGGTGAGATAGCGATTGAACGTGTCCTCGATGCGCTCCTCCCCGCCTCGTGCCGATCGGTACTCCGCAAACGAGAAGGGCAGCATGCGCAGCTCGACATAGCGCCCCGTGAGCAAGGTGGCAAGCTCCCCGGAAAGAAAGAAGGCGTTGGACCCCGTGATGTACAGGTCGACATCTTCGCGAACATGGAGCGCGTCGACGACCCGCTCGAACTCCTGCACGTGCTGCACCTCATCAAGGAACACGTAGTTCGTGCCGGGGGCCAAGCGCTGAACGATATAGCGGTAGAGCTCACGCGCTGCGAGCGGGTACTCCTCTTCCCAGCTTTCGAAGTTTATGCTCAGGATGTTGCTGTCGGAGACGCCATCGGCATAAAGCTGCCTGCGAAACAGCTCGAGCACACTCGATTTTCCACAGCGCCGCAGACCCGTTGCCACTTTGATGACGTCGCGATCTTTCCATCGGCTGAGCCAGTCGAGATAAACCGGACGATCCACCAACTCGTTTTTCATCTTTGCTCCAAACCGATGAGTTATTTTATTTGCTTTATCATATCAGAGAAAAACGACTATTTTATCTTATAGGTTTATCGTCATCCGAACCCTAAATCCCTCCTTCAAACGCAAAGGGCGAACGACAAGAATGGCAACATCCGTCGCGTAAAGCACGGACGCGCATGTCCGAAGCCGACTCCTTCCAGACGACGCGAGCGGGCACTCCTTCTGTCCTGCCCCTCCTCGGACGAACGTCCTCACCAAGAAATGGAATGAGCTGCCTTCCATTTCATGGGCGTGGAACGTATGATTCTGGGAATGGGACGGTTAAAAGCGCAGGTAGGATCCATGTAAAGAACTCTTGACGCGCGTTTCTCGCCCCGCAGGGCCCAGAGTCGGGTCCTTTTGATGGTACGATGCGGCGCAACGTGTCATGGTCTGACCCGTAAGGGGCCGCACCGAAGAGAGCGAAGGGAGAGCGGGCATGGAGATCGGCGGGAGGATACGCGAGCTGCGCGCGGCGCACGGGATGTCGCAGGACGACCTCGCGACGCGCGTGTACGTGAGCCGCCAGACGATCAGTTCCTGGGAGAACAACAAGACCTACCCCGACGTCCAGAGCCTGCTCCTGCTCTCCGAGATCTTCGATGCGACCGTCGACTCACTCATCAAAGGAGACGTGAAGACCATGAACGAGACCATCGACCGCGACATCGAGACCATGAAGCGCCTGAGCTACGTGATGCTCGGATTCCTGCTGCTCATGGTGGCGGCCCTGATATGGGTCTGCTTCCAGACATTCGCCTGGGGCTGGCCGCTCGAGCAGACCGCGCCCACCTTCGTGCTCGCCCTCGTGCTCTGGGGCGTCGCCATGTTCGCCGCCTGCTGGGTGGACCGCATCAAGAAGTCGCACGACCTCGTCACCTACGGCGAGATCCTCGCCTACTTGAAGGGCGAGGCGGTGGACCGCGACACGGAGCGCGGGCGGCGCGAGCGCATGATCCCCGCTTGGATGAAGGCCGTCCGCACCGTCGGCCTGACGCTTCTCGCGATGGCCGTCGGCGCGTTTCTCGGCTACGGAGGGGCCGCGCTCGCGGACATGCTGCTCGGATAGGGTTGACCCCCTCGGATAAGGGCAGCCCTTTGGGCTGCGAGCAGATGCCACACTCCACCACCGCTCGCGCGGACCAATACACGGCCGGAACGGCGGGCACGGCCGTGGATAGCGCCTTCGGCGCGCCGGATGGGGCGGCTCCGAGCCGTGCGCGCAACGGAGCGGAGGCGGCGGGCTGTAGCACGACCCTCGACGATTCAGCGGGTGGTGGGGGCGTGGCCACTCGTCCTTCTCGATGCCTCTCATCGTTACCGGACATCTGTTGCCGGCACTTGCCCGGTCGTCTGCCATTTTGTCCGGCAAATGTCCGGCTTTTGGAATTGGCTCGTCGCAGACGATAGGGGCGCAGCACTATGGTCACCGCGAGGGCCGTGCGCACTTCGCGCTGGCTCAGCCAATCAGGCGGTATCTGCGCGCCCGAGACTGCCCGACGGGCTCGACCAGCCCGTTTGCGATGAGCCTGTCGAGGACCTTTCTCGTCGCTCGGTCGCTGATGCCCAGGGCTCCGGCTATGTCCGCCGTCCTCGAGATGCCGGCCTCCGCGAGGTAGCGCCATGCTGCGCGCTCGCGCTCCGACAGCCCTTCGGGCTCGTTCCCGGAACTTTGCCGGAACTTTGCCGGAACCGGCATGCGCCTCTTCGCTCTCTGCCCCCTGCGCCCCGAACGGGTCGTTGCGGTGGAACCTCACGGTCGTCGCGTCGCGGCCCTGCAGGTACTCGAAGTGCACGCCGGCCCTGTCGCAGGCGCCTCGTATGCGTCTGATTCCGGAGCCGAAGGACTCGATCGCCTTGGAGCGGAACAACGTGGAGGCGATGAGCGGGTTCCTGCTGTGAGGGGTGACCTCCTCGCCGGAAAGGTACATCTCGGGGGTGCAGCTCTTGGGGAAGGTTCCCGGGTTGGTTATGTCGACGGCGTCCGGGTAGATGTCGATCTGCACCGCGGTCCCGCAGTCCGACCAGTCGCGGTGGCAGAAGGCGTTGACGATCGCCTCGCGGAAGGCCTCGCGGGGGATCTCGGGAACCTCCTCGCGCTCGATGCTCCCGTCGATGACCAGGCGACGGCGGATGTTGGAGAGGACGTAGGCCTCCGCGCGGCGGATGAGCTCGTAGGCAGGGCCGTCGTACTGCTGGAGGTCGAGGATGTCCACGCGGCTGTGGTCGGCGAGGATCCCGGCCTTGAGGCGCGCGCCCGCGCGCGACGGGCAGAAGAGCACGGCCGCCGCGTTGGTGAGCGTTCCGTCGGCAGAGACAAGGCTAAGGCGCCCGAGCACCTCTCCAGCGTTCGAGTAAGGGGCTTCTATGCGTCCGCAGGCGTTTCCCTCCTCGACGAACCGGCGCAGCGCGCCCTCATCCACGTCGGACAGAGGACGGCCTGAGGGGCGGCGGTCCCAGGGGCTCTTCCTCGCAGCGCGCTCGAGCATCATCTGCTCGAGCATGGCCGCTCCCATGGGGAGGTCCTCGTCGGCGGAGCGGACGCGGTAGCGGCCGTCGCAGGCGTAGGGGCGGCCGTCGCCGGAGAAGGTCACCTTGACGTAGGACTTCCCGTCCTCGGTGACGAGGTGCTCGATGGTGAGGACGACCGCGGGCTCGATGCGGTTGCCAAATGCCTGCGAGACGTCGCGCAGAGTCTTCTCGGAGACGTCCTGCCCCACGACCTCGCCGTCGCGCGGCCGCACCGGTGCTTCACCTCGGCCACGAGAGCGCCGTTGTCCTTCACCCAGACGATGGCGTCGCCGTCTAAGCTGACGCGCCTTGACCTGCTTGCGGGTGCCGGCGGCCTCTCTGAAGGGCTCTGACGCAAAACAACCCCGTCCCAAAATGAGTCACTCGTTGATGCCGGCCACCTGGTCCCGAAGGGTCCGCCCCGGACTCAGCCAGGGCCGGGCCGTTCGCCCCGCGCGGCGACGCGTTGACGGGACAGAGCGAACCCGATCGCATCACCTCAGTCCGAGCGCCGGGGCCATCACGTTAAGCAGAGCGCGCGCGTGCGCGGTCGACGCACCGAGACAGGGCACGTAGGCAAAGGCGTCGTCAGGCGCCCCCGGGCGGTTGCGGAAAAACGCGGCGCGCAAGACCTGCTCAACGTCGTAGCGCGTCTCAAGGCAGTCGATCGAGAAGCCCGGGCAGCACACCACGAGGTTTCGCGTGCCGTCCCGCGCGATCTTCTCGACCGCCGCCGTTGCAAAGGGGCCGGTCCACTTGCGCCCGTCCTCAAAGCGCGACTGGAAGGCGCGCGCCCACGCGCCCTCGGGAGCGCCGAGCTCGCGGACGATCCCGGCAACGGAGCGATCGACCTGATCGGGATAGGTGTCGCCCCTGCGCACGTCTGCGAGCGGCACCGCATGGAAGGATAGGAGCAGGCAGTCGCGGCGCGCGTCAAACCCCGCGGCGCGCACCGTGTCCGCTATCGCCCGCTGCCAGCCGCTGTCGTCGCCATAGCCCTCCACGGTTGCCAGCGGCGGATGCCAGCCCGCCTCGTCCTGCGCCGCCCGCAGCGCTTGAAGGGCGGCCCCCGTTGTGGAGCGCGCGGTTTGCGGGTAAAGGGGCACGACGAGGACGCGCTCGCACCCCTGCGCGCGAAGCTCGGACAACGACGCCGCAAGCGAGGGCTGGCCGTACATCATGCCCGCGCACACCGCCACGCGCCCCGCGCCGAGCTGCGCGGCGACCTCGCGCTCCACGTCGGCGGCGAGGCGCCGGCACCCATTCACCAGCGGCGAGCCGTCCTCCCAGATAGAGCGGTACCGAGACGCGCTGACCGGCGCGCGCCGCGGCAGGATCGCGTGGTTGAGCACGAGGCGCCACAGCGGCTTGGGCAGGGGGCGAATCATGTCGTCCATGAGGAACTCGGAGAGATACGCGCGGACCGCCGCCTCGGTGGGGGCGTCAGGCGACCCCGTGTTGACGAGCAGCACGCCCACGCGCGCGGAATTAGCAGGCAGGTCGCGGCCGGCATCCATGAGAGCCCCCTTGTCAGCAGCAATGCACAAAAACGAGGATATGGTACCACGCATGGAGGCGGGGACGCCGCAGCGCCCCCGTCCGGCACCATGGGCTCGCGCCCAAACGGGGCAAGCCCCCGCCCCGTCCATCCCACTGCAGGGCCCGCGCTACAGGGTCCAGCCCTCGCTCTCGGTCTGCAGGCGCACCATGCGGGCAAACAGGCCGCCCGCCGCCAACAGCTCGGCCGGCGTGCCCTGCTCCGCCACGCGGCCACCCTCCAGCACCACGATCTTGTCGGCCGCCTGCACGGTGCGCATGCGGTGCGCGATCACGATGACGGTCTTGCCCGCGAGCAACCGCGAAAGCGCCTCCTGCACCTGCGTCTCGTTCTCAACGTCCAAACTCGCCGTGGCCTCGTCCAGCAGCACGACGGGCGCGTCTTTGAGCAGCGCGCGGGCGATGGAGATGCGCTGACGCTCGCCGCCGGAAAGGCGGGCGCCGTTCTCGCCGATCATCGTGGCGTAGCCTTGCGGCATGCGGCCCACGAACTCGTCGCAGTTGGCCGCGCGCGCCGCTGCCAGCACCTCCTCGTCGGTGGCGCCGCGCCGGCCCAGGCGGATGTTCTCCATCACGGTGTCGTCAAAGAGCGTCACATCCTGGAGGACCACGGAGAAGTCGCCGAGAAGCACCTCGGGGTCCACGGTGGAGACGTCCACGCCGCCCACGGTCACGCGCCCGGCGCTCGCGTCCCAGAGCCGGCAGGCAAGCCGCGCGCAGGTGGACTTGCCGGAGCCGGACGGCCCCACGAGCGCCGTGACCTCGCCTTCCCGGGCGATGAAGTTCACGTCCTCGAGCACCTTCTCGCCGTCCTTCTCGTACGAGAAGCCCACGTGCTCAAACGCCACGTCGTGGCCGGCGGGCGCGTACGCCTCCCCACCCGCCGCCAGCGGCTCGTCGAAGAAGCTCCGCATGCGGGCAGAGGCCGTGCGGGCCGAGAACAGCTCGGCGATGAGCATGAGCGCCTGGTCAAAGGGCGCGTAGATGCGGCTCACCACCAAAAGGAAGCAGAAGAGCGTGAGAAAGTCGCAGGTGCCCTCGAGCACGAAGGCGGCGCCGGCCAGCAGCGTGGTGGCGAACCCCAGGCGCAGCACCACCTGGGCGCCGTTCACGCACACGCCGCACGCCAGCTCGCTGCGCACGGCGGAGCGCTCGGCGGCGTCCACGCTCTCGTACACGCGCGCAAGGTAGCGCTCCTCCTGGTTGGTGGCGCGCACCTCGCGCACGCACTCCAGCGCCTCCTGGACAAGCTCGGAGGTCTTGAGCCCCGCCAGGCGCGTTGCGCGAATGAGCGGCTGGAGCTTTGAGCGCACGCCGAACAGCAGAAGCAGCGCCACCGGCCCTGACCACATCGAGGCCACGGCGAGCCGCCAGTCAAAGGCGGCGAGGCCCACGAAGGCGATGGCCATGGTGGCGTAGGCGCCGTAGAGCTCGGGCAGCACGTGGCTGTAGGCGTGCTCGGTGGTCTTGACGTCGGTCATGAGCGTCTCGGTGAGGTCGGCGAGGTCGCGGCGGCCGAAAAACGACAGCGGCAGCCTCCGCAGGCGCTCGGCGAGGGCGATGCGCTGCCGGCCGCTCTCCTTGTAGATGACGCCGTACTGGTAGTAGTACTGGAACCTCTCGCACACGAAGAGCACGACGAGATACGCGGCCAACACCGCCACCCACTCTGCAACGGGCACGGCAAGCGGATCGAAGCCGAGCGCGCCCCACGGCCCCAGCGTAACCGCGCCGCCCGTGAGCCGCGCCACCAGCGCGCTCATGACCGCAAAGACAAACCCCACCCCCGCGAAAACCACGAGGTTGGTGACGGTGGTCCACACCGCACCCAGGCGCACGTTCCTCGCGCCCTCGTCCGTGAGGGCGTACTTCTCTTTGACCGACATCTATGCCACGCCCCTTTCGGCGCTCGAGATCCTCCAGCTGACCGCCCGCTCGTAGTCGGCCCACATGCGCGCGTAGAGGCCGCCCGCGCGCACGAGCTCGTCGTGCGTGCCCTGCTCCACCGCGCGCCCGCGGTCGAGAACCACGATCTTGTCGGCCGCGCGCACGGTGGAGAGCCGGTGCGCCACCATGAGCACGGTGCGGGGCGCGCCGTCACGCCCGCGCGCGAGCCGCTTGAAGGCAGCCTGGATCTTGGCCTCGTTCTCGGGGTCGGCAAAGGCGGTGGCCTCGTCGAGCACCACGATGGGGGCGTCCTTCAAGATGGCGCGCGCGATCATGAGCCGCTGCACCTCGCCGCCGGAGAGGTGGACGCCCTCCGCGCCGTACACGGTGTCCACGCCGTCCGGCAGCTTGGCGAGAATGTCGTCGCACTGGGCGGAGGAAAGGGCCGCCAGCACCTCCTCGCGCGTGGCCGCCGGACGCGCCGCGCGCACGTTCTCCAAGATGGACTGCGAGAACAGCCGGTTGGCTTGGAACACGAAGGCCACGCGGTCCATGAGGTCGTGGGGGTCCATCTGACGCACGTTCACGCCGCCCACGGCCACGCGCCCGGAGTCCGCATCCCAGAAGCGGGGCACAAGCGAGGCCGCCGTGGTCTTGCCGCCGCCCGAAGGCCCCACGAGCGCCACCGTGACGCCGGCCGGCACCGAGAAGCTCACGTGGTCGAGCGCCGGCTCGTCGGCCCCCTCGTAGGTGAAGCTCACGTCCTCGAGCACCACGGAGTTGTCGCGCGGAACCTTGGGCGCGGCGGGCGCCTCGACCACGGGGGCGGCGAGGGCCTCCTCCACGCGGGAGACGGCGTCCGCCGCCGACTGGAACGCCTCGGACATGAACATCACGCGCGTCATGGCCGTGGGGATGACGGCGGAGAAGATGGCGTAGAAGGCGAAGTTCGTCGCGAGACGCGCAACGTCCGCCTCGCCCGGCGCGATGAGCGCGACCACCGGCACGAGAAATACCGCCGCCGCGCTGATGAACGTGAGCGAGAGCGCCTGTGGCGTCTGGCACCACTTCACGGCATAGTCCTGCGCGAGCACCGTGAACTCCTCGATGGCGTCGTGGAAAGCGCGGAACGACCGCACCGTCTGCTGAAACACCTTGAGCACCGGAATGCCGCGCACGTACTCGGTGCCGGTCTTGTTCATCTTCACGAGCGACTCCATGTAGCGCGTCATGAAGCCCATGCCGCGCCCGCCCATCATGTAGAACATGCAGGCGAGGCTCACCGCCACCGGCACGAGGCACGCCGCGCCCAGGCGCCAGTCGAATACAAAGAACAGCACGAGCATGCCCGCGATCATGGCGATGGAGCCCGCCGTGTCCGGCAGCTTGTGGGCGAGAAGCCCCTCGGTCTCGGCCGCGCAGCCGTCAACCACGCGGCGCAGCGCCCCCGAGGCGTGTGTGTCGAAGTAGCCCAGGCTCGCGTGCATGAGGTGCTCAGCAGCGCGCTTGCGCATGTTGGAGGCGCAGCGAAACGCCGCGAGATGCGTGCACATGAGACCGGCGAAATAGAGCGCGATGCTCGCCACCGCAAACCCGAGCGCCCACCAACCGTACGCGGCTATGCCGGTGGCCGCTGCCCAGTTAGGCGCCGCGGCGATGAGGTCGCGCGCCGCGAACCAGATGCAGATATAGGGACCGAAGCTCACGAGCATCGACGCCGCCGAGAGTGCGCAGCCCAGGTACGTGAGCGCGCGCCGGGGCCCGGCGAAGGCGAGCAGCCGGGCGACCGCGCCGGACTGCCGAGGCACTCCGTCAGCGGAAACCCCGCCCGCCTGTTGCGAGTCAGACATGATGTCCTCCTAACGTATCGGATTCTTGATTGACGTTCTGACGCACGGTACTATGCGGAGCTAGAAATGTTTACAATTACTAACTTGTATGAGACGCAACGGCAAAAAGGAGGGACGGTTCTTCAACATGGCAAGCAAAGCCGGCATATCCGCCGACCTCCTCGCGCTCTGCCTTCCCCAAGCCGAGCAGCTCGGCATCAGGCTTGAGCGCACCGGGTGGTTTTGGGCGGGCGCCACAACGGGCTCCGTTGCCGACGGAACGATGTGGTTCTCGTCACCCTCCCCGGGGTGCCTCGTGCTCTATCACGACGTGGTCCCGCGTGCCGACATGCGTCTCCGAGAAGAGTCGCGCGGGCCGTACGCCTGCGCGTGCATGCTGAAAGACGCAGCGCTTGCCTGCTCGCAAAGCTGCGGGCTGGCACTGAGGCCCGCCGGCGAGAAGCGCGGGGCCGAGCGCACCGAGTTGGCAACGTTCGTCGAACGCGAACCGCGCACGCTCACCAGCCCTTTGCACACGGGGCAACGGTACCGCTCGAGCTCCATTATCCTGCTGCCCGAGTTCTTTGCCAGGCTCGAGCGGAGCTACCCCGGTGAGTTTCGCGACATGCCCGGCCTGTTCGACACGCGTCTGGGAGCACACGCGGGACTGGAGATCGGGCGCGCGCTCAGCCGGATCTCCTCCCGTCCGCCAACCGGGTCGGGCGGGGCGCTCGCCCTGCGCGCCGCCGTAGACGGCCTCATCGCGTCGCTTGCGGCGGGCAGGGACGCCTCAACGCAAAACGAGGAGAGCGCCACCGAGCTGGTGCGCCAGGTCAAGGACCTCGTCGAGCAAGCGCTCGACGCAGGAGCGGCGCCGCCCACAGTGGATGAGCTCGCAAAGGCGCTGTACGTAAGCCGCTCCCGGCTCTGCGCCGCATTCCAACGCGAGACCGCGCAGAGCCCCGGGCTGTACATGCGGCAGCGGCGCGTCGAGCGGGCCTGCGAGCTGCTCAGCCACCGCCACCTCACGGTGGCCGACGTCGCCGCCCGGCTGGGCTACCCCGGCCTCTCGGCGTTCGACCACGCTTTTACCAGGGCAACGGGCCTTTCTCCGCACGCCTGGCGCACCCAAAGGGAGTGCGCCTCGCCGCAGCTGAGGACGCCCTAAGCACCTCGGCACCATAATTGCGAACCGTACGCTCTGAAACACCCCGGCGTCGTGCCATCCCCGCAACCGTGAGAGCCGCTGCGCACCGCCTTCCGGTATCGGCAAAATAAGCATCTCATAAGCTGCACGTCACACCCGTTTGATTTGCCGATACCGGAGGTCCAAGCCCACCTCACATCTGCTTGAGATAGCAGGCCGATCCTGCCGCCCACACGCTTGGCGCAAGCGGAAACAGGATAGAGAGAACCCGTCTCCCTTTGCCCCCGTCTATATGTGTAGCGTGAAATGGGTTGAAACGGACCCGTCCCCAACGAACCAAACGGACCCGTCCACATTCATCCCCTTCATTACCGCCAATGGCGGTAAAAGGAGGGGACATGGCATACGAGCCGCCTTTTGAGCAGACAACCGAGATCAGCAACCTCTGCATGGAGATCGCCGAGCTCGTCGGCATGATCCACCCCGCCTCGGAGCTCAGCACAAGCCCGACGCTCCACCGCGAGCTCCGGATACGCACCATCCGCTCATCGCTCATGATCGAGGGGAACGCCCTCTCTGAAGAGGCGGTGACCGCCATCATGGACGGCAAGCGCGTGCTGGGGCCGGCCAGGGACATCCTTGAGGTGGAGAATGCCCAGCGCGCCTATGCCCTCGCCCCGTCGCTTGACCCGTATAGCGCGGAAGACCTCCTGCGCGCGCATCGCGTGATGATGGAGGGGCTCGTCGAAGGCGCCGGTTGCTTCCGCGCCAAAAACGTCGGCGTCTTCGATGGGGCCGAGCTCATCCATGCGGGGACGCCGGCCAGCTATGTCCCCGGCGTCGTCGGCGACCTTTTCGCCTGGCTCGCCTCGACAGACCTCCACCCGCTTCTCTCCTCCTGCATCTTCCACTACGAGTTCGATTTCATCCACCCGTTCGCCAACGGGAACGGCAGGACGGGGAGGCTCTGGCACACGATGCTCCTCGCCCGCTGGCGTCCGGCCCTCGCCTGGCTCCCCGTCGAGAGCGTCATCCGGGAGCGCCAGCAGGGCTACTACGCCGCGCTTGCGCAATCGAACCGCAACGGCTCGTCGGAGGCGTTCGTCACGTTCATGCTCGAGGTCATCCGCGACGCGCTGCGACCCTTCGCGATCCCGGACGAGGGGTCTGACGCTCGAGAGCGACAAGCGCTCTCCTATTTCTCCACTAACCCAACGAGAACGGTCTCTGAACTGGCAGACATGCTCGGCCGCTCAAAGCGCTCCGCCGAGCGCCTCGTGGCCAAGCTGCGCAAAGACGGCCTGCTCGTGCATGAAGGCGGCGCACGCGGCGGAAGGTGGGTTGTTGTAGACGAGCTGCATAACAGCGTGTAACTGTTCTCCATGCTAAGCAAATATGCCAAGACATGTTCAGCATGAAAAACGCCCGCAGGGGCGACCTCAGCGGCCGCGAAGCCCGTTACGCATGGGCTGAAACGAGCACGTCCCCAACCAACCTTTTTGTAACGGCCCCAGAAGCAGCGCGTTTTTCTCGGCAGGTACGGACGTCTTGCAGCATTTCCCCAGGAAACGGATCGGGGCCTGCGCGTTCTTCTCGGCAGATGCAAAACGGGCGCGCCTCGCGTTGGCGCGCCTCCTCCCCCGCCTCTGTGCTTGTCGAGAAGAACCTGCCGAGAAGGTCCTCGAACGGTTCTGCGGGTTGCGCCTGCCAAGAAGAACGCGCCAGCCGGCGACCGCCGTCCCAACCCGTTTTGCATCTGCCGAGAAGAACCTGCAGAAACCGGCTCCAAACGCCCATCTCCCCCGCATCTGCCGAGAGAAACGCGCAGCGTCGCAGCTGCGATGCATACGCCACGGAACTGTTTTTACGGTTGATCCCGCGTGCCATGCCATCTTCGTCATCCCTCGATGGGTTGAAACGAACACGTCCCCACCTGACCCAGAAAATACCCGCAGCAGCGAGCGGCTAATCCAAGCCCAACACAGTCATCAACGCGCGGGAAACCTGTTCCAGGTAATCGTTCTCCAACACCCCGATACGCCTTCCCAACATGTCCCGGCTTACCGAGGCAATCTTCTCCGTCATGACGAAGCTCGTTCGCTCAAGCCCGTTTTCCGCAGACGGCTCAACGCGCACGCGCGTGGGAACGCTCGCGTTGTCATACGTTGTGAACAGACACAGAACCACCGATTCAAAACCGCGAACCTCATCGCTCTGAACAATGACCACTGGGCGAGCTTTGCTCGCGTACCGGTCGTCGCACATGGTCCAAATCTCACCGCGCATCGCGCATCATCCTCAAGGCAAGGCGATCGGAAAAGTCGGAGGCCTCCTGTTCGCTGGCAAACGCCTCAACCGTGGGCTCGGTAAGCCTGACGTCGAACGGAAAGCCCCTGTGCGCGTTAAACGCAGAAACGAAGATGCGCATCGCGTCCGCCGGAGTCGTTCCGAGAAGACGCGTGGTCTCGCGGAAGCGCTCGGCCTCAACGTCATCTACACGAGTCGCGAGCTGACTACTCATAACAACCTCCACCGATTTGCTCCAGATTGTTATCAATTTTACCCATTTATATCCAAATGCAATGCAACCGGCCTTGAATGAAAGAACGGAACGATGGGGAAGGCAACCGGCACAACAGGAGGGGTAAAGCAAACCTGTCGTCCTCTATCCCGTCACATTTTGGACTCTTCCGTGTGTAATAGATGAGGGAAGAGCAGCTGCGCCCTCGCAACACGCCATTGAGCAAGAGAGGAGGACGGCCGATGCCGGAGCAACACGCCATACCCGATCACAACCCCGAGCGGCTCGTGCGCACCTACGCCGACCTGGTCCTGCGCGTGTGCTACACCTACCTGCGCTCGACGGCCGACGCCGAGGACGTCTGCCAGGACACGCTCGTGAAGCTCATCTGCCGCGACGAGCCGTTCCGCGACCCCGGCCACGAGCGCGCCTGGGTCATACGCGTGGCGGCCAACGCCTGCAGGAACCTGCTGCGCGACCGCGGCGCTCACCCCGAGGCACCCCTCGACGCCGTGCCGGAACCCGCTGCGGTGCCAGCGCCCGGCGAGGACGAGCTCCAACAACGCGACGGCCGCGTGCTCTCCGCGGTGATGGCACTGCCGCTCCCACAGCGCGAGGTGGTTTACCTGCACTATTACGAGGGCTACCCCACACGTGAGATCGCGCAGATCGTCGGGGCCACCGACGACGCCGTGCGCCAACGCCTCAGTCGCGCCCGGGCTCGCCTGAGAGAAGACCTGAAGGGAGACTATGATGACTTCCCCGCTTGATGCCTACACCCGATCGATGGACAACCTCCGCTTCTCCGACGAAGCCAAAGCCCGTATGACCGACAACCTAAGGGAGCTTGCAGATACAAGGGGTGTCGAGGAGAGTGCCCGGGGCGGGATCCCCGCCGAGATCCTGACCATGCCCAAGCGCCGGCCCAAGCTCCGGGTGCGGCGTTGGATCCGCGTCGCCGCCGGGCTCGCTCTGGCGCTCGCTCTGGGTGGGGGCGGCACCGTCGCCGTAGCGGCGGGCGTACTGCCCAACCCGGCCGACGTGCTCTCCGACGTCTTCGGCGACGCGCCAGCCCAGACCGAGCTCCTGAACGAGGTTGGCCGGCCCATCGGTGCGAGCGCGACCTCGAACGGCGTCACCGTGACGGCCGAGGCCGTGGTGGGCGACCGCTCAAACTACACCGTCGTGTACTCCGTCAAGTTCGACGACCCCTCCGTGCTCGAGGGGATCGAGCCCAACAAGAACGGCACGCTGCCCCTTGTTGCCGACGCGACCTTCCACGTCGACGGCACCATGGCCGGGGGCGGTGGGGCCTGGTTCTACGACGCCGAACCCGGCGACAACACGATCCAGTACGCCGAGTCCATGGGTTTCACCACCTGGAACGGTGCAGGTATCATCGGACGCACCATGCGCTTCTCGATGAGCGGCATCCGCACCATGGAGGGCGAGGACTCGCGCACCATCGTCTCAGGCGACTGGAACCTCAAGTTCGCGATGAACTACGTCGACACGACTGTCGACCTCCCGGCCGGCCAGGAGACCACCTGGCAGGGCGCGGACGTCACGGTCGACGCCGTGGCGGTGTCCTCCGTCGGCATCACGGTCGACTACACGATCGACCGCCAGATCGGCGACCTCGGCCCCTCCGGCGCGATGAGCGACGAGGCGCTGGCCGAGCAGGACGCGGTCCTGGGCCTCCCCGTCACCGTGACCTTCGCGGACGGTACCACGTTCGACGCCACCAACGCCAACACCACCGCCGTGAAGCAGGACGACGGCACGAGCGCCGTCACCAAGACGGTGACCTACGACCGCATCGTCGCTGCGGGCGACATCGTGAACGTGACGGTCGGCGACGTGGAGATCCCCGTGAGCAACCCGTAGGGACTGAACAGAGCCCTTTCGCAGGGGCGAGCCAACCCAACCGGCTCGCCCCTTTGGCCTTTTATGGAACAAGTATGTCGCCTACGCCGCAACGTAAAACGGGTTAAAACGAGCCTGTCCCTGCTCATCCACCCCTTTTTCTGCCACGGAATGGGTTGAAACGAACCCGTCCCCAACGAACCCGATTAACGACGTTAACCCAGTTAGCAACGTCTTTAACCAGCAGCCAGCCCCGGCTAACCTAGACAGCAAACAGCCCATCAACCTATCTGCACTGGGCGACAAGGCTGAGCCAATTAATGTTAATAGCGCCGATACTAAGGCCGATACTGGCATCAATATGGCCGATAACAATGCTGCTGGCCAGCCTGACCAGCCTGCTCTATCTGGTGATCTGGAATCGATCAAGCGCCAGGCGATTACTGAGCTGCGTCCCCTGGTTGATAAATTGGACCTAACACCTGAGGATAAGTTTGATACACTATTGCTATTGATTCGCACGACTGATGACAGTAGCCTAATCCCGGCTGCCCACGACGCAGCCAAGGCGATCGCTGACGATACTCGCCGCGCCCAGGCCTTGTTGGACGTCATTAAGGAAATTGATTTCTTCGGGCAGAAATCATAGTTGGATTTTAAAGACTACTATATAGATAAAGGTGCTCGTAAAGCGAGCACCTTTATCTGCGATATACCTTCTACAGGTTGTTAGTCCTTATGATTTCTTCGAGCCTGTCAGAATCTGGTAGGCCACTTGATTCATAGCTATATGTCTCACCGCTTCCATCGCCACGTCCTATTTGGATAATAAACTGATCGCTTGAAGGTTTTACGCCAATTGTAATGAGATAATATGTTCCGTCTTCAGTTTTATAGCCAGTAGAGATGATTGGCATGGGCATATCGTTGTAATTCCCGACAAAGCATTCGGTTACGCCTAAATCATAGTAATCAGCCCACTCCTCCAGGAGTGTGCATGCATACTCTGGACTTTGTTCGGCAAGCTCTGTAGTGTCGCCCACTCCGGCCGCCTGTGCTAATTCATCTGTCGTTAATATTACTCCATCATTGTCCGTCTTTTCTTTATGTATAATAGTCGGCCAGTCAGAGTCATCTTGTGATGAATCGATTGTGTCTAATGGGTTGTTTGAAATTGAAGTTTCTTGCTCTTGACTGGTAGCGGCCGTAGCTGAATCAGAGCCGTTTGTTCCGCCACCGCCTGACGAGACGCTCTGACCGTTGCAACCGCTGCACAGCGCAACCACGCTCGTCACCGCAGTAACAGTCACAGCGCTTGCCAAGACACTGCGGAGCTTGTGAAACTTGTGCACGGCGTTTCCAGCTGCACCATGGTTGGGCTCGGTGTTGTTTTCATTCGACGGCATGTTCAACGTATCCATTACCGCTCCTCCCCGAACTACAGAGCTTGGCCACCGACCGGCCTAGCAATACTCGAAACCATAGTCGGTAATTACTATATCTTTTTTCAGTTTGACCGTTAGCAAATTTCCGATCCGGTAACCGAACGGATGCGAAAGGCACTGCCAAAACAAGGCGACGAGCGGGTTGAAACGAACCCGTCCCCATTTGCCCGTCCCCATCTGCCCTAAACAATACCTCGTTCGTCACGTTTTGGAAAACCCGTGGAACCGGTCGCGGGCCAGCCGCCGGCAAAATGCTAACAGGGTATAACGGATTCGCACCTAGACATATCTATGCCTCCGCGCTCAAAATCCGCAGCGCGGCCACGCCTCAAACCCGAGGCGCGAGATGCGAAAGGAACATCATGCCCCACAACAGAATCGCCCCCGTGGTGCTCGGCGCGTTTCTCGCCGTAAGCTTGACGCCTGCCGGCGCAAACGCCACCGAGGGACACCCCACGGACGCGGCAGACGCCACGGCGGCCCACAGCGCCAACAGCAACGCCGATACGCCGGAGACTGCCGAGAAGAACGAGGCATCCAGCGGCGATAAGAGCGCTGCCGCCAGCACGGAAAACGCCGGCGACGACGCGACCCCAAACACCAGCGCCAACCAGGCAGAAGGCTCCGAGAAAGACGACGCCGCTCCCCAAGCCGCGGACGACAACGACAGCAACGCCAACACCACCGTCGAGAACAGCGCCACCGCAGACAACGCCGCCGACGCTACCGCGGACAGCGATGCCACCCCGGAGGCCGCCGAGGACGCCGCCGCAACCATCGTCCGCGGCAGCGAGCGCCTGCCGTTCGACAGCCTCTCCAGCGCCGTGATCGCCGCCCAGAGCGGGGACGTCATCGAGCTTGCCCGCGACCAGGTGCTCAACGAGCAGATCGTCATCACCAGCGGCCTCACCATCACCCTGCGCGCCACGGCCGAGGTGACGGTGACCCGCAGCGGCTCCTTCCCCACCTCGGGCGGCAAGACCGTGGGCATGTTCCTTGTCAACAACGGGGCCTCGCTCACGCTGGAGGGCGCCGGCGAGGCGGGCGCGCTCACCTTGGACGGCGAGGACAAGGACTCCAACGACGCCGTTGTCACCCTGCAGGGCGCCTCAACGCTCACCATGGGCAAAGGCTCCGCAATCGTGCGCGCCCACTGCTCTTGGAAGCCGTGGGGCGCCGTCTACGTGCGCTCCGGCACCTTCGTGCTCGACGGCGGCGAGATCCGCGACAGCTTCGCCATGCGCAACGCCGCGGTCGCGGTGGAGGCCGGCAGCTCGTTCGAGATGCGCAACGGCACCATCGCGGGCAACCGCTCCAACGTGTCGAGCGACGGCGTGGTGCAGGTGCTCTCGGGCGGCTCCTTCGCGTTCGAGGGCGGCACCATCGGCGACAACAAGCCCAACAACACCTTCGGCATGCGCGTGGACGCGGGCGGCTCGCTCACGCTGGGCGCAGGCGCGCGCTTTGAGGGCACCGACCGCATCGAGCTCGCGCAGGGGGCGGCGCTCAGCTTCACGGGCGCCCCGGCTGCCCACAGCACCGACAACCCCATCGAGGTCGTGCTCGCGGGCACGTGGGACAACGGCGCCCCGCTCGCCACAACGCCTTCCGCCCAAGTTGCGCGCGAGGTTCTCGCCCGCCTGTCGGTGAAGCGCGGCGGCACGCCCGAGCAGACGGCGTCGGTGGGCATCGACCCCGCAAACAGCAGCCGCATCGCCCTCGCATCGTCCGAGGTGGCGGCGATCTTCGACGTGCTGGACAACCCCTTCACCAACGGCCTCGCCCTCGCGCTGCGAGAAGAGCTCACCGCGCCGGACGCCTTCGAGAACATACGCAACGCGGTGGAGAGCCACTTCGCCGGCCTTGACACGCCCGAGAAGAGCGTGCGCCTGCAGCAGATCGAGCGCCTCGAGCGCTACGCCGCCTACCTGGACGAGCACGGCGACGCGCTTAGCTCCTCGGTGATCGAGCTCTCCCAGCTGGGCAACCCCGGCACCGAGGCGCAGCGCACCCAGCAGGGCTACCAGTTCGACAACCTCGACGGCACGGGGCTCTACCTCAAGCCGGGCCAGGTAAACGAGATCGTCGTCCACGTTGAGGCCGACGACCCCTCCAGGCTCTCCGTGGCCTGGCGCCAGGCGGGCGTCACCGACACCAACCACTACACCTCGCTCAACTTAGAGCAGCGCGGCAAGCTCGGGCACGGGGAGAACCGCATCACCGTCGACCTCACCGGCAAGACGCACGGCTCGATGCTCTTCCTGCGCAACGACTCGACCTCCAACAACGCCCGCGTGCGCGTGGAAGCGTACGACGCGCCCTACGTGGCGACCGAGGCCGCCGGCGACGAGGGCGCAACCGAGTCCACCGCAGGCACCGGCACCACGGCTGCGGCCAACCCCGCGCTGGGCACGAGCCTGGGCGAGCATCCCCTCTACGAGCACGACCCCGCGCACCCCGAGCGCTTCTGGACCTTTGTGCAAAACATCAAGGCGCACGCCGACCGCGCAACGGCCGGCGAGGTGGCCGACATGACCCTGCTGCAGATGGGCGACGACGGGCACGCGCAGTTCTCCATCAGCGCAACCGCGCTCGCGCGGGCCTACGCCAACATCACCAGCGAAGACGAGGCCATTGCCTACATCAAGCGCTCGAACAAGGCTATCCAGAACCGCCTGGAGTTCTTCTGGGCCTTCGACGGCTTCGACGCGGCCGAAAGCGGCCCCAACGCCATCTCCCCCGCGCGCGTGCACACCGCGTTCACGCGCACCGTCTCCAACCCCTCGACCATGTACGCCTTCGTGCGCTACTTCCACATGCCGGAGGGCGACGCCGCGTCGTTTTTGTCGGGAGAGAACATGTACAGCTGGGGCATGTCGCACGAGTACGGGCACATGCTCGACAACAACGTCATCGCCGTCGCCGAGGAAACGAACAACCTCTACTCCCTGGCCGGCTCGCGCCAGGGCGGCATCGAGGCGTCAAAGGCCGCCGGCATCGCCTTCGACCCGAGGAAGTACTACCACGGCAACGCCATGAGGGCCACCGAGCGCCGCGACGACGAGCTGGCGCAGATGGCGGCCGACCCCGCCTACGTGCCCGACTGGATGAACGGCGACGACTGGGGCACCTACATCTGGACCCATGTGGTTACCTGGTGGAACGTCCTGCACTTCTTTGACGACTGGGACTACGGCACCTACGACTTCAGCGCGAGCCCCTACACAAAAGAGACCGCCGCGGACGTTGAGAAGTACGGCGCGTACGGCGCTACGGTGCGCATCCTGCGCAGCAACAGCGAGGCCGTGCAGACCATCAAGGACCTGGCGTTAAACGCCACGTCGGGCGAGAAGTACAACCGCATGGCCGTGGCCTTCACCATGGCCACGGGCTACAACGTTGCCGAGCACCTCTACGAGCTGGGCGAGCGCGACCTGGCACCCCAGGTGCTGGAGTGGTGTGCCCAGTACCCTTCGATGCCGCGCGCGGTGCGCTACTTCTCGCTCAACACCGACGCCGCGATCATCAACGGAGCCAAAACGTACGCCGAGCTTGAGGGGTCAGCCGACGCGGTGGCGCCGACCGTTACCGTGCAGCAGGGCGAGAACGGGCGCGTGCAGGTGAAGGCCGCCATGGCAACGTCAACGCTTGAGCAGGGCACGACCGCCTATGAGCTGTACCGCAACGGCACGCTCATCGGCTTCTCGCGCGACGGCTCGTTTGAGGTTGCCGCGGATGCCGGGGCAAGCGGCACCGACGCAGCCGCGACAGACGGCGAGGGCGCTGGCGACGCGGCCGGCGGCACCTTTGACCCCGAGGCCTACACCGTGGTTGCCTACGACGTGCGCGTGAACCCCAGCCGCGCCGCCAACGTGAACGGCCCCGTCCTCGACAGCGAGCAGCCCGGCGGCGACAACGGCGAGGGCGAAGGCGAGGACGGCCTGCCCGGCGGCGAAGGAGGTCTGCCCGGGGATGGCGAGAACGGCGGTACGGATGCCCCCGACACCCCTGACGCGCCCGACAACGATCTGCCCGGCAACGAGGAAGGCGAAGAGCAGCCCGGCGGGGATCAGCCCGACGGCGGCGAGGACAGTGAAACCCCCGACGATGGGACTGGTGACGAGCAGCCTGGCGAGGGTGACGGCGAGGACAGCGAGTCCCCCGACAACGGCGTTGGCGAAGATGAAGGCAACCAGCCCGGCAACGACGCCGGCGAAGAGCAGCCGGACAACGGCGAAGACAACGAGACCCCTGGCGGCGACAGCAACGGGGATCAGCCTGACGACGAGGAGAACAACGGGTCGGAAGTTCCCGACGCGCCAGACAACGAGCTGCCCGGCGAGGGTGAGGACAACGGCAGCCTGCCGGACGGCGAGGACAGCGAGGCCCCGGACAACGGTGTTGGTGAAGAGCAGCCGGGTGGCAACGAGAATAACGGCGCCGACACCGAGCAGCCGGGTGACGGCGGTGGAAACCAGCCCGATGGCGAGAACGGTTTGCCCGGCGATGAGGAGAACGACGGCTCGGACACTCCTGGCACGCCGGGTGACGGCGGCGAAGGCGAGGTGATTCTCCCCGACGATGAGGAGGAGTCTCCCGACGGAGATGCCGACGATGACACCCCGGGCAGCGATGAGCAGCCCGACGGGGACAACGGCACCGATACCGAGCAGCCGGGCGACGAGAGTGAAAACCAGCCCGGCGGTGAAGACGGTCTGCCTGGCAACGGCGAGGACAATGAGCCGGAAGCCCCCGACACACCCGAGGAGGAACAGCCCGGCGCGGGCGATGATAACCAGCCCGGCGACGGTGACGATGAAAACACCGGCGACCCGGAGGGTGACAACAACGTTGACGGCGACAACACCCCGGACAACGGCGAGCAGCCCGAGGAGGACGGCTCCGGCGACACCGGCGCGCCTGAGGAGGACGCCGGGTCGGACGACGGTGGCAACTCCAACGAGGACGCGCCCGGCGATGAAGAAAACGACAGTCCCGACGCTCCCAACACCCCTGGTGAGGAGCAGCCCGGCGACGAAGGCGAGGTGACCCTGCCCGACAACGGCGAGGACGAAGAATCCCCCGACGTCGAAGAAGAAAAACCCGGCGACGAGGAAGGCAACGCCCCGAACAATGAGGAGCAGCCCGACGAGGAGAACGCCGACAACGGCGACAACCCAGCCGGTGAGAATCCAAACAAGCCCGGCAGCAACCCCCAGCCGAGCAACCCCTCCGGCATTGCCGACGCAGGCGACAACACTGCCAACCAGGCGCCGGGTGACGCCTCGTCGGCCGCCAACGCCGGCGAGCAGCTCCCGCAAACGGGCGACACGGCGCTCCTGCCTGCTGGCATAGCCGCCGTTGGCTCCGCCATAGCCTTCATCGGCGCCGCCATCGCCCGCCGCTTCCGGAAATCGTAAGGGCACCCGCCAGTCGATCCTGGCCAGCAAGCCAACCAGGGTAAGCAAACCAAGGCCCGTTGTCCCAACTCGGACGGCGGGCCTTGTTGCTGTTCTTATCCGCCGACCAAGTATGAGCAGGTGTTCGCAGCATCCCGCCCCTCCACCCACAGCAAGACACTGCGCACACGCCCCATAAAAAGTCAGCGGCTCGTCGCCCACTCAAAAAGCTGCGAGGCAAGCCCTGCCGCATTCGCGCGCGCAATCAGGTAGAACGTGACCTGCGCCTCTTCGTCCGCCACCGGCACCACGGCGCGGCCGGGAAGCTGGCTGTTCTCCATATAGGGCGCGTCCGTCATGAAGGTGCAGTGCGGTGTTGTGCGCACGAGCTGGGAAAACACCATGCGATCATCTTGGTCTATGAAGGTTGCACGCGGAATCGCACGCTCTACAAGATCGCGCCAGAAGCCAATGCCTGTAAGGATGAGAAACGAGTTGCCCTCAAGCTCGGCAAGCCGCACAGAACGCCGCGAGGCGAGTGGATGGTTGGGCGGCAAGGTAACCGAAAGCCGCTCCCGCATGAGCTCACGGCTACGCAGAAGCGGGTTTGACGGTGCCGCGCGAACAATTCCCAGGTCAAAGCTACCGTCGAGCACCCCATGCACCACGGCCTCATCTTCAACCGTCTCCGAGACGAGCGTCTCGCGCGGGAACGCCTCTGTCATGAGGCCCGTGAGACGCCAGAGCGGCGCCGGAGCGACCGTCCCCACGCGCAGCGCCCGCGCGCGCCGTGCCGCCGTAGCCACCGCGTCGCGCAGCAGGCGCTCGTCCCGCAGCATCTGCCGCGCCCACTCCAGCGCCGCCCGTCCCGTCTCGTTGAGCTCTAAGCGGCGGCCTGTTCGCGTGAACAGCTCTGCGCCAAGCTCCTCCTCAAGACGCCTCACCGACCTGCTGAGCGCAGGCTGCGACAAGTGCAACTCACGCGCCGCCGCCGAAACGGTTCCCGCACGCGCAACGGCATCAAGCTGCCGCATCTGCTCAAGCTCCACATCCATCCCCCCGTTGTCTGCCGCATTTCACATCTTATGCATTAGGTGCATAATAATTTCTCTAATAGGCATTTTACATCAGGTATTTTGCTGCCAATACTATGCATAGTGATACTACCAAACAAAAGGAGGACACCATGCAGTCGCTCATCCTTGCCAACGGGCAGCCCATCCCCCAGCTCGGCTATGGCGTGTACACCATGACCTCGGCCGAGGTGGAGGAGCACCTGCCCCAGGCCATCGCCGCAGGCTACACCCACATCGACACCGCCAACGCCTACTTCAACGAGGTCGCTGTGGGCCGCGCCGTCAAAGCGTCCGGCGCACGCCGCGAGGACCTCTTCATCACCACCAAGCTCTTCCCTCAGAGCTACCCCTACGAGCAGTGCGGCCCCGACATCGACGCATCGCTCGAGCGCCTGAGCATGGACTACGTTGACCTCATGCTCTTCCACCAACCCTACGGCGACTACGTGGAGGGTTGGCGCGCCATGGAAGAAGCCGTGGACGCCGGCAAGGTGCGCGCCATCGGCCTTTCCAACTTCCCCGTGCACAAAGTCGAGCAGATCCTCGAGGTTGCGCGCATCAAACCCGCTGTTATCCAGGTGGAGATCAACCCCTACTGGAATCAGCACGCCCTCAAGGTCGCTCTGGCCGAACGCGGGCTCGCCAACGTTGTCTTTGAAGGCTGGTACCCGCTCGGTCACGGCGACGAGGCCCTGCTCGCAGAACCCGTGTTCCGCGGGCTTGCCGAGAAGTACGGCAAGACCCCGGCACAGGTAGTGCTTCGCTGGCACATGCAAGAGGGCAACGTGGTCTTCCCCACTTCGCGCAACCCTGAGCACATTGCCCAGAACATCGACATCTTCGACTTCGAGCTCACCGACGAAGAGATGGCGCGCATCAACGCCCTGCCGCAACACTGCTATTACACCGTTCCCGAGGAGGCACCTGCCTTCGTGTTGGCGCACAACGACTACAGCAAGCAGGCGTAAGGACGCCGCGGCACGTTTTAGGAGGAGCGCATGGAATACAAGGTTCTCAACAACGGCGTGAAGATGCCCGTGCTCGGCTTCGGCGTGTACCAGATGCCGCCCGAGGACACCGAGCGCTGCGTGGCCGAGGCGCTTGCGGCGGGTTACCGCCTCATCGACACCGCGCAGGCCTACGGCAACGAGGAGGGCGTGGGCGCCGCCATCGCAAAGAGCGGAGTGCCCCGCGACGAGGTCTTCGTCACCTCGAAGATCTGGGTCTCCAACATGAACTACGAGCGCGCCGCCGCCTCGATCGACGAGAGCCTGCGCGCGCTTGGCACCGGCCACATCGACCTCATGCTGCTCCACCAGGCCATGGGCGACTACCCCGGCGCGTACCGCGCGATGGAGGACGCCTACCGCGCCGGCAAGCTCCGCGCCATCGGCGTGTCGAACTTCTACCCGGAGCGCCTGGTAGACGTGTGTGCGCTCGCCGAGGTACCGCCTGCGGTCAACCAGATCGAGACGCACCCCTTCCGCCAGCAGCGCGCCGCGCACGAAACCATGGCCGAGCTTGGCGTGGCGCACGAAGCCTGGGCACCCTTCGCCGAGGGGCAAAACGGCATCTTCCACAACGAGGTGCTCGCCGGCATCGCCGAAAAGCACGGCAAGACCCCGGCGCAGGTCGTCCTGCGCGCGCTTATCCAAAGCGACGTCGTCGTGATCCCCAAGACGGTGCATCGCGCGCGCATGGAGGAGAACATCGACGTCTTCGACTTCGAGCTCGACGCCGACGACCTCGCCGCCTTCGCCACGCTCGACGACCCGACCCTCCCGCGCATCTTCGACCACTTCGACGTCGGCACCGTTCGCTGGATGCTCGAGGAGCTCGTGCGCAAGCAGCAGCTCGGCGGAGAGGCGCTGTACTAGCCAACAGAGCCCCTGCGCCCAGCGCGTCAAACTGCCGGAAGCTCTCTTGAACAAATCGCTCCGTGCTAGCTGTCAGCTCCAAGGCACCGCAACAGGCGCAAATGGCTTCTCAACCCGCAGCATGCGTTTGACCCCGCATACCCAATGTGATGGAAAGCTGGCAACGCACAAAGCGCCCGTCGCCGGACGGGAAAACGCCAGTGCTCCTGCCGTAGGTCTTCGTGGCAGGGGCCCTGGCGTTTTTTTGTAGAGAGGAGACGCCATGCTCGCCCTGATAGGCACCGTGCTCGTGACCAGCTTCCTTGACAGCCTCAATCCCTCCGCCATCGCGCAAGAGCTTCTGCTGCTTGCCATCGCCCCCGAAAAACGCGACGTCTGGTGGTTCATCACGGGCATCGCCCCGGCAAACCTGGCGCTCGGGCTCGCCATCTACCTGGGCATCGCCACGATCGTTACCGAGGTGGTCTCCTCGCTGCTTGTTGCCTACCCGCTTCACGCCTACGCCGTGGCCGCAATCTGCGGGCCCCTGCTGGTGGCGGTCTGCGTGCGCCTCGTCATACAGACCCGCTCACGCAGAGAAGCGCCGTCCCAAGATACACCGCGCAAGCCGGCACGCCTTGGCCCCGCCCCGCTTTTTGCGACAGGCGCGGCGTTTTGCGCCGTTGAGCTTACGAGCGCCCTACCCTACTTTGGCTTCATGGCGTTGCTCGCCTCTCAGCAGCCTCCGCTGCCTGTGGCGGCCGCGTTCCTCATCGCCTACAACGTTGTCTGCGCCTCGCCGCTCGTCGCACTCTACCTGGAATACGCAAAGTTGCGCGGCACAATGCTCATCTCAACGTTTGAGCAAGCACTTGGCAGGCTCGCCGCTTACGTTGTTCCCGCGGTCTTGGGAATCGTAGGCATCGTCCTTGCTGGCTACGGCATCACGGGGCTGTTGGGTTAGGCGCACGGAGCGCCTCAGGATTTCGCAACCGGGCGCAATGCCACCTTGCTGCACTGCGCCCGCGCTCCCCTACCCGTGATACGGGCAGGCCTCACCCATGCACGCCGTGTTCTGCTCGGCAACCGCGCAAGACAGATCCGCGGCCGGCAACGCCAGCTCAACGCCGAGCGCACGCGAGAACCACGGCGTCGCCTCGCGCACGGCGATACGGGAATCGCGCTTGCAGCAGCGCGGCGCGCCCGTGCGGGCGATCTTCTCGAGCAAATGGGCCACCATGAGCTGCGTCTCGCTCCAGCCCTCGGCCTTGAGCGGCGCGTTGTCCTGCGCAATCGCAAGCGCCATGCCGCACGACGCCGCCGCACCGCACACGCCCCAGCGAGCGCACGACCCGCCGGGCACGCACGAGGAGCGCTCGGCCAGCTCGGCAAGCTGTGCGTCAAGGTCGCCCGGGTAGCCCGCGTTTGCCGCGGCTGCCAGCATCGCCGCGCCCGCGAGGAAATGGTGCGCAGGCCCGAAAGCCGGGCACTCCGGCGCAGCCATCAGCTCCTCCAGCACGTCGGCCGGGCACGTCGACCCGCTCTTCCGACACAGCTCCTCAGCCCATGCAAGCCCTGTTGCTTTTGCGCTCATGCCGCTCCCTCGTCTTATACGCCGATGACCCTTCACAAAATCATGCTACGGGCATCAGAATAACGCAGAATCGCACCAAATCTGATGCTTTGGGTGCGATCCTACCTGCCACGCGGGGCCAGTGCCGGTCGTACGCCACACCACGCTTCTCGCCACGCCCGGCCGCACGACGCTACTTTACGGCACGCTTCACCTGAACCAGCAGAAACACCAGGCTCACACCGAGCAGGATGTGCCCCACGCCGGCAACGCCGGAAATGGCCGCGTCCATGCCATGGGAAAGCGCCAGGCCCAGCACCTGCACCACACCGCGCGTCACCAGCATGGCCGCCGTGAGGTTCAGGCCAACGTGGTAGACAACGAGCACGCGCCTTGTGTTCTTGCCGGTAAAGGCAAAGCACTTCTCCAGCAGAAGCAGCAGGATGAAAAAGATCATGCCCAGCATGAAGTAATGGGTGTGCACCAAACTGAGCGCGGTCTGCCCGGCAAACCCGCGCGCAAACTCCCGGTAAAACACGCCGCCCGCCAGGGCGAGAACAGCGTAGACAACCGCAGCGTTCATATAGCGTTTCATGACAAAGCTCCTTTGCTTGTTAGATAACCGTGCCGTGCCCGTCCCGCGAGCCACGGCGCAAAACCGCCTTACGCCAGCTGCGCCCGACCGAAGTTGCGCCCGAACAGCAACCCCGCCATCAGCAGCGCGGCGCCTAACCCGGTGTAGAACACAGCGATGAACTGCTCGGGCGCAAAGCCACTTGCGCGCAGCCCGATGCCGCCTACCATCATCACCGCCATGACGGCGAACGCTTTGGCGTCGAAGAACTTGAGGAAGAAGTGCCGCTCGTCCCCATAGCTGCGGATCCGCGCCGTGTGCTTGCGCACCAACTTCCCAAACACGAAGACCAGAAAAACGCAGAACACCGCAACCGAAAGCGCGATGTCCGGCACGGTGCAATACGCCGGATAGGCCATGAGGCCTATGCGCAGGATGTTGACGCCGGCCGCGCTCCACACCAGGCATGCGAGCAGCAGCAGCGTGTTTCGCTTTACTTTCACGAATTGCCTCCTCATGCGGGGCCGGTCCGAGGGATCGACCACCTTGTTGATGTAACCGAGCTGTCCTCAGTACAGGGTCCTGCGGACAACCTCCAGCACTGCGCGCGGGTCGAAGTCCTCGCGCAGCAGGGCGGACAACATGAGCGAGAACAGCACGTCGGCGAGCTGCTCGGCCGTGAACTCGCTGGTAAAGGCATCTGCGCGAATGTGCTCGTCGCGCTGCAAAACGGCCCGCAGCGCGTCCAGCATATGCTGCCACACCTCCCGCATCCGCCGCCTCCCGTCCGGCTTCTCCTCCTGCACGAACCCTAGGGCGTGCAGGGTGAAAAACCCGGGGTATTGCGCATGCCCGTACGCCATCCGCTCGTACATCCACGTCACGCAGGCCAACGTGTCCCGAAACGCCGCGTCGTCGCCCGGGCGGTGGAAGATCTCGCGCCAGACGCTCTCCACCGTGGCGCTTACCAGTTCCGCCTTGGAATCGTAGTAGTTGTAGATGCACCCCACCGACACGCCGCACGCCGCCGCCACCGAGCGGATGCTCACCGCGGGCCAGCCCTGCGTGCGCACAAGCTCGCGGCTCGCCTTGAGGATCTCCTCTTTCGAGGTTGCAACGGTGTTCATGCGATTGCCTCCCCTCCGCGTCCAATGTGAACATTGTTCATGTTAGCGAAGGAGCACACCCATCACAGAAAATGCATCTGGTCTTCTCGGAGAAAAAAGGAGGGGTCAGAGCGCGGGGCCGCCGCGATTACACGTCGGCATTCCCGTGGGAGCGGGCCGCCGGCTCTTGGTTCGGTCGGTCTGCCGGCTCTTGGTTCGGCTGAGGTGTCGGCTCTTGGAGCGCGGCCGCAGACAGCGGGACGTCACCGCGCGTCGACGCAGCGGCTTTGCGCAACGCGCGGCGGCGCAGCAGCCAGCCACCTGCAACAAACAGCGCCGCCACAGCACCTGCGAGCAGCGCAAGAATAGACAGCCCGTCGCCCATCTGCGGGAGCTTGAAGGGGCGCAAAAAGCCGCCTGCTGCATCCTCTGACTCTTGAGGCTCTTCCGCCGGCGCCTCCGGCTGCTTGCCGGGCACGTCGTCCGAACTCTCAAACTTGGGAGCTGCCGTAACGTTGAACACCCAGGACCCGTCTTCGTAAAGCGGCACGCTCACAAGCACGGGGTCGCACGCAACCGCTTGGTTCTCCCCCGCCGCGTCGGTGCGCACCGCAAGGTACAGCCCGGGCGCCACGCCTTCAAACAACGCGCGTCCGCATGCGTCCGTTACGGAGGCGCCGTACGTGAGCAGGCCGTGCTCTTGGGCATAGGTGCCGAGCTCGCGGGCAGCATCGCGCAGCTCCGAAGCGCTAAGCGCGGCCCAGTCGCGATCAAACGAGGAGAACGCCTCGGTAGCCGCGTAGACGGGTGCGCCGGCATCCGTCAGCGCGGCCGAGGAAACCTGCGCCAAGCACCACGTATCCCCCGACATCGGCTCGGCGTCCTCTCCCTGCCCATACCTCGCCTCAATGGTGATCGAGCCGTACGCCGCCGCCATCGCGCTGGCAGGGCAAAGCGCCACAGAAATCAAAACGGCAACTACAACCGCCAAGGCGCACGCACCCACCTGGCGCAGCGATACGCGGGACGCGCCCGCGCACCGGCACCAAAAGGCGCTGCGCCACCTGTTATGAGAAGTGCCTGCCACGCGGTCCTTCCTTTCTGCGGGGATGGCGGTGCCCCGCAGCCCCTGATGCGCCGTTGGCGCGATGCGCCGTCGTGGTCCCGTTTTGCCCGGCAAGCTGCCTAGCCGCCCGCACGTGCATCGCACCAAGCGCCACCGCGATAACAACCAGCGCGACGATGAGCAGAAGGTACGGCAGCGGGATGTTGACGAAGTTGCCGGTCTTTCCCACTTCGTCCTCCATCTCCGGCGTGTACGGGATGGCGTGCGCGTGCACGAGCAGCCGGTGCGAGTTGATGCCGTAGGGCGTGCAGGTGGTAAGCGTCACGCGGTCCTCGCCCGGCGTGATGACGAGCGACTCCGTCTGGTCGGGGAGCACGGTCTCAACGCCATCCACCTGGTAGGCGTACACCTCCTTGAGCACGCGGATGTAAAAGACGTCGCCCACCTGCATCTCGTCAAGGTCGGTGAAGAGCTTCGCCGAAGGCAGCCCCCGGTGGCCTGAGAGCACCACGTGGGTCGAGGCGCCGCCAACGGGCAGCGACGTTCCCTCAACATGTCCGACCGCCTGCTGCAGCACCCGCTCCTCGACGCCGTGGTAGACAGGCAGCGTCACGTCGATGCGCGGGATGGAGACGTAGCCCATGAGGCCGTTGCCGTCGAGGTTGAGCACATCGTTGTAGCGGCTGAGCACCTCGGCCAGCTCCTCCGGGGAGGCGGTTTGCGTTCCGTCCGCCTCCCCGGAGGTCACACCCTCTTTCTGGGCAAGCGCCGCGTTGTACTCATAGGCGGCATCTAAGATCGCCTGGCACTCCTCGTCGGAAATAGCCTCGACGGCATCGCCGTAGCGCTGCACCGCGTGCGACGCGTTCCGCTCGATGAGGAAGTTCGAGACGGTCGGGTACAGCAGAAACACGATGCCTGCGATAACAACGAGCAGCGGGGCGAACCGGTAGAGCCGGTAGAGCCACCCCTTGGCCATGCGTTAACGACCCTGCTTGGCGCGGCGAACCATCTGCCACGTCACGCCGCCGAGAATGGCGACGACGCCGATGACGGTGAAGACCACCGTGCCCATGCCACCGGTTCCGGGCAGAACGATGCCGGCGTTGTTGACGATCTCGACGGGGTTCTGGCCGTTGCCGTTGATCGACCAGCTCTCGAGCATGCCGCTCTCGTTATTGTAAGAAGCGCTTATGGTCACGGTCGTATCAGACGCCTTGTTGTAGCCCTCGGGAGCCTTGGTCTCAACAAGGGTGTAGGAGCCCTCGCCCAAGCCGGAGAAGTGGACGACGCCGTCCTCGGGGGTGGTGACCGAGGTCACCGCGCTCGCGGTCTCGCTTTCCATGGCGGGGCGATACGTGTTGTTGCCCAGGCTCACGAGGTTGATGGAAATGCTTTTGTCGTCTTCGAGCTGGAATGTGGCGTCCTGGAGGGGGTCCAATCCGTTGGTCTTCTTGAGGTCAAAGGCAAACGTGTATTGGTTGGTCGTCGACTCGATGGACCAGCCAACATCGTCGATGCCCGTACCGTTGGAGTAAAAGATCCTCGCGGAGTTCGAGTTGTCTCGGGCGCCAACATCGCTCACGGCGGCCTTGCTGTTGAGCGTTGCGGTGTAGGTCACCGTGATAGACTCGCCCGTCTTGCCGGTGAAGAGCTCGGTGGCGTCGTACTGGTTCGCGCTGAGATCGGTGGTGCCAAAATTAATGATAAGAACGGCTCCCACATCGGGCGAGTACGTGATGTGACACGAATCCGTCACCACCTGATCGCCGATCCTGACGACGACGCTGCCCGTGTCGACAGTGAGGCCCTGGCACAACGTGTCATAGAACGCAAACTGGTACCCGCTTGTGTACTCGCTGATGTCTGGGACTGTAGAGGTCAGGGTGAACTCCAAGGTATCGCCGATGCTCGCGCTTGCGTGGTTGTTTCCATTGACCGTCTTCACGACGGTGGGATAGACGCTCTTGAGGGTGGCCGCAACGTTAGAGGCGTCTTCGCTTACGCTCACGAGCATCGAGTCAGTGCCGCCGTATGGGACAACCAGGTAGTAGCCGTAGGACAGGCCCTTGACCGTAGCGGTCGGCGTACCCGTTCCGGCATCTGCCGAGCCGGTCGCGAACACCCCCTTTGCGATTGCCCATTTGCTGGCCTTCCTGGCAAACTCGGAGACAGAAGGGTCGTTATCAGCACCGAGCGCCTTGACGTAGCCGTAAGCCGCGTTAGAGAGATCCGCATTGTTCGTGAGTCCTATGCCGCCATCGCCTGTGCTGGCGGTGAAAAAATCCCTCCACGCTTCGGTGAGCACGTACTTAGGTGCACCATCGTTGTCATTCTCGCCCTGCGAGAACATCTGGTAGACGCTGAAGCCCTTGAACCCGTTGCCTCCCGTGATCTCGATGGAGCCGTCCGTTCCGGCTGCAAATGCCGGCGTTGCTGAAAGCAGGATCCCCATCATCAGTACGATGGCGGTTAGAGCCGTCATCAGTCTCTTGCTTATCGTTTGCAGCATCTCTGCTCCTCTTGCTTGCGTTTAGACGGTCCCTGCTCCTCCCTCTCGCACCCTCGACCAAACAAAAACTGTCCGCGGAAGGTGCCGTAACACCCACCGCGACACAGATGTCACACTAGTTACTTCTTTTTCCCATATATGACTGTTATTATAACAGTTGCGGTCAAATTATACGCACGCGTATCCATATGCCCGGTCTCCGGCTCCTGACCAGCACAAAACAGAGGTCTCCTCACCTCATACAAGCAAAGGGCGGACTCCTTGACAACCCTGCCAAGGAGCCCGCCTCGCCGCGGCGCCTTCACTTAGGGACGCGCAGGTTCCATCCCGCCCGCGCGCACCACGCTACCGCAGCGCGGCCTCAAGCTCCTCAACCGTCATGAGCGCAGACCCGTAGCACTTCTCGCAATGCTCGAGCGCGCCAGCCTGCGTGCCGCACAGGAAGGTCATCGTGGCGTCGGTCACCACCGTAGAGGCGTAGCCGAGGAAGTACGCGTCCGCCAGCGTGTGGAGCACGCAGATGTTGGTGTCCGCGCCCACGGCCACCACCTCGCGCACGCCGAGCTCGCGCAGGGTGAGGTCGAGGTCGGTCTGGAAAAAGCCCGAGTAGCGGCGCTTGGGGATGACGAGGTCGCCCTCCGCCACCGTGATCTCGGGGAAGATGCGACTCTCCCCCGCGATGCCGTGCTCGCCCCACAGCTCGAGCTCGCGGTCGAGCCCGCGCACGTGGGCGTCGTTACAGAAGATCACCGGCACGCCGGCGGCGTGGCACGCGTCAACCGCGCGTGCCACCGCGGCGCGGTAAGCGGCCGTGGCGGCATCCGGATCATACAGGCTGTCGGCCCCGGTGGCCTCGATGGCGTCGATCACCAGCAGCGCCGTCGCGTTCTTGTCAAGCGGCATGTGAACCTCCTTGGATGCGGGAAACGTTCTCTCGCCAGCACCATACCACGGCGACGAAGCGTCCTTCCACACGGCGTGCAGGACGGAAACAAACGGAAAGCACGGCATGCGGCACAACGTACGGCGCAGCGCTTATGCGGGCCGCACCGGATGACGGATCACCGTTTTGAGGTTCTCCGGCTTGGTGCGGCGAGGGTCGCCCAGGTAAATCTCGTGATGCAGGCGCATGGCGGGAACGCCGCCGCCTGCGTCGAGCGCACGGAGCACCGCCCCGGCGTCAAACGGCACGGTAGCCTCATGCCCCGCAGGCGACTCCCCGCCCGCAGCGATGTCTGCTGCCATCCCGTTATCCGCGATAAAGACCGAAAGCTCGGCAATGGTCGCTGGCTCGTCGTCATACGAGCCCCTGTGCATGATCTGCGCGCACGGGCCCTCGGCAAACCGGACAAGCCGCAGGGCGCCGGCATCCAGCGCGCCTGCAAGTTCGGGCTTCTTGGCCGCAACCATGGCACGCACCCGCTCGAACACCTCGGGTGTCACAAAGGCAGGTTGGCGGATAAGCGAAATCCATGAAAGCGCGCGCTTATCGCCCAGCGCTGCGCCGTCAAACGCGCCGGCGCCCGCCCACCACAAGCCCTCGAGCGGCGGCACCACGTAGTCAAAATAACCCGTGGGCTGCCAAGCGCCCTTTTTGGACATCTTCACCGCATACGAAAAGCCGTAGAGCAGGTTCAGGGCCTGCTGGTACGCGCCGCCCTCCTCGTTGGGGTCGCCCGACCCCGCAACGGCGGCAAACGTCATAGCAGGAACCTCAACAAAGGCTGGCTTGGCTTTTGGCAGGTACAGATCGCGAAACTCTTTCTTGAAGTCGTACACCATGGCTGCTCCCTTCGCAGGGGGTCGGTATCCCCATAGTAATGGAACATCTGTTCGATTTCAAGAAACTTTACTGTGCGCGCGCAAATTGTCCGAGAGGCTCACGCCACCTGCCTGACCTACCCTACGCGCGCAATCAGCCCGTTGAGCTTCTTGTCAAACGTAAGCACTGCTCGGCCGCTCTGACTCGCTTCCGCAGCGAGAATGCAATCTACAAAATCAAACGAGCTGCCGCTGTACAGACCAAGCGCTGTTGCCGCTACGCGCTTCCGGCGGCACGCCACTTCGTCGAGAAGTACGCCGAGGCTTTCGGCAATATCCGAGCGGCTCGCATGGTACACGCCCGCAAGCACGTACACACACTCGGCTAGCACCTCAACCGTCACCTCGGCGCCGGCCTCAATTGCCTCTGCAACGCAATCCGCCTGCTCGGAGATATCCTCAAGCAGATAGCGAAGCACGGCGTTAGCATCAAGCAGCGTTGTCATGCTTGCGCACCATCGCTCGCTCGAACGCGCCCGCTTCCTGCGCGCGCTTCTCCGCACCAGCGTATGCGGCAAGCATCCCCTTGGCGCGTTTTGCCGACGGGGCACCTTCTACCGGAAGCGGCGCAATGCAGGCCGCCGGACGGCCATACCGCATGATGACGCACGCCTCACCCGTCTGCTCAACCGTTGCAACCAGATCGCTCAGATGCGCCTTGGCATCGGCAAGACCGTACCGCTCCGCCCGCACAATGTCGACCGCTATCGTGCCCACAGTCCCTCCCCATGCGTCTTCACCCGTCCTCACCAATACACGGTAACACATATATTGACTAGATTGTTGGTCAACATAAGAGTATGGCAAGGCCCTTCACGCACAGCGAGGGCGCGCCGCCGCACTGGGCGCGCGCCCCCGCTTGTCAAAAGCGTTTTGCCAGAGCTCCGCGCCCTGCTAGTCGGTAAAGTCTGCCGGCTTCTCTGTCTTGCCGCCGGGCAGGATCAGGTTGAGCAGGATGCCCGCTAGCGCGGAGGTCGCCATGCCGGGGAGCGTGTAGTCGCCGATGGGGATCGAGATGCCGCTCGTCTCCATGCCCACGCCCACGATGATGACGACCGAGGCGATCATGAGGTTGCGGTTGACGTCGAAGTCCACCTTGTTGGACACGAGCATCCGCAGGCCGTTGGAAGCGATCAGACCGAAGAGCAGCAGGCAGACGCCGCCCATGACCGGCCCGGGGATGGACTGGATAAGCGCGGCGAGCTTGGGGCAGAAGCCGCCGATGAGCAGCGCGAAGCCGCCCGCGTACCAGAAGATCTGCGTGGAGTAGACACGCGTGACGCTCATAACGCCGATGTTCTCGGCGTACGTGGTGGTGGGGGGACCGCCGAGGAAGCCCGAGATCATGGTCGAGATGCCGTCGCCGGCAAGCGAGCGCGGCAGCATGGAGCGGTAGTCCTTGCCCACGATCTCGCCCACGGCAAGCAGGTGGCCGATGTGCTCGATCACCACGACAACGGCCACGGGCGCAACGAGCGCGATGGCGCCCATGTCGAAAC
Organism: uncultured Coriobacteriaceae bacterium; assembly: GCA_944322305.1. Taxonomy (GTDB): domain Bacteria; phylum Actinomycetota; class Coriobacteriia; order Coriobacteriales; family Coriobacteriaceae; genus CALUOB01. The sequence goes on along the minus strand of CALUOP010000002.1, from coordinate 312,582 downwards.
GCGGAGCCGAGATGTGCGGCAGGCCGATCCAGGCAGCCTCCGCCACGGGCGCGAAGTCCACGAGCCCGAGCGGCACCGACACAAGGTAGCCCACGATGATGGCGAGCAGCACGGGGATCGTCCCGAAGATGCCGCCCATGCTCGAGAACACCACGGCCGCCACGAGCGTGATCGCCGCAACGACGGCGCCGAGCCCAAAGAACACCGCTGAACCGTCCGGGAGGTCCTGCATAAAGGCCATGTCGACCGCCGTGGCCGAGAGGCCCACGCCGATCACGACCATGACCGAAGCCACGAGCACCGGCGGCAGCAGCCGGTCGAGCCAGCCGGTGCCGACCAGCCGGATGATGCCCGCCACCGCCAGAAACACCATGCCTGCCACCACGACGCCCGACATGGCGGCGTCAAGCCCCTGCGTAGCGCCGACGGCCAGAATCGGGCTGATGAAGGCAAACGAGCTGCCCAGGTAGCTCGGGATCTTGTTGCCCGTGACGAGCAGGTAGCAGATGGTGCCGATGCCCGAGCACATGATGGCGACGTTGGGGTCGAGCCCCGTGAGCACGGGCACGAGCACCGTCGAGCCGAACATGCTCATCATGTGCTGGATCCCCAGCGGGATGGCGCGTCCAACCGAAACCCGGTCGTCAACACCGATGACCTCTCGCTCATGTCTTGCCATGGCGGCTCCCCTCTTTACGGGCCGTCGCGCCTGCCGCGCGGCGGCGGTTGGGCTCATTGTCGCACATCGCGCGGACAAGCACCTGCGGTGGCTGGCGATCGGCCCGAGCGCCGGGGAGCCGCCCGCGCTCAGAGGCGGTAAAGGGGCGAGCTCGCCCACGCCGCCCGCAACGCCGGCCCCGCAAGTGCATCGCCGAGAAACTCGCGTGTGGTTTGGGTATCATCCATATCACCCCGCTCACTGGAAAGCCCCCCTACGCGTCGTCCCGCTCCACGGCAGCCGTTATCGCCGACCTTCTCGCCGAGCTGGGCCAAGCCGGTCTCGCGCCCCGCCCTGAGGCGCCGGCGCCGAAAGGATACGCCATGCGTACGATCATCTGCGACCTGCCGCGCCGCGAGTTTGAAGGGCTCGGCATCGAGAGCGACGCGCTGTTTGCGCGCGAGGACCTGCTCGCCGCACGCGACTGCTGCGGCTGCTTTGCCTGCTGGGTGCGCACGCCCGGCACCTGCGTGTTTCGCGACGAGCTGCAAAGGCTGCCCGAGGTTCTCGCCCGCACCGACGAGCTCTGGGTTGTTGCGCGCAACGCCTTTGGCGGATACAGTCCGCTGGTCAAGCGCGCCCTCGACCGCGCAATCGGCTACCTGCACCCCAACTTCCGCATCGTGAACAACGAGATGCACCATCGGCTGCGCTACGGCAACCGGGTTGCGCTGCGCGCTTGGCTCTACGGCCCCTCGACCGAGTCCGAGCGCGAGAGCTTCGAGCGCATCGCGCGGGCAAACGCCCTCAACATGGGTCAGGATTTTGTTGGCACCTGGTTCCCGGAAACCGCGGCGGGCGTGGGGCGGGAGGAAAGCGCCGCGGCTGTTCCGGCGCGGTCGGTTGCGCTGGCGCCCCGCACGGCACCGAAGCGCATTGCCCTGGTGAACGCCAGCCCCAAGGGACCGCGCTCCGCCACCGCGCACCTGCTGGCCGACCTTGCCGAGGCGTTTGGCGCCTACGCGCAGCTGGCCGGCGTCACCGCCCCCGAGCTTGTTTCTGTGGGATGCCCCTCCGCCGCGCCGAGCGTGTCCGAGAAGGCCGTGCAAGCGCTTGCCGGCTGCGACGCCGCGGTGCTGGGCTACCCGCTGTACGTGGACGCGCTGCCGGCCGGCCTGGTTGAGCTGCTCGAGCGCGCGCAAGGCGAGCTGGCGCCCGGAACGCGCGTGTACACCCTTGCCAACCTGGGATTTTACGAGCCGGAGCAGATCCTACCCTCGTTTGCGGTGGTTGAGAGCTTCTGCCGCGCGGCGGGCGTCTGCTGGATGGGCGGCGTTGCCCTGGGCGGAGGAGGCATGATCCTGCCTTGCGCCCATATGCCGCGCATGGGCATGATGCGCCGCCGCGTCTCGGAAGCTGTTGACGAGCTTGTTGGCGCGCTGCTTACCGGCGGCGAGCTGGGAACCGTACTGTCCAAGCCGCCCCTCCCCCGCTTTGCGTACAAGCTCGCAGCCGAACGGCAATGGCGTACGCAAGCGCAAAAAGCCGGCGTAAAGCTGTAAACGCACAGGACAATGCGCAGGGCGGTGCGACGCGAGGGGCGGGGCGGCGCGCTGGGACGGTGCAGGGGCGGCGCTCTCATATGGATGTTGTTCTCGCCCACGGGGATGAGCGGATCTGGCCATTGCTGCCAAGCAGCAGGATCAGACGCCAGCCCCGAGCGGTGATTCCGGATGCGCAACAACGTCGGTCGGGCAGAAAACCGGGCTGGCACGAGCGCCGCGAGCGAAAAAAGAGAAGCCAATGCAATTTGGCCGGGCGGTGAACCGAGCCGATGCGGTCGCCGCAAACTGAAAAGGAAGGCCGAAACAACTTGGCCGGGCGAAAACCAAGCTGGTACGAGTACGTCTGGGCGAGAATTGAATCGATACGAGCGCAACGGGCGAGAATTACATCGATACGAGCGCAACGGGCGAAAAGCTCACTCATACGAAAGCTTTGCGCGAAAATGCAACTCGCCCTAACCGCCCTTTCGTCATGTAAGGGCAAACCGGTCGCACATGGCCCTATCCGCCTGCCGCAGAGTCGTTTTCCGAGGCAAAAACTTCGTATGAACACGGTTTTCGCCCACCTCGGCTCGTATCAACGCCATTTTCGCCCAGCGCGCTCGTATGAGTGATTCTTTCGCCCAACGTGCTCGTATGAGTGCAGTTTTCGCCCACAGCATTCGTATGAGTGATGTTTTCGCCCAACGGGATCGTACGAGTCCGCTTTTCGCCCACAGCGGCCGTATGATCGCAATTCTCGCCCAGCGCGCTCGTATGAGTGGACCTTTTGCCCGCAGCAGTCGTATGAACACAGCTTTCGCCCACAGTTGCCGTATAAGCGCAGTGCTCGCCCGCAGCGGTCGTACGAACCCGGGTTTTGCGCGCGATGCTCATACGGGCAGCATTCCCGCCCAGGAAACTCGTACGAACGCCGCGTTCGCCCGCCGCGCGCCTACCTCCGGCGGCGTTTGAGCACCATGCCTGCCACCGTGAACACCGCGCCGGCAAGCACCAACGCCGCAAAGACGTAAAACGCAAAGCTGAAGCCCGCCAAGAAGAGCTCCGGCTGACCGGGCACGTACGCGCTCACCTCGTAGCCGGCCAGCGCGCTCATGCGCCCGTACAGAAGCGTGGTGCCGCCGGTGACGCCGGCCGACATGCCCATGTAGCGCACCAGCGACACCAAGCTGCCGGCAAACCCCAGGTGCTCGCGGTCAACCGAGCCCATGACCAGCGAGTTGTTGGGCGACTGGAAAAGCCCCGTACCCGCCGCCATGAACGCCATGAGCCCCACCACCAGCGCAAGCGACGCCGTCTGGGTGAGTCCGCCCACCAGCGCGATACCCGCCGCGTACACCGCCAGGCCCACCAGGCACGGCAACGCGCAGCCGATGCGGTCGGAAAGCGCGCCGGCCACCGGTCCCGCCACCGCCATGGCAAGCGGGATGGCCGTAAGCGCAAGGCCCGCCACGTTGGAGGGCATCCCGCAGGCGTCCTGCAGGTAGAACGGCAGCAAAAGCTCGGTGCCGCCCACCACCGCGAAGCACAGGAACATGGTGATGAGGTTGAGCGAGAACAACCCGTTGCGGAACACGTCGAGCCGCACGAGCGGCGAGGCGGCGCGCTTCTCCACCGCCACAAACACAGCGAAGAGCGCAACGCCCAGCGCCAGCAGGGCGATCATGGCCGGATCCGCCCCGTTGGCCAGGTTGGTGAGAGCGTAGAACGCCGCAAAAAGGGCCGGCGCAATGAGCAGGGCACCTGCGATGTCGAGGCGCTGGCGCTCGGCGGGGGCAACGTCGCGCGGCAGCGTCTTGAGGCCGACCACGAAGGCCACCACGCCCACCGGCACGTTGATGAGGAAGATCGACTCCCACGGGTAGGCCGCCACCAGCACCCCGCCGATGGTGGGGCCGCACATCATGCCGAGCGAGACGAACGTGGACACGATCCCCCAGCGCCCGGCCGCGCTGCGTGACCGGGAACGCCTCGGTGACGATGCCCATGTTGGTGGCCGTGGCGCTGGCCGCGCCGATCCCCTGCACCACGCGCGCGCCGATAAGCGCCGGCAGCGTGGTGGAAAGCCCGCACAAAAGCGAGCCGAGCGTGAAAAGCGCCACGCCCAGCTGGAAGAGCCGCACCTTGCCGAACAGGTCGCCCAGCCGGCCGAACACGAGCACCGCCGCACAGCACACGAGCAAGTACACGCTCGACACCCACTGGATGTCGGAAGCGCCCACGGCGAGCTCGCGCTGCATGGCGGGCAGCGCCACGTTGACGATGCTGCTGTCACATAAAGGTCATGAGCACCACGGTGAGAAGCACCACCCACTTGTTGGGGGCGGATGCCGCGGCGGAGCGAGAAAGCGCGTTGCGCATAGTAACCTCCCAGGCAGATCTCGCGGAAACCTCCACGCGCCTGAGAGCGCGCCTCCCCGGGCGAACCGGGCGCTTTTGCGCGGAAACACCCTGCGCAACCGGCGCGCCTATCATAGCAAACGCGCAGCGCGTGGCAAGCCGCGGTATCATGGGGCCGCCCAAGACGCACGACGCCTCCGCATCCGGCCGAGAGGAGATACCCATGCACCTGTTTGCCTACGCCCTGCGCCCCTTTGACGAGCTCGGCTACCTGGACAGCCTAAGCCGCCGGCTCGGCTTCACCTACGGCTGGACCGCCGACTACCCCACCCTGGAAAACGTCGAGCTTGCCGCTGGCGCCGACGCGCTCTGCATCATCACCAACCCCATGACGCCGGAGCTCCTCGACCGCTACCACGCGCTGGGGATCCGCGCCATCGCCACGCGTTCCATCGGCTACGACCACATTGACGTGGCCCACGCCCGCGCGCTGGGCATGCGCCTGGCCCACGCCGCCTACCCGCCCGACGGCGTGGCCGACTACACCGTGATGCTCATGCTCATGGCGCTGCGCCGGGCCAAGCTGGTGTTCCAGCAGGCCGCCGGGCAGAACTTCGGGCTGGCCGGCAAGCTGGGGCGCTCGCTTTCCTCGTGCACCGTGGGCGTGGTGGGCACGGGCGCCATCGGCTCGCGCGTGATCCAGGAGCTTGCCGGCTTCGGCTGCCAGATCCTGGCCTGCGACCCCTATCCGCGCGCCGAGGTGCAAAGGCTCGCCCGCTACGTGAGCCTGGAGGAGCTGCTCGCCCAAGCCGACGTGGTGACCCTGCACGCGCCCGGCCTGCCCGAGAACCACCACATGATCGGCGCCGCCGAGCTTGCGCGCATGCGCCCGGGCACCATCTTGGTAAACGCCGCGCGCGGCATGCTGGTGGACACGTCTGCGATGGTTGAGGCGCTGGAATCGGGGCATTTGGGCGGCGCGGCGCTTGACACCATCGAGAACGAGGCGGGCCTGTACTACCTCGACCGCACGGGCGAGCCGCTGCCCAACCGCGACCGCGCCGTGCTGATGGCGCTGCCCAACGTGATCGTCTCGCCGCACATGGCCTTCTACACCGCCGAGGACGTAGAGCACATGGTGCGCAGCAACGTTGAGGCGCTTTTGGCCTTCAGCCGCGGCGAGAACTCGCCTTACGAGGTGCGGTAAAAGCGCCGGGCGATAAGAGCGGGCCATGAAAAAGCGGGGCCGCCCGCGAGATCCGAGCCATCCGACCCGGATCGCGCAGGCGGCCCCGCCCTTTTGCCGGCACGGCACCGCGCCTGGCCGCCGCCGCGCTCGGCTACTCCCCCGCGCGCCTAAAACGTCACGTTGCCGAACTCCGAGAGCTTGAGCTTGGGGTTGTGCTCGTTGGCCCAGTCGATGTTCCACGGGCTCGTGAACAGCAGGAGCTTGCCGCCGCGCATGTCCTCCACGCGCAGGGTGTCGCGCGTGAGGTCGAGCGCCTTCACGTCGATCTCGCCCGGCTCGTTCACGATCCAGCGGATGTCGGTGTAGCCCAGCGGCTGGCGGCGCACCTCCACGCGGTACTCGGCTTTAAGGCGCTGCTCGAGAACCTCGAACTGCAGGGTGCCCACCACGCCCACGATCACGCTCTCCATGCCGGCGCCCAGCTCGCGGAAGATCTGGATCGCGCCCTCCTGGGCCAGCTCCTCCATGCCCTTCACGAACTGCTTGCGCTTGAGGGTGTCCACCTGGCTCACGCGCGCGAAGTGCTCCGGCGCGAAGGTGGGGATGCCGGCGTAGCGCACGCGGCGCTTGCCGGCGCAGAGGGTGTCGCCGATGGAGAACATGCCCGGGTCGAAGAGGCCCACGATGTCGCCGGCGTAGGCCTCGTCCACAATGGCGCGGTCGTCGGCCATCATGGCGGTGCCGGTAGCGAGCTTGATCTTGCGCGCGCCCTGCACGTGCCAGGCGTCCATGCCGCGCTCGAACTTGCCCGAGCAGATGCGCAGAAAGGCGATGCGGTCGCGGTGGTTCTTGTCCATGTTGGCCTGGATCTTGAAGACGAAGCCCGAGAACGGCTCGGTGGCCGGGTCGACCTGCTCGCCCGTCTCGGCATCCACGTGGGCCGACGGCGCGGGCGCCAGGCGCAGGAACTCCTTCAAGAACGGCTCCACGCCAAAGTTGGTGAGCGCCGAGCCGAAGAACACCGGGCTGAGCTTGCCGGCGCGCACGGCGTCGAAGTCGAACGCCTCCGACGCGCCGTCCAAAAGCTCGATGTCGTCCATGAGGGTGCGGTGGTTCTCCTCGCCGATAAGCTCGTCCATGGCGGGGTCGCCCAGCTCTGCCTCGATCTCGCCCACCTTCTTGGTGGCGTTGGCGTGGCCGTCGCCCTCGAAGGCCAGCACGTGGCGGGTCGCGCGGTCGAACACGCCACGGAAGTTCTGGCCGCAGCCGATGGGCCAGTTCATGGGGTAGGTGTCGATGCCGAGGACGTTCTCGATCTCCTCGATGAGGTCGAAGGGGTCGCGCGTCTCGCGGTCGAGCTTGTTCACGAAGGTGAAGATGGGGATGCCGCGCAGGGCGCACACGCGGAAGAGCTTCACGGTCTGCGCCTCCACGCCCTTGGCGCCGTCGATGACCATCACGGCGGCGTCGGCGGCCATGAGCGTGCGGTAGGTGTCCTCCGAGAAGTCCTGGTGGCCGGGGGTGTCGAGGATGTTCACGCAGCAGCCGTTGTAGGTGAACTGCAGAACCGAGCTGGTGACCGAGATGCCGCGCTGCTTCTCGATCTCCATCCAGTCGGAGACGGCGTGCTTGGCCGACGACTTGCCCTTGACCGAGCCGGCGCTCTGGATGGTGCCGGTGTAGAGCAGAAGCTTCTCGGTGAGCGTGGTTTTGCCCGCGTCCGGGTGGGAGATGATGGCGAACGTGCGGCGCGAGGCTATCTCGTCGGCAATGCTTGGCATGAGGCTCCTTTAAGGAAACGTGATCAAACTTTGGTATTGTAGCGCGCCGGCAGCCGCCCTGTCAGGCGCTCCATCCCCTGCACATCTGGGCCGCGCCACTGTGCCGCAAGCCAAAACCCGCCGCCCCTTCAGCCGGAGCCGCCCGCGTTACTCCCCGCAGATCTCCAGATACTCCGCACAGGTCATTGCACGCACGGGAGACGCACGGAACGCCGCAGCGTCACGCGTCAGAATGAAGTCGACGTCGTTGAGTTCTGCGCACGCGCGGATGAGCCCGTCCTCGAAGTCCGGCTCGTCGGAACGCAGCGACAGGTCGCACTCCTCAGCACCCAGCGGCGCCACCACCAGCAACCCCGTAAGCCACTCGATCGCCTCGCGCGCGGCCGGCTCGCCGTATTGGCGCGTGAGCACGTAGTACGCGTCCTTCAGCGACCCGGACGCGACGATCCCCATGTCGCCGCCCCCGTTGCACCGCCTGAGCACGCGGCAGGCCTCCTCGGACTGGGGCCGCGCGCGGCACACCGCGTCGAGAGCCACGTTGGTGTCGAACAGCAGCCGACGACGCACATACGACAACGCGCCCCTAGACATAGCGGCCCGCAATCATGTCCTTCATCTGCCCGTCCGTCATGGTGGCAAGCCAGGTTGCCTCGGGCAGCCGGTCCCTAAAGCTCATGAACTGGTCCCACCGGTCGGCATCTGCCGCCGCGTCCGCATCTTCCTGCGGCACCTCTCCTGTGCGGGCGATGTGCTCCCACACGATCCTGATCACGTCGCCTGGGACCATGCCGGCCTGTTGGATGTAACGGGCCGCGCGCGTGCGCACCGCCTCGTCAACACGTCCGGAAACCACTGCGGTTGCCATGGTGCACCTCCTTGTGTATACGCGTATACAGTATACTACACAAACAGATGTTCGCACTAGAAAAAGATGGGTTGACTTATTAGGAGATATACGCCCTCAGGGCGTCGAGCGTGGTCTCGGCATCGCGGCGGCCCACCTCGTACACGCGCTCCAGAAGCGCCGGGTCGCGCACCACGGCCGGCAGCCGCACCGGCTCGGACGGGCGCACCACGAACACCGTGCCCGTCCGCTCGAGCTCGCACAGCTCCTCGCGCTGGCGGTTATAGCGCTCGTGGCGGTTGGCGAGCAGCTCCACCATGGCGGGATAGCGCCTGAGCGCTACGCGCAGAAGCGGCATGAGGCTGTTGGGCTCCTTGCGGTAGGCCGCATCTTGGGTGAGAACCACCACGCAGCGGTCATACCCCTGGGAGAGCATCCACGCAAACGGAATGGAGTCGGCAGCGCCGCCGTCCAAGAGCTCGCGTCCCTCCAGGCGCACCGGGCGCGAAAGCGCCGGGATGGAGGCTGAGGCGCGAATCCACTCGATGTCCTCCACGCCGCCGCGGTCGAGGTCGTGATAGACGGCCGCGCCGGTGTTGGCGTCGGTTGCCACCACGGTGAAGCGCATGGGATTGGCCTGGAAGGTGGCGGTGTCGAACACGTCGAGCTCCCAGGGCAGGCGCCCGTAGGCGAAGTCCTTGCTGAACAGGTCGCTCGTCCTCAAGAAGTTCCCCGCGCCGGCGTAGCGCGGGTCGGCGCAGAAGCGCTGGTTGTAGCGAAGCGCGCGCCCTACCTGCAGCGACTTGAAGTTGCAGCCAAACGTCGCGCCGGCTGAGACCCCCACCGCGGCCGTGGCTGTGACGCCGTGCTCCATCCACACGTCGGTGACGCCCGCCGTGTACATGCCGCGGAAGCCGCCGCCCTCGAGCACCACGCCCACCGTCGGCGCGCCGGCGGAAACTTCGGGGACGGGCAGGCCCGGCGTGTAAACGCGCTCCAGCGTTGCCTTTCTCGCCCGTACGCGCTTGCTCGCCATATGCCTCGCCCGTCCCTTTGCCTCAAACGCCCTGCCTCAGATACGCAAGGCAGTATACCCCTCGCGCCGGGGCGGCGGCGTGCGGCCGCCTGCGGCTTACAGCTCCTCGCCGTTCGTCTCGATCACGTGCTTGTACCAGTTGAACGACTTCTTCTTGTAGCGCTTGCCGGAGCCCTCGCCGCCGTCCTTGATGTCCACGTAGATGAAGCCGTAGCGCTTGGCGTACTCGCCCGTGGTGAACGAGACCACGTCGATGCAGCCCCAGGGCGTGTAGCCGATGAGGTTCACGCCGTCCTCCTCCACGGCCTTCTTCATCTCGCGGATGTGCGCGCCCAGATACGCGATGCGGGCGTCGTCCTCGACGGTGTTGTTCTCGTCGAGCTCCTCGTACATGCCGATGCCGTTTTCCACGATGAACTGCGGCATGCCGTTGTAGCGCTCGTCAAAGCGCTTGAGCATGATGCGCAGGCCCACCGGGTCGATGGTCCAGCCCCAGTCGGTGGCGCCGAGGTAGGGGTTGGGCACGTTGTGCGGGTCGTTGGAGCTGGTGGAGGTGGAGATGTCGACCTCCACGCCGGAGTCCACCACGCTGGAGGAGTAGTAGCTGAAGCCGATGTAGTCCACCGGGCCCTCTTTGAGCGCCGCGAGATCCTCGTCGGTGATGTCGAGGTCCCAGCCCTTGCGCTCGAACATCTTCAGCGCGTAGTTTGGGTAGGTGCCGCGGCACTGCACGTCGCCGAAGAAGAAGATGTGGTGGTTGGCGTCGTCGGCCAAAAGCACGTCCTCGGGCTTGCACTCGCGCGGGTAGGTGGGGCCGGAGGCGATCATGCAGCCCACCATGAGGCTGGGGTCGATCTCGTGGGCGACCTTGACGGCCTTGGCGCTCGCCACGAACTCGTAGTGCGCGCACTGGTACATCATCTTCTCCGGGTCGTCGAAGTCGGTGAAGATCACGCCGGAGTTGGTCCAGCCGAAGATGGGGTTGGAGATGTTGAACTGGTTGCCGATCTCGTTGAAGGTCATCCAGTACTTGACCTTCTCGTGGTAGCGCTCGAAGCACACCTTGGCGTAGCGCACAAACAGGTCGATAAGCCTGCGGCTGGACCAGCCGCCGTACTTCTTGCACAGGCCGTAGGGCATCTCGAAGTGCGAGAGCGTGATGACGGGCTGGATGCCGTGCTCGAGCATGCAGTCGAACATGTCGTCGTAGAACTTGAGGCCGGCCTCGTTGGGCTCGAGCTCGTCGCCTTCGGGGAAGATGCGCGACCAGCTGATGGAGGTGCGGAAGCACTTGAAGCCCATCTCGGCGAGAAGCGCGATGTCGTCGCGGTAGGTGTGGTAGAAGTCGATGCCCTTGTGGTTGGGGTAGTACTTGCCCTCAACGACGCCGTCGGTGATCTGGCGCGGCACGCCGTTGGAGCCGCCGGTCATCACGTCGGCAACGGAGAGGCCGCGGCTGTCCTGGTCGTAGCCGCCCTCGAGCTGATGCGCGGCAACCGCGCCGCCCCACAGGAAGTCTTTGGGAAGTGCCATGTAACGCTCCTCTCTACCCTGAACCCGCAGCGCCGGCGCCGGCCCACGACCCATGCCGCGCGCGCCCTTCTCGCGTTGGGCGAGAAGGGCGCGCCAAGCGCAGGCGGACATGCCCCGGCGCGGGTTCGCTGTCTTGTTTGCAGCATATCACGGAGCGGCATCTGCCCCGGTAGCGGGGGCGACGGCAGTCGGCGATCGGGGGCTGCGGCGCAGGCGCGTTTGACGCGCGGTAGCCGGCAAGCCTCGGGCGGGGCTGCCAAAGCAGCCGGCGCGCACGGCGCCCGGCGCGCTCCAGCGCGCGGCATGCGGCGGGCGATCCGGCAGAGAGCGGCCCGCTTATCGCGCGGACGAGAAAAACGCGGCGTCGGCCTCGCGCCACGGGCGCAGCCGCGCCTCGTCAACCGCCGTGTGCGCGTGCGCGGGCACCTCGTCCCACTTCACCGTGTAGCCGGCGCCGTGGCTGCAGAACACCGAGTCGGGCGTGTTGGGCAGGTCGGCCTCCGGGTCGTACGCCGCGGCCTCGATCACCGCCTCGGCGTTGTGGCACGGCCGGTAGCCCTCGTACTCGAGCGAAAGCCGCCCGCGGCCGCCGGTGTAGCCGCTCACCTCGAGCGCGTACTCCCCCACCTCGGAAGCCGGCAGCGCGCCGGCTATCTCAGCGAGGTCGCCTGTCGTCTCGGGCGCGGCGAACTCGGCCGCCATGCGTGTGAGGTCCGCGAGCGCGCGCCCCACCTTGTCGGCCGGCACCACCAGCCTGAAGCGGTACCACGGCTCGAGCAGCTCGCAGGCGCCCGCGGCCCGGGCGCGCATGAGCCCCTGGCGGATGGCGCGGTACGTTGCCTGCCTGAAGTCGCCGCCCTCGGTGTGCTTGGCGTGCGCGCGGCCCGCCACCAGCGTGATGCGCACGTCGGCAAGCGGCGCGCCTGTGAGCACGCCCGCGTGCTCGCGCTCCAGTACGTGCGTGAGGATGAGCCGCTGCCAGTTGCGCGCAAGGTCGTCCTCCGCACAGCGCGTCCCCACCCTCACGCCGGCGCCGCGCGGCAGCGGCTCCAGCAATAGGCGCGCCTCGGCGTAGTGGCGCAGCGGCTCGAAGTGCCCCACGCCCTCCACCGGCGCTGTGACGGTCTCGCGGTACAGGATGCCGCCCGGCCCGAACCCAACCTCCATGCCGTAGCGCGTGCGCAGAAGCTCCTGCACCACCTCGCGCTGCACCGCGCCCATGAGCTGCACGTGCACCTCCTGCAGCCGCTCGTGCCACGTCACGCCCAGAAGCGGGTCCTCGTCGGCCAGCTCGCGCAGCGCCCGCACCAGCGCGTGGACGTCGGCCTCGCCGGGGAGCACCTGGTAGGAGAGCACCGGCGCCAAGGCCGGATGCGCGCCGGCCGGCTCGGCGCCCAGCGCGCTTCCCGGTCGCACGTGCGAAAGGCCCGTCACCGTGCACAGCCGCCCGGCCGGCACCTCGGCCACGGTGGCAAAGCTCTCGGCGTCGTAGACGCGCACCTGGTCGACCTTCTCTGCCCAGGGCTCGCCGTCCTCCACGCCCTCAAGCACCATCTTGGCGCGCAGCACCCCGCCGGTGACCTTGAGGTGCGCCAGCCGATCGCCGCGCGCAGAGCGGCTTACCTTGTACACGCGCGCGGCGAAGGCGTCCGGCCACGTTTTGGGGGCGACAAGCGCGCAGAGCCCGTCGAGCAGCTCGCGCACGCCGACGCCCTTGAGCGCGGAGCCGGAAAACACCGGGAACACCTTGCGCTCGGCCACCAGGCGCCGCACGATCCGGGCCTCAAGCGCGCCCGTCTCCAGGTACTCGTCGAGCGCGTCCTCGTCGGTGGCGGCCGCGTCCTCGAGGGCCTGCGCGACGGCCGCTGCGTCCGGACGGGGCAGGCCCTCGGTGCCCGCCGCAGCCGCACCGTCCGCGCCGGCCGGGTGCTTCTCGCCCAAGCGTTTCTCGCCCGGGTGCTTCTCGCCCGCCAGGGCAGCCGCCAGCGCAGCGCCGTCCACGCACGAGGAGCTCAAGCGGTGCCGCAGCTCGGCCATGAGCGCCGGCGCGCCGGGGTTCTCCAGATCCAGCTTGTTCACGAACACGAAGGCCGGAATGCCGTAGCGCCTAAGCAGCGCCCACATGGTCTCGGTGTGGCCCTGCACGCCGTCGTTGGCGCCCACTACCACCAGCCCGTAATCCAGCGCCCCGAGCGTGCGCTCGGCCTCGGCCGAGAAGTCCACGTGGCCCGGCGCGTCCAGCAGCATCACGTGGGTGCCGGCGTAGTCAAAGGCCGCCTGCTGCGAGAAGATCGTGATGCCGCGCTCGCGCTCCATGGGGTCGGTGTCCATGTGAGCGCTGCCCTTGTCCACGCGCCCCTGCGCGCGCAAGGCGCCCGCGCAAAAGAGCAGCGCCTCCGCAAGGGTCGTCTTCCCCGCGTCAACATGTGCCAACAGCCCCACAACCGCCTGCGTACCCACACGGCCTCCCAAAAATCCCAGCCCGTTTTCCGCTCCCAGCCCGCTTCTCGCCCCGGCTCATCTCGCGCCGGCCCATCTCGCGCCTAGGGGAAGCGCCGATCGAAGCACTGTCTAGGGTAGCCGATTGGCGCAGGCGCGTCTCCGGTTACCCGCGATCGCGGCTGCCAAGTTTACCGTTGAGGGTACGTATCGCGAGCACGATCCCGGCTGGACGTGGTTGCGACGAGAGGAGCTCCCGGTTGGACGCGGTTGCGACGAGAGGAGCTCCCGGTTGGACGCGGTTGCAGCACGTAAGCCTCCAGCCGAACGCAGCTGCAACGAGCGGGCCCCCGGTTGGACGCGATTGCGACGAGCGGAGCTCCCGGTTGGACGCGATTGCCGCACGCAATTTCCAGTTGGTCGCATTCATCGCAGGCAAGCCTTCGGTTGAACGCGGTTGTCGCATGTAATTTCCGTTTGGTCGCTGAAAGTGCGCGTAACTCCCGAAATGCCGGGAGTTACGCGCTGTCTGTGCGACCAACCACTCGCCCCGTGACATTTCCGCGACTAACCGGAAGCACGCTCCGCCTTACAGGTCGAACCCGCGACCAACCAAGAGCCTGGAGAACAACTTCGCGACTAACCGGGGCGCCGCGCACGCCGCGAACCAACTTGTCTGACATATCCGCGACCAACCGAGGCCGCGCTCCGCCTTGCAGGTCGACCCCGCGACTAACCGGGGCGCCGCGCACGCCGCGAACCAACTTGTCTGACATATCCGCGACCAACCGAGGCCGCGCCCCGCCCTACAGGTCGACCCCGCGACCAACCGGGACGCCGCAGGTGCCGCAGGGCGGCTTAGCCGCCGTTCTCGCACCCGCCGCGCCCGCATGCCGGCCGACGGGCACGCCCGACTTCTGCCAAGGGAAGGGGCGCCAGCGCCAAGCCGCCCGCCCCCGCGTCCGTCACCGCGCCAAGCGTCACCTGATCGTGGCAGGTGTCGGGCACGCCCGCCCCCGCGTCCGTCACCGCCCGCCTCGGCGCCCTACGCTGCGCTCATCACCGCCATGAGCACCGGCACGATCGCAAACGAGGCGAGCGTGGACACGATGGTCCCGCGTGCCGGAAGCTCGGCGTCCCTGCCGTAGGTGGCCGCAATGGGGCCGGCCATGGAGCCGGTGGGCATGGCGAGCATCACCACGAAGACCCCGAGCGCGAGGCGGCTCGGCACCACCGGCGCAAGCAACGCGTAGGCTGCAAGCGGCGCCACCAGGAAGCGGACAAGCGCGTAGACCCACAGGCGGCCCTGCGCGAGGACGGAGCGCAGGTCGGCGGCTGCAAGCGAAAGGCCCACCAGCATCATGGCAAGCGGCGAGGTGGCGCCTCCCACCATGTCAGCCGCCTGCATCACCGGCGCGGGCAGGCCTACGCCCGCGAAGAACACCACCATCGCAACGGCGCTCGCCACCAGCGGCGCGTTCAGCATGTTGCGCAGCACGGCGCGCACGCGCCCACCTGCGCCGCGGCCACCCTCGCCCGCAGCGTCGCGCGGGCCGCCCGACGTCAGCACCCCGATGCCGATGCTGTAGAGAAACACGTTCGACACCGCGATGAAGATGCTGCCGAGAAAGACCGACGGCCCGCCGAAGATCGACTCGAGCACGGCGAACCCGATGAAGCCCGTGTTGGTGAGCACGCCCATGAACAGGTACAGGCCGCGCTCTTCGCTCCGCGCGCGAACCACGACGCTGGCAAGCGCTGCGGCGGCGAGCATGACGAAGAACAGCGCGAACCCGAGGATCAGCGACCAGGCGACATCGTCGCCGCCCATGGAGGCGTCCGCCTCCCCCACCGACGCCAAGACCGTGCACGGCAGCGTCACGTTGAAGATAAGCCCCGAGAGGCGCGGGCGCACTTCGTCGTTCAAATAACCGAGCCGCGCGGCAACATAGCCCAGCGCGGTGACGATGACAAGCGAAAGCATGCTGCCCAGCGTCGCAGCAACGTCCATCTCTCCCATAGGTCGCACAACCTCCGTAGACCAGCGGCCGGGCGCGCCCCGCGGCGAACCCGGCCGTTCTCATCACCCATCGTAGACCCGGGCCGAACCAGGCCCGGCCCAGACCTCAGCAGTCGCCCAAATCCGCCCCGTTGGTCTCGATCACGTGGCGATACCATGCAAAGGAATCCTTCGGGATGCGCGCCATGGTGCGCAGGTCCTCCTCGCCGCGATCCACGTACACGAAACCGTAGCGCTTGCCGTAGCCCTGGTGCGTGCTCACCAGGTCCATGAAGCTCCACGGGCAGTAGCCGATAAGGTCGACGCCGTCGGCAATCGCAAGCCGCGCCTGCTCGAAATGCCGACGCAGATAGTCGATGCGGTAGGGGTCGTGCACCTGCCCGTCCGCCGTGAGCTCGTCACGCGCACCCAGGCCGTTCTCGGTGATGAGGATCGGCAGGCCGTAGCGGCTCGCGACCCGGCGCAGGGTGGTGCGCATGCCAACGGGGTCGACGATCCAGCCGTACTCGGTCTGCGTGAGGTGCCCGTTGGTACCGGAGCGGTAGACGCTCTCCTCGCCCAGCATGACCTGCTGGTCCCCGGCGCGGGCGGCGCGGTCGGTGCCGTCGTTTTTCGCCGCGGCCACGGTGGCGGTGGCATAGTAGTTCACGCCCAGGTAGTCGGGCTTGGCGCCGGCCAGCAGCTCGGCGTCGCCCGGGGCAAACTCCGGCGTCAGGCCCTTCTCTTCCAAGTAGGCCCAGCAGATGGGGTTGTACCGGCCGAACACCGCCACGTCCAGGTAGTTCCAGCAGCGAATGGCCTCCCAGTTGTCAGCCGCTATCACGTCCTCCGGCGCGCACGTCTCCGGGTAGATGGCGGTGATGTTGGGCGCCGGGCCTATCTTGGCGTCCGGCCACATCTGGTGCAACAGGTTGGTAACCTTGGCGCTGGCAACGAACATGTTGTGGCTCTGCTGGTAGAGGTTGCGCCTGTCGGGCACCGCGCCCATCGCCGCCGGGTACATGGAGTTGGGGTGGATCACCATGCAGTTCTGCTCGTTCACGGTAAGCCAGTACTTTACGCGGTCGCCCAGCCGCTCGAAGAGCGTGCGCGCGTAGGCGCAGAACGCGTCGATGCAGAAGCTGTTGGCCCAGCCGCCCCGCTTGTGCAGCCCAAGCGGCAGGTCAAAGTGGAACAGCGTCACCACCGGCGTGATGCCGTGGGCCACCAGTTCGTCCACCAGGCGGTCGTAGAAGGCCAAGCCCTGCTCGTTCACCGCACCGGCGCCGTCCGGCACCACGCGCGACCAGCTGACAGAGAAGCGGTAAGCCTTGAGCCCCAGATCGGCCATGAGCGCCACGTCCTCGGGCATGTGGTGGTAATGGTCGCTGGCCACCTTAAAGTCCGTGACGCCGGCGGGCGGCTCGTGCAGGTCCTGCAGACTCATGCCTTTGCCGTCCTCGTTCCAGGCGCCCTCGACCTGGTACGCCGAGGTGGACGCACCCCATAGGAAACCGTCGGGGAAGGGCTTGGGATTGGCGTAGAACATCTGAATCCTCCTTACGGGTAAGGCGAGAAGCGCGCGCCGGGCCCTGCCGGCAAAGCGTGCGGGCGCCGGCGCGGGCGCGCGGATGAGCGATAGGCGCGGGCGGGGTTGGCGGCAGGCGGAGCACCCCGCCGCGCGACGGCGCAGCGGCCGCCTGGACGCGAACGCGGGGTCGGCGGCGTATCCGCACCCGGCCCCGCGCCGCAGCGCGCTACGCGGTGAGCTTGAGCAGCGTGTCGCCCTGCGCAACCGCGTCGGAAGCCACGAGCTCGACGGTCTTCCAGGCGGGCGTGTTGCTCACCAGCACCATGGTCTGGCAGCTGAAGCCGGCCTCCTGGATGACCGCGCGGTCGATGGTGCCCAGCTCCTGGCCGCGCGCCACCGTGTCACCCTCGGCCAGGCTCAGGTTGAAGCCCTTGCCCCCCAGGTCAACGGTGTTGATGCCAATGTGCACCAGGATCTCGGTGCCGTCGGGCGTGGT
Organism: uncultured Coriobacteriaceae bacterium; assembly: GCA_944322305.1. Classification (GTDB taxonomy): domain Bacteria; phylum Actinomycetota; class Coriobacteriia; order Coriobacteriales; family Coriobacteriaceae; genus CALUOB01. The sequence goes on along the minus strand of CALUOP010000002.1, from coordinate 295,171 downwards.
GATGCCGAAGGCGTGCTTGGTGGGGAACACGGCCGTAACGGTGCCCGTGGCGGGGGCCACGACGACGTCGCTCGCCGGGTCTATGGCCGCACCGTCGCCCAGGACCTTCTGCGCAAAGACGGGGTCGTCGGACTCGGACACGGGGCGGGCGGTGCCGGCCACGGGCGCGGCGATCTCCACCACAGCGCCCGCAACGGGACCGGCCGGGACGGTGCCGGCAACCGGGGACGCGGCGGCGTCATCGGCCGGAGCGTTGCCCCCCTCGCCCTTCTCGTCCGCACCTGCGGAGTCCTTGCCCTCAAAGCGGCTGTAGAGGATGAAGGTCAGCGCGCCGGTTACCACCACGCCGATGAGCATGGCGATGACGATGTTCACGAGGCAGGTCAGGGAGCCGTCACCGATGTAGAGCAGGACGGCGGGCAGACCGCCGGAGCCGGTGGCGAAGCGGTGGGTCTGGGTGATGCCGGCGTACAGGCCTCCCACGGCGCCGCCGATCATGGCCGCCACCAGCGGGTACTTCTTAGGCAGGTTGGTACCGTAGAGGATGGGCTCGGTCACGCCCATGTAGGCGGTGATGGCGCCGGTCATGGCAACCTCGCGGTCCTTCTTGGAGCGCAGGGCCACCACCAGGCCGGCCGTGGCCTGGCACATGTTGGACACGATGTTGCCCGGGCCCCAGATGCTGTCGTAGCCGAGCTGAGCCATCTGCACCGGGCCCAGCGGGGCGATGCCGTTGTGGATGCCGAACATGACCATGATCGGGCAGAGGCCGCCCACCAGGACCGCCGGCACCCAAGCGGCATTCTCGGCCAGGAAGGTGAAGATGCCCGCAAGCCAGTTGCCCACGATGGCGCCGATGGGACCCAGGACCGAGAACGCCAGCGTACCCATGACCAGGAAGGTCAGCATGGGGACGAAAACCAGGTTGACGGCGGACGGGATATGCTTGTTGAGCCACTTCTCAACGAAGGACTGGACGAAGATCACCAAGATGATGGGGATAACGCTGGAACCGTAGCTTGCCAGGGTGAACGGGATGACCCCGAAGAAGCCCACCGGGTCGCCGGCTGCGACGTAGGCGCTCCAATTGGGATGCAGCATCATGGCCGCCACGCCGGCCGCCAGGATGGGGTTGCACTTGAGCTTCTGCGCCTCGGTGAAGGCAAGCAGGATCGGCAGGAAGTAGAACACGCCGTCGGCGAAGACGTTGAGCATGTAGTAGGTCTGCGAGGCCGGGTCGATCAGCCCGAAAACCTGTAGCAGCGCCATGACGGCCTTTACCATGCCGGCGCCGGAGAGCGCGGGGATGATGGGCTGGAACGTGCCGGCCACGAAGTCGATCACCGTGTCGAAGGCGCCCTTCTTCTCTTCCTCGACCGGGGCGTCCGCGGGCGCGCCGCCGCCCACCAGAGGCTCGACCTCCTCGAAGACGTCCGCCACGTGCGGGCCGATCACCACCTGGAACTGCCCGGCGCCGTGGATGACGCTCACCACGCCGTCGAGGGCGTTGATGGCGTCCTCGTCCGCCTTGGCCTCATCGGCCAGCGTGAAGCGCAGGCGCGTTTGGCAGTGGTAGGCGCGGGTGACGTTCTCCTTCCCGCCAACCAGCCGCACAATATCCTGCGCGAGCTGCGTGTACTGTGCGCTCATGCTTTCTCCTCTCAGATGTTGGGCCATAAGCGCGTGCGGAGTGCGGTCAAGGCGCCTGGGTCCCGGCCGGCGGGCCCTTGGCGGACGGGGTCTAGGCGGGCCTGGCCCGCGCCGCGTTGCACCACTGATAGTAGGAAGGATGTCTACCTGCGGATATGCTGAGAGGAAAGCATGAAACAAGGTTTCAGCTCAGGGCGCGCTCGCGCGGGCGCATTGTGAAACTTGGTGAAATTCGCCCGTGAACGGCAAATCGGCCGGCGCCGCAGGCAGCCACCGCGCCGCCGTCACGCCGAAGGCAAGCCGCGGCCGCGCCGCACCCGCCCCTACCGCTCCAGGCCGGCAGCCTCGCGGCTCTGCTCGAGCGTGCGGGCGGTATGGCGCTTGTAGGCCAGGTTCTTCTCGTATGACCGCGCAAAGCAGCAGCTGAACAGCGCGTTCAACAGAAACAAGATGGACGCCTCGGTCTCAAAGGTGGCGATCTTGTCGTACAGCGCCTCGCGCGATGAGATGGTGAGCGTGCAGCGCACGTTGCGGCGTAGGTAGTTCTGCCCCTCGCCGGTGATGGCTATGGTGGGAACCTTGCCGGCAGTAAGCGCCGGCACCACCTGCATGGGGTTCTCGCTGGCGTTGTTGCCCGAGTAGGAGATGATGAGCGCGCAGTCGTCTGGCGTAAGCGAGCGTGCCGTCACGCCGTTCTCGTCCGGATGGACCACGCACGCGGTCTTGCCAATGGACAGCATCTTTCGGCAGAACAGCTCGCCCAGATAGGTGTTGGGGCTCACGCCGAACACATGCACGCTGCGGGCATGCGTCAGGTAGCGCACGGCCAGCGCCAGCGCGCCGCGGTTGAGCGTGCGCAGCGTGTCCGACACGGCGTCGTACTGCGCGTCGGCTATGGCCGTGACCACCTGCTCGTCGCGGTCGCCCTCGGCAAAGGGGTAGTTGGGGTCCACCGCGGCGCTGTGCGCCTGCTCAAAGTGAACTTCGGCCATGAAGTCGTGAATGAAGTCGCGCCAGCCGTCAAAGCCCAGCGTCTTGGCAAAGCGCGTGACCGAGGCCTTTGAGGCGTAGGTCTCCCGCGCAATGTCGGCGATGGTGTAGTCAGAGAGGTGCGCCCGCTCGCGCAGCACAAACGCGCCGATGGCGCGACGCGTGTCCGTGGCCTGCGCCACCATTTCCTCTATGCGGTGGGTGAGAAACACGCGGGGCCTCCCTCATACCTTGCCGCGCCCAGCCGTTCCGCTTGCACGTTCCCCTTTGCCACAGCGCCCTGTTTGCGTTTTGCTCCGCTACCTGCGCGTTTTTGGCTTGTTAGAGCAAATAGTAGCAAGCAGGGGGGGTGGCGGGGGAAGAGCATGCAAGCGCAAGGCTGGACGGGGGCAGGATTTGGCCTTGCGGCCTGCCTATGGCGGCCCGAAGTGAGGCGCTTACGAGCGGATGAAGGCGGCGTCGCGGTCGGGCATGCCGGCGTCGTCGGTAACGTAGCGCTCGGCGCGCATGTGCAGGTTGTACTTGTCGCGCAGCTGGGCAATGGTGTCCATAGCCGGCGAGGCGTGGTGCGCGTCGAGCGCCTCCTGGTCGGCCCAGGAGTCTATGAGCAGCACGGTCTCGGGGTCGTCGAGCGGCTGGAAGTACCGGTAGGCCAAGTTGCCCGGGCGCTGGCGGATGGCCCCCGCCGTACCTGAGGACTCCATTTCCTCAGCGAACTTGCGCGCCGCGCCGTCAGTGCCGGTGTAGTACAGGTTCATGGTGAACGCCATAGTTGCTCCTTTGCTCGGATGCGCGGGCAGATGCCTAGACGCCGCTCTTATTCCCGAAATCACGCACCGCCAGCATACCGCGCGGCCGTCGTTAGCGGTTCTCGGCCATCACGCCCACCAGCGCGTGCGGCACGTAAGGCTCCTCCAGGTAGGCGCACTCCTCATCGGTGAGCGCGAACCCGCAGGCCTCGACGGCGCCGTCCACGTGGTGCGGCTTGGTCATGCCCACCACCGGTACGGCGCCCTTGGCCATGAGCCAGGCCAGCGCCACGGCCGCCGTGCCCGCAACCTCGCCTTTCTGCCACACATGCTCACCCCACACCACACCGCACACGGTGTCGCCGAGGTTCTCGAACACCAGGCGCAGGTCGTCCGCCGCGTGCGCCAAGCCGGCGCGGCCGTCGTGGCCGGTCACGATGAGGTAGACGTCCTTGCCGCCAAGGCCCTGCCACCGCGGCAGCAGCCGGTCGACCATGACCTTGAGCTGCCCGCACGGAAGGCCGAAGTACACGGGCGTCGCCACGCACAGCACGTCCGCCGCGGTGATCTTCTCGAGCAGCGGCGCCATGTCGTCGCGCAGCACGCATCGCTGCGTACTCCAGCAGTCGTAGCACGCCCGGCACGGGCTGATCGCGAGGTCGCGCAGCGCCACCTCCTCAACGGCCGCGCCCGCCTCCCGCGCCGCAGCGGCGAACTCATGGCAGAGCATGTCCGAGTTGCCGTCCTTGCGCGGGCTCGAGCTGATGATCAGCACCTTCCTCATCTTGCATTCCCCCTCGCGCAGCACCTTGCCCATGTGGGCGCCGAGGTCCCATGCTGCCTCGGCGCCCGCCCCTGACGTTTAGATGGCGAGCCCTGCCGCCAGGCCCTCAGCCCTCACCGTCATCAAGCGGCGGCAGGGTGCGGACCACATGCGCCGGCACGCCCACCGCCACGCAGTTATCCGGCAGGTCGCGCGCCACCACGGCGCCAGCGCCCACCACCACGTTGCTGCCGATGGTCACGCCCGGCAGCACGGTCACGTTGCCGCCGATCCACACATCGCTTCCTATGGTGATGGGAGCGGTTGTGGTCACGAGCTTGAGCGTGCCGTCCGCCGTGCGCGTCCAGCGTTCGCGGGCGTCGATGGCATGCTGCCCGCAATAGAGCTTCACGTCGGGCGCGATCACCACCCGGTCGCCGATGGTGACGAGCGCGCTGTCCTGGATCGTGCAGTTGCCATTGATGAAGACGTCGTGCCCGACGCGCGTATGCGCTCCGTACAGCACACTCACGGGCGACTGGATCGTCACGTTGTCCCCGCAGCTCCCGAGCATCTCGCACAGGATCTCCCCGCGGCGCGCGGGCGCCGCCTCGGCGTTGTACGCCGTCATGAGCTCGCGTGTGCGGGCGAGCATCCCCTGGATCTCGGGGCCCGTATAGTCGTACTCGAGCCCCGCGAGAAGCTTCTCGTGCTCCGTCATGGCCTTCTGAGCCTCATTCGTCATACCGTGTCATCTCCTGTTTCCCGAGACGCGCCCGCCCCGCTCCAGGCAGCCGAGCAGCGCCCAGATTCCCACGCCCGCGAGCGCGTAGAGCACGCCCACGGCAAGCCACTGCGCCCAGCGCAGCGCAAGCGGCGCCTCGAAATCAACGAACACGAAGGGGGACGCGTACGTGAGGTAGGTCTCCACGTCGAGCGTCGAGAAGGGCCACGCTCCCGCGAGCGCCCCCGCCGCGCAGGCCGCAACCGCCACCACGCGTTTCACCCCGCCGCGGCAAGGCCCAGGTCAACGGCCCTGCACGCCGCGCGTCCCCGGCGCGGGCGATGCTCCGCGTTCTCCACCGGAAGGGCGTCTCCCTGGGTAACGCTGGGATTCTCGCCCATGAGGCGGGCATAATCCCCCCCCCTGCATCACCTCAAAAGGATCCATGAAGAAGCTCGAAACGGAGACCTCGTGCAACGTCTCGTCCGAGCCGCGCCACAGCTCATCCTCGGGACTCCCCATGCTGAACGTGCCGCCCTCGATGGCAACGAGCCCGTCATCCACGCGGCGGGACGGGTCGGAGGCGGTCGGCGCGGCCGCCGATCCGCCCGACGCGCCGGAAGCCTGGTCGGATGCGGCACCGCGCGGGGTCCACGCGCAGCCGCCGAGCGCAAGGGCCCCCGCCGCCGCAGCGCCCAGCATGGCGCGACGGCTCAGGGGCGCGTCAAGGCCGCCCACGACTACAGCCCCAGGCTGTCAGCCCAGGCGGCGGCGTCATCGCCGGAGCCGGCCGCAAAGCGCCGACCCTCAAGCCAATCGCCGGTGCCAGCGAGCTCTGCGAGCTCGTCGCCCGAGCCCCCGACTCCCGAGGAGGCAGAGGTGCAAAACGGCACCACGGTTTTGCCGGTGAAGTCGTTGTTCTCGGCAAACGTCTTGACCGGCCAAGCCGCGTCACCCCACCAGATGGGGTAACCCACGAACACCGTGTCGCAGGCATCGAACCCGTCGGGCGTTAGCTGCGCAAGCTCCGGGCGCGCATCCTCTGCGCGCTCAACGCTCGTGCGGCTCGCGCTGTCGTTGTAATCGAGGTCGGCGTCGGTGTAGGGCTCAGCCGGAATGATCTCGAACACGTCGGCCCCCAGATGCTCCGCGATAGCCTGCGCCGCCGCCTCAGTGTTCCCCGTTGCCGAGAAGTACGTTACGAGCACGCTGCCGCCCGCAGGCTGCGCCGCGTCCTGCTCGGGCGCCGCAACATCCTCCGCCGGCGCGGAGCCGGCCGCCGCGCTGCCCGCAACCCCCTCGTCAGCAGGCGCGGGCGCCTCCTCGCTGCTGCACGCCGCCAGCGAGGCGGTCGCGGGAACCAGCGCGGCAAGCGCCGCCGCGCCGCGCAGCAGGCTGCGGCGCGAGATCTCAAAGGTGCTCAGTCGGGACATGTCGTCTTCCTTTCCGTCGTCGCTTCAACGATGCACGTGCTTCCGTAACCAGCGGGACGCCCTTCTCGCCCCTGAAGGGCCGCAGCCCCAAGCGCGATGCCCGGCATCCGCCGAGCACCCGCGCCGAGGCCGTCCCAGCTCACGAGTCCATGTCAACCAGCTCGTAGGTCTGCGTGCCCAGGCCGATGGCCTCGCCGTAGTCCGGCGTGTGCGCGCCGTTGCGGCTCTCCATGCGCTCGATAAGCGCCGCGCCGTCCGGGGCGCCGTACACCAGGTCAACGCAGGCGCGGTCAAGCGCCACCGGGTCGAGCGAGGACAAGATGCCGATGTCGGCCATCTCGGGGTCGGCCGGGTGGAAGTCGCAGTCGCAGTCAACCGAGAGGTTGTTCATCACGTTGATGTAGCAGATATTGCCCGCCAGCCGGTTGCTCACGGCCTTGGTCGCCTCGGCCATCGACTCCAAAAAGTCGTCCTGCGCAGGGTTGCCCCAGCTCGTTGTGGAGGTGCCAGCGCTGTGGATGTTCATCTTGCCCTCGCGCGAGGCGATGCCGATGGAGCAGTTCTTAACAGCGCCGCCGAACCCACCCATGGCATGCCCCTTGAAGTGCGCCAGGCTGAGCCACCAGTCATAGTTCTCGAAATGGGATCCCACGAGGTCCTCGGCGAGGTGGCGGCCGCCTTCAACCGGCAGGCTCACCGAGCCGTCGGCGTCCATGATGTCCACGTCCGCGATGGCCGTGAACCCGTGGTCCTCGGCCGCCCGCAGATGGCTCTCGGTTGAGGAGCGTGCTCCGCCGTAGGCGGTGTTGCACTCCACGATGGTGCCGTTAAGACGCTGGACCAAGCCGGCGATAAGATCGGGCGAGAGGAAGTTGTGCCCGCCCGGCTCCCCGGTTGAGAGCTTCACCGCCACGTTACCCTGCGGCACAGCCCCCAGCGCGTCGAACGCGCGCCCAAGCCCCTCGGGCGAAATGTCGCGCGTGAAATACACCAGGGCAGGTTTAGCCGCTCCCTCAGCCGCGACCGGGGCATCGCTTTTCCCAGCGCTACCCTGGGCTGCGGAGCTTCCCGCCTGCTGCGCACGCTCGCGCGAGCCCTGCCCCGCATCCCCGCCGTTCTCGGCGCCACACCCTGTGAGAGCCGCCGCAAGCACTCCGACGGCAAGCCCGGTAAAGGTTCTCCTGCTCAACATGGTCGCCCCCCTCGTTCCCAGCTGCTCCGCTCACCAACCGCGGCGCGGCGCCCGCGTCGCCATATCCCGGGCACCGCGCCGCATGCAAACCGCCTTTGGCTAGTCCATGACCTTCTCCCAGAAGCGAATCACGTCGAGGCCGAGCGAGTCGGCCACGCGCTCGAGCTTGGCCACCTCGTCGTCCGCAAGCTCGATGCCCGCCGCCTCGGCCGCATCCTCGACCTGCTCGGGCTTGGTCACGCCAATCAGCGGCAGCGTGCCCTTGGCCACGGCCCAGGCAACCGGCACCTGCGCGGGCTTCACGCCGTGCGCCTCGGCCACGTGCGCGATCTCGGCATTGATGACCTCGAGCTTGTCCATGATCGGGTTGTACGTCTCGCCGCGCGCGGAGTCGGCGGGCATCGGGTTGGCCGTGGTGTACTTCCCCGAGAGCGCGCCCTGCTCGAGCACCATGTACGAGAAGAACGCGGCGTCGTTCTCGCGGCACCAAGCCAAGATGCCCGAATCCTCCGACGAGCGGTTGATCAGGCTGAAGTGGTTCTGCACCGCGCCCACGCGCAAGCCGTGCGCGCGCAAAATCTCGTCGGCCTGGCGGATCTCGGCGAGATTGTGGTTGGACACGCCGATAACCGGCGCGTCGTCGCGACCCTCGAAGATGCGGGCGAGCTCCTCGGTGTAGCGCGGCGCTCCCACCGGGTTGTGGATCCAGTAGATGTCAAAGCGGTCGAGCCCCATAAGCTCCAGCTGACGGGCGATCATATCGGCCACCGGCGTATCTGAATGCGGGTCAGCGCACTGCGGGGTGAACTTATCGGACACCAGGTAGCTCTCACGCGGCAAGTCGGCGAGGAAACCGGCGAGCGTGCGCTCAGAGGTGCCCATGCCGTAGGCAAAGGCGGTGTCCCACAGGTTGAGGCCGTGGGCCCGAGCCGCGTCGAAGACGGGGCGCACGTCGTCGGGCGCCAGGCCGCCGCCGAACGTGCCGTCGTTACCCCAGGCCCAGGCGCCAAGCGCCAAGCGCCACGGAAGGATAGGTGATCTCACTCATAGCATCGCTCCATTCGGGATGGACGGAGAAACAACCTCCCCGCCCCGCTTGTATCGTGGAAGCGGCATGTGCGGCTGCCGCACGCCCGTCCTTACGCCTCGGGCTGGTAGGCGTCCTCGAAGCTCAGGCAAGGGCCGAGCGCCTTGCCCGTGGAGAGGTAGGAGTACGTGGGGAACTCAAAGAGCACGGGCGCAATCTTCTCGTAATCGGGCTTGCCGTCCTCGGTGAGTTTGTCCTCGTCCACGAGCGTCGAGGCGATCGAGCAGATGAAGTTGTCGAACGTTTCGGTTTCGTACGTATCCTCAACGTTGCAGACAAGCGTGAGCGGGGCGTCCTGCGGCACCGGCGCACCGTTTGCGGCCGCCTCCCACGCGAACACACCGGACTTGTCAACCTTCTTGCCGGAGTTGGCGCCCACGTAGGCCGCGCGCGGCAGCAGCGCCTCGTCCACCAGGCTCACCGTGAGCGCGCCCGTCTCGCGGATACCTTGGTTGGTGAAGTGGCTCTTCATGCTGCTCACCATGATGCGGTCGTGTCCGATGATGCCCACGTGCGCCACCTCGAGCCAGGTAGGCTTGCCGTCAACCATGGCGCCCACCAGCGTGGCGGGCAGCGGGTACAGCGCCAGCATCGAACCGAGATCCTTTTTCATAGCCTGTTCCTCTCTTGCCGTGATGTCTTAAACTGCGCCGTTCTGTAGCGTGTCTAACGGTTACGTAACAAATCGTTACTTACCGTCTTGTACTATAAGTGACGTATCGTAACTTGTAAAGTGTTTAGATTACTTTTGTTGTCTATGACTCTTTTAGAAATGTGTTTGTAACTTATTTAGACATGCCCGCATGAGAAGGCATCCGCCGCTGAAAACACCTGCCGCGCTCCCTTTTGCTGCAGGTAGGCGGCCCTGCCTGCCGCCGGCCGACCTGGAGCGCCCAGGCGGCACGCATGTCTGCGCACACGGGGCGCCAAGACGCGTAAGATACAGGAGAGGTGCACCCAAAGGAAGGACATATCATGGCACAGGGTACCGAGCGACGCGCCAACCCGCGCCGCGACGCGCGCAAGCAGGCGGCCGAGAAGCACGTGAAACAGGTAGCCGAGCGCTTCGGCAAGGAAATCGAACGCGCGGCGGCGGGCATGCGCCGCGTGGAGGGCGCGCCTGACGTTGCGCCGGCAGAGCCCTGCGTGCCCGCCGTTACCGTTACCGCCGAGGACAGCGTGGCCGCCATCCTCGCCAACGGGCGCGGCTACGCGCAGTTCTGCGACCTGGCGGTGCTCGACTTCGCCTCGTTCGTGAACCCCGGCGGCGGCTACATCCGTGGCGCCTGGGGCCAGGAGCAGGCCCTGTGCGCCGAGTCGTTCCTCTACAACGTGCTGGAGCAAGCCGGCGACTGGTATGCCGAGAACCGCCGCCGCAACATCAACTGCGAGCTGTACCGCGACCGCGCGCTCGTGGTGCCGGCCGTGCGCTTCGACCGCGACCGCATGCACGCCTACGCCGACGTGGTGGTTGCCGCCGCGCCCAACGCCGCGCGCGCACGGCGCGACTACCACGTGAAGGACGACGCGCTCGCCGCCTCGCTCAAGAGCCGCGTCCGCTTTGCGCTGGCACTTATCGACGAGCTGGGACGCGAGAAGGCCGTGCTCGGCGCCTGGGGCTGCGGGGCCTTCGGCTGGAACCCCGAAGAAGTGGCGGCCGCGTTCCGCGAGGAGCTCGCCAGCGGCGCGCATGGCCTCAAGCAGGTGATCTTCGCCGTGCCCGAGACGCGCTACGACGAGAACCACGCCGTTTTCGCGCACGCCTTCTCGGCCTTCCCCGATGCGCCGGCCGAAAGCTACGCCGCCGTTGCGGCTGAGCGCAAAGCTGCGGCGCAGGCTGCCGAGCGCGCCCGCGAGGCCGAGGCCGCCGAAGAGGAAGACGACGACTGGCGCAAGTACCTGTAGGCGCCGGCGATAAACGCAGACGCTGGCGATAAACGCAAAAAGGGGCCGGGCCCGGACCGTCGAAGCGTCGACGGAGCCGGGCCCGGCCCCTTTTTGCTGGCGAGCGCGCGTTGGAGCCCCTGCTGCCGCAGCGCGCCTCGCGTATCGGAGCGCCCTGTCGCCGGGGCGCCGCGCCTGCTACTCGGTGTGCGGGGCGAGCGAGCCGACGCGGTCGAGTTGCCGCATCAGGTAGTCGTAGTTCTCGACCCGGTGCGGCAGGATGCAGTCGCTGCAGTCCTTCACGCCCGCCACGTACGTGAAGTTCCCGCCGCACGTGTCGCCCAAGGCGTAGAGCGGGCAGAAGCAGAACAGGCAGTTGAGCTTCTCGGGCTCCATCTTGTGGCACGGGTAGTACTCGCACGCCGAGTGGTTGAAGAACCGGTAGTTCTCGGACATGCCCCACCCCTCCTCTCAATGACGCGCCCCGGCCTCAAAGCCGAGGCGCGCTTGCGTTTGGTAACGCCTGCCGCTTAGACCGTCATGCCGCCGTCGACCGAGAGGACCTCGCCCGTCACGTAGCTGGCAAGGTCGCTCGCCAAGAACACGAAGGCGTTGGCCACGTCGCGCGGCTGGCCCACGCGCTTCATGGGGATGGCGTCGGCGATGGGCTTGATCATCTCCTCGGGCAGCGCGGCCACCATGTCTGTGGCCGTAACGCCCGGGGCCACCGCGTTCACGCGGATGCCGCGCGGACCGAGCTCGCGCGCGAGCGAGACGGTGATGCCGTTGACGGCGAACTTGCTCATGGGGTAGCCCACGCCGGACGGCTGGCCCATCTTGCTCACCATGGAGCTGGTGTTGATGATCACACCGCCCTCGCCCAGCACGCGCGCGGCCGCCTGGCAGCCGTTGAGCACGCTCTTCACGTTGAGCGAGATGATCTTGTCGAACTCCTCGGGCGTATAGTCGTCAAGCGGCGTGGACTGCGAGATGCCCGCGTTGTTGCACACGATGTCCAAGCCGCCGAAGCGCTCGGCCACCTCGCGCAGCGCCTGCTCGAACGCGGCCTCGTCGGCCAGGTTGGGGGCGAGCCCCATCACGGGCGCGTCGGGGTTCTCGGCGAGGATCTTGTCTACCGCCTGCTGCGCCGTCTCGGGGCGGCTGCCGCACAGGGCAACGTTGGCGCCCTCCTCCAGGAAGCGCTGGACGATGGCGAAGCCGATGCCGCGGGTACCTCCGGTGACGACGGCGGTCTTTCCTTCGAGAAGCATACGGACTCCTTTCCGGGCTCGGCGCGCGCCGACCCTAGGTTTGCTGCTTCTCCGTACATACCCCCATCGGCACCGTCCCATGCCGCGCAATACGAAACTTGCAAGCAAACATTTTGCGACGGGACGGGCGCGGGCGCGGCGGGGCAGGCGCGGGCGGCAGACGGGCGCGGCAGGGTAAGGGGCAGGTACGGGCGGGCGCGGCGGCACGGGTGGACGCAGGCTTGGGCGGCCGCCGCGGCGTGTTGTTCCCGCGCCGGCACCGATGTGCTATCCTGCACCTGCCGGCCGAGCGGGGCACCGAGCTCCGCAGCGCGCGTGGCGGCGCCATCGGATCGGCGGAAAGGAGCGCGACCGTGCGCATTCGCTAACCACATCCCTTTTGCACGCACCACAACCAGGGAGGTTAGCCATGCAGCTTGCGCTTTCGCGCGTCACCTACGCGTACCCTTCAGCCGCCGCGCCCATCATCAACAACCTGTCCCTCGCCTTCCCCGCAGGCTGGACCGCCCTTTTGGGCAACAACGGCTGCGGCAAGACCACGCTCGCCAAGATCGCCTGCGGGCTTATCGAGCCCGACGCCGGCTCGGTCACCCGCGGCCCGGTGTGCGCCTACTGCGCCCAAGAGACCGCCGAGGAGCCCGAGAACCTCTACGACTTCGCCGCGAGCTACGACCGCGCGGCGCGCGAGCTGCGGGAGATCTTCTCGCTTGCCGACGACATGCCCTGGCGCTACGGAGAGCTCTCCTGCGGCGAACAGAAGAAGCTCCAGGTTGCCTGCGCGCTGTGGCGGCAGCCCGACGTGCTCGCCTTGGACGAGCCCACCAACCACATCGACCGCGACGCGCGCGGCGAGCTGGCCCGCGCGCTGAGGCGCTTCTGCGGCGTCGGCATCCTGGTGAGCCACGACCGCGAGCTCATAGACGCCGTGGCGAGCCGCTGCGCCTCCTTCGAGGCGGGGACGGTCACCGTGCGGCCGGGCGGTTACACCCAGGCGCACGCCCAAGCCGAGCTCGAGCGGGGCACGGCCGTACGCGAGCGCGCCGCAGCCAAAAGCAACCTGGCACGCCTTGCGGCCGAGAAGGACCGACGCGCCCACGAGGCGGCCCGTGCCGACGCGCGCCGCAGCAAGCGGCACCTCGATCCCAAGGACAAGTCGGCCAAGGCCAAGATAGACCTGGCGATCTTCTCGGGGCAGGACGGGGCGCGCGGACGCCTGTCCGCCCAGATGGACGCGCAGGTGAGCGCGGCGCGCGAGCGCCTTGCCGCCGCCTTCGTGCCCAAGCGCTACGACGGCGACCTGTGGATCGACGCTACACCCTCCCCGCGCAAGACGCTGGTGCGCATCCCCGCCGCGCGCATCCCCTGCGGAGAAGGCGAGCTTGCGATCCCCGAGCTCTTCGTGGGCAACACCGACCACATAGGCATCTCGGGCCCCAACGGCGCAGGCAAGTCCACGCTGCTCGCGCATATCGCGGAGCTTGTCGATCCCGCGCTTTCCGCGCTCACCGTGCCGCAGGAGGTTGGCAAGGCCGAAGCCGCGACGCTTGTTGCGAGCGTGCGCGGGCTGACAAACGCCGAGCGGGGGCGCGTGCTCTCGTGCGTGGCGCAGCTCAACTCCGACCCCGATCGTATCCTGGAGGGCGACCGCACAAGCCCTGGCGAGCTGCGCAAGCTCATGCTCGCCGCCGGCATCCCCCGCCACCCGGTGCTCATCGTTATGGACGAACCCACCAACCACCTCGACCTGCACTCGACGCAGGCTCTCGAACGCGCGCTGGCCGCCTATCCCGGCGCGCTCATCCTGGTGAGCCACGACGAGGCATTCTTGTCCGCCGCAACCACGCGCCGCTGGGACGTGCGCGGCGGGCAGGTGCGGGAGCGGTAGCGGCGGCCGGTGCGTGGGGCGATCTTGCGCGCCATTCTCGCGGGCAACCGCAGACATGCACGCTGCGCACAGCCCTTGCATAGCGTTACCGCGGGCGACCTAACGGTCGGCGCGCCGCAGGCAATTCCTGCGCAACGTTTTTGCGAGCAACGTAGCGGCCAGTGAGCTACACGACGACAAAAGGGCGACCAACCGCGAGCGGCGCGCCCGGTTGGTCGCCCTTTCGACATGAGAAAAGCGGTTGGTCGCCCAAACGTCACGCAAATCGCTTGAAATCGGGATTTGGCTGACGTATCAACGACCAACCGCTCCTTAGCTGTCGCAATGGCGTTTAACGCAACCCTTGCCCGACAAATTCACGGGCAACCAGCAGCGCAAGGAACCTTAGATGCCGCTTCCGCGGGCAACTCTCGCCGCGTGCCACCCTTACATGACGTTTCCGCGGGTAAGCCAGCGCACGCGGGCACACGTCCGGTCTTTACGCGACACTTCTGCGGGCAACCTGCCGACCGCGTGGGGTACGCGGGCCTTGCACGACGATTCCGCGGGCAACTCGGCGCTCGCACGAACCGCGCGAGGACGAAAGGGCAAAGCAGCGCCAAACGGCGACCGTGTGCCCGACGCGCTCACTCCGCGGGCGCGGGCTCCTTGCCGAAGATCTCGTCGAGCATGGCCTCGATGAGGGCGGCCACCGTCTTCTCGAGCGCCTCGGCATAGAGAAAGCGCCGGTTGAGCAGCGCGAAGGCAAGCGCCATCTGCAGGTTGAGAACCACGCGCACGTCAGCCCCGGGTCGCGCAGCCGCCGCCTCTTCCACAAGCCAGCGCATGAGGCGGTCGTCCGCCGCAGGGTCAAAACACCGCTCGGGCGGCAGGCTCTTCACCAGGCACGTGTAGTCGTCGGCGGTGGCGATGCGGAAGATGTTGCGGTCGGTGCACCACATCTCAACCAGCCACGCGCGCACCTCCGCACGCCCCACGCGCGCGCCGCCGCGCTCTTGCCGCACGCGCTCGAGCCGGTCGACCGCGCGCTGGCGGTTCTCCATGAGCAGGGCGTACACAAACGCGCCCTTGGACGGGAAGAAGCTGTAAAACGTGCCCTTGGCGATACCCACCGCCTGCGCCACGCACTCAACGCGCAGCGAGCGCACGCCCTCGCGCGCCAACAGGTCCCAGCCCGCGTCGATCATGCCGCGGTACAGCTCGTCTTTGTTCTCCTGCGTGAAGATGGCAGGCATGGCCGCCCCCCTACTTGGCCGCGCGCGCGGCGACGCGGTCGCGGTGGTTCATAACCTCGCGCACCAAAGCCAGCACAACGCTCAGCGCCACCAGCAGCGCCAGCACGTGGAAGGCGGTGTGCATGCCGTCCATGAAGACGTCGGGCCGCCCTTCAACGTAGCTGGTGACCGGGTAGCCGATGGAGCTGGACATGCCGCTGTAGAGCAGCGCCGACCCCACGGTGACGCCGAGCGCCTGCCCCAGGTAGCGCATGAGGTTGCCGAGCGACCCCACAAAGCCCAGCGCGCCCTCGGGGGCGTGCCCCATGATGAGCGAGTTGTTGGGCGCCTGGAAGATGGAGCTGCCCAGCGAGGTGAACATGATGCAGCCGATAAGCAGCGGAATGGGCAGGTCGAGCGCCACGAAGCCGAAAAGGGTGAGGCCGCAGGTATAGATGATCTGGCCCACCAGCGTGGGATGCTCGCAGCCCACCTTGTCGGAGATCGCGCCGGAGATGGGCCCGCAGATGGAGTTCACCAGCGGGTAGCACGCCATGATGAGGCCCGAGACGCCCACGCTGATACCGCGGGCCTCCTGCAGGTAATACGGGAAGATGAACGTGTAGGCGCTCATGGCCAGAAACACGATGACCATGTTCACCAAGTCGATGCAGAAGCGCGCGTCGCGGAAGATCCCCAGCGTCACCAGCGGCGAGGTCACGTGGTTCTCGGCCACTACGAACAGGGCGAGAAGCACCGCGCCGGCGGCCAGCATCCCGAGGTTTGCCGCCGTAACGCCGCTTTCCATGAACGTGATGGCGCAGAACAGCAGCAGGATGGCCGGCACGAGCAGCGCCGCGCCCACCAGGTCGAACAGGGGGCGGCGGTCGGGGCGCTGGTTGCGCAGCACCTTGAGCCCCACCAGAAACGACACGGCGCCGATGGGCAGGTTGATGATGAAGATGAACTCCCAGGGCAGCGCCGCCACGATGAGGCCGCCGAGCGTGGGGCCGCACATGGCGCCGAGCGCCGTGAAGGTGGCCACGAGCCCGAGCGCGCGCCCGCGTCCCTCGGGGAAGGTCTCGGTGATGATGCCCTGGTTGTTAGCCAGGCTCGCCGCGCCGCCGAGCGCCTGCACGGCGCGCGCCACCACCAGCATCTCGAAGGTGCCGGAAAGCGCGCAGAGCCCTGACCCCACCGTGAAGAGCACCACGCCCGCCTGGAAGATGCGCACCTTGCCGCACATGTCGCCCAAGCGGCCGAACACCAGAAGCGCCGCGCAGGTCACCACGCTGTAGATGCTCGTCACCCATTGAATGGACGCCATGTCCACCCCCAACTCGCGCTGCATGGAGGGCAGCGCCACGTTGACGATGGTGCCGTCCAGAATCTCCATGAAGGTCATCGCCAGGATAACGATAAGCACAGGTGCGCGGTGATGCTGCCGCGCGTCGCCGGACGCCGACGGCGCGCCCGCTGCGGTTGCTTGGGCCATACGCTCTCTCCCTCTATATACGTAGGTGGTTGCCGCAAAAAACTCTAGCACCGCGGCTTTCGCGCGCCGCGCCGCCGGCGATTCTCAATAAAATGACCAAATTTCATTTTTGGTCATTTTATTGAGCGAGAAAAACGGGACGCGCCGCGCTGCCCGCAAACAGCCGCGAGGCGCCCCGCCGTGCCCACCGGTTCTTTACGCGCTTTGGGGCTACGCCTGATCGGCCCCGCCCTCGGCGGGGAGCGCGCCGGCGCACAGCAGCTCGATGTCGCGCACAACCTTGCCGCCCGAGACGCCCACCGCGGCAAAGCGCTGCTGCGCGGTGTCGAGCGCCTTGGAGGCTCCCTCCAAGCGCGTGTTGAGGCGGCGCACGTCGTCCTGCAGAAGCCCGATGCGGCGCACCACCTCGTCGATGTTGCGCGTGCGCTCGAAGTCGCGCGTGGCCGCCACGAGCGAGAACACCACGCCCACCAGCGTGGTGGGCGAGCAGATGAGCACGTGCTTGCCCGCCGCATACGAGATAAGCTCGGGCTCCTCGGCGCACACATGGATGTACACCGCCTCGCTGGGCACGAACATCACCGCGAGGTCGGCAGTCTCCGGCGGCACGACGTACTTGCGCGCGATGTCGTCCACATGGCGGCGCACGCTCGTGCGGAAGCGCGCCTCAGCCCCGCGCAGGGCCTCGGCCTGGCCCGCGCTAAGCTCTTGGGCGGCCTGGATCTCTTGGAAGCCCTCGAGCGGGAACTTGGAGTCGATGCCGAGGATCTTGCTCGTGCCGGGCAGGTGCAGGGCAACGTCTACGCGCTGACCGCGGGCGAGGGTGTACTGCGCTTCGTACACCGCCGAGGAGGAGCCGGCGTACACCGAAAGCAGCGTCTCGAGCTGGTACTCGCCCCATGCGCCGCGGGACTTCTTGTCAGAGAGGATGCCGGTCATCTGCGATACACCCGCGGCGATGTTCTCCAGCGCGCGCTGGGTTGCGCGGGCCGAGCTGTTCTGCTGCGCCGTGGCGGCGCCCAGCTGCTCGCGCACGCGCGCCAGGCTGCGCTGCACGTCGGACAGGGCGGCGCGGGCCGCCTCGACCGACTGCTGCGTGGCCGCGCCGTCGCGCGCCTGCGCGGTGCCCTGCGCCTGAAGCCCCTGCTGCACCTGGCCCAAGGCCGAGGCCATCTGGGCGGTTGCGCGCACCAGCTCGTCCATGCGGCCGGGGGCGGGCGCCGCCCCCTCTGCCTGCCCGTGCTTCTCCGCGCGCCGAGCGCGCGCAAGGCTCGCAAACGCAAGCGCGAGCGCCGCCGCGGCAACCGCGAGCGCAAGCGCCGTCACCACCGTCTGAGCATCCATACCGAACCTCCCGCGTTCCACGAAGCCCTTACAGCCGCCGTGCGTTTTCCGTCAGCCTAGCAAGCCGTGCGGACACGTTTTCAGCGCCCTTCACACGGCCTCCACATCCTCGCCCCACGCGCGCAGCACCGCCGGGGAAACCCCGCGCGCCTCTAGCGCTGCGCACGCAGCGGCGACAGAGGTGCGCGGGCGCGCAAACAACCTGGTGCGGCCGCGCGCGTCAGTTGCCGCCAGCGCAAGCGCGCCGTCCGTCCCGCGCAGCGCGTGGGGCACGCTCCGCCGCGCGCACGAGGCGCACCGGCCCGAGCACGGGCCCTCGGCGCGCAGCACGCAGTGCGCGCACACCATGGCCTCCACCCACGCCAGCGCGAGCACGCCCAGCCGCGCACCGCGCGCGCGTCCGGCGGCGCGCCACCCCGCGGCCAGCCTCGCAAGCTCGTCGGCGGAAAGTTCGGGGGAAAGCCACACGACCCGCGCGCCCATCTCGGCAAACGCAAGCGCCGCCGCGCTGTTGCGCGCCGCAAGCGGGGCCATGACCTCAAAGGGCGCGCCAGCCTCGCGCGCAAGCGCCACCTGGCCCAGGTTGCGGCACACCACCGCGCCCGCCCGGCCCATCAGCCCGCGCACGGCGCTCTCCTCCCCCGGATGCAGCATCTCGTCGAGAACCACCGCGACCTCGCCTGCAAGCGCCTTCCAAGCGTCCGGCTCCTCGGCCATCTGCCAGGAAAGCGCGTACACGCGCGCCCCCGCCGCCCGGGCCGCGCGCGCCTCTTCGGGCGTGCGGGCAAGCACCGCCCGCGCTGCCCCGCCGCGCTTGGCCGCATCCGCGCTGCCGGCACCTGCCACGCGCCGGCCCCCGCATGCCGCAGCAGCCTCCTCATCGCCGGCCTTCGCCCCTGCGCGCTCCGCCTCCACAGGCGCGCCGAGCGCGCTTGCCGCTTGGCGCGCATCATCCGCCCGCGCCGCCACCGCCCGCGCCGCCGGCGGCTCGCCGCACGCGCCTGCAGCCGCCCCGCGCGCCGCGTCCTTCTCGGCCGCCGCATCCGCAAGCTCGGCGCGCAGCGGCGCCAGCGCGCGCTCGGTCTCCGACAGCACGCGGGCGCTTCTCACGCAGTACACCTCGCACGGCGGCTCAACCTTGCGCTTCACCGAAACCGCCAGGTCCTCCCCCGCCGCGGCGTCGCGCGGGCAGGGCACCATGGGCCAGCGCTTGGGACCGTGCACCTTGGCCGACTCGTCGGGGTAGAAGCGGATCTCCAGCGTGTCGCCCGCAGACACCGGCCGCTCCAGCATGATCGTGGCCGCCCTGCCGTCCCGCGCGCGCAGAACGCCCACGCGCGCGCCTTGGTTGATGGCGCGCTCGCGGCTCATCATGCGGTCGTCGGGCGCGCCCACCAGGTAGGCGTCCGTGAACCCGCGGTTGAACGAGAGCCCCAGCTCGAAGCCGAGCTCCCCCGCGTCATACGGAAGCGCCGCGGGCGCCTGAACCGCAACCGCGCCTTCGCCTGCGTCCGCGTCCGCCGGCGCGCCCGCGCCTGCCCCCGCGCCCACAGCGCCGGCCTCCTCCGCGCCCATCTCACCCGCCGCGTCAAGCGCGCGGCGGTAGGCGCGCACCACGTTGTACACGTAGTCGGGGTTCTTCATCCGCCCCTCGACCTTGAGCGCCGCCACCCCGGCGCGCACCAGCTCGGGCACGTGATCGATCGAGCAGAAGTCGCGCGGGCATAACAGCTTGGGACCGTCGGCCACGTCCACCGGCTCCCACGCGTCGGACGGCACGTCCCGGCCGCCTGCGACACCCGCGTCCGCCGGCGCGCGCAGAAGCTCCCAGTCAAAGCGGCACGGCTGCGTGCAGGCGCCGCGGTTGGCCGAGCGCCCGCGCAGCTGCGCCGAAAGCTCGCAGCACCCCGCGTAGCTGATGCAGATGGCCCCGTGGCAAAACGCCTCGATCTCCACGCCCGCCTGCGCCAGCGCGGCGATCTCGGGCAGCGAGAGCTCGCGCGCGCAGGTGACGCGCGCAAAGCCCAGCACCGCGGCCAGCCGCGCGCCAGCCGGCGACTCTACGTTGGCCTGGGTGGAGAGATGCAGCTCGCAGCCGGGCAGCGTCGCGCGGATACGCGCGGCAAGCCCCAGGTCGGCCACGATAAGCGCATCCGCGCCGGCCCGCACGGCCGTGCGGGCGGCCTCGATCGCCGCCTCGAGCTCGTCTTCGCGCACCTGCACGTTCAGGGCAACGTACACGCGCGCGCCGTGGGCGTGCGCCACGCGAGCGGCGCGCTCAAGCTCGGCGGGCGAGAAGTTCTCGGCGCTCACGCGGGCGCTGAACGCGTCGAGCCCCGCGTACACGGCGTCGGCACCGGCAGCCACCGCGGCGAGCAGGGCGTCGGTGCCCCCGGCGGGCGCCAGCAGCTCGGGCAGGCGCCGGTACCGCGCATCTGCGCGCCCGCCGTTCTCGCCCAAGCTGCGATCGGCGGCAGCGGAAGCCCCCGCGCCTCGCAGCGCCCGCGCGCTCGCACCGGCACCCGGCCCCGCCGCCGCAGCCGCCCCGCCCCTCTCCGGTTCTCTCGCCATGTGCCTCTCCCCTTGCCGCGCCCGCGCCCCACGCCCGAGCGCACGTCTGCGCCGGCCGCCGTTCAGCGGCTCATCATAAAAGCTTCAACTTCATATCGAAGGTTTGCAGGGCCTTTGGAGTTTGCCTGCGTCCCAACCTCCGGTTGGTGTCCGGGATGCATGATACGCTAAAGTATAAGGACGTATGAAGCCATGCGCTGGCCTGCGCCGCCGCCTGCGCTTCGGGGCCCCGCGCCCCTCGCGCACCTCACATGCGGCCGCGGCTGCGCGCACGCCTTGCTCACCGCCTTTGGAGGTTCATGTATGAGTCCTCGTGAACGCCGCAAAAACCTGCGTGCCAAGACGCACACCGTGCCGTTGGTGCTCGTCTCGTTCTTCGGCTTTCTCATCCTCGCCGGAGTGGCCTTCGGCATCGGCATGATGGCCAACGTCACCAACTGGCTCAAAGACCTGCCCGACTACACCAGCGCCGACGCGTACCTGGTGAGCGAGCCCACTACGATCCTCGACGCCAACGGCAACGAGATCGCGAGCCTCTATGTTGAGAACCGCACCAACATCACCAAGGACCAGTGCTCGAAGTACGTGCTGGACGGCACCGTGGCCACCGAGGACGAGCGCTTCTACGACCACGGCGGCGTGGACATCATCGGCATCATGCGCGCCGCGGTCTCGCAGCTCACAGGCGGCTCGGAGGGCGGCTCCACCATCACCCAGCAGCTCGTGCGCAACACCATCCTGTCGGAGGAGCAGTTCGACAACACCATCGAGCGCAAGGTGCGCGAGGCCTACCTGGCCATCCAGATGGAGAAGATCTTCTCCAAAGACGAGATCCTCATGATGTACCTCAACACGGTGCCCTTCGGCCACGGCGCCTACGGCATCCAGGCCGCCTCGGAGACGTACTTCTCCAAGAACGCGAGCGACCTCACGCTGGCCGAGGCGGCGCTTCTGGTGGGTCTGCCCAACGGCCCGTCGCTCTACGACCCCACGATCAACCCCGACCTCGCGCTTGAGCGTCGCAACCTCGTGCTCGACCGCATGCTCTCCAACGGCTACATCACCCAGGAGGAGCACGACGCGGCGGCAGCCGAGCCCATCACGCTGAACGTGAGCGAGGCCCCGGTGAACGGCGTGTACTCCTACCCCTACTTCGTGGACTACGTGAAGCAGCTGCTCTCCGACGAGTTCTCCACCGACGTGCTGTACCGCGGCGGCCTCACCGTGCAGACCACCATCGACCCCACCGCCCAGCAGGCGGCCGAGAACGCCATCCGCGACGGCCTGGCCAACTTCGGCGACGACACGCTCGACGGCGCGCTGGTGGCCATCGATCCCGACACCGGCTACATCAAGGCCATGGTGGGCGGCAAGGACTACTACAGCACCGCCACCTTCAACAACGGCACCACCCCCATCAGCGGCCAAGAGAACATGGTCACGAGCACCCAGCGCGGCTGCGGCTCGACCTTCAAGACCATCACCCTCACCGCCGCCATCAACGCCGGCATGAACCCCAGCATCATCATCAACTGCAACACGGGCTATAAGACCAAGAGCGGCCTGACCACCGTGAAGAACGTCAACAACGCCAGCTACGGCAACATCTCGCTCGCCCGCGCCACCGAGGTTTCCTCTAACACCGGCTTTGTGCAGGTGGCCGAGGTTATCGGCAACGACACGATCCTCGACATGGCCAAGAAGCTCGGCGTGGACGTTGACATCCCCGAGTCCGACACCATGACCCTCGGCCCCGACGGCATGCCGCCGCTCAACATGGCCGAGATCTACGCCACGCTGGCCGCCAACGGCGTGCACCGCGACCCGGTGGCCATCACGCAGATCCTCTCCCGCTCCGGCGAAGTGCTCTACCAGCACACCGACGCGCCCGAGCAGACCGTGGACGACTCGGTTGCCGCCGCCGCGCGCGAGGTGCTCGAGGGCGTGGTCACCAGCGGCACCGGCACCTACGGCCGCCCCGACATCGACCAGCCCGTCTTCGGCAAGACCGGCACCACCACCGGCCCCACCGACCTGTGGTTCGCCGGCGCCACCCCGCAGCTCGCCGTGGCCGTGTGGACGGGCCATCGCGACAACTCCGAGATCTACTCCGGCCGCCGCACCGCGCAGACCTCCCAGACCTCCGCGCCCATCTTCAAGGAGTTCATGGAGCAGGCGCTGGCCAACGCTCCGCGCGAGGAGTTCCCCACCGCCCCGGCCCCGGTGTACAAGGCCAACTCCTCATGGGACTTCTCGGGCCACCTGAACGGTTCGAGCTCCTCCAAGTCCAGCAGCTCGTCCCGCTCCGACGAGAGCGACGACGCCGGCACGGACAACGCCTCCTCGGGCGACGAGCCCGCGGTGAGCGACCCCGACGTTGACACGAGCGAGCCCACGGGCGGCACCGGCAACTCCGGCACCGCAGGCAACACCGGCACGGGCGACTCCGGCGGCAACGGCGGAACCTCCGGCGGCTCCGGCACGGGCGGTGAGGGCGACAGCTCAAACACCGGCGGGAACTCCGGCGGCACAACCGGCGGCACGGATAGCAGCACCGGCCAGGGCAACACCGGCAGTGGCGGAGAGACCGGCGGCGGAGAAGCGCCTGCAGAGTAGCGGCCGGCACACGCAGCAACATACCGCAACACAGCAAGAGGCGGACCCGCGGGTCCGCCTCTTTTTCATGGCGCTATGTCTGCCGCGGGGGACGGGTGTGGATGACAGAACACACTGTGCCCGTCATTCGCACCCGCCCCCGGCCGCCGCTTCCCTACGAGCGCTTGCTGCGACGCAGGCGCACGAAGTACCACGCCAGCAGGGCGATAAGCGCCACGGGCAGCAGCAACAGCAGCGAGAGCAGGGCGATGTGGATAACAGCGATCATGGAGAAACGTCCCTTTCCTTACGTACGTTCAGCGATACAACGCGAAGGTCAACAGCCGGGCGCCGCAGCTAGTGCACGTTGCGCAGCTTGTTCACCAGGCTTTCGAAATGCATGCCGTCCTCGTCCGTCTGAGCGATCACCAAGATGGTGTCGTCGCCGGCGATGGAGCCCGTGATGTGCGGCAGCTCGGCGCCGTCAACCGCAGCGGCGATGCCCTGCGCCGTACCCGGCTGGGTCTTCACCACCACCAGGTTGTTGGCGCGAGAAACGCCCACCACCAGCTGGGACACCATGTGCTGCAGGTGCAGGTCCTCGGCGAGCACGTACACGCCCTCGGGGAGCTTGCGCAGCCCCATGTCGGCAATGTCGCGCGACACCGTGGCCTGCGTGCAGTCAAAGCCGTCGGCCTTGAGCTGCTCAACCAGCGCCCGCTGGGTGCGGATATCTTTGGTGCGCACGATCTCGCGGATCGCTTCCTGTCGCTTGCTGCGTTTCTTCATACAGGCCGCCTCTACCCTGGCTTGGCACGTAAACGGTTGCGCGGCGCCGAGCGCACGCCTCACAGCGCGGCGCCGGCACCGCAGAGCGCCGGAACCTCCGCGGTGCCGGCGTCAACGGGCTACTAGCATACCGAAACAGCCGCGCCCCTCAGCGCTCAAAATGAATGTTTACAGACATTTCTCTCGTGTTATTGCATAACGCACGCAGGTTATGTCGCTACGTCGTGCGAGACATGCATAGCCCCGCGCCACCGCGCAGCATATGGGGCGCAGCCTGACATGGCGCGCTCAGGCGCACTGCAGCGGGAAAAGCCGGTCGGCGCCCACCACGCTCATCAGGCAGCCCTCGAGGTAGCACAGGTTCACGTCGCCTTTGAGAACGGCACGCGCAACGTAGCGGCGCATGAGGTCGCGCGGGGCAAAGGCCCCCATGATCCCCTGCGCGGCGGGCGACTCAACCATCATGGCGATACTGGCGCGCTTCTCCTCGGTGGAAAGGGAGCAGGAGCGGTCGCACACCGCCTGCACGCAGCCCACGAGCGCGCGCAAGAAGCACAGCTGCAGCGCGTCGGCGGCTGCGGGCTCCTCGGCTATCCCCCAGCGCTTGAACGCGTCCCAGAGCGTCTCGACGGCGCTTGTACGGACGCGCACCGCGCAGCGCGCGGCCTGGGCGCCGTTCTCGGCAACCGAGAAGAACCGGTTGGCGCGCCCGCGCACCGTGAGCTTGTACTGGGCGAACTCAAAGGCGCCCACCCGCTCGGCGCGCTCGAGGCAGCGCACCAGCAGGGCAACCTCCGTGCACGGCGCCGAGCCGCCGCCCTCCTCGTCAGAGGCGTCCGCGAGCGCCCCGAGGGCCGCCAACGCCGTGGCGCGGCGCACCAGGTGCGCCTCGGCGCCCCACAGAAGACCCGCCGTCACCAGGCGCCACGCCTGCGTGCGGGCCTCTGCGGCGCGCACCGCGCGCATGCCCGACACATAGCGGTCCTCGGCAGGGGTGTCCGCGTTGCCGCCCGCCACCTCGGCCGAAAGGCCGCAGAACAGAAGGTCGGCGTTGCGGTTCAGCGCCTGGATGTGCAGCTGCTCCAGCACGCCGGGCATGAGCCAGTCCTCGGCATCGGCAAACAGCACGTAGGATCCGCGCGCCGCCGCCACGCCGCGCGCCCAGGCCTCGAGCCTGGTTGCCCCGGCGTCCTCAAGCACCTCCACGCGGATGTCGCGCTCAGCGGTGCGTGCGCAGACGTCGGCCGTGCGGTCGGAGGAGCCCCACACCGCCACCACGAGCTCGATGGTCTCCAAGCTCTGGTTGAGCACGCTCTCCAACGCGCGGGCCACATGGGCCTCGGCGTCGCGCGCCGCCATGACGACGGTGATATCCGGCTGTCGGGGGGTCAAACGGGCCACGGAACACCTCTCGCGTTCGTTACGGATGCCCTGATGGTAGCACCCCCGCGCGCGGGTTTGGTGTAGCCCCCGTGGAAGAACCGTGCCGGAAAGAACCTAGCACAAACCTGTTGCGGCACGCACCCGGCGCACAACCCGCGCGCCCCTGCCCGCGCTCCCTACAGCAGCGAGAACAGCAAGCCCCACGCCACGCCGATCAGCCATATGAGGCCCACCACGACGAGGTTCTCGCGCGGATGCAGGTTGGTGCGGTACAGCACCAGGTACCCCACGCCCGCCGAAACCAGAAGCCCGCTCATCATGGCTGGGAACCCTAGGGCGCCGGCCAGGTACAGCTGGCTGATAAGCACCGACGCCGCGCAGTTGGGGATAAGCCCCACGAGCGCCGAGGCAAAGACCGACAGCGCCGGGTTGCCGGCCAAGAAGCCGGCGATAACGTCCTCGCCCACCAGCTCCATGGCGCCGTCGAGCACGCAGGTGATGAGGAAGATGAACACCGTCACCATCACGGTGTGCTTCAACGCCGAGAGCAGCATCGACTCGTGCCCGCAGTCGCAGTGCTCCTGCTCGCAGAGGTCGTGGATGTGCTCGCGCTCGTCGCCCTCCAGGTGGCGCGCGTGCAGCACAGCGTCCAGAACAAGCCCGCTCACCGCCGCCGCCAGCACCTTGAGGCCGAGGATCGCGGCGATCTGCGGCGCCGGCACCTGCTCGGCGATGAAGATGGGCAGAAGCTCGTCGGAGGTGGAGAGAAACACCGCCACCAGCGTGCCGAGCGTGATCACGCGCGCGGCGTACAGGGTGGCCGCCGCGGCGGAGAAGCCGCATTGCGGCACCACGCCGGCAACCGCGCCCACCAGCGCCCCCGCCCGGCCGCGGCGCGCCATGAAGCGCTCGAGGGCGCCGCCCGCGCGATGCTCCAGAAACTCCATAGCCAGATACGTTACGAACAGAAACGGCACCAGGTGCACCGTGTCCTCAAACGCGTGCTCGAGCACGTGCGTCAAAAGCTCCATCGCCTGCGTCAGTCCTCCCACGGGCTCAGCGAGCCCGCCGCATAGTCAACCGCCATGAACATGAGTCCGCGCGCCGGCGCGCACGAGCCCGCCGCGCGGCGGTCGCGCGCCGCCAAGACCTCGGCTATCCACGCCGGGTCGCGGTGCCCCCGGCCCACTTCCACCAGGCTCCCCACGACAGTGCGCACCATGGAGTGCAGAAACGAGGATCCCGTGATGTCGAAGGCCAGGCACCTCTCGCCCAGCGCATCCTCGTGCGCAAAGCCCACCGAGATCACGTTGCGGCACGTGGGCTTGCCCACCGCCGAGGACGCCTTGCAGAAGCTCTTGAAGTCCTGCTCGCCCACAAGCGCCTGCGCCGCCTCCTCCATGGCGTCCACGTTAAGCGCGCCGCGCTGCCACCATGCGTAGCCGCGCAGCAGAAGCGGGCGCAGGTCGCCGGTGACGATGCGGTAGCGGTACGAGCGCGAGCGCGCGTCGAAGCGGGCCGAGAAGCCCCGCTCGGCGCGATAGGCCTCGCGCAGGGCCACCTCGTCGGGCAGCAGGGCGGTGAGCCCGCGCACCAGGCGGCGGCGCGGCATGGCGAGCTCCTCGGCGGTTACCGGGATGCTCACGTACTGGGCCTGGGCGTGCACGCCGGCGTCCGTGCGCCCCGCGCAGGTGATCTCAACCGGGCGCCGCAGCAGCGTCTCGAGCGCACGGCGCAGCTCGCCGGCCACCGTGGGGATGCCCGGCTGCTCGGCAAAGCCCGCGAACGGGGCCCCGTCGTAGGCAACCTTGAGCACCATCGTGGCGTCGAGAAGCTCGCGCTCGGGCCACGGGCCCGACGCGGCGGCGTCGATTCGTTCCTGCACGGCTCATCTCTCCTTTACCCGGCGGCGACGCCGCCTCTCGTTGCGGGCGTCACACGCTTACCCGGCAAGGGCCCCTATGATACCGAGGGCGAGAAGCGCCGCCCCTGCCACCAAAAGAACCACATCTCGTTTCCCCAACGGGCGCTGCGGGGGCACCCGGCGCGAGCCGCCCTCGTAGCAGCGCGCCTCCATAGCCTCGGAAAGCGCGTCGGCGCGGCGGAACAGCCCCACGGCCAGCGGCGTCACCACCGACGCCCACGCCCGCACGCGCGCGATCACGCCCCCCTCGTCAAAGCGCACCCCGCGCGAGCGCTGCGCCAGGCGGATGCGGTCGAGCTCCTCGGCCACCAGCGGCACGAAGCGCAGCGCAAGCGAAAGCGTCACGCCCACGTCGCCCACCGGCACGCCCAAGCGCCCCAGCGGGGCGAGAAGCGCCGTGCAGGCGCCGGCAAGCTCGGTGGAGGTGGTGGAGGCGGAAACCGTGAGCGCAAAGCCCACGAGCAAGCAGATCCGCACCACGGCCGCCGCGCCGCGGGCCGCGCCCTCCGGGCTCACGCCCACCGGCCCTGCCAGCGCCACCGCGCCGCTGCCGTCGAGCCTGAGCGCGTTGGCCGCCAGCGTAAAGACGAGAATCACCGCCACGGGCTTGAGGCCCGCGAGCACGCGCGCTGCCGGCATCCGGGCCGCGCGCGCCGCCGCCGCAAGCAGCAGCGCCAGCGCCGCCAAGCCCGCCGGCGGGACCAAAAACGCCAGCGCGGTGAGCATCACGAGCAGCGCGAGCTTCACACGCGCGTCTACCTGGGCAGCCGGCGTATCGGCGCCGGTGTAGCTCCCCAGCGGCAACGCCATCCTCACAGCGCGCACCCCCTCTCGGCGCACGCCCGCGCAAACCGCGCGATCTCCGGCGGCTCGAGACCCACGGCCTCGAAGGTCTCCGGGTGCGCCGCGAGCGCGCCGGGCGCGCCCACGCGGGCAACGCGGCCGGCGCCGAGCAGCACCACGGCGTCAACCTCGTCCGCCCACTCCTCCAAATCGTGGCTCATCACCGCCACCGGCGCGCCCGCCTGCGCAAGGCGCCCCACGAGCGCATGCAGAAAGCGGCGCCCCGCCACGTCGAGCCCGGCCGTGGGCTCGTCCAGCACGTAGGCGCGCGGCTCCATCGCCGCGATCCCGGCAAGCGCCGCGCGGCGCGCCTGCCCGCCCGACAGCGTTGCCGGGTGGCGCTCCAACAGCGCCGCGTCAAGCCCCAGCTCCTCGCAGGCTCGCTCCACGCGGCGCGCAACCTCTTCCTCGGCAAGGCCGAGGTTGCGCGGCCCAAAGGCAACGTCGTCGCGCACGGTGTCCATAAAGAGCTGGCTCTCCGGCCGCTGGAACACCATGCCCACCTCGCCTGCACGCGGCGCCTTGCCGTGCAGGCGCACACAGCCGGCGTCCGGCTCCTCGAGCCCCGCCAGCAGAAGCGACAGCGTGGACTTACCGGCCCCCGACACGCCCGCCACCAGCACGCGCTCCCCTGCGCCGAGCGAGAGCGTGCAGCCGTTGAGCACCGCCTGCTCCCCGTACGAGAACGACACGTCCTCCATGCCAAGAGCCGCGCGTCCCGGGTGCGGCGGCTGAGAAGCGCTCCCCCGCTGCGCCAAGCCCGCAACCGCCCGGGCAACGCGGCGACCTGCCTCGGTACCCGCGCACCACGCCGCTACGTCCTCTGGCTCAAGGCCGTCTGCGGCGTCGTAGCCGGCGCGCAGCGCCTTCACCACCGCGCGCGCGTACCGATCCAGACGCAAGGTCTTCTCGAGCAGGGCGGAGGCCTCGGCCGCCAGCGCGGCCGGCGCACCCTCCCAGCGCACCTGCCCGTCTTCGAGCACTGCAACGCGGTCGGCTGCCAGCGCCTCCAGCGCATCGTGCGTCACCATCACGACGCCCAAGCCCTTCTCGCGCGCAAGCGTGCGCACGAGCGCGCGGAACGAACGCCGCGCCGCGCTGTCGAGCATGGCCGTAGCCTCGTCGAGCACCAGGTAGCACGGCTCCATGGCAAGCACGCCTGCCAGCGCCACGCGCTGCTGCTGACCGCCGGAAAGCGCACTTGTCTCGGCCTGCGCCAGATCGGCGATGCCCGCCTGCTCAAGCGCGCGGGCCACCCGCGCCCTCACCTCGTCCTCGGCAAGGTCGAGGTTGCGCGGCCCAAAGGCCACGTCGTCTGCCACGATGGTCGCCACCAGCTGGCACGCCGGATCCTGCCGCACCACGCCCACAAGCGCCCGCACACGGCGCGCAGAGGCCTTGTCACACGTGGTAAGGCCGTCCACCTCCACCGTGCCCTCACAAGGGCGTTTCATGCCGTTGAGAAGGCCCGCCAGGGTGGACTTGCCCGATCCGTTGGGCCCGATAAGCGCCACGCACTCCCCGGGCGCCACCGAAAGCGACACCCCGCGCAGCGCAAGGCCCTCGGCCCCATCCCCGTAACGGTACGAGACGTTATCCACAACCAGCACAAGCCCCTCCCCTCGACGTATATCTCCTCCGCCGGGCCAAAGACGATGCGAGCCCGAAATCCGCCCGATATCGGATTTCGGAACCGCATCGTCTTTGGCCCTCTCGCATTAAACGAGAACAGTGCACCGCAAACAAAATGATTCCAACCACGAGAAGGGTCTGCGCCCCCTTCTTCGCCCTCCGCCCGGGCATAGCTCCGCGTAACAAGCCTCAACCCGAAGGCCACCGGACGATAAGGATCTGGATTTTGATAACGGGCAAAGTCCAGGTTCTTATCGTCCGGTGGCCTAGCGTACCGAAAGTACGCAAAGCCGCCTTTCCCGTCCGGGATACGAAGAAGGGGCCGCGGAGCAGCCCCTTCTCGTGTACCCTGTTAACGCTCAAGCCGCGAAGCCTTACGCCTCGGTGGTCTCCTCGGCGGCCTCGGTCTCGACCTCGGGAGCAGCCTCCTCGGCCTTCTCCTCCTTGACGGGCTCGACCTTGTCAGCCTTCTTCACCGGCTCGACCTTGGGCGCCTTCTTGGCGACCGGCTCGGTCACGAGCTCGATGATGACGATCGGCGCGTTGTCGCCCTTGCGGTTGCCGAGCTTCATGATGCGGGTGTAGCCGCCGTTGCGGTCAGCCCACATGCCCTGGGCAACCTTCTCGAAGACCTCGCGCACCAGCTCCTTGTCGCCGAGCTTGGCGATGGCCAGACGGCGGGAGTGGATGTCGCCGCGCTTGGCCCAGGTGATGATGCGGTCAACATCCGGGCGAATGGCCTTGGCGCGGGTCTCGGTGGTCTTGATGCGATCGTTGGTGAAGAGCGCCTGCACCAGGCTCTTCTTCATCGCACGGGTATGCGCGGAGTCCGTGCCGAGCTTCATACCCTTCTTCTTGTAATGTCTCATTATCTTGTCTCCTCTAAAGGGTCATACAAGCGTTACTGCTTGAGGCTCAGGCCCATGGACTCCAGCTTGTCCTTGACTTCCTCGATGGACTTGACGCCGAAGTTGCGGATGTTGAGCAGGTCGTTCTCGGAGAACTCAACCAGCTGGCGCACCGAGTGGATGCTCGCGCGCTTCAGGCAGTTGTAGGAACGAACCGAGAGGTCCAGATCCTCGATCTGCTTGTCGAGCTCGGCGTTGTCGTTGGTGGTCTCAGGGGCGAAGATCGACGCCTCCTCCACCACCTCGGGGGTCTCGGTGAGGTTCATGAACGCAGCCATGTGCTGGTTGATGATGTTGGCAGCCTGCACCACGGCCTCGCGCGGGGTGAGCGCGCCGTTGGTCTCGATCTCCAAGACCAGGCGGTCGTAGTCGGTGTGCTGGCCAACGCGGCAGGCCTCGACGAGCTTGGCGCAGCGACGCACGGGCGAGAACAGCGAGTCGACGTGGATGATGCCGATGGGATCGTCCTCGCGCTTGTTGCCCTCGTAGGACACGTAACCACGGCCATAGCCGATGCGCATGCTCATCGTGAGGTGACCGCCCTCGGTGAGCGTGGCGATATGGTGCTCGGGGTTGACGAGCTCGAACTCCGACGGGATGAAGAAGTCCGCGCCGGTGACCTCGCACGGGCCGTCGACCGAGATGGTGGCCGTAGCCTCCTCGGTGGTGCCGAGCGCCTTGAACACAAGACCCTTGATGTTCAAGACGATGTCGGTGACATCCTCAACGACGTTGGGGATGGCCATGAACTCGTGCTGGGCGCCGTCGATCTGGATAGCCTCCACCGCCGCGCCCTCGAGCGAGGACAGCAGCACGCGGCGCAGGGAGTTGCCCAGCGTGTCGCCGTACCCACGCTCAAGCGGCTCGACGGAGACACGCGCTGAGGTGTCGCTGATCTCCTCGACCTGAACCTGGGGCCTGATGAATTCTGACATGTGTTACCTCCAGCCTCAGCAGCTTAAAATGGTTACTTGGAGTAGAGCTCGACGATGAGCTGCTCGTTGATGTCGCCGCTGATCTGGTCACGGTTGGGAAGCGCCAGCACGGTGCCCTGGAGCTTCTCGATGTCAACCTCGAGCCAGCCGGGAACCTCGAAGCGCTCGGACTGGACGAGGGCCTCCTTGATGGGGAGCAGGTCGCGGTACTTCTCGCCCACGGCGATAACGTCGCCCTGCTTGACCTGGTAGGAGGGGATGTCGACGCGACGGCCGTTCACGGTGAAGTGGCCGTGGGTCACAGACTGGCGGGCATCCTTGCGGGTGCGGGCGAAGCCCAGACGGAAGACAACGCTGTCGAGACGGGTCTCGAGCAGGCGCATCAGGTTCTCGCCGGTAACGCCCTCGCGGCGCAGCGCCTCCTCGTAGTAGTGATGGAACTGCTTCTCGAGCACGCCGTAGATGAACTTCACCTTCTGCTTCTCGCGTAGCTGCATGCCGTACTCGGATTCCTTGCGACGACGCTTGGGCTGACGCTTGGATTCCTTGCCGCTGTAGCCCAGCTCGGCGGGATCGATACCCAGCTGGCGGCAGCGCTTAAGAACCGGAGTCCTATCGATTGCCATAGTTAGACGATCCTTTCAACTTAGACGCGACGGCGCTTCTTGGGACGGCAGCCGTTGTGCGGGATGGGGGTCTTGTCCTGGATGCTCGAAACCTCGAGACCAGCAGCCTGGAGGGAGCGGATGGCGGTCTCGCGGCCGGAACCCGGGCCCTTCACGAACACGGCGACCTTCTTGAGGCCGTGCTCCATGGCGACCTTGGCGCAAGCCTCGGCGGCCATCTGCGCGGCGAACGGGGTGGACTTGCGGGAGCCCTTGAACCCGACGGTGCCAGCGGACTGCCAAGCGATGACATTGCCCTGAGGATCGGTGATCGAGACGATCGTGTTGTTGAAGCTCGACTTGATGTGAGCCTGACCGACCGCGATGTTCTTGCGGTCGGAACGCTTGATGCGCGTACGCGCGTTCTTCTTTGCAGCAGGCATGACCTAGACCTCTCCTTATTTCTTCTTCTTGGCACCGATCTGGCGCTTCGGACCCTTGCGGGTGCGCGCGTTGGTGTGGGTGCGCTGACCACGGACAGGCAGGCCCTTGCGGTGACGGAGGCCGCGGTAGCAGCCGATGTCCATCAGACGCTTGATGTTCTGGGAGCGCTCACGACGGAGGTCGCCCTCGATCATGTAGTGCTGGTCGATGTAATCGCGGATCGTGGTGATCTCATCCTCGGTGAGGTCACGCACGCGCGTGTCGGGGTTGATGTTGCACTCTGCGCAAATCTTGGAGGCAGTGGTGCGGCCGATGCCGTAGATATAGGTAAGACCGATCTCGACGCGCTTCTCGCGCGGCAGATCGACGCCGCTGATACGGGCCAACTTGATCTCCTCTCCTTAACCCTGACGCTGCTTGTGACGCGGGTTCTCGCAGATCACGAGAACCTTGCCATGGCGCCTGATGATCTTGCACTTGTCGCACATCTTCTTGACAGAGGGACGTACCTTCATCTGTCTTCCTTTCGGTAGTGCTCTTACGGGTGGTGCTTGTGGAATGTTATCTACTCGTCCAGCCGCAGACGTGAATGACCGGCTGTGTGCGCTGCCTTACTTGTAGCGATAGGTGATGCGCCCGCGCGACAGGTCGTAGGGAGAAAGCTCCACCACTACCTTGTCGCCCGGCAGGATGCGGATGTAGTTCATGCGAATCTTGCCGGAGATCGTGCAGAGAACCGAATGACCGTTCTCAAGCTCCACGCGGAACTGCGCGTTGGGCAACGGATCGGTAACCGTACCTTCGAGCTCGATGGCATCTTCCTTCTTCACAGGCATCATCTTTCTCTATGGAACGACAGCAGTACTGTATATTAACGCATACGACGAGGTCAGGAGCGATTTACGCAATCGCTACATAACTCCGCCCTGCATGGTGCACCAGGGCCCCTGATCGTCTTGGGTGAGAATCACCGGGCCGTCGTTGGTGATGGCGACGGTGTTCTCGTAATGAGCGGCCGCCTTGCCGTCGAGCGTGGAGACCACCCAGCCGTCGCGGCCCACCTTCACGCGGTTGGTGCCGAGGGTGATCATGGGCTCGATGGCGATGACCATGCCCGCCTGGAGCTTGACGCCCTTGCCGCGGCGCCCGTAGTTGGGCACGTTGGGGTCCTCGTGCATGGAGCGACCCACGCCGTGACCCACGTAGTCGCGCAGGACGCCGTAGCCGTTGGACTCGGCGAGACTCTGGATGGCGTGACCGATGTCACCCAGGTGGTTGCCGGGGACGGCCTCGGCGATGCCGGCCTTCAGGCAGTCGAGCGTGCACTCGCACAGCGCCTTGACCTCGGGCGCGGGCTCGCCGCAGTAATACGTCCAGGCATTGTCTCCCACCCAGCCGTCAACGGTGGCGCCGGTGTCGATGGAGATCACGTCGCCGTCGCGCAGGATGACGTCAGGGTTGGGGATCCCGTGCACGACCTGCTCGTTCACGCTCGCGCAGATCGTGCCCGGGAAGCCGCCGTAGCCCTTGAAGGAGGGCGTGCCGCCGTGCATGCGGATGAGCTGCTCGGCCAGCTGGTCGAGCTCGAAGGTGGACACGCCGGGGCGCACCATGGCCCCAACGCGCCGGAGCACCATCTTGGACAGCGCTCCGGCAGCTTTGAACTCTTCGATTTCCTGAGGGGTCTTCAGATGGATCATAGACCAAGCGCTTCCTTGACGTCCGCGTACACCTCGTCGACCGGGCGGTCGCCGTCAACCGAGACGAGGATGCCCTTGCCGCGGTAGTACTCAACCAGCGGGCTCGTGGACTTCTCGTACACGTCCAGGCGGTTCTGGATGGTGGCGGGCTTGTCGTCGTCGCGCTGATACATCTCACCGCCGCAGGACGGGCACACCGCGTCGGCCGCCGTGCCGGTGTAGCCGCAGGCGCGGCAGGTGCGCCGCGAAGAGAGGCGCTTGACGATAACCGCGGGTTCAACGTCAACCAGAAGCGCGCAGTCGAGGCTGCGCTCCATCTTGGCGAGCTCGGAGTCGAGCGTCACGGCCTGCGTGGTGTTGCGCGGGAAGCCGTCGAGGATGAAGCCCTTCTTAGCGTCGTCCTGGTCCAGGCGCTCCTTGACGAGGTCGATCACCAGCTCGTCGGGGACGAGCTCGCCGGCGTCCATGTACTTCTTAGCCTTGACGCCGAGCTCGGTGCCGCCCTTCACGGCAGCGCGGAGCAGGTCACCGGTAGAGATGTGGGCTACGCCGTAGTCGGCCACGAGGCGCTGGGCCTGCGTGCCCTTGCCGGCGCCCGGGGCACCTAACAGGACGATGTTCATGTGGACTCCTTACCGCTTTGCGAACTTACTTGAAGAACCCGTCGTAATCGTACATCTTGAGCTGGCTCTCGACCTTGGCGATCGTGTCCAGCACCACGCCCACCATGATAAGCACCGAGGTGCCGCCGAAGGCCTGGATGAGCTGGTTGCCCGTGAACGAGAACACGATGGACGGCACGATGGCGATGACCGCCATGAAGATGGCCGAGGGCAGCGTGATCTTGTTGAGGGCGTTTTTGATGAAGTCCGCCGTGGCCTTGCCCGGGCGCACGCCCGGGATGAAGCCGCCCTGCTTCTTGAGGTTGTCAGCCGTCTCCTGAGGGTTGAACACCATAGAGGTGTAGAAGTACGCGAAGAAGACGATGAGCACCACGTTCAGCACCCAGTTGAGCCAACCAGAGGAAAGCGCGGAGGCGGCAGCCTGAACCCAGCCGACGCCGGGGAAGAACACCGCGAGCTGAGCCGGCAGATACAGGATGGCGCTGGCGAAGATGATCGGCACGACGCCGGCCGTGTTGACCTTGATCGGCAGATAGGTGGACTGCCCGCCCATGATGCGACGACCCACCACGCGCTTGGCGTACTGCACCGGGATGCGGCGCTGGCCGCGCTCGATGAAGACGATAAGCGGGATGACGGCGATGATGACCACGAAGATCACGATCGTCATCACGATGCTCGCCGTGCCGCCGTCAAGCGAGGAGAAGATCGCCTGGGGCAGGCCCGCCATGATGTTGGCGAAGATGATGAGCGACATGCCGTTGCCGATGCCGCGCTGGGTGATGAGCTCGCCGATCCACATGATGAGCATGGCACCCGCCAAAAGCGTGCCAACGATCATGATGTCGAAGACGATCTCGGGAGCGCCGGCGCCGGTGAAGCTGATGCCGAAGCTCTTGAACAGGAACAGGTAGCCGATGGAGTTCAGAAGACCCAGGCCCAGGGTGAGGTAGCGGGTGTACTGGGTGATCTTGCGCTGACCGACCTCGCCCTCACGCGCCAAGGCGGAGAGGGACGGAACCACGCTCTGCAGCATCTGGAAGATGATGGAAGAGGTGATATAGGGCATGATGCCCAGCGAAAAGACCGACACATAGCTGAGGGCCCCGCCGCTGAACAGGTTCAGCAGCGCCATGGCGCCGGAGGCAACCGAATCGCCTGCGACTCCTAAAAGGCCCGCCATCCCCTGGAAGGGGATGCCGGGCACAGGTACGTGCGCACCGATGCGGTACAGCACGAGCATAGCTATGGTGAAGAGAATCTTTCCGCGCAGTTCGTCTATGCGGAATGCATTCTTCAAACCATTTAGCACGGGAACTCGACCTTTCCGCCGGCCGCCTCGATCTTGGCCTGAGCGCTCTTGGAGATCTTCTCAACAGCCACCGTGAGCTTCTTGGAGATCTCGCCGTCGCCCAGCACCTTCACCGGGACGTTGACGTTCTTGATGATGCCGGCAGCAGCGAGGCTCTCGGCGTTGACGGTGTCGCCGTCGTTGAACTTCTCGTCCAGGCGGGCAACGTTGACCGCGGTGTACTCGACGCGGTTGATGTTGCGGAAGCCGGGGAGCTTGGGCAGGCGCATCGCCAGCGGGGTCTGGCCGCCCTCGAAGCCGGCGCCCTTGCCGCCGCCGGAGCGGGAGAGCTGGCCGTTCTGACCGCGGCCAGCGGTGGTACCGTGGCCGGAGCCGTTGCCGCGGCCGACGCGCTTACGGCGATGGGTGGAACCCGCTGCCGGAGTAAGATCGTGAATCTGCATGGGTTACTCCTCCTCGGTCTTGACGAGGTGCTTGACCTTGAAAATGGCGCCGCGGGTGCTCTCGTTGTCGGGGAGCACGTTCGTGTCGCCGATCTTGCGGAGGCCGAGGGCGCGCATGGTGCGACGCTGGGTCTCAGGGCGACCGATGACGCTCTTCACCATAGTGACTTTAATGTTAGCCATCGTTAGTTCTCCTTACCGTGGAACATCTCGGAAACGGTGAGGCCGCGGCGCTCGGCCGTCTCCTCAACGCTGGAGAGCTGCTTGAGGCCGTCAACGGCAGCCTTGATGACGTTCAGGCCGTTGCTGGTGCCCAGCGACTTGGCGATGACGTCCTTGATGCCGCAGATCTCGAACAGCGGGCGCAGGGCGCCGCCGGCGATGACGCCGGTACCCTCGATAGCCGGGCGGATGATGACGTTGCCGGCACCGAAGTGGCCCTCGACCGCGTGCGGGATGGTGCGCTCGTCAACCACCGGCACGTGGAACATGTTCTTCTTGGCGTCCTCGACGGCCTTGCTGATGGCCAGCGGAACCTCGGCGGACTTGCCCATGCCGATGCCGACGTTGCCCTTGCCGTCACCCACGACGACCAGCGCGGCGAGCGACATGCGACGGCCGCCCTTGACGGTCTTGGACACACGGTTGATGAAAACGACGCGCTCCTGAAGCTCGGAGGCCTCCTGGCGCCTGTTCTGATTACGAGCCATGTATTCTCCTCCTAGAACTTCAGGCCGGCCTCGCGGGCAGCCTCGGCGAGGGCCTTCACGCGGCCATGGTAGATGCGGCCGCCGCGGTCGAACACCACCTGGGTGATGCCCTTCTCGAGCGCGCGCTCGGCAACGAGCTTGCCGATCTTGGCAGCAGCTTCCTTGTTGCCGCCGTTCTCGCCCTTGAACTGGGACTCGATGGAGGAAGCGGAGACGAGCGTCTTGCTCATGCCCTCGGAGTCGTCGATGATCTGGGCGTGGATGTTAGCGTTGGTGCGGGTCACGCGCAGGCGCGGACGCTCGGCGGTGCCGCTGATCTTGCCGCGGATGCGACGCTGACGGCGCTTGAGGCCTTCCCGCTTCGCCTTCTGCTTGTTCATGCTGATCTCCTTATCTTGCCGTCACCTGACGGGGTGACGGTCTTTGACCGAGCCGTTAGCGAATGCTACTTGGCAGCCTTGCCGAGCTTGCGACGGACGTGCTCGTCCTGGTAGCGCACGCCCTTGCCCTTGTAGGGCTCCGGCGGACGGATGCCGCGGATCTCGGCGGCCACCTGGCCGACCTGCTGCTTGTCAACACCCGAGATCTTGATGTGGGTCTGGTCGGGGCACTCGAAGGTGATGCCGGCCGGAGCCTTGTAGGTCACCGGGTGGGAGAAGCCGAGCGAGAGGTTGAGCTCGTCGCCCTTGAGCTGGGCACGGTAGCCGACGCCCACGAGCTCGAGGGTCTTGGTGAAGCCCTCGGACACGCCCACAACCATGTTGTGGATGAGCGCGCGGGTAAGGCCGTGCAGGGCGCGGGAAGCGCGCTCCTCGTTGGCGCGGGTAACGACGATCTCGTTCTCCTCCACCGCGACGCTGATGACGTCGGCGAAGGTGTAGTCGAGCTGGCCCTTGGCGCCCTTGACGGCGATGTTCTTGTCGTTGACTGTCACTTCGACCCCGGCGGGAATCTGGACAGGCTTCTTACCGATACGAGACACGGTTTTCTCCTTTCCTTTATCTCGCCGAAGTTACCAGATGTAGGCGACGACCTCGCCGCCAACGCCCAGCTTGCGGGCGTCGCGGTCGGCCATGACGCCGTGGCTGGTGGAGATCACGGCAGTGCCGAGGCCACCCAGCACGCGGGGCAGGTCGGCGCAGGAGGAGTAGATGCGCAGACCCGGCTTGGAGATGCGCTTGATCCCGCGGATGACCTTGGCCTTCTTCGGGCCGTACTTGAGGGTGATGTGGAGGGTCTTGGCGGGGTAGGTGTCCTCGACGGAGTAGGACTCGATGTACCCCTCCTCCTGGATGACGCGAACGATCTCGACGAGCTTCTTGCTGCTCGGCATCGAGACCGTGGCCTTATTCGCAGCGTTAGCGTTGCGGATGCGCGTCAGCATATCTGCGATAGGGTCGGTAACGTTCATGCAGATTCTCCTTCGTTCTTGATGAACCCGTACGGACGGTCCTCTCCCTCCCATGGCGGGAGAGCCTATCCTACGTTCTTCCACCGCGCGGGACGCGCGGCCTGGCAGTGGCTACCAGCTGGCCTTCTTGATGCCCGGAAGTTCGCCTTTGAGCGCAAGCTCGCGGAAGCAGACACGGCAGATGCCGAACTTGCGGTAGACCGAGTGCGGACGGCCGCAACGCTGGCAACGGGTGTACTTGCGGGTCGAGAACTTCGGCTCGCGCTGCTGCTTGACGATCATCGATGTCTTAGCCACGTATTCCTCCTCACCTATGTGCTACGGGCCCTGCAGGCCGGATGCCCGCAGGGCCGCTTGGAACCTAAGTTATTTCTTGAACGGGAAGCCGAACGCGTCGAGAAGCGCCTTGGCCTCCTCATCGGTGTTGGCGGTGGTCACGATGGTGATGTCCATACCGCGGGTGTGGTCGACGGAGTCGAAGTCAACCTCGGGGAAGATGAGCTGCTCGGTGACGCCCATGGAGAAGTTGCCACGGCCGTCGAAGCTCTTGGGGGAGATGCCGCGGAAGTCGCGGATACGCGGGATGGCAACGGCCATCAGGCGATCGAAGAACTCCCACATGCGGTCGCCGCGCAGGGTGACCTTGCAGCCGATCGGCATGCCGGCGCGCAGGCGGAAGCTCGCGATGGACTTGCGGGCGCGGGTGATCATGGGCTGCTGGCCGGTGATGGCGCGCAGGTCGCGCACAGCGCCGTCGATAGCCTTGGAATCGGTGGCGGCCTCGCCGACACCCATGTTCACGACGATCTTCTCGATCTTGGGGATCATCATGACGTTCTTGTAGCCGAACTGATCGTGCAGCTGGGCCTTGACGACCTCGTTGTACTTGGTCTTGAGGCGCGGAACGTACTTCTCTTCTGCCATTTCAACTCCTTTGGGGTTTGACGCACGGGGCTTGGCCGCTCGGGTCCTGCGCTGCTGCGCCGACCGTCGGGTTGTCCTCGTGCCTCCTGCCGCGCCCGAGCTGCGGATGGCGTACCGCAGGCGTGCGTTGTACCGGCAGGAGCCGACAATCCGGTTCACTATGATAAGCGCGCCCGTGGGCTATTTCCACAAAAATCCCGTCTGTGAAGGTCGAATCCATAATTGCCAGGCGAGAAGGACGGGATGGCATGCCCGGCGGACAGGAGACGCGGCCCGAGCACGCCCAGCGTAAGGAGGCTCTCCCCCATGCCGCCCGGCCGGCGCGGGCTGCTCGAGCTCCTCATGCCGCCCGGCCGGGGGCGGGGCTTATCATCCTGTGCTCAAACAGCTTCGGCGAGACGGAGGCCACATTTAGTGGCCTCCTTCGCCTGCAGAACTGCGCCAGGACGATAAGCCCCGCCCCCGGCCTCCGATAACGCAGCCCGGCCCCTTGCAAGGGTTCTCGATTTTGATATCGGGCAAAATCGAGGTTCCTTGCAAGGAACCGGGCAGGCGGACGGGCGTTACGCGTTGAAGACGTGCTTGTCGAGACGCGCAAACGCCTCCTGCACGCGGGAAAGCGGCAGCGCCAGGTTCATGCGGATGTGGCAGGGGCCGTGGAAGGGCCGTCCGTCCTGCCAGCCCACGCCCACGCGCCAACCTGCGCGCAGCAGATCCTCCACGCCGCAGCCGTGCTTCTCGCACCACGCGGTGCAGTCGAGGAAGAGCATGTAGGTGCCCTGGGGCTTGGAGACGCTCACGCCGTCGAAGTGCTCGGCGATGTAGGCGCACGCGTAGTCCACGTTGCCGGCTATGACCTGGTTGAGCTCATCGACCCAGGCGTAGCCCTCGGGCTCGTAGGCGCCCATGAGGGCGTGCATCGAGAGGACGTTGGGCTCGTTGTAGTGGCACTTGCTCGCCTGGGCGCGCACGCGATCGCGCAGGTAGGCGTTGTAGATGATGTGGTAGCTGCCTACCAGGCCGGCCAGGTTGAAGGTCTTGCTCGGCGCGTAGAGGGCCACGGTGCGCATGCGCGCGTCCTCGGAGACGGACTGCGTCGGAACATGCTGCAGGCCCGGACGGATGATGTCCGACCAGATCTCGTCGGAGACCACCACGCAGTCGTATTTGCGGTAAAGCTCCATGGCGCGCTCGACCTCCGCGCGCTCCCACACGCGGCCGCAGGGGTTGTGGGGCGAGCAGAACACCGCCACGTGGATGTGGTTCTGGGCGAGCTTCTCCTCCATGTCGGCGAAGTCCATGCGCCAGACGCCGTTCTCGTCCAGCTTGAGCGGCGAGTGCACGATCTTGAAGCCGGCGTTGGTGAGGCTGTTGGTGAAGCCGATGTAGGTGGGGCTGTGCACCAGCACCGCGTCACCGGGGGCCGCGAAGGCGCTCACCGTGGAAATGACGCCGCCGAGCACGCCGTTTTCGTAGCCGATGTGCTCGGGCGCGATGCCGGTGACGCGGTTGCGGGTCTCGTGCCAGCGGATGATCTTGGCAAAGTACTCGTCGTGCAGGCTGAAGTAGCCGAAGTGCGGCTGAGCCAGGCGCGCGGCCACGGCCTGCTGCACGGTGAGCACCACCGGGAAGTTCATGTCGGCCACCCACATGGGGATGAAGTCGAAGCCCTCCGCAGGCTGCTCGGGCGCGCCCGGACGCAGGCCGACGGCGTCCACCGCCATGGCGTCCTGCCCCGCGCGCTCGATGATCGAGGTAAAGTCGTAGGTCATATGCTCCCCTTCCTGCACGTGCTGCGATTGGTCCTTGTTGATGATAGCGCCGGGACGCGGCGTTACGCGAGGTCGTCCGGCGCGATTCTTTCCCCCTCGCGGCGGAAAGGAGTGCGCGCAGGCAAGGCGGGGCGGGACGGGGCTGAGGCGTAGCCAGGGCGACGGAGTGCGCCTCGCACGGGCAGGGGCGGGGCGCCTATCTTGCACGGACGGGAAGCCGTTCTCCGCTGTTCTCGCACGGAAGGGACGCCATTCTCGCATGGGTAGGAAGCCGTTCTCGCAGGAGCAGGGCGCTGTTCCCGCGCGGACAAGGCGGTTACGCATCCCTCCCTGCCGCTGCGTGGCGCCGGTTACGCATAGCTTCCGGTTGCGCGTCTCTCCGCGGCGGCTTTTTGCATAACGGGCTTTTCTCGCGAGCCTTCTACCTGCGGAGGCGAAAGAAACGACGGTTACGCATGGCTCGCCGCCGCGGGGCAGGGCAATGCTGCGGTTACGCATGGCTTTTCTCGCAGGTTTATGCGGCATAACCGTCGCTTCTCGCATTTCCGCTGGTAGAAGGCGTGCGAGAAAAGCCCGTTATGCAAAACGCAGCCGCAAAGGGATGCGTAACCGAAAGATATGCGTAACCGTCGTTTCACCGCCGCGACAAGCAATGCGTAAACGTAACTTGTGTGAGAAGAGCATGGCAGGGGTGCTGACCAGCTAAAATACAGCCGACCAACCCACGATTCCGCGAGGTTTTCCATGATCGCATCCACCGAGCATCAAACGCCGCGCGCAGGAACAGGCACGCCGGTTAACGCTTCTTCAGCTGCAGCAACCGCGTCCCCCGCCGCAGACGCCCGCACCGCGGCTGCGCCGGCGGCGCATGCGCACCGCACCACCGCCCGCACGGTTGAGCTTCTCGCCCCCGCGGGCGGGCCCGGACCCTTTGCCGCCGCCATCGCCGCCGGCGCTGACGCCGTGTACTGCGGCATGGGCGCCTTCAACGCGCGCCGCAAGGCCGAGAACTTCACCGACGAAAGCTTCGCCGCCGCGTGCCGCACCGCGCACCTGGCCGGCGCGCGCGTGTACGTGACGGTGAACATCGCCATCAAAGACACCGAGATGCCCGACGCCCTCGAGCTGGTGCGCCGCTGCGCGCGCCTGGGCGCCGACGCGTTCATCATCCAAGACTGGGGACTGTTCTCCGAGGTCAAACGCCTGCTTCCCGACATCGAGGTGCACGTCTCCACCCAAGCCAACGTCCACGACGCGCGCGGCGCCGCCTGGTGCGCTGCCCAGGGCGCCGAGCGCGTCACGCTTTCGCGCGAGCTCTCCCTGGATGAAATCCGCGCGATCAGCGCCGTGGGAATCGACCTCGAGGTCTTCTCGCACGGCTCCATCTGCTTTTGCTACTCGGGGCTCTGCACGCTCTCCAGCTTTGCCTGCCAGGGGCGGTCGGCCAACCGCGGCATGTGCGCCCAGCCGTGCCGCCTGCCCTACGAGCTGGTGAACGAGGCGGGCGAGAACCTCAGCGCGCCGGAGCGCGAGCGCGCGCTGTGCCCGCGCGACAACTGCACCGTCGACCTCTTGGGCGAGCTCGTGGATGCTGGCGCGGCCTCGCTCAAGCTCGAGGGCCGCATGAAGGCGCCCGACTACGTGTACAGCGTGACCGACGCCTACCGCCGCGCGCTGGACGCCGAGCTTGCGCGCCGGGGCGAGAAGAGCGCGGCGGGCACCTCCGCCACCGCCGCTTCTGACACCGACGCCGAGTGCGCCGCCATCCGCCGGCAGCTCAAACGCTGCTTTAACCGCGACTTCACGAGCGCCTACTTCGAGGGTACCTCGGGCGACGAGATGATGAGCTACGAGCGCTCCAACAACCGCGGCCAAATCGTGGGCGCGGTATGCGGGTTCGAGCCGGCGCTGCGCACGCGCCGCGACGGCAAGCGCGTGGTGGCGGTGCGCCGCGACGGGCGCGGCCCCATCGGCACCGCCAAGCTGCAGCTCACCGAGCCCGTGGGCGCCGGCGACCTGCTGGAGCTGCGCGACGACGCCGATCCCGACCAGTTCCTCACGGCGCTCGCGCGCGAGGACGCCCCGGCCGGCGCCGTCATCGGCGTGGAGGTCCCGCGCCCCATGCCCGCAGGCGCGCGCGTGCGCCTCATCCGCAGCCAAGAGGCGCTCGACACCGCGGCGGCCGCGCTCAAACGCGCGTATCCCCGCAAGCGGGCGGTTCACGTGCAGGTGCAGGCGCGCCTGGGCAAGCCGTTTGCTGTGGAGCTCACCTGCGCTGACGAGCCCGCGCTCTCCGCGCGCGTCGAGGGGTTCACCGTTGAGGCCGCGCGCACGCGTCCGGTAAGCCGCGAGGACCTGCTCGAGCACGTGGGGCGCATGGGCTCCTCCCCCTTTGAGGCGGCAAGCTTCGAGATAGCGCTGGACGAGAACTGCGGCATGGGCTTCTCGGCCGTGCACAAGGTCCGCGCCGCCGCATGCGCCGCGCTGGAAGAGAAGATCCTGGCCCCGTACGATGCGCGGGCCGAGAAGCTCGCCGCGCTGCCGCCCTTTGCGCAGACGGCCCTGACGGCGCAGGCGCGCGGCGCACGGGCAGCGGCGCCCGCCGCCTCTGCCCCGCAGGCCGCTGCAGCCGTACAGGCGCGCAGCGTCGCTGCCGAGGCGGACGAGAAGCACGGCCATGCGCACGCGGGCCATCCCGCCAGCGTCGCCCCGCGCGAAGCGCCCTTCGTCGCCGC
The DNA here is from genome assembly GCA_944322305.1 of uncultured Coriobacteriaceae bacterium. Taxonomy (GTDB): domain Bacteria; phylum Actinomycetota; class Coriobacteriia; order Coriobacteriales; family Coriobacteriaceae; genus CALUOB01. Next base: position 251,231 of record CALUOP010000002.1, on the reverse strand, counting down.
CCTGGTCACCTCGCTTGAGGGCGCAAAGGCCGCGCGCACGGCCGGCGCCGCGCGCGTCTACCTGGCCGTGGACGACCTTCTCGCCTGCGGCATCACGCCTGACGCGGCTGCCGAGCGCGGCCTGATCCCCTATCTGGACGAGGTGAGCCGCCTGGCCGACCATGAGCGGCTGGACCCGTGGGTGTGCGCAAACGAAGCCGTGGCTGTGGGCAACGTCTCCGAGCTGGCGCTGGCCGCCGAGCGCGGCGCGCGGGCCGAAGTGCGCCCCTGCCTGCCGGTGCACAACGTTGCCTGCATGGACATGCTCGCCCGCAACGGTGCGGCGGCGTTCTGGCTTTCCCCCGAGCTCGCCTTGGAGGAAATCGAGCGCATCGCGCCCCATGCGCCGGCGCCCGTCGGCGTGTACGTATGGGGCAAGCCGCGCGTCATGACCAGCGAGCATTGCATCCTCATGGCCGCGGGGCGCTGCATCCACAACTGCGCGAAGTGCCCGCTGCGCCGTCAGCGCCTCTTCCTCAAAAACATCGACGGCAAGCTCTTGCCGGTGCGCACCGACGTGCATGGGCGCTCGCACCTCTACGACGCGTTCCCGCTTGACTACACGCCGCAGGTCGGCACGCTCCTCGCCGCCGGCGTCACGCGCTTCATGGTAGACGGCACGCTGCTTAGCCCCCAGGAGCTTTCCGGCGCCGTTACCCGCGCGGTGCGCGCCCTGGCCGCCGCGCAGGCTGGCCGCCGCCCGGACCCGCGCGCCACCGGCGCAAGCCCCGGTTGCCTGTTCACCGGCGTGGCGTAGCCAACACGAGAAGAGCACGGAGGGGGCGCTATGGGCAAGAAGGCCTGGGACATCGCGCGCGAGAAGCGCCAGCGCGCCGCAAGCGGCACGTGCGACACGACGGACGCCGGGACGCTCGGCGACGCTGCAGCCGGCCCCGCGTGCGCGCCCCTCTCCCCCAGCACCGTCCTCTACGAAGACGCCTGGATCCTTGCCGTGAACAAACCCGCCGGCATCATCGTCCACGGCGACGGCACGGGCGCCGCCACACTCACCAGCCAGGTGCGGGCGCTTCTCGCCCAGCGTCACGGCGCGAGCGCCCCCTGTGTGCGTGAGCTCCAGGCCCTGCAGCGGCTCGACCGCGACACCTGCGGCATCGTGCTGTTCTCTACCTGCAAAGAAACGCAGGCCGGCTTTGACGCGCTGATCGCCCAGCACCGCCTGCGCAAAGAGTACCTGGCCGTGGTTGAGGGGCGCGTGCCCTGGACAGAGCGCACCTTCACCCAGCCCCTGGGACGCGACCGCCACGATGCGCGCAAGATGCGCGTGAGCCCCTCGGGCAAGCCAGCCGCAACCCGTGTGCGCCCCTTGGCCGAGAAGCAGGTGGACGGACGTACGTGCACGCTGCTTTCCGTGGTGATCGAAACCGGGCGCAAGCACCAGATCCGCGTGCACCTAAGCCACGCCGGCTTCCCGCTGGTGGGCGACGTGCTCTACAACCCCACCGTCCGCCGGAACGAGCCGCTCATGCTACAGGCCCACCGCCTGACCTTTACTCACCCTGTCACCGGTGAGCACGTCGCGATAACCGCCCCTACGCCCGCCTGGACTATCGCGTAACACCGCCCGGCCCTCCGCGCACCTGCGCCGTCGCCTTCACTTCTGCTTGCACGTTCTTCCGACAAAAACGCCTTGCTAGCAGTTCTTGTCGTCGTAGAGCCGCTATTTCCCGCTGCGACAACAAGAAGTGCTAGCACGCGCTGTTGATTGACAAGAAGCACTAGCGCAATACCTCCGCACGCAAAAAGGCCCCCGGTTTCCCGAGGGCCTTTTTCAGGCAAGTGCAAAGGCTGACGCTTGGTTTAGAACTCGGCGCCGCACTTCTTGCAGATGCGGACGGCGGTCTTCTTGCCGTCGATCTCGCCCTGCTTGTGGCCAACGCGGGTAGCCTGGCCGCACTTGGGGCAGACGAGCTGGGCGGTGCAAGCGTGAATCTTGGCCTCCTGGGAGACGATGCCGCCCTGCTGGTTCTGCTGGTTGGGGCGCACGTGCTTCTTCACCACGGCAACGCCCTCGACGATGATCTTGCGCTCAGCCGGGAACGCGCGCAGAACGGTGCCCTGCTTGCCGCGATCCTTGCCGGAGAGAATCTTGACGGTGTCGCCCTTCTTGATGGACATGCCCATGCGTATACTCTCCTCTCTGTTACAGGGTCTCGGGAGCAAGCGAGACGATCTTCATGTACTTGCGGTCACGCAGCTCGCGCGCGACGGGCCCGAAGATACGGGTGCCCACCGGCGAGCCGTCCTTGTTGATCAGAGCGCAGGCGTTCTGATCGAACCTGATGTAGGAGCCGTCCTTGCGGCGGATCTCCTTCTTGGTGCGCACGATGACGCAGCGCACAACGTCGCCCTTCTTGACGTTGGCGCCCGGGGTGGCCTCCTGCACGGCGGCGATAACCACGTCGCCCACGCCGGCGTAACGGCGCTTGGAGCCGCCCAGAACCTTGAAGCAGCGAACCTTACGCGCGCCGGAGTTGTCGGCGACGGTAAGCATGGTTTGCATCTGAATCATGAACGTTCCTCCGAACTCGTTTCCGGTGAGAGGTGCGCCCACACACGCAGCGCACATACACCGGGAGCGTTACCAGAAAAAGGTCTTACTTGGCGCGCTCGATGATCTCGACCAGGCGCCAGCGCTTCATCTTGGACAGAGGACGGGTCTCCATGATGCGGACGGTGTCGCCCACGTTACAGGTGTTCTCCTCGTCATGCGCGTGGAACTTCTTGGTGGTGGTCATCATCTTGCCGTACTTGGGGTGGCGCTTGCGCTCGGTGGTCATAACCACGATCGTCTTATCGTTGGCGTTGGAAACGACGACGCCCGTACGGACCTTGCGATGGTTACGCGTCTCGGTCATTCTTACTCCTCGCGATCTACTTCGCCGCAGCGGACTTCTCCGCCGCGATCTCACGGGCACGCATCTCCGTAAGGACACGGGCGATGTCCTTCTTCACGGTCTTGACGCGGGCGGTGTTGTCGAGCTGGCTCGTAGCCATCTGGAAACGAAGGTTGAAGAGCTCGGCACGGCACTCCTTGAGCTTGGCCTCAAGCTCCTCGGAGGAAAGCTCACGGATCTCTGCGGGCTTCATAGTTACTTAACCTCCCCGTCCTGATCGGCGCGGGACACGATCTTGGTCTTCACCGGCAGCTTGTGCGAGGCGAGACGCAGGGCCTCGCGCGCAACCTCCTCGGACACGCCGGCGATCTCGAACATGACGCGGCCGGGCTTGACGACGGCCACCCACTCCTCGGGGTTGCCCTTGCCGGAGCCCATGCGGGTCTCAGCCGGCTTCTTGGTGATGGGCTTGTCCGGGAAGATGGTGATCCAGACCTTGCCGCCACGCTTCATGTAACGGGTCATGGCGATACGGGCGGCCTCGATCTGGCGGTTGGTGATCCAGTGGGCCTCAAGGGACTTGATGCCGAAATCGCCGAAATGCAGCTGGGTATTGCCCTTGGCCTTACCCTTCATCGAGCCGCGCTGCACCTTGCGGTGGAGAACACGCTTAGGGGCGAGCACTAGCGATCACTCCTCTCATTGCGACGACGACGCGGACGGGAGGAACCCTCGAGCGCCGGATTCGGAACAGGCTGGCCGGGGAGCTTCTCGCCCAGGTAGATCCAAACCTTCACACCGCAGGAGCCCATGGTGGTGTGGGCGGTGGCGGTGCCGTAGTCGATCTTGGCGCGGAGGGTGTGCAGCGGCACGCGGCCCTCGCGGCTCCACTCGGTGCGGCTCATCTCAGCGCCGCCCAGACGGCCGGAGCACTGGATGCGGATGCCCTTGGCGCCGGACTTGCGGGCGGACTGGACGGCCTTGCGGATCGCGCGGCGGAAGGCCACGCGGCCCTCGAGCTGCTCGGCGATGGACTGGGCAACCAGGGTGGCGTCGAGCTCGGGGCGCTTGACCTCGATGACGTCCACGGAGAGCTGGCCCTTCTCCACGCCAGCAACCTTCTCGAGCTCGGCGCGCAGGGCGTCGATCTCGGAGCCCTTCTTGCCGATGACGATGCCGGGGCGGGCGGTGAGGATGATAATCTTCACGCGGTCGCCGGCACGCTCGATCTCCACGCGGGAGACGGCAGCACGGGAGAGGCGCTTCTTGAGGTAGGTGCGGATCTCGAGATCGTTGCCGAGCGTCTTGGCGTAGTTCTTATCGTCGGCGAACCAACGGGAGCGCCAGTTCTCGGTGATGCCGAGACGGAAACCGGTAGGGATGACTTTCTGACCCATGGCGGTTTAAGCCTCCTTTCCAGGAGCAACGACAACGGTGATGTGGCTGGTGCGCTTCAGGATGCGGGAGGCAGAGCCCTTGGCGCGAGGACGGATGCGCTTGAGCGTCGGGCCCTCGTCAGCGTAGCAGCGCACGACCACCAGGTCGGAAGCACGCATGCCGTTGTTGTTCTCGGCGTTGGCGACTGCGGAGCGCAGAACCTTCTCGATGTCCACCGCGACGGCGCGGTCGCAGAAGTGGAGGATGTCGAAAGCAGCCGCGACGGACTTGCCGCGGATGAGGTCGATGACGGCGCGGGCCTTGCGGGGAGTCACGCGCACGTACTTGGCCGTAGCGCGCACCTCGCGGGTGGCCTCGGTAGTGTTGTTAGCCATTTACGTTGAACCCCCTACTATTTGGCCTTGTGGCCGCGGAACGTGCGCGTCGGCGCGAACTCGCCGAGCTTGTGACCGACCATGGACTCGGTAACGTACACCGGGACGTGCTTGCGGCCGTCGTGGACGGCGATGGTGTGGCCGACCATCTCCGGGAAGATGGTGGAAGCGCGCGACCAGGTCTTCACAACGTTCTTCTCGCCGGCCTCGTTCATCGCGGTGATACGCGAGAGGAGGCGGGTTTCTACGTACGGCCCCTTCTTGAGACTTCTGCTCATAGTGAGATACTCCTAAACTCGGTATCGAACTACTTCTTGCGACGACGGATGATGAGGCGGTTGGAAGCCTTCTTCTTGCTCCGCGTGCGGTGACCCTTGGAGTTCCAGCCCCACGGGGACAGCGACAGGCGGCCGGAGGTGTGGCTACGGCCCTCGCCACCGCCGTGCGGGTGGTCGACCGGGTTCATGACCGTACCGCGGACCGTCGGGCGGATGCCCTTGTAGCGGTTGCGGCCAGCCTTGCCCACCACGATGTTGGCGTGCTCGGCGTTACCGACCTCGCCGATGGTGGCGCGGCAGGTGAGCAGCACGCGGCGCATCTCGGAGGAGGGCATGCGGAGGATGGCGTACTTGCCCTCCTTGCCCATGAGCTGCACGGAGGTGCCGGCGGAACGCGCGATGGCAGCGCCCTTGCCAGGCTGGAACTCGATCGCGTGGATGAGGGTACCAACCGGGATCTCGGACAGCGGCATGGCGTTGCCGGGCTTGATGTCCACGCCCAGGCCGGACTCGACGATGTCGCCGACCTTCAGGCCCTTGGGAGCGAGGATGTAGCGCTTCTCGCCGTCCACGTAGTGGAGCAGCGCGATGCGGGAGGTGCGGTTCGGATCGTACTCGATCGTGGCAACCTTGGCCGGCACGCCGTCCTTGTTGCGCTTGAAGTCGATGCGACGATACATGCGCTTGTTGCCGCCGCCCTGGTGACGGACGGTGATCTTACCGCTGTGGTTGCGGCCAGCCTTCTTGGGCAGGGGCTCGAGAAGCGACTTCTCGGGCTTGGTGGCGGTGATCTCGGCGAAGTCCGAGACCGTCTGCCAACGGCGACCCGCGCTGGTCGGCTTGAGATGCTTGACAGCCATTGATGAATCCCTTTCGAATCTTTCCGTTAGCCATCGCGGTTCAGGGATTGAGGTGCCAGACCTCGGACTGCGATGACGCCGGAATTACCACGGTGCCGGGCGGTTCCTTTATTGACGCCCGAACAACTTACTATCCCGCCCCTCGTTGCCGAGGGGCGCGGGATACGCGAACTTAGGCCTGGTTGCCGAAGATCTCGATCGTCTCGCCCTCGGCGAGGGTGACGATAGCCTTCTTCCAGGTGCGGGTGTAACCCTTGTGATAGCGCACGCGCTTGGGCTTGGGCTTCACGTTCAGGGTGTTGACCTTGACGACGTGAACCTCGAAGAGCTCCTCGATGGCCTTGGCGATCTCGATCTTGTTGGAGTTCTTAGCGACCTCGAACGTGTACTTGTTGTCGTTCATGAGGTCGAAGGAACGCTCGGTCACGACAGGGCGGATGATGATCTCGTGGGCGGTCATTTATGCAAGCACCTCCCCGAAGTGGTTCGCGATGTCAGCGGTCATGACGAGCGCGCCGTTGTTGATGAGGTCGTAGCAGGTGACCTCGCCGGGGGTCAGCACGAGCGTCTTGGGGATGTTGCGCAGCGAGAGGAACGCGTTGATGTCCTCGTCGTTCACCACGATGGTGACGCGCTTGCCCTCGGCGCCGAGCGCCTTGAACATGGCCACGGCATCCTTGGTGCGGGGAGCGGTGAAGGCGTAGTCGTCAACGAGGATGAGCTCGTTGTCGCGCACCTTGGCGGAGAGGGCGGAGCGCATAGCGGCCTTGACCTCTTTGTTGTTGGTGCGCTTGTTGTACACCTTAGGCTGGATGGCGTTCCAGGTGCCGCCGCCGCGCCACTGCGGAGCGCGGATGGAGCCCTGGCGGGCACGGCCGGTGCCCTTCTGACGCCACGGCTTCTTGCCGCCGCCGGAAACCTGGCTGCGGCCCTTGGCGGCGCGGGTGCCCTGACGCCAGTTGGCGAGCTGGCACTTGACGATGTGGTGCATCAGGTTGACGTTGGGCTCAACGCCGTACACCGCGTCGGAGAGCTCCGCCTCGGCGACCGTCGCGCCCTGCGCGTTTTTGATTTCATACTTGGTCATGGTGTTCTCCTTGGTATGCCTGAGGGATCTCGTGAGGGCCCTTAGGCCATACGGATGGCGACCAGACCGTTGCGGCCACCGGGGACAGCGCCCTTGACCAGCATGAGGTTCTGCTCGGCATCGATGCGGACAACTTTGAGGTTCTTGACGGTCACGCGCTCGTTACCCATGTGGCCGGCCATCTTGAGGCCCTTGAGCACACGAGACGGATAGGCGCACTGGCCGATCGAACCGGGGTGACGGTGGAAGTGGGAGCCGTGAGTCATCGGACCGCGACGCTGGTTCCAGCGCTTGATGCGACCCTGGAAGCCCTTACCCTTGGAGGTGCCGATGACGTCGACCTTCTCAACACCCTCGAAGTTGGCGACGGTGATCATGTCGCCCACCTTGGTGGTGTCGTCGGCGTCAACGCGGACCTCGCGCAGGTGACGGACGGGCTTGATGCCCGCCTTGGCGAAGTGACCAGCCATGGGCTTGTTGACGTTCTTCTCTTTGATCTCGCCGAAGCCGATCTGAACGGCGTTGTAGCCGTCCGTGGCCTCGGTTTTAACCTGCGAGACCGGGCAGGGGCCAGCCTGGATGACCGTGACGGGCACGACGTTGTCGTCCTCGTCCCAAACCTGGGTCATCCCGATCTTACGGCCGAGAATCATGTTGACCATTCCGGGTCCTAACTCTCGGGGTCATGGGGCCTTGCAGGCACCCCTTGTGCCTGCTCCCAGAGGACCTCCTCCAACAGATGCGCCGCCTTTGTGAGATCTGCATGGGTGAAGGTAAAAGCGCAGGTAAGCCGCGCGTTTTTACCCGAGAGACATACTCGTCCCATAAAAGCAGCGTTGATTAGTATACACGGCGCCGGGCGTGTTCATAAACTCTTCGCAGTTGGGTTCGGCCCTTTGGGCCTGGACGGGGGAGCGCTGGGGTGGGTGCAGCGCTCGCTGAGGCCGCGGCCTTCTGCGCTTCGCTTGAAGGCGGCCTCAGAGATCGCGCTTGCACCCGTCCCCAGCGCTCCCCCGGGCCTTGCCTGCACCCTGCTGCTGCGGGCGCTGGGGGGATGTTGTTGGGACGGCCGCTTTAGCGCAATGGCGCCCGGTCGCTTCGCTCCGGGCGCTTACGTTGTTGCGCCGCCCGCGGCGGGCCCGGTCGCTTCGCTCCCGGGCCGGCTTGTTGCTTTGCTTCCTGCGGTGGGGCCCGGCTGCTTCGCAGCGGGCAAGGTGCTTCTTACCGTTTGGGCTACTTGACTCGCAGGAGCTCTTGCAGGACCTGGAGGGTGAAGTGGACGGCGTCTTCTATGCAACCGGGGCAGGTGCGGATTACCTGGCCGCCGCCGAGGCCTTTGAGCTCTCGGCAGACGGTGGTTTCGTTTTGCTCGCGCCAGCAGTCGAGGAAGGCTCGGTCGAGCGCATAGGTGACGCCCTTGGTGGTGGGAGTAGCGGGGCCCTCGCTGTTTACCAGGCCGAGTACCACGAATGCGCCGGTGATGGCACCGCAGGTTTCGGTGGTGCCGCCCATTCCTGAGCCGAAGGCTTCGGTTGCCTGGAACAGCAGCTCCTCGCTCACGCCGAGGTACGGCGCAAAGGCGCAAACCACACCCTGCGCGCAGTTGTACCCACGGCTGGCACGCAGATCCACCGCATAGGCGGCGAGCTCGTCGGCATCGAGGTTGCAGATCATCTGGATTTGGTCGGCGGTCAGTGCCATGGAGGGCGTCCTTTCTCGTAGCTGATGCAAAGCTCGCAATTAACGTGCACATCGGACGCTGAGCGCTGAGTACACGTGAAATCGCGAAGCGCGTTTTCCCTCGTATTTGCGGTGCGGTATATCAGGATACTCCGCCAACCCGGCTTGTTGTGCACTTTTTCGGGGAGGTTTGCACGGGGGCGCCGCAACCCAAAGGAAAGTTGGGCGGTGAGCCCCCCTCGCACGCGCCCGGCCTCGCAAACGTCGTTGCGGAACCGGAGCTCAGGCGGTTGCCCTCCCCTTTGCACGCGCCCGGCCCCTCCCTCGCATGCGTCCGCGCAGCCTTGCGGGCGTCTTTACGAACACAAACAAGAAAGGCGCCCGCCGCAGATACGCGGCGGGCGCCTCCATAAGCGCAACTTGAAAGCGCAAACCGATAAAGCCAGGCGCTGCGAAACGCCGCCCGGCGCCCTCCCCTTAGGAGGCCACGTAGGAGCTGGCTTTGGGCGGGGTTTTGCCCTTCAGCGTGGTGTGGTAGTAGCTGTAGGTCATCGGGGCAGCGGCGCCCTCCACCTTCTCTGCGTCAACGGCCTCGCCGACGAAGATGTAGTGCGTGCCCACGTCCACCGTCTGCACGAGGTTGCAGGCCACCACGGCGCAGATGTGCTCAGGGCTGTAGGGGCTGCCCACCGCGGAGGTCTCGCAGCCGTACTTCTCGAACTTGTCAAAGTTGGCGCTCGTGCGGAAGCCGAAGTTGCCCAGGTAGGGCATGTCGGCCGTCTCGTCCACCACGGTCACGGTGAAGGCGCCGGCGCGCCTGATGACCTCGGCGGTGTAGTTTTCCTTGTTCACCGCAACCGAAACCTGAATGGGCTCGGCGGTGACCTGCGTGGCGGTGTTGATGAGGCAGGCAGCTTTGTCTTCGCTGTCAGCGGCGCTCACCACGTACAGGCCGTAGCTCATCGTGAACATGGCGGTAGGATCGAGCATGGGGACTCCCCTTTCTTGTGCGCGAACAGCCGGCAGACGCCGACGCCCCGCGCCCGGCGCGGGCGCTTTTAGGAGCTTCTACCCCGTAGGCAGGAAAAGCAACCGGGGCAAAGCGGCCCCGACCCAAAAGCGAGCGCGTTCCTTAGCGGTAGCGATCCTTCAGGGCGCGCTCGATGTCGCGCTGCACCTCGCGCTTGGCCATGTCGGCGCGCTTGTCGTAGAGCTTCTTGCCGCGGCCCAGGCCTACGCGCAGCTTCACGCGGTTGTTCTCGTCAAAGTACAGCTCCAAGGGCACCAGGGCCACGCCGCGCTGGCGCAGCTTCACGTCCAGGTGCTGGATCTCGCGCTTGTGCAAAAGCAGCTTGCGCCGCCGGTCGGGATCGGGGTTCCACACGCCGCCGTGGCTGTAGGGGTGGATGTGCATGCCGACAATCCACGCCTCGCCGTTGCGCACCAGGCAGAACGTGTCGGTGATCTGGCAGGCGCGCTCGCGCAGGCTCCGCACCTCGGTGCCTGAAAGCACCAGGCCCGCCTCGTAGGTCTCGTCGATGAAGTACTCGTGGTGCGCCGTGCGGTTCTTGGCGATGGTCTTGCGTCCCTCACGCGCCATGGGGCTGTCCCCCTTCCTGAGCGTCACGCGGCGCGGCACCGCCGGCCACCTGGCCCTTCTCGGCGGCGAGCTCAGCGTCGGAGGCGCGGATGAGCTGGATCAGCGCGCGGCACGCGTCCTCGCCGATAAGGTTGCGCGCCCGCACCGTAAGGCGGGCGGCCTCGCCGGTGTCCCCGGACTCGATCGCGTCGGAGGCGCACATGAGCAGGCAGATGCACACCTCGGCGTTCGCGCCGGCCGGCAGCCCCTCGGCGGCGATGGCGCCCAGCGCGGTGTCGTCGGTGATCTGCGCGGCCTCGGGCGCCTCGTCCTCCACGCGGGCGACAAGCGCCTGCACTGCCTGGTCGGCCGACGCTAGGCTCCGCGCCACGCGCGAGCAGCCCACCGCGGCCTCGGGCTTGCCCTCGTCCACAAACCACATGCCAAAGTTGACGTAGGCGCGCGCGAGCTCGCGGGCGTCGCTGGCCCGCTCCATCACCGAGTGCGACAGCGCCAGCCACTCGCGCACGTCGCCCGCCTGACGCTTGAGCGCGGCCAGGTCGAGCCGGTAGGAGCACTTCATGGGGTTCCAGCGCACGGCTTGGGCCAGCGCCCGGGTCGCCTCCTCGTATCGCTCCTGGCGGATAAGCGCAAAGGCCAGGTCAGCATAGACGCGGTCAAAGGGCACGTCCACGTTCACCAGCGTGCGCGGATCCTCTTCAACGCGACGGTAGGCGATGCGCTCGAACGGCTCCTCAAACGAGAAGTACTGGGTGTCCTGGGTGGTTGCGAGCTCGGTTGCAGCGAAATCCTCGATCCGCTCGACCAGGCGCTCGAGCATGGGCTCGGCCTGGCCGATCTCGCCGGCAGCCAAGAAACGCTCGGCCTGCGCGATGTCGGCCGAGGTAACGGGCATGTCCATAAGCGTCCCTTCGTTTTCGTTCGCGTCTCAGTGTAGCGCACCCGAGGCGTGGACCAGCGAGAAATCGAGGTGGCCGCGCAGCGTGTCAACCGCCTTCACCTCGACCACCACGCGCTGGCCGATGGTGACGACCGTGCCCGTCGCCGAGCCGGTCACGGCGAGGCGCGCAGGGTCGACCTCCCAGTACTCGTCGCCCAAGTCGCGCAGGCGCACCATGCCCTCGGCCTGCGTGTCCTCCAGGCGCACGAACACGCCGGACTCCGACACCCACGACACGACGCCGGTGCCGCGCTCGCCTATGCGGTCGGCATAGAACTGGGCGATCTTGACCTTCTCGGAGGCGCGCTGGGCAGCGTCGGCGGCGCGCTCCTGGTCGGAGGAGTGGCGGCAAACCTGCGGCAGCACGTACTCGAGCGCCTGCGGCCCGCGACCGACGAGATGCTCGGTGCGCTCGCGCACCGCTTGGCGGCCCAGGCGCTCGCGCGCGAGCGCGAGCTTGAGCACGCGGTGAACCACCAGGTCGGGATAGCGGCGGATGGGGCTGGTGAAATGGCAGTACGCCGGCGCGCCGAGGGCGTAGTGGCCCTCGTTGGCGGGCTTGTAGAGCGCGCGCTGCATCGCGCGCAAGAGCAGGGCGTTTACCAGCGGCGCCGTTGGCAAGCCGGCGGTCTTCTCGATGGCGCGCTCGATGGCGCGCGGGTCTCCCCCGCGCACGGCCAGGGCGTCGGGACGCGCAAGGGCGCCGATCTCGGCCAGCGTTGCCGCCGCGGCGCTCAGGCTCTCGGGCGCCGGCGGCTCGTGCACGCGGTAGGCGGCCGGCGCGCCCAGGTCGGCGAGCTTCTCGGCCACGCACTCGTTGGCAACGAGCATAGCCTCTTCCACCAAGCCCGTTGCGCGCGTGCGGCGCCGTACGGCGATGCCGGTCGGCACACCGTCCGCGCCCACCTGCGGGCGGACCTCCACCGTGTCGAAGTCGATGGCGCCGCGGGCGTGGCGCAGGCGCTGCCGCAAGCCCGCAAGCTCGTCGGCGCAGGCGAGAAACGCCGCCAGCCCCTCGGGCGGCAGCGCCTCGGCGCCGCGCTCGAGCTCGCGCGCGTCCTTCTCGCCCGCCAGCACCGCGTCCACCTGGCCGTACGCGAGCCGGAGCTTGGAGCGGATAACGCTGGGGTAGGCCTCGTAGGCGCGCACGCGGCCCTTGCGGTCGAGCTCGACGTCAACCGTCACGGCAAGGCGATCCTCGTGGGGATTGAGCGAGCACAGGTCGCACGACAGGCGCTCGGGCAGCATCGGCAGCACGCGGTCGGCCAGGTACACGGAGGTGCCGCGGTCGCGCGCGGCAAGGTCGACCGAGCTGCCCCACGCCACGTAGTGCGACACGTCGGCGATGTGCACGCCCAAGCGATAACCGCCCTCGTCGGTGCGGGCAACCGAGATGGCGTCGTCGAAGTCGCGCGCGTCGGCGGGGTCGATCGTCACGAGGAAGCGGTCGCGGATGTCGCGGCGCAGCGGGTCGGCAAGCGCCTCGGCAACGTCAAGCCGCAGGGCCTCCGCCTCGGCAAGCGCCGGCGCAGGGTAGACGTCCGTGAGGTCGTACTCGGCCATGACGCTCTGGATGCCGAGGTCAACCGCGTCCTCGGCGCCGATGCGGCGCTCCACCGTGACGGCGCCCGCCTCGACGCGCGTGGGGTACGCGGTGATGCGCGCCACCACCACGTCGCCGGGCTTGATGCCGTGCGCGCGCGGAGAGCGGTCCTCGGGCAGCACGAAGAAGTCGTGGCGGATGCGCGCATCGAGCGGGCGCACCACCCCCAGCGGCCCCGCCACATGGAAGGTTCCCACAAACGAGGTGGTGGCGCGCTCCACCACCGCCTGCACCACCGCCTGCATCTCGCCGCCGCGCACGTGATGCACGGTGACGCCCACGGTGTCGCCGTGCATGGCCTCGCGCATGCCGTGGCGCGCGACCCGAAACGTGCCCTCGGGCGTCTCAACGCGCGCCGGGCCACCACCCGGCACATGGAGCACGCCGGTAAGCGTGGGCCGCTGGGCGCGCCGCCCGTGCCGCCGCCCCGCCCGCCGGCTGTGCTTCCTATTTCCCCGCCCCATCGGCGTCCTCCTTCTCATCTGCCATGGACCTCTTACCCCAAAACGATAATGCCCCACCGGGCCTTGATAACCGCGCGAAGGCGCCACGGGGCCTATGTCCCGCGCGCAGATTCCGCATGAGCAGGAGGCCCCGTTTCCGGGGCCTCCGTCGCGTCGAATCTGTTTGAGCACGGGATGATGCCCGGCCAGCGCCCCAGAGAGGAGCGCGGTTATCGCCCGCCTACACCTTGAGGTAGCGCCGCATGGCGATGGCCGAGCCAAACAGGCCGATCACCAGACCGATGGCGATCATGACGCCATAGGTCATGAGGAACTGGTCGGCCGGCACGTTGAAGTTCAAAAACGACAGCGAGCTGGTGGCGAGGCGCGGCAGCACCACGTTGCGGATGACCTCGAGCACGCCGATGGCGAGAATCGCGCCGATGACCGCCTGCAGCACGCCCTCGGTCACGAACGGCCCGCGGATGAAGCCGTTGGAGGCGCCCACGAGACGCATGATGGCGATCTCGCGGCGGCGCGCCGTGATGGAGAGGCGGATGGTGTTGTTGATGAAGATGAACGCCACGAAGGTGAGCAGCGCCACCAGAACCACCGCCGCAATGCGCACGTAGCTCGTGAAGGCGAAGAGGTGCTCGACCTCCTCGCTGCCGTAGGCCACGCTGCCGGCCACGTCACCGCCGTCGGCGTACGCCTGGTAGTCGGCGTCGTCGCGGATCTCCTGAGCCATGTCGGCCACCTGCGAGGAGTCGTCCATCTCAACGAGGATGGAGCGCGGCAGGGGGTTCTCGTTGTCGAGCCCGTCCATCACGTCCTGCGCGTCGGTGAGGCGCGAGCTGTAGTCGGCCCATGCCTCGTCCTTGGACACCGTGTCCACGTTGCGGACGTTGTCCCAGCCGGCGATCTTGTCGGCGAAGGCCTGGAAGTCCTCGTCGGAAACAGCGTCATCGATGTAAACCTGGATGGTCACCGAGTCCTCGACGGTGCCGAGGATGTTGTTGACCATGATGGATCCGATGGCGAACAGTCCGATGATGAACAGCGAAAGGAAGATCGTGATGATGCCGCCGAAGCTGGTGGACCAGTTGCGGCGGAAGTGCTTGCCTGCCTCGCGCAGGGAGTAACCGATATTAGAGGGCACCATAGAAACCGTAGCCTCCCCTCTCCTGGTCGCGGACAACATGGCCGGCCTCCAGCGCGATAACGCGGCGCTGCATGGAGTCGACCATCTCGCGGTCGTGCGTGGCAACCACCACGGTGGTGCCGGTGTGGTTGATGCGCTCGAGAAGCTTCATGATGCCCAGCGAGATCGCCGGGTCGAGGTTGCCGGTGGGCTCGTCGCAGATGAGCAGCGGCGGGCGGTTCACCATGGCGCGGGCAACGCTCACGCGCTGCTGCTCGCCGCCGGAGAGCTGGTCGGGCATGGCGTTGAGCTTCTCGGACAGGCCCACGAGGCGCAGCACCTCGGGCACCTGCGCGCGGATGACGCCGCGCGGCTTGCCGATGCACTCGAGCGCGAAGGCGACGTTCTCGTACACCGTCTTGTTGGGCAGGAGCTTGAAGTCCTGGAACACGATACCCATCTGACGACGCAGGTACGGCACCTTGCGGTTCCGGATCTTCATGAGGTCCTGGCCGGCCACCATGATGGAGCCGGACGTGGGCTTGACCTCGCGCATGATCGAGCGCAGAAGGGTGGTCTTGCCCGAGCCGGAGTGGCCCACCAGAAACACGAACTCGCCGGGATAGATGTCGAGCGTGATGTTGTCGAGCGCCGGCTTGTTGGGCTGCGCCTGGTACACCTTGGTAAGGTTGCGCAGCGAGATGACCGGCTGCACGCCGGCCTCGCGCGCCTGCTCGCCCGGCGTGGGCTGGTCGGCCGGAAGGGGCGAGAAGACCGTGGTGAAGCTCGGGTCGTTCAGCACCTGGTTGACCGCCTGAACCTCCTGGGCCTGGTCGCTCGTGACCTCGGGGTTGCGGTAGACGCCCTGGCCCTGCGGCGCGGCGGGCGCCAGCGGGTCCGGAATGTCGGCAATACCGCGCGCAGGGGTCTGCGCGGCGGGCGCGGCCGGTGCGGCGGGCGCCGTGTGCTGCGGTGCCGGCGCGGTTTCGGCCGTTGCCCACAGGGCGTCAGCCTGAGGTTGAGATGCGGTGTTCTGACTGTGCGCGCCCACAGGCGCAGCTGAGTCCCCTTGCGGGGCACCCTGCAGAGCGTCGGTGCGCTGCTCGCTTGACTGCGGAGCCTGCGCCGCCTGCTCAGCGTCGGGTTTACGGAAGTGGTTACCCACTAGAGCTCCTTCATGTCGTACGTTTAAACTGCCTGAGCAGTCTCATTCTACCAAAGGGCATCTGGATACATTAAACGGGCACAGGACGCGCACAGCGCCCGCACCCGCCTCAACCAACAGCAAACGCCCGGGAAGCCCCGGGCGCCTGCCATGCCGTATCTATTTGCCCAGCGTCTCGCGCACGCGGCGCGCGATGCCCGCGGCGTCCAGCCCGAAGTAGGCCAGGAGCTCGTCGGGCTCGCCGGACGTGCCGAAGGTGGTCATGCCGATGCGCGTCACCGGCACGGGGTGCTTCTCGGAGAGCAGCTCGGCCACGGCCGAGCCCATGCCGCCGTAGACGGAGTGCTCCTCCACCGTCACCACGCGCCCGCACTTGACGGCGGAGGCCACGATGGTCTTCTCGTCCAGCGGCTTTACGCTCATGACGTCCACAACCTCGGCGGAGATGCCGTCTTGGGCGAGAAGGTCGGCCGCCTTGAGGGCCTCGGCCACCTCGACGCCGCAGGCCATGATCGCCACGTCAGCGCCCTCGCGCAGCACGTTGGCGAAGGCCAGCTCGCAGGTGAAGCCCTCGTCGTAGACCTCGGGCACCACGGCGCGGCCCAGGCGCACGTAGAAGGGGCCGGGCGTGGCGGCGGCCAGGCGGATGGCCGCGCAGGCGGCGGCGTAGTCGGCCGGCACGAGCACGCGCATGTTGGGCAGCACGCGCATGAGCGCGATGTCCTCGAGCATCTGGTGCGTGGCTCCGTCGGGGCCCACGGTGATGCCGGAGTGGGTGGGGCACACCTTCACGTTGAGGTTGGAGTCGCACACGGTGTTGCGGATCTGCTCCCAGCAGCGGCCGGTGCCGAACACCGCGAACGAGCCGGTGAAGGCCGTGCGGCCGGCGAGCGAGAGGCCCGCGGCCACGCCGATCATGTTCTGCTCGGCGATGCCCACGTCCACCATGCGGTCGGGGTAGGCTTCGGCGAACTTGCCGGTGGTGGTGGAGCCTGCGAGGTCCGCGTCAACGGCTACGACGTCGACGCCCTCCTCGACGAGCTTGGTCAGGGTTTCGCCGAACGCGGCGCGAGTTGCCTTTGCCATGGGTTAAGCCTCCTTGCAGGCGGCGGCCAAAGCGGCCTGGGCCTCGTCGAGCTCCGCTAACGCCTGGGCGGCCTGCTCGGCGCTCGGGGCGTTGCCGTGCCAGTTGCAGGCGTCCTCCATGAAGGAGACGCCCTTGCCCTTGACCGTGTGGGCCACGACGGCCGTGGGCGCGCCGGTGGTTTCGGCGGCCTCGGCAAAGGCGGCGCGCAGCTCGGGGATGCTGTGGCCGTTCACCTCGACCACGTGCCAGCCGAAGGCCTTGAGCTTGCCGCAGAGGTCGCCCAAGCTGCACACGTCGGTTACGTGGCCGTCGATCTGCAGGTTGTTGAGGTCGATAACCGCGCACAGGTTGTCGAGCCCGCGGTGCGCGGCGAACATGAAGGCCTCCCAGTTCTGGCCCTCCTGCAGCTCGCCGTCGCCGGTGAGGGCGTAGACACGCTTTGCCGGCGCATCCTCGCCCGCGTGGGCGGCGTCTTGCTTGAACGCGAGCGCCAGGCCCGAGGCGATGGAGAGACCCTGGCCCAGCGAGCCGGTGGACACCTCGATGCCCGGGGCGCAGTGGCAGTCGGGGTGGCCCTGGAGGCGCGAGCCGAGCTTACGCAGGGTGGCGAGCTCCTCGCGCGGGATGTAGCCGATCTCGGCGAGAACCGCGTACAGCGCAGGGGCGGCGTGGCCCTTGCACAGGATGAAGCGGTCGCGGTCGGGATCGTTGGGATCGTCGGGGTTGTAGCTTAGAACGTTTGCGAAGAAGAGCGTGGCCATGATGTCAGCTGCGGAAAGCGAGCCGCCCGGGTGTCCGGAACCCGCCTCAGCGAGCATGCTGATGATGTCATGGCGCAGACGGTTGGCGACGAGGGCGACCTCGACGTCGGTGCGCGCTTGTTGCGCGCCAAGCGTGTTGCTCATGCAACTCCCCTCTTGTTGCGTACGCGAACGGTGCGTGGAGCATACCACGGCGGGTGCCATTATAGGGATGCACGGTCCAAAACGTAACCCTCACGTAAAAACAGGGCCCTTGACCTGCATGATAAAACGTTTATCTGTGAAGAGCCCGCGCAGGCGGGAGGGAGGGGTGGACAGGTGGGCGGAGCTTGGGGGCGGCAACTGACGCGAGCGGGCGTGTGACCCTAGCGGGCGACGCAGGACAGGGCCGTGGCGGACGTTTGCCCGCGGAAGCGTCACCTAAGCGTCGAGCGGTTGTCGGTTGGTCGCGGAAACTGCACCCAAGCGCCAACAGAGCGGCAGTTGACCGCCATTTCGTCATCGTGGGTCCAGTTGGTCGCTTTTTCGACACGGCGAACCTGGTTGGTCGCTTTTATCGCGCGCAGCGGGCTGGATTCCGAGAATTACGTGCGGCCGAAGCGGCTAACTGCTCGTTAGATGTCGAAAGGGCGTTCAAGCTGGGCCTTAGATGCGCCTCTCGCGGACAACCGAACCTTGCACGTCGGACCAGCGACCAACCGCGCGGACACCTTTGCTGTTGTATGCAATAAGGGCAACCAACGTGGACTTAGCCGTCTTTCTCGCGACCAACTAGCTGCGCGCTCTCGTCGCCGCACGCGGTATCGGCGGGCAACCGGACGCTAGATGCGGCTTGCGCGACCAACTGCGCGGCCGTCTTCTCCGCTGGATGCGATAAGGGCGACCAACCGGCTGCTAGATGACATGACGGCGACCAACCGCGCCAGCCCTTCGGCGTTTGCGCGCGGAAATGCGACCGGCCGCACCGGGCATGCCGCACCGGGCACGCTACCCCGCGGCACGCGACCTGCTACGCCTGCGCCTCGCTACGCGTACGGCAGCTCCTCCATGCTCAGCAGCTCGACCTCGCGCAGCATCTCGGCGCTGTCTAGGCCGCGGCCGTCCACGCTGGCCTCGCCCATCTGGTTATCGCACGGATCCCACCGGACGCCGTCGCACGCCGGAGCCAGCTCTGCCATGAAGGCGCGGTTGGCCACCATGCGCCACGGGTCGAGGTTGCCGAAGTAGTGGCGCCGGCGCTTCTCGGCGCCCGCGCGCCGTGCCGACGAGCCGAACGAGCAGTCGGCCCACAGCCACCCCATGCCCGGCGCGTAGAACTGCGCCCAGTCGTGCGGGCTCACGCTGTCCGGAGTCACGTACAGGCCGCTTTGCCACCGCGCCGGCACACCCGCCGCGCGACACAGCGCGATGAAGGTCGCCGCCATCACGCCGCAGTCGCCGCGCAGCGACTTGGCGCAGGTGTCGGCGATGTTGTCGAGCAGCGCATACGGCGGCTGGTAACGGTAGTCAACGTTCGCGGTCACATAGTCGTACAGCGCCCGGGCCTGCGCCAGCGGCGTGCGCGCGCCGGCAGTCACGCGTGCGGCCAGGGCACGCACGTACGGCGTGAACACGATGTGCGGCTCAAGCTCGGCCAGGTCCTCGGGCGCAACGTCACCCTCCCCCAGCGCAGCCGGCACCGTCGCGGCATCATCCGCGTCCCCCTCCGCCAGCGCGTACGCATCCACGTACGGCGTCCGCGCCACGTACCGGTATGTCACCTCGAAGGCGCGCACGGTATCCGACTCCCAGTACACGGTCCGCGCAGGCGCATCCGGCTCGGCCACGACCGCGCCCTCGGTGGCGGCAAGGATCTCGATTGCGCTCTGCTGAGCGCAGGCGGCAGGCACCGGGAGCCACGCGCGCACCGTCTCGCCGGCAGCCGCCCCGGGCACCTCCAGCCGCGCCCGCAGCGTGATCCGCCGGGCCGCCCCGCCTTCGGCGCGCGTGCGCTCGATAAGCGCGTCGCGCGCCTCAACGTCGCCTGCGGACGCCGGCGCCAGGCCGGGGATCTCGTGGACGTACACGCGCAGGGAGTCCATGAAGTTCTCCAAGAAATGCTGCTCGCCCTCGATGAAGCGCCATTCGATCCGGCGCCGGGCGATAAGCGCGTTCAGGTCCGCTTCGGAAAAGCCGGGGATCTCGGCGCGCAGCGTCGCAAGCGCCTCGGCGCGGGTCACCGTGAAGGCGCGGCGCGTAAGCTCGATGCGGTGCCGCTCCGCCCGAAGGCACCCTACCAGCTCGGGCTGCACGCCCGCCGGCTCCATACCTGCGGTAAGCAACGCGTCGATGGTCGCAACCGCCTCGGAGAGCCGGCCGGCCGCACGCAGGCGCTCAACCTCGGCAGGCAGCCCTAAACCGATCATCCGCAGGTCGGCGTTGGAGACGTCTGCGTCCCAGCCCACCGGCGCCGTGCACGTTACCTGGCCGTCTTCCGGATAGCGAAACATCACCCGTGCCATGCTGCCTCCCCTGCGCCGGTCCGCCCGGCATCGCGCGTTTTCCCTGCCCACTACTATATATGTTCAAACAGGGTGGACACCTCAGGGCTGGACGCTCTACAACGTAGCACGCTCAACGGAAGCGGCGCCGGCACGCAGCGGTAAGAGGCCGCAGCCCCCGCGTTACCCCTGCCGCTCGGCCGAGCGGATGCGCGACAGCGTGATCGGCGACATCCCCAGGTACGAGGCAATATAGCGGTTGGGAATCTGACTGATCCGCCCGGGGTACTTCTCGCAGAACCAGCGGTAGCGCTCGTCGGCACGCATCTGCGAGACCACCTCCTTGACCTCCCAGTGCATGGTCCACGCGTCTTGCAGCATCCTGATGCAGGCAAGCGCAAGCGGTAGGCTTGTGTTGAGAATGGCCAAGAACCGCGCAAGGTCAAAGGAGAGCAACACGCTGTCGAACAGCGCCTCCACCGTGGTGGGCGACGGCACGTCGAAGCGCGCCGAAGGCATCGCCGGTGAGCCTACGTCGAGCATCAGGCAATCGGTGACCTCGCGGTCCTCGTGATCGATGAAAAACGAGCGCATGCCCCCTGAAACCAACAGGTTCGCCTGCGTCTGCACGTCACCCGCCGTGATGATCCGCTCACTTTTGGCAACCGTGCGCACCCGCGCGATGGCCACCAGCTTATCAACCAGCTCCTCGTCAGACCCTGCGATCATACGGGAAACGAGAGATTCGATCGTCATGGAAAAGACCCCCCCTGACGAGAAAGCTCGCTTGCCCCGGTATCGATTACGCGATAACTCCGGTGCAAGCGAGCTGCCCGACCCACCTATCGTTATAGCGCAAGCGGTCTGCGCGCGCATTAGCATTTGCTAACGCCGGCAGGCAAAACCGCACAAACGCCTCCCGCCACGCGCTGCCGCACGCTCGATTCTACGCTGGATCGGCCGCCTCGGCACCGTCGGCGTTGCCAGTGGCCCAGCGGTGGTAGCCGATGATGAACGGATCCAGGTCGCCGTCCTCCAGCACGCTCTCCACGTTGCCCGTCTCCACACCCGTGCGCAGATCCTTCACCATCTGGTAGGGATAGAGCACGTAGCTGCGGATCTGGTTGCCGAAGCCGATCTCGGTCTTGGGGCCGCGGATCTCGTCGAGCTGCTCGGCGCGCTTCTTGAGCTCCAGCTCGTACAGGCGCGCCTTGAGGATCTGCATGCACGCCGCCTTGTTCTGGATCTGGGAGCGCTCGTTTTGGCAGGTCACCACGATGCCGGTGGGCAGGTGCGTCACGCGCACGGCCGAGTCGGTGGTGTTGACGCCCTGGCCGCCCGGGCCGCTGGCGTGGTACACGTCCACGCGGATGTCATCCGGGGCGATCTCGATGTCGATGTTGTCGGGCAGCACCGGGATGACCTCCACGCCGGCGAAGGTGGTCTGGCGGCGCTTCTTGGCGTCGGTGGGGCTGATGCGCACCAAGCGGTGCACGCCGGCCTCGGCGCGCAGCATCCCGAAGGCGTTCTTGCCCTCCACCGTGATGGTGGCGCGGTCGATGCCGATGACCTCGGCAGCGGGGCAGTCGTTCACCGTGACCTTCCAGCCGCGGCGCTCGCAGTACTTCATGTACATCTTGAACAGCATGAAGGTCCAGTCCTGGGCCTCCAGGCCGCCCTGCCCCGGCTTAATGGTGAGAATGGCGTCGCCGTGGTCGAACTCGCCGGTAAACCAGCTCGCCAGTTCCAGCTCGTCCACGTTGCGCTCAAGCTCGCAGGCCAGCTTCTGCGCCTCGGCGAGAAGCTCCTCGTCGCCGTCCATCTCGTCGGCCAGGTCGAGCGCCGCACCGGCGTCGGACAGCATGGCGCGCGCACGCTCCACGGCCTCCACGTCGTCTTTCATCTGCGCAAGCTCGCTCATGAGAGAGCGCGCCGCCTCGGCGTCGTCCCAGAAGCCGGGCGCGGCGCTCTGCTGCTCGAGCGCCACGATGCGCGTGCGCTTCTCGTCCAGGTGCAGGTACTGCTCCACCTCGGAAAGACGCGCGCCCAGCGCCTCGAGCTCTGCCCGCGAAACCGCCTCCATTAACGGTTCCTCCCGTGGCAGTTCTTGAACTTCTTGCCGCTGCCGCACGGGCACGGGTCGTTGCGGCCCACGTTGGCGTAGGGGTCGCCGCTCTCGGCCTTGACGTAGGTCTTGACCTTGCCCGCCCCGGCGTTGCCCGCGCTGCCCTGCGGAGCTGCGCCCACGCCCTGCGTGGCGGCCTGGGCGGCGGCGCCCTGCGCGAGCGCGGAGGGAGCATGCGCGCCGTCGACCTCGGCCGGGCCGGAGTAGGTGGCGTGCGCGAGCGCCGAGGGGGCCTCCGCGCGCTCCACCTGCGGGGCGGCGCGGCGCACCTCGATGCGCAGCACCGTGCGCAGGTAGTCCTCGTACATGGTGTTGACCAAAAGCTGGAAGGCGCGGTAGGCCTCGCTCTTGTACTCCACGAGCGGGTCGCGCTGGCCGAAGCCGCGCAGGCCGATGCCCTGCTTGAGGTAGTCCATCTCCTGCAGGTAGCTCATCCAGCGCGTGTCGATGACGCGCAGCATCACCTGGGTGTTGAGCATGTTCATGAGCTCGGAGCCCAAGCGCTCGGCCTTCTCGTCGTAGGCCTTCTGCACAAAGGCGAGAACTTCGTCAACCAGCTCGTCGTAGGTGGCGCCGTTGAGCGCCGGCACGTCGTTGCGGCCGGTGAGGTCGACGAGCCACCCCAGCAGCCCGTCGAGGTCGCGCTCGCCGGCCTTGGAATCCTTGGGGCAGAACTCGTTCACGCAGCGGCGCACCGTGTCACGCATGACCTCGGCCACGTGTGCGGAGAGGTCCTTACCGTCGAGGATGCGGTTGCGCTCCTCGTAGATCACCTGGCGCTGCTTGTTCATGACGTCGTCGTACTCGAGCACGTTCTTGCGCATGCCGAAGTTGATGCCCTCGACCTTGCGCTGGGCGTTCTCGACGGCCTTGGAGATCATCTTGGCCTGGATGGGCATGTCGTCGGGCATGTCGGCCTTGACCATCATGGCCGCGATCTTGTCCATGCGGTCGCCGCCGAACAGGCGCATGAGGTTGTCCTCGAGCGAGAGGTAGAACTGCGTCTCGCCCGGGTCGCCCTGACGGCCGGAGCGGCCGCGGAGCTGGTTGTCGATGCGGCGGGACTCGTGGCGCTCGGTGCCGATGACCATGAGGCCGCCGGCGCGCACGACCTCCTCGTGCTCCTTCTTGCACTGCTCGCGCGCAACGGCCTCGGTGGCGGCGAAGGCATCGGCAAGCGCCGAGAGCGCCTCGTCGCTGACCTCCTCGGCCAGGTGTATGTCGGCGATGTCGGAGGCCGAGAGCCGCGCGGGGTTGCCCTCCTGCAGAAGCTTGGCCATGGTGGCGCGCGCCAGGCCGAAGTCCTGCTCCATGACCTCCTCGCGGGCAAGCTCCTCGGGGTTGCCGCCGAGCAGGATGTCCGTACCACGGCCGGCCATGTTGGTGGCGATGGTCACGGCGCCCAGGCGGCCGGCCTGCGCCACGATGTGGGCCTCGCGCTCGTGGTGCTTGGCGTTCAGGACCTCGTGGGCGATGCCGCGCTTGGAAAGCATGCGCGAGAGGCGCTCGGAGCTCTCGATGGAGACGGTGCCCACCAGCACCGGCTGACCCTTGGCGTGGCACTCGGCGATCCGGTCGGCCACGGCCGAGAACTTCGCGTCGATGGTGCGGTACACCAGGTCGTCGTCGTCCTGGCGGATGACCTTCTTGTTCGGGGGGATCACCTGCACGGGCAGGTTGTAGATCTCGCGGAACTCGGCATCCTCGGTAAGGGCCGTACCGGTCATGCCGGAGAGCTTGTCGTAGAGGCGGAAGTAGTTCTGCAGCGTGATGGTGGCAAGGGTCTGGTTCTCCTCGCGCACCGGCACGTTCTCCTTGGCCTCGATGGCCTGGTGCAGGCCCTCGGAGTAGCGCCTGCCCTCCATGATGCGGCCGGTGAACTCGTCCACGATCTTGACCTCGCGGTCGGGGGTGACCACGTACTGCTGGTCGCGGTGGAACAGGTACTCGGCCTTGAGGGCCTGCTGCAGGTGGTTCACGAGCTGGCCGGAGAGGTCGGCGTAGATGTCGTCGATCCCCAGGCGCTGCTCGATCTTCTTCAGGCCCTGCTCGGTGGCGGCGATGGTGTGCTTGGCCTCGTCCATCACGAAGTCGCCGTCGGGCTCGGGGCGCTCCTCGGCCATGGCGAGCATGTCGAGCTCGGGCTCCTCGGCGCGCTTGAGGCCGCGGACGGCGCGGGCGAACTTCTTGTAGGTGTCGGCCGACTTGGTGCCCGCGCCGGAGATGATGAGCGGCGTGCGCGCCTCGTCGATCAGGATGGAGTCGACCTCGTCCACGATGGCGTAGGCGTGCCCGCGCTGAACGCGCTGCTCGGGGCGGGTCACCATGTTGTCGCGCAGGTAGTCGAAGCCGAACTCGGAGTTGGTGCCGTAGGTGATGTCGGCGGCGTAGGCCGGGCGCTTGAGCTCGAGCGGCATGCCGTTCTGCAGCAGGCCGACCTCCATGCCGAGGAAGCGGTACACGCGACCCATCCACTCGGAGTCGCGCTTGGCGAGGTAGTCGTTCACGGTGACCACGTGCACGCCCGTGCCGGGCAGAGCGTTCAAGTAGGCGGCGAGCGTGGCCACGAGCGTCTTGCCTTCGCCGGTCTTCATCTCGGCGATCATGCCCTCGTGCAGGGCGATGCCGCCGATGATCTGAACGTCGAAGTGGCGCATGCCCACCGAGCGGCTGGCCGCCTCGCGCACCACGGCGAACGCGTCGGGGAGGACGTCGTCCAGCGTCTCGCCGGCGGCGAGGCGCGCGCGGAGCACCTCGGTCTGGCCGCGCAGGGTGTCGGCGGGGGCGTGCAGGCGCCCGTGCTCGTCACGCACCAGGTTGCCGTGCTCGTCGCGCTCGAACTCGCCCGACGGCATAGCCTCGTAGGTGGGGGCCAGGGCGTTGACTTTATCTTTGATCTTCTCGAACCGCTTGAGGTCCTTGTCGGAGCCGAACGAGAGGAGTTTTGAAACGAAGCCCATGCGAATCCTTCGGTCGTGCGGCGCACGCACCGGCGCTTCCCTGCGGGCGCCCGCTGCGTGCAGCGTGTAATCAGTCGGGCCCTACTCTAGCAACATGCCCCGCGAGTTGCGCACGCAAGCGCCGACGCGAACAAAGAAACCATGTAAGGAGCGCGCAAGGAGGCGTATGGCGCAGGGGCCTTAGACGAGACGGACCGTTCCCCCGGGAAGCTTGGCGGCGATCTCGAGCGTTCCGCCCAGCCCGGCCACGTAACGCCGCAGGGTGTCGATCTTCAGGCTGTCGAGCTTGCCGTTTTCCAACGCCGAGATACGCTTCTGCCCCACGCCCATCCGCGCCGAAAGCTGCTCTTGGGTCAGGTGGCACGCTTTTCTCGCCTGACGGAGCTCGTAAGCGCGAATCTTCTTGTCGGTGGCGGCTCGCGCAATCTCCATGCTGATCTCGCTAACCGGGTGCTCTGCGCGGTAAGCGCGGTACGACAACGGCTCCATGCTCACTCCGTTTCACTCAAATGCACGGCAAGGCGGCGCTCTGTCTCGGGGATTGCCCGACGATACCAGCGAGCCCAGCGCTCGGACCGCTTTCCGGCCGCCTTGTCTCCCGCCAGCAGCATGACCGCGCGGCGGCGAGGGTCGAACGCAAAGATGATACGGATCTCGGTGCGACCCGGCGAAGCGGGGCGCAGCTCCTTCAGGTGAAAGCGGCCCGCATGGTCCAACGAATCCACCAGCGGTCTTCCCAGCGCCGAACCCTCCCTCTGCAGCACGTCAAAAGCAGCGTATACGCACGCAAGCGTCGCCTCGTCTTGTTGATCGAGCCAATCCGCTATCCACTCAACGCGTATCTCCCACATGATCCGCCTTCTCGATAATATCATATTTTTAGCGTACTATAGAAATAGAGTATTTATTTGCAGCATAGATTGGCATCTGGTGTCCACCAGTTACGCCTTAACCAATGAAATGTCGTGCCGAGGATGTTGCTTGTGCGCCACCTTATGCACCGAGATGTACAGACCGCTTGGCGGCGTCATCTTCCTCAGGGTTCCCGTCAATCCGCCGAGTCTGCAGCGAAAACCCCAGGGACTGCATCACGTTGAGCACGGTTTTGAACGAAGGCTGCGACCCGCGCTGAAACGCACGGTACAAGCTCGTGCGGCTCATACCTGTTTTCTCGGCAACAAACGTCATGCCCCGAGCTTTGGCCACATTGCCCAGCGCCAGCTGGATGAGCTCGGCGTCCCCTGTTGAGAACGCCTCGCGCAGGTACGCCTCGACCGCAGCCTCGTCATCCAGATATTCGCTCGTGTCATACGGTAGGAACTCATCGCCCATGGTGTTCCCTCCAATCACGCAAGATTGCTTTAGCCTGCTTGATGTCCCGCAGCTGGGTCGACTTGTCTCCGCCCACCAGCAAAAGCAAAACGCTTGTGCCCTCAAAAGCAAAATACAACCGGTACCCCGGCCCAACATGCACACGCGGCTCAAACAGGCCGGAAATCCCGGCAACACTCTTCCAATCGCCGACCGGCTCGCCACGCAACGTCATGGCGTCGATCGCAAGCAGAATGCGGGTGCGAGCCGTCGTGTCACGTAACGTGCGCAGCCAGCGGTCAACGCGCTCTGACCTCCAAACAGCAAGCATTGCACCTCCAAACTGTATCCGATCGGAGACGCTTGACAAGTATGCCAACCGCCCGGCGCCTCCATGTGCACGCCCATGGTCACGCGAGCGTCTAACCGCGTTCTATCAGAAACCCGATCGGATTCTTGGCGCGAAGCGGGCAGCGTCTGGCACGGTTCTTGCTTGCCCCTGGTACCAGGTGCGAGAAAACCCACAAAGCAACATGTTGTGCTGCGAACCGGCGAGAAACGCCACAAAAGCCCCACGGTAGCAGCGAAAGATCTCGTCCGCGTAAGGGCGACGTCAAGGGTTGGCGCAGGTTGTGTGCAGCGCGGGTGCGCCCAGCGGGTGCGTGCTAGACTTTTGCGCGGCAAAACGAGGAAGGAGAGCCGCGCGTGATCAAGCTGTTCGCATGCGATTTGGACGGAACGCTTCTCAACTACTTCCACCAAGTGGACAAGACCGTGCTCAAGGCGATACGCGCCGTTGAGGAGGCCGGCCTCGAGTTCACCGTGGCCACAGGCCGCAACATGCGCGCGCAGCAGCGCGTCGACTTCGGGTTCGACAAGGTGCGCATGCACGCCGTGGGCATGAACGGCGCCATGGTCTTCAACACCGAAGGCGAGCTCATCTACGCCAAGCCCATCGACAAGGCGTTCATCGAGGGGCTTCTGCGCGCCTTCCCCGACCTCGGCTTCGACTGCATCGGCTACGACCACGTCTTCGTCACCGAGTCGCGCGAGCGCCACGCAGCCTACGGCGGGCGCCGGGGGCTTCTCGGCCTAGTGATGCGGCCGATGCGCGCCAAGTTCCTCGCCGACTGCCGCTTTGACCAGACGCCGGCCGACATCCTCTCGCGCGACATCCTGAAGATCAACTGCCACGTGCGCGACGCCGTCCGCGAACACGAGCTGAAGTCGTTCATCGCCGAGCACGCCGACTCGGTGGTGAACGCCCCCTTCGACCCGTCGATGTTCGAGATCACCGACAAGGACGTGAACAAGGGCACGGCGGTGGCCTACCTCGCCCGCTACCTGGGGTTCTCGGAAGACGAGGTGGCGGTGTACGGCGACGGCGGCAACGACATAGAGATGCTCGAGCGCTTTGCCCACGCCTACGCCACCAGCAACGGCAGCGACGCCGCCAAGCGGGCCGCCGGCACCGTGATCGGCCCGTGCGCGCTGCACGCCGTGCCCAAGCACATCATGCGCACGCTGCGCACCCAGCGCGCCGCAACCGAGTGACGCGCCACAGGCCAGCCATTGGGCCACAAAAAACGCCCGCCGCTGGGAGCTCCAACGGCGGGCGTTACGCTATGCGCTCGGGTGCGGCGCAGCGTCAGGCGAGAAGCGCCTACTCGGCAGCCTGCTCCTCGGCGATGGTCTCGTCGGCAGCAGCCTCGACCTCGGCCTTGACCTCGACAGCCTCGGCCTCCTCAGCCTTCTTGGCAGCCTCGGCGGCGAACTTCTCGGCGCGCTTGGCCTTCTCGGCGGCCTTGGCGTCGCGCTCGGCCTTCTTGGCGGCCTCGGCCTCGGCGGCCTTCTTGGCGCGCTCGGCCTTCTTGGCAGCCTCGCGCTCCAGGGCGGCCTTGGCGGCGCCACCGAACTTGTCGGCGAAGCGCTGGACGCGTCCACCGGTGTCCACGAACTTCTGCTGGCCGGTGTAGAACGGGTGGCACTCGTTGCAGAGCTCGACGCGGATCTCCGGAACCGTGGAATGGGTCACGAAGGTGTTGCCGCAGGAGCAGCGGACGGTGCACTCCATGTACTCGGGATGGATGCCTTGCTTCATGGGATGACTCCTTAGCTCGTGCCCTGGTTTCCAATCAGGGCGTAAGGGGTTGCCTTGGTTTCCGACCAAGGCGAGACAACTTGGCTAGTGTACCACGTTGGCCTCGCGCGCGTCCGCCGCCATAAAGTCACCACGCAGCGCAGGCGACAACGCAGCCCGCCGGACCCGCCCCTCAGCGGAGCCGCAGCATTGTGAACGGTTGGTTTCATACGACGCCGCTCGCTTCTGCGGGGCGTTTTGGGTATAAAGGTTGAATCTGTACAGACGCGTTTCGTCGGCGGTGCTGGCCGCCGCCCTGAAGGAGGTACCATGGCAGCAACCTCTGCCGACCGTATCGTTGTCACCGTGCTGGGCAAGAACCGCCCCGGCATCGTTGCCCGCGTTGCCGGCATCCTCGCCGAGGGTAACGTCGACATCCGCGACATCACGCAGAGCATCGTCGAGGACACCTTCACGATGACGATGCTCGCCGACCTGGCACCCGCCACCTGCGACTTCTCCTCCCTGCAGGCCAGCCTCTCCGACTTGGGCGAGAACACCGGCCTCACCATCTCCGTGCAGCGCGAGGACGTTTTCAACTTCATGCACCGGCTCTAAGCCGAAGCGCTCGACGCCTGCTGCGCCACCCGGTCGGCCGACGCTGACGCCCTTGAGCTACCGCCGCATACCGCGTATCTCACGGCCCGCTCCGGCCGCGATTTCCCCTACCCTTTCGCGCGACTGCTAAGGAGGCATCATGGAGCACATGAAATTCGCCTACGGGCCGATGAAGAACCGCCACCTGGAGGACTTTGCAGCGAAGCGCCACATCGGCTCCGACGGCGAACGGCTCTACCACAGCCTCACGAACTTCGAGCCGTACGAGGAGAAGCTCTTTGCCGAGCACGACGTGAAGCGCGGCCTGCGCAACGCCGACGGCAGCGGCGTGGTAGCCGGACTCACCCGCATCTGCGACGTTCACGGCTACAAGAAGGTCGACGGCGTGGCCGTGCCCGACGAGGGCAGGCTCACCTACCGCGGCTACGACGTTAAGGACCTGGTGCGCAACGCCCAGGCGGAGGATCGCTTCGGCTACGAGGAAGTGGCCTACCTGCTCATAACGGGATTCCTACCCACCAAGGGCGAGCTGTACGACTTCCGCCAGCGCATCGCCGACTTCCGCTTCCTCGACCGCGAGTACGTCTACGAGTTCCCGATGCCCACTCGGTCGTCGAGCATCATGAACGTGCTCCAGCGCGCCGTGCTGATGCTGTACGCCTTCGACGCCAACCCCGACACCACCGACCCCGAGCACGAGATCGACGTGGCGGCCTCGCTTATCGCCCGCCTGCCGCGCATGGCGGCTATCGCGCACGTGGCGCGCCTCGCCGAGATGGAGGGCCGCGACGCCCACGTGCCCTCGCCCGTCCCCTCCTACTCCGTGGCCGAGACGGTCCTGCAGGTGCTGCGCGGCGGGGACGACTTCACCCGCGACGAGGCCATGATGCTCGACGTCATGCTCATGCTCCACGCCGAGCACGGCGGCGGCAACAACTCCACCTTCGCCTGCCGCGTGCTGTCCTCCTCGGCCACCGACGCCTACTCGGCGTACGCGGCGGCCATCGGCTCGCTCAAGGGCCCGCGCCACGGCGGCGCCAACGCCAAGGTCACCGCCATGCAGAAGGACATCATGACCCACGTTGCGCGCTGGGACAACGACGACGAGCTCGCCTGCTATCTGGAGAAGATCGCGCGCAAGAAGGCCTTTGACGAGACGGGCCTCATCTACGGCATGGGCCACGCGGTCTACACGCTCTCGGACCCGCGCGCGCAGATCTGCAAGCGCTACGCGGCGCACCTGGCCGCGGTGAAGGACCTTGAGCCCGAGTACAACCTCATCGCCTCGATCGAGCGCCTGGCGCCCGAGATCATCGCCAACGTGCGCGGCACCAAGAAGCCCATCTGCGCCAACATCGACATGTACACCGGCCTGGTCTACCACATGCTGGGCGTCCCTCAGGACCTGTACACCCCGCTGTTCGCGGTGTCGCGCATGGCCGGCTGGGCCGCGCACCGCATGGAGGAGCTCTACGGCGTGAACCGCATCATCCGCCCGGCATACGTAACCGTGATGGACAACAAGCCTTACGTGCCCATAGCCGAGCGCTCGGAGGCGTAGCAAGGCAGGCGCGGTAAAATGATGCTCATCTGATACACCTCGGCGCGCCGCGTCGCCCCACCTGAGGAGCTCTGAGCACCATGCCTTGCAACCGCACCACCCCCATGCAGACCCCGATAAGCCGCCGGCGGGCGCTTGCGCTCGGCGCCGCCGCCTTGGGCAGCGCCTCTCTTGCGGCGTTTGGCGCCGGATGCGCCGGCCAAGGCGAGAAGAGCGGAGCCGCCGGCAGCACCTCCGCCGGCTCCGCAGCGCTGTCCGCCGGCGCCGCCGGCGCAACCCTGCGCATCGGCGCGCTCAAGGGCCCCACGGGCATGGGGCTTGCGGGCCTCATGGCGGCGGCTGGCTTCATCGACGGGTCGGCGGTCGCCGACCAGGCCGACGACGCCTTCGCCAAGGACCCCGCGCACATCGGCCAGCTTGCCAACACCTACGAGTTCACGCTCGCCGGCTCGGCTGACGAGCTCACGCCCGCGCTTATCCAGGGCGAGCTGGACGTGCTGTGCGTGCCGGCCAACTTGGCGGCGGTGCTCTACCAAAAAACCGAGGGCGCCGTGCAGGTGCTCGGCGTCAACACGCTGGGCGTTCTTGACATCGTAACGGTTGACACGCTGGTTAACTCCATCGCCGACCTGACCGGATGCCACCTGGTCTCGGCGGGGCGCGGGTCCACCCCGCAGTACGCGCTGGAGTACCTGCTGCGCGCCAACGGCGTCGACCCCGCAACCGACCTCACCATCGAGTGGAAAAGCGAGCACGCCGAGTGCCTGGCCGCGCTGCAGGCCGACCCCACGCTGGTGGCCATGCTGCCCCAGCCTTTCGCCACGAGCGCCCTGGCAAAGCTCGAGGGCGCCACGCTGGCGCTCGACCTCACCGACGTGTGGGATGAGACCGTGCAGCGCGCAGGCGGCGACTCGCAGCTCGTCACCGGCGTGGCCGTGGCGCGCACCGCGTTTGTGGAGGAGCATCCCGAGGCGGTGGACGAGCTCATGGGCGCCTACACCCGCTCGGTTGACTACGTGAACGAGAACGCGGCCGGCGCGGCGCAGCTCATCGAGGCGGCGGGCATCATCGACGCCGCCGTGGCCGAGAAGGCCATCCCCTTCTGTCACATCGTGTGGGACACCGGCGCGGCCATGCACAACGAGCTGGCCGGCTACCTGGAGACGCTCTACGACGCCGACCCGGCCTCCGTGGGCGGCACGCTGCCGGACGATATGTTCTACTACGAGGGCTAACGTGCCGGCAGCCCCTGACAGGCACCGCAGCCCGTTTGCCTGGTGGGCCGTTGCGGCGTGGCTCGCGCTGTGGCAGCTTGCCGCTTGGGCGCTGCGCAGCTCCCTGCTGCTGCCCGGCCCCGTTGACGTTGCCCTCCGCTTGGCGCAGCTGATCCCCACGGCGGCGTTTTGGAGCCGGGTGGGCTTCTCGCTTTTGCGCATCGCCGCCGGACTTGCGCTCGGCGCAGCGGTTGGGGGCGTCGCCGCTGCGGCGGGCGCGCGGTGGCGCCGCGCGGAGGAGTTCGCCGCGCCGGCGGTGGCGCTTGCCAAAAGCGTGCCGGTCGCCTCCCTCACCGTGCTTGCGCTCGTATGGCTGCGGGCCGAGAACCTCGCCGTTTTCGTGGTGGCACTCGTAGCGGCGCCGATCGCTTACGAGAACACCCTGGCAGGGCTGCGCGCAGAGCCGCCCGCGCTGGCCGAGATGGCGCGCGTGCTGCGCGTGAGCCCGGCGCGGCGCCTGCGCTACCTGCGGATGCCGGCGCTTCTCGGCCACCTGCGCGCGGCGGTAGCGCTTTCGTGCGGCATGGCGTGGAAGGCCGGCGTGGCGGCCGAGGTTATCGGCATCCCCGCAGGATCGGTGGGCGAGGCGATCTACGACGCCAAGGTGTACTTCGAGACGGGCGACCTGTTTGCCTGGACGCTCGCAGTGGTGGCGCTGAGCGTGCTCAGCGAGCGGCTGCTCTTGGCGTTGCTGGATGCCGCGGCGCCCGCGCTTACCGGGGCGGCGCGCGCACGGCGCCGCGATCCGGCAGCGCAGCGACTCAGCGAGACGCGTGACCCCGGGAGCGGCGCGCCGGATGCGCCCGACACCCGCGAGGCGACCGCCTCCGGCGCATGGCTGCGCTTCTCGCAGGCGGGAAAGACGTTCGGCCGGTGCGCGGCAGTGCCGCCGCAGACGTTTGCGGTGGCGGCGGGCGAGACCGTGTGTCTCATGGCGCCCTCGGGCTTTGGCAAGACCACGCTGCTGCGCATGGCCGCAGGGCTGGAGCAGCCCAGCACGGGCACGGTTACCTGCGGGGAAAACGAAGACGCCAAGGTCGCGGGGCAAGCGGAAGAAACGCCGCGGACCCCTTGCGTGTCGATGGTGTTTCAGGACGACCGCTTGGCCGACCAGGCGAGCGCGCTTGCCAACGCGCGCCTCGCCGCGCCGCGCGCCAGCGCCGCTTGGAACGCGGCGCCCGAGCTTCTCGCCGCGCTGGGGCTGGAGGCGGTGGCGCACCAAGCCGCCGGCACCTGCTCGGGCGGGCAGCGCAGGCGCATCGCGCTTGCCCGGGCGCTTCTCGTCCCCTACGACGTGCTGCTGCTGGACGAACCGTTTACCGGCCTCGACCCCGCAACGAAAGAGGCGGTGGCGCAGCTCATCTGCCTTCGCGAGTGCGGACGCACCGTGGTGGTGGCGACGCACGACCCCCGCGACGCCGAGCTGCTGGGCGCCCGCACGGTCCGCCTGGGCGCGTAGCGCAGCGGTGGTAGACTATGCCATTGGGGACGGGTACAGATGGCAGAACGTGCGGCGTGTGCCATCTGTACCCGTCCCCAATGGCACAATCTGCATTGAGGGGCTGCGATGATCTTTTTCTCCGACCTTGACGGAACGTTCGTAACGTCTGACAAGCGCATCACCGACGAGAACTGGCGCGCGCTTGACGAAATCGCCGCGCGCGGGCTCGAGTTCGTTCCGTGCACCGGCCGGTGCGCCACCGGCGTTCCGGCGGAGCTTCTCGCCCACCCCGCCGTGCGGCACGTGGTGGCCGTCAACGGCGCGGTGGTCGCCTCCGTGCGCAACGGCAAGCCCGTCGAGCCGGCGCTGCGCCGCGTCGACCTGGGTCGCGAGCGCGCGCTTGCGCTCTACGAGCTCTCGCGCGGGCGCGACGTGCTTTTCGACGTCTTTGCCGACGGCGTCATCTACACCGCCCGCGCCGACTACGAGCGCATCCCCGAGTTCGTGGACGACCTGCCCACGCGCCAGCTCATGCTCTCCAACCGCACGCCGGTGGACGAGCCGCTGGCAGAGTTCCTCGCCCGGCCGACCCACGTGGAGCGTGTTTCCATGAGCTGGAAGAACCCGCAGGACGCAGGCAGCCTGCGCGCGGAGATCGCGTGCGACGCCAGCCTCTCCTGCGTGAGCTCCACCCCGTTTAACCTGGAGATCTCCGACGTCGCCGGCGCCAAGGGCATCGCGCTCGCGTGGCTCTGCGAGCACCTGGGCGCAGACCGCGCCGAAAGCGTTGCCTTTGGCGACAACATCAACGACCTCTCGATGATCGAGGCGGCGGGCACGGGCGTTGCCATGGCGAACGCGCTGCCCGAGGTGAAGGCGGTTGCCAACGCTGTAGCGGACTCGTGCGACAAAAACGGCGTGGGGCGGTTCATCCTGCGCGCGCTCGGAAAGTAGCGCGCAGCGCGCGTCAGAAACACAACCGCGTCTAGACAACGCGGCGGCCCGCCGAAACGGGACCGCCGTGTTTTTCATAGGCCGCACTCAGCTTGGAACCCACAGGGCCAAGCGCTCTCTAGCAGCACCCCGCATACTGGAAGGTCCGCACGTCGAACACGCCCTCGGGGCGGATGCGCAGCGTAGGTATCACCGGCAGCGGCAGGAAGATGAGACCCATGAGCGGGTCAACCGGCGGCTCGACCCCCATGGCGCGCACCGTCTGCACAAACGCATCGTGCTCGGAGGCCACCGTGGCGGCGTCCTTGTCGCTCATGAGCCCGCCGAGCGGCAGATCCAACCGCGCCGCAACCTCGCCGCCGCTCACGGCGACCGCGCCGCCCTGCCCCACGG
The DNA here is from genome assembly GCA_944322305.1 of uncultured Coriobacteriaceae bacterium. Taxonomy (GTDB): domain Bacteria; phylum Actinomycetota; class Coriobacteriia; order Coriobacteriales; family Coriobacteriaceae; genus CALUOB01. Next base: position 216,723 of record CALUOP010000002.1, on the reverse strand, counting down.
CCTCAAGCGCGGCCAGCATGTCGGCGGGGTTGTCGCCCACCACGCACACGTTGTGGGAGTCGTGGCCGATGGTAGCCGCCACGGCGCCGTTGCGGATGTTGTAGCCGCTCACCCAGCCGCGGCCGACGTGCTTGCCCCACAGGTCGGCTTCCGCAGCGCCCGCCGCCTGCGCAGCCACGCCGCGCCCATGGCGCTCCACCAGCACCAGGCGGCGCAGGCCCTCGGCGCTTTCGGCGCGCACCTCGGCGGTGATGGCGTTGGCCGGCGTCACGCCGATAACCGGCAGGGCCGGATCGAAGGCGTAGCTGAAGGTCTCCTCGGTAAGCGCGGGAAGCCGCACGCTGCCGCGCAGCTTCTTCTCCAAGCGCGCAACCTCGGGCGACGCCGGCGCGATCTCCCCGACAAAGACGCCGTCCTCGGCCACCAAAACGCCGGCCGCGTACACCTGGGCGGGCGCGGAGGCAAACGTCAGGTCGTCGAGCACGAGCAAGTCGGCGCGCTTGCCCGGGGCAACGGAGCCCACCAGCGCGCCTGCGCGCCCGCAGCCGTGATCGAGCCCGAAGGCCTCCGCCGTGGAAAGGGTGCCCATGGTCACCGCGTCCAGCGGGTCGACGCCCTTCTCAACCGCCAGGCGCACGGCGTTGTCGATCATGCCGGTGTTGAGCGCGTCAGACGGCGCGCGGTCGTCGGTGGCCAGGCAGCAGCGGCGCGCGCGGGCCGGGTCGTCGGTCACCAGCGAGGCGAGGTTCTCCAGGTCGTGGCTGCAGGTGCCCTCGCGCAGCATGACGTACATGCCGCGGGACAGCTTGTCGAGCGCCTCGTCGGGGTTGGTGCACTCGTGGTCGGCCATGACGCCGGCCGCCGTGTACGCGTTGAGCTCGGGGCCGGCAACCAGCGGGGCGTGCCCGTCGGTCATGCCGCTGGCGGTCTGCGCCGCCGCGTCGATGCGCGCCAGCGTCTCGGGGTCGGCGCCGGTGACGCCGGGCATGTTCATCATCTCGCCCAGGCCGAAGATGTCGCCGGGATACTGCGAGAAGAACGCCCGCATGTCGGCGGCGGTGATGGAGGCGCCCGCCTGCTCGTCGGGCAGGGCCGGCACGCAGGACGGCATCATGAAGCGCGCGTTCAGCGGCGCGCGGCGCGCGTCCTCGATCATGAAGCGCAGCCCGTCGAGCCCGCACACGTTGGCGATCTCGTGGCTGTCGGCGATGGCGGTGGTGGTGCCGCGCGCCAGCGCCATCTTGGCGTACTCGGCCGGACGCACGTTGGAGCTCTCCATGTGCAGATGCCCGTCTATGAGGCCGGGCGCCAGGTAGCGGCCGGCGCAGTCGATCACCTGCGCCGCGCGCGCCGCGTAGATGCCGCCAGCCGCCGCACCCTCGTCGCGCCCCTCAAACAGCGTGGCCACGATCTCGCCGTCCTTCACGGCAACCGATCCCGTCACCACGCGGTGCCCGTACACGTCCACGATCTTGGCGTTGGCAAACACCGTGTCCACATCCGCGCGCCCCATGGCCGCGTCGATGCGCGCCGCAAGCTTCTCTACCGACATACGCCCTCCTCACCCACCGGCACGGCAAGCCCGCACCGGCTGTTTGCACTACGCCTCATCATACCCCGCCGCGCGGACAAGCACCGAGACGTCGCACTCCAGCCATCTATGATTCTCCTGCACGCTTGGCAAGAGCCGGCGAACGCGCGATCGGTTCACGCTACAAAAAGAGGGCCGGCCTCCGATCTTGGATTTTGATAACGGGCGAAATCCAAGATCGGAAGCCGGCCCTCCCCCATACGGATCGAAGAGACGGCCAGCCCTTACGCCAGACGCGCGTACTTGCGCTTGCCCACCTGCAGCACCGTGCCCGGGGCGAGAAGCGCCGGGTCCACGTTGTAGCTCTTGGGCGCCACCGGCTCCTGGTTGATCCTGACGCCGCCGCCGTCGATGAGACGGCGCGCCTCGCCGGCAGACGGCGCCAGCCCGGCGTCCTTCAGCACGCCGGCCAGGTAGACCGTGCCCTCGTCGTTCACCGTGAGCTCAACGTGTACGTCGGCGATGTCCTCGGGCAGCTGGCTCTGCTTGAACACGCGGTCGAAGGCGGCCTTGGCCTCCTCGCCGGCGCCCGCGCCGTGGTAGGCGTCCACGATGTTCACGGCCAGAGCGCGCTTGAGCTCGTAGGGGTCGGCCGAGCCGTCGGCCAGCGCGGCGTCGATCTTGTCGACCTCGTCAACGGTGAGCGTGGAGGCCAGGCGATAGTACTTGCCGATCATGTTGTCCGGGATGGACATGATCTTGCCGAAGGCGTCGGCAGGCGCGTCGGTGAGGCCCACGTAGTTGCCGTAGGACTTGGACATCTTGCGCACGCCGTCGGTGCCCTCGAGCAGCGGCATCGTGAGCGCAACCTGCGGCTCCATGCCCATCTTCTCCATGAGCTCGCGGCCGGCCAGCAGGTTGAAGAGCTGGTCGGTGCCGCCCATCTCGACGTCGGCCTTGATCTTGACAGAGTCGAAGGCCTGCATCACCGGGTAGAGAAATTCGTGCAGGGCAATGGGGGTCTGGGACTGGTAGCGCTTGGTGAAGTCGTCGCGCTCCAGGATGCGGGCCACGGTGAACTTGCTGCAAAGCTCCAAGAGGCCCTTCAGGTCGAGCGAGAGGATCCAGTCGGCGTTGTGCACGATGGTGGTCTTCTCGGGGTCGAGGATCTTCATGGCCTGGCTCACATAGGTCTCGGCGTTGGCCTCAACCTGCTCGGAGGTGAGCTGCGGGCGCGTGGTGTTCTTGCCGGACGGGTCGCCGATAAGCGCCGTGCCGTTGCCGATGATGAGGGTGACCTTGTGGCCCAGGTCCTGGAACTGGCGCATCTTGCGCAGCGGCACCGCGTGGCCCAGGTGCAGGTCGGGGCTCGTGGGGTCCACGCCCAGCTTGATGTTCAGCGGCACGCCGCGCTCGAGCTTTCGGCGCAGGTCAGCCTCGGGCACGATCTGCGCCACGCCGCTTTTGATGACGCGCATCTGTTCGTCTACAGAAAGCACTTCGTCCTCCTGACGGTCGCTAGCACCCTCGCCTCGGACGGGCGGTGCTTGACTGCATAGAAACTTCTCTATTCTACCTGATCCCCTTCGGGGACGGGACCGTTGTTGCCCGAAGCCGGCCGCGGCGCTGAACGCGCGCCCGCAGGCGGCCCGACAAGCCGCGCTGGCAGGCCTTGTCGCAAAGACAAGGCGCGCCCGCCTACTCCTCCCGCGCGCGGAAGTAGATCTGCTTGTCCTGAGCGTCGTACTCGTAGCTGCCGAGTGACTTCACGAAGCTCGTGAGCTTCTTGAAGCCGAAGTTGCGCACGTCGAAGTCGGGCAGGCGGCGGCCCAGCTGGTCGCCCAGCACGCCGGAGGACACCCAGCCGTCCTCGTCGGAGAACTGGTCGAGAATCGCGTCGATGGCACGGCGCACGCGCTTCAGGTCGCGCCGGCGGTCGCTCTTGGGGCTCTCGGGTGCCGGCGCCTGGGCGCCGCGACCGCCCTGGCTGGCGCGCTCGCGGGCCGCGGCGGCGCGCTCGGCTTCCTCGCGGCGGCGCTCCTCGCGCTCCTCGGCCTGCTGCTGGGCGTAGAGCAGGTCCAGGTACTTGAACTGGTTGCAGGCGCTGATGAACGGCTCGGGGGTCTTCTCCTCCCCCATGCCGATGACCTGCATGCCGCTTTCGCGCAGGCGCGCAGCTAGCCGCGTGAAGTCGGAGTCGGAGCTCACGATGCAGAAGCCGTCCACCGTGCCGGAGTAGAGGATGTCCATGGCGTCGATGATCATGGCCGAGTCGGTGGAGTTCTTGCCGTAGGTGTAGCTGTACTGCTGCATGGGGATGATGGAGTTCTCCAGCAGCACGTTTTTCCAGCTGGCCAGGCGCGGGCTCGTCCAGTCGCCGTAGATGCGCTTGTACGTGGCCAGCCCGGCGTTGGAGGCCTCGTCCAGGATGATCTTGATGTAGCGTTCCGAGATGTTGTCCGCGTCGATGAGGATCGCGAACCGAAGGTCGTTCTCCAAGGGGTTCCTTTCTTGCGCCCCCTTGATCCCGCCGGGACCCGCGGGTGTTTCGCCGCGCTCGGCTGAGCCCGCTTCCTTTTTGCGCTTCGCGTAAAGGCGCGCTCAGAACTCGCGCACCGAAACACCCGCGGGCCCCTGACCTTACGGGGCGCATGTCACTGGGTCGTTTTCGTACGCAAGGGATGCCTCTGCCGAAAAGCTTGCGGATCCCTGTAGCTTGCACAAACGGGACGCTTGGCTCTTTTTGGAGCCAGTCGTCCCGTTATCTGTAACCTACTCGCTGGCGGGCGCGGAGGGCGCGCCGCCCTGGCCGTTCTGGCCGCCTTGGCCGCCGCTGCGGCGCCTGCGACGGCGACGCGGGCAGGAGGAACCGTCGCCCTCGGGCGCACCGGAGGCGTCCGGCGCCTGCCGCGGCGGACGGGAAGCACGCTCACCGGCGGCGCCTCCCTCGCGGCCCGGGGCCTGTCCCTGGCTCGCGCGGGTGTGCTGGCGGCGCGGGCGGCCCGTGCGCTCAGAGCGCTCGGAGCGGCTCTCGTCGGCGCGCGGGGCGTCGCCGGGGGCGCGATCGGCGCGCTTCTCGCCGCCCTTGTCGCCCGGGCGGCGGCGCGTCACGCGCACCTCCGACGAGGCGAGCTCCTCGGCAACCGAGGGGATCTGCGGCTTGGACGCGCGCTTGTCCTGGGCCGGGGCGCCCGCCTGGCGCTGGCCCTCGGCCGGGCGCGCGGACTTGTGACGCCGGCGGCGCGACGGCTTGGCGGCGCCATCCTGCGCGGCGCGCGACGCCTCCGGGGCCTGAGCGGCGGCGTTGCCGCGCTTGCCGCCCTTGCGGGTGCGCTCGCGGCCCTCGGTGCCCTCTTCGGCCTTGCGGGTACGCTCGCGACGCGCGTCTTTCTGCGCGGCCTCGGCAAAGCTGCGGTTGAGGTCCTCGCTTGTCACGTGGCGGCGACGACGGCGCGAGGACTTGTCGCCCTGGGTCTCTGCGGTCCGCGCGTCAGCACCCGCGGCTGCGGCGCCCTCGGCGCTGCGGCGGCGCGGCGTGCGCGCCTGCTGCGCCTGGCCGCGGCCCCCGCGCCCGCGCCCGGCTGCGCGCGCGGCTTCCTCCTCGCGCTGGCGACGGCGGCGCGGCGTCGGGCCCGAGCTGGCGATGCGGTCCGAGGCGTCCATGCCCGGCTGGGCCACGCGCCCCTCGGCGCGGTCGAGGTCGAGAAGCGCCAGGGCGATGTCGGGCGACTCGATCTTGTCGAGCACCGCGCGCGGCACGGTGTCGGGACGGCAGGTGCAGCCTTGCTCCTCGGCCTTCTTGCAGGCATCGGGCGAACACGTCATGTCACCCAGGTTGACGCGGAAGCTCTTGCCGTTCTCCAAGCGCAGCACCAGCTGCTCGCGCGGGGTGTCGTACTCTTGGATCTTGGCCTTGCCCAGCGGCGTCTGAATCACGGCCTTCTTCTTGGGCGCGCGGCCCTTGAAGTCCTTGTACGCCTCGAACTCGTAGCGCAAGCAGCACATGAGGCGCCCGCACACGCCCGAGATCTTGGACGAGTTGAGCGGCAGGTCCTGCTCCTTGGCCATGCGGATGGACACCGGCTCGAACTGCCCGCCGAAGCGCGCGCAGCACAGCTCCTGGCCGCAGTGGGCGTAGCCGCCCACCAGGCGCGTCTCGTCGCGCACGCCGATCTGGCGCATGTCCACGCGGATGTGGAAAAACGCCGAGAGATCCTTCACCAGCTGGCGGAAGTCCACGCGCTCCTCGGCCGCGAAGTAGAACACGGCCTTCTCGCCGCCGAAGAGGTACTCAACGGCCACGGGCTTCATGTCCAGATGGTTCTTCTCGACCAAGCGGCGGAAGTCGTGCATGGAGGCCTCGCCGCGCTCGGCCAGGCCCTCGGCGAACTCGATGTCGTCGTCGGTGGCAATGCGCACGAGCGGCTTCAGGGGCGCGGAGAGCTCCTCGCGCGGAACCTCGAAGGGGTCGGCCGTGGCCAGGCCGATCTCGGTGCCGCGCTCGGTGGTGCAGATGACGTGGTCGCCCTCCTCGGCGGGAACGCCCGCGGGATCGAACCACAGATCCCGCGAGGCATAGGCAAACTTAACGGGTATGACTATCGGCATAGCGCCTTCCTTAAATCGAACAGCATGACCTCCAAGGCCAGCTGGGGGGTAACGTTTTTGCGCACGCGTTGCTCGCACGCGGCCACCGCGTCCAAAGCGCAGGCGGCACCCGTCACAGACACGCGCTCGGCCAGGCGCCCCACCACTTCGGCAACGTCGGCGTTCACGGGCGCGTACGCGGGATCCTGCAGCTCCATCAGCACGTCGCGCAGAAGCGAGCGCGCCGCGGCCAGTATTTCCATGATACCCGAACGCTCGCGTGCCGTAAGCTCGCGCTTGTTGCGGTCCTCGAGCTGCTTGACGGCCCCGCGGCTGAGGTAGTCGGCGCTTTGCTCGAGCTCGGCCTGCTGCGCGGCTTTCACCTCGGCAAGCGGCGCCTTGACGGCCTCGGTGATCTCGCGGGCAAAGGTGAGGATGTCGGCCTCGTCGGCAAGCGGCAGCGCGTCGAGGGCGCGCACCACGCTGCGGCGCGCCTCGCGGCGCTCGGCCGATTTGAGAAAGGACACGGCGCGCTCGGGGCTGCCGGCCACGGACACCGCCATGCGGCACGACGCCTCGTCCACGCCGGTGCGGCGCATCACCGCGCGCGCCGCCTCCTCGGGCGGCACCACGCGGAACGGCACCTGCTGGCAGCGCGACACGATAGTGGGCAGGATCACGTCGGCCGAGGTGCCCAGCAGCACGAACACCACGTGCTCCGGCGGCTCTTCCAGCGTTTTGAGCAGGGCGTTGGCGGCGCTGTCGTGCAGAAGGTCGCAGCTCTCGATGAGGTAGACCTTACCGCGGGCGCGCACCGGGGCCAGCGCCACGTCGTCGAGCAGGTCGCGGATCTGGCTCACGAGGTAGCCCGTGGCGCTCTCGGGCGCCAGGCAGTGCACGTCGGGGTGGGTGCGGTGCGCCACGCGCCGGCAGGTGTCGCAGACCCCGCAGCCGCCCTCGTCGCACAAGACCGCCTGCGCGAAGGCCCACGCGGCGTCGAGCTTGCCCGAGCCGGGCGCGCCGAGGAAGAGGTACGCCTGCCCCACGCGGCCCGAGCTCACGGCGCGGGCGAGAAACTCCCGCACGCGCGGCTGGCCGGAAAGCTGGCTGAGCAGCCCGTTGGACGCGAGGGCCGGGGCCTGCGCCGGGACAGGCGCAGCGGACGCGGCGGCCGGGGCGGCGCTCGAAGCGGGCACCGCCCCCGCCGGGCAAGGAGCGCCTGCCGTGCCTGCGCCGGTTACGTCTTGCGAGAAGGGCACGAAGCGCTCCACCTAGGCCACCCCCTGCACCTTGACGGTGTCATCGGCCGCTGCGGGCGCGCCTTCAGCCTCCGCGAGCGCCTGCGCGCGGGCCGCCGCGTCAACGGACATGCCGAGCGCGCGCTCAACCTCCGCGCAGGTGCGCTCCAGCACCGCCGCGACGCTGCCCCGCGCGTCGACCGTATGCACGCGCACCGGCTCGGCGGCCGCCACCGCAGCGAAGCCCTCGGCCACGCGCTCCTGGTAGGCAAGGCCCTTGGCCTCCATGCGGTCGGCCGCAGCGCGGGCGTAAGCGCGTCGGTGCGCCTCGGCCACCGGCAGCTCGTAGACCAGCGTGAGGTCGGGATGGCAGCCAGCCACCGCCAGCTCGTTGGCGGCGCGCACCGTGTCGGCGCCCAAGCCAGCGGCGTAGCCCTGGTAGGCTGTGGTGGAATCGTAGAAGCGGTCGCAGACCACGGTGACCCCTGCGGCGAGCGCAGGCGCAATGACCTCGTGCACCAGCTGGGCACGAGCCGCTTCATACAGCAAAAGCTCGCAGGTGGCGCTCATGTTCGCGTTAGCGGGATCCAGCAAAAGGCCGCGGATCTTCTCAGACAGCTCAACACCGCCGGGTTCGCGCAGCAGCAGCACGGTGCAGCCTGTCAGCTCGAGCGCGCGGGCCAACAAGCGCGCCTGTGTGCTCTTGCCACAGCCGTCCACGCCCTCGAGCGTGACGAGGCACCCCGCGGCGCCCAGATGCTGATCTGCGCTCTTATCCACTGCCGTCCCTCTCGACGCGTATGCCCGGCACCTGAACGACGCCGGCTGCATGGCCATACGCACTTAATAATACGGCATGAACAAGCAGGTAACGAAACTTCCTCAGCCGTGCCGCGTCCCAAAAAAGGAGACATGGAGGCGGGTACTAGAGAGACGCCTGCCAAGGCATCCCGCACCCTGCGGCGCCATGGCGAGGCGGGTGGAACCGAACGCGAGGATAGCGCCGGGGAGCTGCGCCGACGCAGCCTGAGGGCTCAGGCGCCCGCCGCAGGGTCGCAGGGTGCGGGATGCCTTGGCCGGCATTTCCCTAGTGTGCAAAAAATCGAGTTGTGAACGATTCGAAGCGTCCAGTGCGTTTCCTCAGGTTGGTAACCGCTCGTTTCATGCAAAACAGATTGCATCCATGCAGATTACCTCCAAAAAATAAGCAGCGCTTTCGTAAAACAAACTGCGGGCAACGCTCCATTCGTTCATAACTCGATTTTTTGCACAGGACGGATCCCGCTCGTCCGGTAACCCGCGCACGACCCGCCTACGAGGCCGGCAAAATCTGCATGCAGTCAAAATCTGTATGCAGCAGAAATCCTCGGCGTGTCCCTCGTCGTGCGAAGTGCTGCCGAGCAAGCAACATCAAACGCGATGCTCGTCCAGCTAGGCAAACGGCGCCTGCAATCCCGACGGACCGTGCGACATGCCCCAGCGACTCTGACATACCTATTCGCCCAGGAATAGCTTCACCACACCTTCGAAGCCCACGACACGCGCGCCACCGGCACCGGCACAAACGAACCCGCCCGCGCAAACACATTGGGCCCGTCAAACGCCTCGCACCGCACCATGGTGCCCCAATCGGCTGCCGACACCGAGCCGCCCGCCGTTTTGAGCTGCTGAGCAGCGCGTTCAACGCCGGATGCAGCCATTCGCAATCACATCTGCGTAGGCGCATAGCAGCGGCAGCCGGCATCGGTGGTAACAGCGGGGTGAAACAGCCCGATTCTGTCGTAGCGAACAAGCGTCTGACGCACGAGGCCAAACGTCTGCGCCATCTCGCTCACCGCATGCCAGCCGCCGTTCATACCGCCCCTCCGATCTTGGCCCCGGCTTCAAAAACGGGCGAGAAGCTCTCGCCTCTCGCCCGCGGGCTTTACTTCTTTGCGACGGCCTTTTTAGTCGTCGTCTTGTTGGAGGTGCTCTTTTTGGCGGGTGCCTTCTTGGCGCCCGCAGCCTTCTTGGCCGCACCGCCCTTCTTGGCCGCCCCCGCGCGCCCGCGCCCGCGGGCCGGCTTCTTCTCCTTGCCCGGGCAGTCCATGTTCACGCAGAGTTTCCAGGGGCCGCGCGCGGTCTCAACCACCACCAGCGGCGCGCCGCAGTCGGGGCACGTCTCACCCGTGGCCGAAAGCTTGCCGCGCTGAGGCAGCGGGTAGCTCGTGCCGCACTCGTCGTAGTTCTCGCAGCGGATGAAGCGCTTGCCGGTGCGCTCGGACTTGTGGGCTATGAGCTTGCCGGTGCGCCCCGCCGCGGCGCAGGCGGCGCACTCGCCCACCACCACATCGGGCTCGAAGTTGGTGGGGCACTTGGGGTTCACGCACATCTCGTAGGCCCGCTGGCGGAACGGTTGGCACTTGATGCGCGGCGCGCCGCACTCCGGGCACACGCCCGCATCGCCCTCGATGGGGCTCACGCGCACGCCGCTGGGCACCGGGTAGGTCACGTCGCAGTCCGGCCAGCCCATGCAGCCGATGAAGCTGCCGCGCGTCTTGGCGCTCGACTTCATCACCAGGTCCTTGCCGCACTTAGGGCATACGCCCACCTTGGCGTCGGCCGTCACCGCGTCCGAGATGGCCTCGCCCAAGTCGTCCTTGTGCTCTATGAGCGCGTCCATCATGCCGGCGAGCAGCGCGCGGGAGTGGTAGACCACCTGATCCTGGGTGTCCTTGCCCTCGGCGACCTTGGTCATGTCCTGCTCGAGCTCGCTGGTCATCTCGGGCGTGGTGATGCGCGGCGCGTAGGTGTGCAACGCGTCGATGATAGCCATGCCCAGCTGGCTCGGCTCGATGGGGCCGTTCTGCTCGCCCTTGAAGTACTTCACCTGGTAGAGGCGCTCGATGATGCTGGCGCGCGTGGACTTGGTGCCCAAGCCGCGCTTCTCCATCTCCTGCACCAGGCGCCCCTGGGAGTAGCGCGCCGGCGGCTCGGTCTGCTTGGCCTCGAGCGTCAGGTTGCGCACGGCCACGGTGTCGCCCTCGGCAAGGGCCGGGAGCTGCTCGTCCCTCTTGAGGCCGTAGGGGTACACCGCGCGGAAGCCCGGCACCTTGAGCACGTCGCCCGAGGCCTGGAAGGGCTCGCCGGCCACGTCGAGCGCAAGCTTGGTGCCCTCGATCACGGCGGGGTCGGACAGCGTTGCCAGGAAGCGTCGCGCCACCAGGTTGTAGAGCTTCCACTTTGCGGGCTCCATCTGGTCGGGCGTGGCCGCCGCCGTGGGGTAGATGGGCGGGTGGTCGGTCGTCTCGGTTTTGCCGCGGGTGGCCGTGAGCTTGTCGCGCCCCAGCAGCTGCTGGCAGGCTTCGTGGTAGATGGGCGAGGCGCCCAGCGCGCGCAGGGTCTCGCGCAGGTCGAGCGAGCGGGGGTACACCGTGTTGTCCACGCGCGGGTAGCTGATGAGGCCGTCCATGTACAGGCTTTCGGCCAAGCGCATGGTGCGCGCCGGGCTCAGGCCCTCGGCGGCCGCGGCGGCCTGCAGCGAGGTGGTGTTGAACGGGGCCGGCGGACGCTGGGTGCGGCTCTTCTTGACCACGCTCACAACCGTGGCGGTGCGGGCGCCCTCCACGTGCATGAAAGCCGTCTCGGCGGCCTTCTGCTCAGTGAAGCGCCCCTGGGTGTGGGCGATCTTGAAGAACGCGGCGTCATCGTCCGCGTCGGCGCCCTTCTCGGCCGCCTCGCCGCCGATGACCCAGTAGTCCTCGGGCTTGAAGGCCAGGCGCTCGCGCTCGCGCTCAACCACCAGGGCGAGCGTGGGAGTCTGCACGCGACCGGCCGAGCGCACGTTGCCGAAACCGCCGAACTTGGCCATGGTGAGGTAGCGCGTGAGCGCCGCGCCCCAGATGAGGTCGATGTACTGGCGGCTCTCGCCGGCGTCGGCCAGGTCTTGGTCGAGCTCAACCAGGTTGGCGAAGGCGTGGTCGATCTCGCCTTTGGTGAAGGCCGAGTAGCGCGCGCGGCTCACCGGCACGTCGGGCGCCACCTCGCGCACCATGGCCAACGCGTCCGAGCCGATAAGCTCGCCCTCGCGGTCGAAGTCCGTGCCGATGACCACGGAGTCGGCTTTCTTGGCAAGGTTCTTGAGCGCGCGGATGATCTCCTTCTCGGCGGGCAGCTTCTCGATGGGCGCCCACACGAGGTACGGAAGGCTCGGGACCTTCCAGCCCTTGATGTCGATGCCGTCTTTGAGGAAGGGCTTGCGCTTGGTGTCGTACGGCGGGCGGGGCAGGCCGTCGGGCACGTCGGCTGGCATGACCTCGCCCTCCTGGCTCACCGCGTACCAGCCCTGGTTCTTGTCGAACTTGAGCTCGGTGGGGAAATCCGGCGCCAGGATGTGGCCGCGCAGGCCGATGGTGACCCAGTCCTCGCCCTCATGGGTGAAGCGGTAGACCGGCGTGTTGTAGACCTTGTCGGCCTTGGGCTTGCCGACGGTGGATAAGAGCCGCGCGATCTGCTGCGCGGCGTCGTTCTTCTCGGTGATGACGAGCTTCACGGAAAGCTCCTTCTCGCGTCATGCTTGCGCTGTCTGTTGCCGGACAGTATAAGCGAGTTGACGCGGGTTTGCGCAGTTTGCGCAAAAACGCCGCCGATCAGCACGCTAAGTCGCGCGCTCGCGGGGCGTGCGGCGTCGGGCACTTCTGCTAGCAGATCTTGCTGATAAAAACGCTCCGCTTGTATTCCTTGTTGCCCTAGGGCCCGAAAAGGGGCTGTTAGAGGAAGGAAATGCAAGCAGAGCATCCGTACGTGAAATATGTGCAAGCGGAACTTCAGCGGGAGACAAATGCGCAAGTGGAACGCAAGCGACCCTGTAAGGTGGCGCAGCGTCCCCACAGGGCGCCGCAGCGGCTACGCCCGAGCGGCTTCGATCTGCTCGGAGAGCCAGGCGCACCACGCGTCCATCCCGTCGCCCTTGGTGGCGCTGACCGAGAAGCGCGGCGCGGTGGGGTTGAGGTCGTCGAGCACGGCGTTGTAGGCGCTCATGTCGAAGTCGAAGGCGGGCGCCACGTCCACCTTGTTGAGCAAAAGGGCGCCTGCGTGCTGGAAGATGCCCGGGTACTTCACCGGCTTGTCGTCGCCCTCGGGCACGGAGAGGATCATGATGGCGAGGTTCTCACCCAGATCGAAGTCCACCGGGCATACGAGGTTGCCCACGTTCTCGATGAAAATCACGTCGATGGCGTCGAGCCCCACGCCGGCGTCGAGCGCGTCAACCGCCTGGCTGATCATGTTGCCCTCGAGGTGGCACAGCCCGCCGGTGTTGATCTGCACGGCCGGGAGCCCCGCCTCCTTCATGGTGACGGCGTCCACGTCCGAGGCGATGTCGCCCTCGATCACGGCGCAGCGGTAGCGGTCGCGCAAGCGCTCGTTGGTGGCCAGGATCGTGGAGGTCTTGCCGGAGCCCGGGCTCGAGAGCACGTTCACCACGTACACCTGGTGCGCGCGGAAACGCTCGCGCAGCTCGGTAGCCAGGCGCTCGTTGCGCGAAAGCATGGAGGTTTCGATGGAGACGGTCTTCTCAGCCATGGGGTTTCCTTTCGCTGCGCCACATGAGGCCGGGCCCGTTTTGGCGCTTTGTCTTACGAAATGAAATGCGCCAAACTAAGCACGGCCTAATTTGGCGCATCGTCGGGGGTTTCGATGTCTATGCCCACGATGTCCAGCTCGCGGCCCGAGAGCAGCATGGTCTCGGCGCTACCGCACGCCGGGCAGCGGAGGTGGAAGCGGTCGTGCTCGAACTCGTTACCGCACGACACGCACAGGCTCCGCGGGTGCACATAGTCAACCTCGAGCTCGGCGTCCTTGGTGAGCGGGTCCTCGTCACGCAGAACCTCCCACGCAAACTGCAGGGCCTCGTCCATGACCTCGGCCATGTCGCCGATGCGCAGGTGCACCGAGATCACGCGCTCGGCGCCGGCTTGGCGCGCTGACTCCACCACGGTGTCGGCGACGCCCGACATCAACCCCAGCTCGTGCACGGCTGCTCGCTACTCCTCGTCCTCGTCGTCGCTGAAGATCGCGAGGCGACTCTTGGCGGTGAGCGCCTCCTTGCCGTACTTGCGCACGATGGCGAAGCGCGAAGCGGCAAGCGACCCCTCGTACATGACGATAAGCACCGCGAACAGGATCATCATGGTGACCGGCGAGGGATCGGGCGTGACCACCGCGGAGACCACGAGCAGCACCACGTACACGTAGCGCCAGGCGCTGCGGAACCCCGCATAGGACACGATGCGGAAATACGATAGGTAAAACACCACGAGCGGCAGCTCGAACGCCACGCCGAAGGCGATCAGCAGCAGGAACTCGAAGCTGATGTAGTCGGCGGCCTCGGGCATGATGTTACCGATGGTGGAGCCCTCCTCGATGAGGAAGCCGAAGGTGGCCGGCGTGATCACGAAGTAGGCGAAGATCGCACCGAAGTAGAACAGCGCCACGGCAAGCACCACCGTGGGCACCACCCACTTGCGCTCGTTGGGCTTGAGCGCCGGCAGGAAGAACCCGAGGATCTGCCAGGTGATGAGCGGCGTGCAGATGACGAACGACGCCTTGAAGGCCACGTTGAAGCGCGTGGTGAAGCCGTTCAGGGGGCTCGTGACGATAAAGCCGCTCTCGGGCAGGAACTCGCGGATGGGGTCCTGCAGAATCGAGATGATGGTGGGCGTGGCGAAGTACATCACCAGGGTGCAGGCGATAAGCGACACGACGATGATGGTGATGCGGCGGCGCAGCTCTCCCAGGTGGTCGAACAGCGGCATGCGCGCAGGTCCGATAGGCATAGTAAAACGCGGGGCGCGAGGGCGCGCTACTCCGCTCCCCCCTCTCCTTGCGTGGCGGCGTTGGCGGCGCCAGCGTCAGCAGGGCCCTTGTCCGCCTCCGCGGCGGCGGGCTCGGCGGCGCGCTTCTTGGGGCGGCGCGCGTACAGGTCGGCCGTGGTGAGCGGCTTGGCCTCAGGCTCGGCCTCGGGCTCCGACGCGGCTGCGGGCGCGGCGTCAGCAGCCGGGGCGGCGGCGGGCTCAGGCGCAGGGGCCGAAGCGGCGGCGGGCGCGGCCTCGGGGGCGGCACCGTCGCCTGCGGCCTGCGCCTCGGCAGCGGCCTTCTCGGCAGCCAGGCGCGCGCGACGCTCGGCGAAGGTCTCCTTGCGGGCGGGCGCTGCCTCGGCGGCGTCCTCGCGGTCGGCGTCAGCGTCGTCGCCGGCGGCCTTCTTCGAAGCCTGCGAGCCGGGGGCGCTTGCCGCCTGCGTCATCGGATCGACGATCTCGGTCTGGACGACGGCGGTCATCTTCTCCTGCGTTTCGCGGAACTGCCTGAGCGCGCGGCCAATCGTGCGGCCCATCTGCGGCAGCTTGTCGGGGCCGAACAGCAGAAAGGCGAACAGGATGATGAGCACCAGCTCGGTTTGCCCAATGCCAAACACTGAAGTCACCTCCAGGGTACGAACGTGCAGTGTCGTTCAGGATACCACGCACGCCTGCCCGCGCCGCCCAGAGGCCAGCGTTGCCGGCATGCGTTACCGTTGCTTTACATGAACACCAGCCGCAGGTCAGCCGGCGGGGCGCAGCGCTACGGCGCTAGTTGCCCGAGATGTGGATCTCCTCGTCCACGCCCAGAAGCTGCACCACGCGCAGCACGTTGGGCTGGGCATGCTCGACCGAGAAGGCCTTGTGGTGCTCCTCGGCATGGTGCGAGGCGCCAACCAGCACGCCGATGCCCGTCGAGTCGATGTAGGCGACCTGGGAGAAGTCCAGGGCCACGGCGTCGCAGGGCTGCTCGAGCGCCATGTTGATGGCGTCGCGCATCTTGTCGGCGTTGGAGATGTCGATCTCCCCGGCAACCTCGATCACGTACTTCTCTACAGCGGGCTTCATCGTAACGGTAAGGTCCATAAGTTCGCTCTCCTGTCTAGCTTGCTCGCAGCGGGTTGACTGTGGCAGCGGAGCCCCGCAAGGGCCCCGCCGTCGTTAGTTGGTTGTTTGGGCGCCGGCGTCCGCATCGCTTGCGCCGGCGTTGTCCGTCTGGCCGGAGGCCTGCTCGTCCAGCGCGTCCAGACGCGCCTGGGCGTAGTCCTTCACGCCGTAGGAGTTGTCGCTGTCGGCCGTGATGGCCTTCTCATAGGCTGCGCGGGCGTCGTCGGTGCGGTTCTCGGACTCGTAGAACATGCCGAGGTTGGCCCAGGCGGGACCGAAGTCGTCGGTCTTAGCCACGAAGTCCTCGAGCGTTGCGACCGCGGTGTCGACGTCGCCGGTGTAGAAGATCGCGATGGCGCGGTCCACCTGCACGCTCTTGTTGGAGCCGCTGTCCGCGCCGTACTTCTCGAGGTAGTCGTCGTAACGGGAGATGGCCTGCGAGAAGAGATCCACCACGTGGGCGTCGTCATCGTCGTCCTCAACGTAGGCGCGCGCCGCGGCGCCCCAGTCGAAGTAGCCGTTGGCGAGGTTCAGCAGCGCAGAGGGGTTCTCGGGATCGGCGTCGTACTGGGCCTGGAGGGTGTCGGTGGCGTCCTGGTACTGGGCGTCGACGTCGGCCATGGTGGTCTCGTCCTCGTCGGAGGAGCTCGTGGGCGCCGACGAGCCGTCCGAGCCGCTGCCGTCCGATGACGCCTGCGCGTCGGAGCCGCCCGACGTGGCCGCCGACTGGGCGCCGAAGATGCCGCCGCCCACCACGGCCACCGCCAGCACGATAACCGCCGCCAACGCCAGCGAGACAACCACCACGCGAACCGTCCGCGTCTGCGCCTGATTGAATGCCATGGAAACTCCTATCCTTGCGAAGGCGCCGCGCTACTCGGTCGCGGCGTCCGCCCCCGTCGCGCCGTCCGTTGCGCCGTCGGTCACATGCGCCGTGCCGTCCTCGTCGATGGTCACGCCGGGATGGCCCTCGGGCAGCTCGTCAGCAGGCACCTCGCCCGACGAAGACGACGCACTCATGTTCTCGGTAACCTGCGCGGCGCTCTCGTCCAGCGCGGCCTCTGCCGTGGTGAGGGCAGTCGAGGCCCCGATGAGGTAGCCGATCACCACGCCCAAAAGCAGGGCGATAACAGCGATGGCCACCACCATCCAAAACGGCGGCGCGTCGGTGCCGCGCGAAGCTGCTGCCTCGGCGGGCTTGCCGCTCGGCCCGTTCGGGGCCTTCTTGTCCGCATGCGCCGGCTTAGCCCCAAGGACAGCCTTCTCCTCGGCGATAAGCTCCTGCTCGTCGTCAAAGAAATCATCTGCGGCCGCGGCGGCCGTATGTTTGTCTTTCATGGGCTCCGTCCTTCTCGATGTGCAAGGCTATATTGTACTGTGCCGCGCCAACGCACGGCGCCACACTGCCGATCATCAACGCATCCCCATGTTGTGGGGCGCCCCCACCTGCCATTGGGGACGGGTACGGATGGCAGGCGCTACGCGTTCTGCCATCCGTACCCATCCCCAATGGCAGGCGCGTCCTGCTACGCGCCGCGCACCGCGGTGTACACGGCCACGATGCCGCCGGTAAGGTTCTTGTACGTCACCTGCGCAAACCCCGCCTCGCGCAGCTCCTGCGCAATGCGCTCCTGCGGCGGGAACCGCTTGATGGAGTCGCGCAGGTAGGCAAAGCCCGCGCGGTCGCCGGTGACCGCGCCGCCGATAAGCGGAATGGCCACGTTGAGGTACACGCGGTACAGCGCGCGCCACACGGGGTTGGGCGGTGTGGCGAACTCCAGCACCACGTAGCGCCCGCCCGGGGCGAGCACGCGGTGGGCCTCGGCCATGGCGCGGGTGCGCCGGCTGAAGTTGCGCAGGCCGTAGGCGCAGGTCACCAGCGTAAACGCGCCGTCCTCGTACGGCAGGTCATGCGCGTCCACCGTCGCGTAGGACACGGGCACGCCCCGCGCCGCGCCGGCCGCTTGGCGCTCGCGCGCCACGTCGAGCATGGCGGGCGTGAAGTCCGTGAGCTCAATCGAGCCGGGCGGGCACGCGCGGCACAGCTCGAACGCCACGTCGCCGGTTCCACCGGCGACGTCGAGCACGCGGTCGGTCGGGCTGCAGGCGCAGGCGCGCGCCACCGCCGCGAGCCAGCGACGGTAAATGCCGAAGCTCGCCAGCGCGTTGAACAGGTCGTAGCGCCCGGCGATCTCTGAGAAGATGGCGCGCACGCGCCTGCCGTGGCGGTCCGCCGCGCCGGCGGCACCTCCTGCGCCCGCGTCGGGCTCAAGGGAGGCTGCCGGCCGGGCGGCGGGCTTGTCGCGTGCGGAGGCGGCCGCCATTACGCGCGGGCCTCGAGGGCGAGCTCGGCGCAGACCGTCTTGGTGGCGAGCACGAGGATGTCGAGCGCGGCGCCCAGCTCGTCAAGCGAGGGGTAGGTCGGCGCGATGCGGATGTTGGTGTCGGCCGGATCCTTGCCGTAGGGCCAGGTGGCACCCGCCGGCGTGAGGGTCACGCCCATCTCGCGGCACAGCGCCACGATGCGCTTGGCGCTGCCGGGCTGCGCGTCAAAGCTCACGAAGTAGCCGCCGCGGGGGTTGGTCCAGGTGGCGCAGCCGGTGGTGCCGAGCCCGGCGGCGAGCTTCTCCTGCACCAGGGCGAAGCGCGGGCGCAGGAAGCCGGCGTGCCTCATCATGTGCTGGTGCAGCGCCTCGATCGTGGGGAAGAACCGCACGTGGGCCAGCTGATTGAGCTTGTTGGCGCTGATGAGGCCCACCTTGAGCGTCTGGGCCACCTCGCGCACGTTAGCCTCCGAGCTGCCGAAAAACGCCACGCCCGCGCCCGGGAAGGTGATCTTGGAGGTGGAGGCGACCTCCAAGATGCGGTCCTCGTTGCCGGCGGTGGCGGCGATGCCGTGGATGTTCAGGAGCTTGTCGCCGTCCTCGGTGAGGTCGTGCATGCAGTAGGCGTTGTCCCACACGATGCGGAAGTCCGGCGCGGCCTTCATGGTTGCCAGGCGGATCACCGTGTCGTCGGAGTAGGTGACGCCGGTGGGGTTGGAGTACTTGGGCACGCAGAACATGCCCTTGATGGAATCGTCCTCGGCGCAGAGCTTCTCGACCACGTCCATGTCCGGGCCGGTCTCTGTCATGGGAACAGGGACGTTCTCGATGCCCAGGTCCTCGGTGAGGCCGAAGTGGCGGTCGTAGCCGGGGCTCGGGCAGAGCCACTTCACATGGTCGAGCTTGCTCCACGGGGTGTAGCCGGGCACGCCCTTCTCCCAATAGTGGATAAGCACCGACTGCATGATGTTCAGGCTGGAGGAGCCCAGCACGATGGTCTGCTCGGCCGGCACGCCGAGAAACGCGCCCGCGAGCTTGCGCGCCGAGGGGATGCCTTCGAAGCAGCCGTAGTTGGAGCAGTCCACACCCTCGTCAAAGAGGTCGGAGTCCTCGTTCAGCACGGACAGCAGCGGGCGCGAGATGTCCACCTGCTCAGGGCTCGGCTTGCCGCGCGCCATGTCGAGCGAGAGGTTCTTAGCCTTCGTCGCCTCCACCTGCGCGCGCAGCTCCCCAACCTCCTGGCGGAGCTCGTCTGTCGCCATCTGCTGGTATACCGTTGCCATATGCGGCCCCCTTGCGTATGCGTTTCACGATGAGCAACCAGAAAGTATACCTACGCAGCGCTGCGACCGCGCGCGATATGTGCGAGAATACCCCAGATAGAAACAGAACGTACAACTATCCTGCCGTTTGCTGAACCGTTTGGCATCGGCCGTCCAGCGCTCCGGGCGGACGCGGCAGGCGCGACGAGAAGGAGGCGCGCATGGCTACCAAGCACGCCGGGCCCATCAACATCCAAGCCGACGAGTTCGGCGACCTGCAGCGACTCGTGGACACCATGTACG
Source organism: uncultured Coriobacteriaceae bacterium (assembly GCA_944322305.1). Classification (GTDB taxonomy): domain Bacteria; phylum Actinomycetota; class Coriobacteriia; order Coriobacteriales; family Coriobacteriaceae; genus CALUOB01. The sequence goes on along the minus strand of CALUOP010000002.1, from coordinate 197,535 downwards.
CCGGCCAGCGCTACGTGAACCGCCTGGACCTGATCATCCAAGCCGAGTCGCGCGATCTGCACGAGGACCTCATCGAGATCGTCAAGCTGCTGCCGCCGGGCACCTACACGCGCACGCGCCTGTGCGACCAGCTCAACTCGGCGCTGGCCGCCCACGGCTGGGGCCGCGTCTACGGCACGGTGGAGTAAGCGCCCAAGGGGGCTGCCGGCGGGCAGGCGAAGGGCGGGCAATGGAAGCCAACAGGGGCGCCCTCCCAGCGCCGCAAGAACGCACGACGAGAAAACGCGCAACGCTGGCAGGCGCTTGTCCGACGCGAGAGGATGACGGGAGCGCCGCGCTGCATGCAAGGTGTGTTTTTCTCGACACGTACACGAACGCGAGGAAGCGCGCACGCTTTACTTGACAGACGCGCGAACGCGAGAAGGCGCGCACGTTTTTCTCGACAGGCACGCGAACGCGAGAGCACCTGCAGGTTTTTCTCAGCAGGTACATCGGCGCCGCGGCAACATCCCTGGATTTGGCAAAGGGAGTGCGCAAATTACTCGTCTTGTGCACAAGCGGCCAAGAGTTATGGGGATCCTTGGCGCGTTTCTTTTGGCAGATACACAAGTTAGCGGACGCACAGCACGCAACTTCCCGCACCTGTCGAGTAAAACAGGCAGGATGTACCCTATCTCACCCGATTCCGGAGCATCTGCCGAGAAAAACGTGCGCCCCTCGCAACCAGCCGTTCGGCCACCTTGCACCTGACGAGTGCTTTATGCGCAAGCAACGCGAGAACAGCTCCGTCTCCCCCGGCAACCCTGCGTCAGACGAGAAAACTTGTCACCCCAGAAAACCCACCGCCGAGGCGCTTTGCACCTGACAAGCACTTTGCGCGCAAGCAGCCCTATCTTCCCTAGCAACCTTGCGGCAGGCGAGAAAAACCGACCGGGGCTGGCGAACGCGCGCGTCTGGCAAGCGCGCAATTCATCAACCCCGGCGCACAAAGCTCGTTGCGCCCAACGTGCCGGCGACCTTTGCAACGCACGCGCTGGCAGCCCTCGTAGTTGGCCGGTCAGGCTATTATGCGAGGCCTCTTCGTGCGATGCGCGAAACTCACCGCCCGCTTAGGTCCGTCACGCCGCCGCGCCGCCGCATACCCACTCCGCCGCTTTTACTCCGTCACCCCAAGCAGGCCAGCCGCGCCGCTGCATAAGACGGCATCAATCACGGCAGGCAACGAACCGCATGTAAAGCATGCCCAGCACGCCGGCTGAGACCGAGGCGGCGAGAATGGCCGTCTTGGCGGCGAGCAGCTCGGCGGGAATCTCGGTAAAGGCCAGGCCGGCGATAAGGATGGACATGGTGAAGCCGATGCCGCCCAAAATGCCCACGCCCACGATGTGACGGAAGCGCACGCCGCGCGGCAGCTCGGCAAAGCCAAACCGCACGAGCAGGTACGTAACGCCGGCGATGCCCACAGGCTTGCCGAGAAGCATGCCCAAGTAGGTGCCGATGGTCACCGGGTCGAACACGAGCGTGGCGAGGTCCACGCCCACCAGGCGCACCTGCGCGTTGACGAAGGCGAAGATGGGCAGGATGAGGAAGTTCACCCACACGTCGATGCCGTGCTCAAGGCGCATGAGCGGCGGGGTCACGCGGTGCATCACGCGCTCGACCCCGGTGGCGGCGTGCGTGAAGTCGTGCTGGCCGAGGATGTGCGCCTCGTCATCGTAGCGGTCGGCGAGCTCGGGCAGGCGGCCGCGCAGCCACTCGACCAGCGCCTCGGCACGGATGTCCGAGCGGGCGGGCACGCAGAACGCCAGGATCACGCCGGCGAGCGTGGCGTGGATACCCGACTGGTACACGCAGAACCACAGCACCAGACCCAGCAGCAGGTAGGGCTTGAGCGAGAAGACCTGCGCGCGGTTCATGAGCGCCAAGGCCACGGTAACGGCGGCCGCAGCGGCCAGCCACACCATGCTGGGGCTGTGGCCGTAGAACAGCGCGATGGCCACGATCGCAAGCAGGTCGTCGGCGATGGCGAGCGTGGTGAAGAACACCTTGATGCCCGCCGGCACGCGCCTGCCCAGAAGCGAGAGCACGCCGAGCGCGAAGGCGATGTCGGTTGCCATGGGGATGGCCCAGCCGTACACCGCCCCGCCGCGGTTCACCACCGCGTAGATGGCGGCCGGCACCACCACGCCGCCCACCGCCGCCAGCATGGGCAGGAGCGCCTGGCGCGGACGGGTGAGCTCGCCCACGGTCATCTCGTACTTAAGCTCGATGCCCACCAACAGGAAGAAGATAGCCATGAGGAAGTCGTTCACGAAGAGCTCGACCGACATGCTGAACGAGATCGGCCCTGCGGCCAGCGTCACCGGCTCGGCGAGAAACTCGTGGATGGGGTAATACAGGTCGGTGTTGGCGCAGATCACCGCCGCAACGGCGGCGAGCACCATGACGGCCGCAGCTATGGTGCCGTTTGAGGTGATGCGCTCGATCAGGCGCTTGCCGCCCAAGCGGCGGCGATGCGCCTCGTCGATGATGAGGAGCTGGTCGTTGGTCATGGCGACCCCCTTCCGCGCGCGGGAGCGAGAAGCGGCTTGCCGCGCGCATCGATTCCCAAACCGATGCGCCGCTTACCCTGAGCGTCGCGTCCGCGCCCGCGCCACCTGCAGCAGCCCTGCGCGGCCCTCAAAAATGCCGCCGCCGGAAAAGCCCGACGGCGGCCGAGTCGCCTAGCGTGTATCAGTATCCCCCGCCAACAAATCCTGTAGCCCTTCTGCCGAGCGGTTCCACAAAGCCCCCAAAATCAGGCAGCCGAGAACAGCACATTGCCGGAGAACGCAAGCGGCCGAGCAAAGCAAGCCCGCCCGCCTCAAGGGCAAGCACGTATCAACTGGACGCGTTACCCGATGCGCCAACAGGCGAGCGAAGCGATGCTCGTAGCGACGGAGACGGCCTTTCCGGGTGCCCGAGATTGGCCCGAAAGAGGAACGCATAGACCGTATGGTCATGCGCAACGATAGAGGGCCAAGGTCGGGTGTCTGGGAAGGCCGCCGGGATCAGTTGCCCTTAATTGGCTGCGAGAATGGGCGCCGCCACCTGCTTCTTGCGCGACAGCACGCCGGGCATCCACACGCCCTCGGCCACGTCCTCGATCTTGAGGCCCTTCTGCGCCGCGGCGGTGTCGCCCTCCAGCAGCACCTGGGAGCCCTCCTCCATGATGTCGGTGATGCACAGCACGATGCCGTCGGCCTTCTGCTTCTTCTGGTAAGCAGCCATAGCCTTGCGGATCTCGGGGATCATGCCGAGAGCGCGGCTCTTGTCCACGGTCTCGTACTGGCCGATGAGCAGCTTCTTGCCGCCGACCTCGAACATCTTGATGTCGTTGCCCACCATCTGCTCGGGTGTGAAGGAGCCAGACGGACGGGACAGGAACACCTCCATGCCGAACTTCACCGGATCGACGCCGAGCTGCTCGCCCAGCTGGGCGGCGAACAGGCGGTCGAAGTCGGTGGTGGTGGGGCTCTTGAGCATGAGGGTGTCGGTCATCATGGCCGCGAGCAGCAGCTTGGCCTGCGCGTCGGTGGGCTTCTGGCCCAGGATGCCGAACAGCCAGGTCACGATCGTGCAGCTGGAGCCCCACGGCAGCGCCATGATGTGCAGCGGCGCGGCAGTGGAGAAGTCGCCGAAGCGGTGATGGTCCACCACGCCGATGATCTGCGCGTGCTCGAGGCCCTCGACCGACTGGCCGGGCTCGTTGTGGTCGGTCAGAACAACCTGCTGCGGGGTGGCCTTCTCCTTGATGGCGCTCAGCAGGCGGGGCTTGGGCGTGTCGGTCTCGGCCAGGAGCTTCTCGGTCTCAGCGGGAAGCGGGCCCAGACGGCGGGCCTCGTAGGTGTCGCCGTTGAAGTTGACCTGGTTAAGCAGCTGCGCCAGCACGACGGCGGACATGATGGCGTCGTTGTCGGGGTTCTGATGGCCGAATACGTAAACCGTGCTCATGGAATTCCCTTCTCCTCTACACAAAGGTGGGAGGCGGCGCCGGACAATCCCGGCAGCCACCTTTCCCGTTCAGTATAGCGCGAGAAGAACGCGGTTTGAACGCGCGGCAGCGTGCGGACGCGCACGTGCGGCGCCCGGCGCGGCCAAGCGCACCCCGGTGAAGCGGCCGGCGCCGGGGATTCTCGCCCCCAGGCGCCGGCCGGCCCAGATCATCTTTTGCGCGTTACAGGCAGAAGCCCGGTACCACGCCCAGTTCGCGGTAGGTGCCGCGGTAGTAGCCGGGCGCGCCGTCGTCGTTGACCGACAGCGCGCAGTAGTTGTCCGCCGGGTACGGCGAGCGCTCCCACCACGAGACCGCGCCGTCCTCCCCCGCCATGCCGCGCACCATCAGCGCGTCGGAGGTGCCCGCGGCCTCGGCGTCAGCGAACAGCTGGTAGCGCGTGCCCTCGGCGTTGTACACCACCGCCGACTCGCCGCTGCTGGACTCCTGCGTGCCCACCAGCTCGCACAGCGACGGCAGCCACAGCTTGTCCGAGGTGTCGGAAACAGCCGTGGGGTCGGAGGCGTACCCGGCGTTGTTGGTTGCCTTGTTCGCCGCCACGATCACGTTCTGCAGATCGCTGGGGAGCTGGTTGGAAAACGAGGTGTTAAGCCAGGTGCGCAGCTCGCTTTGCTCCCAGCCGCCGGCGTTGCTGTTGTCGGTGTTGTACACGTGGCTCGCCACCGCCTCGCTAAACAAGAAGCTGACGCCCGCCACCCCCTGGCCGTCGGCGCGCGCGTCGTGCCTAAAGCCCGCCACCTGCACCGTGGTCTCGGTGCCGTCGGCAAGCGTGACCTGCTTCACCTGGGTGCCGTCGAGGGTGCCGTCGGCGGCGCAGAGGTGGTAGCGCGCGGCGACCTCTCGGCCCTCGTCGTCTGTTGACGCCCGGGCGATAAGCGCCGAGATCGCGGAGAGCTCTTCCCAGGAGTAGTCGTTGACCGTGTCGCGCACCTCCGGCGCGGCCTGATCGGCGTCGGACGCCGGGGCCTCCGAGCCCGCCACCACCGCAACCGGGTCGCCCTGCGGGGTCAGCGCGCCGAAGCCGCCCGTCACGGCCGCGGCCGCAACCACGCCCACCAGCACCACGGCGACGGCCGCCGCAGGGACGGCGAAGCGCGGCAGCGCGGCAAGCTGCGGAAGGTTGCGCAGCTCACGCAGGGTGGGAAGCTCGGGCAAGGTGGGTTTGGGCAAATCGGGCAGCGCGGGCTTGGGCAGGTCGGGCAGGCTCGCGCGCAGGGAGCGCTTTGGCGCGGGCGGCTCAACGGGCAGCTGCATCGTGCGCGACGGCGCGCCGTCGGCAACGGAGAGCTCCGCGGTCTTAGCGGCGTCGTCATGCACCGGAAGCACCGCCGTGGAATCGCCTTCGGCTGGCTCCGCAGCGTGGGCGGCGCCGGCCGCCGGGGCCTCGTCCGCCGCGTGGCGACCCTCAAACGCCGCCACCTCGCCGAGCGCGATGTTCTCGCCCAGGCTCTTCTGCTCGTGTTGAGCGATAATCGCGTCTATGTAGGCGCGCGTGCTGTCCTCGCTCAAAGGGTCGAAGCCCGAGAAGAGCGCGTCGTCCTCGGTGCGGCCCCACGCGTGCGCGCCGCGCTTGCCTGCGGGCGCGTCGTCAGGGGACGCGGGCTGGCCGGCGTCGGCCGCCGTTGCGGCGTCCTCGGCGGCAGGCGTTGCCGCAGCGGTGCCCTCGGCGGTCGTGTCGCCTGGCGCAAGGCTTTCGGGCTGGGCGGTTTTCGGAGACGCAGCGTCGACGGCCGACGCGTCCCCGTCTACGGGAAGCAGGCGCGTCGCATCGTCCGCGCCGTCCCCGGCGAGGTCGCTGTCCGGCAGGTCGGGCGCGGGCTCGTCCCAAAACGCGCGGGCTCCGCGTTCCACCACCGCGACCGGCTCGGACGCGGCGATCTCCTCAACCACCAGATCCTCGCCGGCGGCAGCGGCGGCCGTGTCGTCGGCCTCGGGAGCGTCCGCCGCCGAAGCCAGCCCGGCAGCCGCGGGCGCGGGCTCACCCGGGCCGGCATCTGCGCCATCCGCAGCGTCCTGGTCAGCGCCCCCCTCGCCCTCAACTGCAGGCGCAAGCTCTGCCGGCTCGGCACCCGCAACGCCCTCGGCATCCGAGCTCTCGGTGCCCGCGCTCTCGGCGGGAGCGGAGTCCTGCTCGTCTTTCTCTGCCTCAACGCGGGCGCCCTCAAGCGGCGTGCCGCAGGCCGGGCACACGTCTTGCCCGTCGGGCACGCGCGCGCCGCACGCCGCGCAAAACTGCGGCAGGTGCGTCGGAGCCCCGCAGTTCCCGCAGAACCGGTCGCCCCACTCGATCTCGGCGCCGCACTTCTCACATTTCATACGCACGTCCTTATCGCAACCACGCCGCCTCGGCCCGCAAAACGGCCCGCAGCGGCGCGGTCTGTTGAGTCTTGGCTCAGATACTCGTTATTGTACCGTCGAACGCCCGACCCCAACGCGACAAGGACGGCAAACACGCCGCGACGGTAAGCCCCACCTCAGCCCTCAAGGCGCCCGAGCTTCACGGACAAGATGCGCCCGACCGACTCGTCGATGCGCTCGCCGTCAACCTCGCCCGACGCCACGGCGTCGAGGACGCCGCGGTACGCCGCGTGGAAGTCCTCCGGCATGAGCACGATGTCGACCCCGGCCTTCACCGCCTCCACCGCCAGGCGGTCGGCGGAAAGCGTCGAGGTCGCCGCGCCCATAGCCATCGAGTCAGTCACCACGATCCCCTGGTAGCCCAGCCGGTCGCGCAGAAGCCCCGTCACCACCTCGGCAGAGATGCTCGCCGGGTCGTCGTCGCCGGTGACGGCCGGGCAGGACAGGTGCCCCACCATCACCAGGGGAACGCCCTCGCCTATAGCCGCCTGAAACGGCTTGAGCTCCTCGGAGGCCATCTCGTCGGCCGTTTTGTACGAATAGATCGCCGTGTTGTGGCTGTCGCCCTCGGCCCCGCCGATGCCCGGGAAGTGCTTGGCGGCGCACAGGACGCCCGCATCGGTAAAGCCGCGCACCTGCGCCGCGACCATGGGCGCCACGACATCGGCCGCAGAGCCGAACGCGCGCAGCGCCATCGTGGCGCTCTCGGGATTGTTGGCGATGTCGGCGTCCGGGGCGAAATCTACGTTGAAGCCCAGGTCGACAAGGTAGGTGCCGATGCGCTGCGCCACGCGGTACGCCTCGCTGGCATCGCCGGTTGCGCCGACGTCGCACATGTTGCCCACGTTCTCCACGGCAAAGCCCGGGTTCCCACCCACGCGGCTCACCGTGCCGCCCTCCTCGTCCACGCACAGAAACACCGGCAGGCCGCTCAGCTCGCGGGCGTAAGCCTGCGTGTTCGCCAGCATGGCGCGCGTCTGCTCCTCGCTTCGGAGGTTGTCGGCAAAGTACACCAGGCCGCCCACCGGCATCTGCTCAAGCGCGTTGCGCGTGGTCTCCCCCGCGGCGGTAACGAGCCCCACGCCGGTGAGCGCCTCGGGACGCACGATGAACAGCTGCGCGACCTTTTGCTCCAAGGTCATGGCGTCGAGCTTCTCTGCCACCCGCCGGGCGAGAAGCTCCTCGGCCGTGGGCTCGGGCTCGGCCTCGGGCTCGCGGGACGGGTCGCTCACCGGGGGCAGCGCGGAACCGGGGCGCGGGTCGGCCTGCGTTGCCGAACCGTTCTCGCCGCTGCAGCCCGTAAGGCCCAATGCCGCAGCGGAAACGCCGCAGAGCGCCGCGGCGGCAAGCGCCGAAAACGATGCCCGGCTGATCGGGGTCTCGCGCCGCCAGTCAAGGCGGAGTCCTCGCGGAGCCTGCGCCCCCTGCGCGCGAGCATGCCGTGTTGCCATATGCCGTCCTCCCCGTATGCCGAAAACTGCATTGCGACTGTGCCATTATTTTAGGCCAGAGCGCTCCGCCGCCAGAGGAGAACGCTGCGGTGCAACCGTTGTTTGTGTCGGCAGGCGAACAGCGGGCGGCGCAGCTTTTGCCGCAGCCGCCCGCTGCTTGCTCAGGCGCTTCGTCTACCCGCGCCTTTCGTCTGCCCGCGTGCTTTTTGTCTGCCCGCGCGCTCCCCTATCCCGTGATCTTCACGATAGGTGCGAAGCCCTTCATGAGCTTCTTGGTCTGGCCACTCTTCTCGAAGCGCACCTCGATCATGTCGCCCGAGACCGAGAGCACCTCGCCCAGCCCGAAGGTCTTGTGGCGCACGGCATCGCCGGCCGAGAAGGTCTCGGCCGCGCGCGCGGGATCGGCGCGGCGCCGCTCGACCGCGTGGCCGCCGCCCGCCATGCCGAGCGCCTCGGCCGCGCTCATGCGGCCGCCCGTAGCCCGGCGCGCGCTGCCCGCGCCGAAGGTGCGCACGCCCTCGGAGGACGCAGCCCCGCGCCCGCGCACGGCCCCGCCGCCAGCCTCGGCCGACACCGGGCCGCCGTGGCGCCGCACGCCGCCCGAGCTGCCAAAGGTCGAACCCGAGGCGGACCCGCCGGTAGAGCGCGTGTGCGAGCCGAACACGTGCCCGCCGTACATGTCAGACCCCAGGCCGCTGCCGAAGGTGCCGCGGCGGTCGCCGCGCTTCTCCCAGCCGGTGCCCTCGAAACCCGCCGAGCCTATGCCCGAGAACTCGATGTGCTCCTCGGGGATCTCGTTCACAAAGCGGCTGCGCGGGTTGGCCTGCGTGGAGCCGTAGGTGCGGCGCGTGGCGGCGTAGGTGAGGAACAGCCGCTTGCGGGCGCGCGTGATGGCCACGTACGCCAGGCGCCGCTCCTCCTCCAGCTTCTCGGGGTCGTCGGCGAAGCCGGCGATGTGCGGGAAGATGCCCTCCTCAAGGCCGGCCACGAACACCACGGGAAACTCCAGGCCCTTGGCCGAGTGCACGGTCATCATCGTGATGGCCTGCGTCTGGCCGGCCAGCGCGTCTAGGTCCGAGCGCAGGGCGAGCCACTCCATCAGCGCCGGGAGCGCGGCGCAGGCCAGCGGGCCGTAGGCGGCCTCCACCGGATCGGACCCGCCCACGCTGTCATTGGGGACGGGCACCAATGGCAGATCGCCTGCCTCCGCCCCCTCACCGGCGTTCTCCGACCCGCCATTGGTACCCGTCCCCAATGGCGGGGCAGGCAGATCGGCGATGCCGGCCTCTCGCAGCTCCTCCAGGCTCTCCAGCGTGCCCTCTATGTCCTCGTGGCTCTCCTCGAACTCGGCCGCCACGCCCAGGAATTCCTGAATGTTCTCCACGCGGCCCTCGGCCTCGGGCGTGCCCTCGGCCTTGAGCGAGCGGATGAGGCCGCTCATCTCGACGATGCGGTCCACCACGTCCTTGAGCTCACCGTCGAGCCGGCGCCCCTCGCGCACGATCTGCGTGAAGTCGGCCAGGGCGTTGCGCACCTTGGCCGAGAAGAGCCCCGTCTCGGCCGTTGCCATCTCGCAGGCTTGGAAGAAGCTCACGCGGTACTGGGCAGCCAGCCCCTCGATCTTGGCGATGGAGGTGGAGCCGATGCCGCGGCGCGGCGTGTTGACCACGCGCTTGACGCTCATCTCGTCGGCGGGGTTCACCACCATCTTGAGGTAGGCCATGACGTCGCGGATCTCGGCACGGTCGAAGAAGCGCGTGCCGCCCACGATCTTGTACGGCACGCCCGCGCGCAGGAACATGTCTTCCAGGATGCGCGACTGCGCGTTGGTGCGGTAGAACACGGCCACGTCGTCGTAGGTACAGCGCTTGGCGCGCACGAGCTTCTCGATCTCGGCGGCGATCCAGCGGCCCTCGTCCCGCTCGTCGCTTGCCTGGTAGGCCTGGATCTTCTCGCCGTCGCCGGCCGCGGTGAACAGGCGCTTCTCCTTGCGCCGGCTGTTGTTGGCCACCACGGCGTTGGCCGCCGCCAGGATGTGGCCGGTCGAGCGGTAGTTCTGCTCGAGCTTGACCACGCGTGCGGCGGGGAAGTCCTTCTCGAAGTCGAGGATGTTGGAGATGTCAGCGCCGCGCCAGCTGTAAATGGACTGGTCGTCGTCGCCCACCACCATGAGATTCTGGTGCTTGGCGGCGAGCAGGTTGGCGATCTCGTACTGCACGTGGTTGGTGTCCTGGTACTCGTCCACGCTGATGTAGCGGAAGCGGTCCTGGTACTTTTCGAGAACCTCGGGGCGGGTGCGCAGAAGCTCCAGCGCGCGCACGAGCAGGTCGTCGAAGTCCATGGCGTTGGCGGCGCGCAGGCGGCGCTCGAGCTCCTGGTAGACCTGGGCGGCCTTCTGCTCGGGCGGCGTGGAAGCCATGCGCTGGAACTCGTCCGGGCCGATCATGGCGTTTTTGGCCGAGCTGATGCGACTGCGGATCATGTTCACGGGGAACTGCTTCTGCTCGATGCCGAGCGCGCTCATGATGTCGCGCACCATGCGGCGGGAATCGTCGTCATCGTAGATGGTGAACTGGCCGGTGTAGCCGAGAAGGTCGGCGTCCTCGCGCAGGATGCGCACGCACATGGCATGGAAGGTGCACACCCACATGCCGCGCGTGCCGCCGGGCAGCAGCGCCTGCAGGCGCTCGCGCATCTCGGCTGCGGCCTTGTTGGTGAAGGTGATGGCCAAGATGCGCCACGAGCGCACGTCGAGGTCGCGCACGATGTGGGCGATGCGGTAGGTCAGCACGCGCGTTTTGCCCGAGCCCGCGCCGGCAAGCACCAAAAGCGGGCCCTCGGTGGTCTCGACGGCCTCGCGCTGAGCCGGGTTCAGACCCTCCAGGTCAAGCGGAGGAAACGTCGGCGGCTGCCAGGCGGGACGGGGCGCGGCGGCCTCCGGGCGCGCCGCGGGTGCAGGTGCCGGCGCAGACGCGGACGCCGGGGTGTCCCACGCCAGCGGCATCGCAGGTTGCTGCGGCATCTGAGGCTGCGGCGCCTGTCCTGCGGCAGCGGCGGCCGCGTGTGCGTTGTTCTCCCAAGGCATGTCGTGCATGTGCGTCTCCCGGTCCTCGCTTTCAACGGGAACCAGTATAGCCGCCCGTGCGGACACAAAACTCGCGCGCCCCCGGAGCCACAAACCCTCCGGGAGAGAACACACGGAGGACAGCGCCCGGACGCGCCCCGCCCCCGTGCGTGTTCCGCATGCAAACCGTTTACCCTCCAACGCTGCGCATGCAAACCGTATCAGCTACAACCCGAAAACGGCGTTTTAGAGAAACAACGTGCATGCGCAACCCCGCGTATGGAGCAATTTGCATGCGCAACGCACTTCGTGAGACGAGGTGCATGCGGAACTTCGGGTGCTTCTCGGCCGCATGCGCAACGCTGCGTGTGGAGCAACCTGCATGCGGCGCGTCCTAGCAGCGCTCTATATACATAAGCTCGTCCATCTCGTCCACGGGCCACATCGGGCGGAAGATGCGCTTGAACGGAATGTGCTCGGAGCGCTGGATCGTCGGCCCGCCGGTGAGTGCCATGGTGTGGTAGGCGGTCTCGGGGATGAGGTAGGTGTCCAGGTAGCCCATCTTCACCACCACGATGTCGTAGTCGTGAAAGTCAACGCCCGCACCGCTGAACTGCTCCATCGTGCCGTACTGCACGTTTTTGTCCATCACCAGCACCTCGACCGTGGTGCCGTCTACCGCCACCACGTGGCACGGCCCCACCCGGTGCGGCGGGTTGCCGCCCGTCAGCGCGTCGCCCGACACCTTGAGCACGCCCTCTATGTGCACGGGCGCCGAAAGCTCGTCCAGCCCCACGCCCAGGTCAAACGACACGTGGTCGCCAGGCCGCTTCGCCCCAACGAGCGCGCAGGCCGCCGGGTCGTTGACGCCCGCCACCAAGACCGCCTTGCCCCGCACGTCTTGGGCGAGAAGCTCCCGGAGCAACGCGGTGTTGTACCCCGCGCCGCCGGCCCCGCAGTTGTCGCCCGAGTCGGTGATGACCGCGGTCTTGCCGGCAAAGGCGATCGCGTCGCGCACGGAGTCGGCCGGCTCGCCGAAGTTGCCCGTGAACCGGAACTCGCGCCGATGCTCCCAGGCGTAGGCCGCCACGCGCTCGGCCACCTGCTCGCAGTGCGCGCGGTCGGCCGGCTCGTTGGGCACCACGACCACCGCGGCGCCGAGCTTGTCGTCGTCGTGGCGGATATAGCCCACATGGTACGAGCTCGAGAACACCCGCGGGTCGCGCTCCGCCTCGTCAAGCAGGGCGTTTATCGACCGCATGGGCTCCATGGCCGACACGCTGCGCTCGCCGCCCACCATGATGGGCAACTTCAGCATCACCGGGTGCATGGGGCGGCGGCGCTGCATGAGGTCCACGAGCTTGCGCGCCACCAGGCGCTCGGACTCGACGGTGTCGATGTGCGGTGACTCGCGGTAGCAGCGCACGATGTTGAGGCGCCTCACCAGCTCGGCGGTCACGTTGCCGTGCGGGTCCATGACCATGGCGATGGGCACGTGCGCGCCCACGATCTCGCGGATGCGGCGCACCAGGTAGTGCTCGCCGGAGACCCCTTCGAGCCCGCGGATGCCGCTTGCGCCGTGAAACTGCAGGTAAATGCCATCAATCTCGTCCAGGTGGTCTTTGAGCTCGCCGAGCATGCGGCAGGCGATGAAGTCAAACGCCCGGCGGCTGATCATGCCGCTGGGGCTCAGCCGCGCGTACACCGACGGGACGATGCCGATGCCTGCCTCCTCGAAGATGTCACGGACACCCATGGCGTCGGTGCAGCCCTCGCCGTATCGCAGCAGGAAGTCCTCGAGCTCGGCATCAACGGGCACGTGCTCGTTGCACTCCGAGGTGAAATGGGCGATGAAAACGTTCATGCGCACTCCTCTCATACAGATGCCGAGAACCGCGCGGCGGACGCGCCTGGGCAGGGCGAAGCTCCTCCTCCGGAGGCCTGGCCCGCGCGCAAACCGCAGCGCTGAGCCGGCGGCGGTTCCTTGGCAACAGCGTAGCGGCTCGGCGGCACCGTCTTGACCGACCGTGCTGCCGTCTGCGCCGGCAGCAGCCCTGCCTGCAAAACGTCATCCCGCAGGGCTTCGCTTGCACATGGTTCCGCTACATCGCTGCTTGCCGGCTGCGTGAGGTACCTTTTGCTCGCAAAGCGTTCTACGAGGTAATAATGAAGCAGAAATCCCTTGAGGACAGGGTGGCACGCAAAAAGCCGCGCCCGAACCTCGGACGCGGCTTGCAAGCAAAACGCTGTTGGCGCGCGGAACGCGACCCCCTACAGAGGGACGCGGCCCTTACCGGAAAATGCAGCCCCTTCCAGGGGGCGCCCCTACAGGATCCCCATGGGGCGCAGCACCAGGAAATACGCGAGCACGAGCACGCCCAGAACGATGCGGTACCAGCCAAACACGATGAAGGTGTGGCGGCGCACGAAGCCCATCAGCCACTTGATGGCAAGCAGCGACACCACGAAGGCCACGATGCAGCCCACCGCCATGATGGCGATCTCGTTGGTGCCGAACGTGCCGCCGTCGAGCACCACGTACTTCACGAGCTTGAGTGCGCTGGCGCCGAACATGACGGGGATGGCCAAAAAGAACGTGAACTTGGAAGCCACCGAGCGCGTGCAGCCCAGCAGCAAGCCGCCGATGATGGTTGAGCCGGAGCGCGACGTGCCGGGAATGAGCGAAAGCACCTGGAAGCAGCCGATGCCGAAGGCCGTGCCAACCGGCAGGTCCTCCACGCGGGTGATCGCGCCGAAGTCGCCGCCGTCGGTGGGCTCAACCGCCTCGGCGGGACGGGCGAAGTGCGCGCCGGCCGGACGGCTGCCCGGAACCACGCCCTCCTCCTCGATGCGGCGCTTGAGCACGCGCTTGCGCCATATCTCGATCGCGATGAAGGCGATGCCGTACACGATAAGTGCCGCCGCAACCACCACACCGTTGTAGAGGTGCTCCTCCATGAAGTCGTCCAGGGGGATGCCGATGATGGCCGCCGGCAGGCATGCCAGCACGATCTTGCCCCACAGCGCCCAGGTGGCGCGGCGGCCCTCCTTGCCCTTGCTCGGGCTGAACGGGTTGAGTTCGTGGAAGAACAGCACGCACACCGCGAGAATGGCGCCGAGCTGGATCACCACCAGAAACATGTTCATGAACTCTTCGGTCACGTTGAGCTTCATGAACTCGTCGACCAAGATCATGTGCCCGGTCGACGAGATGGGCAGCCACTCGGTGATGCCCTCCACCAAGCCGAGAAACGCCGACTTGACGAGCTCGATAACGTCCACGGTACCTCCTTCGTGCATGTGGGCCCAACGGTGTTTGAGGTGCAATGGCCCGCGTGCTCCCCATTATGCCTGAGCGGGCCAGATACGCAGGCGAGAACGCCCGCGGTTTATCAAAAGATAAGAGTTGGCGCAACGGCTGGCCGAAGTTGGGCGCAGAAAGGACGCGCAGCGATGCAAGGCTCTGCGAAGCCGCCGTTGGTGTGCAAATATTCGAGCTATGGACGATTCTTTGCGCCCTTGGGGAAGGCGGCGCGCCGATCTGTGCAAATATATACATATTGCCCATCGTTTTACCTGTTGATTTTCCTAGGCTATGCAGAAAAAGAATGACCGAGAAAAGGTGCCGCCGCCAATCGTTCATAGCTCGAAAATTTGCACACTCAGGCTGAAATGCTCACGGCGCAGGGCATTTGGGCTCACTCCAGGCACGCCGTTCCTCCCGCAACGAACCCGCCTCACCGCCGAATGACTCGTTTACCGAAAAAATACGGAGGTTTGCGCGCGTTCGCACCTAGAGGGGTATAACGTCACCGACGTTAACCCCGCCGGACCAAGGCCGCGGCGGATGCCCGCTGAGCGGGTTGCTTACATCGAGGAGGCCAGCTATGAACGAGGGTTACAAGACAGTTTTCGTAGCGCTTGACGGCACTGAGCAGCAGGAATTCGTGATGGCGCGCGCCATGAAAGTCGCCGCCAACAACCACGCCAAGTTCGTGATCGGCCACGTGATCGACTCCACGGCGCTTGAGACCGCCGGCGCCTACCCGGTCGACCTGATCGCTGGGCTCGAGGAGGCCTTCCGCTCCTCCATCGCCGAGCAGCTGGAAGAGGCCAAGGCCAACCCCGACATCCCCGAGGTCGAGGTTATCGTCCGCGCCGGCCGCATCCGCGAGACCCTCAAAGAGGAGATGCTCGACGTGGTGAAGCCCGACCTGGTGCTCTGCGGCGCCCGCGGCCTCTCCTCCATCAAGTACGCGCTGCTGGGCTCCATCTCCACGTTCCTGCTGCGCAACACCGACTGCGACATCCTCGTGGTGAAGTAGCCTGAGGCGAGAAACACGCCGCACGGCTGATACACAACGCAAGGCGGCCCGCCGGGAATCCGGCGGGCCGCCTTCATGCGACAAGAACCTGCTATGGGAAACGGGTGCGAACGCTAGCGCCGCGCATCCGCTATCCGCGCCCGCTCCCCACAGCAGACGCGCGCTCGGAGCAGGGCAATACCCTACACCACGAGGAAGATCATCGCGATGATGCAGGCGAAGCCCGCAAGGTCGGTGGGCGCGAAGATGACACCCAGCAAGAGCGCGCTGGTCACCGTAGCCGAGATGGGCTCGATGCTGCCCAGCAGGCTCGCGCGCATGGAGCCCAAATCGGACACGCCCTGCATGTAGAGCAGATAGGCAAGGAAGCTCCCCACCACCACGAGCACGAACAGGGCACCCCAGCCAATGAGGTCAAACGACACGGCGTAGGTCCACGGGCGAACGAACAGCGAGGCCGCGACCCCCGCCACGAGCATGCCGGTGCCCGTGACGATGGGCGAGCCGTAGGTGGGCAGCACGCGCGCCGGCAGGATAGAGAGCAGCGCGCCGCCCAGCGCCGCGCCCAAGCCGTAGACAAGGCCGTCCACCGGCACGGCAAGCGTAGAGGGGTTGCCGCCCGTGGCGATGAGGTAGGTGCCGAACAGCGCCAGCGCCAGCCCGGCCGCCTCGCGCTTGCGGGGCGCGCGGCGCGCGGCGACGCACGAGTACCCCATGATGAGCACCAGCTGCAGGCACTGCAGCACGGTGGCGGTGCCGGAGTTGGTAGCGCCCACCGCCGCCAGGTAGGCAAACTGGTTGAAGAGCAAGCCACCCATGGCAAACACCAGCACGGTGAGCAGGTCGCGCGGCGTGCGCAGCAGCTTCACCAGGCGCGCGCGGTCAGCCATGAGCACGTAGGCCAAGAAGAGCAGGCCCGCCGTGACCTGGCGCACGCAGACCAGCCAAGGCGTCTGAACCCCGTAGTTCTCGAACAGGAAGCTGGCACAGGTGCCCGAGAAGCCCCAGCACGCGCCGCCCACCAGCGTGCAGGCGATGCCGCGCGTGAGTTTGCGGCTGGCAGCACCCTGGGCGAGCTTGCGGGCCGCGCGCCGGCGGCGCCGCTCGGAGGCGGGGTCGGTTGCGCGCGCGGCAACCCCGCTCGCCACTGCGCCGTCTCGCACTTTTGCCGCCATCTCGTTGCCCTGCACCGCAATCCTCCCCGCGTCCGCCAAGGCGCCCGCGCAGGCGCCCCGTGATGTTTCCCTCGCCATACTAGCATCGCCCATACGATAAAAACACCAGCTCATAGGCCGTGTGCACGCAAAGGGGCGCGCTGCTTTATCCCGCTGAAGCACCCGCTCGGGCAATGCGGGCACATCCCGGCATCGCACGCAGACGCACACAACTCCTCCACAGAACGCCGCGCTCTCCGACCGTCCATCCGCCGCGCCCGCAGCCGTGTCCAGCCGTCCGCCCGACGCGCCCGCAACTGCATCCGACTCTCCACCCACCGCGCCTGCAGCTGCATCCGACTCTCTGCCCGCCGCGGCACGCCCGCGTCCGCGCCACGCCCCTGCGTGCCGGCCGCCGCATCCCAGATGCCCCTGCAGCCACCCCCTCCGCTCCGCCGGTGGGTATACTTGCAGGTATTGCACAACCGCGCCGGCCGGGTCCGCCCCGTCCGGCGCCCGTACGCGAGGAGCACTATGACTTCGCCCGAAACCGCACCCACCGTCGGCACAGGCGCCGCCGAAGCGTCCGCGCCCACGCTCTTATCGCCCGGCCAGGAGCTCTCCGGCTTCACTGTCACGCGCGCGGAGCGCATAGACGAGCTCGACGCCACCGCCTTCGAGCTCGCCCACAAGGCCTCCGGCGCGCGGCTGCTCTACCTTGCCTGCGCCGACGACAACAAGGCCTTCGCCATCGGTTTCAAGACCCCGCCCACCGACGACACGGGCGTCTTCCACATCCTGGAGCACTCGGTGCTGTGCGGCTCGGCCAAGTTCCCGGTGAAGGAGCCCTTCGTCGATCTCATCAAGACCTCGATGCAGACCTTCCTGAACGCCATGACCTACCCGGACAAAACCGTGTACCCCGTGGCCTCTACCAACGAGCAGGACCTGATGAACCTCATGGACGTGTACATGGACGCGGTGCTGAACCCGGCCATCTACACCAAGCCGCAGATCTTTGAGCAGGAGGGCTGGCACCTGGAGCTCGACGTGCCCGAGGGCGCCGGCGTGCGCGACGGCCGCCTGCGCTACAACGGCGTGGTCTTCAACGAGATGAAAGGCGCCCTCTCCGACCCCTCCGACGTGCTGGACGACGCCGTGAGCCGCGCGCTCTTCCCCAACACCGCCTACGCCTGCGAGTCCGGCGGCGACCCGCGCGCCATCCCCACCCTCACCTACGAGCAGTTCCTCAACACCCACGCGCGCCACTACAACCTGGCCAACAGCCTCATCGTGCTCTACGGCAACCTGCACGTCGAGCGCGAGCTCGCCTTCTTGAACGACAAGTACCTGAGCGGCGAGGCCCGCGCGCAGGCCGCCGCGCGCAAGCGCGGGCACGGCGCGGCCGAGAACCCCGGCCAGCCGAACCCGCTTGAGCGCCAGGAGCCCGTGGTGTGCCCGTACCGCCGCGTGGAGATGGCCACCACGCCAGAGAACGCCCAGGTGGGCCTCGCCTTTGTGCTGGGCGACGTCTGCGACCGCGAGCGCATCGTGGCGGCCGACGTGCTGTTCGAGACGCTTTTGGGCTCCAACGAGGCGCCCGTGAAGCGCGCGCTTCTCGACGCGGGGCTCGGCGGCGACGTGAGCTCCTACACCCAGGCCACCTGCCTGCAGCCCTACGAGCTCATCGTGCTGCGCAACGCCAAGCCCGCGGTGGCTCAGGCCTTCCGCGACACCGTCCTCGCCAGCTGCCGCGCCCTCGTTGAGCAGGGCATCCCGCGCGACCGCCTCGAGGCCACCATCGCGAGCAACGAGTACGACCTGCGCCAGCGCGACTACGGCATCGCCGACGGCGTGGTGCTTGCCCTCGACGCACTGTCCACCTGGCTCTACAGCGAGGACGCCGCCACGCTCGGCCTCAAGTACGCCGACATCTTCGCCAACCTGCGCGCCAAGCTGGACAGCGGCTACTTCGAGCAGCTGCTGGACGAGCTCGTGCTCAACAGCGAGCACTGGGCCCTGGTGGAGCTCGCGCCGGTTGAGTCGGGCGCCGGCGACCCGGAGGCCGAGCGCCTGGAGGCGCTCAAAGCGCAGATGACCGACGCCGAGCTCGCAGGCGTCGTGTCCGCCGAGGCCGAGCTGCGCGCCGCGCAGGAGGCGCCCGACGCCCCGGAGGCAACCGCCGCGCTGCCGCGCCTCACGGTTGCCGACATCGGCCTGGCGGCCCCCGAGCCCGCGCTCACGGTTGACACCTGCGCGCCCATCCCCTGCCTCACGCACCGCATCCCCACCAACCGCTTGGCCTACGCCCTCACCTACTTCGACATCACGGGCGTCAGCTACCAGGAGCTCCCCTACGTCACCGTGCTGGCGCAGCTCCTGAAGCGCCTGGGCACTGAGCGCATGAGCGCCGGCGAGCTTGACAGCTACGTCAAGGCCAACCTGGGCTTTTTGTCCTTCTCAACCGAGGTGTACGCGCCCGGGAGCCCGCGCCTGGCCCGCCCCAAGCTCGTGGTGGCGGCCGGCGCCCTGTCCGAGAAGGTCCCGGAGCTGGCGCGCATCCCGCAGGAGGTCTGGGCCACCACGCGCTTCGACGACGAGGGCAAGATCTTGGACGTGCTCACGCAGATGCGCATCAACCTCGAGCAGGGCTTCCTCAACGCCGGCCACGGCGCCGCCATGGCCCGCGCGCTTTCCTACGTCTCGCCTGCGGCCGTGGTGCGCGAGCAGCTCGGCGGCGTGGACTTCTACCGCTGGCTGCGCGAGCTTATCGCCTCGTACGACGCGCGCAAGCACGAGCTGGCCGAGAAGCTCCGCGAGCTCTCCGCGCGCATCTTCGTGTCCGACGGCGCCGTGGCGAGCTTCGTGGGCTCGGCCGAGGACTACCGCCGCTACTGGGACGCCGCCGGCACCTTGGGGCTCGCGCCGCGCACCGCGCCGATCAAGGAGCTCTACGTCCCCATGCCCGAAGACAAGCACGAGGCCTTCATCATCCCCAGCGACATCTGCTTCTGCGCCCAGGCGCACGACCCGCGCCTTCTGGGGCTCGCGACCTCGGGCGTGTGGGGCGTGGCGTCCAACGCGCTCTCCTACGACTTCCTCTGGAACGAGGTGCGCGTGAAGGGCGGCGCCTACGGCTGCGGCTTCCGCGTGCAGGCCGACCGCCAGCTGGCCTTCTACTCCTACCGCGACCCGGCGCTCGACGCCACGCTCGCGCGCTTCGCCGAGGCCGGCGCCTGGCTCAGCGCCTTCGAGCCCGACGAAGCGGCCTTCGAAGGCCTCGTGGTCTCCACCACCGCCACGCACGACGCGCCGGTTAAGCCCTACGCGCAGGCGCGCCGCCAGGACGCCGCGTACTTCTCGCGCCGCCCGGCCAACCTGCGCGAGCAGCTGCGCGCCGAGATCCTCGCCTCCACGCCCGAGGCCCTGCGCGCCGTGGGCGCCCCGGTGACCAAGATGGCCGCCGAAGCCCCGGCCTGCGTCTTCGGTTCGCGCGACCTGGTGGAGCACAACCGCGCCGGCCTCACCCCGGTGGACCTCCTCGCCTAAGCGAGAAGCTCGGGTCTCAACCTGGGCGACCGCGCTTACGCGAGCCGCCGTCGATACCCAACGGGCCGAGGACGATAAGAACCCAAAATCCGCCCGATATCGGATTTTGGACCTTATCGTCCTCGGCCCTTTTGCATGTCCCGGTTATTGCGAACACGGCGCGCGGCGAGCCCGAGAACCACGAGCCGCCGGAGACAAGGTTCTGAGATCTGATATCGGGCAGATCTCAGGTTCTTGTCCCCCGGCGGCTCGCGCGTTGCGTTACCCTCTTTATGCAGTCCGCCGCTTACGCCTCTGCGGTGGGCTCGGCGCTGGCGCTTTCGGCGGCGCAGGCGGCCTCTTCCTCAAAGACGCCCAGCTCACGCAGCTTGGAGCGGTACGCGGCGGCGATCACGTCGACGCAGCCCTGGCGCCCCAGCTTGGCGCGGTTCACCACCAGGTCCTTGCCGTCGCTCATCTTCCACTTGCCGGCCGAGTAGCGCTTGTAGAACTGCTCGCGGGCGCGCTGCATGCGCTTCACCAGCTTGGCGCCCTTCTTGCGCGTGATGCCGCGCTTCTCGCTCACGATGGTGATGCGGTCCTCAAGCGGCGCGGTCACGAGCACGGCGATGTGGTTGGGGTTGCGGCGCAGCAGGTAGTCCGACAGGCGCCCCTCGATGATGCAGCTCTCGGTGGAGCCCAAGTCGAGGATGACCTGCGCCATCTTCTCAAAGAGCTTGTCGGCCAGCGTGCGCGCGTCGAACTGGTCCGGCAGAAAAGCGAGGTTCTCGGCCGCCAGCTGCTCGTCGTAGGCGGCCATCTTGTCCACCGTCTCGTCGGCGCGCAGGGCCGAGCGCACCAGCAGCTCGTTGTCGTACAGCGGGATGCCCAGCTCGGTTGCGAGCATCTTGCCCACCTCGTGGCCCTCGGCGCCGAAGTCGCGCGCGATGGTGATGACCACCGGCTGCCCGGCGCGCTCGGCCTCGGGGGCGACAACGCGCTTCTCGAGCGCGTGCTTGCGTTTCTTGATAGCCATTGCAGCTCCTCACAAGTCTTGGCGTGCCGTGGGAGACGAGCACGGACGGCAGGTGCGGACGGCGCACCTCCCGCGTTTCTGCCATTGGTACCCGTCCCCCGCGGCAGATATGCAAACGCTAGGCGGCGACCACGCGGCGCTGATAGGCGCGCACCACGAGCGAGATCCCGAAGTTCAGCGCGAAGTACAGCAGGAACACGAACCCGTACAGCAACAGCACCTGGGAGAGGTCGCTCGTGTAGCCCATGACCACCTTGGCCGAGAACATGAACTCCACCACGTTGATGCCGGCCAGGTACGAGGAGTCCTTGATGACCGTGGTGCACTGGCTGAAGAGCGCCGGAATGATGGTCTTGAACGTCTGCGGCAGGATGATGAGGCGCATGGACGAGAAGAACCCGAAGCCCTGGCTCTTGGCTGCCTCGAACTGGCTCTTGGGGATGGAGTTCAGGCCGCCGCGGATGATCTCGGCCATGACCGCCGAGGTGAAGATCGTAAAGGCGAGCACCGAGATGAAGATGTCGGAACCCTTGACCGTGAAGTAGATGAACAGGATCCACAGCAGGTTCGGCGTGCAGCGGAACAGCTCGATGTAGGCCGAGACGATCCACTTGAAGATCGAGAGCTTGCCGGTGCAGTACTGCTTCACAAGCGCCAGCACCGTGCCAAGGATGACCGAGAAGATGATGGCCAGAAACGAGATCTCGATGGTCTTGAGGAAGCCGGCCATGATGAAGGAAACGTTTGCCGGGGTGAAGATCTCCATAGCTTATGCCTCCTTCGCGGTCTCGGGGGCCGGCGTGATGCCGGGGATACTCTTGGCGCGCGGACGGCGCTTGCTGCGGCGCTCGAGCCACTGCACGAGCAGGGCCAGCGGGAAGCAGATGATGAAGTACAGCACGCAGGCCATGATGTAGCCCTGCAGGTAGCCGTAGGTGGAGACGAAGTTGTCGGCGTTGTACATCAGGTCGCCGCCGGCGATAAGCGCCAGCACCGAGGTGTTCTTGACCAGGTTGAGCGCCTGGTTGCACAGCGGCGGCAGGATCACCTTGAAGGTCTGCGGCAGGATGATGTAGGCGTAGGCCTGCGGGCGGCTGAAGCCCTGGGAGAGCGCCGCTTCCATCTGGCCGCGCGGCACGCTCTCGATGCCGGTGCGGATAACCTCGGAGATGTAGGCGGCGTGGTAGAGCCCCACGCCTACCGCGCCGATGGCGAACGACGAGATGCGCACCGGGCTCGGCGCGCCGAGGATGGCCTGCAGCACGCGCGGGCCGGCCATGTAGTAGAAGAACACCTGTACCGGCAGCGGTGTGTTCTGGAAGAACTCAACGTACACGCGGCTGACGGCGCGCAGCACCCGCGAGCGCGTGGTAGAGAAGATGCCCAACACCGTGCCGAGCACCAGCGAGATGGCCAAGCCGGCAACGGTCACCTGCAGCGTGAAGAAGAACCCGTCCCAGAAGGGCCCCATGCTGCTGAGGGTAATTTCCCAACGCCTGGCATCGAACAACCCGTCGAGCATAGCGTCTCCTTTCCAATCCCTGTCCCAAAAGAAGACCGGTGCACGGGCTTGCCGCGCCCCGGGAACCCGCCTCCTTTGAGGACATGCGCCAAGGGCGAACGCAGCGCTGCGCGTCCGCCCTTGGCGCGTTTGGTTCAGCTGCGTTTACGCGCTCGCGCCGAGCCAGGTCTGGACCTCCTCGTCCATCCAGCCGTTCTCGAGCAGCTCCTGCACCTTGTCGTCAACGACCTCGGTGAGGTCGGAGCCCTTCTTGGTGGCCACGCCGTAGTCCTGCGTGCCGAACTCGATCTCGGGCTGCACGAGCTCCTTGTTGTCGTTCATGTAGGTGTTGAGCGTGGAGCGGTCCATGGCGAAGGCGTCGATGTTGCCCGACTCCAGGGCGGAGTTGATGGACGGGTAGTCCGGGTACTCCTGGAAGGTGGGCGTGGCGTCGATGCCCTGGTCGGCAAGCATCTGGGTCACGGCGTCCTTGGTGGTGGAGCCCTGGGAGACGCCGATGATCTTGCCGTCAAGGTCGGCCATGTCGGTGATGCCCGAGGACTTCATGACCATGATGCCCACCGAGTCGGTGCGGTAGGGCGTGGAGAAGTCCCAGTCCTGCTCGCGCTCAGGGGTGATGGTGTAGGTGGCCACGACGACGTCGAGGGTGTCGTTGTCGATAAGCGGGCCGCGGGTCTTGGGCGTCACCGCCGTGAACTCGCAGAGCTGCTGCTCCTTGGCCTCCTCGTAGGTGGTGCCGAGCACCGCGGCGGCCAGCTGGTAGCACAGGTCGATCTCGAGGCCCTCGTACTGGTTGGTCTCGGTGTTGAGGTAGCCGTAGCCCAGCACGTCCTGCTTGACGCCGCAGGCGAGCTTGCCGCGGTCCTTGATGGCCTGGACCTTGGACTCCGAGCTGCCGGAAGCAGAGCCGGAGCCCGCGTCCCCACCGCTGCAGCCCGCAAGGCCGAGGCCGGCGACCGTGGCGACCGCGCTGAAAGCGCCGAGGAACTGACGACGTGACATATCCATGATGTAGCCCCTTTCCATCGGGTTCGTAGCGCCCGCGCCCAGAGGGCCGCGGACTTTATCGAACGGCGCGCGGGCGGCTCAACCGCGCTTCTCGCACGCCGAGGGATACCGTGTGCGCGCCCCGCGCCGCCAAGCGGGCGAGCCCCGCGGGACGGGCGCGCTTCTCGCCTAATGCAGGATCTTGTTGAGGAAGTCCTTGCAGCGCGGGTTCTGCGGGTTGGTGAAGAAGTGCTCGGGCGTGCCCTCCTCCAAGATCTGGCCGTCGTCCATAAACAGGACGCGGTCGGCCACCTGCTTGGCGAAGTTCATCTCGTGCGTCACGCAGATCATGGTGATGTTGTCCCGCGCGAGCTCGACCATGACGTCGAGAACCTCCTGGATCATCTCGGGGTCGAGCGCGGAGGTGGGCTCGTCGAAGAGGATGATCGGCTGCTTGGTGCACATGGCGCGCGCGATGGCCACGCGCTGCTGCTGGCCGCCGGAGAGGTTCTGCGGGTACTCGCCGGCCTTCTGCTCGAGGCCCACGCGCCTGAGCGCGGCGAGCGCCGTCTTGGTGGCCTCTTCCTTGCTCTTCTTCTGCAGCTTCACGGGGGCCAGCGTGAGGTTCTTGAGCACCGTCATGTTGGGGTACAGGTTGAACTGCTGGAACACCATGGACGAGTACTTGCGGGCCATCTCCAGGTGGTTCTTCTTGGTGAGCGGCGTGCCGTCGATGATGACCTCGCCGGTGGTGGGCTCCTCGAGGTAGTCCATGCAGCGGATGAGCGTGGACTTGCCCGAGCCCGACGGGCCGATGATGACGACCTTCTCGCCCCGCTTCACGGTGAGGTTGACGTCCTTCAGCACGTGCAGGTCGCCGAAGTACTTGTTCAGCCCCTTGATCTCGATCATGGTGTCAGCCATATGCGTTTTCCCTTTCTGACCGGTTCCCGCCCAAGCGGCGGTTGGCGCCCGGAGGCGCCTGCGGTACCCTGCGGCGCAGCACGGTGCGCAACGCCGCGCGCCTCGCGCGAACGCAGCCACCTTATCATGCACCTGATGCCGCCTCCGCACACGCGGCAGGGGCGTATGGAAACAGCGCGCTCATCATCCGTTAACAAAACGAAACAAAAGCGCGCGGCGATGGGCGGTTTATACCCCGTTGCACAGATTTTATATCCTGCTGCTTGCTGCGGGGCGCAAAACACGCCCGCGCGGGATGCGGACCGGCGCCCTACGCCAGGCCGTGGGCCTTCAGCGCAGCGGCGATGCCGTCCTCGTCGTTGGAGAGCGTGATCTCGTCGGCCGCCTGCTTGAGCGCGTCGATGGCGTTGGCCATGGCAACACCCGTGCCCGCCACCTCGATCATCGAGATGTCGTTCTCGCCGTCACCGAACGCCATGAGGTCTTTCGGGTCGACGCCGATGCGCGGCAGGGCCGCGTTGAGCGCCGTGCCCTTGTTGACGTCGAGCGCGGTGAACTCGTAGTAAAACGCCGCCGTGAACATGCTGGACGCGCGGCCCTTGAACGGCGCGCCCATCTCAGCGTGATGCTCCTGCAGGTACTCCGGGTAGCCGGCCGTGAGGATCTTGTTTACCGGGCGCGAGACCCACGCCGCCAGGTCGGGCTCCTCGTGCAGGTAGAGGTTGCACATGCGGGCCTCCATCTGAACGATGTTCTGCGCGGGACGACCCGGCACCGTGTAGCTGGGCTGGTAGACGTCGCGCACGGTGAGGTAGCGGTCGTGCGGCACCATGGGGATGACGTCGAAGCCCTTCAGGTGCTCGAGGATCTCGCGCGCCAGCTCGGGCTCGATGGCGTTTTCGTAGATGACCGCGCCGGTCTGGCAGTCCGAGATGCAGGCGCCGTTGTACGAGATGAGCAGGCCGTCGTGGGTGTCCATCTCAAGCTCGTGGGCCATCTCCATCAAGCCCGGCGTGGGACGGCCCGACGCCAGGGCGAGACGCACGCCCGAGGCCTGCGCCGTGAGCAGCGCCTCCTTGGTGGCCGGCGTCAGCTGGTCGAGCGAGTTCTTGAGGGTGCCGTCGATATCCATGGCGATCATGCGAACAGGCATGCGGTCCTCCTTCATGCGAGATGGGGCGGCGTAGCGCGCTTGGGCAGCACCGGGGCAGCGACGCTGCGGCCGTGTTGCGCGGCGCGTTGTGCGGCGCACGGCGGTCGCGCACAGCCGTTGGCCGCAAGCCATTATAAAAGATGCGCGGCGATGGGTGCCGCAGCAAGGCCCGCGAGCCACGTTTGGACGCGAGAACAGCACACAGCGGTGGAACGCGGGTGCGCGGGGCGGCCGGCAGCAGTTAGTCGTGAAAATGACCTGCGGGCGCAAGCCCCGCGCTCCAGTTGGTCGCGAGAACCGCACGCAACCCCCCAACCAGTCGTAAAGCCATCCTCCATCCGCGCGGTTGGTCGCGAAAACAGCAAATAAGAGAAGGCCGACATGGCGGTTGGTCGCGGAAACGACATGCAGACGCAAGCCGCCCTTCAGTTAGCCGCGAGAACAGCAGGTAAGGCGAGAGACGCGCCCCAGTTGGTCGCGAGAACGACCGCTAACCCGATTCGCCACGTCCGGGCCACCTCAGTCGGTCGCGCAAACGACATGTAGCCCCTCGGTTAGCCGCAGAGTTGTCATCTAGCGTCGCGCTTGGTCGCGATTTCGTCATCCACAAAACAGTTAGCCGCTCTGACGACATCCAATTCCCGGAAATCCGGGAATTGCGTGCGCTTTGAACGACCAAACGGAAATTACATGCGATAACAGCGTTTAACCAAGAGCCTACCTGCAACAATCGCGGGCAACCGAAGCCTATATGTCGTTCTCGCGATTAACTGTGGAATGTCGAAGGCGAGCGTGGCAGCCCCTTGCGAACAACATGACCGCCCTTTGCGGACAGCGGAAGCTTACATGCCATTCCTGCGGACAAACGTGAGTCACCGAGCGGAACGCGATGGAGTGGGCGCCTTTGCCCCACGTCCCTCTTTCCCGCAAAGCAAACATATACGAAAAAAGCCCCATCGCTGGGGCTTTCAGTTCAAATGGTGCGGGCGAAAGGACTTGAACCTTCATGAGCGTAAAGCTCACATGGACCTGAACCATGCGCGTCTGCCAATTCCGCCACGCCCGCGTGCGAAGAGAATAGTACACTACCTTCTCGGCGCGGGCAAGAGACTTTTTTGATTTTTCGTCGCGCCAACCCTTGCTCTCACGCTTCCCCCTCGCCACGTCGTAAACCCGCTGCCCAACGCCCCGCCCCTCGCCCGCCGCGCGAGCAAACGCTAAGCGCCCCACAGCCTACAACCGCCAACCACAACAACCGCGCAAACGTGGATTCTGAAAGCAGGTCGCATGGATTCGAGCTGCGACACTTGTTTAGAGAGGGTCCCGACGGGTATTTTCTATAGGCATTACCGCGAACGAGACGCGCCGCGCATCGGCGCTGAACCCAAACAGCTAGGGGGAGCAATGGCTGGCAACAACGAGCAGAAGCAACGTGAGAGGCAGCGCCGCCGCGAGGACGCGCAGCGCCGTGCCTATGAGTTTCTCCGCGGCCGCAACGGAGCCGACGAGCTTTCCAACGCGTTGATGATCCTCGCGCTGGTGCTGGCGCTGATTTCGGCCGTGACTGGCTGGGTCGTTCTGGCGCTTATCGCCTTGGCGGCGCTCGTGGTCTCGATGTGGCGCACGCTTTCGCGCAACATCCCCGCCCGCGCTCGCGAGCGTCAGCGCTACCGCGACCTCACGCGTCCCCTGCGTCAGCACATCAAGCTTGTTGAGATGCAGGTGAAGCACCGCGACAAGCGCTACTTTTTGTGCAAGAACTGCGGCACGGTGCTTTCGGTTCCGCGCGGCAAGGGCAAGCTGCGCGTGACCTGCCCCAAGTGCCATACCAAGACGGTGCAGAACTCGTAAAGCCCCTGCGCGCGCAGCGAGCCTCCACGGCACGCGCCACGGTGCTACACGCCACCGCGCTTCCTTAAGAAAACGTAAGGTCCGGCCCCGCGCGCCCGCAGTCGCAAGGCTGTGGGCGCGTGCTACAATGAGGGCCGTTACAACACACGGCGAAACAGCAGCTCAAACGATGAAAGGTGCCGTGACGTGCAGCCCTTCCGGCGCAAACAACCTACGGGCGGCAGCCCTTCTCAGCCGCGTTGGTCCACCGACGCGGCCATCACGCGTTCGGCCGCTCCCGGCGCCGCGTCGCACAACCGTGCGCCCCAGGCAAGAACAACCGCAAACGAGAAGAGCACGGTGCACCACCCCGCCGGGCACAACCCTGCTTGCCAGGTTGGTCACTCGCAGCACGCTGCGCCAACGGCGACAAGCGCGGCAACCACGCAGCGCGTGCGCAACGCCACCCAACAGCGCTTTGCCGATCGCGCCGCAGGCGAGAAGAGCACGGCGTCCAAGTTTGCGCCCGCCCAGGACCAGGCCGCGGAGGCTCGGCTCACCCCTACGCCCCAGCCGCATGCCGTTGCGCGTTCCGCGGCGCAACCGCAGTACACAGCAACATCCCCAGCGCGAACGGCGCAGCAACCCCAAGCGCAAGCGCGGTCGCAAGCCGCCGCAACGCGGCAGCCCTCCGCGCCACAGCACGCCCAGCCGCAGCCGCGCCCCCAAGGCGCCGCTACCCCCCAAGCGCACGCGGCCCAACCCCACCCCGCCGTGCCCAACGCGCCGGCGTACGACGACATGCCCCTTGACGCCACGGCCTCCATCTTCCGCCGCTACCTGCCGCTCAAAACCACGGGCCGCGGCGGCTTCGCCTCGGTGGAAAAGTGCCTGGACACGCGCCTCAAGCGCTACGTCGCCATCAAGCGCATCCCCCTGCATGCCGAGGACGGCACCCTGCGCCCCGACGACGTGAACGTTGCCCTGCGCGAGGCGCAGAACGCCTGCTCGCTCAACAGCCCCAACATCGTCACGGTGCACGACTTCCGCCCCGACCAGCGCTACGCCTACCTCATCATGGAGTACGTCGACGGCATGAGCCTCGCCGAGTTCCTGCGGCGCGTCGAGGGCTGCTCGCTCACCTACGACGAAACGGCCGCCCTGGCGGAAGCCCTGGTGAACGCCGTGAAAACCGCGCACGCCAAAAACGTTTTGCACCTGGACATCAAGCCGGCCAACATCCTCATCGACCGGCAGGGCACCATCAAGCTCACCGACTTCGGCACCGCCGTGCTCGCCTCGGCCGCCGGCTGGGCCGACGCCAACGGCGGCACGGTGGGCTACATGCCGCCCGAGCAGATCACCGACGGGCTCGTGGACGCCCGCAGCGACCTGTTCTCGCTCGCCACGGTCATCTACGAGGCCCTGTGCGGCACGCGGCCCTTCGCCGCCCCCACGCCGCAAGGCTCGGTGCGCAAGATCAAAAAAGGCGTCACCCCGCCCTCGGAGCTCCTCCCCACCATGCCGGCCTCAAGCGAGGCGGCCTTGCTGCGGGCGCTCAGCGCCAACGCCGCCGACCGCCAAGCCAGCGTGGAGGAGTTTGCCGAGGAGTTCCTCCCCGCCATCGGCAACCCCGCGACCGGCCGCCGCAGCTTCGAGCACATGATCGCCGAGCTCACCGACGACGCCGAAGGCGGCGAGAAGCCCGCGGAGGAGCCGGCCCCCTCCTGGGAGTACGACCCCGAGCTCGGCTACCTCGGGGCGCGCTGGCCCGTGTCCGAGCGCGTGGCACAGGGGCTCGTCGCCGCCGTGTCCTGCGGCGTCTCGGTAGCCGCCCTGGTGCCTGCCGCCAACATCCCGAACCCCGCGGCGGTTCCCGTGCTCGCGCTCGCGGTGGGCGCGGCCGCAGGCGTTGCCCCGCAGATAGGGTCGGCCCTCGTGTTCGGCGGCCTTATGCTGGCGCTTGCGTCCGCCGCGCCGCTGGCCACCACGCTCTCGGCCGGCGTCCTGGCCTTCGCCGCGCTCGCCAGCTGGTGGCTCACCTGGGGCCGCACCCAGCCGGCCGCTTCGGCGGTGGTTCTCGCCTGCGGCGCGGCCGCGCTCGTCACCGGCGAACCACTGGCGGGGGCCGGCCCCCTGGCTGTCGCAGCCGGCTACTGGCTCTCCCCCGGCGCCGCCGCAGGCAGCGTGGGTGTGGGCCTCGCCTTCGCGCACCTGCTCGCAACGGCCGCCAGCGCCAACTTCGCGCCCGGCCCGGCGCTTCTCGCCCAAGCGTTTCTGCAGCCGCGGCTTCTGCTTGCCGGTGCGCTCTACACGGCGCTTGCCGCAGGCGTAAGCGCGGGCACCAGACGCGTGGCAAAACCTGTTCCCACCGCAGGCTCGCGGGTGCTTCTCGGCGGTATCTGCGTAAGTGCGGGAATTGTGGTTGTTTTGCTCAAGGCTCTTGCAAACCCTGTGGAAATTGCCGGAGCCCCCGGCGGCGGCACCCTCGCGGCCATGGGCGCGGCGGTGCTATCAACTATAATCGGTGGGATACTCATGTGTGCATTCGGAGAAGTGCCAAGAGCCACGGAAGGTGAGCGCCCGTGAACTTTCTCAATATATTCGAGGACCGCGTGGCAGGCGTGTTCGGTGCCACGCGCGCGCCTTTCTCGTTTAAAAAGCTGGCAAAGCAGGCGGCCCACGAGATGGAGGATCAAACGCTCGTGGTAAACGGCGTGGACACCGCGCCGGCCCTGTACAGCATCCTCGTCTCCCCCGGCGACGACGTGATGCTCGCCCAGTACTACCCGCAGCTCACGAGCGAGATCTCCGAGCTCATCAAGGCCCAGGCCGAGAAGCGCAAGTACGCCTTCGTGGGCGAGCCGCTGGTGCGCTTCATGGTTGACCCGGCGCTCAAGCCCGG
Source organism: uncultured Coriobacteriaceae bacterium (assembly GCA_944322305.1). GTDB lineage: Bacteria > Actinomycetota > Coriobacteriia > Coriobacteriales > Coriobacteriaceae > CALUOB01. Next base: position 167,244 of record CALUOP010000002.1, on the reverse strand, counting down.
CAAGTTCTCGGTCTTTGCCGAGAACGTTGACGCCCCCACCCTGGGGCGCCTGTACGAGGAGGAGCGCGCCTACCTCTCCGGCTCGTCGCTCTCGCTCGCCGGCGGCCGCGGCACCGCCCGCGCCCCGCACCCCAACCGCCCGGTCATGCCCAGCCGCGACAGCCTGGACCCGCTCGCCGCCCCGCAGGAGGATCCCTTCCAGAGCGTGCCACCCACCGTCTCGCGCGAGGCGCTGGCCGGCATGGGCGGCGCCGCCGCAACGGGCGGCATGCGCATGGGCACCGGCTCCCAGCCGCAGGTGCCCTCCATCCCGTTCGCCGAGCTCGTTGACGTGGTTTCCGGCGAGCACTACCAGCTCACCAGCCAGCGCGTCATCGTGGGCCGCGAGCGCGCCAGCGCCGACATCGTGCTGTCCGACCCCAACGTGAGCCGCCGCCACGCCGAGCTCACCTTCAGCGGCAGCGACTGGACCATCGAGGACCTCAACTCCACCAACGGCCTCATGGTCAACAACCGCCGCGTGACCCGCTGGCCGCTGCGCAACGGCGACCTCGTCACGTTCGGCCTCATGACCTTTGAGTTCAGGGGGTAACATGATCGACCTGGTGCTTTTCGTCGGCAGGATCGTACTGGTCGTCCTGCTCTACATCTTCCTGTTCGCCGTCATGAAAACCGGCGTGGGCCTGGTGCGCGGCCAGCGCCGCGACTCGGCCATCTGGACCATCGACGTCGACAAGGGCCCGCGCGGCATCCGCGGCATCCACGTGGACATGCTCGGCCCCGTGATCGTGGGCCGCTCCCCCTCGTCCGACATCTGCATCAACGAGCCGTTCGTCTCGGCCAGCCACGCGCGCTTCTCGCTGCAGGGGCCCGCGCTGGTGGTCGAGGACCTCAACTCGCTTAACGGCACCATGGTCAACGGCCGCCCGCTCGCCGAGCCCGCCACCCTGCGCGAGGGCGACGAGGTGCAGATCGGCGACGTGGTCATGAAGGTGAACCGCCGATGACCTGGTCTGACCGCGAGGATGCCCGCCCCCAGGGCGCGGCTGCGGCGGATCTCGGCGCTGAGGGCGCAGCTACCGCCCATCAGCCCAAAGCCGCCTCCTCCCCCCACGACACGGGGGCTTTCCTCGCTGCCGCCGAGGCCGAGAAGAGCGTCGGGGCAACCGCGCCCGCAAGCGCAGACGCCCCCGCCGCGTCCGGACGGGCGCTCGGCCTCCACAGCGCGCCGCAACACAGCCAGCTCCCCGACGCCCTCGGCGCGCGCCGCGCCGCCGACGAGACGCACCACTCCGAAGACGCCCTCTTTGCCGCGCCGGCCGCCGCGAACGCCGCCGGCGACACCGGCGCCGAAGGGCCGATCGGGCTCCACGCCAAGGCAACCAACGAGGCCGCCGCGGCCCCTGCCGCCGCAGCCCCCGCGCCCGAGACGGCCGCGCTCAAGCACGGCGACCCCGAGGACGCGCTCTTCTCGCCCGCCGGCAGCGCAGACGAGCTGCCTGCCGCCGCCGTAGCGGCGCAGGCCCGCCTGCAGGAGGCGCTGTTCTCCGGCACCGACCACGCCGCCGACGCCGACGGCGCCCTCTTTGAGCAGCACGAGGCGCACGCCCCGGCCGCCGAGGCGGCGAACACGCCCGCAGCCGGCGCGCCCGCGCCGCTTCCCGGCCAGGAAACGCTCTTTGCCGCGGGCGACAGCGCACCCGCCCCGAGCCCCGCCCCGGCGCCGATCCAAGCCGCAACCCCCGACCCGTCCGCCGTGGCCGACCCCGACGCAGACGAGGACACCGCCCCCATCCCCGACGTCTCCTCGGTGGAGGACACCGCCGAGATCGACGTGGAGGCCGTGGAGGCCAAGCTGAACGACCCCGGCTCGACGTTGAGCTTCGAGCCGCTGCCCGAGGAGCGCATCAACACCTCCTCCACCTACGACGCCGGCACCTCCACCAACCTCACCTGGGGCGCCCGCTCCGACGTGGGCTGCGTGCGCTCGCACAACGAGGACTCCTACCTGGTGCAGCCGCCGCTGTTCTGCGTGTCGGACGGCATGGGCGGCCACGCCGCCGGCGAGGTGGCCTCCTCCATCGCGGTGGAGACCATCGCCAAGACGGCCCCGGCCGCGGCCGACCCGGCGCTTTTGGGCGCCGCAGTGGAATCGGCCAACGCCGCGGTCATCGAGGCGGCGGCCAACGGGCGCGGCAAGCCCGGCATGGGCTGCACCGCCACCGTGGCCATGATCGAGGGCCACACGCTCGCCATCGCGCACGTGGGCGACTCGCGCGCCTACCTGCTGCACGGCGGCATGCTCATCCGCATCACGCACGACCACTCCCTGGTCGAGGAGCTCGTGGACGCCGGCGAGATCACCGCCGACGAGGCCCGCGTGCACCCCAACCGCTCGGTCATCACCCGCGCGCTGGGCTCGGACCCGGCCATGTACGCCGACCACTTCACCCTGAACATCGAGAAGGGCGACCGGCTGATCCTGTGCTCGGACGGCCTTTCGGGCATGATCCCCGACCGCGACATCGAGAGCATCGCCACCGAGTCCTCGTCCGCGCAGCTCGCGGCCGACAACCTGGTGGACGCCGCGCTCGCCGCCGGCGGCACCGACAACGTGACGGTGGTCGTGGTGGACGTGATGGACGACGGCCGCATGAAGGAGCTTCACCGCCGCCGGCGCCGCAACCTCATCATCGCCGGCGTGGCCGCGCTCGTGCTCGTGCTCGCCACCGTCGCCGCGCTTGCCATCTCGATCAGCAGCTCGGTGTACCTGGGCATCAAAGACGGCAACGTGGCCGTGTACCGCGGCATCCCCTCCACGCCCTTGGGCATCGAGCTCCACTGGCTGGAAGACGAGACCTCCGTGGAGGTTGACCAGCTGCCCGAGGACACGCAGTCGCGCCTTGGGCAGGGCATCCCCCAAGGCAGCACGGAGGAGGCCGAGCGCACCGTAGCCAACTACCGCGACCAGATAGACAGCCAGCGCGCCCGCGAGGCGCTGACCGCCCAGAGTCTGCAGGAGCAGCACGACCCCGCTGCCGCCGACGAGGCTGACACCCAAGACGGCGCGGACGCCGAGAACAGCGCAGACGCAAGCGCAGGCGCCGACGCCGCAAGCACTGACCAGACACCGGAGAACACAGGAGGTGCCGCATAATGGGAAGCAGACGCAACACCGAGCTCTTCTTGCTCATAGCCGCAGCGTTTCCCGTCACGCTGCTCTACGCCCTGTACGTTGCCAACTCCGGCACGCAGATCACCTTCGAGACCCTCGCCGTGCCGCTGGGACTGTTCGCCGCCTTCGCTGCGGCGCACATCGCCACGCGCATCTTGGCCCCCGGCGCCGACCCGGCGCTTCTGCCCATCGTGTTCTCGCTCGCGGGCATAGGCATCACCTTCGTCACGCGCCTCAAGCCCGACCTGGCCGTGAACCAGCTCATCTTCCTGTTCGCCTCGATCCTGCTCATGGTGCTCACGCTGGCGTTCGTGAAGAACCTGGACCTGGTGCGCAAGTACAAGTACACCTTCGGCATCATCGGCATCATCCTGCTCGTCTTGCCCATGATCTTCGGCACCGAGATCGGCGGCTCCAAGCTGTGGCTGCGCATCGGGTCCTTCACCATCCAGCCCGGCGAGTTCGCCAAGATCTGCTTCGTGTTCTTCCTGGCCGGCTACCTGTCCGAGAACCGCGAGCTGCTCTCGGTGGCCAACCGCGAGGTTCTCGGCTTCAAGGTGCCGCGCCTGCGCCTGCTCACGCCGCTGTTCGTGGTGTGGGGCATCTTCATCGCCATCGTGGCCTTCGAGCGCGACCTGGGCTCGGCGGTGCTGTTCTACACCATCTTCCTGGTGATGCTCTACGCCGCCACGGGACGCCTGTCCTACATCGTCATCGGCCTGGGGCTTCTGGCCGTGGGCGCGCTCGGCGCCTATCAGGTCATGAGCCACGTGCAGGTGCGCTTCAACATCTGGCTCGACCCGTGGGCCGACGCCCAGAACACCGGCTACCAGCTCGTGCAGTCGCTGTACTCGCTCGCTGACGGCGGCCTGGTGGGCACCGGCATCGGCAAGGGCATGTCCACCAACATCCCCGTCGTGGAGTCCGACTTCATCTTCTCGGCCATCGGCGAGGAGATGGGCCTGCTCGGCGGCTCGGCTGTGGTCCTTTTGTTCGTGCTCTTCGCGGTGCGCGGCCTCACCACGGCGGCCCGCTCCAAGTCCGACCACACCGCCTTCGTGTGCGTGGGCCTCACCGCGGCCATCTCGTTCCAGGCGTTCCTCATCATCGGCGGCGTCTCCCGCCTGATCCCGCTGACCGGCGTGACCCTGCCCTTCATGAGCCAGGGCGGCTCCTCGCTTCTGGCGAGCTTCATCATCGTGGCGCTGCTCATGCGCGCCGGCGACGAGGCCACCGGCCGCGAGACCGAGATGAGCGGCACCGGCGTCATGGAGGCGCTGGCCAACCACCGCGCCCGCATCGCCGAGGCCGTGAGCGCGGGTGGCTACAGCTCGGCCGCCTCCGGGCGCGCCGCCACCCACGCCAAGCCCGGCAGCCGCCTGCGCCGCCGCGTGCTCGAGACGCCCGAGTCCGGCGTGCTCGGCCGCGTGGCGCTCGCCAAGCGCCTCACCCGCACCGTGTGGGTGCTCACCGCGCTTTTCGCGGTGCTTATCGGCAACCTCACCTACATCCAGGTGATCCAGGCCGACGAGCTCAAGAGCCGCCCGGACAACAACCACTCCATCGCGCGCGCCGCCTACGTGCAGCGCGGCTCCATCATCACCTCCGACAACGTGACGCTCGCGCAGTCCGTGCAGCAGGAGGACGGCACCTACGTGCGCCAGTACCCGCAGGGCAACCTCGCCGCGCACACGGTGGGGTACTTCTCGCAGCAGTACGGCGCCACCGGCGTCGAGGCCTCTATGAACGAGACCCTCACCGGCTCGCAGGACTACTCCACCTGGGAGACGGCCATCAACTCTCTCGCCGGCATCGCGCAGCCGGGCAACTCGGTGGTGCTCACCCTTGACTCGCGCATCCAGCGCGCGGCCGAGGAGGCGCTCTCCGGCCTCACCGGCGCCATCGTGGTGCTCAACCCTTCCACCGGCGCGGTTCTCGCCAAGGCGAGCTCGCCTACCTACGACAACAGCGACGCCGCCGCGGCCATCGCCGCCGCAAGCTCCGGTGACGGCACGACCTCGCTGTTCGACCGCACCACCCAGGCCCTCTACACGCCCGGCTCCACCTTCAAGACGGTGACGCTCGCCGCGGCGCTCGAGACCGGCACGGCCACGCTCAACACGCGCTACAACGCGCCCTCCTCCATCGAGCTCGGCGGCGCCGACATCACCAACGTCAACAACGCCAACTGGGGCACCATCTCGCTGCAGACCGCCTTCGACTACTCGGCCAACACGGTCTTCTCGCAGGTAGGCGTCGAGCTGGGCGCTGAGACGCTGGTAAACTACGCCAACGCCTTCGGTTACGGGCGCGAGCTCGGCCAGGACTTCTCCACCGTTGCCTCCATCATCCCCGAGGCGAGCCAGATGACCGAGTGGGAGACGGCATGGGCCGCCGACGGCCAACCTGTGGGCGACTCCTCCAACCACACCCCCGGCCCGCAGACCACCGTCATGCAGAACGCCGTGATCGCCGCCGCCATCGCCAACGACGGCGTGGTGATGAACCCCTACGTGGTCGACCACATCCTCTCCCCCGAGGGCGTGGCCGGTGCCTCCACGCAGCCGCGCTCGCTCGGCCAGGCCGTGAGCGCCACCACCGCCCAGCAGGTGAAGGAGGCCATGCTCACGGTGGTCGAAAAGGGCAGCGGCTCGGCTGCGGCCGTCCCCGGCGTGAAGGTCGCCGGCAAGACCGGCACCGCCGAGGCCACCAACACCCAGGTCAACTCTACGTTCATCGGCTTCGCGCCGTACGACTCGCCCACGCTCGCCATCTCGGTGGTTGTTGAGAACTACGAGGAGCACGACATCTCGGCGGCCCAGATCGCCGGACAGGTGCTCAAGGCGGCGCTGAGCATCCAAGGGCAGAGGTGAGGCTGATGCGTTACCCAAACGCGGCGCCAACGTCGCCGCCCAAGCGTCCTTGCGCGTACGAGTCCCTTTTCTGCGAGCCCTCGCGGCCCCGCGTCTTTCGTTAGGTTAGGAGCAGCATCCATGTCGCAACCCACAGTCCTCGGCGGTCGGTACCTCATCCAGGACAAAGTCGGCTCGGGCGGAATGGCCACGGTCTACCGCGCGCACGACCAGACCCTCGACCGCACCGTAGCCATCAAGATCATGCTGCCCCAGTACGCCAGCGACCCAACTTTCGCGGCGCGCTTCAAGCAGGAGGCCCAGGCAGCGGCGGCCCTCTCGAGCCCCTACATCGTGAGCGTGTACGACTGGGGCAAGGACGGCGACACGTACTTCATCGCCATGGAGTACCTGCGCGGTACCGACCTCAAGACCGGCATCCGCACCCACGGCGCGCTCGACCCCAAGAAGGTGGCCCAGATCGGCTCTGAGATCTGCGGCGCGCTCTCCGTGGCGCACAAGCACGAGATCATCCACCGCGACATCAAGCCGCAGAACATCATGGTGCTGCCCGACGGCAACATCAAGGTGATGGACTTCGGCATCGCGCGCGCCAAGAACAGCCACCTCACGCAAGACAACAACGTGCTGGGCACCGCCCACTACGTCTCCCCCGAGCAGACGCGCGGCCAGGAGCTTGGCCCCACCTCGGACCTGTACTCGCTGGGCGTGGTGATGTACGAGTGCGCCACCGGCCGCGTGCCCTTTGACGGCGACGACGCCATCTCGGTGGCCCTGAAGCAGGTCAACGAGATCCCCGTGCCGCCGAGCCAGCTGAACCCCAAGGTCGACCCCGACCTGGAGCGCATCATCCTGAAGTGCATGGAGAAGGACCCGGCCATGCGCTTCCAGACCGCCGACGAGCTGCGCCAGGTGCTCAACAGCTACCTCGCCGGCCGCACGGTGCAGATCGCCGAGCCCACGCGCGTGATCGGCGCGGCGGGCGCCGCCGGCGACACCACCACCAAGGTGATGCCCGCAGGCGGCTCCACCACCGCCATGCCGCGCGCGGTGGGGCGGCGCGGCGGCGTTGCCACCGGCACGCCTGACATGACGGCCACCGGCTCCTACCAGCCCGAGAAGAAGCGCCACACCGGCCGGATCGTAGCCGCCGTGGTGGCGGTCGTGGCGATTATCGCCGTGGCAGCCGTGGTGGTGAGCGGCCTTATGGGCGGCGGCAGCCAAACCGTGGACGTGCCGAGCGTGCTGGGCATGACCGAGGACGCCGCGCGCGCCGCGCTCGAGGCCGAGGGCCTTGAGGTTGACAGCGTGACCGAGGAGTACAACTCCGACTACGACGAGGGCCAGGTGTGCGATCAGAACCCCGACGAGGGTCAGAAGGTTCCCGAGGGCTCCAAGGTGTCGCTCGTGATCTCGCAGGGCACCGACCCCACTGAGGACCAGGTGCAGGTTCCCGACATCGTGGGCCGCGACGAGGCAACCGCGCAGCAGATGCTCGCGCAGGTGGGCCTTGAGTACCAGCGCGTGGACGAGGAGCCCAGCAGCGACGTGGGCGAAGGCGACATCACCCGCTGCGACCCCGGCGTGGGCGGCTCGGCGCAGCGCGGCTCCACCGTTAAGTACTGGGTTTCCAGCGGCGAGGAGGAAGTTGACATTCCCGACGTGGCCGATTACGACCAGGACAACGCCAAGCGCCTGCTGGAGAACGCCGGCTTCGTGGTAACCGTCGCCACCGAGGAGAGCGACTCGGTGAGCGAGGGCGTGGCCATCCGCACCGACCCCACCGGCAAGGCAGCCAAGGGCTCGAGCGTGACGCTGTACGTATCCGAGGGCTCGGGTAAGACCACCATCCCCGACCTCACGGGCATGACCAAGTCCCAGGCTGAGAACGCGCTGAAGCGTGCCGGGTTCACCGCGCGCTTCTCCTACGACGACGGCTCGCAGTACGGCGTGAGCCCCGACCACGTGATCAGCTGGAACCCCACCGGCTCGGCCGACGAGGGCGCCACGGTGTCCGTGGTGGTTGCGTGGACCACCAGCAGCAACTCGAGCGGCAGCTCCTCGAGCGGCAACACCTCCACGGGCAATAGCGACAACAGCTCGGGCAATGCCGCCGATTCCAGCGATACCGGCACCGAAGACGGGGCTGACGCTGCGGAGTAGCGCCGCGGACGCCGGGAGCGCCTCACCTTTCCTGAGCTTGTCACGTGCATGAGACGGAGCCGGGAACGCAAGAGTTTACGTTGAACCTTCGCGTTCTCGGCCCCGTTTTTGTTGGCGCCTTTTGGTTGCGCGCGGCGTTGGGCCATTCCATGCGGCATTGGGCCGTGCGGTTGACCGCGTTTCTGACATCAAGCAACCGAGTTGGTCGCCCCTTCGACATCGAGGAGCCCGGTTCAACGCCCCTTCGACCTCTAAGAACCACTTAGCCTCAAAAAGCGCACGCAACTCCCGGAAATCCGAGAATTAGCCGTCGTCCGCACGGCCAACCGCTCCTGTCATGATAAAGTCGCGACCAATTGCAAGCTTGCCGTCACATCGCAAGCAGCGCCAACGATCATCGAACGATGCCCCGGATCATACGACAAGCGCCTGTCATTCGGGACGGGTGCAGACGGCACGTCTCGCACGTTCGGCCATCTGCACCCGCCCTCCCTAACAGTGCACATGAATTTCCCGGAGCATCCGACTTTTCATCCGCCGTTCCTTATGGCTATGTGGGCACTTTTCGTGCATAAGAAAGCGCGGGAATGGTACGGCAACTTTAGTTTCTAGGCTGGCCGAAAGGATCTGGTCCATCCAAAGGCGGGGATATTCCCCGCTTTTCGTATCGGGAGGTCACCGTGCGGGAACTGGACATCCTCACCGATGAGAGCGGCGACTTCGGGGTGTACGAGCCGCATGCCCGGTACTACATCATCGCCCTCGTGCTGCATAGACTGAATCCATATCGATTGATTACCCAGCCAGGCAAGTCGTCGAGTGAGATTGCCCGCGGGGCACGCCATCCACACGGGGCCACTCATCTGCCGCGAAGCAAACTACGCCGCGCTGGACATCGACGAACTCAGGAGACTTTCCGCACGCTCTTCAACTTCCCGCGGCACGTGCCGATCGGCTTCCGCGCCTTTCTCTTCAAGAAGAAAGGGCTCCACGGCGACCACGATGCACCGGTGTCTCGTATGTCGCGCGAGATCAGCTCGTATGTCAAGGACAACTTGAAGCGCTTCCAGTCTTCTCGCCGGGATCACCCCTCGGCGGCGCCGGCGAGCAGGCGAGCCCGCCAGTCGGCAGACATGTGGAAGAGTCGCATGAGCGTCACCGTGCGCGCGTCCTCGTCGACGACGTATACGGCAGCGTAGCGCTCGAGCGCCCTCCAGCGGTAAGGGGTGCCCTCCACGCTTCCCGCCATGAGCGGGAACTCGCCGATGGCGGCGACGAGCGCGTCGTAGGCGTCGAGAAGCCGGTCGACGCTCGACGGCCCAACGTTGGCGAGCCTCCACGAGGCGGCGGCGCCGAGATCGTCGTCGAACGGCTTCGTCGTCTCGACGACGAAGCTAGGCAAGGCGGTACCTCGCCCTCAGCTCGGCGGACACCGCCCGGGCGTCCCTCACGCGGCCGGCAGCCCGCGCCTCCTCGGCCTCGGCGAGCCGGGCGTAGAAGTCCTCCTCGCCCGTCACCTCGAGAGGGTCGGTAGGCGTCGCGGACACCCAGGCGCGGCGGCCGTCGAACGACCAGTACACGCGCGCTCCGTCGGCGATGCCGAGCGCCGTGCGTACCTCCTTGGGAACGGTCGTCTGCCCGCCCTTCGTGAGCTTCGTGCTCATCATCGTGACCATGCGGCGCCTCCAGAATCATTGATTCCAATGCTATCATTGATTCTAACACGCTGCACAGGCGATGCTCCGGCGAGTGGGCCGTGCGGGCGGAAAGCAAAAACGGCGCCGCTGATGCGACAAAAAATGCCTGCCCCGAATGGATTCGAAGACGACACCCGCAAGGAGCATGGTGACGCGGGCGTCGATGGCCCTAATCCATCGGCAACGCCAGCGAAGCAAAAACGGCGCCGCTGATGCGACGCCGCTAAAAGTGCTGGTGCCCCCGAATGGATTCGAACCATCGACACCCGCTTTAGGAGAGCGGTGCTCTATCCCCTGAGCTACGGAGGCTTGCGCATCGGTCATTGTACCACGGGACGGCACCGTTTGCCGCACCACCGCCCCAGCGTCGCCGCGGCTAACCCCAGGGATCGCGCTCGAACAGCGGCTCGGGCTCGGGACGACGGTCGGAATAGGGGTCGTAGCCGTCGTCGTCCTCGTTCTCCGCGCGAATGAACTCGCGCTCGTAGGGGCTTTTCTCGCCCGCCGTGCGCTGGGGCTTTGCCGTTGCCTTGCTCTGCTGAGTTTCCATGTAAGCCGCTCCCCTTCTTGCCGCTGTCCCACAAGCGGCACCTCACGCCGCCTCGCGTTATTTCCCGCAGGGCCCTCGGCCCACCATGCAGGATACAATGGAAGCGCCCGCGATTGCCACGCAAAACCACAGAGCGGAACCACATCCGCGACGCACCCAAGAAGATGCAACAACATAACGATAGGAGCACCCATGGACAAGATCGCCAGCTTCACCGTAAACCACCTGACGCTCGAGCCGGGCGTGTACGTTTCGCGCGTGGACCAAGACCCCACCACCGGCGCGGTTGTCACCACCTTCGACCTGCGCCTGACCGCGCCCAACCGCGAACCGGTGATGAACACCGCCGAGGTCCACACCATCGAGCACCTGGGGGCCACGTTCCTGCGCAACCACCCTGTCTGGGCTGAGCGCATCGTGTACTTTGGACCCATGGGCTGCCGCACCGGGTTCTACCTCATCGTGTTCGGATCGTGCACGTCGCAGGAGGTTCTGCCGCTTGTGCGGGACATGTTCTCGTTCGTCGCGGGCTTTGAAGGCGAGATCCCCGGCGCCGCGCCAGCCGAATGCGGCAACTACCTCGACCAGAACCTGCCGGCCGCGCAGTGGTGGGCGCGCCGCTACCTCACCCAGACCCTAGAGCACGCTGACGAGGCCCATCTGAACTACCCGGCATAGTTAAAATCGCGGCAAACCGCGACCGTTCACCTCAAATCGCAAGCGCAAGGACGCCCGCAACGGCCCAAAACTGAAAATGGATGTGGTTTATCCCGCCCACTCAAAGTAGCAGCGTTCCATCGGTTAACAAAATACCAGGTAGACGGCTTGCCGTTTTTCGCTCTACTTCGGATACCCCCGCAAAACCACATCCATTTTTCCAAGACGCCCCCTTACACCCCGTTTTGCACGCAAAAAGGCGCGCACCGGCGCAAAACCGGTGCGCGCCCTCGTCAATACCGGGCACCTAAGCGCTCGGATCGGCGCTTACTCCTCGGGCACCTCGTAGGTAGGCTCGGCCTCCGCCGCCGTCGGCGCCTCGTAGGAGCCGTTCTTGGCAATGGAGAACTCGCCCTCGGCGTTCACGTCGAGCAGGATCGCGTCGCCCTCGCCAACCTCGCCGTCGATGATGGCGCTTGCCACCGCGTCCACCACGTCGCGCTGGATCAGGCGCTTCAGCGGACGGGCGCCGAAGACCGGGTCCAAGCCGCCCACGGCGAGCATCTGCTTGGCCGCCGGCGTGATCTCGAGCGACATGCGCTCCTTGGCCAGGCGCTCGCGCACGTCCTTGAGCTGGATGTCCACGATCTTGGAGATCTCGGCCATCCCGAGCGGGTGGAACACCACGATGTCGTCGATGCGGTTCAGGAACTCGGGCCTGAACGTCTTGGCCATGGCCTCGTCAACCTGACGGCGCATCTCCTCCTCGTCCTTGCCGGAGAGCTGCGCGATAGCCTGCGAACCCACGTTGGACGTCATGATGATGATCGTGTTCTTGAACGACACCTGACGCCCCTGACCGTCGGTGAGCCGGCCGTCGTCGAGCACCTGCAGCAGCACGTTGAACACGTCCGGGTGCGCCTTTTCCATCTCGTCCAGCAAGATGACGCTGTACGGGCGCCGACGCACGGCCTCGGTAAGCTGGCCGCCCTCCTCGTACCCCACGTATCCGGGAGGCGCGCCGATAAGCCGCTGGACGCTGAACTTCTCCATGTACTCGGACATGTCGATGCGCACCAGCGCGCGCTCGTCGTCAAACAGGCACTCGGCCAGCGCCTTGGCGAGCTCGGTCTTGCCCACGCCGGTGGGGCCGAGGAAGAAGAAGCTGCCGATGGGGCGGTTGGGGTCGGAGAGGCCCGCGCGGCTGCGGCGCACGGCGGCGGCCACGGCCGAGACGGCCTCCTCCTGGCCGATCACGCGCTTGTGCAGCTCGCCCTCCAGGTTGCGGAGCTTGTCCATCTCGCCCTGCATCATCTTGGAAACCGGCACGCCGGTCCAAGCGCTCACCACCTCGGCGATCGCGTCGGACGTCACCTGCTCCTGCAAGCCGCCCTCGGCCTTCTGCGCCTCGATGGCGGCCTCGCCGGCCTTCACGCGCTTCTCAAGGTCCGGGATGACCGAGAACCGCAGCTCGCTGGCGCGGCCCAGGTCGCCCTCGCGCGTGGCGCGCTCCTCCTCGCCGCGGGCGTCGTCAAGCCGGCTCTTCAGCTGCTGAACCTCGTCGATGGCGTTCTTCTGGTTGAGCCAGCCGGCCTTCTGGATGTTGAGCTTCTCCTCAACCTCGGCGATCTCGTTGCGCAGCACCTCCAAGCGCTCGCGCGAGGCGTCGTCCTCCTCCTTCATCAGCGCCTGCTCCTCGATCTGCATCTGGGTGAGCTTGCGCTGCGTCTGGTCGATCTCGACCGGCATGGAGTCGAGCTCCATCCGAAGGCGGCTTGCCGCCTCGTCCACCAGGTCGATGGCCTTGTCGGGCAAAAAGCGGTCGGAGATGTAGCGGTCGGAGAGGTCGGCCGCAGCTACCAGCGCGCCGTCGGTGATGTGCACGCCGTGGAAGATCTCGTACTTCTCCTTCAGGCCGCGCAGGATCGAAATGGTGTCCTCCACGCTGGGCTCGCCCACCATGACGGTCTGGAAGCGGCGGGCTAGCGCGGCGTCCTTCTCAATGTACTTGCGGTACTCGTCCAGCGTGGTGGCGCCGATGGCGTGCAGGTCGCCGCGGGCAAGCGCCGGCTTCAGGATGTTGCCGGCGTCCATGGAGCCCTCGGTAGCGCCCGCGCCCACGATGGTGTGCAGCTCGTCGATGAACAGGATGATCCGGCCCTCGGACTTCTGCACCTCCTTGAGCACGGCTTTCAGGCGGTCCTCGAACTCGCCGCGGTACTTGGCGCCGGCCACCAGCGCGCTCATGTCGAGCTCGATGATGTCGCGGTCGCGCAGGGTGCTGGGCACGTCGCCGGCCACGATGCGCTGGGCGATGCCCTCGACGATGGCGGTCTTGCCCACGCCCGGCTCGCCGATAAGCACCGGGTTGTTCTTGGTGCGGCGCGACAGCACCTGGATCGTGCGGCGGATCTCGTCGTTGCGGCCGATCACCGGGTCGAGCTTGCCCTGGCGCGCCAGGTCGCACACGTTGCGGCCGTACTTCTCGAGCGCCTCGAACTCCATGTGGTCGTCGGCGGACTCAACGCGCGCGTCGCCGCGGAGCTCCTGGTACACCTCCTCGATGCGGGCGCGCGTGACGCCGGCGGCGTTCAGGATGCTGCCCGCCTGGCCCTTGTCCTCAGCCAGCGCCATGAGCAGGTGCTCGGTCACGGCGAAGTTGTCGTCCATCTTGGCGGCGTACTTCTGCGCGCGGTCGATCACGCGGGCCAGCTCGTTGGACATGCCGAGCTGCTGGCCTTCGCCGGACACCTTGGGTGCGCGGTCGATGGCGCCCTGCGTGTCCCTCTTCAAAAGCTCCGGGTCGGCGCCGATGCGCTCGATGATGACGGAGATGTTGCGCTCCCCGCTGGTGAGCAGCGCCTGCAGCAGGTGGATCGGCTCCACCGCGCCGGCTTCGGCGTCGCTGGCGATGCCGATGGCCGCTTGCAACGCCTCGCGCGAGGTCATTGCCAGTTTGTCGATTCTCATGAGATCACCTCTCCCTACCGCGCCGAGCCCCCGCGAGGTTTCGGCGCGCTCCGCCCTCCGGGGCGGCTTCGTCTGTTCGAAGGATATTGTTACCGCTTTGTATCTGGTTTATACCAACAATCTAAGTCTACTTATATAAGATTTTCTCAGTGCGAGAATAGCGACTTAGGTAATGGGTCTCGCGTCGGTCGGTTTAGATGTTGTGACCCCGCGAACGCCCGACGTAAAATTGCACGGGATACCCTGAGGTCGCGGCGTGACGTCGCAGACCGCCGCAGACGGGAGTCGCATGTTCAAGCTGAGACGCTATCTGGCCGGCCGCTACGCCGAGTGCGTGCTGGCCCCGCTGTTCAAGATGCTGGAGGCGCTGCTCCAGCTCATCGTTCCCCTGGTGATGGCCCAGGTCATCGACGTGGGGATTGCCAAGGGCGACGGCCCCTATGTGCTCGCGCACGGCGCGGTGCTCGTGGCCATGGGGGTCTTCGCGTGGGTGGTGGCGGTTATCGCCCAGTACTTCAGCTCGAAGCTGGCCGCCGCCTTCGGCACGGCGCTGCGCGACGACCTTTTCCGCCACGTGCTCAGCCTCTCCCGCGAGGACGTTGACCGCATCGGCCGCGCCACGCTCGTCACGCGCATCACCAACGACTCCCAGCAGGTCCAAGACGGCCTCAACATGTTCTTCCGCCTCATCCTGCGCTCCCCCATGGTCACCTTCGGCACCGTGGTGGCCGCCTTTATCGTAGACGGCGTAGAGGGCGCGACGCTTTTGGTGGCGGTTATCGTCTCTATGGCGATCGTGCTCACCTTCATGCGGCTCACCACCGAGCGCTACCGCGCCATCCAGCGCGGCCTGGACGACGTGCTGCTCAAGACGTCTGAGAACCTCGAGGGCGTGCGCGTGCTGCGCGCCTTCCGCCGCGAGGACGCCGAGCGCGCGGGCTTTGCCCAGGCCGCGGGAACCGTGGCGCGCCGCCAGGTTTCAACCGGCGACCTCTCCGCGCTCATCAACCCGCTCACCTACACCGCCATCAACTGCGGCCTCATCGCGTTGCTGTGGTTCGGCGGCTTCCAGGTGAACGTGGGCAACCTCACGCAGGGCCAGCTCGTGGCGCTCGTGAGCTACGTGAGCCAGGCGCTGGGCGAGCTGCTCAAGCTCTCGAACCTCATCGTGCTGCTCTCCAAGGCCTCGGCCTGCGCCAAGCGCATCAACGAGATCTTCGCCACCACCCCGTCCATGAAGGACGGCACGCAGCAGGCCGCGTTTGCGCCGGGTGCGCCGGCGGTGGCCTTCGAAAACGTGAGCTTCGCCTACCCGGGCGCCGCCGGCAACGCGCTGGACAGCGTGAGCTTCTCGCTTGAGCCGGGCGCCACCCTCGGCGTCATCGGCGGCACGGGCTCGGGCAAGACCACGCTGGCCAACCTGGTGATGCGCTTTTACGACGTCACCGCGGGCGTGGTGCGCGTGGGAGGCTCAGACGTGCGCACGCTCACGCGGCGCTCGCTCAGGCGCGCCGTTTCGCTGGTGGAGCAGGGCACCGTGCTGTTCTCGGGCACCGTTGCCTCCAACCTGCGCTGGGGCAACTCCGACGCGGGCGAGAAGGACATGGCCGCGGCGCTGGCAACCGCCCAGGCCGCCGGCGTCGTGGCGGGCAAGGAGGGCGGCCTCAGTGCCGGCGTCGACCAGTTCGGACGCAACTTCTCGGGCGGGCAGCGGCAGCGCCTGGCCATAGCGCGCACGCTGGCGCGCCGGCCGCGGGTGCTCGTGCTTGACGACGCGTCCTCGGCGCTCGACTTCGCCACCGACGCGGCCCTGCGCCGTGCCATCCACCGCGACTGCGCGAACACCGCCGTCATCACCATCTCGCAGCGCGTCACGGCGGTGCGCCAGGCCGACCAGATCCTCGTGCTGGACGGCGGGCGCCAGGTTGGCCTGGGCACGCACGAGGAGCTGCTGGCGAGCTGCCCGGTGTACCAGGAGATCTGCGCAAGCCAGCTGACCGAAGAGGAGGTGGCGCGATGAGCGGCACGAACGGAGCGGCAACGCGCGCGCAGGAAGGCGCGCGCCGCAACCAGGCCAAAGACGCCACCGTGCGCCGCATGATGGCGCTGTTTGCCGGGCGCCCCGCGGCCGTGGCGGCGTCCGCGGTTCTCGCCGTGGCCGTGGTGGTGGGCACGCTGCTTTTGCCGGTGCTCGCCGGGCAGGCGGTCGACTGCGTGGTGGGCCCGGGCCAGGTGGACTTTGAGGGGCTGGCGCGCAAGCTCGCGCTTATCGGCCTCACGCTGGCGTTCACAGCCGTCACGCAGTGGGGGCTCACGGCGCTCACCAACCGCCTGGCCTTTGACGCGGTGCGCGACCTGCGCGAGCGCGCGTTCAGCCACCTGCAAAGGCTCCCGCTCTCTTATATAGATAGCCACGGCCACGGTGACCTGGTGAGCCGCATCGTCACCGACGCCGACCAGCTCACTAACGGCATGCTCATGGCCTTTCAGCAGCTGCCCACGGGGCTGCTCACCATCGTGGTGACGCTGGGGTTCATGTTTGCGCTGAACCCCTCCATCGCCGCCGTGGTGGCGCTGCTCACGCCCATCTCCATCTTCACGGCGCGCTTCATCGCCACCCACAGCGCCAGACACTTCACCGGCCAGACGCGCTTGCGCGGCGAGCTCACCGCCCTTACCGAGGAGATGATCGGCGGCATCTCGTGCGTGGAGACCTTCGACATGGCCGACGACGTTGCCGTGACCTTTGCCAACCTGGACGCCGAGCTGGGGCAGGAGAGCTTCAAGGCGGTGTTCTTCTCGTCGCTGGTGAACCCCACCACGCGCTTTGCCAACGCGCTGGTATACGCCGCCGTCGGCATCTTCGGCGCGTTCGTGGCGATGGCGGGCGGCATCACCGTGGGCGGGCTCTCGGCGTTTCTGGGCTACGCCGACCAGTACGCCAAGCCGTTCAACGACATCTCGGGCGTGGTGACCGAGCTGCAGAACTCCGTGGCGTGCGCGCGACGGCTCTTCAGCCTGATCGACGTGCCGGTCGAGGAGCCCGACGCCCCGGACGCGGAGGTGCTTTCCCAGCCGCGCGGCGCGGTGGCGCTTTCGCACGTGGCGTTTGGATACAAGCCCGACCGCCTGGTGCTCTCCGACGTGGACCTGGCGGTGCGCCCGGGCCAGCGCATCGCGCTGGTGGGCGAGACGGGCTGCGGCAAGACCACGCTCATCAACCTGCTCATGCGCTTTTACGACGTGAACGCCGGCTCGGTGTCCGTTGACGGGCGCGACGTGCGCGCCTGGACGCGCGCGAGCCTGCGCAGCGCCTGGGGCATGGTGCTGCAGGACACGTGGGTGCGGCGCGCCACCGTGCGCGAGAACATCGCGATGGGACGTCCCGACGCCACGCTCGAAGAGGTGCGGGCGGCCGCGCGCGAGGCCTACGCCGACGAGTTCATCTGCCGCCTGCCTCAGGGCTACGACACGGTGCTGGACGGGTCGACCTCGCTTTCCGCAGGTCAGCGGCAGCTGCTGTGCATTGCGCGCGTGATGCTGGCGCGGCCGGCGATGCTGATTCTGGACGAGGCCACGAGCAACATCGACACGCGCACCGAGCTGCTGGTACAGCGCGCGTTCGCGCGGCTGATGGAGGGGCGCACGAGCTTTGTGGTGGCGCACCGACTGTCTACGATCCGCGACGCCGACCTGATCTGCGTGGTGGCCGACGGCACAATTGCCGAGCGCGGCACCCACGAGGAGCTGCTGGACGCCGGCGGGCGCTACCGCGCCATCTACGAGGCGCAGTTCGCCCCGACGGAGTAGCGGAGGCGCTTGCGCCAAATTAGGCCGCGCTTAATTTGGCGCAAGCGCGCCAGATCTGAGGCAGTTGGTCGCTCGGGCGACATGTAGTTCTCGATTTCCCGCGAGTTAGATGTCGCCAAAGCGACCGACCGCTGCCTAGATGTCAAACTTGCGGATAACCTCTTCCAGCGCGAAGCGGCCGTCTTCGAAGCGGTAGACGCAGGTGGTACCGTTGCCCCAACCCTTGGCCAGCTCCACGGTGGGATCTTGCAGCGCCCGCAGGAAGTTGAACGTGGCGCCGCTGTGCGAGACCGCCAGCACGCACTCGTGCCCCGGCCGCTCCATGATCTGCGTGAGCGCCGCAAGCATGCGGTCGCGCACGGTGTCGGATGACTCGCCGCCAAACTGCAGGTAGTACGTCACGCACTCCTCGGGCGTGGCGCAGTTGAGGAACTCGGGACAGCCCTCGAGACGGCCGTAGTTCATCTCCTTGAGATCACGCAGACGCTCGTACGGCAGCGCGGCACCCATGGCGTCGAGCACCAGCTCGAGCGTGTCGCTTGCGCGCTCGGACGTTGAGCAGTAAGCGTGGTCGAAGGTTACTCCGCGGGCGCGCAGGTAACGCCCGGCGGCGCGCGCCTGCTCACGGCCATGATCAGTCAGCGGAGAGTCGCACCACCCCTGGATGCGCTTCTCCACGTTAAAGAGCGTCTCGCCGTGACGCATGAGGTACAGACGTTTCATTGGCGATTCCCCCTTCAAGCCGCTGCCCCCCCCTTGCGCAGCGCAGCACACAGTCTCGGCTTCTTCCCCCATTGAATGACGTTGCACCGACCATGTCCAATACCTCTTTTGCAAGCACCTGCATACGCCTGAGGCATGGGGCGAACGGAGGCGGGCCCAAAGCATCCTCCGTATGCGTTTTGTTTCAGCTGCGGGATTGCACGTGCGTTTTGTATCAGCTGGCCCGTTCCGCATGCACTTTGTATCAGCTAACGGCCGTTTTTGGCTTGCAGCTAATACGGAAGACATGCGGAAAGTGATGGCTGATACGGAATGCATGCGGAACGCGCTGTCGATACAAAAGGCGTGCGGAACGTGCTGGCTGATACAAAGTACATGCGGAACGGGGCCCACCCACACAAACGCATAAACAACAGCCATGCCTTTTTGCTAAGAATACTGATCTGGAATAAGTATTGGACATGATATCCCACGCGTCATACCTTACTTACCAAGCATAGAAGACGCAGCGCAAGCTACAGGCAAGGAGACGTCATGGCAGAGAACGGAACCGTAGCGCACCTGCAGGACCGCAACGCAGCGGAGGCGGCACCCGCAACCGCGACCGCATACGACCCCGCAGCAACCGTAGCCACCAACAACCGTGGGCAAGCGGCGCCCACCGGCATCGTCGCCATGGAGGCAGACGCGCTCGCTCCCCGCACAGACACCGCCGTGTGGTGGCTCGGCGGGGCAGGGTTCCTCGTTAACGCGCGCGGCACCACGGTAATGGTGGACCCGGTGCTGGGCGGCTTCGACATGCCGGTGCTCTTTGACGCGCCGCTGGCGCCCGAAGACGTCCCCAGCCTGGACGCGCTTCTCGTCACCCATATAGACAACGACCACTTCAGCCGTCTGACCTGCAAAAACCTCATGCATGTGTGCCGCAGCTACCACGCGCCGGCCTACGTGGCCGAAGTTATGCGCGCCGAAGGGCTCGCGGGCCGAGGTCACGGCATCGACGAGGCGTTCACCGTCCGCGGTGCCGCCGAGAACGCAGCCGAGATAACCGCGCGCCTCACGCCGGCGCTGCACACCTGGCAAAACGAATCAAAGAAGTGGGGCTACCGCGTGTGGCAGCGCGAGGACTACTGCGGGTACTGGCTGGACACCCCGGACGGCTCCATCTGGCTGCCAGGTGACTCGAAGCTCCTCCCCGAGCAGCTTGAGATGCCCGAACCCGACCTCATCATGCTGGACTTCTCGGATAACGAATGGCACATCACCTTTGACGGCGCAGTCAAGCTCGCCAACGCCTACCCGCACGCACGGCTGCTGTGCATCCACTGGGGCACGGTCGACGCACCGGATTGGAGCACGTTCAACGGCGATCCCCGCGAGCTTGCGCGCCATGTGGTCAACCCCGAGCGCGTTTTAGCGCCGCTCCCCGGCCAAGCTGTGGTGCTGTAACCTGCCGCAGGAGCATAGCCACCAGGACGCGCCCGTACCCCGCGCACCGCTTTTCCGCGCAAATCCGTCCGACACGACGCCTTAGGCGCTCACCATCTCGATAAACGCAGCCGCCGCGGGCCCCAGCACGCGCCCGCGGCGCCATGCCAGAATGCTCTGCTGCGTCCGCGCCGGCTCAAGCGGCACGAACACGCACCGCTCGCTGCCGCGCACGCCGATAGCGCCGTCCATGCACACCGCCACGCCAACCCCGTGCTCAACGAGCAGCACCGCGTTGGAAAGCAGGCTGTAAGTTGCCACCACGCGCAGGTCGGGCCGGTGCGGGCCGAACCAGTTCATGATGTTGCCCATGGCCTGTGCGCGGCGCGGCAGGATCAGCGGCTCGGCGGCAATATCCCCCAACCGCACAAACCCCCGCTCGGCGAGGGCTGAATCGCGTCGCACCAGCACGCCCCAGCGATCTGCCTGCGGCAGCGTTACATACCGGTACTCCGAAGTGTCCACGTTGGAGATGAGCAGCGCCAGGTCTATCACGCCGCTTTGGATGTGTTCCTCTATGGTGTCGGTGTAACCGGTGTGCAGGTCGAAGCGCACCTGCGGGTGCTGGACGAGAAACGCCCCCATGTAGTCGGCGAGCGCGTGGAAGCCCTGGCTCTCCGTGCAACCTAGCGCAACGGTGCCGGAAAGCTCTGCGCGGCCGCTTGCGAGCTCGCGCTCGGTGCGGTCGGTCAGGTCGACGATCTCCCGCGCGCGGTTGAGCAGGAACCACCCGTCGTCGGTGAGGCGGATGCCGCGCGCGTCGCGCGTGAACAGCGCGCACCCCACCTCGCGCTCAAGCTCGCGAAGCTGGCGCGACAACGTGGGCTGCGTCACATGCAGCACCTCGGAGGCGCGCGTGATGCTGCGCTCCTCGGCCACCGCGATGAAATAGCGAAGCACCTGCAGCTTCATAGGGCCTCCCTTGCAACGTCTCGGTTGTATCTTACCGCCGCCGCCGAAACGGGTTCGTTGGGGACGTGTTCCTTTCAACCCATTTTGGGGCGCCGAAACGGGTACAACGAGAGCGTCCACGTCAAAGGAGGAACCTATGAACACGTTGGATGCGCTTATCACCCGCCGCAGCGTCCGCAGCTACCGGCCCGGCCCCGTGCCGGCCGACCTTCTCGACAAGGTCATCGAAGCCGGCACGTACGCGCCCACGGGCATGGGCCGGCAGTCGCCCATCATCATCGCTGTCACCAACAAGGCGCTGCGCGACAAACTCTCGGCCCTGAACGCGCAGATCATGGGCACCGACTCCGACCCGTTTTACGGCGCGCCGGCGGTGCTTGTCGTTCTTGCGCAGAAAGACATCCCCACCCACGTGTACGACGGCAGCCTGGTCATGGGCAACCTCATGAACGCCGCGCACGAGCTGGGGCTGGCAAGCTGCTGGATCCACCGCGCCAAGGAGGAGTTCGAGCTGCCCGAGGGCCGCGCGCTGCTTGAGGAGCTGGGGCTCGACCCGGACGCCTACGAGGGCATCGGCCACTGCATCCTGGGCTACGCCGCCGGCGACGAGCCCGCGCCCAAGCCGCGTAAGGACGGTTACGTGTACCGGATCGCGTAAGAGCCTTTGCGCAGACGGCTGCCCGGGCGGGCGAGAACAACGGCCACAGCCGACCCGCCAGGCAGGCCGTCCGCGCGGCAGCAACATCACCTGCCAAGAACAACGCGCGTCCGCAAGCGCCAAAGCGCTGCGGGCGCGCGTTTGCTTGGCCCCGCTTGGGCAACGGGCCGAGGCGTGCGCTACACCTCAGCCTGGGAACCTGCTGCAAGGTAGCGCACGCGGCCGCCCAGCTCGTCGCGCAGGTAGCCGAACGCCTCGAGCCCCGTGCAGTGGAACGTGTAGTACCGCGTTGCCGGCCGCGCCGCCAGCTCGCGCGCCAACGCGCGCGTTGCCTCGGCCGCTTGAGCCTGCCCCGCGCTCGGACTCATGAGGTGAAAGCCCGCCACCACCGCGTCAAGCGGCGCGCCCGCCAAGCACTCGGCCTCGTCCATGATGTTTAAGATGCCCGCGTGCGCGCACCCCGCCACGAGGATATGCCGGTTGTTCTCCTCAACCAACAGACTCTGCTCGTGGGCAAACGCGTCCGGCGCCCAGGTGCCGTCGCGGCGCTCGAGCAGGCGTTTGTTGGACGTTGCCGCAGGATAGTTGCGGCGCGGCGTGGTGAACAGCGTAAGGCCCGGGGCGATTGCCGCAGGCCCCTCCCCCAGCGCCGTGATGCGCGGGTGCGCCGCCAGCGCGGGGTCGATCCCGATGGCGTGATGGATCGCCGGCGTGCCCGACGCGTGCTCGGCAAAGGCGCCCGCGCGCACGTACACCGGCGCGGGGTGCGGCGCAGTGGCCGAGGCTGCGAGAAACGCCGGCAGCCCGCCGCCGTGATCGTAATGCCCGTGGGAGAGAACCGCGCAGTCAACGTCCGCCACGCTAACGCCCAGCGTGCGTGCGTTGTCGAGAAACGCGTCGTCGGGGCCCATGTCGAACAGGACGCGGCGCGGAGCGGCGGGCGCGGGGGCTGGGGCAGTCGTCGCCGGCTGGACTGGCGCAAGCGGGACCAGCGACGGAACAGCCGCAGCGGGACCAGCCGCCGACGGAGCCACCTCGAGCAGCAAGCTCAAGCCGTGCCGTGCCGCAAACCGGCTCGAAGGCGTGCAGTTCTCCATCAGCACCGTAACGCGCATGGCCCCTCCCCGCTTGCAGGACGTTGTCTCCGCATCCATTGTATCGGGATGGACAGAAAGAAAGGCTGCAGAGGTCGGAACGTAAGCCGGATACGCTAACAGCAGCCAACCGGCGGCAGAGCCTCGACCCTTAGCCGAGAAAAGCGCGGGCAACCAAGACTTGCATGTCGTCATCGCGGCTAACGTGGTGGACGCCCGGCCGGTTGGTCGCCAATGCGTCACGCAGGGCTTCGGTTGCCCGCGATTCTGTCGTCGCCGGGGCGGTTGGTCGCCCTGACGGCGGCCAACTCCCGGAAATCCGGGAGTTACGTGCAGTTGTCGCGGCTAAACGGAAGTTAGCTGCGGCAACAGCGTTCAACTGAAGGCTTGGCTGTGCTGATCGCGACCAACCGGAGCCTACATGCCGCCGCTGCGGGCAACCGTGCCAGGCAAGCGGCTCGCGCGGGTCCTTATCGGAAAAAGCGCGACCAACCGGGAGCGTGACTCGGGCGGTTGGTCGCGATTCTGCTTTCGCTGGATCGGTGCGAGCTTATCGCACGCGCTTGAGGGTGAACAGGCGCGAGATGAAGTCGCCGCGGTCGGACAGGATCTGACCGGAGCTCTCGTCGGTGAGGTCGAGGCCGATGCGCATGAGCTCCGCTCCGCTGAGCAGCCGCTGCCCCTGCGCCAGCACGCTCACCGCGCATCCAGGCACCGCAGCGTCCGCAGCAGCCGCCACGCCGGCAAGCGCGTCCGCGCCGGCCTCAGCGCCGCCAGCAGCCTCCACGGCCTCCATCCCCGCGGCGACCTCGCGCAGCTCGTAGCGTGCCTCAGGCTCGAGCCCCGCCAGGCGCACGCAGCGCCGGCCCACGTTGACCTCCTGCAGCACGCGGTAGTACGCCACCAGCGCCTCGCTCTTATCGGGCGCCACCACCATCCAGGCGCACTCGTTGCCGCGCCCCTCAAAGGGGCTCTTGAGCCGGTACTGATCGCCGAACTGAATGAGCGCGCGCTTGTCCTTCATAAACGCCACCTGGCCGCGCACCTCCGCGCGCTCGGCCTCAGTCAGCGCCGTGGCGTCAAGCTCGTAGCCGAAGGTGCCGAAGTACGCCACATCCGCGCGCATCTTGAGCGGCGTGCTGCGGAACACCTGGTGGTTGGGCACGGCCGACACGTGGCTGCCCATCGAGCTCACCGGGTACGCCAGCGAGGTGCCCCACTGGATGCGCAGCCTCTCCACGGCGTCGGTGTCGTCGCTGGTCCAGGCCTGCGGCGCAAAGGCCAGCATGCCGGCGTCGAAGCGCCCGCCGCCGCCCGCGCACGACTCGAACAAAATGCCGGGGAAGCGCTTGGTCAGGCGGTCGTACAGCCGGTACACCCCCAGGATGAACGCGTGCAGCACGCAGCCTTGGCGCTCGGGGGCCGTGGTTTGGGAGTACACGTCGGCCATCGAGCGGTTCATGTCCCACTTGATGTAGCTGATGTTGGCCGAGCTTATCACCTGCTCAAGCTGCTCGTAGAGGTAGTCCACCACCTGCGGGTTCGAGAAGTCGAGCACGTACTGGTGGCGGCACGGGCGCAGCGGCTGGCCGGGCGCGTGCAGCACCCACTCGGGATGCTCGTCCCACACGCGCGTGCCGGGGTTCACCATCTCCGGCTCGATCCACAGGCCAAAGTCCATCCCCAGCTCGTTGATGCGCCGCGCCAGACCGTCCAGGCCGCTCGGCAGCTTGGCGGTGTTGACCTCCCAGTCGCCCAGGCCGCCGAAGTCGTCGTCGCGGTTGGTGAACCAGCCGTCGTCCAGCACGAAAAGCTCGATGCCGAGGTCGGCCGCCGCGCGCGCCACCTCCACGAGCTTCTCCTCGTCAAAGTCGAAGTAGGTGGCCTCCCAGTTATTGATGAGGATGGGACGCGGCTTGTCGCGCCACGCGCCGCGGGCCAGGCGCTCGCGGAACAGCGTATGCAGCGTGCGCGACATCCCGCCCAGGCCCTCGTCGCTGAAGGCGGCCACAACCTCCGGCGTCTGGAACGTCTCGCCCGGCGCAAGCGGCCAGCTGAAGCCCTCGGGGTTCACGCCGGCCAGAACGCGCGCGCTGTGGTAGGGGTCCACGTCCACCGTGAGCGCGTGGTTGCCGCTGTACACCAGGCAGAAGCCGTACGCCTCGCCGGCGGTCTCGGTGGTCTGGGGACGCGTCAGCGCCACGAACGGGTTGAAATGGTGGCCGGAATGGCCGCGCAGCGAGTACACGCCCTGGATGCCGGGGTGCAGCGGCGCGCGCACCACCGAGCGCTCGCGCGCCCATGCGCCCGCCAGCTGGATCATCTCGAAGTCCATGTCCTCAAACGAGAAGCACCCGCTCATGGCGCGCTCGAGCACAAGCGTGCCCGCGCCGGTGTTGCGCACCTGCATGCTGCGGGCGAGCGTCCCGACGCCGGAAAACACCGTGTACGCCAGGCGCACCTCCACGCCCGCCACGTCGTCGGCCAGCGTGAGGATGAGCGTGTCGGCCTCGGCGGGGTCCTCCGCGTAGGTGGCGGGCAGGTCGATAAGCTCGGGCTTGCCGGGCAGCAGCTCGTAGCCGCGGTAGGTGAGGTTGAGCACGCGGCTGCCCGAGGCGGTAACGGCCTCCAGCGCGGGCAGGTGCATGTCGCCCACGCCGGAAAACGACAGCTCGCTGCGTGCGTGCTCGAAGCTGAGGCTCTCGTGCTCGGCCGAGACGCCCACCGACGACGGGCGCCACTCCTCGCTGAGCAGGTAGCCGTAGTCGGGCTCGTCGGGCACGCACGCGCCGAAGTACAGGTGGAAGGGGTAGCCCTCGCGCACGGTGAAGAGGTAGCTCAGGCGGTTGTTGTAGAGGTGGAAGGTCTGGGTTTCGGGATGGACGCTGATAGGCATGGGAGCCTCCTTGCTAACGTCAGGCGATCTCGTTACCGCCCATCATAAAGACAAGAAGCCCCCATGAAACACCATGCGCGAAATTCGCCTTAAATTGCAATGTAACCAGGCAAAATGCGTTGTCCTGGAGTCGGCATGGCCCTTCCCCGCAGCAGGCAAGCAGACGGCCTCGCTTCCGCATGCACCCCGTATCCGCCGCGGCCGTTCCGCATGCCTCCCGTATCAGCCACAGCCGTTCCGCATGCCTCCCGTATCAGCCACAGCGTTCCGCATGCACCCCGTATCAGCTGGGGCTCAAAAACGAGCGCTAGCTGACACAAAATGCATGCGGAACGTTGTTAGCGATACGTTTTACAAGCGCAACCGGTCGGGCGCACGCCTGCGACGATGCGCCTATGCGCTGAAGTACGCAGCGATCTCGGCCATGCGGGTGCTTTGCGCAACGCCGAAGGGGCAGCGCTTGTCGCAATGGCCGCAGGAAACACAGTCGCCGGCGTGCTTCTCCAGGTTGCGATAGTGCTCCTCGGCCAGGGCGTCGCCCACGCGCGCAAGGTCGTAGTACTTGTTGACGAGCCCTATCTGCAAGCCGGCCGGGCAGGGCTGACAGTGGTTGCAGTACACGCAGCGGGCCTCGCGCGACTGCGGCGCCATGGCGGCCAGCGCAGAGTAGTCGTGCTCAGCGGGCGTAGCGTCAAAGTAGCTGAGCAGGTCGTGCAGGTCGGCCAGGCCGTGCACGCCCGGCAGCACCGTGAGCACCCCGGGTTTGTCGAGCGCGTACTGAATGCACTGCGTACGCGTGAGGGCGCGCCCGAACGGCGACTGCGCGGCGTCGAGCAGCTGCCCGCCCGCGAACGGCTTCATCACGCTCACGCCAACGCTCGCGCGCTCGAACTCGCACAGCAGCGCCATGCGGTCGCCGGCCTCGCCGCGGCCGTACTCGGACTCGTCGGTGTAGTCGTACAGGGGATTTAGGCTGAACATGGCCAAGTCGAACGCGTCGGTGGCCAGCAGGCGGCGGGCGATGTGCAGGTTGTGGGTCGAGAAGGCCAGGTGGCGGATGGTTCCGTCGGCCTTGCGCGCCTGCGCGTAGTCCCAGATGCCGCCGTTCATCACGCGGTCGAGGTCGGCATCCTCGTCGATGCAGTGGATGAAGCCGAAGTCGGCGTAGTCGGTTCCGAGGGCCTTCAGGCGCTGCTCGAACTCGGCGATGGCCGGCTCGGCCGCAGTGGTCCAGCCGTAGGCGCCGCTCGCGTACAGCGCGCCGATGTGCACCTGCACGTGCACCTGGTCGCGGTGCCGCCCCAGCGCCCGGCCCATCGCGGCGAGCGGGGCGGCCTCGCTGGGGATGAAGTCGAAGTGGTTGACGCCGGCGTCCACAGCCTCGTCAACAGTGCGCTCGATCTCGGCGTCGTCGGCGTTGTGCATGCCGGCCGACCCCAAGCCGATCACGCTGATCTTCTCGCCGCCATGCGGCAGGATGCGGTACTCCATAAGCTCTCCTTTCCGGCAAACATCGATGCGGTTATGCGGCTTCCAGCTTGGCCCAAGACGCTGCCCAACACCCGTCCTACCGCCCCGCTACCAGGGAGGAGCCTCGTCCGACGCGGCATCGGCGGCAGCCTGAGTGCCCGCCGCCCCGCTATCAGGGAGGAGCCGCTTGTGGCGCCGCGCGCCTTACGCCCAGGACACGCGCACCGGCCCATTCCCAACCGCCGCGGCAAGCCCCGCGGGATCGTCCACGCGCCCGATGCGGGTGTAGCGATACCCGCTTGAGAATGTCTCGTAAAACAACACGAGGCAATCGCTGCCGAAAAGCATGATGTCGCCTGCCTGGATGGTGCCCGGTCGCTCAGCGGCAACCGGCAGGGCCTCGTCAAGGTAGGCGTACTTCTCGTTGCCGTTCAGCTCCGACATGGCAAGCGTCATGGGCAGGCGCTCGGCAAACGCCGCAGCCGCATCGTTGCGCTCGAACGTCGCGGAAAACGTCCTGTCGCCGATGCTGAGCGTGATGTGCGTCCTATCCGTCACAACCGCATCCTCTCCTTGCCGGGTCTCCGGTGTTTGGGTCTCTTGCACTTGGGCTTCCGGCGTCGGGGCTTCCGGCGTCTGGGCAGGCAGCAGCCCACGCGAGCCGCCGCCCGCGCCGGAGGCAGCAGACGCCGCCAAGCCGTCCGCGCCCGCATCGTGCGGAAGCGACTCCGTACATCCAGAAACCAGCAGCGCAAGCGCGGCGGCAGCCCCCAACCCAACGAAGCGCCTGCGGGTACAGAGACAGAGGTCTTGCCGCATAACGCCTCCTAGCGCTTTTCCAGGCGCAGGCGCGCCAAGGTGAACGCAAGGCCGAGCGCAAGCATCGGCAGCGTGCCCAGCACAGCCGCATGCGCCCCGCCGCCTGCGATAAGCGCGCCGCACACGCTGGTGCCCACCGTGGTGCCCAGGTTCGTGGCCGTGAGGAAAAGCCCGTTGGCAAAGTCGGGCGCCTCGGGCGCCGAGCGGCTCACCAGGTACTGGTCGCACGTGTTGGCCACGCCCACCGCAACGCCGATCGCCAGCAAAAGCACGGCGGCGGCCACCAGCGCGTTGCCTGCAACAAAAAGCGCCAGGTACAGCACGGCAAGCACCACGGGCCCCGCCACCATGGTGACGCGCGGCGCCGAGCCCAGCGTGCGCCCGGCCAGCGTGTTGCCTACGATGTTGGCGATGCCGTAGGCAAACAGCATGCCGCTCACCAGCGCCGCTCCCATGCCCACCGCCGAGCCCAGGTAGTCGGACAGGTAGCTGTAAAACCCGAACATGGCCGCGTTCACCGTGGCCGCCGCCAGCAGAGAGACCAGCACGAAGGGTTTCTTGAGGATGGCGACCTGGCTGCCGTAGCTCATGGGGCGCTCAACCGGCATGGACGGCACGAGAACCACCGTGAGCGCGAGCGCCGCCACGGTGACCACCGCGAAAAACGCCATGGCCGCCGGGAAGCTCACCGAGCTCGCCAGCATGCCCGCGATGGGCGCGCCCACCACCATGCCGGCCGACACGCCCACGAACACCTGCGCGGAGTTCTTGGCGCGCTCGGCGGCGGTGTCGCCGGTCTGCTGCGCCACGGCCATGGCCATGGACACGTACAGCGGGTGGAAGGCCGCCGGGATCACGCGCGCCGCCAGCAGCAGCTCGAAGCTGGGCGCAAAGACCGAGAACAGGTTGCAGACCGAGAAGATCCCCAGCGCCAGCACCATAACCACCTTGCGGTTCACCTTGGAGAACAGCAGCGGCATGGTAGGTCCGGCAACGGCAACCACCAGGGCAAAGCCGCTCACGAGCATCCCCGCGTCGGGTATGGACACGGCGTAGCGCTCAGCCACATACGGGATCAGGCCCACCACGCCCATCTCAGTGTTCAGGATGCCGAACACGCCGATGGTTAGGATGAGCACCAGAAGCTTGTTGGAAATGGGTTTCACCTGAAGTCCTTTCGTATCCCCGCGGCTTGCGGGGGCACCCGCGCGCTGTTTGCACTGGATATGCTGTGCGCCAACGCCGGGGCAACCGCGCCGGCAGCCGCCCCGACAGCGCCCCTGGCTAACCCAGGTACTTCTCGAAGAAGGCCTGGATCTTGTCCCACGGGATCATGTCCTTGCCGCCGCCGTCGTACAGGTCGGTATGGGTGGCGCCGGGCACGATCACGAGCGTTTTGTTGTCGCCGGTAAGCAGCTTGAAGACGTCCTCGCCCATGTAGCGGGAGTGGGCCTTCTCGCCGTGAAGCACCATCACGGCGTTTTCGATCTCGCCCGCATAGGCCAGGATCGGCTGGTTCAGGAAGCTCATAGTGCCTGTCACGTTCCAGCCGTCCGTTGAATTGCCCGAACGCGGATGATACCCGCGCGGCGTCTTGTAATAGTCGTGGTAGTCCTTCACGAACCACGGCGCGTCGGCGGGCAGCGGGTCAACCACGCCGCCCGCGCGGTCGTACGCACCCGCCGCATAGTCGCGCGTGCGCTGCGCGGCGAGGGCGCGACGCTGGGCCATGCGGGCCTCGGGCGTATCCTGCTCGTCGAAATAGCCCTTGGCGGAGGTGCGGGCGAGGTCGTACATCGTGGAGGCAACCGTTGCCTTGATGCGCGGGTCGAGCGCGGCAGCGTTGATGGCCAGGCCGCCGAACCCGCAGATGCCCAGGATGCCGATGCGCTCGGGATCAACGTCGGCGCGACAGCTGAGGTAGTCCACCGCGGCCAGGAAGTCCTCGGTGTTGATGTCGGGCGAGGCAACGCGGCGCGGCTCGCCGCCGCTCTCTCCGGTGTAGCTGGGGTCGAACGCAAGAGTGAGGAACCCACGCTCCGCCAGCGTTTGGGCGTACAGGCCGCTGGCCTGCTCCTTCACCGCGCCGAACGGCCCGCTCACCGCAATGGCGGAAAGCCTGCCATCGGCCGCGTCTTGGTTTGCCGCGGCACCTTTGGGCTTGTAGAGATCGGCCGCCAGCGTGATGCCGTAGCGGTTATGGAACGTAACCTTGGCGTGTTCAACGCGGTCGGACTGCGGGAAGGTTTTATCCCATTCCTGCGTGAGGGTAAGCTGCTCGTTGTGCATATGCGTTCCTTCCTCTCGTGGATGCTGCTCAGCACTATTGTTATGCAGCCGCTTATCTATATCAAATATCTATATTCAATGCTTTTATATTTGCTGTGCGCATAGCTATGAGTTCGAGAAGCGCCTGTACCGCGCAAAACCGCGCGCTCGCATCCCCTGATGGGGCCGCACTTGAAAAATGGATGTTGTTTTGGCGGCACCTCACAAGTAGCAAGCAGACTTCGCTCAACAAAAGCGCAGGTCAGAGACGTGCGGTCTTTTGGTCTACTCGCCACAACCCCGCAAAACAACATCCATTTTTGCCGCACGCCAAAACAACGGGGCTGGCACGCCAAAAAGACGCGCCAGCCCCTCGAAAATCGCCGTGTCGCTCTGCGCAAGGCGGCAAGCCACGCCGCACCGCACCCGCGCGCAGCCGCAGAGCACCCCGCCTTCCGCTCGCGCTTACGCACAGGCGCGCACGGGCTCCGCTTCGTCCTCGGCGTCTGTGCCGAGGATCTCCACCACGCCGGTAGCGCCCGCGATGTCGCGGATAACCTCGCCTACGGCCGCCACGCTGACGCGGCTGCCTTCCAGCGGGTTCTTGATGCTCACCACCGGCGACACCACCTCCGCCTGGACCTCGGAGCGCTCAAACGCCAGGTCGCAGTCGACCATCTCGCAGTTGACCAGGCGCAGGCCGCGGCAGTAGCACAGCGGCTGCGTGCCGATGATGCGGCAGTTCTCAAACGTAACGTTCTCGCTGTACCAGCCCAGGTACTCGCCCTTCACCACCGAGTTGCGCACCACCACGTTGCGCGCGTGCCAAAACGCGTCCTTGGTGTCCAGCACGCAGTTCTCAAACACGGCGTCCTCGATGTACTGGAACGAGTACTTCCCGCTGAAGCGCACGTTGGCGAACCGCAGCCCCGTCGAGCGCATCATGAAGTACTCGCTCTGCGCCGTGCAGTTCTCCATCGCCACGCCGCGCACCGACCAACCGAACTCCGGCGACACGATGTCGCAGCCAACCAAGCGCGCGTCCGCGCACTCGCGCAGCGCCTTGATGCCGTGCAGCTTGGTGTTCTCAACGGTAACGTGGTCGGTGTACCACAGCGCCGCGCGGCAGTTCACGGTCAGCTCGGAGTTGCGGATCACCAGGCCGTGATCGTGCCACAGCGGGTAGCGCAGGTTGAAGAAACAGTCGTCCACCTCGATGTTCTCGCACTCCTTGAAAGCGCTCTCGCCGTCGGCCGGACCGTCGAAGCGGCACCCCCGCACCACGGCGTTGCGCGCGCCGTACAACGCGCGCTCTTGGTCAAAGGTCTGGTTCTCGATAACCTCGTCGATAAGCTCAGTCATAAGGCCCTCTCTGATATGGCTCGTCTCGCGGCGCTTGCCGCATTCGCTCCGCGCACGTTAGCGCGCGTCGCACTCCGTGCTCACGCGGTGCAGCATGTGGTCGATGGCGTCGATGCCCCGCTGGCTGGCATGCAGCTCGTCCAGCAGGCGCTGGCGTTCGTCCAACAGCACGCGCTTGGTCTCGCGCGGGCGCCCCTCCTCGCATGCGCAGCGGGCCCGCGTCACCGCAGAGGAGTCGCACGCGCAGCTGCACAGGCAGCGCTCAACGTCTTCGCTTAGCTCGCCCATCTCATCAGCTCCCTTCGAAGCCCATGGTACGGACATGCGCTTGTTATATCAAATACTTATGTTGTATCTATAAATATGCGTTTATGTTATGGATTGCTGAAACAACAAGCGGCGCGCCTGCCTCTCGGACGCGCCGCTCATCTTGGAGCTATGGAACCGCTGACTAAAGCGTTTTGCGGCAGACAGCCCTGCGACCTGCCGCCGATAACCCGCCGTTGGGGCGGGCACCGTTAGCGGGCGGCACGCGCCGTTTGGGCAGGCACCGTTGGCGGGCGGCACGCGCCGTTGGGGCAGGCACCGTTGGCGGGCGGCACGCGCCGCGCGCCCGCCGTTGGCCGCCCCAGCACCAACTGCGGTGCCACCGCCGGCTTCCGCGCGCTTACGCCTGCGGGTACTGCGTGTCGTCCACCGGCTCCAGCCACTCGTTGGAGCAGTTCTCGCCCGGAACCTCGTAGGCAAGGTGGCTCATCCAGCTGTTGGCGGCGGCGCCGTGCCAGTGCTTCACGCCCTCGGGGATAACCACCACGGTACCCGGGGTAAGCTCCTGCGGCTCCTTGCCCCACTCCTGATACCAGCCGCGGCCGTCGGTGCACAGAATCACCTGGCCGCCGCCCTTGTCGGCGTGATGGATGTGCCAGTTGTTGCGGCACCCCGGCTCAAAGGTCACGTTCGAGATGCCCACGCCCGCCTCGGCGGCTGAGGTCACCGGGTTCAGGTACGACTGCCCGGTGAAGTACGCCGCGTACGCGTCGTTGGGGTTGCCCATGCCGAAGATGGGCGCGAAGGTGTTCTGGTCTGCCATGATGTCTCTCCCTACCATCTTGTGGTTGCTTACGGGTACGGTCGATAAGCGCGCTCGCGCGCCAGCCCCTCGCGCCGGCGCACACCGCTCGCGACGGCTTACGCGCGGGCCGCCGCGGCGTTGTCCACGCAGGTCAGCGCGTTCAGGCTGCGCGGGTAGCCGATGTAGGGCAGCATCTGCGACACCACGCGGTACAGGAAGTCCTTGCTGCGCCCCAGGTTCATGTTCGCGTTCGCATGCGCCGTCGCCTGCGGCTCGCACCCGCCCTGCGCGGCGATGTAGCAAAACGTCACCATCTCGCGGTCCAGGTCGGAAAGGCCGTCGCGCGTGTAGTAGTCGCCGAAGCAGTTCTCGGCCAGCCAGCGGTTAACGTGCGCGCGCTCCTCGGGCCCGGACTTCCAGTTCTCGCGCAGGCCTTCGCCAAAGTACGCGATCTGCTTCTGGTTGCCAGCCGCGCAGCGCGTCTCGAGCGTGGTGGTAGCCTGCCCCGGCAGCGGCAGCTCCACGCCGCGCGCGGCCAGCACCTCGTTGGCCGCGTCGACAAACGGCCGCACGCGGCCCAGCCCCAGGTACGCGCACGCCTGGTACACGACCTCCTTGAGCTCAACGGGCGTAACGCCGGCGTCAAGCGCCTCGGCGGCCATGAGCTTGAACGTGTCCAGCCCCTGGCAGCCGAGAAGCGCCGCGAGCACCACCAGGTAGCGCTCGCGAGTCGGCAGCTCAGCCGCCGGCTCGGTCGGGACCTCCTCGCCTGCAAAGTACGCGAAACGTTCGGCAAACTCAGGATCGGTCGCGTCGAGCCCCAAAACCCCTGCGTAGTTGGCCATCGGTTGGTTCCTCCTTGTTCCATGCGGCAGACAAGCGCCCAGCGCGCCGTCCTTGCCGCGCCTTCGTCGAATCACCTTGGCGAAAGGGCCTCCGCCCCTCGCCTCCCCTCGCGCCGTTACTTGGCGTGGGGGTTGGTGGTACCCGCCAACGGCCGCTCGCCGGGCCGCGCCACCGGGCCCACCAGCTCGTGAGCCGTGTACGGCTCCTCAAGATACGCCACTTCCTCAGGCGTCAGCGCCACGTCGAGGGCGGCCACGGCGTCGTCCACGCGCTCGGGCTTCGAGCAGCCCACGATGGGAGCCGTCACGCCGCGCGCCCAGTGCCACGCGAGCGCCACCCGCGCCATCGGCACGCCGTGCTTCTCGGCCACCTCGGCAACGCGCGCCACGATGGGCATGTCCTGCGCCTCGGCAGCGTCGTACTTGTTGCGCATGGTCGCGTCGGTGGTGCTGCGCTTGCTCTCGGAATTCCACGTGGGGCGGCACAGGTGCCCCGAGGCCATGGGGCTGTACGGCGTCAGCGCCACGTCGTACTGCCGGCGCACCGGGATCATCTCGCGCTCGTCCTCGCGATAGAGCAGGTTGTAGTGGTTCTGCATGCTCGTGAACGTGGTCCAGCCGTGCTGCTCGGCCACCAGCTGCAGGTTGTGGAACTGGTAAGCGTACATGGCGCTGGCACCCAGGGCGCGCACCTTGCCGGCGCGCACCAACGCGTCGAGCGCCTCCATGGTCTCCTCCATGGGCGTGGTGTAGTCGAAGCGGTGGATGATGTACAGGTCAAGGTAGTCGGTTCCCAGGCGGCGCAGGGTTCCGTCGATCTCGCGGTTGATGGCCTTGCGCGAGAGGTGCCCCTCGTTAAAGAACACCTTGCTGGCAAGCACCACCTTGTCGCGCTGAACGCCCAGCGCGCGCAGGGCGGCGCCGATGTACTCCTCGCTGGTACCGTGGGCGTAGGTGTTGGCGGTGTCGATGAAGTTCACACCCAAGTCGAGCGCGCGCTTGATGACGGCGCGCGTCTCGTCCGGGCCGATGGTCCACTGGTGGAAGTCGGCCGAGGGCTTGCCAAAGCTCATGCCTCCCAAGCAGAGCTTGGAAACCTGGATGTTCGAATGGCCAAGTGGCGCGTACTGCATGGTAGTCATACGGGTCCTTTCTAGAGCGCCCAAGCTTGAAACGGCAAAACTGGAACGGCGTGCGGGGGGGTTCGGCACGAGGGGCTGCCGCCCCTGCCGAAGCGGCGACGCGCCACGAGCGCCCGCGCCCGCCGCACCCTGGCGCTTAGGAAAGCAAGCTGCCGGGCTGCCAGCTCAGGCTGGGGTACAGCGCGGCCAGGTGCTGCTCGGCGCGGGCGATGGTGCTGCCGCCCGACGTGGCGAACGGCACCACGTTGGCGCCCGAAGCCGCAAGCGCCGGCGCCACCGCGTCGAGGAAGGTGTCGACCACGCGGGGCTCCACGTACCACCAAATGGGAAACCCCACGTACACGGTGTCGTAGGCGCCCACCTCGGGCAGCGCGCCCGCAAGCGCCGGCCGGCACGCCGCGTCATCCATCTCGCGCGAGCTGCGGCTCGCCTTGTCTTTCCAGTTGAGGTCGGCCGGGGTGTAGGGGTCTGCCGGGGTTATCGCGAACAGGTCGGCACCCTTCTCGCGCGCCAACGCGCGCGCCTTGCCCTCCGTGGTGCCGGTTGCCGAGAAATACGCTACCAACGTTCGTGCCATAAGGGAGTTCCTTCCCACGATTGTGTTTCTTGTCTCATATATTAGCTACACTTTGTAACTTGTAAAGTGATTTCTCGTCTTATTTTTACGTATTTGCACATTATGGAAGGAATTGCTACGATTACAGGCGATAAAAAACATAAACCGTTCCGGCTGCCAGCTGCGTATGCCAGCCGGCAGGGATGTTGTGCAGAAGGAAGCGAAGGCCATGGCAGATTTCGTGAGAGCGCGCAGCGACGAACAGAAAGAGCAGCGCATGACCGCCATCAAGCAAGCGGCGAGCGAGCTTTTTGCCGAGCGGCCCTACCACGAGATCACGCTCGCCACCATAGCCGAGCGGCTCGGGTGGTCGCGCGCCGCGCTCTACAAGTACGTCTCCACCAAGGAGGACATCTTCCTGGAGATCTGCGCCGACGGCAACGCCGCCTACGCAAACGGCCTGCTCACGGCCTACCCCGCCGGCAGCACCTACCCCACCGCGGTTCTCGCCGAGGTGTGGCTCGAGCAGATCTGCTCCAACCGCGCCTACTTCACTTACGCCGACATGCTCTCGAGCATCATCGAGACCAACGTGACGGTTGAGCGGCTCGCGTCGTTCAAAAAGCGCTACTACGCCAACCAAAACCAGCTCATCGCGCGCTTTGCCGAGAACCTCGGAATCGAGCCCGACCGCGCTAGCCAGCTGCTCATGGCTGTGTACTACCACGCCGTGGGCATCAACGGCTGGTGCCAGCACAACCCGCTCGTTGCAGAAGCCGTGAAGCTCGCCGGGATCAAGCGCCGCGTGCCCGACTTCCGCGACGAGATGCGCGACTTCATCCGCATGTGCCTGGCATATTACGCGGCCTAACGGCCTGCCGCCCGTAGGGGCCGGTGACCGCGCCGCGCGACCTGCTACCATAAAGGCACCATCCCGCCGGCCCGAGCCAGCCTGCGCCCCTCGGCCACCGGCGCACCGCCCCCCCTACGGAAGAAAAGACCCGCCATGGAGCTTCGCCCGCTGCAGTACTTCCTCATGATCGCCCGCGAGGGCACCATCTCCGGCGCCGCGCACGTGCTGCACGTGTCGCAGCCGTCGCTGTCGCGCCAGATGAAGGATCTGGAGCGCGAGCTTGGCTGCACGCTGTTCACCCGCGGCGCGCGCCGCATCGAGCTCACGGAGGAGGGCATGCGCCTGCGCAAGCGGGCCGAGGAGATCGTGGATTTGGTGGGGCGCACCGAGGCCGAATTCCGCATCGCACCCGAAACGCTTGCCGGCGAGGTGCGCGTGGGCGGCGGCGAGACGCCCGCCATGGCGCTGGTGGCCGACGCGATCGCCGAGCTCAAGGACGCCTACCCTCTTGTGCGGTTCAGCCTGTACAGCGGCAACGCCGCCGACGTGGGCGAACGGCTGGAAACCGGCCGGATCGACTTCGGCGTGTTCGTGGGCCACGCCGACCTTGACCGCTACGAGGTGCTGCCGCTGCCCGCGCGCAACCGCTGGGGCGTCTTCATGCGCGCCGACGATCCGCTGGCCGCGCACGAGCGCATAACGCCACAGGACTTAGACGGCCGCCCGCTCATCTTGTCGCAGCAGGCGCACCGCGAGATGCAGACCTGGTTCAAGCGCGACCTGGAGGACCTGGACGTGGTGGCCACCTACAATCTGCTCTACAACGCCTCGCTTCTGGCGCGGCGCGGCGTGGGCTACGCGGTCAGCCTCGAGGGCATCGTGGACACCTCGCCGGCCAGCGGCCTGGCGTTCCGCCCGCTCGAGCCGGCCATCGCCGCCGACGTCTACATCGCCTGGAAGCGCTACCAGAGCTTCTCCCCCGCCGCAAACGTGTTTTTGGAGAAGATCCGCACCCTGTGGGGGTAAGCAGCGTCCCGCTCTGTGCCGTACCATCAAAGGGCCCGCCGTTCACAAGGGAACGGCGGGCCCTTTTGCCTGAAAAACCGATCAAGCGCTTAGTCCGCGGAGCGCCTACATGCTCTCGTGGAAGGTGCGGGAGATAACCTCGTCCTGCTGCTCCTTGGTGAGGTTGTGGAAGTTCACCGCGTAGCCCGAGACGCGCACGGTGAGCTGCGGGTACTTCTCGGGGTGAGCCTGGGCGTCCAGCAGCGTGTCGCGGTTGAACACGTTCACGTTGAGGTGGTGGCCACCCTTCTCGGCGTAGGCGTCGAGCATGCCTACGAGGTTGTCGGCCTGAGTCTGGGGTACGTCTTTAACCTGCATGAGAAGCTCCTTTCGAGCGCCATTTAATAGTGCGATTATAACATTTCCCGCACCACGCTGGAGGAGGGGGACGAGATCGCCAAAATGGGTCAGAACGAACACGTCCCCAAATGACCCGGTTAGCACTCGGCGCAGTCGGGGCTCTCCACGCTGAACTCGGCCTGCGAGAAGTCGAGCCCGTCGAGCTCCAGATCGCCGAAGAACACCTGGTCCTCCTTGCCGAGCGCGCCCGGGATGATGGAGAAGGTGTTGGAGATGCCGTCCTGCGCGTCGCGGAACGGCAGCTTGGCCACCGAGCTTAAGCTGGCGATGGCACCGTGGGTGTCGCGCTGGTGCATGGGGTTGGCGCCCGGGGCGAACGGCACGCCGGCCTTGCGGCCGTCGGGGGTGGCGCCGGTCTTCTTGCCGTACACCACGTTGGACGTGATGGTGAGCACGGAGGTGGTGGGCACCGAGTTGCGGTAGGTGTCGTTCATGCGGACGAACTCCATGAAGGTGTGCACCACGTCGTGGGCGATGGTGTCCACGCGGTCGTCGTCGTTGCCGTACTTGGGGAAGTCGCCCTCGATCTCGAAGTCCACAATGACGCCCTGCTCGTCGCGCACGGGGTGCACCTTGGCGTACTTGATGGCCGAAAGCGAGTCGGCCACCACGGACAGGCCCGCGATGCCGGTGGCGAACCAGCGATGCACGTGCTTGTCGTGCAGCGCCATCTGGATGGCCTCGTAGCAGTACTTGTCGTGCATGTAGTGGATGATGTTGAGCGAGTTCACGTACACGCCGGCGAGCCACTCCATCATGGCCTTGTACTTGGCCACCACGTCGTCGTAGTCCAGCGTGTCGCCCTCAACCGGGCGGTAGGCCGGGCCCACCTGCTTCTTGGAGACCTCGTCCACGCCGCCGTTGAGCGCGTAGAGCAGGCACTTGGCCAGGTTGGCGCGGGCGCCGAAGAACTGCATCTCCTTGCCGATGCGCATGGAGGACACGCAGCAGGCGATAGCGTAGTCGTCGCCGTGGTAGACGCGCATCACGTCGTCGTTCTCGTACTGGATGGAGCTCGACACGATGGAAGTCTTGGCGCAGAACTCCTTGAAGGCCTGCGGCAGGTGCGTGCTCCACAGCACGGTGAGGTTGGGCTCGGGGCTGGTGCCCATGTTCTCCAGCGTGTGCAGGTAGCGGAACGCCGTCTTGGTGACGAGCGTGCGGCCGTCGACGCCCATGCCGCCGATGGACTCGGTGACCCACTGCGGGTCGCCGGAGAAGAGGTTCTGGTACTCGGGCGTGCGGGCGAACTTGACCATGCGGAGCTTCATGATGAAGTGGTCGACAAACTCCTGGATCTGCTCCTCGGTGAAGGTGCCGCGGGCAAGGTCGCGCTCGGCGTAGATGTCGATGAAGGTGCTCGTGCGGCCCATGGACATGGCGGCGCCGTTCTGGTCCTTCACCGCGGCCAGGTAGGCCAGGTAGGTCCACTGGATGGCCTCCTGGGTGTTCTTGGCCGGCTGCGAGATGTCGAAGCCGTACTGCTGGCCCAGCTCGATGAGCTGCTTGAGCGCGCGGATCTGCTCGGAGAGCTCCTCGCGCTCGCGGATGGTCTCCTCGGTCATGACCTTGGGCGTGGAGGCCTTCTGGGCCTCCTTGTCCTTGATCAGGAAGTCAACGCCGTACAGGGCCACGCGGCGGTAGTCGCCGATGATGCGGCCGCGGCCGTAGCCGTCGGGCAGGCCCGTGATGATGTGGGCCGAGCGGCAGGCGCGCATCTCGGGGGTGTACACGTCGAAGACGCCGGCGTTGTGGGTCTTGCGCTTGTTGGTGTAGATGTCAACGATCTCGGGGTCGA
Organism: uncultured Coriobacteriaceae bacterium; assembly: GCA_944322305.1. Classification (GTDB taxonomy): domain Bacteria; phylum Actinomycetota; class Coriobacteriia; order Coriobacteriales; family Coriobacteriaceae; genus CALUOB01. The sequence goes on along the minus strand of CALUOP010000002.1, from coordinate 127,968 downwards.
TCTCGTAGCCGTGCTGCGCGGCGGCCTGCACGGCGATGCGGATGCCGCCGTTGACGTGCAGCGCGCGCTTGAGCGGCTTGTCGGTCTGCAGACCCACGATCGTCTCGTCCTCGGGGTGCTCGGCGTCAATGTAGCCGGCGGGGTACACGGTGATGCCGGTGACCTTATCGGTCTCGATGTCGAGCGCGCCGCCCTTCTTGCGCTCTTCCTCGAGCAGGTCCATGACCTTGCCCCAAAGCATCTGCGTGCGCTCCGTAGGGTCGGCGAGGAAGGACTCGTCGCCCTCGTACGGGGTGTAGTTCTTCTGGATGAAGTCGCGAACGTCAACCTCGTTTTGCCACGTGCCGCCGGTAAAACCGTCCCAAGCCTCTTGCATCCTGCCTCCTAAGAGGGTCGTTTCGCGGCCGCAATCCGGCCGCGCAAAGGTGTATGGCGTGCCGCCAGGCCGGGGCTCCCCGCGCATGCGGCGCCGGAAGCAGGCGCAGATGCGCCGTTTGCCGACAAAGAACCGCCGTTCGCGGGAACGCGTAGCCCCCGCGCTGGCTGGCGCGTGGGCTCAGCATAACACACGCGCGCGAGCGCTCCCGAGCCCGCCTGCGTTTTTTCGCTGGTGGCGGGGGTGTTCACGGATATTCCATAAGTTAACTTACACTTACTTATGTGCGCGGAGCAGCCGGGCGGGCGCGGCGGGCGGCATGGGTTGGTTGGGGACGTGTTCCTTTCAACCCATTCGCCCCTTGACATGACAAATCAACCTGTCCCCACTGTCAGGCACCGTCTGCCGGCAGCTGGCTGCCGTCTGCCGGCACGGCCGTGAAATCGGTGAACGGTCGTTGACGAGATTTCAATGTGATATCACAATGCAATCAGCGGACGGAAGAGAAGCGCCCGCTTCGGGGAGCACCCCCCCCCGCCTCAAAAGGGCCCGCGGCGACGGGGCGCACGGGAACGCAACGGTACGGCAGCCTGGCGTGCGCCGTAGCAGTTGCCCTTATTGCCCGCGCCACGCAGCCGACGACCACAGGGGTTGCCCTCGCGCCGGGAAGCGTGAGGCGAGTTGCGAAAGGAACTCACATGAGTGTCGAGAAGAAGATCCACGCAGCATCCGGCTGGCCTGTGCTGGGCGCTACCATCATCGCCTTCATCGTCATCATCGCAGCGTTCGTTTTGAGCATCGTGGGGCTCGCCGTGGCCGAGGACACCGGCGTGCCCGCAAGCCCGTTGTGCGGCTGGGGCTTAGGGATCAGCATCGCGGCGTTCTGCCTGATCTGGATCCCCGTGAGCGGGTTTTTCACCCTGCAGCCCGGGCAGGCGCGCGTGTGCATCCTGTTCGGCGACTACAAGGGCACCGTGCGCGACGAGGGCTTCCGCTGGGCCAACCCGTTTTACAGCCGCTCCATGGGCGGCAACTCGGCCAGCGAGGACGCCATCGCCAGCACGGTGACCAAAAGCGGCCTTTCGCTGGGCAAGTCCATCGAGGCGGCGGCCAAGGCGGCCGGCGGGCTGTCGTGCAAGGTGAGCGTGCGCGCGCGGACGCTCAACGGCGACATCCTCAAGGTTAACGACAAGGTGGGCAACCCCATCGAGATCGCCACCGTGGTGGTGTGGCACGTGGAGGACACGGCCAAGGCGCTGTTCGACGTGGACAACTACGAGCAGTTCGTGGCCACGCAGGCCGAGACGGGCCTGCGCCACGTGGCGAGCATCTACGCGTACGACCACGCTGAGGACAGCTCGGACTCCATGGACGCCATCACGCTGCGCTCCAACATCGAGGAGGTGTCCACGGCGCTGAAGTACGAGCTGACGCAGCGCCTGGCGCCGGCCGGCGTGACGGTGGACGACGCGCGCCTGACGCACCTGGCGTACGCGCCCGAGATCGCCCAGGCGATGCTGCGCCGCCAGCAGGCCGAGGCCGTGATCGCCGCGCGCAAGAAGATCGTGGAGGGCGCGGTGAGCATGGTGGAGATGGCCGTGGACGAGCTCTCGCGCGGCGGCCAGGTCGAGCTGGACGAGGAGCGCAAGGCCGCCATGGCGTCGAACCTGATGGTGGTGCTGTGCGGCGAGTCCGAGGCGCGGCCCGTGGTGAACGCCGGCTCGCTGTACTAACCGCACGGGCGCGGGGCGCGGCCCCATCCGGGCACGCCGCCCCGCGCCGCTCGGTGCGCCGGGCCAACCCGAAACGCCCGGCGCGGCCCAGGTCCGGCGCCTATGCACTACTCCGCTCAAAGCAGGTGACCGTCATGGCACGCAAACAGTACCCCCTCCGCATAGATCCCGAGATATGGGCTGCCGTGCAGCGCTGGGCCGACGACGAGATGCGCAGCGCAAACGGCCAGGTGGAGTGGATCCTGCGCGACGCGCTCAAACGTTACGGGCGCCTGCCCAACAAAGGCCGCCCCGCCGAGGAGGCACCGCCGGGAACCGACGGGTAGCGCCGCCGCAGACGCGAAAGACGGCGCGAGGCCCGGCGCGGCTCTTTTCAAGATTCGAAAATCGAAAAACTCATATTGTGCCGCGGCAAGGTGCCCGTCAGGAAAGCCCTTCAAAGCGCGCACCGAACGCCCCCGTTGCCCGCCAACCGCATCGCCAATCGCAAGGAGGCAGCCATGAACGCTGCGCAAACCGCCCCGATCCTGGAGATCTCGGATTACCAGAAGCGCTACGGCGGCAAAGTCGCCGTGCGCGACCTCTCCCTCACCGTTGAGCCCGGCGACATCTACGGCTTCATCGGCCACAACGGCGCCGGCAAAACCACCCTTATACGCTCGGTCGTGGGCGTGCAGCCCTCCGATGCCGGCACCATCCGCATCTGCGGCGTCAACGTGGCAACCGACCCCGTAGCCGCCAAGCGCCTCTGCGCCTACGTCCCCGACAACCCCGACGTCTACGAGTTCATGACCGGCATCCAGTACCTCACCTACCTGGCCGACCTCTTCCGCATGCCCGCCGACGCCCGCGCCGCACGCATCACCGAGCTCGCCGGCCGCCTCGAACTCACCCCCGCGCTCGGCGAGCCCGTGGGCTCCTACTCACACGGCATGCGCCAAAAGCTCGTGCTCATCGGCGCGCTCATGCACGACCCCAAGCTCCTGGTGCTGGACGAGCCGTTCGTGGGCCTCGACCCCGTTGCCTCCCACGAGCTCAAGCGGATGCTCCGCGAGCTCGCCGCCCGCGGCGGCGCGGTGTTCTTCTCGTCCCACGTGCTCGAGGTGGTCGAGAAGCTCTGCAACAAGGTGGCCATCATCCGCGCCGGCGAGCTTCTGGCCGCCGGCCCCACCGACGCCGTCCGCGGCGACGCGTCGCTCGAAAGCGTCTTCCTCGACCTGGTTGAGCAGGACGAGCCCGCGTCGGGCCCGGGCGAGAGGGGCACGGCAGCGCGCGTCTCCCCTGCCGACGCCGCCGCGCGCAGCACAGACCGGAGGTGAGCGGCATGCGCGACTTTCTCATCCTCACGCGCGTGCAGGCGCTTTCCCTGATAAACTCGCTCGCCCCGCGCTCGCGCAGTCGGCGCACCGGGCGCGGGCGGGCAATGCGCCTCGGCCTCGTCGCCGTAGGCGCCGTGCTCCTCGCAGCGCTCGTGGCCGCCTACATGGCGCTGCTCGGCCTGGGGCTCGCGATGCTCGGGCTCGCCGACGCCATCCCCGCCTTCGCCGTCACCCTGGGGTCGCTCGCCGGCGTGTTCTTTGCGTTCGCCAAGGCCAACGGCACCCTCTTCAACCTGCGCGACTTCGACCACGTGATGTCGCTGCCCATCCCCCGCCGCACCGTGGTGGCCTCGCGCCTGGCCGCGCTGTACGGCGCTGCCATCGTCACGGGCGCGCTGTTCATGGTGCCGTTGTACGCCGTGTACTTTCTCGCCGCGGGCGCAAGCGCCTGGAGCGTTGCCTGCGCCGCGCTCACCGTGGCGCTCGCCCCGCTTGCGCCGGTAAGCGCAAGCATCGCGCTGGCCTTCGCGCTCACGGCGCTGGCGTCGCGCTTTCGCCACGCCAACCTGGCGTTCGTCATCATCGGGCTTGCGGGCTTCGGCGTCCTTACAGCCGGCGCGTTTGCGCTTTCGTTCGTGCTCGGCGGGCAAAACGACGCTCAGGCGGCCGCCCTCGCCAGCGGTGCCGCCGCCAGCTTGCGCGACGCCCTGCAGAGCACCTACCCGCCCGCGAGCTGGGCGTCGCAGGCCGTCTGCGCGGGCTCGCCCGCAGGGATGCTCGCCTTCGCCGCGCTGTCGCTCGCGGTGCCCGCAGCGTGCCTCGAGATCATGCAGCGCAACTACCTCGCGCTCAACGCCGCCCTGGCCGCGCGCACAGGCGCCGGCGCGCTCTCGCACGCGCAGGTGAGCCGCGCCGCCCGCTCGGCCCGCAGCCCCTTTGCCGCGCTCGCGCTCAAAGAGGCCCGCACGCTCGCAGGCATCCCCGCGTATGCCTTTAACTGCGTGTTCGGCTACGTGTTCACGCTCATCGCAGCCGGAGGGCTCTCCGTGCTCGGCCTGCGCGGCCTGCTCTCCTCCGGCGCCATCGACGGCGTGCAGATCGACCCCGCCGTGGTTGCGGCGCTTATCGACCGCCTCGTTTTGCTCGTGCCGTGGGTCTTCGTGTTCTGCGCGGCCATGAGCCCCAGCGCCGCCTGCTCCGTCTCGATCGAAGGGCGCTCGGCCTGGGTCATGGCCACCGCGCCGGTCAGCGTGCGCACGGTACTGGGCGCCAAGCTCGCCGCGAACCTCGTTCCCACGGCCGGCACGCTGCTGGTGAGCGCCGTGGCCCTTGCGGTGTCCGGGCAGGTCGACCTGCTCGGCGCCGTGGAGGTTGTGGTGCTGGGGCTGGGCGTCTTTGGCGCCGTCGTGACCGCCGCGCTGGCGCTGGACGTAGCGCGCCCCAACTTCTCCTGGGTCACCGCCACCGAGGTCGTCAAGCGCGGCCTGCCCACCGCCGCAGCCGTGATCGGCGGCATGGTGGCGGCTTTCGGCGGCGGCGCGCTGTGCTGGCTCGTGAGCGGGGCGGCGGGCGTTGCGGCCGGCCACGCCTTCAACCTGGCCTGCGCCGTCGTTGGCTTCGCTGCGGGCGCGTTGGTGTTTGCCCGCGTCAGCCGCCAGCCGCTGCACCTCTCGTGAGTCTGCCGGGCGAGAAGCGCCCGCCGGCCGGCTGCTCCGCCCGGCCGGCGGCAACGCGAACGGCTACTCCTTGATGAAGCCGAACGCGTTCTCGGGCTTGACGTAATCCAGCAGGAAGAGCTCCTCCTCCGGGATGCGGCCCACCAGGTTGCGGGTGCCGTCGTTGGCCATGTCCTGGCGCGCAACCTCGAGCTCGGCGCGGTAGTGCGCCATGTTGTCGTTCACGATCATCACGTCGCCGCGCTTGAACGCCGGCGCGTCGTAGGCGCGGGCCGGGATGCTCTGGCCCTTGTACTTCATGCGCGGGAACGAGGAGCGCATCATGTAGGCCGACGCGTCGCCGCGGTCGGTGTGCGCGAAGTTCCAGATGATGTCGCGCTCAAGGTCGGTCAGCCCCTCCACGGGCTCGATGCGCATGGTCACGCGCGTGGTGTCCACCGCCGCCATGGCCGCAAGCTCCTCCTCAGAGGCAAACGCGTTGCCGATAAGCACGTCGTCAATCAGGCCGGCAGCCAGCACGTGGCGCATCTGCAGGTCGATCGGGCGACGGCGGTCGTCCTCGCACGTGGGCAGACCGGCGAAGACCGGCCAGGGGCCGAAGGTCTCGGGCTGCTGGCTGGAGACGAACGCCGCGGTCTGCAGGCCGAGGCCCTTGTACTTGCGGCAGAAGAACTGGAAGCGCTCCTCGGACAGGCCGGAGTAGGGCTCCGGGTAGAAGTTGGAGCAGGTCACCATGTTGCGTGGATCGGCGCCACGCTCGATGAGCAGGTCGAGCCCCAGGTTGCCGCTGCCGTTGAACTCGATCTTGATGCCCTCGCGGTTGCGGGTGATCATCATGTCGCCGTAGTCGCCGAAGTGGCCGTCCAGGCGGATGATGTCCACGCCCATGCGCTTGAACGGGCTGAGGTCGGTGGGCGTGGCGCCCAGGCGCTCGAAAACCTCCTCGTTGGTGTCAACGGCCACCACGAAGCCCAGGTCGTGGGCCTGAGAGATGAACCCGCCGAACTCCTCGATGGTGCTCTCGGCGTCCTTCTCAACCGAGAGCAGGCAGGTGAAGATGCGGCTGAAGCCGTACTTGGCCGCAAGCTCCATGTAGGCCCGGTCCTTCTCGGGCGTCGAGTGCTCAGGGTACAGCGAGATTCCCAAACGATGCATTGCCTCTCCTTCCGTATGCAGGGCCGCGCGGCCCTTCGTCAACCTCAGTAGACTGCCCGCCCGCGGGGCTGTCAAGGCCAACTCGTAGACACCGCTGCCGCCCCAGGCGGCAGCCCATAGCAACGCGCCCGCCGCAAACGGGCGGGCGCGCAAACGCAGACGTGCTTAGAAGTCGAAGTCCAGGTTGTCGAGGTCGATGGCGTCGATCTCGCTGCCGGCCTGGGACTCGTCGGACAGCTCGGCCGCCGCCTGCTCGGCCAGGTACTGCTTGTCGAGCGTCTTGATGAAGGGCAGGTAGATGATCACGCCGGCGATCAGCAGGAAGATCTGCCAGACGGCGCCCTGCCAACCGCTCACCAAGAAGCCCGAGATCACGGCCGGCGTGGTCCAGGGGATCAGCACGCCGTTGGGCACGGGCACCAGCCCTATGGCCATGACCGCCCAGGTGGTGACGATGTTGAAGAACGGCACCAGGATGAACGGGACGAACAGCACCGGGTTCAGCACGATGGGCAAACCGAAGATGACCGGCTCGTTGATGTTGAAGATGCCGGGGCCGATGCACAGGCGCGCCAGCTTGAGGATGCGGTCGGACTTGCAGAACAGCAGCATGGCGATGAGCAGCGAGAGCGTGGAACCGCCGCCGCCCATGGTCGCGAACAGGCTCTGGAACTGCGAGCAGATGATGTTGGGCGCGGGCAGGCCGGCCGCGATGGCCTCCTGGTTCTCAGCGGAGAGTGCCAGCAGGATGGGGTTGTACACCGAGTCGGTGATGTTGGTGCCGTGGATGCCGAAGAACCACAGGAAGTGGGCGAACAGGTAAATGATGGCCTGGGCCACCACGGTGCCACCGAGGTTCTGCAGCGGGATCTGCAGGAACGTGTAGATGAAGGTGAACACGTCGCCCCACGGGGTCATGACGAAGGCCACGCGCACGAGCCACACCACGACGACGGTGAGCGTCATGGGGATGAGCGCCGAGAACGCGCGCGACACGGTGGGCGGCACGCCCTCGGGCATCTTGATGGTGAGGTCCTTGTGCACGAGCATGCCGTAGAACGCGCAGGAGAGGAAGCCCGAGACGATGGCCACGAACACGCCCTTGGAGCCGATCCAGTCCATGGGGACGCTCGACACCTGGAAGACGTCCGTGGCGCCCTCGGGCGTGAAGTTGGTGTACAGCGGCATGAGCAGGATCCACGACAGCAGCGTCACCAAACCGGCCGACACGCGGTCGGTGAGGTTGTCGTGCTCGGCGAAGTTGTAGCCCATCATGAAGGCCACGAAGATCGCCATCATGGAAACCGTGCAGGTAGCCGGTACGTTGATAAGGTCGGAGAGGGTCTGGTCGCCAACCTGGACCGAAGCCAGGAAGTCGGTCCAGCCCGGGATCGGGAAGCTGCCGAGCAGCGTGAAGAACGAGCCCACGATCAGCAGCGGCATGATGACGGCGAAGGTGTCGCGCAGCGTCAGCAGGTAGCGGTTCTTGCCCACGATGGTGGCAAGCGGCGTGAGCTTCTGCTCCAGCACCTCCATGAACTTGGATTCACCCTGTGCCATGGGAAAACCCCTTTCGTCGATACGGACAGATCAGGCCCCGCGGACGCCCGCCGGGCCCAGGCAACCTTACTTGGCGGCGAACTTCTTCATCAGCACGATGGAGTACTTGAGCACGCGCTCGGCGTTCATCGAGCCGTAGTCGCCGGTGTCGATGACGCCCACCGGGGCGGACTCGCCGTACTTCTCGTTGATGTCGTCGAACATGAAGCCCACCTGGGGGCCCAGCAGGATGCAGTCGGGATGCTCGCGGTCAACCATCTCGCCCACCTTGTTGTTCGAGAAGGCCGCGATCTGGGCGTCGAGCCCATGCGCGTCGGCCACGTCCTGCATCTTCTTGGCGAGCATGCTCGTAGACATGCCCGCGCTGCAGAACAGGTAGATCTTCTTCATGGTTCCTCCTTTGCGTGTGAGCGCGCCTGCATGGACGCGCCCGGGTCTCTGCGGCACGCCGCGCGCCTCCCGGCGCCCGTTGCCGTTTGCCTGCCTTGACGCACCTCCCTTGGTAGCTCGAAAAGCCTCTCCCGCCGTGCGGCGGGGTCTGTCACGCGTTGCCCGGCAGCAGGCGCTGCAGGATCTCGAAGCGCTGGTCGGCGAGCAGCTCGGAAATGGCCTCGGCGTCCGAGGTCAGGCCCAGCAGCGCGTCGTACAGCGCGTGGAGATCTTCGGTCTCGTCGGTCGAGACGCTTATGAGAAAGACCGCGCGCACGCTCGTCGACCCCCAGGCCACCGGGCCGTCGGCAAGCGCCACGGCCACGAAGGTGCGGCTTCCCACCGGCACCAGCGGATGCGGCATCGCAACGTTGTTGCCAAAAGCAGTGGAGGCGCTGCGCTCGCGCGCGCGGATCTGGTCGATAAAGTCGTCGGGCACGTCCTCGCGCTGCCTGATCTCGTCGACCAAGAAGCGCAGCATCTGCTCGCGCGTGCCGGCGGGCCGGTGCGCGAAGAACAGCGCGCGCGAGAAGTACGCCTCCGGCTTTGCCGCCGCGCCGCCCGCGTGCAGAAGCGGGCGCAGGCCGTCCACGTCCTTCTCGTCCAAGAAGTAGCCGACCTCGCGCACGGGCACCGGCAGGGGATCGGCGATGTGCACGGTGGTGAACACGTAGTCTATGTGGGAGAAGTCGATGCTGCCCAGCTGCGACACGTCCGCGGTGCGGATGGCGCCCAGGTGCTCGCCGAACTCCTCGCGGCAGCGGATCTCGAGCAGCCGGGCGCTGCCCAGGCCCGAGGCGCACACGATGAGGATGTTCTTGGGGCGCTGCTGGGCGGCTTTCTTGGTCTCGATCGCCAAGGCAAAGGAAAGCGCCAGGTAGCTCACCTCGTCGTCGCTCACCGGCTCGCCGTAGGCGTCCACAAGCACGCGGGCGGCCTCGCGGGCGAACGAGAAGGCCAGCGGGTAATGCGCGCGGATGTCGTTGAGCAGGGGGTTCTCCAGGCGCATGTGGTATTTGAGGCGCACCGTGAGCGGCACGATGTGGCGGGCGAGGTTCATGCGGAGCTCGAGGTCGTTGCGCAGGTCGAAGTGAAAAACCTGGCGCACGGCCTCGATCATGGCCGAGACGAGGTTCCAAGCCTCGTCGGCCACCACAAGCGGCTCGCCGTTCTGGCCGGGGAGCGGGGTTGGAGCGACGCCCGGCGCCGCGGGGGTGCCCGGCGCCGCGGCAGCGCCGGACGGAGGCGCGCCCGGGCCCGCCGACGCCGCGTACGTTGCGGCGCCGCCTGCGCAGGCGGCCGTGGCGCATACCGCGCCCGCCGGGGCCGCCGCTGCGGGAGTGCCCTCGCTTTCGGGCAGCAGCACCTGCTTGCCCGCCAGGTGAATGGCTATGTAGGCAACCTCGCCGTCGGGCAGCTTCACCGCAAGCGCCTGCTCGATGGCGCGGGCGAGGCGCTGCGCCACCGGCCAGCCCTCGGTTTGACGGATGCGCTCCTCGTTCGCGGGGTCCAGCGGCACGAAGCTCCCCGCCTTGATGCGCTCGACGGCAATGGCGATGTGCACCAGCAGGTTCTGGTACGCCACCGAGTTCACGTGGAAATCGGCCTCCTCCAGGGCCGCGTCCACGCACGACGCTATAACGTCGAGACGGAAGTCATGCCGCAGGGGCGACGCAGGGCGGCCTTTGCCGGGAATACCCCCCCCCCGCCTGGTTTTTGCGGGGCGGAACGTTTTGCGCGTCATTCGGCGCGGGGTGCTTCTCGCCCGACGCGAGCGCAGGGCTCATGCGGTCGAGCACGTTGTTGGCCAAGCAGACCCGGCGGCGCATCTCCGAGCCGCGCACGCGAATGCCATAGTGCGGGCGCTTCTCGAGCTTGAGGCCAAAGGAAGCGAGATAGGCCTCCACCTGCTTGAGGTCGTTGGATACGGTGCGTCGCGAGCAGAACAGGATCTCGGCAAGCGCGTCCAAGGTGATCCAGTCTGTGCGGGAGAGCAGGTCGCTCACCAGGTAGGACACGCGCTCGGCGGGCGTGTCGGGGGTGCGCGAGGCCTCGGCTTGGTGGCGTCCCTTCCAAGCCGAGAAGCGCGCCGCGTCGTCTACGAACAGGCGGTAGGCGCCCTTGGCCAGGACGATGGATGCGGTGCCGGCCATGAGCTGGTTGAACTGGCGCACGTAGGTGCGGACCGAGCGGGTGGTGACGCCCAGGCGCTCGGCCGCCGCGGCGGGAGCGATGCCGGGCTGTTCCTCGACCACGCTGGCGAGCAGCGCCAGCGTGCGCTCGTTTGCGCGCGTTGCCATGGGGCACCTCCCTCCCGAACCAAAACGGCGAGGTCTGGCGGGGCACCTCGCACAAAGACATATAGACCCTAGGTTCATTGTAAGGAGCCGCCCGGACAAGTTCGACGTCGAGTTCCCCAACGGCCGAGCGGAAACAGTTTCCTTATTGCGGTGGAGGTGGTGGACTGCCATTGCGGACGGGTACGCCATCTGCGTCCGTCCCCCATAGCAGATCAGGGCAGCAAAGGGCGGTTGCCCGCGATAATGACCGCTAACAGACGCAGCTCATCTCGTGTTGGTCGCTATCGCCACACGTAAGCTCTGGTTGGCCGTTTCGCACCACAAGCACAGTCCGATTGACCGCCAAATCGACCCCCCAACGATCGCGGCCTCACTCAAGTTGCCCGCGACAACAGCATGCAAGCTTCAATTGGCCGCTGCGGCGACAGATAGCGGCCGCGGCGCGCTCGACGTTGGTCGTCTTTCTCGCGTGTAAGGTTCAGTTGGCCGCGATTATATCCGCTAAAGGCCATAGGCCCTCTTGAGTTGGTCGCTGTCACCACATGCAAGGCTAGGTTGGTCGCCCTTACCACATATAAGGTTCAGACTGATCGCTTTTATCGCAAATAAGGCTCCGGTTGAACACTCTTTCCGCAGGTAACGAGCGGTTAGCCGCTCAAACAGCAGCTAACTCCCGGAAATCCGGAAATTACGCGTCGCACAAGCGACCAACCGTCTCCTCCATGCGATAACCGCGACCAACCGCAGCCGGCACATCCGCTGAGCCGCGAAAGCGACCACCAGCAGGTCTTCTGAGCCTGTGTGCGCGAGAAGATCCCGATTGGCCGCGCGTACCGTGCCTGCATGCGTGAGAAGATCAGGTAGCAGACGGGCGTTGGGCGCGGCGTCGAGCGCGGTACGTCGGGTACGGCACCGGGCGTGGCGCGCCGACCGGCAGCACCCTGCGCCCGGGCTGCCTACGAAAGCTCGGGCATCCAGCCCACGGTGGTGGCCCCGCGCTCGTATGCCTCGGCTATGGTGCGCGTCAGGCCCGCAAGCAGGCCGTTCTCGCTCACCGTCAGCCGGTCGTAGCCGCCGGCGCGCATGAGGCGCTGGATGATGAGCGCGCCGCCCAGCATGACCGGGGCGCGCTTGGGCTGGATGCCCGGCAGCGCGGCGATGTCGGCGGTGGCAAGCCCCCGCAAGCGCTCGACGCAGGCATCCACCTCGCGCAGCTCCAGGTCGTGCAGGTGCACGAACGCGCTGTCGTACGGGTCGAGCTCGTGGAGCATCGCCACCATGGTGGTTACGGTGCCCCCCACGGCAACCAGCCGGTCGGGTAGGGCCGCAGGGGCCGCCGGGGAAACGGCGCCATCGGCGGCGGCCGTAGCAGCGTTTTTCTTATCCGGCACAGTGTCTCCGGCACCACCGGCAACGCGCGCGGCGTCCCAATACGCGCCGAACTGCGGGTCAAGCCACGCCACCGCCGCGTCGACCTCGTAAGGCGCAGGCGGCACGTGGGCGAGGAACTTCTCGGTCACGCGGCGACACCCGATGTTGAGCGACTGCACGCGTTCAAGCTCGAGCGAACCGCCGGCGCACCGGCCGAGCGCGATCTCGGTTGAGCCGCCGCCGGGATCGGCCACCGCCAGGCGCTCGCCGGGGAAATCGGCCGCCACGCCGAAAAACGTGAGCCGCCCCTCCACCTCGCCGGGAATGACCTGCGGCGCAAAGCCGAGCTCATGCAGACGGCCGAGCAGCTCCTCGCCGTGGTGGGCGTCGCGCGCCGCGCTCGTGAGGGTGAGCCCGATGGCATCCGGACCGAAGCCCTGGATGCGCTCGGCAAAGTCGGCGCACGCGTTAACCACGCGCTCAACAGCCTCGGGCGCCAGCTCGCCGGTTGCGTCAACGCCTTGGCCAAGATCGGTGATATAGCTGGTCTTTTGCTGTGAGACGATCGTACCCGCCTCCACCGTGGCCAACAGCAGCCGCGACGTCACCGTGCCGATGTCGACCGCCGCCACGCGAACGCTTGATGCCATGAAAACCTCCTTGCCGATGCCGGGTGCGGGCGCGCCAACATGAGCCGTGTTAGCTCGTGGCGAACGTGATGCCTTGGACGTCGTCCACCGAGAAGAAGAACAGCCGGTCGAGCACGTACTCATACCACGGCTCGTCGGATGCGGCGTCCGCGTCGCCGGCGGAGCCTTGCTCGTCAGCGCCGGTACCGTCCGCAGACCCGGCGTCCGCGTCGCCGCTCTCGCCCAGACCCGTCACCATGCCCGAGATCTCGCCGGGCTCCACCAGCCCCAGCTTGCTGCGCGCGATGTCCCTGATGCCCTCCTGCGACAGAAGCTTGTCCACCTGCTCTTGGTCGGTGGTGTTGGACGCAAGCTGCACCTGGTACTGCTCGCCTTGGACCTCGCGGCCGCGCTCGGCCACGTACCAGCCGCGCAGCGGGAAGTACAGGCTGCACCCCACGATAAGCGCCACCACGCCGAAGAAGGCAAAGCGCAGCGGCCCGGTGGTGAGCGTGTACACGGCACGCACCACCACGTTGTCGGTGGCGTAGCGGATAAGCGAGGAGTTCGCCGAAGCGCGTCCCGCATGGTCGCGGTCGGCGCCAGAGGCGGCGCGCTCAAAGGAAGCGCCACCGCCGGCTGCGCCGCGCCCGGCGCGACGGTACGACACCGCGGCGCGGTCACCCGCGGGCGCGGCGTTTCCGCGACTGGTTGCCGCAGCGCGCTCAGCACGCCCAGCACGCGCCGTGCGCGCAGAGCCGCTTGCGCGGCGGGCGCCGTACCCGGAGCGTGCGCTGTCCCCGGCGCGTCCCGCGCCTGCATAGCCGCCGGCCCGCGCGGTGTCCCAGCCGCGCGCACCCGGTGCCCCGGCATGCGCCGAGGCCTCTTGATACGAAGTGTTTTCCCAGCTAGAAGCGGTATGCGGAACGCCTCTCGAAGTACCGTAGCGATCCTCGGGAGCGTGCGCGGAGCGCTGAGCCGACCGGCCCTGTGTGTGCAGCGGAGTGAACTTCATGGCGCCTTTGCTTCGTTTAAGGTGTGTGTGCGCTATCCCCTCCCGCACGGGGAAGGTGCTTTTAGTTATACCACACCGGCGGGCCGCCCATACGCGCATCCGCCCCTCAAACCGCCAGTGAAAACAACGGCAGCGCGCCACCTGCGCCAAGGCTCGCGCGCACGGTCGCGCCGCCACGGATTCACCACATCCGCGCCGCCCGGGCAGGGTCAGCCCAGCCCGGGCGGCAGCCAACTAGATCAGCCCGAAGTGCTTGAACGCGTTGTAGATGCCGTCGTCGTCCACGGCGTCGGTCACGTAGTCGGCCGCGGCCTTGGCCTCGTCGCCGCCGCTGCCCACGCACACGCCCACCGCGCACGCCTCGAACATGGGAATGTCGACCTTGGCGTCGCCGAAGGCGAAGGTGTCGGCCATGTCGGCGCCCAGGTAGTCAACGAGCTTGCGGATGGACACGGCCTTGTCGATGCCCTTCACGCCCAAATCGCCGAAAAGCGCGTGCTCGCCCTTGCCGCCCCAGGTGCCCGCCTTGAGGTCGGGGAACTCCTCGATGGAGTCAAGGTGATCCTGATAGCTCGAGAGGATGAAGCTCACCTTGTTGAGGTCGTCGCGGTACAGCTCGCCGCCGTACACCATGCCGTGCATGAGGTCGTCGGTCTCCAGCTCCTCGGCGTGCGCCACGCCCTTGCCCTTGGCGTACTCGCGCAGCACCGGGCGCGCGGCCTCGCGGAAGTTCTCGCTGGCGAACAGGCCGTTGTTGCTCTCGAGGTAGAACTCGAGACCGCGGCTGTGCAGCCAGTCCACGATGTGCTTGCACTGCTCGAGCGTGATGAGCTGGTGCATCACCACGTGGTCGTGATCCTCAACGTAGGAGCCGTTGCCGCCGATGATGCCGTCGAAGCCGATCTCGGTGATCTCCGGCGGGTTCTCGGCCTTGCTGCGGCCGGTGCACATGTACACGCGGTGCCCGTTGGCGCGCGCCTGCTTGATGGCCGTCTTGCACGATTCCGGCACGTCGTTGTCGTAGTTGGTGATGGTGCCGTCTACGTCGAGAAAAATGATCTTCTTGTCGCTCACAGGTCTCCCCTCTCGTTGTGCTGCGGGCACGAATGTAGCAGACGCCACGCGCCCACGCAGCGAGCGGAGCGTCCAAACCGGTGAGCGGCGGCAATTTGAAACGTTTATCTCACGCAAGCGACCACGCAAAAGCCGCGGCCGAGACATGCGTAGCAAGGCGGCACGCCCCGGAAGGCGGGGGCCTTCTGCACATGTCAGTGCGTACGAACCAATCGCGATGGCGCGCCTCGGAAGGCGGGACTCTTCAAAACGCGCTCCGCCAAGGGTCCCGCCGCCTCCGCCCGCAGCCGCAAAAAACCGGGCCCCACGCGCAGCGGAGCCCGGCTTAAGCTGGCAACGCGGCAGCAAGACCGCCCGCGCCTGTTAGCGGATGTTGTAGAACGCGCTCATGCCCGCGTACTCGGCGCTGTTGTACAGCTCGTCCTCGATGCGGATGAGCTGGTTGTACTTGGCGATGCGGTCAGAGCGGCACGGAGCGCCGGTCTTGATCTGGCCGGCGTTGGTGGCCACGGCCAGGTCGGCGATGGTGGAGTCCTCGGTCTCGCCGGAGCGGTGGGACACGATGCAGGCGTAGCCGGCGCGCTTGGCCGTCTCGATGGCCTCCAGGCTCTCGGTCAGGCTGCCGATCTGGTTCACCTTCACCAGGATGGCGTTGGCGGCGCCCAGCTCGATGCCCTTCTTCAGACGCTCGGTGTTGGTGACGAACAGGTCGTCGCCCACCAGCTGCACCTTGTCGCCGATGCGCTGGGTGAGCTTGACCCAGCCGTCCCAGTCCTCCTCGGCCAGGCCGTCCTCAATGGAGATGATCGGGTACTTCTCGACCAGGGCGGCCCAGTAGTCGATCATCTCGTCGGTGGTGAGGGTGCGACCCTCGCCCTTGAGCTCGTAGACGCCCTTCTCGGCGTCGTACAGCTCGGTGGTAGCCGGATCCATGGCGATCTTGAAGTCCTTGCCTGGCTTGTAGCCCGCGGCCTCGATGGCCTTCACGATGTACTGCAGCGGCTCCTCGTTGGTGGCCAGGTCGGGCGCGAAACCGCCCTCGTCGCCCACGCCGGTGGCGTGGCCGGAGTCCTTCAGCACGCTCTTGAGGGTGTGGTACACCTCGGCGCACCAGCGCAGGCCCTCGGTGAAGCTGGGGGCGCCCACCGGCATGATCATGAACTCCTGGAAGTCCACGTTGTTGTCGGCGTGCACGCCGCCGTTCAGGATGTTCATCATAGGCGTGGGCAGGGTGTGGCCGTTGACGCCGCCCAGGTACTGGTACAGCTCGAGCCCGGCCGACTGCGCCGCAGCGCGCGCCACGGCGAGCGAGCAGCCCAGGATGGCGTTGGCGCCGAGCTTGCCCTTGTTGGGCGTGCCGTCGGCGGCGAGCAGCGCGGCGTCAACCGCGCGCTGGTCGAAGGCGTCCATGCCCACGATGGCGTCGGCGAGCTCCTTGTTCACGTGATCCACGGCCTTGGTGACGCCCTTGCCCAGATAGCGGCCCTTGTCGCCGTCGCGCAGCTCGACGGCCTCGAATGCGCCGGTAGAAGCGCCGGAGGGCACCATGGCGCGGCCGAACGAGCCGTCATCCAGCACGACCTCGACCTCAACGGTGGGGTTGCCGCGGGAATCCAGGACCTCGCGACCGTACACATCCAGAATTTCGCTCATCGTTGTGTCCTCTCTCTCAGAGCTTTTGCCGGGCGTAGGTTACCCAAAGCAAACTTTGTACAGTATGCCCGCATACGCGCAATCTATACCGGCGTTTTGGAGAAGGGCTCAGGTCGTCCGCCGGACGGCCCTGCCGCAACCGACGCCGGAGCGTAACGGGCTGAGGAAGCCGGCCGCGAGGAGGTTGGATGGAACACGTCCCCAACCAGCCCGTTGCGTCCACCATCCCGCAAAACTCGCTAAAAGTGGCAAATATTACAAAAGTTGGCAAAACTCGCAAACGGACGCATGCTGGTGATACGACCGATACAAGGGGCATCGTCATGGCTCATGCCAGAAACCCCTTCACCCCCACGCTTGGCATGGTGCCGCCGCATATGGCGGGCCGCGGCAGAATCCTTTCCAACATGCAGCGCGCCTTTGCCGAAATCACCTGCTGGTATGCAAGGAGCACCAAGTGGCGCTGGTGATGGCGTGCCTCCCCGCCGACGTGGGAGACCTCATTGTCGACCGCCGCGTCGCCTTCTCGCGCCGCGAGACAGAGCTACATCGGACGCACGGAAACCAAGAAGTGCGCAGCACGTTCCGCAAAACGGTGGAAAGCGCTGGCAAGACCATCGCAGACGAAGCACTTGACCTCGTGGTGCGCGCAATCGGCGGGTTTGCCTACATGATGCAGCTTGTTGGGTATTACAAGCAAAGACTGATCAAGCAAGGGATCGTTGACGAGCTGCCTGACGGAACCCTGGCGTTCGAGATGCCATTTTTGCCGACTACCTGAATAAACGCCGCTGAGAGCTTCCTAAGCATGGCGCGGTTCGGATTTTCCGATGGGTTGGTTGGGGACGTGTTCCGTCCAACCCATTCCAACCCCAAAGCACACAAAAGCGCGCCGGCCCCGAGGGAGGAAGCCGGCGCGCAAGGGGAAACGGGAAGGACCAGGGCTAACGCCGCGAACTTCGGCGGCGCCTAAAGGCGACTCCGGCCGCCAGGCAGGCTGCCGCGGCAAGGCCCGCCCCGGCGATAAGCGCGGGCGCGGGATCGCCCGTCTGGGCGAGAAGCTCGGCCGAGGGCTCGGCGGCGGGCTTGTTGGTCGAAATCTCTTCGTCAGAGCCGGTGGAGCCGTCAGCGAGGTCGCCAGCGGCGTAATCCGGGTCGGCCGCGCCGCAGACCGCGCAGGCGCCGCCCTCGTAGCGATGGCCGAGCGCGGGGACCTCGCGGGTCTCCACTTCTGCAGCACGTGGACCATCTCTCGGCCGAGGGCGTGCTGCTTGCCGACGGCACCGCCGTGGACATGAGCCGCCAGCGCCTGCCCGAGCTGCGCGCTGCGCTGGAGCAGTTCCGGCAGCGTTAGCCCGGCAGGCCGCACGACCCCGCCCCGAACGGGTTGGTTGGAACACGTCCCCAACTGACCGGTTTAGCGACGCTTGACCTCGTCCCACAGCTCGTTGAGCTCGGATGTTGAGAGGTCCTCCAGCGCAACGCCGCGGCCGCGCGCCGCGGCCTCCATGGCGCCCCAGCGCGCGCGGAACTTCAGCGTGCTCGCACGCAGGGCCTCCTCGGCGTCGATGCCCTCCTTGCGCGCCACGTTCACCAGCGCAAACAGCATGTCGCCGAACTCAAGCGCGCGCTCGGGGCTGCCGGGCTCCTCGGCCTCGAACTCGACGCGCTCCTCGGCCACCTTGTCCCACACGTCGGCCACGGTGTCCCACTCAAAGCCCGCCTTGGCCGCGCGCTTGGAGACCTTCTGCGCCTGCATGAGCGCCGGAAACGCCTTGGGCACGCTGTCGAGCAGCCCCTCGGGCGCGGGCGCGGGCTCGCCGCCAGCGGCGCCGGCCTCGTCCGCCGCCGCGGCGTCCTCCCCCGCCGCCGCATCCGCGTTGCGCTGCGCGCGCTCGGCGCGCTTGACGCTGTCCCAGATGTCCAGCACCGCTTCGGCGTCCTGTGCGCCGGCCGCCTCACCGAACACGTGCGGATGCCGGCGGATGAGCTTCTCGTTCAGGTCGGCCACCACGTCGTCGATGGTGAACGCGCCGGCGTCGGCGGCGATCTGCGCGTGCAGCATCACCTGCATGAGCACGTCGCCCAGCTCCTCGCGCAGATGGCGCTCGTTTCCGGCCTCGATGCAGTCAACGGCCTCGTAGGCCTCCTCGATCATGTTCTTGGCGATGCTCGCGTGCGTCTGCTCGCGGTCCCACGGACAGCCGTCGGGCTGGCGCAGCCGCCAGATGGTCTCGGTCAGCGCGTCAAAGCTCTGCCGCGCGTCAGCCCGCGTGGCGCGGTTGCGCGCTGCAGCCGCCGCCTCGCGCCCGACTTCCGCGCCCGCCGGCGCAGCGTTCTTCTCGCCCGCTGCCGCATCACGCGCCATGGCTCACGCCTCCTCAAGCACCACGTGGCGAAACGCCTCGGCCACGGGCTTGCCGCTCTCGTAGACGCCGTAGCTGTGCGTGCCGTCCTTGGGGATGCTCACGCTGCCGGGGTTGAACGCCCACAGACCATCGCGCCCGGGCACCGGCTCGCTCACCTTGATGTGCGTGTGGCCGTACACCACGGCCGACCCCTCCGGCAGCGCCGGCAGGTTGTCCACGCTGTTGTGGAACCCCGCGCCGAACACGTGACCGTGCGTGCAGAACAGCTCGCGGCCGGCGTCGTCCAGCACGGTGGTGCTGTCGGCCATGCACGGGAAGCTGAGCACCATCTGGTCGACCTCGGCCTCGCAGTTGCCGCGCACGGCGATGAGCTTGCCCGTGGCCGCCAGGTCGTTCAAAAGCGGGATCACGCGCTTGGGCGCGTAGTCGCGCGGGAGGTCGTTGCGCGGGCCGTGGTAGAGCAGGTCGCCCAGCAGCAGCACGCGGTCGGGCGCCTCGGCCTCGATGGCGCCCATGAGGCGCTCGGCCCAAAAGGCCGAGCCGTGGATGTCGGAAGCGATGAGAAACTTCATGCGGGATCCTAACTTAACGGGAGCGTGCGGGCAGGCCCCTACAGGCTCTGCGCGCTCTGGACGCACACCAGCCGGGCAAAGCGCGCGTAGAAAAACACCACCACGAGGTTGATGAGCGAGGGAATGTCCAGGCTCACGATGGCGTACGCGGTGCTGTCCATCTCGCCGCCCCCGCCGATGAAGGCGATCACGATCACCGCCGCCACGTTGAGGATAAGGGCCAGCCACACCGTTGCGATGTAGTACAGCCCCTCCGAACGCACCGGTTTGTTGGCCGCGCCGATGCCGAACACGCCCAGCACCACGTCGAAAAACGCCTGCGCGCCCATGCAGATGGCAAGCAGCAGCCCTGGCGCGGTGTTGGCAAACGCCAGGCTGACTGACGTCCACACCGCCATGCCGACGCCGGCGAGGATGGCGATGAAGCTCATGATCTTGAGCCACTTCTGGTTGGAAGACATTGCCCTTCCCTTCTCGATGCGGATACCGGTCGTGATACCGCGCCGGCCGCGGAACGCATCCCCGGCCGGCACGTTGCAAGCTTTCCTTATGGTACCCATTGCGAGAAGCCCTCGCCGCGAGGATGGCAAGTTGGGCAAAAGCGGGCCCGCGCATCCGGCTGCCGGCGGCAGGTGCGGCGCCGGTGCGCGGGTGCGGATCCTCAGCGCAGCGGGGCGCGAAGGCCTTTGCGCAGCGCTTCCCTAGCGGTTGATGGAGCGCGCCATCATCGAGACCGTGTGGCGGATGCCGCGGATGGCCACGCTCATGGCGTAGATGTTCTCGACCGGCGCCACGCCCGAGTACCCGGCGTCGCCGATGTGCTGGATGTCAACGCCGCACACCTTGTTGCGGATGGCGATCTCGCGGATGGTGGCGGGGTCGGCGCCCTCCTGGCTCGTACCGATGGCCGAAAGCACCAGCGCGCCGCGGGCGTGCACCTCGCGCACGATCTCGGTGAGCTCGGCGTCGGTGAAGCCGGGCACGGTGCCCACGGCGGGCACCAGGATCACGTCGGCGCCGGCCGAGACGAACGCCTCAACCGCGGCGGTGTCGCATACGGGCTCGTCCACGCCCGCGCCGTGCATCTTGCCGGCGATGATGAGACCCGAGAAATGCTCTTTCATGAGCCCGATGGCGCTGGCGATCTGCGCGTTGGTGACGCCCGTGCCGGGGTTGCCCGTGAGGCACACGAAGTCGAAGCCCAGGCGCTCGATCTCCTGCGCGGTCTCGGCGTTGGCCTGGCGGCCGCGCGCGATCTCCAGGCGGTCCTCGGCCATCTTGGCGTTAACGTCCACCGGCTCAAGGTTCACGCCGACGGGGCGACCTACCAGGCGGTGCAGCTGGTCAACCACAGTGCCGGCCTCCGGGTCGGCGCTGAGGCCGGGCAGCGCCGGGTTCAGCACGTCCACGCCGTTGAGCAGGATGAGGTCGGCGCCGAACGCGCGGGCAATCTCGGCGTTGGTGATGTCGCCGATGTAGCTCTCGCGCACGGCAACGTTCTCCGAGCAGATGGTGCGGCCCTCGCTGGCCTTGATGCTCTGCTTGAGCTCGGCGCCGTTCATGGCGAGCAGGTCGGAGGTGTTCGCGCTGATCAAACGCTTGGTCATGGGAAGTCCCTTCTCCTTGGGGTGGTGCGGCAACGCCGCCAGCTGCCCTCGGTTATACCCGCCGCGCCCCGCACAAGCGCGGATGTCGGCACAACGCGCTGCCCCCAGCAAGGGGAAACGAGTGCTTCAATGCGGGGCTGTGGGCAGCGGGCGAGAAACAGCATGCGAGAAGGGCGGTGCAAAAGCCCGGCCCCGCCGTGCCGACGGAGCCGGGCCCCTTGCCCGCTGCGCGCGAGCGCCCCTTACCGCACCGCCGCCATCACCTGCTGCAGCGGCACGCCGTTCTCGCGCGCCAGGCGGGCGCAGTCCTCGTACTCGGGCGTGACGCGCGCGCTGCCGTCCGGCAGCTCGACGCGCTTGGTGCGCACCGGGCCCCACGGCGTTTGGGCCTGGCCGGCAGCGCGCGGCAGCACCGAGCGCTCGCAGTCCCAGCGGCGGATGCCGATGGTGGTCGTCTCGGCAAAGATGACGCCCTCCAGCCGCGCCACGTCCGCCGGCGCGGCCACCATCTGCAGCTGGTAGGCCGGGCGGCCCTTCTTGGTGAACACCGGCACCCAGTGCGCCTCGCGCGCGCCGGCGGCCATGAGGCGCTCGGCCGCAAAGGCCAGCTGCTCGCCGGTGGCGTCGTCGATGTCGCACTCCAGGCGCACCACGCGGTCCTGCGGCACCTCGTCCGCCGGGTGGATGATCAGCGCGCGCAGAAGGCTCGGGCGGCGGTAGCTGCGTTTGCCGGCGCCCAGGCCCACGCGCTCAACCGTGAACCGCGCCGGCAGCTCGCGCGCCGGGTCCAGCGCAGCCACGATGGCGGCGCCGGTGGGCGTCACCAGCTCGCCCTCGACCTCGCAGATCGAAAGCGGCAGGTTGTGCTGCGCCACGATGTTCAGCGTGGCGGGCACCGGCACGGGGATGACGCCGTGCTGGCAGCGGATGGTGCCGTGCCCGTCGGTGAGCTGCGGCACCACGGCGCGCGTCACGCCCAGGTTGTCCAGGCACACGGCCGCCGCCACGATGTCGACCACCGAGTCGACCGCGCCCACCTCGTGGAAGTGCACCTGGTCAAGCGGCACGCCGTGCGCCGCCGCCTCCGCCTGGGCGAGAATCGCCACGATGCGGTGCGCCAGCGTGCGGGCGCCGGGCGTGAGGGCGGCGGCGTCGATCAGCGCGTCAAGGTCGGCCGGGCCGCGGTGCTCGTGGGTGTGCGGGCCGTGGTGGTGATGCGCGTGGTCGTGGTGATCGCCGGGAGCGTGGTCGTGGACGTGCGCGTGACCGCCGTGCTCGTGCGCGCGCTCGCGCAGCTCCGCGTCCTTCTCGCCCGCGGCATGACCGTGCAGGTAGGCCATGTCGTGGTCGTGGTTATCGTGCACGTGGTCCAGCACCACGTTGAAGTCGCAGGCATCCAGGCCGGCCTTGCTCACGCGGCTGACCTCGACGCGGTAGCCCGCAACCGGCAGGCTGTCCAGCGCGGCGCGCAGCACCTCCTCGCTGGCGCCCAGGTCGAGCAGGGCGGCCACCGTCATGTCGCCGCTGATGCCGTTGGTGCAGTCTAGGTACAGGGTCGTGCCCATACCCCCTCCTTCTCGATACATGCCGCCCGGCCGACCCGGACCGCCATAAGGCGGGTGCCAACGGCGGATGCCGCGGCCCCTGCCGTTGGCACCCGCTCCGCGGCGGGGCGCCCGCTCTCGCGTCAGGCCCGGATGCGGGCGTGGTTGATAAGCGACGCCTGGTAGCCGGCGCCGAAGCCGTTGTCGATGTTGACCACCGACACGCCGCTGGCGCAGCTGTTGAGCATGGCGAGCAGCGCCGCCACCCCGCCGAAGCTCGCGCCGTAGCCCACGCTCGTGGGCACCGCGATGACGGGGCAGGCCGCAAGGCCGCCCACCACGCTGGCAAGCGCGCCCTCCATGCCGGCCACGGCCACCACCACCTGCGCGGACGCCAGGTCGTCCACGTGCGCGAGCAGCCGGTGGATGCCGGCCACGCCCACGTCGTACAGGCGCGTCACGCGGTTACCCAGAAACTCCGCGGTCAGCGCCGCCTCCTCCGCCACGGCGTAGTCGCTCGTGCCGGCAGCGGCCACCACCACGCGCCCGTTGCCGTCGGGCGCGGGCATCTCGCCGCGCACGGCCAGCTGCGCGGACGGCCAGTAGCGCACGGGGCCGCCGGGGACCGAGGAGCTGGCGCGCGCCGCCTCAGGGCCCGGCGCAGGCGGCGCGTCCGCCGCGGCACCGGAGGCTGCAGCGGACGCGGGCGCGGCGCTCTTCTTATCCCCCGCCTCGGCGCTCACAAGCTCCACGCCCAAAAGGCGCGCCACCTGGGCGGCCTTCTCGGGCGCAAAGCGCGTCACGAGCACGCGGCGCTGGCCGGCCTCGTGCATGGCCTGGAGGATGCCGGCTATCTGCTCGGCCGTTTTGCCGGCGCCGTACACCACCTCGGACACGCCGGTGCGCAGGCCGCGCTGCGTGTCCACCTGGGCGTAACCCAAGTCGACCACGCTGCGGGCGGCGTCTGCGCGCACGCGCTCCACCAGCTCGTCGGGCGTGGCGGCACCGGCAGCCACCGCCTCGGCCAAGCGCTTCAACTCAGATGCGTCCATGCAACCTCCTCATGCAGCCTCTCCATGCAGCCTTCCTGCCTGGTGTCGATCCCGCGGGGCGCGCGGCCCCGCCGTACCCGGCGGCTCGCGTTACCGCCAGCCGCGGTTCTCGCGCATCGCCACCGCGTCGAGCGCCTCCTGCGTGAGCGGCTGCCCCGCCGGCACCTTGGTGGCGTAGCACGAGAAGCTGGGCTTCTCGGCCGTGAACAGCCCCAGCGCGCGCGAAAGCTCGCGCACCTGGGGCTTGGCAAGGCCCAGCTCGCGCAGCGGCGAGCGCACGCCCAGCTCATCGAGCACGCGCATGCCGGGACGGCGCGCCGGGTCGTCCGAGGCGTTGCTGCCGTCGAGAAGCACCGTGCGCCCGTCGCGCGCCATGGCGTCCAAGATGCGCCCGAAGATGAAGCGCTTGCACCAGTAGCAGCGGTCCGGCGGGTTGGCGCGCACGCGCTCCTGCGCCAGGATGTCCGCGCGGATCACCGCAAGCTCCGCGCCCGCCGCCCGTGCGCCCTCGCGCGCGTCGGCAAGCTCAAAGGGCGCTTGGAACGCCGTGACCAGCGTATACGGTGCCACGTCAAAGCCACCGCGCGCCAGCAGCGCCAGCAGCAGGACCGAGTCGCACCCGCCCGAGAAGGCCAGGCCGTAGCGAACCTCCGTGTCAAGCAGACCGCGCAGGCGCTCCTCCACCTGCGCGAGCAGCTCTGTGTGGGCCATCCGTTCCTCCCTCCGCGCCCGATGCCGGCGCTTGCGGCGGCGCTTGATGCGTCCCAGCCGCGCCGTGCGTCCTGGCGGCGTCGTTTTCCTCGCCAGCATACGGGGTAAAGCCGGCTTGAAGTCAAGGGTGCGCAAAGCGCGGCTCCGGCTCGGCCGCCCGCACCCCTACCGCAGCGCCAGCAGCACGTCCTCGTTAAAGAGCGCCGACGCCAGATCCTCGTACGCCTCGGCAGCCGCGCCGCCCGTGGGTGCGCTCGTCATGATGGACGCCAGGTACGTGGAGCCGCCCACCTGCACGATCCCCGCGTCCGACGTGCAGTTGTACTGCGGCTCGTCGGCGTCCGCGTACCAGCCGGCCTTGTTGCGCACCGTTGCCGCAACCGGCAGGCCGGCGCGCTCAACGCCGGCGCGCAGAAACGAGATCTCCGTCTTGCTCAGCAAATCCCACAGCCACGCGCCCGTGGGGCTGCCGCCCGTGCCGTACGCGTAGAGGTGCGCCCACAGCTTTGCCGAGGTGCGCGCGCAGTACGTGGGGTAAAACAGCCCGCCGCGGCGCAGCGCCGCGTCGCCGAACTGGTCGGTCCACGCGTTGTAGCCGCTGCGGTCGTAGGCGCCGCGCAGCACGCGGAAGGCGTCGTTGTCCGACTGGGTGATCAGCGCCTCGAGCAGCGTGCGCACCGGGTACGAGCTGGCGTCGAGCCCGAAGGTGCTCTCGTAGTTCAGGCCGGGCGTTACCGGGCAGGCGCTGTCCAGCGTGATGGCGCCGCCGTCCACCAGCTGCTCGCACACGTAGCAGGCGTACGGCGCCTTGTAGGTGCTCGCGCCGTACACCGCCGTGTCCGCCCCGGCGGCAAGGCCCGCGCCGCTGGCGCAGTCTACGAGCACGAACCCGGCCGATCCCAGCGCGCGCAGCTGTGCCAGCGCCGCGTTGACGGCGGCCAGACTCTCTGCGCTAACCGCAGGCGCCGCGCCGCCGGTAAGCGAGAAGGACGCAACCTCGTCACCGGCGGGAACGGCGCCGAAGTCGAGCTCGGCAAGGTTCAGCGCGGGACGCTCGGCGGCAAACGCCTCCGCGCGCACGGCGCGCTCAAGGCCTGCCACGCTGGTGCCGCCGGCCTCGCGTGCAACATCGGCCACGTTTGCGAGCGTCGCGCCCGAGGCAGCCGCCAGCTGGGCAAACGCGCCGTCCACCGCCGCCTTGGCGCCGGTTGCCTCCTGCGCGGCGCTCAAGCCCGCCGGCGGGAAGAGCGCAAACGCCGCAGCCACACCCGCCACCAGCGCGGCGGCTACGGCGAGCAGCGCTGCGACGCGCACCGGCGTGAGCCTGGGCAGCCGCGCGGGGGCGGCGCCCGACACGCCGTTCTCACCCGCCGGGCGCTTCTCGCCCAACGCGCGTTTCTCGCCCGCCGGGCGCTTATCGGCCGCGCTGTTGTTGCGCCGGCCTACCACGGCTGGCTGGCGTCCTCGCGCATGGCCGGCGATCCGTCCTCGTGCTCGTAGTGCAGCTCCCCGTCGATAAACGCGCGGTTCTGGGCCGTGAGCTCCTCGTTCACCGTCCAGACGCCGTCCACCAGATCGAGCACGAAGCCCTCGTCGACGCCGGGAGCCAGCTCGTCAAGCGGCAGACGCTTGATCGCCGGGCCCGCCATGCACACGGCCACGCCGTCTATGATCCTGTCAACTGTAACGCGTTGCATAGCTACTACCTCCTCGCACGGTATTGTACGTGATCGGTTTGGAGCGCAGCCGGTTTTGCCCGTGGTTTTCTGTCGTTTTGGTAAGCGCGGCGGCATGCGTTGCAGCCGGCGACGCGGCGGCGCCCAAAGCGGTCACAATGAAGGCGGAAGGGAGGCGCGGCGACGCAGCGGCCGCGAACCTATATATATGTACGAGATGACCGACGAAGAGTTTGAGCAAGCGGTGGAGGACGCGCTGGCGAGCATCCCGCCGCGCTTCCTCAACGCGCTGGAAAACGTCGGCGTCACGGTGGCGGACGCCCCCAGCGCCGCTCAGCTCGCCGCCCTGCGCAGCGACGCCGCGCCCTCGGACGGCACGCGCCTGCGCGGCGTGTTGCTCGGCCTGTACGAAGGCGTGCCGCTCACCCAGCGCGGATGGTCCTACGGCAACGTGACGCCCGACGTGGTCACCATCTTCAAGCGCGCGCACGAGCAGCTGTTCTCCACCCGCGAGGACGTGGTGGAGCAGATCCGCAAAACCGTGGTGCACGAGATCGGCCACTACTTTGGCCTCTCCGACGCCGACCTGCGCCGCATGGGCTATTAGCTGGGGCCGCGGTCCTGCTGTAGAGGGCTGGTGCCGATAGCGGACCGCGCGATGCGCGTTGCCCTCTCGCGCCCCGGCGCCGCGCCCCGCACGCAACGCCTACAGGTTGAACACGCGCGCCACAACGGACTCGGGCAGGCCCGTCTCGAGGCTGCGCACCGTGGCGAAGGTCACGAACTGCGACACCGTGCCCACGCTGGGCGAATAGTCGCCGCGGTCGATCGCGCGGTCGGGCGCGTAGATGATCGCGTAGGTCTCGGCTTCGGTGTCGATCAGGAAATGCGACGACTGCGACTTCACCACGTAGCGCGTCCCTGAGCCCGCCACGCATTCCTGCGGCTCGCGCGAGAGGTAGTAGTACGGGCCGTCCCCCGAGCCAACGAAGGTGCCCATGTTGCCGAAGAGCCCGCCCGAGCCGTACGAGGCCTCAACCGAGAACGCAAAGCGGTCGCCCATATACACGGCCTCGAATGGCTGGATGCTCGCCGGCAGCACCAACTGGTCCACCTGCGCATGCGTGCTGTCAGCCAGATCGAGCGCGGTTAGGCCGTAGTATCGGCTGCTCTCGTCGGTGCGCACGCGCGGCGTGATGGTGAGGATGCCCCCGGACACGGTGAGCGCGGTGGCAAAGCGCCCGTGCGAGGTCCACAGCTCCTGCCGCGAGCCGCTGGACGCCGTCCACAGGTAGCAGTGCGAGTCGTCGGTGGTGCGGGAGCCCGCGGTGCTGGGCATCTCGAGCCAGATCACCATGTCGTCGTGTACGGTGAAGCGCGGCGGATCGTAATCGCTGTCGCCAGAGGCAAGCTGCGCTGCCTCGCCCGTCAGCGCGCCGCCCGCAAGCGGCTGGGCAAACAGCTTCCACGCGCGGTCGTCGTAGCAGATCTCCACCCACGCGAACACGCTGTCCGAGCAGTGCGCGTCGTAAAACGAGAAGGTCGTCCCCTGGGTGGGCGCTGCCAGCAGCGTGGTGAGGCTGCCGGACGCCAGACTGAGCACGCCGAGCGTGTTGGCCACCGCAGCAGTCTCCGACGGCTGCATGGCCGCGACCCACGTGCCCTCGCTGGCCAGCAGCACCGTGCCCAGCGGCAACGTCCACGTCGCCGCCGGCTCGGGCGCGTCGCCCGCGTCGGAGAACTCCGAGAAGATGTCCACGCTGCTGGAGTCATCCTCGATGACCTGGGGGTCGTTCTCCTCTTGCTTGTTGTCACCGCTGCAACCGCTTACCGTCGACGCAGCGAGAAGCGCGCCGCCCGCAGCCGCCGATCCGGCCAGGAACTGCCGGCGCGACAGGTTGCGCAAACGCTCCAGCAGGCCCACTTACGCCCCCGCAGCCGCCTGGGCCTGCGCGGCGCGCAGCGCGTGGCACAGCTGGTCGGCGCACGAGGTGGGACGGTTGCCGCAGGTGTTGCCGTCGAGGATGGCGGTGATCTCGGCCACCGGCTTGCCGGCCACGAGCTTGGACACCGCCTTGAGGTTGCCGTTGCAGCCGCCGGTGAAGGCCACGTTCTTGATGGTGGAGCCGTCTTCCTCAAGCTCCACGTGGATGTTGCGCGAGCACACGCCGTGCGGCGTATAGTCGATAGCGGTCATGTTGGTTCCTCCCCCATGGCGCGCAGCGGCGCGCCCTGAAAACATACGACCGTTATTATCCGCCGCCAACGGCCCTTGTAAACAAACACCGGCGATAAACGCGAGAAACGCGCAAAGCGTCGGAAGGGTTCGCCGAGAGCGCGACCGGGGCGCCCAGGCCGGGAAAGGCCGGGGCCCGGTAGCCCGAACGCGCGCCCGCCCAACGGTTTTACGCCGCGCGCGCAGGCTGCCGGTCAAGCGCCCACGCCGAGAAGAGCGAGGCCAACGGCACCGAGAGGATGACTGCCAAGCTGCCGATCAGGCTCTGGAAGATCTCGAGCGTGAGGTAGTCGGAGTTCAAAAGCTGCGCGCCTTGGGTGCCGTAGGTAAGCAGCGACAGCAGCGTGGTGATGGCCCCGCCCGCAAAGGCGAGGATGAGTGTTTGGCTCATGGTGCCGATCATGTCGCGCCCCATGTCGAGGCCCGAACGCACAAGCTCGCGCGCCCCTACCCGCGGCTGCACCTGCTTCATCTCGAACAACGCCGTGGTAACCGACATGGTCATGTCGAGCACCGCGCCGAGCGAGGACACCAGCACGCAGGTAAACAGCACGTCGCCCAGCTGGAACCCGCTGCGCTGGCGGATGAAGATCAGGTCGTCGGCCGCCTCCATGTTGTAGCCGCCCACGTGCAGCACCGCCGCGAACGTCGCGTAGAACGCCGCCGCCAGCGCCACGCCGCACATGGTGGCCACGATGGCGACGAGCGTTTTGCGGCTCCATCCGTTGAGCAGCGTCATGGAGCTCACCGTGATGGCGAGAACCACGGCAAGCGTCACCGGGATCACCGGGTAACCGTGGTAAAACGCCGGCAGCATGAAGCAAGCGATGAGGAAGATGGCGAAAGCCAGGCCCACCAGGCTCTTGAAGCCCTTACCGCGCCCGATGGCCACCATGAGCACAGCGAACACCGCCACGAGCGCCGCCAAGCCGAGCCCGCGGTCGTAGTTGTAGATGCTGTAGTACGGTGCCAGGCCCTCCTGGGCCTCCAGGCGCACGATCACCCGCGTGCCCTGCTCGCAGTACACGTTGTGGGTGTCGCTCAGGTCGTTTTGGATCTCGACCTCCTCGCCCGCCAGGTCTCCGTCCTCCAAGCGCACGGTGAGCGTCTGCGTGCCCCAAAACCGGTTGGGGTCGTACGGCGCGGGGTCGAGATCCTCCGCAGTCACAGCCGTTACCGTGCCGCGCGGATACGTGATACCCGTCACGTCGAGCGAGGAGTAGTCGATGGGGTTTGCTTGGCCCCACCACAGCACTGCGGCCACAATCGCGGCGATAACGGCGAACACCGCAAGGTCTGCGGGCTCGAGCAGGTTCTTCTTCATGGGAACGGTCGTCTCTCCTTTGCACGTCGATACAACCCCGCCGGGGCCCCGCCCCTGTGGGCGAGACCCCGGCGCCGGTCTTTCTGTGGCGAGCGCGGCAGCCGCTTGAGCGAGAGGCTGCGACGTCATCGCCTTCCTTGAGCGTTTTGAGCCGTTAGCGGCGGTTGCGCTTAACGCGCAGCGCCACGCCGCCCGCTGCGACAGCAAGCCCCACAGCCGCGATGCCCGCAACCGCCACAGGGTTGAACGGGTCGCCGGTCTGGGGAAGCTTCCCCGCGGCGCTAGCGGAACCCTTGGCGGAGTCGCTCACCGGCTTCGTCGTCGCGGCGCCCGTCCCGGTTCCGGTTCCCTGGGTCTGGCCGGAACCCTGCTGGCCGCCCTGCTGGCTCTGATCCTGACCCTGGTTCTGGCCCTCGTTGCCCTGCTGGCCCTGGTTCTGATCGTCACCCTGCTGGCCGCCTTGGTCGGTGCGCTGGATGGTCACGGTGTCGAGCAGCTCGGGCGTTTCGCTGTCGGTGTAGTACGTGCTGAAGGTGAGCGCGTCCTTGGTGACCTCGACGCGGGTCATGTTCTGACGATGGCTCTGATCCGCCACGGCCGCCCACGTGTTCTGCGGGAGGTTCTGGATCTCGTAGTACTTGGAGCCGGAGGCCGAGTTGGCGGTGATGTAGAGCACCTCGCCGCTCTGGGGGTCAGTCAGCGTGCTGGGCACGGTGCCGTCATCAGGGATGACGGGCGTGGTGCCGTCCATGAGGTAAGTGCGCGTGTACACGTGGTCGTGGCCCATGAGCACCGCGTCGACGCCCAGATCGGAGAAGACCGTCGGCAGCTCGCTGCGGCGCTGGAGGATGTCGGAGTCCTGCGTGTGGTCGGCCACCGAGTACACGGAGTGGTGGAAGGTCACGATCTTCCACGTGGCGTCGGGATTCTTGGCGATGGCGTCTTCCATGAACGCCTTGTGCTCGCCCGTGTTCATATCGTTGGAGTTGAGCGACAGGAACAGCACGCCGTTGTAGGTGAACCAGTAGTCGCCGGAGGCGTCGCCGGTGCTGTCGACCACGCCCAGCTCGGAACGGTTCGGCATGTTGAAGTTGTAGGTGTAGTGCTGGTCGCCGGCGTAGGTCTCGTGGTTGCCCACGTTGGTGGCGAGCGTCATGCCGTGCAGCACCTCGGGCGCGAAGTAGCCCGCGTACTCCTCCTCGCTGGTGGCGGCATCGTGGGCGTTGATCTGGTCGCCCGCGCTGATGAGGAAGTCGGTGTCAGGGAAGGCCTGCTCCACGTTGTTGAGCGTGTTGGTCCAGCCTTCGGTGTCGGCCGCCGCATCGCCGCTGGCGCCGATCTGCGGGTCGCCGGCGAAGAAGAAGCTGAAGGCCTCGTCCTTGCCCATGTTGCCCGTAGAGAACGCGTAGGTGTCGGACCACGTGGTGCCGTCGCCCACGCGGTAGAGGTAGGAGGTGTTGGCCGCAAGCCCGTCAACCGTGGCGCGGAAGGTGTACCAGCCGGCGCGGTCGGCGTTGGCCTCGTTGGTCACGGGATCGGCAGCGTCCACCGTGGTAACGCCCCCAGTCGGGAAGGCGTCGCCCTGCTGCCAACCCTCGGGCTCAACGGCAACCTGCACCTGCCCGGGTGCGTCGGAGGTCGCCTGCCAGTTGAAGTTGCGCTGGGACTCGGTCGCGCCGATATCGAGCGACACGCGGTCGATCTGGCCGGCAGCTGGGAGCTCGGGCTCGGTCTCCTGGGTGCGCTTGATGGTGAAGGTGTCGAGCACGTCGGCATCGGTCACCTGGGCGTCATCGGTGAAGTAGGTAGTGAAGGTGAGGGAGTCCTTGGTAACCTCCACGCGCGTCATGTTCTGACGGTGGCTCTGATCCTTCACCGCGGCGAAGGTGTTCTGCGCAAGATCCTGAATCTCGTAGTACTTGGAGCCGGAGGCCGAGTTGGCCGTGATGTAGAGCACCTCGCCCTTGGCGGGATCGGTGACCTCGGAGGGAACCGTGCCGTCCTCGGGGATGACCGGGGTGGTGCCCTGCATCATATAGGTGCGCGTGTACACATGGTCGTGGCCCATGAGCACCGCGTCGACGCCCAGATCGGAGAAGACCGGCGGCAGGTCGCTGCGGCGCTGGAGGATGTCGGAGTCCTGCGTGTGGTCAGCCACCGAGTACACGGAGTGGTGGAAGGTCACGATCTTCCACGTGGCGTTCGGGTTCTTGGCGATTGCATCCTCCATAAAGGCCTTGTGTTCGGAGGTGTTTATGTCGTTGGAGTTCAGGGACATGAACAGCACGCCGTCGTACATGAACCAGTAATCGCCGGAGTTCTCGCCGGTGGAGTCAACCACACCCAGCTCGGACTCGTTCGGCATGTTGAAGTTGTAGCTGTAGTGCTGGTTGCCCGCATACGTCTCGTGGTTGCCCACGTTGGTGGCGAGCGTCAGGGAGTGCAGGACGTCAGGGGCGAAGTATCCTGCGTACTCCTGCTCGTCCTCAGTGCCGGTGTGCGCGTTGATCTGGTCGCCCGCGCTGATGAGGAAGTCAGTGTCAGGAAATGCCGCATTCATCGTGTTCAGCGTGTTGGTCCAGCCTTCGGTGTCGTTCTCAGCCTCGCCCGCGCCGATCTGGGGATCGCCGGCAAACATGAAGCTGAAGCTCGAACCGTCACCGAAATCGCCGGTGGTGAAGGCGTAGGTATCCGACCACTGCGCGTCGGAGCCGACGCGGTAGAGGTAGGACGTGTTGGCGGAAAGACCGTCCACCGTGGCGCGGAAGGCGTACCAGCCGGCGCGGTCGGCGTTGGCCTCGTTGGTCACGGGACCGGCCGCGTCAACGGTCTTGGCGTCAGCCGGGAAGGCGTCGCCCTGCTGCCAGCCCTCGGGTATAACCGCAACCTGCACCTGCTCGGGCGCGTCGGAGGTTGCCTGCCAGTTGAAGTTGCGCTGGGACTCGGTCGCCCCGATCTCGAGCGACACGCGGTCGATCTCGATGCCTGCGGCCGGATCGGCTCCCGCTGCGCCGTCGGTTTCGTTTTCCGCATCCGCAGCAAGCGAAACGGCGTCGTCGGCCGCCTCGTTAGCTGCGTAGGCGAAGTTGGTTTGGCCCAAGGCTACGCATACGGCGCACAGCAAGATCGCTGCCAGGTATGCGGCCTTGGCCCATGGTCTGGGTTTTCTCATGCTTCCCCTCTCTCGTCGGAGTACGCGCTGGCCCTGCGCTTTCGAGAGCCAAACACCTCTGTTATAGGAAGGGAAGAACCCGCTCCGGTAACGCAGCGGTAATCGCTCGGTAAAGAATGGTAATACTTCTATTATATTTGGCGCGAACTTGTGCGTTATCGCAATGATCAAGCGTTTTTTACAAGAATTCAAACAAGGCTGCCGCTATCCCCGCACCGCTCAGCCGCTTCTGGGCTCGCATCCGTCCCGACCCGGCCGCTCAACCCGCCTCCGCGCTGCGCGCCCGGTTCGCGCGTGCCGCCTGCCGCGACCCAGCCAGCCGCCACATCCCGCGACGCGACCCACAGCCCAGCCAGCCGGCGTGCTCCATGGCTCACCCTGCGCATCCTACCGGTCAGACCGATCGGCCAGCTCGCCATGAAAAAAGGCGGCCCCTCGGATGAGGAGCCGCCTTGCGCACAAGATGCCGCGTGTGTTACTCGGCCGTGGTCGTGGCCTCGAACTGCTGCGGAACCGTCCAGCCCTTGGGCAAGTAGGTCATGGTGCCGTCAACCTCAGCGGTGTCGGTCCAACCCTCGGGCACGTCGCCCTCGCCCGCGTAGGCGCCGATCTGGTGGCAGCCCGTGCAGGTAAGCACGCTCTGGTCATGGAAGCGGTGGCAGGAGTTGCACTGCTGCGTCACGCCGCCGTGATAGGTGCTGTGCGGGTCGAAGCCCCAGTCCTTGGTGGAGGACTCGGTGGCGCCCGGCATCACGCCGGCGCCCAGGTGGCAACCGCTCTGGAGGCAGAAGTCGTTGGAGAAGGTGACCTTCTCGAACGGCTCGGAGTAGCTGCCGGAGAGCTGCACCTGAACCTCGTGCACCATCTGGGGCAGGGTGGCCTCGTGGCAACCGAGGCACTGGTTGTTGACCGCGCTCGCGTGCTTGTACGCCAGCGAGTCAGCGTCGTTCACGAACGAGTCGTAGTACTTGCCCATGGTGCTGTGGCAGATGGTGTCGCAGCACTCGGGGGTCGCGTGCCAGGCCCAGCCGGCCACGCCGATAACGGCGACCACGACCACCACGGCGATGATGATGGGCAGGCGCTTGACCTTGCGCTTAGGGGTCTCCTTGATTTCGTCAGCCATGGTTCACTCCTTTCAGATTTACTGAGCCAAAGCGGGGTTGTTGCCGCAGTAGTCGGCGAGCACGCCGGCGTAGGTGCGGGTGCGCTCGTCGTAGGGCGTGCCACCGTCCACGAGCAGGCCGGCCTCGTCGAGCTGGCTCTCGAGGTCGTCCAGGCCCAGGTCGTCCAGACACTGCTTGGTCGGGCAGCCCAGCTCCTCGTCCCAGCCGAAGCGCTTGTAGAGCATGCCCAGCGCCTTCTGCCAGTCGTCCCGGTCCATCTTGTCGGTGCCCTTCTCGAACGCTTTGAGATCGGGATCCTTCTCGAACACCCACTCGGTGATGACGTCGTGGACGTTGCGGAAGTCGTTGCAGCCCATGTTGCCCTCGGCGTCGGTCATGCCCAGCGAGGAGTAGCCGCGCTGCAGGGTCATGATGCGCTCGGCAGCCTTGTACAGGTCGTCGGTGGTCACCTCGACGCCGGTGACGGCGGTGTAGAACTGCGCCTCGAGGTCCAGGTCGCCGCGGTAGTCGCGGGCCTTCTCGGGGGCCATGGCCATCGGCCACACCCAGTTGCACAGGGTGAGGGAGTCATGCAGCACGTCGGTGACGATGCTCCACCAAGCGAACTCGATCTTGGCGTCGTTGATGGGGGTGTAGGCCTTGTCGGGGTCGCACGCGTCCTCGCCGCCCCACATCTCCTTGGCCATCTCCTTCTTCAGGTCGATCGGCAGGCCGCAACCCTGGAAGTTCACCGCGGAGTGGATCATGTCGTCGCGGTTGAACATCATGTTGTACAGGCCGCCAACCTGGCCGAAGCACTCGATGGCGTGGTGCACGGGCCAGCCGCGGTAGTTGATCAGACAGGACTTGGCGTTGTCGTAC
Organism: uncultured Coriobacteriaceae bacterium; assembly: GCA_944322305.1. Taxonomy (GTDB): domain Bacteria; phylum Actinomycetota; class Coriobacteriia; order Coriobacteriales; family Coriobacteriaceae; genus CALUOB01. The sequence continues at coordinate 93,427 of CALUOP010000002.1, read as the reverse complement.
CACGCGGCGTCGTTCCACTCCTTGGTCCAGACCAACGGGCCGTAGCCGAGGCGGGAGATCTTCTTCTGGTTGAAGGCGATGTCCTTCAGGATGTCAACCCACGCAGCCGGGTTGGTGCCGGCGAGCAGGCCGTCCCAGTCGTAGGCGGCGAACTCGTCGCCCAGCTCGCGCTCGAGGATGCCCTCCTTGTAGGTGTGGGCGAGGTCGCGGTAGAGCTGCGCATAGTTGCACCACAGGCCCAGGTCGTCAACCGTGGCGGAGACAACCTGGTTGTAGACCACGGACTGGTCGGTCAGGGTGCCCTCGTCGTCGGTCATGCCCTCGATGGGCTGGATGGTGGTGAAGTAGCTCGTCACCGGGAAGTTGGGCACGCAGGTGTTGCCCGAGGAGGAGTAACCGGTGATCTCCTTGACCTTGGGAACCTGGACGTTGGCGTAGCAGCGCACCGGGCAGCCGTGGCAGCCGGCCATCTTGACGGTGTACTTCTCGGCCTCCGGGCCCATGTCCTTGGTGGACTTCATGCAGCGGTAGCCCATGGTGTTGGGCTCGCCGGGCTTGGGCTCGCCGGTCTCGATGGGGCCGCCCTCGGCAGCCGCCCAGTACAGGCCCTTGCGAGCCGTCCAGCGGGAGCCCTTGTCGTAGTACTCGGCCCAAGACTGCTGGGTGCTCGGAACCACGTGGTTGTTGTTGGAGCCCAGGACCTCGGCGATCATGTAGTCGGAGAGGTCGGCCACCATCTGCGGGTCAGCGACGTTGACGCCCTTGGTGCCGCGCACCACGACGGCCTTGACCTTCTTCTTGCCGAGAACCGCGCCCAGGCCGGCGCCGGCGGAGTGGCTGCGGGTGTTGATGACGCAGGCGTACGGCAGGAGGTTCTCGCCCGCCGGGCCGATGGCGGCCACGCAGCAGTCCAGGCCGTGCTTCTTGCACAGGGCCTCGGTGGTCTCGCGGGTGCCCTTGCCCCAGACGGCGGAAGCGTCCTCGATGGAGATCTTGTCGTCGTCGATGAGGATGTAGACCGGGGTCTCCGACTCGCCCTCGATGATGAGGCCGTCATGGCCGGAGTACTTCAGCTGGGCGCCGAGCATGCCGCCGCAGTGGCAGTCGACGATCAGGTCGTCCTTGGTGAACGTGGAGAGCGTGGCCCAGGTGGAGCGGCCGCCCAGCGGCACGCCCGAGCCGGTCAGCGGGCCAACGGCCAGCACGGCCTTGTTCTCGGGGGCGTCCCACTTGGTGCCGGCGGGCACCTCGTCGAACATGATCTTGTTGGCGAAGCCCATGCCACCGATGTAGTCCTGCTGCATCTCCTCGTCGGACTCTTTGGTGATGTCCCCGCTCGTGAGGTTGACGCGCGCGATGTAGCCCGCCCAACCGTAAGAGACGTTATCAGCCATGGATAAACTCCTTCACTTTCCTGTTAAGCGACCTTGCCGCCGCCGACGTAATCCTGCGACTCGCTGATCAGCGGATCGGGATTCTCCTGGCGGGTGGGGCCGGAGGAATGGTTGACGTTCTCCCACTCGATGAGCTCGATGGCGCCGTTGGGGCACTGCTCGGCGCAGCGGCCGCACGCGATGCACTTGGTGGACTTGTGGGTCACGGAGTTCACCACGGGCATGTGGTACGGGCAGGCGGCCACGCAGGTGCCGCAGCCAACGCACTTCTCCGGGTCGACCGAGCGCACGCCGGTGGACTCGTCGGTGACGATGGCGCCGTGCGGGCAGGCGGTCTGGCACATGGCGGTGGTGCACATGTGGCAGGCGCGGATGGTCCACTCGCAGGAGTAGTAGATGCCGTCGCCGGAGCCGAGCTCCTTGCCGTAGTTGTAGCCGTCGTGCACGTGCAGGCGGGCGGCAGCCGGCTGGGAGTTGCCGTCGTTCTTGAGCGTGCAGCTCATCTCGCAACGCTGGCAACCGGTGCAGCGGGCGCGATTGACCTTCAGCACGTGGCTGGGCGTGGCGTAGTAGTCAATCTTGCCCTTGGAGCTTGTGGGCGCCGCAGCGGCCGTCTCGGGCAGCAGCCCGAGCGCCGCCATCGTGGCGACGAACGCGCCCGACACCTTCACGAACCCGCGGCGGGTGAAGAAGGCGTCGAGACGATCCGCGCCGGAGCCGACATGCTCCAAAGCGGTGTTCTCTTTCATGTTTCCCTCCCTATCGGATACCTATGCGGCGCAGCGCTCCGAACGCGCGTCGCCTTATGCTTTGACGCCGCCCGGCGGCGATTGCCGGGACAGACTTCGTCAACGGTTATTCTCGCCCTGGCGGGGTCTTTGACCTTCCCCTTGTTATGGGTAATTTAAGGTTTTGGGACACCTTGTAGAGGGCGGGGCATCCCCTCCTAGAGGGGATGAGGTCATCTGAGGGCAAGAAGTGCCAGCGTGCGCTTTAGCGTGCTGGAGCGCACAGGATCCCCTCCCTCAAATGCTGCCTTTCCCGTAGGGTTAGTAGGTGTAATAGCCCTCCGAGGCGTCTGCGGCGCGGGCGGCGGCCACTTGGCGCTCGGCCGAGTCGGTGAACATCTTGCGCTCCTCGGGCGGCAGCAGGGTGCGCTGGCGGTCGCGCTCGGTGTTCATGCCGATGAAGATCTGACGCATCATCACGAGCACCAGATAGCGCCCCGCGCGCGTGAGGGTGAGCTCGTCGGCGTTGTCGGTTGCGAAGGCGCCGTTGGCCTTGAGGTAGCCGTACTCCACCGGGAGGTCGCGCTGCACGGGGCGGCCGAAGTCGCGCGCCCAGGCGCGGTTGTCCAAGCGCAGCCCGAAGAGCTCGCGGCCCATGCGGTAGCGCTTGCCGTTGGCGCGGCCCATGTCGATCTTGGAGGCCACGCTCATGGTGCCCTCCTCCACCCGGCGGATGTAGCCGGCAAGCGAGCTGTCGTTGGTGTAGATCTCGTCGCCCAGGAAGCTGTAGCCGCCGCAGCCGGCCGCCACGTACTCGCCGTAGTCCACCACATACTCGTCGATCATCGCGCCGGGGTCGGCAGCGAAGGTGTAGATGTCGGTGGCGTAGAAGCCCGCCCCGCCCTGCGCGGCCGACGCGGTCATCTTGTCGAAGATGGCGTGGTAGAGCTCCTTCTCCAGGCGGTAGTCCACCTGGCCGTGGAAGCAGGTCTGCATGAGCTTCTCAGACCCCGGGGAGGCCATGAGCGGGTAGTAGGTGAGCTGGTTGGCGCCCGTGGTCTTGAAGATGTCGATGTCGCGCTCGATCATCCCGACCGTCTGGCCCGGGAAGTTGAAGATCATGTCGACGTTGAACGTCTCGAACATGTCGTGCACGTTTTGGATGCGCTCGACGATCTCCTCGGCGCTGCCGTACTTGTTGAAGCGGTCCATGCGCTTGAGCAACGCGTTGTCAAAGCTCTGCACGCCCACCGAGAGGCGCTGCACCTTGCCGGCGAGGCCCGCCAGAAGCTCGCGATCCAGGTGCGGCGGGTTGGTCTCGCTGGAGATCTCCTCAACGGTGGGGAACAGCTCGCGCACGTAGTCGACGGTGCGCACGAGCTCGTCCATGAGGATGGTGGGGGTGCCGCCGCCGATGTAGGCGCTGGTGGGCTTGTAGCCCAGGTCGCGGATCATCTCGAGCTCGCGGCGCAGGGCCTTGAAGTAGCGGCGCGCCGTCTCCTCTTGGAAGGGGAAGCGCGTAAACGAGCAGTAGGGGCACAGCACGTCGCAGAAGGGAACGTGCACGTACAGCAGGTACTCATGGCCCGGCTTTGGCGCGGGCACGCTGGTGTCAGCCGTGAGCTTGGAGCGCATGAGGCGCGTGGCGCCGAGGCCGATGGTTTTGGAGAGCAGCCGTTCTGAAAGCATAGGGGTCCTCCTCCGCGAGTTTGAGCACGGGTATTGTACCGCGGCGCGGAGGAGTTTTTCAGGCGGGGGCGCTATTCGCCGATGCGGTGCAAAAAGGCCTGCGTGCGCGCCTCGCGCGGGTGGTCGATCACCTGCGCGGCCGGGCCCTGCTCCACCACCACGCCGCCGTCCATGAAGACCACGCGGTCGGCCACCTCGCGGGCGAAGGACATCTCGTGGGTCACCACCACCATGGTCATGTTCTCGGCGGCGAGCAGCTTGATGACCTTCAGCACCTCGGCCGTGAGCTCGGGGTCCAGCGCGCTGGTGGGCTCGTCAAAGTACATGACCTTGGGGTTCATGGCCAGCGCGCGGGCGATGCTCACGCGCTGCTGCTGCCCGCCGGAGAGCTGGCAGGGCACCTTGTCCTCGCAGCCCTCGAGCCCCATCTTGGCGATAAGCTCGCGCGCCTGCGCCTCGACCTCGGCGCGCGGGCGCTTCTGCACGCACCGGGGCGCGTCGGTGATGTTCTTCATCACGGTGTAGTGCGGGAAGAGGTTGTAGTTCTGGAACACCAGCCCGAAGCGCGCCTTGGCCGCGCGCTCGACCGCCGCCGAGCCGTACACCGCCCGGCCGCCCTCGTCGCGGGCAACCTCCAGGTCGCCGTAGGCAAGCGAGCCCGCGTCCAGGCGCTCGAGCAGCGTGGCGCAGCGCAGCAGCGTGGACTTGCCGCCGCCGCTCGGGCCGATAACCGCCACGGTCTCGCCGGGGCGCACCTCCAAGGTGACCCCCTTGAGCACCGCAACGTCGCCGAAGCTCTTGCGCACGTTTACCATCGACACAACCGGACGCGCGTCCGGCCTGCGTTGTGCCTGACCCATGATCCCGTCCCCTCGCACGGCGCACCGAAGGCGCGCCCGCCGTTAGCCGCTCTCAGCCTGCCTGCGCCCGCGGCGCTAGTCGTGGTAGTAGTCCAGGTGCTTCTCGACCCGGCCGAGCACGATCTCAACCGCAAAGTTGAACACCCAGTAAAACGCCGCCGCAAGCGCAAAGGGCACCATGCTCACCTGCGAGGCCACGAGCGCCTTGGCGGTGCTGAACATCTCGGCCACGCCGATGGCGAAGGCCAGCGAGGTGTCCTTCACCAGCGTGATGATCTCGTTGCCCATGGCCGGCAGGATGCGCTTGACCACCTGCGGCAGCACGATCTTGCCGAACGTCTGCAGGCGCGAGTAGCCCAGCACCTCGGCGGCCTCGTACTGGCCGCGCGGGATCGACTGGATGCCCGAGCGGTAGATCTCGGCAAAGTAGGCGGCGTAGTTGACGATGAACGCCACGATGGTAGCCTGCCATTTTGAATCGGCGGTGAGCTGGATGCCGAACACGTAGTACGGCGCGAAGTAGATGGCGAACATTTGCAGCATCAGCGGCGTGCCGCGCATCACCGATATGTAGAAGCGGGCGATAAGCGCCACCGGCCGCAGCCTGAAGCGCCCCAGCGAGATGCCCCAGGTGCTCATGCGCGCAAGCGCCACGGGAACGCCCAGCGGGATGGCGCCCACGAGCGTCAGCGCAAAGATCTGCAGGCTGACGAGAAAGCCCTCCCCCAGCATACCCACCATGGTAGACAGCTCCACTGCCGCTCCTCTCTTGTGGATGCCCCGCTCCGGCGCACGGACGCGCCGGGGCCAGCCGCGCGGGCCAGCCGGCGCGCTTCTCGCCCGCAGCGGCGGCCCCTGCGCGCAAATGCCCTGCCCGGCGGCGGGCGGCCGGCCGGGCAGGGCCTCTGCAAACGTTACGCTATCTTACTCCAGAACCCAGTTGTCGTAGGAGATGCCGTACTCGGCGTACTTGTCGCACAGCTCCTGAACGGTGCCGTCGGCGTCGAGCTCGCGCAGGGTGTCGGTGACCTTGTCGGCCAGCTCCTGGTTGTCCTTGGCAAAGCCCACCGCATAGTGCTCGGAGGAGAGCATCTCGTCCAGCTGTACGTAGGCGTCGGGGTTGGCCGCCATCTGGTAGGCCGCGATGGACAGGTCGCAGGCCACGGCGTCAACGGCGCCGCTCTCCAGCTGCATGAAGGCGGTGTTGTAGTCGCCGATGGTCTCCAAGCTGGCGAAGGTCGCCGCGAGGTCGGCCTGGTCGCCCTCGAGCACGTCGAGCGCGGCGGAGTCGACCTGGGTGATGACGGTCTTGCCCGCCAGGTCGTCCCAGCTGGTGATGCCGCTGTCAGCGCGCACCACGATCACCTGGCCGTTCAGCATGTAGGGCTCGGAGAAGGCGTAGTCGTCCTCGCGGCCCTCCATGGTGAAGCCGTTCCAGATGCAGGTGATGGCGCCGGAGTTGAGCAGCGTGTCCTTGGCGTCCCAGTCAACCGGCTCGAGCTTGAGCTCCCAGCCGTTGCGGTCGCACACCTCGGCGGCCAGGTCCAGGTCGAAGCCGGTGAACTCGCCGTCGTCGCCCACGAAGCCGTAGGGCGGGTAGGACTGGTCAAAGCCCACGGTGAACGTGGTGACCTCGTCGGCGGCGGTGGCGGCGCTGCCGGACGCGGCTGCGGCCGAGCCGTCGGTGGAGGCGGGGGTGCCGCCGCACGCGGCGAGGCTGAGGCACGTGAGGGCGGCGGCCGCGAGGGCACCGGCGCGGGAGACTACGGGGTTGAGCATGGCGGATTCCTTTCTCGTGTGCGAGAAGAGCGGGGCCGGCGGCCCGACGCTTGCGCTTCTCGCAGAGCGTACTTTACTCTACTAAAGTGAACGCGCACTAGTATACCGTCTTTGCCGACAAACGCCAGACCTTTTCAGAGATGTTTCCAAAACGGCGGACAGGCGCGCGAGCCGCTGCGCGAGAAGACCGATGCGGCCAATCGGCATCCCGTGTACCATAGGAGCCCCGGCAAGCAGAAAGAGGAAAGCCGTGCGAGCTATTCAGCGCATCAACCACAACGCCGCCCTGTGCGAGGACGGCGCCGGCCGCCAGCTCATCGCGCTGGGGCGCGGCATCGGCTTTGGCGACATGCCGCACGACGTGGCGCTTGAGGACATCCAGCGCACCTTTTACGGCATCGACCGCAAGTACCTCGCCTTTATCAGCGAAGTCGACCCGGACGTGCTCGAGTTCGCCGCGCAGCTTGCCGACATCGTGACACAGCAAGTCTCCTACGAGCTCTCGCCCAACCTGCCCATCACGCTGGCCGACCACCTGCAGTTTGCCCTCAAGCGCGCCCGCGAGCACCTGGTGGTGCCCATGCCGCTTGCCGAGGACGTTGAGCAGGCGCATCCCGTTGAGTACCGCATCGCCCAGATGGCCGTGCGCGGCCTGCAGAAAACCTTTGACGTGCGCATGGACCGCCACGAAGCCGCCGGCGTGGCGCTTTCCATCGTCAACGCCGCCGTGGCGCCAAGCCACCGCAGGGCTCTCGCCACCAAGCGCGAGGAACGCCTGATGGAGCATGTGGCTCAGGCTGTTGAACGTGAGATGGGATCCACCGTTGACCGGGAATCATTTGCCTACGCACGGTTCACCACACACGTTCGCTACCTTATTGACCGAATTGAACATAACAAGCCCATCGAATCCGAAAACTCCGGGCTCTACGATATGCTTGCCGAGCAGTACCCGCGTGCAACCGCTTGCGCACATGCCATTTCGACCGAAATTGAAGCAGCATATGGAGCAGCGCTAACCGACGAGGAGCTCGTATACCTCATCATGCATATCAACCGGATCGCCTAGAAGAAAAGACGCTGCTTGAGTGTATTAATATGCGCCGAACACCCGTCGACCTACGCGAATAAACAAAAGGCGTCACTTTTCCTCGCATAACTACCGTTCGTCAGCAAAAACCGACCGTTCGCCGCCCACCTGAACTCTGTCAATGCTTTCTGCTTCTACTTGAGGGCTTATACTCGCTCTCGAAATTGGGTGCTACGTACGGCTTGCTCCGCACGGCATTACCGATAGACCAGAAGCCCCAGGTGGCTTCTGGCGGTATGCCCGGAGCATTTTTGTGCCGTGCGAGCTTATCTTTCCCGCAATCCGCACAACAAAATCGCTCCCGGAGCCTGTGGGCCAGGTGATGCGCAGCCCGGCTACACCGTGCCACATCCATGTGCCTCAAGAAGGGAGTTAGACGCTATGGCAGACAACAAGCAAATCGCCCAAGACGTTCTCGCCGCTGTCGGCGGTGCGGCCAACGTCACAAGCGCCACGCATTGCATGACGCGGCTGCGCCTCAACCTCAAGGATCAGTCCGTACCAAACGACGACAAAGTCAAAAAGATCAAAGGAGTGCTCGGCGCCCAATGGTCGGGCGGCCAGTATCAGGTCATCATTGGCCAAAACGTGCCAAAGGTCTACGACGAGCTGGCAAAACTCGGAGTAACAGGAAACGGGGCCATTGACGAAAACCTCGACCCCACCTTGCCCAAAGAGAAGATGACGCTGAAACGTGTGGGAAACGCAGTCCTCAACTATCTCTCTGGGTCTATGGTTCCGCTCATCCCGGTTCTGATGTGCGCTGGTCTATTCCGCACCATTCAGACCATCTTGGGCCCGACCTTCCTCAACTTGCTGGATGACACCAACAACTTTATGGTGTTGCTCAACATGCTTTTTAACGCCGGCTTCTATTTCATGCCAATTTACCTTGGGTTTAACGCTGCAAAGCAAATCGGCGTGACGCCCATTCTCGGTGCTTTCATGGGCGGCATCCTCATCGAGCCCTCTTTCGTCCAAATGGCAACTGATGGGACAACGTTCAGCGTATATGGAATCCCCTGCACGCCCATGAGCTACAGCTCGACGGTTGCACCGATTCTTTTGACCGTCGCCGTCATGTACCCCATTGAAAAAACCATCAAGAAGTTCATGCCCGACGTGTTGACTACCGTCTTCACACCTTTCATTACGATGGTAATAACCGTCCCGGTCTCTCTGTGCCTGCTCGCGCCGCTCGGATCGTGGCTCGGCAACGGCCTGGCCGACCTCTTCAACACTCTGGGAAGCACCGGAAGTATAGTCAGCGTATTGGCATGTGGCCTTCTCACGGCAATTTACCTGCCTATCGTTGTCACCGGCATGCACGCAACCCTGTACAACCTCGCATATGCAAGCTTTGCAACCATTGGATACGACAGCTTCATCTTGGTTGCATTTACTATTGGCCTCTGGGCCGTCTATGGTGTTGAGCTTGGCGCATGGCTCAGGCTGCGCAACCGTGAAGAAAAGAGCCAAGCCTTCGGTTTCTTGGTTTCCAACGTTATTGGCGGCGTAGGCGAGCCGTTCATCTACGGCATGATGTTCCGTTATCGCAGGCTTTGGCCGTGCTACTGCGCAGCAGGCTTTATTGCCGGCGCAGTTGCATCTATTCTCCACGTCGCAGTCTACGCGCCCGGTTCTTCCAACCTGCTGAACATCATTACGTTTATAGGCAACGGACCGGGAACGCTCCCTGCGGCAATCGTCTCCGCCATTGTGGGCGTTGTCGCCGGCGCAATTATCACCTGGTTCTTTGGCTTCACTAAAGACGAGCTCGAAAATGGGCCTGTGGCTGAGCGCGTATAGCACAAAAACAACCGTATCATCACGAGGTATACGCTAAGACCACAGCACAAAGGCCGCCCGCTCTCTACCGGGCGGCCTTGCATACCAAAGGAGCGCTATGCTTATATCAGATGTTATCCAAAGGATAAAACACTCTTGCAACGACATTGACGCCTTTAACCACCAGCTGATTGAAGAGTCAACAACACGGGACAAGGTACTGTACGGAAACGTCAAGCAGGAATGCAGCGGCATCGTCACCTGCATTTGGCCGGCAGCAAACGTTATTCGCCAAGCGCAAAAACTGGGTGCAAATCTCATCATCACCCACGAAGCGCTTTTCTGGAATCACGGAGATCACCAAGAGCCGCTTGCCGGCAACAACGTTTTTCGGGAAAAGAAAGCCCTGCTCGATTCTTGGGGAGGCGCTGTATGGCGCTGCCACGACTACATTCACGCTGGTGTACCCATTCCATCGGAACCTTCACCGGTTGATGGAATTTTCTATGGCTTCGCATGGAAGCTCGGGTGGATCAATTACCGCGTAGGAGACCACGCCCGTTGTCTTGACTATGAGATCCCCGAAACAAGCGCTGAAGATCTTGCTGCCCATATCACAAGCAAGCTCGGCCTTGCCGGCGTGCGCATAGTGGGAAACCCCACCGCAAGCATACACCGAATCCGCATCCCCGTACATGTTGTCGGCGGACCCCAGGACACGGAGCTTTCAAACGCCATAGACCGCGAAGATATTGACTGCATTTTGGGAATGGAGTTTATCGACTTCACTACGTGTGAATACATACGAGACGCAGCCATGCTGGGAAAGAACAAGTGCGCCATCGTCATCGGTCATTTCAACTTGGAAGAACCCGGCATGGAGTATATGGCGGAATGGTTACCCGCCGTTATGACTGGCGAAATAGCTGAAAAGCTGCCCGCTGTTACGTATGTTCCGGATGGAGACACGTACCGTTATATGATTGTGTCATAAGGAGCCCGGCCCCACCCCGCCGCTTCGCGTTGGTCGGCATCCGTTGCTCCGCGAGGCAGCCATAGGAGGCACTATGAAGCAACTGCTTATTCGCGCTGACGACATCGGGTATTCGTACGCCGTGAACGTTGGCATCGCTCGATCGGTGCACGAGGGGCTCGTGCGCTCGGTGGGCGTCATGCCCAACATGCCCGAGACGGCCCGGGGCGTCGAGTGGGTGCGCGGTGCCGACATCGCCATCGGCCAGCACACCAACGTCTGCCTGGGGCACCCGAGCGCCGACCCTGCGCGCACGCGATCGCTTCTCGGCCCGGACGGTTGCTTCAAGAGCAGCCGCAAGTACCGCGCCGCGTTCAAGGAGGGCGTGGACTTCGTGGTCTACGACGAGGCCGTGACCGAGATCGAGGCGCAGCTTGCGCGTTTCCTCGAGGTGGTGGGACGCGAACCCGATTACTTCGAGGCGCATGCCGTGCTTTCCGAGAACCTCAACCGCGCCATCGCCGACGTAGCCGCTGCGCACGGCTACCGCTACCAGGTTCCGTCGTTCGACTCCGCGGCGTCGGTCCCCTGCGGCAACACGCCCGTGCGCATGGTGATGCACTCGATGGAGCCGGGCTACGACCCCGCCGCGTCGATTCGCGAGACGGTTGAGGGCATGGCCGACGGCGAAACGGTGGTCTTCGTCTGCCACCCCGGCTACCTGGATCAGTTCATCCTCAATACGTCGTCGCTCACCACCGACCGCACCAAGGAGGTCGACGCGCTCATCTCGCCCGAGCTGCGCACTTGGTTAGAGAGTCAGCCCGATCTCAAGCTTATCGACTACCGGGATCTGTAACGGCGGCGCCGGCGGGGCTGTGAATTCCACGGCCCCGCCGGCGGCGCGCTCTTCCATATTGACTACGCGATTTTGCGCCGCTTAACGCTTGCGGCCCTACCGGCGAGAACGCTCCGCTTGCGTTTCTTGCCAGCGAGCGCTTTCCGCAGAACGTTCTGCTCGCATTCCTTACCAACAGGCGCGTTCCGCTTGCTTTTTCTTCCGATAAAAACGCTCCGCTTGCATTCCTCCACGTCGTACAGCCGTTTTCGGCCTCCAAAGCGACAAGAAATGCAAGCGGAGCGTTCTGAGATGACATTTTTGCTAGCAGAACCTACTTGGATGACATTTTTGCTAGCGGAACACGTTGAGGCGACAAAGAGCGCAAGCGGAACACGTTTGCCTACACAAAGCGCTAGCGGAACCTACTCCCCATCGCTGTCATCCGCAAGGCCGAACTCGCGCGCCGCGTCCTCCTCGGACATGACCTCCAGCAAGTCACCGGGAGTACAACGCAGCGCTAGGCACAACTTCTCAAGCGTGTTGAAACGAATGCCGCGAATATGTCCGTTTTTGATGCGCGACAGGTTGACGGGCGTCGTGCCGATTTTCTCAGCAAGCTCGGTTGCGCTGATCTTTCGCTCGGCCATGAGCCGATCGAGCCTCACAATAATAGGCACAACGCCTCCCGTCGCTATAAGATCTCAGCTGAATCCAGGTACAGCTCGCGCGCGTACCGGAACAGGAATGATAGCAGAACAAACGTCGCCGCCAGGGCGAAGGCCGACACGTTCACCCCGCCTGCGACAAGCGCCGACGCCTCATCGCTTATCGACGGGAAATACACAGATGCATGCTCGGCCACTCAAAAACTGGCAACACCGAGCACTGCAAACAACACGCCCAACACCAGAAAGGCAATCGACAGCACCCTGCCGAACTGCCCGCTTTTCTTCGCTGCCATCACCAGGAACAGTGCGGCGCACACCACCAGCACCGCAACGTTGAGCACCTTGCGCGCAAGCATCCACTGATAAAAGCGAGCAACAAGCGCCAGCGCATCGCCAGCCCGAGTCGCTTGGCCCGCCAACGTCGCGGCGGGACTTATCTCGAGCACCGCATAGACAACCGCAACGCCCAGCAGCGCCAGTACGAGAACAGCGCAAACGATACGAAAAACCCTCAACACGCCCGCTCGGTTATCCTTGCTCATCGTTCCTCCTATCTACATATCTATCGTATAATTTCTTAATACAATATGTTAAATATAGGAACATGGTGAGTCTGCATGTGAATTCAGGCCGATCTCTCGATACAAGAAAACGTCGGGGACTCGACGGAAGTTTTGTCAAGTCCCCGACGTTTCGTTTGTCGAAGTTTGCCAAGGCTGCCGTGCTGCGCGCATCGCCTGTCCGCGCAGACCGCGGCACCACAGCACCGCAGATTGCCCTGAAAGCCGAGGCCGCGCGCCTTACGGCGGCGCCCGAAGGCTTGAAGGGCAAGGTGCGGTGCTGTGGTGCCGCGGGCGGGGCTACTCCGTGCGCAGGGCCGTCACCGGATCCTTCTTGGCCGCCAGACGGCTCGGGGCCAGACCGGCCACGAAGGAGAGCACCACCGAGATCACCACGAGCGCCACGCCCGGGCCCACGGGCACCGCAGCCAGGTTCTCCACGCCCGCGATGGCATAGATGATGGCGTTGACCGGGAAGTCCAGAAGCACGGTGATGCCCACGCCCAGAAGTCCGCTCACCAAGCCGATGATGAAGGTCTCGGCCGTGAAGATGCGGCTCACGTCCCTCTTGCTCGCGCCGATGGCGCGCAGGATGCCGATCTCCTTGGTGCGCTCGAGCACGCTGATGTAGGTGATGATGCCGATCATGATGGAGCTCACCACCAAAGAGATCGCCACGAAGGCGATGAGGATGTAGGTCAGCGAGCTCACGATGGAGGTCACGCTCGACATCAGCGTCCCCACGATGTCGGTGTACTGGATCACCTCGCTGTCACGGCCCGCGGCCTCCATCTCGTCGTTGTGGTCGTCGATGATCTGATCCACCTGCTCCTTGGCGTCGAAGTCGACCGGGTAGATCTGGATGGAATACGGGTCGTCCAGGCTCGCCTGCCCCAGCTTCTCCAGGTTGCCCTCGTAGGTGGCGTTGCTCGAGGTGTCGGCCAGCTGCTCTTGGAACGCCGCGGCGATCTCGTCGTCGCTCATGCCGCTTTCGCGCATCTGATCCACGTAGGCGCGGATCTGCTCGCCCTGGCTCGCCGGCATCTGGGCGATCATCGTCTCGATGTCGTCCATGCTCATCTCGGTGTCCACGTCGTCGGGGAACGGCACGCCGGTGAAGATGTCGGTGTCGGGGTTGGCCTCTTGGGCGGCAATGGCCGCGCCCGCGTCGTTCTCGTCCACCAAGTGCTCCATGAGCTCGGGGGTGTAGAGGACCGAGCCCCAGTTGGTCTCGTCGTTGTCCTCGCTCGGGCGCACGATGCCCACCACGCGCACGGTTTCGGCGGCGTTTACGGCATCGGTCAGGTAGGCCTCGTCCTCGCTCATGTCGGCCCAGGTGCCGTCTTCCTGCTCGGCGTACTTGGCGCTCTCGGGCAGCAGCTTGAACTCGAGCGCCATGAGGTCGTCGTAGGTGTAGCTGGTCTGCTCGGTCTTCTCCACGTCGCGACCGGCTATGACGTCGGACATCATGCCGCGCAGGTCGCTCTGGTCGAGAAGCCCCAGCGCGTAGAGCGTGTAGTCGGAGATGCGGTCGTTCTTGTCGACGTAGACAACCACCTCGTCCCAGCTCTCGGGCATGCGGCCGGCCACCACGTCGTAGTCGCGCTCCCAGGTTTGCTTGTTGGCCAGAAGCGGCGACCACACGTCGTAGCTCGAGCCGCCCGTGCCCGACATGGAGCTCATCATCTCGGTTTGGGTGGAGCCCATGGAGATGCCGAGCGCCTCCATCACGGTGGCCGGGTTCACCTGCACGGGGCCGTCCGAGGTGTCGGCTTTGTACACGTTGAGCGGCGTGTCGTAGGCGTACTGGATGTCGGTGACGTAGTCGCTCAGGTTGTCGGGGTTGGTGTCGAGCCAGGCCTTGATGGAGACCATGTCGTTCTCGTTGGCGCCGTCGGCCACGCTGGTGACCATGTCGTTTACCAGATCCTTGCTCTCGACGTTACCCGAGTCGTTGGGCTGGGCAGCGTCCGCGGAGGCGCCCATCATCGAGCCCATGAGGCTTGCGAGGTCCACGCTGGTCTCTTGGATGGACAGCGGGTAGCTGCCCATGGTGGACTCCTCGGTCTCCTTGATGTAGTTCTGCGCGCCGTCGGAGAGCGAGAGGATCAGCGCGATGCCGATGATGCCGATGGAACCCGCGAAGGCCGTGAGGAACGTGCGACCCTTCTTGGTCATGAGGTTGGTGAACGAGAGGGCCACGGCGCTGGCGAAGCCCATGGAGCGCCTGCCCTTTTTGGCGTCGGCCACGGCGTGGGCCTGGATCTGCTCGTCGGTGAGGCGCTCGCCCGTGCAGGGGCGCGAGTCGTCGGTGAGCTTGCCGTCTTGGATGCGCACGATGCGGTCGGAGTACTGCTCGGCGAGCTCGGGGTTGTGAGTGACCATGATGACCAGGCGGTCTTGGGAGAGCTCCTTTAAGATCTCCATGACCTCCACCGAGGTGGCGGTGTCGAGTGCGCCGGTGGGCTCGTCGGCCAGGATGATCTCGGGGTCGTTCACGAGCGCGCGGGCGATGGCCACACGCTGCATCTGACCGCCGGAGAGCTGGTTGGGCTTTTTGTTGAGGTGGTCGCCCAGGCCCACGCGGACGAGCGCCTCCTCGGCGCGGCGGCGGCGCTCGGCGCGGCCCACGCCCGAGAGAAGCAGGGCCATCTCCACGTTGGCCACCACCGTCTGGTGCGGGATGAGGTTGTAGCTCTGGAACACGAAGCCCACCGAGTGGTTGCGGTAGGTGTCCCAGTCGCGGTCGCGGTAGCTCTTGGTGGAGCGGCCGTTGATGACCAGGTCGCCGGTGGTGTAGTGGTCCAGGCCGCCGATGATGTTGAGCAGCGTGGTCTTGCCGCAGCCCGACTGCCCCAGAATGCTCACGAACTCGCGGTCGCGAAAGGTGACGCTGATGCCGCGGAGGGCGTGCACGCAGGTGTCGCCGGTTTGGTAGTCTTTGGTGATCTGCTTGAGCTCGAGCACGGGTTCTTCCTCGGTTGCAGGGACAGGACGGCGCAGGGCAGCGGCGATGCTCGTGGCAAAGCCGGGCCGCGCGGCGCGCGTATTCGTCTCATGGTACCCAATACGCGAGGCAAACCCTCAGGTGCCTGCGAAAAACCATGCGACGCGGGAAGCCTGAGGCGCTGCTGAAGGGCGTGCGGCGCCGCAGCCAGGCACCTGCACGTTTGCCGATCGGCAGGGCTGCGCCGCGTTACAAACGCGACCGCGCGGGTACCTTTGCCACCAGCAAGCGCAAGCGGCGCGCCATAGCGCCCCTCTGAAAGGAGCACCATGGACTTCAAAAGCATTGCGGACCGCGTTACCGGAGCCGTTGCCGACGGCGGCTTGGACTTGGGGAGCCTGGGCGAGAACCTCGATCTTTCGGCCCTGACGGAAAACCTGCCCGAGGGTTTGAGCGGCGTAGCTGAGAACTTGCCTGAGGGTTTGGGCAACCTCACCGAGAACCTTCCCGAGAGCTTGGGCGGGATAGCAGAGAACCTGGGCAACGTAACCGAGAACCTTCCCGGCGGGATCGGCGACCTTCTTGGTGGGATCGGCGGGCTTTTCGGCCGCAAATAACGACAACCAGCGGGTACTCGACGGGCAATTGGCGGGCGATTGGCGGTTCGGTGCGCGGCTGGCGGCGCGTTTTGGTGGATGGTCGCTGGTTCGGTGCGCGGTTGGCAACGCGTTTGGCGGGCGGCCGCTGGTTCGGTGCGCGTTTGGCGGTTCGATGCGCCGCGTTCCGAGCGTTCCGTGCAAACCTCGGACTTAAAGTGCACATCACGCTGGGCCACGCAAGTAAACCCGCGCGCCGCACCTCCCCTACCTCGTAATAGTTTCACGTAACAGGGCTGTCTACTTGGCAGGGCCGTGATGTTGTGCACTTTAAGTCCGAGGTTCGCATGCCAGCTGGCTCAGAAACGCCGATACGGTAAAGTTGCATACCAAGTTGACCAAAACGCACCGCCGGGTAATCGCAAGGAGCAGCCGTGAGCAAGCACGTGGCCAAGAAGTTGGAAAAGCAGCGCAAACGCGAGGCACGTGAGGCCGCGACGCGCAAGGCGGCCGAGGGGCGCCCCGGCGGCGCGGCGCGCAAGCGCGGCGCCGCCGCACATGGCGCAGAGAGCTCCCGCGGCGGCTTCGGCACGCGCACGCACAGCGGCAAGCGGCCGCACGGCGCAAACGCGCAGCATGGCAGCACAGGCCGCAGCGCAAACACCGCATCTCGCCGCACCGACGGCGGCTGCCCGACGCAACGTCGCGCGTCGGGCAACCCCGCGCACGGTAAGCGCGGTGGGCGCCCGCAAGCCGCGCCCCGCCCGCGTCGCGCGTCGGGCATCTGCCCCATTGCGCACGAGTGCGGCGGCTGCGCGCTTATAGCCCAGGCCTACCCCGTGCAGCTTGAGCGCAAGCAAGCCGCCATGGAAAAGCTGTTCGCCCCCTACGCGGAACAGCTCGGCTGCGTCATCGACCCCATCGCCGGCATGGAGAAGCCGCTGGGTTACCGGCACAAAGCGGCGACGCCGTTTGCGCCCGGCAAGGGTGGCACGGTGCTGGCCGGCTTTTACGCCGCTGGCACGCACCGCATCGTGCCGTGCGCAAGCTGCCCGGTCGAGGCAGCCGGCGCGCGCGAGATCCTCAACGGCGTGGCGCGCGTGGCCGAAGAGCTGGGCATCAAGGCCTACAACGAGGACACGCACCGCGGCCTGCTGCGCCACGCGGTGCTGCGCCTGGGCTGGCGCACGCGCGAAGGCATGCTCACGCTGGTAACCAACGGCCAGGAGCTCCCCCGCGAGCGCGAGCTGGCCGAGCGCCTGCAAGCCCTCAGCCCGCGCATCACCTGCCTGGCGCACAACGTGAACCAGCGCCCGGGCAACGCCATCCTCGGTGCCGAAACCCGCATCCTCGCCGGTGCCTCACGCATGCGCGACAAGCTCCTGAGCTGCACGTTTGAGATCTCGCCCACCGCGTTTTACCAAACCAACCCCGCGCAGACCGAGGTGCTGTACAGCCTCGCCATCGCCGGCGCCGAGCTGTGCGACGGCGACACCGTGGTGGACGCCTACTGCGGCAGCGGCACCATCGGCATCTGCGCGGCAGCCGCGGCGCGCGAGGCAGGCGGGCGCATCAGGCTCGTGGGCGTCGAGC
This sequence comes from uncultured Coriobacteriaceae bacterium, assembly GCA_944322305.1. Classification (GTDB taxonomy): domain Bacteria; phylum Actinomycetota; class Coriobacteriia; order Coriobacteriales; family Coriobacteriaceae; genus CALUOB01. The sequence goes on along the minus strand of CALUOP010000002.1, from coordinate 75,921 downwards.
GCACACCGGAGGCCATCGAGGACGCCAAGCGCAACGCCGAGCTCAACGACGTAGCGCAGGACGCCGCGTTCATCGACGAGGACGCGACCAGCGCCATGCAGCGCGCCGCGCGCGACGGCAAGCGCGCAGACGTGGTGATCATGGACCCGCCGCGCGCCGGCGCCACGCCGGCGTTCCTGCAAAGCGCCGCCGCGCTGGAGCCGCGCCGCATCATATATGTAAGCTGCAACCCGCAGACGCAGGTGCGCGACTTCTATCTGCTCGCCGGCCACGGCTACCGGCCCGCGCGCGTCACACCCGTTGACATGTTCCCGCACACCGAGCATGTTGAGACGGTCGCAGTGCTCGAGCGGGCCTGACACGCCGCCGCGCAGCACGGCCGCGGGAGCGCGGTTCCCGCGCCATCACGCCGAGAAGCTCCACAGCCCCGCGCACTGATCCAGCACGCGGTCCATGTCCCACGTCTCGCCGCTGCGCTTGGCGCTGTTGGGGTCGTGCACCACGAGCCGGCCGCTCTCGTCCAGGCCCGCCAGCACGATGAAGTGCCCCGTGGTGGTGAAGTCCCCGGGTCGCACGCTGGCGATGACAGGCCGGCCCGCCGCGAGCTCGGCGGTGACGGACTCCGCGTCAGCCGGCACCTCGGAAGCGTTAAGCCCCAGTTCAGCGGCTCCGTCGGTCATGAACGCCCAAGCCGTCATGCCGTCCGAGACGTAACCGTGCTGCTCGGAAAAGCGGCACATGGCGGCCGGGTCCAAGTCGGTGCGGCCGGTGAGAAACACGTAAACCATGCTCAGGCAGGTGGGGCCGCAGCCGGCCTCGCCCACCGTAGAGCCGGCGTAGGGCTCGGAGGCCCACTGCCGGTCGGTTTGGTACAGAAACGGCATCTGGCCCTGGCGCCACGCGCTTTGCGGCGTACTCTCAGGCGCCACCTCGCCAAACACCGCGACGCCACCCGGCAGTCCCGTGCGCGCGTTGGCGTTGAGCACCACCAGCATGATCGCGCCGAACACGGCCACGCAGCACGCCACCACGGCGACCGCGCGCACGCGGGGGCTGGGCTTGCGCGAGAAGCGCAGCTGGCGCGCCGGCACCCCGCGCGGGCGAGAAGAGCGGGCATGCGGAGCCCCGGAGCGCTGCGACAGCGAGTCTGCAGCGTATGTGCCCTGCGACGGGTACGCCGCGCCATATCCCCGCGAAAAGCCGGAGCCACCATGCGCCCGTGACGTGGACAATGCCTCGCGCGAGTGCGGGGCGGGTGGCGCGCTGTTTGCCCGCAGACAGGCGTCGCCGGAAGCGCCCTGCGCCTGAGCCCCGCGCGGAGCCTCACGCGCTTGCGGCGCTGTCGGGGCGGCGTTCGCTCGCAGGTTGCCTGCGGCCGCGCCAACCCGCGGTGCACGGGCCGCGCCGACCGACCGCGCACCGGCGTGGCCCCGCGCGCTCAGGCGACGCACCGCAGCGGAAAGACCGCGTGCGGAAAGGGCGCCCGTCCTGATGGGCTGCGCCCCCGCATACGGATTTGCGCGCACAGCCGGATTTGAAGGTACGGCCGCTTTTGCGTGCGCAGCCGATTTTGCGCGTGCAGCCGCCGAAGAGACCGCAGCGAAGCCCGCGGGCGCGTCCGCCCGCCTTCCGCCACGCTGACCTGCGCCTTCCCCAAAATCCTCCGGCCGCGCGGCACGCCGCGGAAAACCGTCCGCCCCGGCACCCGCACCCGTGCCCGTCCGCACCACCATGAGCCCCTCCCCGGCACGCCGTCCCGCAAAGCCCGGGACGCGGCGTTTATCGCACACGTTTTCGTACGGTCCCACGGTACCGCGCGGCTCCTTAAGGCAGCCTTAACGGATGGTGACGCTTTTCTTACAACGGGGGCGCCGCGCGGACGCGACGCGCGCAGCGGGGCGCAACGCGGCCGCGCGAACGGGTATGCTAGAAACCAACGCATCGCCGGCGCGCCGCAGGCGCCAGCACCCAGACCAAGGAGCACCCATGAGCCAAGCCAACAACACGCCCGCTGCCAACCCCTCGGCAGCCCAGCCCCCGGCAGCCCCCGCGCGCAAGCCCGGCGCCCCGGCAACCATCGTGGTGATCGGCGCCCTGCAGCAAGAGGTGAACCTCATCCGCGAGGAGCTCGCGGACGCATCCGCGCGCACCGACGCCATGGGGGAGGTGGTTCTCGGCACCTACGCAAACGCGCAGATAGCCGCCACCGTTGCCGGCATGGGAACGGTCAACGCCGCCGCAGCCACCCAGCACATGATCGACGTCTACGCCCCCCAAGCGGTGATCTTCTCCGGCATCGCCGGCGGCCTCAACCCCGCGCTGCACATTGCCGACGTGGTGGTCGGCCGCACGCTGCGCTACACCGACACCGACAACGCGCTCATCGCCGAGTCCGCCCCCGGGCTCGAGGAGTTTTCCAGCACGCCCGCGCTGGTTTCGCTTGCCGAGCAGGCGCTTGTCGCCCGCGGCTACGAGCAGATTCCGCCCGCAGCCTCCAACGCCGCCGAAGGCCCCAGCGCCTACCTGGCCGGTTTGGATAAGAAGAGCCCCAGCTACGGCGGCCGCCAGGACGCCGAGTCCCCCGCCGCCCCTGCCGCTCCCGAGCCCCAGCGCTTCCTCACCGGCTGCGTTGCCACGGGCAACCGCTTCGTCACCGGCGCCGAGCTGCGCGGGCGCGCCCTCGAGCAGACGCGCGGCGACTGCGCCGAGATGGAGGGCGCGGCCATCGCGCACGTCTGCGCGCGCAACGGCGTAGACTGCCTGGTGTTGCGGGCCATCTCGGACAACTGCGACGAGGCGTACGACGCGTTCAGCGCCCGCCGCTTCGACATCGCGGAGTACGCGCGCAGCGCCTCGGCCCTGGTGCTGGACATCATCAGCCGGATGGCGTAGGGAAGCGCCGATCAAAGCATGCCGCGCCCCCGCGCGCCCGTGTGGCGAGCGCCTGGGCCCTCACGCTGTGTCGACGCACCACCAGCGGCGTGCGCTTCTCGTGATGCAGTGCGGAGCGCGCGTTTGCGCTGGTATACTTACCTGCCGAGAAAACCCGCCGGCGCCTGGGCTGCGCAGCGCCGGGTGTCGGCTTGTCGGCGACCTTGCGGCGGCCGGACCCCGCAGCTGCCCGCGCACCGCAGCGCCGGGTGCCGGCCCTCCTGCGCGCCGCGTCTGCCGGCGCACCGCAGCCGGTGTCCCGCAGCGCCCGGCGCCTCCGCAGCGCCCGGCGCCCGCGGCAGCCCGTTCGCGCTTCTCGCCCACCAGCGGCAACCCCGATTGGAGACCCATGCCCGCCATCAACTTCCGCGCGGCCCGCTTCGAGGCCGCCTACGGCACCGCCAAGCAGCTGCCCGAGTCCACGCGCCCCGAAGTGGTGTTTGCCGGCCGCTCCAACGTGGGCAAGTCGTCGCTGCTCAACAAGCTGTTCGGGCGCAAGAGCCTAGCCAAGGTGTCAAGCAAACCGGGCAAAACGGCCACCATCAACTTCTACGACGTGGACGGCCTGCACCTGGTCGACCTGCCCGGCTACGGCTACGCGCGCGTGAGCCATGCCGAGCGCGCCCGCTGGGACGAGCTCATCGGCGGGTACTTCGACCAAGAGCGCAGCTTCAACCTGGTCGTGGCGCTCGTGGACATCCGCCACGAGGCGCAGAAGCTCGACGTGCAGATGGTTGAGTTCCTCAAAGAGGAGGGCCTGCCGTTCATCATTGCGCTGACCAAGGCCGACAAGCTCAGCCGCGGCAAGCGCCTGCAGCAGCGCAGCGCCATCGCCAAGCAGCTGGGGCTCAAGGCCAGCCAGTTCGTCATCACCTCGAGCGAGGACGGCACCGGCATCGACGAGCTCAAGAGTCGCATCGCCGAGGCCACGCTCGAAGAGTAGCCGCCGCGCTGGACGCCGCGCTGCAAGCGCAACGCCGCGCTTATCGCACAGAACCGCGGGCAACTGCAGGTAGCACTGAAGATCCAAGCAGATATTGCACGTTTCGGAGCCAAAAACAGGCGCGAAGTGTGCAATGTCTGCTTGGATCTTGTTACGGAGCGGGCGCGGCAGGTGCGGTGAGCGCTCCGAATGCGCTAGCTTCGCGTGCGGGCTCGCTTCATCGCGCGGAGAACGGCGGCGCGGAGCTCGGGCATACGGGCCTTGTCCATCTGCGGCACGCCCTCAAGCGGGTACGGAATGCCCAGCTTCTCGTATTTCACCACGCCCATGGTGTGGTACGGCAGCATCTCGAGCCCCACCACGTTGCGCCACGGAGCGATAAGCTCGCCCAGGCGCTCGCACTCCTCGACCGTGTCGGTGATGCCGGGCACCACCACGTGGCGAATAACCACCGGCGTGCCGCGGCGCGCCAGCTCGTTGCCGAAGGCCAGGATGCGCTCGGGGCTGCGGCCCGTGAGGCGGCGGTGTCCCTCGGGGTCGGCGTGCTTGATGTCGAGAAGCACCAGGTCGGCTTCGGACAGCAGCAGCTCGAAGCGCTCCGGATGCGCCGGGTCGTACGCATAGCCGCAGGTGTCAAGGCAGGTATGCACGGGAGCCGAGACGAGCGGACGCACAGGAGCGGAAGCGGAGGCCCGGGGTGCCGGCGCGCAGCCGTCGGTGCCGGCCAGCCCCGATGCCGCGGGAGCGCAAGCGGCGGCCGCGCGCCCCTCGCCCGGTGCGAACGCGGGCGCAGCCGGTGCGGCGGCATCCGTAGCCGCAGCGGCATCCGCGGCCGCGGCGCCAGCGTCCGACGCCGCAGCGCCACCTGCCACCGGATCCTTGCCGTGCATGACCGCGAAGAGCTGCCCTGTGAACTCCGGCTGCAGCAGCGGCTCGCCGCCCGTTACCGTGATGCCGCCGTTTTTGTAGAAGGCGCGGTTGGCCTCGAAGCGCTCGGCCACCTGCTCAACGGTAAGCCGCTCGCCGGCGTTGACCTCCCAGGTGTCGGGGTTGTGGCAGTAAGCGCAGCGCATGGGGCAGCCCTGCAGAAACACCACGAGCCGAATACCCGGCCCGTCCACCGTCCCCATCGTCTCGAGCGAGTGCGTCCGCGCCACCGCGTAGCGCGACGACGTCTCGCCGCCGATCTCCGTGAGCTCAACTGTGGCCATCGGCACCCCTTACCGTAAAAGCTTGCCTAACGAGTAACATAATCGCCCCACCATTTTACCCCGGAGCCCACCGCGCAACGCGGCAAGCTTGCGAAAGCAAGCAACGCCCCGCCGCTCTGTGCGACAATCTCCTCAAGCATATGCGAGGAGGAATCATGCCCATAGAGAACGTTGCGATCATCGGCAAAGGGGCTATCGGCCTGTTGCACGGCACCGTCATAGCCCAGCACCTGGGGCAAGACGCCGTGCGCTTCGTGATGGACGACGCGCGCTTTGCCCGCCACGCCGGCGAAACGCCCACGGTAAACGGCGCGCCGTGCACCATCCCCACCGTCCCCGCCAGCCAGGCCACCCCGGCCGACTTGGTCATTCTCGCTGTCAAGGCCACCGGGCTCGCGCAGGCGCTCGGCACCATGGTGCCGCTGGTGGGGCCGCGCACCCGCATCATGTCGCTCTTGAACGGCATCACCAGCGAGGAGCGCATCGCCGAGCGCTTCGGCTGGGAGCGCACGGTGCTCGCCATCACACAGGGCATGGACGCCGTGTTCCTGAACGGCGCGCTCACCTACACCCACCCCGGCGAGATCCGCCTCGGAGCGGCGCCGGGCACCGCCCCCGGCGTGGTGGAGGACATCGCCAGCTTCCTCGCCCGCGCGGGCATCGCCCACGCCATTGAGCCCGACATCCGCCACCGCATGTGGGCCAAGCTCATGCTCAACGCCGGCATCAACCAGATCTGCATGGTCTACGGCGGCACGTACGGCAGCGCAAGCGAGCCGGACAGCGAGCAAAACCGCTCGTTCATCGCCGCGATGCGCGAGGTTCTCGCCGTGGGCCGCGCCGAGGGCGTGGACCTGACCGAGGAGGACCTGGCGCAGATGGCCGCGCTCATCGCCTCGCTCGACCCTGACGGTATGCCCTCCATGGCGCAGGACCGCATCAACCGCCGCCCCACCGAGGTGGCGGAGTTCGCCGGCACGGTGATTCGCCTGGCCGAGAAGCACGGCATCCTCGTGCCGCAGAACCGCTGGCTCTACGAGCAGATCCGCGCGCTCGAGGCCTCCTTCCGCGCGTAAACGCACGCTAACGAAAAAAAGGACGGGTACGTTTGGCGTGCACCCGCCGCGCACCTGCCAAACGTACTCGTCCCCCATGGACGAAAAGCGCCTTACTTCCCGCCGAGCAGGCCCTTCAGCACGCTCTCGGCGTTGGAGCCGTCGTAGGGCGCCAGCGCGGTGATGCGCTTCTGCATGCGCAGCTCGTGCACCTCGTCCTCCAGACGGCGGTTCTCCTCGCGCAGCTTCTGCAGCTCGGCCTCGCGCTTCTCGGCGCGCTCGCGCATGTCGAGGATGCGCACCACGCCGGCCAGGTTGATGCCCTCGTCGGTGAGCTGGCCGATAAGCTCCAGGCGGTCGATGTCGTTTTGCGAGTACAGGCGCGTGTTGCCGCCCGAGCGCTGCGGGTTCACCAGCCCCTTCGACTCGTACACGCGCAGCGTCTGCGGGTGCATGCCCGTAAGCTCAGCCGCCACGCTGATCATGTACAGCGGCTTGTCTCTCCCCTGCTGGCTCATGTCCTCGCCCCTCTCTTCTCCCGTTCTGCTTTTGCCAACCGCGCGCCGCCGCCTTGCAGCACCGCGTACCTGGGAAAAGAAGAACAATGCTTACGGCGCACGCCTGCGCGCCGTGTCCCCAGCGCCTTCCGGCGCCCTGCGTGTCGCGGCCGGCCAAGCGAAACGCCGCCTGGCCGGCCGCTCCAATCCTTACTTCGCGCGGAAGCGGTTCACCCGCGCGCGGTAGTCGCGCGTGTCCGCCTCCTCGAGCTCGCGCAGCTTGGTGCGCTCCTCGTCGGTAAGCGCCGTGGGCACCTCCACCTTCACGGTCACGAGCAAAGCGCCCGTGCGGCCGCGGTGCTTCACATCCGGCGCGCCCAGATCCTTGAAGCGGAAGGTCTTGCCGCTCTGCGTGCCCGCCGGGATCTTCAGGCGCACGGCCGTGCCGCCGGGCGTGGGCACCTCGATCTGCGTGCCCAGCGCCGCCTCGTACACCGAGACGGGCAGCTCCATGGTCACGTCGGCGCCCTTGCGTTTGAACAGCGGGTGCTCGGCCACGCGCGTGGTGATGACCAAGTCGCCGCGCTCGCCGCCGTTCGCGCCGTACTCGCCGCGGCGCTTGTAGCGCAGCTTGCCGCCGTTGACCGCGCCGGCCGGCACGTTCACGGTGATGGTCTGCTGCTCGCCGGTGGACGGCACGCGGTAGGTGACCTTGCGCGTGACGCCGCGGAACGCGTCCTCGGCCGACACGTCGATGCTCAGGCTGAGGTCGCTGCCCTTGCGGCTGCGCGTGCGCCCTGCGCCGCCCATGCCGCCGAAGCCCTGACCGCCGAAGCCCTGGGCCCAGTCGGTGCCAAACGCCCCCTCGCCGCGGAAGATGCTGTCGAAGATGTCGCCCCAGCCCTGGCCGCCGCCGGTGTAGGTGTAGGCGCCGCCGCCAGGCCCGTTGCCGCCCATGCCGAACATGAGCATCTGGTCGTACTCTTTGCGCTTGTCGGGATTGGAAAGCGTCTCGTACGCCTCGCTTATCTCCTTGAACTTCTGCTCGTCACCGCCCGCGTCGGGGTGGTACTTCTGCGCCAGCTTGTGAAACGCGGTCTTGATCTCCTTGTCGGAAGCATCGCGCGAAACGCCCAGCACGTCGTAAAAGGTCTTAGTTGCCTGCGGCATACGGATCCGCCTCCCCTCTTGGTTGGTTGCTGTTGGCGCGCAGGCGTCTCGCAGCGCCTGTCTGCCTGCGCGCTTCTTGAAAAGGGCGCCCGGGTGAGAAGCCCGGGCGCCCGTCATTGCCTATGAGCTACTCGGCCTCGCGAGGCTCCTCCCCGTCTTGGGCAGGCGCCTCAGCCGCCTGGTCGGCAGGTGCGGGCCTGCGCTCGCCGCCGTAGGTCACCGTGACCATGGCGGTGCGGATCACATGGTCGCCCATGCGGTAGCCCTTCTGGTACACGTCGTTCACTGTCTCGTCGTACTGGGCGGGATCCTCCACGCGGCCCACCGCCTGGTGCTCGAGCGGGTTGAACGCCTGCCCGGCCGGGTCGATAACCTCCACGCCCTCCTTCTGGATGGCGCCGAGCAGCTTGCTGTGCACGGCGTCCACGCCGTCCACGAAGCTCTTGAAGTCGTCGCCCATGTTCTCGACGGTGCCGGCGTGCGCGATGGCGCGCTCCATGTCGTCGAGCACCGGCAGAAGGTTCTCCACGAGCTTCTCGCACGCGCGCTCGCGCTCGGCTACGCGCTCGGCCGCGGTGCGGCGGCGGTAGTTCTCCCAGTCGGCCTGCAGGCGCGCGGTGCGGTCTGCCGCCTCCTGGGCGCGCTTCTCGGCCACCTCCTGGGCGTCGCGCGCCTCAGAAAGCTGGGCGCGCGCCGCGTCCAGATCCTTGCGGGCGATCTCGAGCTGCACTTTGAAGTCGTTGTCGGCGGCTTCCTCGCCGGCACGGATGGCAGCCTCGATCATCTCGTCCTCGGTCATCTCGCGCGGCTCGGCAGCCTCGGCCCCATCCGCCTCGGGGGACGTGGCCTCATCGGGGGTTTCGGTCGGCCCGGTGGCCTCGGTGGCCTCATCGACCTCGACGGGGATTCTCACATCCTGCTCCTGGCTCTTGTCGGGGGCGGGCGTTGCACCCGCCCCGGTCGTTGTCTTCATCATCGCGGACCTTCTTTAAGCCCTTGGGTGTTGCTTACTTGTCGTCGTCCACAACCTCGTAGTCGGCGTCGACCACGTCGTCGCCGTCAGACGCGGCGTTGCCGCCGGCGGCCTGGCCGTCCGTAGAGGCCTGCGCGTCGGCGTAGACCAGCTCGGCCAGCTTGTAGGCGATGCCCTGGAGCTTGTCGCCCGCGGCCTTGATGGCGTCGATGTCGGTGCCGTCCAGGGCCTTCTTGGCCTCGGCGATGGCGGCCTCGGCGTCGCTCTTCACGTCAGCGGAAACCTTGTCGCCCAGGTCGGCCAGCGTCTGCTCGGTGGAGTAGGCGAGGCTGTCGGTCTGGTTGCGGACCTCGACCTCTTCCTTCTTCTTCTTGTCCTCGGCGTCGTGCGCCTCGGCGTCCTTGACCATGCGGTCGACCTCGTCGTCTGAGAGCGCCGTGGAGCCGGAGATGGTGATCTGCTGCTCCTTGCCGGTGCCCAGATCCTTGGCGGAGACCTTCACGATGCCGTTGGCGTCGATGTCGAAGGTGACCTCGATCTTGGGCATGCCGCGGCGGGCGGCCGGGATACCGGTGAGCTGGAAGCGGCCGAGGGACTTGTTGTCGGCGGCCATCTCGCGCTCGCCCTGCAGGACGTTGATCTCAACGGAGGTCTGGTTGTCGGCCGCCGTGGAGTAGATCTCGGTCTTGGAGGTCGGGATGGTGGTGTTGCGGTCGATCATCTTGGTCATGACGCCGCCCATGGTCTCGACGCCCAGGCTGAGCGGGGTCACGTCGAGCAGCAGGATGCCGTCGACGTCGCCGGTGAGCACGCCGCCCTGGACGGCAGCGCCCGCGGCAACGACCTCGTCGGGGTTCACCGACATGTTGGGGGTCTTGCCGGTCATGTTCTTCACGAGATCCTGCACGGCGGGCATGCGGGTGGAGCCGCCCACCAGGATGACCTCGTTCAGGTCGGAGAGCTTGAGGCCGGCGTCGCGCAGGGCGTTGGTGACCGGAGCCTTGCAGCGCTCGAGCAGGTCGTGGGTGATGCGCTCGAACTCAGCGCGGGTGATGGTGTAGTCGAGGTGCTTGGGGCCGGTGGCGTCAGCGGTGATGAACGGCAGGTTCACGTTGGCCTGCTGCGCGGCGGAGAGCTCCTTCTTGGCGTTCTCGGCGGCCTCCTTCAGGCGCTGCAGGGCCATGGCGTCCTTGCGCAGGTCGATGCCGTTGTCGGCCTGGAACTTGTCGGCCAGCCAGTTGATGACGCGCTGATCCCAGTCGTCGCCGCCCAAATGGTTGTCGCCGGCGGTGGAGAGAACCTCGAACACGCCGTCGGCAAGATCCAAGATGGAGACGTCGAAGGTGCCGCCGCCCAGGTCGAACACGAGGACCTTCTGGTCGGTGGACTTCTTGTCGAGGCCGTAGGCCAGCGCCGCGGCGGTGGGCTCGTTCACGATGCGCTTGACGTTGAGACCGGCGATCTTACCGGCGTCCTTGGTAGCCTGGCGCTGCGAGTCGTTGAAGTAGGCCGGCACGGTGATGACGGCGTCGGTGACGGTCTCGCCCAGGTACTTCTCGGCATCGGCCTTCATCTTCTGCAGGATCATGGCGCTGATCTGCTCAGGCGTGAAGTCCTTGCCGTCGACGCTCACGACGGCGCGGCCGCCCTGGCCCTCCTTCACGTCGTACGGGACGGTCTTGATCTCCTCAGACACCTCGCCGTACTTGCGGCCCATGAAGCGCTTGATGGAGAAGATGGTGTTCTTGGGGTTGGTGACGGCCTGGTTCTTGGCGGCCTTGCCTACCACGCGGTCGCCGTCGGCACGGAAGCCGACGACCGACGGGGTGGTGCGGTCGCCCTCGGCGTTGACGATGATGGTGGGCTCGCCGCCCTCAAGCACGGCCATAGCCGAGTTGGTGGTGCCCAGGTCGATACCTAAGATTTTGTTGCTCATGGTGGGACCTCTTTTCCTTCCCATTGACAGCCACGCCTCAGCGGCGTTTCGTTTTCGTACGCTCAATACTATATCCCTTGACAGGGTAAGTTATACAAAATCTAAGTGAATTCATATAAGATTTTTTGTTGCCAGCGCGATAACCCTTCTCGGTGGCCTCCCCACCAATGTGGCACAGGCGACAGCACATTCATTTCCGGTGGGTTTCACGGAATGCGAACGCCGTCGGTACCAATATCTGCGCAGGTCAAACGGCATGTATAAGCACTTTTTAGAAAGTTATACAACGCTTACTCGGCGAATGGTAGAAATTCCCCAGCCCAAAGCATTGCAATGCCCGGGTGACGTGGTATGTTTAAGCCCAGTATCCGGGGCAGGGGCCTCGGGCAGCACAGAGGAGGATATTATGGCTCATCCCGTTATCGTTGCAGACGAGTGCATCGCCTGCGGTGTTTGCGTCGACGCTTGCCCCCAGGGCGTTATCGAGCTGGGCGACGTTGCCACGGTTTCCGACGAGGATTCCTGCATCGCCTGCGGCGTCTGCATGGAGCAGTGCCCGGCCGGTGCCATCACCGAGATCGCCGAGTAACTAACGTTACCAAGCGCTATGCGCACACGTACCGTGAAAGGGCCCCGCATCGCCGCGGGGCCTTTTTTGTAACGAAGCGCCACACCCGCCAAGGGACGGCGGGCAATCCGCGCGCCTAAAGCGCCCCGGCAAAGCGAGAGGAGAGCAGATGGAACGAGCAGCCAGCAAACAGGATCCCTGTGCTGCAAGCCCCTTCCCCGAGGGCTTCCTTTGGGGCGGCGCCACCGCGGCCAACCAGTGCGAAGGCGCGTGGGACGAGGCCGGCAAGGGCCTCACCGTGGCAGACTGCACCACCTACAAGCCCAACGTCGACGTGAAGGACTACCAAGCTCTGCACGGCATCACCTCCGCGCAGATAGCCGAAGCCGAGGCCAGCCGCGACACCCACCGCTATCCCAAGCGCCACGGCATCGACTTTTATCACCGCTATAAAGAGGACATAGCGCTGTTCGCCGAGATGGGCTTCAAGTGCCTGCGCGTCTCCATCCAGTGGGCGCGCCTGTTCCCCACCGGCATGGAGGACGAACCCCTTCAGGCGGGCATCGACTATTACCGCGACCTCTTCGAAACCATGCGCGCCGCAGGTATCGAGCCCTTAGTGACACTGCACCACTACGAGATGCCGCTCTACCTGGCCAACCACACCCAAGGCTGGTACCAGCGGCAGGTCATCGGGCTCTTCGTCCGGTTTGCCAAGGTGTGCTTCCGCGAGTTCGGCCCCTACGTGAAGTACTGGCTCACCTTCAACGAGATCGACTCGGCGTTCCGCCACCCTTGGACCACCGTCGGCATCTGCCCCGACCGCTTCGAAGCCAGCGAGCTCGAAGCGGTTATCTATCAGTGCGTGCACAACCAGCTCGTGGCAAGCGCGCTGGCAACCAAGCACCTGCACCGGATGGTGCCGGGCGCGCAGATGGGCTGCATGCTCACGCGCACCCTCACCTACCCGCTGAACTGCGACCCAAAGAACATGCTGCTCGCCCAACGCGACAACCGCGAGAACTACTGGTACGGCGACGTGCAGGCCTTCGGCCGCTACCCGCGCTGGCTGCTCAACGAGTGGGCCGAGAAGGGCATCCACATCGATTTTGGCGAGGCGGACGAGGAGATCCTGGCCACCTACCCAGTGGACTTCGTGAGCTTCAGCTACTACCAGTCGATGGTTGACTCAACCGACGCGGTCGAGCGCGAGAAGGTCTGCGGCAACCTGGCCACGGGCGTCAAGAACCCCTACCTCGCCACGAGCGACTGGGGCTGGCAGATAGACCCCGACGGGCTCACCTACGCGCTTATAGACATGTGTGACCGCTACCGCAAGCCGCTGTTCATCGTGGAGAACGGCCTGGGCGCCTACGACAAGGTGGAGGAAGACGGGTCCATCCACGACCCCTACCGCATCGAGTACTTCCGCCAGCACATCAAGGCCATCGCCGCCGCCATCCGCGCCGGTGTGGACGTGATGGGCTACACGCCGTGGGGCTGCATTGACCTGGTAAGCATGTCTACCTGCCAGATGTCCAAACGCTACGGCTTTGTGTACGTTGATCTCGACGACGAGGGCCAGGGTACCTACGAGCGCCGGCGCAAGGACAGCTTCTGGTGGTACCAGCGCGTGATCGCCACGAACGGCGCCGACCTGGGGTAACGCCGGTCCACCCGTCCCCAATGGCAGGCCCCTGCGGTGCGTCGTTACGCAGCGCCGAACTCGGCTTGCTCGTAGGGCATTAGCTTGGCCAGGTAGCCGCGCGCGGCAAGGGCCGCGGCCACCTCGTCCAAGATCTCCTCTGCATCTGCCGAGACCGTGTGGAAGTGGTAGCCCGAGGTCACCGTCATGAGCGGCGAGGACTTGCCCGTCTCGATGTCGTGGATAAACGCGTCCACGTCGCGGCGGCTCGCGATACCCAGAGGCGCGCGGAGCCGGCCGTAGGCGCGGTGGTTCACCTGCACGTCCTCCACGCGCGCGCCCAAGTCTACGATGCAGGTGAGCTCGTCGCGCGTCTGCTCAGCCGTGTGGCAGGTCTTGAAAACGCGCTGCGGGCGCGCGGGGGCAGCGGCCGGCGCAGGGGCCAGCACATAGCCGCGGTTGGTGGAGAGCACCTGCGTGCCGCGGCTGCGCAGCAGCGCCACGTCCTGCACGATGACCTGGCGGCTCACGCCCAGGCGCCGCGCCAGCTCAGCGCCCGCAACCGGCGCCGCGGCCGCCGCAAGCTCGGCCGTCAGCGCGCGCCTGCGCTCTTCTCCGCTCATAACCGCCTCCCTGCCCTTCTCGCCCGCCCGGTAAGCCGCCGGCCCCGGAGCCGCGCTACATGCGCGCGACCCCGTGCCAAACGCATCCGCACCCGCCTACAGCAGGCGCAGGTACTTCATGCTGAGATCGAGGATACCAGCCGAATGGGTCAGCGCGCCGGAGGAAATGTAGTCCACGCCCAAGTCGGCCAGGGCGCGCACGTTCTCGGCCGTCACGTTGCCCGAGCACTCCGTCTTGGCCCACCCGTCGATGACCTGGACGGCCTCGGCCATCTCGGCGTGCGTCATGTTGTCGAGCATGACGATGTCCGCACCAGCGGCAAGCGCCTCGCGCACCTGCGAGAGGCTCTCGACCTCCACCTCAACCGTGCACACGAACGGTGCGCGCTCCCGGGCGGCCGCCACCGCCTGGGCGATGCCGCCGGCCGCGGCGATGTGGTTGTCTTTGAGCATCACAGCCTGCGAGAGGTTGTAGCGGTGGTTGCGCGCGCCGCCGGCCCGCACGGCCTCCTTCTCGAACACGCGCAGGCCCGGCGTGGTTTTGCGCGTGTCGACCAGGCAGGTGCCGGTGCCCTCCAGGTAGCCCGCCACGCGGCGGGTGTAGGTGGCGATGCCGCTCATGCGCTGCAGGAAGTTCAGCGCCACGCGCTCGCCCGAGAGCAGCACGCGCGCGTCGGCGTACACGCGGGCGACAAGCTCGCCGGCGCGCACTTCGTCGCCGTCGCGGACCGGGCGGGCGCAGGTGCCGGCCTCGGCAACGCCGGCCTCCGCAGCACCGGAGTCTGCCGGCGCGGCCGAGGTGCCCTCGGCCTCCGCGCTTGTGCCGCGCGGCATGAGCTCCACGCGCGCCGCGGCGTCCAGCAGCGTAAACGTGCGCTCGAACACGTCAAGCCCGGCGATGACGCCGTCCTGCTTGGCGATCAGGTCAACCACCGCGGCGTGCGGCTCGGGCATCACCGCCTCGGTGGAGAGGTCGCCGGCGTTCATGTCCTCGCGCAGCGCCGCCAGGATAACCGGCTCGGCCTGCAGCTTCATCGTGATCGGATCCATCTGCGTCCCTTCTCGTCCGCTGTTCTCGCGGCGCCGGCCCGCCTGGCCGGCACCGCCGCGCGTTCGCTACGCGCGCTTCTCGCCCGGCAGCGCCGGCTCGCCGATCTTCTCGACCGGCAGGCTCTCACCGCTGGCGATCACCTGCGCCGCGCGGCGCGCCCACACCAGCGCCTCGAGCAGGCTGTTGCTCGCCAGGCGGTTCTTGCCGTGCACGCCCGTGCAGCTGGTCTCGCCCACCGCGAACAGCCCCGGCACACCGGTGCGCCCGTCCACGTCCACATGGATGCCGCCCATGAAGTAATGCTGCGCCGGCACCACGGGAACGGGCTCGCGCGTGATGTCGTAGCCCTCCTCCAGGCAGCGCTCATATATATGTGCGAAGTGCGTGCGGACCACCTCGGCCGGCACGTGTTCAAACGAGAGGCGCACGTGGTCGGAGCCCTCCTCGGCCATCTTGGCGCGGATGGCCGCGGTGACCACGTCGCGCGGCTGCAGCTCGTCGCAGAAGCGCTCGCCGGCGGCGTCCAAAAGCACCGCGCCCTCGCCGCGGCACGACTCCGAGATGAGGAAGGCGCGGTCGTCGGCGGTGCGGGGCGGCTGGCCGGGCAGGTTGGCCTCGGCGGTGCGGGCCGGGCCGGCGTAGAGGCTCGTGGGGTGGATCTGCACGTAATCCATGTGCTCCAGCACCGCGCCGTGGCGCTCGGCGATGCGGCAGGCGTCGCCGGTGAGGCTCGGGAAGTTGGTGGAGCGCTCGTACAGCCCGCCGATGCCGCCGCACGCAAGCACCGTGGCCCGCGCGTAGATGCAAAAGGCGTTCGGCGCGGCGGGATCAGAAGAGCCTCTTGGTGCAGGCGCCGGGCAGGTTTCCTCCCCGCCCGCATTGCCTGCGCCTCCCGCGGCCGCGGCGCGCCCGGCGGCACCGGTGAGCTCCTCGGCGCGCTGGTTTTCCGCGCCGGGCGCCACGGGCACGGCGCGCACGCCGGCGCACGCGGGCGCGGCGCCGGGCGCGGGGGTCGCGCCTGAGGTGCCGGCCGGTGCATCCGCGGCGTCCGTCGGCGCGTCCAGCAGGTCGATCATGGCGGTGTGCTCTAAGATGCGCACGTTAGCGCGCTCGCGCACGCGGGCGAGCAGCGCCGTGGTGATGGCCTCGCCCGTGATGTCGGCGTGGTAGCAGATGCGCGGGCGCGAGTGGGCCCCCTCGCGCGTGAAGGCGAGCGCCCCGCCCGACGTGCGCTCGAAGTCGACGCCCAGGTCAACGAGGTCGTCGATCACCGCGCGGCTCGAGCGCACCATGACGTCCACGCTTTCGAGGCGGTTCTCGTAATGACCGGCGCGCAGGGTGTCTTCAACGTAGGCGTCGTAGTCGTCGGCGTCGGCGAGCACGCAGATGCCGCCCTGCGCGAGCATGGAGTCGCACTCGTCCACCGCGCCCTTGGATAGCATCACGACGTCGAGCGTGGACGGCAGCTTGAGCGCGGTGTAGAGCCCGCCGACGCCGCAACCCACGATCACCACGTCGCAGGTAAGGTCGCGCGGGGCGGAGGCGACGGGGTCGGTCGCGGGAGCGCACGCGGCGGCCGGGCTGGTGGTGGCCGAGCCGGCGGTGGTAACCGGGCTGGCCGTGGCCGGGCTGGCGGCGGCCGATGGGTCGGCCGCGGTCACCGACGCTCCAGAGGCGTTGGCGCTGAGGCCTGCTCTGCTCGCGTTGAAATCCGCCGCGCAAGAACCCGCCTGCGGCGTTTGCATCACGTCAGTCATCGGCCCCCCTCACTGCGCGGCGTAGGCAAGCATGCGGTCGAGCATCTGCTTGGCAGGTCCCGCCAGCGCCGCGTCCACGCTCACCGCATACGGCGAGGCCGCCGGGTCCTCGGCCCGCAGGCACGCCACCACCTGCTCCAGCGTGATCGAGGCCATCTCGGGGCAGGTGGCCTGTGCCGGGAAGTAAAAGCGCTTGCGCGGCGCGGCAGACGCGGCGGGAGCAGCGTCCTTCTCCCCCGCAGCGTGCTTCTCGTCCTTCTCGCCCGCGGCGCCCTCGTCGGCCGCCTCCGGCGCTGCGATCGCCCCGTTGCAGCGTTTCTCCAGCTCGGCAGCCACGCCGTCCATGGTGAGCACGATGAACTCGCGCGCCGGGCTCTTCTCGGCATACGCGATGATGCCGGCCGTGGAGCCCGCATAGTCGGCCTCGGCCACCACCTCGGGCGCGCACTCCGGGTGCGCCAAAACCAGCGCGTCCGGGTGCGCCTGCTTGAGCACGCGGACCTCGTCCAAGGCGAGGTCGCGGTGGTAGGGGCAGCAGCCGTCGTTGAGCAGGACGCGCTTCTCGGGCACGTGGGCGGCCACGTACCGGCCGAGGTTCTGGTCGGGGATGAACAGGACAGTGCCCTGCGGCAGCGCGCGCACGATCTTCACGGCGTTGGACGAGGTCACGCACACGTCCGACCAGCTTTTGATCTCGGCGGTTGAGTTGACGTAGCACACCACCGCGAGGTCGTCCCCGTACGCGGCGCGGGCGCGCTCGACGTCCGCGCGGGTCACCATGTGCGCCATGGGGCAGTCTGCCTGCGGGTTTGGCAGCAGCACGGTCTTTTGGGGGTTGAGCAGCTTCATGCTTTCGCCCATGAACGAGACGCCGGCGATCACGAGGGTCTGCTGCGGCAGGCTCACCGCGAGCTTGGCCAGGGCAAACGAGTCGCCCACGTAATCAGCCGCGGCTTGGATCTCGGGGGCTACGTAGTAATGGGAGAGCAGCACCGCGTTGCGCGAGCGCTTGAGCTCGGCGAGCTCGCGGGCAAGCTCGGACGTTGGTGCTGGGATGTCGGACACGTTGGCCATAGGGCTCCTTCCGCAGGGCAAAATCTGCGCTAGTATGGCACGTGTGTTGTCATGTGACAAGACAGCTGTAAAGTCTTATACACGAAATGCAGGGGTGGGGCGCAGGGACGCGGGCCGTGCAAACGCAAAAGGGCCGGACCCCGAGATCTTGCCAAATCCCGGGGCCCGGCCCGCAAGCTGCGCACGCGGCAGCTTTAGCGCCACGCATGCCTTTGGCGTCCGTCCCCGCGCGTTCGTCCCCCGCAGCGGATGGGTCGGCGCTTCCTTAGCGGATGAAGTTGGTCTTGGCGCTGTGGACGTGACCGGGATAGGGGTGGCCGCTCTTCTCGCCCGCCTTGATGCAGCTGATGAGCCACGCCATGTTGAGGCCCAGCTGCTGCATGGTAGCGAGGCCCTCCTCGTCCTGCAGAGCCTCCTCGGGGGTGTTGCCGTGGATCTCGTTCCAGTAATACGACGACACCTGCGGCATGCCCGAAATGGAGAAATACTTGTTGAGCTGGTCAAACGCCGTGGCCGAGCCACCGCGGCGGCAACTCACGACGCTGGCGCCCACCTTGCCCGACCAGTCGACCGCGCGGGTGTAGAACAGGCGGTGCATCGCCGCGACCGCCTGGGCGGCGGGCGCCGCGTAGTGCACCGGCGAGCCGATCACGATGCCGTCGGCCTCGCGGGCCTTGGGGATGAGCTCGTTCACCACGTCGTCGATCACGCAGCGGCCGAGCTCGCGGCACCGGCCGCACGCCATGCAGCCCGCGATGGGCTTGTTGCCCAGCCAGACGATCTCGGAATCGCAGCCGCCCTCGGCCAGGCCGCGCGCCACGTGCTCCAGAGCCAGGTTGGTGCAGCCCTGCTTGTGCGGGCCGCCGTTGATGAGCAACGCCTTCATATGCAACTCCCCTCTTGCCGTTCCGCGGCGGGCGAGGCCGGCGGTTCGGCGTGGTTCCTACGGCACAAGGATGCCCAGATTACCGCACCGGCATTCGCCTGGGCGAGAAGAGCAGGGCGAACGGCGCCGGGCATGGTAGAGCGCTTAGTACGGCGCGCCCTCGGGCGGCAGCTGCTTGAGGTAGGCCCACATGCGCTGCTTGTCGCGCGGGTTCGCAAGCGCCGCTTCAAAGCCGTCGAGCGCAAGCACCCGCCGGCCCAGCACGCGCGCCACCACGCCGGGCACCAGCGCCGCCTGGGCCGCGTCCTCCACGCACGCGAGCTCGTCGGCGTACGCCGCGCGCACCGCGTCGGCGGCGATCCCGTCCAGCGCAACGATTGCCTCGGGGTCGAGCAGCTCAAGCGCCTCGCGGAAAAGCGCGGTTGGCAGCGCCTCCCCGGCGTCCGAGCACGCGGCGAGCGCGCAGAAATCCTCCGGCGCGTAGCCCAGGCGCTCGAGTGCCGCGCGCAGGGCCGCCCCGTCGGCGCCGGCCAAAAGCTCCCCGCCGGCGCGCTCCGCCGCGTTGAGGTCGCCTTTCACCAGCACCACCGGCGAAAACACGTTGCCCGCCACCCACGCGCCGCGCTCGGCCAGAGCGCTCAGCTGGCTGCGCAGCGCCTCCACGTAGGCGGCGCGAATCTCGGCAGTGGGCACAACGGGCATGAGAACCCCTTTCGCAAAGGTTCGGGCAGGCGGAGGCGCGCTGAGCGCCCGCGTCGCTTTTGGCTGCATTGTACCCTGCGCCCGGAGCTGACGCGGGGCACGGCAACGGGTTGGATGGGTTGGATGGGGACGTGTTCGTTTCAACCCGTGTCGGCTGGACGCCCTTGGACACCACATATGCTCCGCTCCCCCGATCTTGCAACAAAATGGGCAGTTTTGGCGCGTCACATCTTGCGTGGCCTTGGGTATAAGGCAAGCGATGTCAACCACGGCCGGCACGCTCCGCGGGGCGCAACCCCGCCATCAAGCGCAGGGCAGCACCCGCGTCGCGCCGTCGCTTGCAAAGGAGAATCCTATGGCAGCTCTGAAAGAACTCACGCTCGACACGTTCGACGAAACGATCGCCTCCGCCACCCCCACGCTCGTGGACTTCTGGGCGCCGTGGTGCGGACCGTGCCGCGCGCTGTCCCCCGTGGTTGAGGAGATCGCCGGCGAGATGGCCGGCACCATCAACGTCGCCAAGTGCAACGTTGACGACAATCAGGACCTCGCGATGCGCTTCCACGTGATGTCCATCCCCACGCTGGTGCTGTTCAAGAACGGCCAGGAGATCGGCCGCACGGTGGGCGCCATGCCCAAGGTCCGCCTGTTCGAGGAGATCAAGCGCAACCTGTAAGCGCTTGGCTGCGCGCTGGTGCGCCGCCGTACCGTTGCACCGCCGCGCCAACCCCGCGATGCTCTCCCTTTAGAAGCGCCGCCGCCCCCGCGCAGGGCGGCGGCGCTTTTGCATGGCGCGGGATGGAGGGGCGCAGCGAAAAGAAAGGTTGGTGCGGCTTGGTTGATCGCCGTTTCAGCAGACAAGGAACGGTTGGTCGCGCAAACGGCACGTAATTCTCGAATAATCGGCAGTTACGTGTCGTGCGAGCTCCCAACTGGATTTCGCCTGTCGACAGCGCGACCAACTAAGCCGTGGACTGCTGTTGGCATAACCAACCGAGCCGGAAGCCGCGCACGCGCCAAATTAAGCACGGCCTAGTTTGGCGCATGCGGCGTAGTACACTTAGGCAAGCTGATCAACCGGAGTGCTTCTCGCCCATGCAGAAAGGACTTGCCATGCACGACGTCGGAATGAACATGAGCCAGCTCGCCATGACCGTCAAGCAGATCGACGACACGGTGGAGCTCGCGCACAACTGGGCGCACGACCTCACCCACGCTACCGAGGCGTTCCAGATGGACCGCATCGCCCACAAGCTGGAGCAGGCCATGGCCGCGCTGGGCGAGGCGCACGCCGCGCTCGAGGGCTACGAGGAGGCCATCGAGAGCGACCACAACTCCGTGGGCTCCGTCAAGCTGGTGTAGCGAAGCGGGGTGGGACCGCACGCAGCGCGCCGTACGCCGTGCGCCGCGCAGCAACGGCGGCCCCGCCCCCTCCCGCTTGCCCGTCGCCCTTACCCGCGCCAAGGAGGCATCATGGCCGAGAACGACCTCACGCGGTTCTCCATCGCCGTGCCCGAGAACCTGCTCAACCAGTTTGACAAGCTCAACGAGCGCACGCGCGGCGACCGCAACCGCTCCGAGGCCGTGCGCGACCTTATCCGCCAGGCCCTGGTGGCTGACGAGCTGCGCACGCCCGAGGAGGAGGTCATCGGCTCGCTCACGATGATCTACGACCACCACACCGGCGACCTCACGCGCCGGCTAGACGACATCCAACACGACTACACCGCCGAGATCGTCTCGACCATGCACGTGCACCTGGACCACCACAACTGCCTGGAGATCCTGGCGCTCAAGGGCGTCGGCGCGCGCGTGTACGAGCTGGCCGACAAGCTCTTGGCGCTGCGCGGCGTGCACCACGGCGCGCTGACCTGCGCCGCCACCGGCACAAGCTTGGAGCTGTAGGGCGGCCTGCGATGGCCGCCGGCACCTGCTGGGGCGGGGTTGTTCTGCTTATCCGGGCGTGAAGCGAGGGGACATGGCACGGGCGCGCATATATATAACCGGGATCGTGCAGGGGGTGGGGTTCCGCCCCTTTGTGTACCGCGAGGCGGTGGCGCGCGGGCTGGCCGGTTGGGTGCTCAACGCCTCGGACGGCGTGCACGTTGAGGCCGTCGGCGCGCGTGCGACCGTTGAGAAGTTCGCACGAGCCCTGAGCGCCAACGCCCCTGCCGCCGCGCGGGTCGATGCCGTGCAGGTTTCCTGGCTGGACGAGAAAAACGGCGACGGGGCTGCCGACAACGCGGCCGCCGGGCGCGCTGGCGCCGGCGCCCCCCGCTTCGAGATCCGCACCTCGAACGCCGACACGGCGCGCACCACGCTCGTCTCGCCCGACATCGCCACCTGCCCCGACTGCGTCCGCGAGCTCTTCGACCCCGCCGACCGGCGCTACCACTACCCCTTCATCAACTGCACCAACTGCGGGCCGCGCTTCACCATCATCCGCGACCTGCCCTACGACCGTCCGGCCACCTCGATGGCGCCCTTCCCCCTGTGCCCGTCCTGCGCCGCCGAGTACGCCGACCCGCTCGACCGGCGCTTCCACGCCCAGCCCGACGCCTGCTTCGCCTGCGGGCCGCACCTCACCTGGCGCGAGCGCGCGGACGCGGCGGGCAAGGCCGACGGCAAGGCCACACCCGCCGTGGGCACTACGCGCGAGGAAAGCGACGCCGTCATCGCACGCTGCGCCGCGCTTATCGCCCAAGGCGGCATCGTGGCCGTGAAGGGCCTGGGCGGCTTTCATCTCGCCTGCAACGCCGGCGACGACACGGCCGTGCGCGAGCTGCGCCGCCGCAAGCGCCGCAGCAACAAGCCGCTGGCCGTCATGGTCCGCACCCTACGCGACGCCGAGGCCCTTTGCCGCGTGAGCCCCGCCGAGCGCGAGCTGCTCAGCGGGTCGGTGCGCCCCATCGTGCTGCTGAGAAGAAGAGCGACAGATTGCGGCGCCCGCACGTCCCCCACCCCGCCGGCGGCCTCCGGCGCCACGCACGCCGCGGGCGCGCCGGTGCTTCTCGCCCCGGCGGTGACCTTTGACCTGCCGGAAGTGGGCGTGATGCTGCCTTACACGCCGCTGCAGCACCTGCTGATGGCGGCATGCGCCGAAACGGGCGTGCGCGCGCTGGTGATGACGAGCGGCAACCTTTCCGAGGAGCCGATCGAGACCGACGACGATCTGGCGTGGAAACGCCTGGTAGCGAGCGGCATTGCCGACGCGCTTTTGGGCAACGACCGCGCGATTCTCTCGCGCTACGACGACTCGGTGGTGCGAGTAGGCGCAGACGGCGCGCCGCTGCCCGTACGCCGCGCCCGCGGGTACGCGCCGCCGCCGCTGCCGCTGCCAACGGCGGCGAACCCGACGCGCATCCCCGCGCTTCTCTGCTGCGGCGCCGAGCAAAAGGCCACCTTTGCGTACACGCGCGAGAACGGGGACGGCGCCGCAGCGTGCTTTCTCTCGCAGCACATCGGCGACATCGAGAACGCCGAGACCATGGACGCCTGGCACGAGGCGCGCACGCGGTTTTCCCAGCTTTTCGACCTTGCGGCCGACGCGCTGGTCTGTGACGCGCACCCACGCTACCTTGCGAGCCAGTGGGCGCGCGCCGAGGCCGCGCGCCGCGGGATCCCGCTGGTAGAGGTGCAGCATCACCACGCGCACCTTGCCGCCGTGCTTGCCGAGGCGGCTTGCGACGGGCACGCCTGCGCCGATGCGCGCGTGATCGGCGTCGCCTTTGACGGCACGGGCGCCGGGGCAACGTACTGCGCAGATCGCGATCCCCTCCGGGACGGATCCGCTTCCGCCCGGCCCGCAAACGCCGCCCTGCTCGGCGCCGGTACCCTTGAGCCGGACGGCACCATCTGGGGCGGCGAGGTGCTTATCGCAAGCCTCACCGGCTTTGAGCGCGCGGCCCACCTGCGGCCGTGGCGCCTGCCCGGCGGCGCTGCCTCGGTGCGCGACGCGCGGCGCAACGCCTACGCCCTGCTCAGTGACTACGGCCTGCTGGATGAGCCCGCTGCCCAGGGCTTCGCGGCGGAGCTCGGCGACGAGGTGCGCTCCGTGACCCACGCCATGCTCAAGCGCAGCCTCAACAGCCCCGTTACCACCAGCATGGGCCGCCTCTTTGACGCCGCAGCGGCGCTGCTGGGCATCTGCGGCCAGGCAACCTACGAGGGCGAGCCCGCCATAGAGCTGGAAGCCGCCGCCTGGCGCGCCGTGGGTGAGAACAGCGCCGGGCGCGCGCTGGAAGCCGCGGCGGCAACCGTGTTTGTCGGTGACGAGATTGCCGCGCTTACCGGCGAGAACCACGGCACGAGTGAGCGAGCGGGCGCCTCGTGCGACGCGAGTGAGCAGTGCGGCATAGGCGTCCGAGACGCTGCAAACGACCAGCACGGCGCGGGCGATCGGTGCAGCGTGGACGATCGGTGCGGCGCGGGCGAGCGGAGCATTGCTGGCGAGCGACAGGCCGCGGATAACGAAAGCATTTCGGACGGGAGACGCAACGCGAGCGACCGATGCGTTGCAGGCGGGCAACACGCAACCGCCCCTCGCGTGCTGACCCCTCGCGTGCTTGACCCGGCGCCGGTGCTTCTCGCCCTGCTTGAGGCGCAGGAGCGCGGCATGGATGCGGGGCTATTGGCCCTGGCGTTTCACGAGGCTGTGGCGCAGGCAACCTGCCGGGTGGCAGTGCGCTTGGGCGCGCAAACCGGTCTTGAAACGGTGGCGCTTTCGGGCGGCGTCTTTATGAACCGCCTGCTGCTCGAGCGCGTGCGGCAGCTGCTGCGCGCCGCAGGCCTCGCCGTGCTTGTTCCGAGCACGGTACCGGTAAACGACGGCTGCATCGCCTACGGCCAAGCCGCCATCGCCCGCGCCCGCCTCGCCGCGGGGCTTGCGTAGCGCAAAGCCACTGCACGCAGCGCCCACGCCGGCGCACCGTCCGGGCGAAATGCCAACTCATACGACTCGCGTGCGCGAAAAACGAGCTCGTACGACTCACGCGGGCGAAAGATGCGTTCATACGGCTCGCGTGGGCGAGAATTGCGCCCATACGAACGCGCGGGATGGGATAACGTTGGCGTGAGGTTTCTGGGGGCGAAAACCTTGCTCATACGAGACGTGTGGGCGAAAGCTTCACCCATACGAGCGTGTTGGGCGAAAAATGCACTGATACGAGCCACTTGGGCGAAAGTTGCGCTCATACGAACGCAATGGGCGAGAATGGCGCTCATACGAGGCGCGCTCGCCGCTCCCTAGCCCCCCGCCGCTTCCGAAAGCGTTTCCGGGCGGAAGCGACAACGGGAAAATGCCTGGTAGACGACGTGTCCTTCGAACGGTGCGCCGCGCCCGGCTGCCGTGCGAGCCCCGTGCCGGCCTCTTGCGCGAAAAACCTGCTCGTACGAGCGCGGTTCTCGCCCACGCGCGTCGTATGGGTGACGTTTTCGCCCAAACGCTTCGTATGGGTGACGTTTTCGCCCAAACGCTTCGTATGGGTGACGTTTTCGCCCAGGCAGGTCGCCTGAACATAACTGCCGCCCTAGCTTGCTCGTATGAATACCGTTTTCGCCCGAGTGCTCCGCGCGAGCGGCTTGGTAAACCAGCAGCGCCGCGCTATAGTTAGGCAGGACAAACCGCGACTGAAAGGCTTACCTATGTGCCTTGCCGTACCCGCGCAGATCATCGAGCTCAGCGGCACCAGCGCAACCGTTGACATGCTCGGCACCCAGCAGCGCGCCAGCACCCGCCTTATCCCCGACGCCCAGGTGGGCGACTACATCCTCGTGCACGCCGGCTTCGGCATCCAGGTGGTGGACCCGGCCGAGGCCGCCGAGACCCTGGAGCTTATCGCCCAGATGCCCGAGCTCATCGCCGACGACCTGCCCGACGACGCGCCCGACCCCTTTGCGCCCGCACCCGCAGGCGAGCCCGTGCCGGTGGGCGCCGTAAGCGCCGCGCTGGCCGACGCCGTGGAGCACTGAGCCATGGCCGACAAGAGCCCGCAGACCCCGCGCGCAAGCGCAAGCGCCGATGCATGCGCTAGCGCCGCCCCGAGCGCAAGCGCACCCGCTAGCGCCGCCCCGAGCGCAAGCGCACCCGCAGGCGCCGCTCCGCGCACAAGCGCAAGCGCCCCGCGCACCCCGGACTTCGCGGCGTTTCGCGACCCCGCGCTCGCCCGCGAGCTTATCGACGCCATAAACCGCACGGTGACCTCGGCCGGCCGGCCGCTCAACCTCATGGAGGTCTGCGGCACACACACCATGAGCATCGGCCGCTACGGTTTCCGCTCGGTCATGCCCGCCGGGCTCACGCTGCTTTCGGGCCCGGGTTGCCCGGTGTGCGTCACCGCCAACGAGGACATCGACCGCGCCATCGCGCTGGCGCGCGTCCCGGGCGTCACCGTCACCACCTTCGGCGACATGATGCGCGTGCCCGGCTCGGCCACCACGCTGGCGGCCGAGAAGGCCGCAGGCGCCGACGTGCGCATGGTTTACTCCCCCACTGACGCGCTTGACCTGGCCGAACGCGAGCCCGCCCGGCAGGTGGCCTTTATCGCCGTGGGCTTTGAGACCACCGCGCCTGCCATCGCCGCCACCGTGCTCGAGGCCGAGGCGCGCAGCCTTGCCAACTTCACGGTGTTCTGCGCGCACAAAACCACCCCGCCGGCCCTGCGCGCCATCGCCGACGACCCGGAGACGCGGATCGACGGCTTTATCCTGCCGGGGCACGTCTCCACCATCACCGGGCTTGCGCCGTACCGCTTTTTGGTGGAGGAGTTCGGCATCCCCGGCGTGGTGACGGGCTTTGAGCCGGTGGACATCCTGGCCAGCGTGGAGCTGCTGTGCCGCATGGCAGCGCGCGGCGAGGCGCGCATCGAGAACGCCTATCAGCGCGGCGTGGCGCAAAACGGCAACCCCGTGGCACGCGCCTTGGTTGACCAAGTGTTCGAGCCTTGCGACGCCGTGTGGCGCGGGCTGGGGACGCTCCCGGCCTCGGGCCTTGCGCTGCGCGAGGAGTTCGCAGGCTTCGACGCGCGCCGGCGCTTTGCCGCCGAGCTCGACGAGCTGACCGTACCCACGCGCGAGCCGGCCGGCTGCCGCTGCGGCGACGTGCTGCGCGGCGCCATCGCGCCGAGCGGCTGCCCGCTCTTCGGCCGCGTGTGCACGCCGGAGCACCCCGTGGGGCCGTGCATGGTCTCAAGCGAGGGCAGCTGCGCGGCGTATTTCCGCTACCGGGAGTAGGCGCTGCGGCGGACGGGGCAAACGGTCGCACGGCGCTGGATAAGAAGAGCGTCTGCTACGCGCGCCGCCCGGGCCTCGTCACCGCAGCGGCCCCAGCGCGTCTGCTCAGCGCATGGGGCATCCGGCCGCCGCACGCCCACGCCGCTGCGCACCGCCCGCGCGCCGCAGCCGGCGCGCACGGCAAACGCCCGAACCTACGTGCCACAGCCGGCGCGCACGGCAAACGCCCGAACTCAGCACGCGCCGCGCACCGGCGTCCCACCCGCCCGGCAACGTTCCGCTCCACTCACCCACACCCCAGCAAAGGAGCACCCGTGTTCAAGACGAAAAGCCCCTGGCCGTTTATCATCATATCCGTCGTTGTTATCGTTATTGCGCTGATCGTGTTCGCCCTCACCGGCGAGACCGAGGTCAGCGGTCATTGGGAGTTCACCTTTTAGCTTGTGCCCGCGAAAGGAGCCGCTATGGCAAGCGACACCACCGTTCTTCTCGGCCACGGATCCGGCGGCCAGATGATGAAGCGCCTCATCGACGAGGTCTTTTTGGAGGAGTTCGGCAACCCGGCGCTCTGCGCGGGCAACGACGCGGGCGTGGCGCCGCTGGCCGGCTTCGGCGCGACCGGCAGCGCGGACAGCACAGACGCTGGCGCCAATGCCGACGCCCCGCGCATCGCCCTTTCCACCGACAGCTTCGTAGTGACGCCGCAGTTCTTCCCCGGCGGCAACATCGGGCGGCTGGCCGTGTGCGGCACCGTGAACGACGTGGCCACCTCGGGCGCTGCGGTGCGCTACCTCTCCTGCGGGTTCATCCTAGAGGAGGGCTACCCCATGGACAAGCTGCGCGAGATCTGCCGCACCATGGCCGCCACCGCGCGCGAAGCCGGCGTGGCCATCATCACCGGCGACACCAAGGTGGTGGAGCGCGGCGGCGCGGACGGTGTGTACATCAACACCGCCGGCGTGGGCGAGGTGGCGCCGGGCGTGAACCTTTCGGGCGCGGCCTGCCAACCGGGCGACAAGGTCCTGGTGTCCGGCACGCTGGGCGACCACGGCATCGCCATCATGAGCCAGCGCGAGGGGCTGGCCTTCTCCACGCCGGTCGAGTCGGACGCCGCGCCGCTGAACCACCTGATCGCCGCCGTTATGGACGCGGCTCCGCACGTGCGGTGCTTCCGCGACCCCACGCGCGGCGGCCTGGCGAGCACCTTGAACGAGTTCGCCGCCGCAAGCCATGTGCGCATCGACATAGACGAAGAGGCCGTGCCCGTGCGCGACGCCGTGCGCGGCGCGTGCGAGATGCTCGGCTACGACGTGCTGCAGGTGGCCAACGAGGGCAAGATGGTGGCCGTGGTGCCGGCCGACGAGGCCGACGCCGCGCTTGCGGCCATGCGCGCTTGCCGCTACGGCGAGAACGCCGCGATTATCGGCGAGGTGCTGGAGCTGGCCGAAGGCGTCGAGCCCAGCGTGCGCGTGCGCACCCCCTGGGGCTCGAGCCGCATCCTGGACATGCTGGTGGGCGAGCAGCTCCCTAGGATCTGCTGACGCATTATGATGGGCCGACAGAATGTCTGTTCCGTTTTAAGTCGGCCCATCACAAGCACACACTTCCTTTGCAGCCCATTAATATACTGTGGCACGTTGCCGCGTACAGGCTAACCACGCGACGAAGCGTTAATCAATCTCTCATGCATATAGAGCGCTATCAATACACCCCCTTATTTGCGCATTGCACTAACAGACTGCCTAAAACCAGCACTGCAAAAGCAAAGTGGGCATATCGAGAAAAGCCCTTGTTAACCCAAGCCAGAAAAAGAGAGAAAGCAGCCAGCAGAAAGTGTAGAGTAACAGAGAACAAACTTCCAGGTGGTAGACACGCTAGCAAACAAACAAGAACGCATAAGACGAAAGAAGCCTTATATCTATTAAAGTAATCCATACCGAGATCCCCTTTCGTTCTATTACTTAAGCGCCCCTTGCCAAATCGAAGTTGCTTACATTTTCAGATTTTTTATGACCGATACCTTTCAAGCTAGCAAATTCAATCTTCTGTAGAATAAGAAAGCTCGCAAAAGAAGTGGGCATTCGTGCAACATTTACCGCTTCTTCCCGTTTTATCTCTGCGTATCCAAAGACTGCAACACTGTCAAAACCAGAAGGAACCCGCATGCGCTTTACGCACGTTATCTTTGACATGGACGGCACGCTGCTGGACACCATCAACGACCTGGCAACGGCCGCCAACCAGGTGTGCGCGGCACACGGCTGGCCCACCCACACGGTAGACGAGTACAAGCTCATGGTAGGCAACGCCGTGCCCAAACTGGTGGAACGCTACATGCCCGCCGGCTTGGCCGCCGCCGACCCCGAGCTCTACGCCCAGACCATGGCCGAGCAGCGCGCCGCCTACGACGCCTGCAAGCGAAACACCACCGGCCCCTACCCCGGCATCCTTGCCATGCTCGACGCCCTGCACACGGCCGGCGTGCGCCTGGGCGTGCTTTCGAACAAGGACCACAGCGCCGTGATGCCGCTGGCCGAGGAGTACTTCCCCGGGCGCTTCGACACCGCGCAGGGGCTTGCGGCCGGCTTTGCGCCCAAGCCCGACCCGGCCGTGACGCGCGCGCTGCTCGCCCGCATGGAGACCGACGCCGCGCGCACGCTGTACGTGGGCGACTCCGACGTGGACGTGTTCACCGGGCACAACGCGGGGATGGAAGTCTGCGGCGTTGCGTGGGGCTTCCGCGGCCGCGCCGAGCTTGCAGCCGCCGGCGCCGACTATATAGCCGAGACGCCCGCCGACATCACGCGCCTGGTGCTGGGTGCGAATGGCGCCGACGAGAACAGCGGCGGGCAAACCGGCGGCGCCAACAACGCAAGCGGCCCCGACGGGGCCGCCGCCGACCCGCGTTAGCCGCCGCTCCGTACGCCAACCACCCCGGTTCGCTCCCGTTAGGCGCCGTCCGCGCGACCAAAAGCAACGGCGCTTCTCAGAGAAAGGCCCGCCATGCGCCCCGTCCCCGAGTTTCTCCACCACAAGCTTGAAGAGCAGTACGGCAGCAGCCTCGCCGTCAAGATCGAAGCGGGGTTTCGCGTCGAGCGTGCCTGCACCCTGCGCGTGAACACGCTCAAGGCCGCGCGCGGCGAGGTGCGCCAAGCACTTGACGAGGCGGGCGTGCTCACGGAAACGGTTGCCTGGTACGCCGACGCGCTGGCGGTGCGCAGCCTAGACGAGAAACGTGCCCGCGCGTGGCTGGAAGCGCACGCCGGCGACGCTGCTGAAGGTCAGGCGGACGAGCAGCGCATCCCGCAGCGCTTGGGCGTGCTCGACGTGCTGCGCACGCACCCCCTCTACCAAGACGGTGCTATCTACCTGCAGAATCTCTCCGCCATGATACCCGCGCTGGTTATGGCGCCGCGCGCCGGTCAGGCGGTTCTCGACATGTGCGCCGCGCCGGGCGGCAAGACCTGCCAGATCGCCGCGTTGTCAGGGGGCGGAGCGCTTATCACCGCGTGCGAGAAAAACGCCGCCCGCGCCGAGCGTCTGCGCTACAACCTGGAGAAGCAGGGCGCCGGCCGCGCCAACGTGATGGTCTGCGACGCGCGGCAGCTCGACCCGCTGTTCATCTTTGACGCGGTGCTGCTGGACGCGCCGTGCTCGGGCAGTGGAACGGTGTTGCTTGCCGACGAGCGCCAAGCCCGCAAGCAGCGCTTCGCGCCCGACCTGCTAGCCCGGACAGCCCGCACGCAGCGCGCGCTGCTGGCCCGTGCGCTTGAGGCCGTGCCGGCAGGCGGCGTGGTTACGTACTCCACCTGCTCGGTGCTGGCCGATGAGAACGAGGACGTGGTGCAGGCGGCGCTCGATCGCGCGCTGCTCAGCGGCGTGAGCGACGATGAAAGCGCGAGCAACCGGAGCCGCAACGCCGGCGGACGCGGACGCCGGGGGCGCGGCAAGAAAGGCGGGCGCGGTCGCAAGGACACCGCGCGCGCCGCGCGCTTCGGCGCGCTGGACGATGGCTGGGACACCGAGGGCGCAGCACCCGGCCCTGCCGCCCAAGCAAGCCGCGGCAGCGCGGGCGCACGCCGCTCCCCCGCCTGCGAGCTTATCCCCCTGGATCCCGAGCGCTTCACCGGCGTGCCCTTGCTGCCCACGCGCGTCCCCGGCACCCTCTGCGTGTGCCCCACCGACCGCTACGAGGGCTTCTTCGTAGCGCAGCTGAAAAAACTCTAAGACTCGCCGTGGGGGACGGGTACGGATGGCAGATGGCACGTGCCGCGCACATCTGCCATCCGTACCCGTCCCCCACGGCGACATGCGCCCGAGTAGACGTGCCCTACTCAGTTGACGCAGCCGTCGGCGCACCGAGCATCGCCGCAACCAGCTCGGTCTCCACGCTCTCATCCGCCGTCCACGTTCCCTCGTCGTCGCGCGTGTAGGCAAAGGTGCAGTCGTTTTCCTTTATCTCCGCGCCGTCGACAGCCTCCATGAGCAGCCGACCCATATCTTGGTACAGCGCCGCCTCGTCCACCTCGGTCTGACCCGCGGCGATGGCGTCTGCCACGTACTGCTCGGCATAGCCCTCGGTTGCCGTGCCGAACTTCTCCATCGCGCTGTACAGCGACTTGCAGGTGATGGTCACGTCCGCCTTGGCGGTGCCGGCCTCCTCGTCAACGCTCACGCCGTTGACCTCGTACGCGAACCCGTCGAGCAGCGAGGTCACGTACTCGGCGGCGTCAACACCCAGCATGTCGAAATCCTCGCCGTTGGACGCCTCGAGGTCCTCCGCAAGCGAGGCATACAGGTCGGAGCCCGTGTCCTGCACCGCGCTGAGCTGCTCGTTGATGTCCTGCGTGATCAGCTCCTCGGCCGAAGGCCCGCTCGAACAGCCGACGCCCACCCCCGCCAGAACAAGCAGCAGCGCCGCCAACATCGCAAACACCGAACGTCTTCTCATCATGGCAAGCTCCCTCCGCCATCCGCCCGTCATACGGGGCTCGCTCACACGCGGGCCGCTTGGCTATCAGAGCCCGATGCCCTGCTTTACAGCCTACAGGGATGCCCAGCGTTTTTAGTTTGCTTTCAGCGTCCATCGGCAAACGGTTGGCTACGACAAGGGCGCGCCACCGTCGTGACGCGCCCCGCCCAAACGCTTATGCCACTGCCGCCGCTACTTCACGCCGTATTGCTCGTAGTAGGCGTCCAGCGCGGCCTTGATCTTGTCGTCGATCACCACGCGGCCGCCGAGCTCGTGGTTGTAAAGCACCTCGGTCACCTCGGCCATGCTGACGATGCTCGCCACCGGGAACCCGTAGCGCTCCTGCACCTCCTGCTGCGCGGTCACCTTGCCGCCCTTGCCCACCTCCATGCGGTTCAGGCTCACGATAAGGCCTTTGACCTCAACGTTGGCCGCCGCCATGAGCTTGGGGTACGTCTCGTCGATGGACTTGCCCGACGTGGTGACGTCCTCCACCATGACCACGCGGTCGCCGTCCTTGAGCTCGTAGCCCAGCATGCCGCCCTTGTCGGCGCCGTGATCTTTAACCTCCTTGCGGTCGGCGCAGTACCTGACCTCCTTGCCGTACAGGTCGTGCAGGGCGATGGCCGTGACCACCGCGAGCGGGATGCCCTTGTACGCCGGCCCGAACAGCACGTCGAAGTCCAGCCCGAAGTTGTCGTGGATGGCGCGGGCGTAGTACTCGCCCAGACGCTTGAGCTGCTCGCCGGTTACGTAGGCGCCCGCGTTCATGAAAAACGGGCTCTTGCGGCCGCTTTTGAGCGTGAACTCGCCGAACTTGAGCACGTCGGACTCAACCATGAACTCAATGAACTCCCGCTTGTAAGCCTCCATGGGGCTCCTTCCTTCCAGGCGCCGGGCGCGGGGCGCGTCGGGCTGCGTTGCTCGTCCCCGCCATTATGACACGTTTTGGCAGCGGGGCGTTTTTGCCCGCCGCTCCTTTTTGGGGCGCGCCGCACCCCACCCGTGCCTGCGCGCGGCGTCGGCGCGCTCACCTTGCCAGAAGTTGTGGAAACGCCCTGCGCACCGCTTGACTTGCCAGCTTGCGGGCACATAATGGAGAGCGGCGTCGGACGCACGCGTCCCACGCTCACAGCCGCGCATGCGGCTCCCACGAACCCAACCTGAAGGAGGTGCGCCATGGACGGCGGTCACAGTCGAAGAACCACTGACTCCGCAAGCCCGCGATTGCTCGCGGTCAGGCGCACGCTCCGCAGCAGCGGTTCTTCTCGCACGGCGTAACGCCCTGCTCGGACTTGGCGCGGCCGGCACCCGGCACGTCTGCATCCCAGCGCACCTGACATCGCTTCCGCACAATCGCCTGTTCCCGCCCGCGTTGCCGCGGCGGGCTTGAGCTTGCATTCCCGCACGCCTCGTTGGCCGCCGCGCGGCCCCGCATGAAGGAGATGCAGCGATGTTTCCGTTCAGCGTACCGTTTGCGTTTGCGCATCCCGCGCGCCGCGCAGCGGTTCACAACGCCCTCACCAGCCAGCAGCTGCCGGCTTGCCACGCTTACGCCGCCACCGCCTCGGTGGACGACGCCCTGTACCGCCTGCACGCGCACCGGCACGGCCTCAACCGCGAGGCGGTGCTGTTCTCGCGCGAGGACCACGGCCGCAACGCCCTCACCGCCGCGCAGACCGCACAGCTTCGCCGCTACGCCGGGCGCGCGCTGGCCATGCCGCGCCTTTTGGGCATGAGCGCCGCGTCGTTTGCGCAGCGTCTGGCGCAGACCACCTGCCACGCGATCCGCTCCTCAACGGGCGAGAAGCCCGCGCGCGCCGGCGACCTCGTGGTGGGCGACATCGTGCGCATCAGCGCCGGCGACCTCGTGCCCGCCGACCTGCGGCTCATCGAGGCGACCGACGACCTGCTGGCAGACCAGTCGGTGCTGGCCGGCGAGCGCTCCGTGCAGAAGAAGAACGCCGAGCGCGTGGAAGAGACCGCGCCGAGTGCCGCCACCTGCTACAACCTGATCTTTGCCGGCACCACCGTGGCCTCGGGATCGGCGCTGGGCGTGGTGGTTGCCGTAGGCGCCGAGACGCTGCTTGCGCGCGCAGCCTGCGGCGCCGCCCCGGCAGCCAACAGCGCACGGCCCGCTCGCGTGGCTCCGCAGCTTGTCTGACCGGAGGGCTTGAGCGCACACACCCGACCTGCGCGCCCATCCTGCGCGCCCGACCCCGGCATCAGCTCCCAGCCGCGCCAGGGCCTGTGGTACCATCACGCATACCACCCCGCTTGCGAATGATGAGGAGCCATGGCCGCTTTTGCTCGCCCCGCGCGACGCGTCCTGGTCATCGAGGACGACGCCTCGCTTAACGAAATCGTCTGCACCTTCCTTGAGCAGGAAGGTTTCGCCTGCACGCCGGCGTTCTCGGGCACCGAGGCTCGGATGCTGTTAGAGCAGGCCGACAGGGCGAGAGACGCCGCCGAGCGCGACGTGCCTGCCGAGCGCAACGCCAACGCGGCCGCGACGCCCCTCCCAGCTTTCGACCTCGTGATAACCGACCTCATGCTGCCGGGCCTTCCCGGCGAAGAGCTCGTGCCGGTGGTGCGCGAGCGCCTGGGCAACGTGCCGGTGATCGTGACCTCGGCCAAGGGCGCCGTGTCCGACCGCGTGGCGCTGTTGCGCACCGGCGCGGACGACTACCTGGTGAAACCCTTTGACTTGGAAGAGCTTCTCGCCCGCATAGACGTGCAGCTGCGCCTGCGCGGGGCAGGCGCAGGCCAAGGGCAAGGGCAGGGGCAGGGGGCGCCCTGGCAAGGCCCCGCAGGCAGCCCCGGGACCACGGTTCCCAACGCCGCCGACGCCGCGGAAAGCTCGGACGCGCTTACCTTCGGCGCCTGGCGCCTTAACCCCGCCACGCGCTCGTTTGCTGTAAACGGCACCGCGCTCAAGCTCACGCGTACCGAGTTCGACCTGGTAGAGGCCTTGATGCGCCAGCCTGAGCGCGTGTTTTCCAAGCGCGACCTGTACCGGGCCGCCTGCCACAACGCCGCAGCCCAGGCCAACGCCGTCGCAGGCGCCTACACGTCGTCGGACGAGAAGACTGTGAGCACGCACGTAGGCAACCTGCGCGCCAAGCTCAAGGCCACCGGCACCGACAGCTACCTCGAAACCGTCTGGGGCATCGGCTTCAAGCTGCGCCGGCCGCAAGCCTAACGCGGCCGCGCGTCGCCGGGCGGCTCCGCCCTACTCGCCGTGGACGAGCTTGAGCCCCACCACGCACGCCACGAGGCCGGCGATGAGCAAGAGCTTCACCCAGCTGAACGACTCCGCGCCGGTAAGCATGCTGTAGCACACGGTGATGGACGCGCCCACGCCAACCCACACGGCGTACGCCGTGCCCAGGGGGATGCTGCGCACGGCGTGGCTCAGCCCGAACATGCTGAGCGCCAACGCCACTAAGAACACCACGGTGGGAAGCGGCTTGGTGAAGCCCTCGGCGTGATCCAGCGCGGCGGCCCATACGGCCTCCATGCACCCCGACGCGATCAAGATAATCCAACTCATGCGAACTCCTCTCTGTCTGCCGTCTTTTCAGGCCTGGTACGGCAGCCCTCGTCAGGAGTCCGCAGATAGCGGAACCGTCCCTTATCTTAGCAAACGGCCGCGTGCAGACACGGCGCAATAACCCGCTGGCGAAAGCCGCGCGGCAGGTCGAAAGGAACAGGCCGAAAGGAACGCGCCCTCGACCAACCCGCGCCCCCGACCAACCCGTGGGGCATCGCGCGTAGGTCTCCTGTGCAATAATTCGAGTTATGAACGATTTGGATTGACCTGTGTTTTCTGATGTCCGCGTTGACCCTTATATTATGCATATGAGAAATAATACGCGCAGGTAATATCGCCTAAATATACATTTTGCGAAAGCCACCTCAAAGCGTCCCGTGGAGAATCGTTCATAACTCAAATATTTGCACACCAACCGCCGTCTCAGCTCCGTCAACCGCCCTATGCCCGATCCCCACCCTGGCCCAGCCGCGCAGGCCCCGCCCGTTTCTTGCAACTTTCTTGTAACTTCGCCGGATGTTTCTGAAAACTCGCCCGGCATACTGTGTGTCAGCAGAGCAGGCAGCGCAGCGCGAAAGGAGCGCCATGTACGCCATCGAAACAGCCGGCCTGGCCAAGAGCTTCCGCGGCCACCGCGTCATCCGCGACCTCAACCTCCATGTGTCCCGAGGCGACATCTACGGCTTCGTGGGCAAAAACGGCTCGGGCAAGTCCACCACCATGAAGCTCATCTGCGGACTCATGCCCGCCACCGCCGGCGAGGTCCGCGTCATGGGCCAGCCGCTCGCCCCCTGCGAGCCCAGCCCGCTGGTGGGCTCGCTCATCGAGCAGCCCGGCATCTATCCCAACCTCAGCGCCTTCGACAACCTCATGGTCAAAGGCCTGGCGCTCGGTCTTGTGAACCCGCGTCGCAGCGCCGCCGAGCTGCTCGGCACCGTGGGCCTTTCCGCGCACGCACCCGGCGCCTCCCGCGCTCGCGAAAAGGCCAAGCGCTTCTCCATGGGCATGAAGCAGCGGCTGGGCCTGGCGCTGGCGCTTATCGGCAACCCCGACATCCTGCTGCTCGACGAGCCGCTGAACGGCCTCGACCCCGAAGGCGCCCGCGCCCTGCGCGAGCTTATCGTCCGTCTCAACCGCGAGCGCGGCGTCACCGTGCTTGTCAGCTCGCACATCTTGGACCAGCTCGAGCGCATCTGCACCCGCTACGGCATCATCGCAGGCGGCCACATGGCGCGCGAGCTCACCTCCGATGAGCTGGACGCCGCTTGCGCCAGCTACCTGGAGCTTACCTGCAGCGAGCCGGCCCGTGCGCTGGCGCTTGTAACCGAGCGCTTCCCCGCGCTTTCGCTCTCCGTGCTGCCCAACGACACCATCCGCATCGACGGCCCGGCAGACCAGGCGGCCCTGGGCGAGCTGCTCATGAGCGAGGGCATCGCCGTGACCGACCTGCACCGCGCAGAGCGCGACGCCGAGGGCTTTTTCGTAGACCTGATGGGCGGAGGAGAAGAAGAGCATCCCACTACGGGCGCCGAACTGCCCAGCGATCCCCGCCATTTCCCGCGCCGCTAAGCCCGCGCGCCGGGCTGCGGCCCCACGAAGGGGCACGCCGACGGTCGCCACCCGCAGAGCCATTCGCCCGTCGCGGCGTTTGCTGAAGGAGGATACGATGTTGAACTACCTGCGCGCTGACCTGTACCGTCTTCGCGCTTCGGGCGTGCTGCTCGGCATCGCGCTGTACCCGCTGGCCATCATGGGCCTGCTTGTGGCCGTGAACCTGCTGGCAGGCGCGGCCCGCAACGAATGGTCGATGTCGTCGCTTGTGGACATGACGGCCAACATGGGCTTCGGCGCAGGCATGCTGCCGCTTGCGAGCGGCTTCGCCGCAACGTACCTCGTCGCGTCGGACTGGACAACGCGCGGGCTCAAGAGCCTGCTCGCCACACCGCACGCGCGCAGAAGCTACGTACTGTCGAAAATCGCGCAGTGTGCCCTCTTCGCAGTCGTCAACCCGATCATCATGCTCGCAACCTTCGCGGTGGTACCGGAGCTGGCGGGCATTCCCTACGAAACCGTCCCCGACCTCGCGTCCGCGCTGCAATGGCTGGGCGAGGCGTCGGTCGTGTGCTTTGGGTACGCTGCGCTGAGCACGCTTCTGAGCCTGCTCGCGGGCAACGAAACCGTGGCGTATCTGCTGCTCACGCTCACGGGCCTGGGAACCCTGGAAAACATAGGCCAAGCCGTCCTTGCGCTTGCCGTAACGGCGGTTCCGGCATGTACCGACATCGCCAACGCGATGCTCTCCGGAATGCTCCTCCCCCAGGCGCGCGCGGTCGGCATGGGCCTCGAGGCGCTCGGTCTTTCCGCTGCGGCAACGCTGCGCGTCACGCTCGCACCGCTCGCCTGGGCCGCCGCAAGCACCGTGCTGGCGCTGGCCGCCTTCAAACGCAGGACGCTGTAAGGGCCGCGCTACCGCAGCGACCTCCCTCGCAGCACGTCGAGCCCCGCTCGGCACCCGGATATCTGTTAAGGAGAACACGATGCTCAATTACCTGCGCGCCGATCTGTACCGCTCGTGGAAAAGCGGCACGCTCATCGGCATGGTCGGAGCCCTTTTCGGCGTACTGATCCTAGTCGTCGGCATGGACGCCGCCGCGTACGCCGGCCTGCTGCCGGGAAACGCCGCCGTGGGCGGCACCGTCAACGGGTCGTTTGCGAGCCTGGCTGCCAGCTCGCTCTTCAACGCCAACTACCTGCCGCTGCTGTCTGCTTGGTGTACCGTCTACCTCGTGGCCAGCGATTACAAGAACGGCTCGCACAAAACCATGCTGGCAATCCCCCGCGCGCGCACCGCCTACGTGGGATCGAAGGTGGCGTTCGCTGCCCTTGTCAGCGCCGTGCTCTGCGCGCTCGCCTTGGCGCTGGCCGCCGTGCTGCCGCCGCTCTTTGGCTTGCGATACGCTTCCGTGCCCAGCGTGGGGGAAACGCTTGGGTGGTGGGGATGCGCCACGCTCGTGTGTCTCGGGTATGGCGCCGCCTGCATGCTGCTTGCCCTGCTGACGCGAAACGAAACCCTGGGCTGGTGTCTTGCGCTGTTCATGGGCCTGGGGCTCGTGGACATAACCGTCATCCAGTTGGTTGGCCTTGCGGCGCTGTTCGTCTCTGAGCTCGCCCCGCTGGCACGCGCGGTGACCGACGGGATGCTCGTCACTTGGAGCAGCACCGTATCCACCGGTACCGGCTTCCTTGCCAACGCGGGCGCCGTGGCGCACGTTGCGCTCGTGCCGCTCGCCTGGACTGTTGGCGCGGGCCTGCTCGCCCGCCTGTCGTTCCGCCGCAAGGCGCTGTAAGGCGCAAGGCGTCACCGCCGCCGCGCTGCGCGGACGTCGCCCCGCCGTTTCCCGACCGTTTGAGGAGGACGCTATGTTTCTCGCCTATCTACGCGCCGAGCTGTACCGCCTTGTGCGCCGCAAGGTGTTTTGGATCGCCGTGCTGTTTGCCTTCGGAACCGCCTTGGCCGTGGTGGCTCCCGCCGCCTCTGCGGCCCTCTTCCCCGGGACAAGCGAGGCGGTGCCCGCCGTTGACCTTACGCCTGCAACCGTTGGGGCCTATGCGATCCTGCCGTTTCTGGTAACCGTCTGCTCGGTGAGCCTCGCCAACGAGGAGCAGCGCGGGCAGGCGCTCAAGAGCATCGCCTGCCGACCGGGCTGGCAGCGAAGCTACGTGTTGGCCCATGCAGCCGTGTTGGGCATGGTCGCCGGCGCGCTCGGCGCTCTGCAGCTCGCCGCAACCGCGGTTGCCTGCGCCGCGTTCGGCGTTGCGCTGACGCCGGTCGCACCCTCGGCAATCGGCGTCTGCTTCGTTGGCGTCGCCCTCTTCGCGGCCGGCTACGCCGCGCTTCCCTTTGCCGTTTCTGTCGGCGCAGGCCTCGAGGGCCTTGCCATGGCGTTCGGCGTTGCGTGGTCGCTCGGGCTTCTCGACGCCTCGTGGCGCGGGTTTATGGGCCTTGTCGCGCAGTTCGTGCCGGTGGCGGCGCCCGTCGCCAACGCCGTGGCGTCGTGCCTGCTGGTCTCCATAGCCGGGCTTCTGAAATACCCCGCCGAGCTGCTCGGCAACCCCGCGGCCTTGGCGCAGGCGCTGCTCGTGCCGCTTGGCTGGCTGGCGGCGTCGCTGGCGCTCACGTTGTTCTGCCTGCGCAGACGCCCTGTGGCGTAACGCTCGCCAGCCTTGCGGCGAAGCCGGGCCGGCAACGTCGCAAGCGCCTCCGGCACCGCAAGGGCAACTCGCGCGCCACGCTTGCCGCGTCTTGACCGATAATGGGGCCACTCAACCTGACCGGCCGCGCGAACCCCGCGCCGAACCCTTGGCCGCCCC
Organism: uncultured Coriobacteriaceae bacterium; assembly: GCA_944322305.1. Taxonomy (GTDB): domain Bacteria; phylum Actinomycetota; class Coriobacteriia; order Coriobacteriales; family Coriobacteriaceae; genus CALUOB01. The sequence goes on along the minus strand of CALUOP010000002.1, from coordinate 36,773 downwards.
CCCTGCAAAGGAGAAGCCCATGAGCGTCTCGACCGGCTTGCTCATATTGCTCGTTGCCGCCACGGCGGTTGCCGGCATCTCGCTCGCCGCGCTTATCCGCCACGACCGCGAGCTTGCGCGCATCGCCGCCGAGCTTAACGAGCGCGACCCTGCCAGCAACGCGCGCCTCACGCTGCAGATGCGCAGCCCCGGGCTTGTCGCCCTGGCGAGCAGCGTCAACGCCGAGCTCGAGGGCGAGCGCGAGCGCCACACCGCCGACGCGCGGGCCCAGGCCGCCTTCCAGGAAGACCTGGCCTCGCTTTCGCACGACATCCGCACGCCCCTCGCCGGTGCCCAAGGCTACCTGCAGCTTGCCGAGCGCGCCGCCGACCCCGCCGAGCGCGGCCGCTACACCGCGCAGGCCGTTGAGCGGCTGGACGCCATGCGTTCGCTGGTAGACGGGCTGTTTGACTACGCCAAGGCCAGCGACCCCTCGCTCAAGCTTGAGCGCGAGCCGGTGGCGCTCGCCCCCGCCCTCGCCGACGTGCTGCTGAGCTTTTACCCCGCGTTTGCCGAGCGCGGCTGGGAGCCCCGGCTCTCCTTTGCCGACGAGGACGTGCGGGTGCTCGCCGATCCCGAGGCCCTTGCGCGCGTGCTCACCAACCTCGTGAGCAACGCGCTGCGCTACGGCGCTGGCGCTCCGCGCATCACCCAGGGTCTCCGCGTCGACAACGACGGCGCGCGCCCACAGGTGACCCTGCGGTTCTCCAACCCCGTGGCCGAGCCGGACGAGATCGACGCCGCACGGCTCTTCGACCGCTTTTACAAGGCTGAGGCCGCCCGCACCGGCCAGGGCAACGGGCTGGGGCTCGCCATCGTGGCCAAGCTCGTAGGCGCCATGGACGGCACGGCCGAGGCCCGCGTGGACGGTGCCGACCTCGTGATCGAGCTCGCCCTCCCTGTCGTCTGAAGCCTCCGTTGACGTACCGTGGATCCGGGCACGGATGGAAAACCCCGCGCGGGGCACAACAGGGTTGGTTGGAACACGTCCCCAACCAACCCGTGGCAGACACAAAAACGCGGCGGGCGCGGGCGCTTCTCGCCCACCGCCCGCCGCGTTGCAGCGCGTACCGCCTATGCGCGTACCAACCGCTACGCGATCTCGACGATCCAGCCGTCGGGGCCCGCGATCTCGCCGGACTGGATGCCGGTCAGGGTCTCGCGCAGCTTCTTCATGACGGGGCCGACCTCGTCCATGCCGCTGGCAAAGACGATCTCCTCGTCGCCGTTGACGACCTTGCCCACCGGGCTGATGACCGCGGCGGTGCCGCACATGCCGCACTCGGTGAAGGCGCCCGCGGCAACCTCCTCGAACTTGACCGGGCGCTCGACAACCTTCATGCCGAGCATGTCTTGCGCCACCTGCACCAAGCTCCGGCGCGTGATGGAAGGCAGGATGGAGTTCGTGGCGCTCTGCGGCACCACGAGCGTGCCATCCTTGTCCACGAACAGGAAGTTGGCGCCGCCGGACTCCTCCACATAGGTGTGGGTCTGCGGATCCAGGAACATGTTGTCGGCAAAGCCCTCGGCGTGCGCCTGAACGCTCGGATAGAGGCTCATGGCGTAGTTGAGGCCGGCCTTGATGGCGCCGGTGCCGTGCGGGGCGGCGCGGTCGTACTCGGGCACCTTCACGGCCACGGGCTTGACGCCGCCGGAGTAGTAGGGGCCCACGGGCGTCACGAGGATGCGGAACTGGTACTCGTCGGCCGGGGCGACGCCGATGACCTCGCCGGTTGCCACCATGAAGGGGCGCACGTAGAGCGTGGCGCCCGAGCCGAACGGCGGCACCCAGGCCTCGTTGGCCTTGACGACCATCTTCACGGCCTCGATGAACTTGTCCTCCGGGAAGGGCGGCATCACGATGCGACGGGCGGAGTCGGCCATGCGAGACGCGTTGAGGTCGGGGCGGAAGCATACGATGCGGCCGTCCTCGGTGGTGTAGGCCTTGAGGCCCTCGAAGACCTCCTGGCAGTAATGGAAAATGCCCGCGCACTCGGAGAGCGTGAGGGTGTGGTCCGTGGTGAGGCCACCCTCCTCCCACGCGCCGTTCTTGTAGTTGCAGACGTAGCTATAGTCCGTGGGCTGGTAGGCGAACCCGAGGCTGCCCCAGTCGATGTCCTTCTTCTCGACCGCCATGCTATGCTCCTTCCGCCGCGCCCCAAGGCCCGGCCGTCCTGTATACGGATTGGAACATCATACACCCCGGCGCAGAGGCGCTGGCAACCTTGGCCGCAGTGTTACGCCGACGTTACAGCTGCGAGCTGCGGGCGAGAAGCACCGCCGGGCGCGGCCGCCAGACCTCCGGCCGGGCGATAAGCGCCCCGAGCGCATTGGCCCAAGGCTTCGCCTGATGCCGCGCGCCGGCTGGTTTTCTGCGCGGGCACCCGTCCTGCGGCGCAAAAAGCGGGCGGTCCGTAAAGACCGCCCGCTTGCACAGAGTTTTGCGTATGTGTCACCGCCGCAGGGCTCTTGTCGCCCGCCGGACAAGAACGCGCAGACGGATACGACGCCGGCTAGCCCATCAGCCCTGCGGCCACGCTGGCAAAGGCCACGATCACGCCGATGACGGACTCGCCGCCCAACAGGCCGCTTGCCACCACCACGCCGGTTTCCTCGGCCGCCTGGGCCTCGGTGCCGCGCGCCGCGCAGGCGCGGTCGTACGCCCAGCGCACCACGGCGCCGAGCGCGGCCGAGAGGCTCATGTAAAACGGCAGGTACACGCCGAGCCCCAGCATCATGGCGGGGATGCCCGCGCAGTACAGCACCGCGCCGGCCCCAAGGCCCAGCGCAAACGCCGGCACGCTCGGCACGCCGGCCACCATGGTCGCCACCACCTCGGCTTGCGCCGCCACGAAGGTGCCGTCGCCACCGAACGCGTCGGTGCCGTAGGCCGCCACCAGCGCCACCAGCACCGCCACGGCAACCACCGCGCCGAGCAGCGCGCCCACCACCTGGCCCAACCACAGCGCGCGCGGGTTGGTGCCGATGATCTGGCCGGTTTTGAAGTCGCTCATGACGTCGCCGGCCAAGCCGCACGCCACCGCCACGATGCCGGCGACAAAGAACAGCTGCACGCGCGTGACTTGGGCAAACGCCGCCACGAACAGCAGCACGATGAGGCCGAAGATCTCCATGGGGTCGATACCCGACTGCCCCACCGACTGGGCGCTCATCACCGCGGTCACAAACGCCATCAGCACGATGACCACGCTCACCACCGGCCCCAACCCCAAGACAACGCAGGCGATGAGCGCCGCGGCGGCGGCCATGAAGGCAAGCACCCCCGCGTCCGCGCGCGAGAAGGCGTCGAGGAAGCGGGACGCGCGGCGTTGGGCGGGCGAAACGCCCGTCCGCCGCCTTTGATTCCGGCCGCGCTGCCAAACCTCCGGGTTAAAGTGCACATCGCCGGGCTCCCTGTCAGTAGCCCTGGAATCGGCAACCTCATTACCTGGGGTTATGTTCGCAAGATGCTGCGGTCTACTCGGCACACCATGAGTCGTTCGCACTTTAACTCGAAGCTTTGCACCAGAAAGGGCATGGGAGCGCAACGCGGGCCAGATCACGTCTTTCACCACAACGCCCGCGCCCGATCCCATCATGAGGCCCATGCCCAAGCTGGACACCACGCCCTGCGCGCCCGCCGTGTCCCACAGCCCCAGCGCAGTGCCGCCCAACGTAATGCCAAACGCCGCCAACACCGCGCCGGCAAACCAAAACGCAATGGAGCGCCCGCCCACCAAAAAGCCGATGGCCAGCCGCATGGGCGAAAGCTGCACGCCAAAGGCCACGCCGGGCAGCGGCAGCTGCGCCACCATGGACGGGATCCACCCGAGCACGTCGCGCGCCACGGTCCAGACGCCCGCCGCCGCCATGGAGCCAAAGAGCTTGCGCCCGGTTGAGCCGCCCGCGTGGCTGGCCAGCAGCGTCTCGGCTGCGGCAGTGCCGATGGGGTACTCCAGGTCGGACTCGTCCACAAAGTGGCGGCGGATCAGCGCCGTGCACACCAAGCCCAGAAGCGTGCCCGCCAGCGCCACGGCAAGCATCTCGGGCCAGCTCACCGCCTCGCCGCCGGCGTCGGCACCGCCGCCCGCCGCATGCAAAATCCAGATACCGGGGATGGTAAACGCCAAGCCGCCGGCCACCATGGAGCCGGCCGACATGACGACCTGCGTGATATTCGCTTCGTTGAGGTTCGTGCGGCCCACCGCGCGCAGCAGCACCAACGCGGTGAGCGAGGTGAAGATGGTCGGCCACGGCAGCGCGCCCATCTTCAGGGCGGTGTACACCGAGGACGCGGTGATGATGACGCAGCCCACGCAGCCGATAGCGACACCGGCCACAGAAAGCTGCCCGCGCAGACCTGCGCGGCTGCTTGCCTTGCTCATGTTGTTCTCCTTCGTATATCCGCTCCCCCTCTTGGTCGGGGAGTCGGGTTACGGCAGTCCGTTCAGTATAATGCAGGGCAAGGCGCGCGCGGCTAAAGATAACAGGGAACGCGCAAGGCCGGCGCACCTAAAACGGCCGCAGAGGCGGGAGCCCAGCAGAAGCGGAGGAGCATATGGCCGAGAGAGGCGAGACGGCACCCATCATGGGCGAGAAGCACGTGCTGTGCGTAGACATTGGCAACACCACTACGCGCTTCGGCCTGTTCGCCGTGGGCGATACGCGCTCCGGCCGCGGAACCTCCGACGGCGACGGCAGCGCGGGCGCCCTCCGCGTCCCTGCGAACGCCGGCGCGGGCGGCCCCGCGAAGGCCGCCGTCCCCGCGCCGGAGCTTCTCGGCTCGTGCGAGGTCACCACGCGCTCGCCGGTCACCGCCGACGAGGCGCTGATCCAGATCCGCCACGCGCTCGGACTGTTGCCAGAGGCGCGCCTCGACGGAGCCATCCTCTCCTGCGTGATCCCTGCCGTTACGGCGGCGTGGCGCAGCGCCTGCGGGCGCGCGTGCGCGGCGCGGGCGCTCATAGTGGGGCCCGGCCTCAAAAGCGGCGTGCCCATGCGCTACGACGACCCCTCTGAGGTGGGACCCGACCGCGTGGCCGACGTGGTGGCCCTGCGCGAGACCTACGGCGCGCCGGCGGTGGCCGTCGACCTGGGCACCACGACCACCTTCGAGGTGCTTGACGCCGGCGGCGCGTTTGCCGGCGGGGTTATCGCCCCCGGCGTCGCGCTGGGCGCCCGCGCGCTTGCCGAGGCCGCGGCGCGCCTGCCCATGATCGAGCTGCGCGCCCCCGCGCAGGTGATCGGCCGCAACACGCGCGCCGCCATGCAGTCCGGCCTGGTGCTGGGGGAGGTTGCGCGCATCGACGGCCTGCTTGACGGCATCTTGGCAGAGCTGGCGGCAGAGGGCCTCGCCGCGTCAGACGCCGACGGCGGCAACGCGGCCGAACAGTCCTTCCCCATCGTGCTCACCGGTGACGGCGCGAAAACCATCGCCCGCCTGCTGCGCCACAGCGCCGTGGTTGACGACACGCTCACCCTGCGCGGGCTCGCCCTGCTCTGGATGAGAAACCAACGCTAACCCCGCAGCAAAAAAGCGCCCGGGCGTGCGCGCGAGATGAAACGAACCCGCCCGGGGTTACCCCCGTCCGCCTGACGCCGCGACACCGCCCCGAGCCATCCCCTCCGCCCGCCGTCGCAGCACCGCCCTCCCTAGGCAGCCGCTCGCGTTTGAGCCGACGGTCGACGAACAAGAAAGCCTCCCCTCTCTCGGACGCTCGTTGCCCTGTCCGGAAAAGGGGAGGCTCTTCGTTGTCGGAACGCGCGTTGCAGCCCTATGGCGTTGCGCTGCCCAACCCGGCAAAACCCGAAGGCCAGCCGGTGGGGCCGCGCTTAGTCGCGGTTGCCGAACAGCGCCAGCAGGCGCAGGAACACGTTGATGATGTCGAGGAACATCTCCACCGCGTACCACAGCGCGTTGGCGACCGTGGGAACGTCGGTCGAGGCGCGGTACACGTCGTAGCCGATGAAGCCGCAGAACAGCACGATCACCACGATGTCGGTCACGTTCTGGCTGATGCCCATGAACATGAGCACCATCTCGACCACGATCACCGCCAACAACCCGATGCCGACCACGCCTTGGATGCGCGCGAAGAACCGCGGGAACGCCAGCCCCGCCGCGCCGAACACCGCCACGATGCCGGCCGTGGCCAGAAGCGCCGTGGAAATGCTCTCCAACGAGTACGCCGCAAGCGCCATGGACGTGGTGAAGCCAAACGTCACGGTAAAGACCGCGTAACCTACCAAGCTGATGCCCAGGCTCTCCTTAGAGCGCCCCACGCGCATGGCGATGAGCCCTCCAAACGTGCCGACCAACGTGCCCACGGTGAAGCCAAGGGCGTTTTGGCCGACCGTCCGCAGAAACTCCGGCGTGCTGCTCCACTGGGCGCAGACGCCCATCACAAGAAACGACACAAGGATGAGCCCGGCGAGCAGCGCGTTGTAGGCGCGCGCCGAAAGCAGCTTGCCGCCCGCGCGCAAGCGCGGCTCCTCGGCAACGGGGCCCTGGTACTGGTTGAGCTCGTTCATGGAAACCTCCTGGCCGGGGCTCGGGCGCGCATCGGGCGCGGCACCGGGCGCAACGGCGAACACGGTGTGGCCATGATACCCCATGCGGGCTATTTCCATGCCTGCAACACGCCCGCAGGCAGCGAGGCAGCAGGGCCTTCACGTTCATCACAATCCGGACAACAAGCGCGGCCGTCCGCGCCCCCTGCCGACAACCCCCCCAGTCTGCACCCGCAAGCGAGGCGGGCCCTGCGGCCGACGCTTACTTCTCGTCCGACGTGAACGCCTCGGCGAGCAGCGAGACGACGCCGCAAAGCATGCCGCCCACGGGCCAGGCGACCCAGAACCACATGGCCGACGTGCCGGCAGGGTCGAACGCGTCCGGGTCGGGCGAGGTGAGCACCGGCGCAAACAGCAGCACGAAGGCAACGATCGTGGCAAAGATCATGATGGCCCCGCAAACGGCCCCGATCTTCTTGTTCTTCTTCTTGCTGGCGAGCATCCCCTCGCGGATCTCGTCGCGCACCTGTACCTCCATGATGTCCTCGATCTCGAGCTCCTCGCCTACGGAGCGGTTGTACTCCGCCACGTTGGTGCGGCCGAGCAGCATGCCGTAATGCATGATGTTCCACACGCCCAGCGCGATGAAGAGCAGCAGGAAAAAGAGGGCGACGTTTTCCAGCGCGCGGTCCTCGCCGAGCACGATGAAAAAGCCGACGCCCACGAAGATGAGCGCGATACCCGCGACCAGCCCCGTTGAGAACGCTTTGCGGGCACGGGCGCGGTCGTCTTCGGTGTAGAAGTCCTCCACGTAGGGATGCGCTTTCTGGAAGGCCGTGTGCTCCATGCCGGCCGGCACGAGGAACACCAGCCCCAGCAGGACGCCCGCGAGAACGATGATGACGAACAGCCCGTCGCGCACACCCACCGACGCAAGGTCAACCGCGCCCTCGAAGAACAGGCCGATCGCGATGCCCACGAGAATGGCGGCAACGCCGGTGGGAACCTTCCAAGCCATCGTGCGCTGGTGCTCGTCGTAGCCGCAAACGTCGGTGGGCGGCCCGGCGGGCACAGCGGCAGCCGCAGGCTCGGGCGCGCGATCCGTAAGGTCGCCTTGGACCAAGTCGTCTAAGCTGCATTCGAATATCTGGCAGAGCTTGAGGAGCTTGTCCATCTCGGGATAGCTTTTCGCAGCTTCCCACTTGGTAACGCTCTGGCGTGAAACGCCGAGCAGCATGGCGAGCTGCTCCTGGGTCATGTTGCGCGTGGCGCGCAGGTGCTGAAGGTTTTCGCGGAAGCTCATGGCGGACCTTTCTGGTTGCGTCGGCCGCGGGTCTCCGCGCGCGGGCGCCACATCATCTGCACCAGTATACGCGAGCGTGCAGAGCAGGCGGCGATCGGCGCGGGCAGAGCGCGGCGCGATCCGGACGGGCGGCAACGCCCCGGTCGTGTCGTTCTGTTTGTGCCGGCACCCATGAGATTACGCGAACGCCGCATGCTCCTCTACCAACCGGCGGGCTGCATTTCTGCGGTTTTCTCGCAACCGAAAAGCGCCCAGCAGTTGCTTTTCGCAGGTAGCAGGGTGTGCAACGCACAATACGGCCCCACAGCGCGCCAACGCCGTCAGGCGGGCGACGCGCGGGCGGGCACACGGCCCGCAGCCCAAGTCTGCTTGGCTTCGTTTCAGATTTGTTAGATGCGGTTTACTCTTGTTGTGCGCTGCCGTATAGTCACTAAAAGTTTTAACTGGCTAACTTATGTTAGGCCTTGCGTTGGCCCGCCGCCCGCTGCACGCCGCAACCAAAGGAGGTCCCATGGAACGCCCGCTTACGTCGGATGCGCTGGAAGACGCCATCGCGTACCACTGCGCCGCCGTACTGCTCGACGCCCGACCGGCCAGCATGTTCACCTTTGTGGGCGATTTCGCCTCTTCCCGCGGAACGGCGCAGGCGCAGGGGCCCTGCATGTCTTGGGGCAGAAGCAACGGGTGCGCAGACGCCGCGCCCCTCACCGACGGCCAGCGCAGCCGGCGCAGGCGCCTTACCCAGCTGCTGGACGCCTGCGAGAAGAACCTCTCCCACGCCGGCATCCGCGCTCGGATTCTATCCTGGCGTCCCTGCGGCGCCATCGTCTTCGTGTACCGCCCCGATCGCCTGGCGCGCAGCATGGCCGACCCGCGCGTGTCGCGGGCGCTTGCGCTCGGAGGCTACCGCGCTTCGCAAGCAGGGCGCGCAGCCGGTGACGCCGCTTGGCTCGACGCGCTTCTCGAACAGCTGGGCGCGCGCTTCTCGTGCGAGACGGGCGTCCCGCACGAGATCGGCTTCTTCTTGGGATACCCCTACGAGGACGTGGCGGGCTTCATAGCGCACCGCGGGCGCAACTTCATCTGCTTCGGCTGTTGGAAGGTGTACGCCAACCCGCGGCAAGCGCTTCGGAGCTTCTCGCGGTTCAAGCGCTGCGCGCGCAGGGCGGCGCGCCTGCGGAGCGCCGGGGCAACCCTCGCCGACTTGGCCCGCCCGGCAACGCCCCGTCCCGCAGGGGCCAGGCGATAACGCCGCGCCCCGCGCGAGCGCGGCAACCGCCCGAACGGGCGTGCAAAACGAAGCGCCCACCCTATCGGTAATCCGCCCGCATGTGCGGGCATGACGAGAAAGGACAAGCAATGAGCAAGGTAGCAGTGGTGTTTTGGAGCGGCACGGGCAACACCGAGGCCATGGCCGACCTGGTGGCCGAGGGAGCGCGCACGGCCGGCGCCGAAGTCGACGTTCTGCAGGCAGCGGAGTTCTCCTCGGCCAAGCTTGACGAGTACGACGCCTTTGCCTTCGGGTGCCCGGCCATGGGCTTCGAGGAGCTTGAAAGCGATGAGTTCGAGCCCATGTGGGACGACGTTGAGCCCGGGCTGCCCGGCCGCAAGGTAGCGCTGTTCGGCAGCTACGACTGGGCGGACGGCGAATGGATGGACCTGTGGAAAGAGCGCGCCGAGAACGCCGGGGTCTCGATTGCCGACGCCGTCATCGCCAAGGACTACCCCGACGACGAGGCCGCCGAGGCGTGCCACGCTTTGGGCGCCGCGCTGGCGTAACGCGGCTCTGCGGCCCACCGCGCGCATCCCAACAACGTTCCGCATGCGTTCCGTATCAGCTAGAGCCCAAAAACGGCCTGTTAGAGAAACAAAGTGCCAGCGGAACGCTTCTGTGCATACCGTTTGCATGCGGAACGCCTGCCGGCTCGCACGCGTCGCCGCCGGCCGCCTTTGAACAGTCGCCGCGCTTGCATTGAGCAGCCGCCGCGCTTGCAGAGTTTGTCGATAAAAACGCTCCGCTTGCACTTCTTGTCACCTAAACGCCCGAATCCGGCCCATTAGAGAAACAAGATGCAAGCGGAGCGTTCGTGCGTGCACCTTTTGCGGCGAGAGCAAGCGCCGGCGCCGGCCTACCAGATGCCCAGAACGTGCTGCATCCCCAAGCTCACCGCGGCGATACCCACCCAGCAGCAGGCGCCCATGAGGATGGGCTTGCCGCCTGTGCGCACCAGCTTCACGATGTTGGTGTTGAAGCCGATGGCGGCCATGGCCATGACGATGAAGAACTTGCTGAGCTCTTTGATGGGCGCCGTCACGGCCGCTGGCAGCGCGAAGACCGTGGTGACCACGCTGGCAAGGACGAAGAACACGATGAAGAACGGGAAGATCTTCTTGAGGTCGAAGGTGCCGGCGGCCTCGCCCGAGCCCTCGCCCGCCGCGGCGGCGCGCTTGGCCTGACGCAGCTGCCAGGCGGCCAACGCGAGCGTGATGGGGATGATCGCCAGGGTTCGCGTGAGCTTGACGATGGTAGCCGCGTCGAGCGTGTTCGCGGCAGGGTGCATGCCGTCCCACGCGGCGGCTGCGGCCGTGACCGACGAGGTGTCGTTCACCGCGGTGCCCGCGAACAGGCCGAACCCCTCGTTGGAAAGCCCGAGCACGCTGCCGAGCGTGGGAAAGATCAGCGCCGCGATGACGTTGAACAGAAAGATAACGCTGATGGACTGGGCGATCTCCTCGTCGTCAGCGTCGATGACCGGCGCGGTGGCGGCGATAGCCGAGCCGCCGCAGATTGAGGAACCCACGCCCACGAGCGTGGAGATCTTGCCGGGGATGTTGAGCACGCGGGACAGCACGAACGCGATCACCAGCGACGTGGCGATGGTGGAGACGATGATGGGCAGCGAGGTGGTACCCACCTGGGCGATCTGCGAGAGGTTGAGCCCGAAGCCGAGCAGCACCACCGCGTACTGAAGGATCTTTTTGCTGGTGAACTTCACACCGGGCTCGAGCGGGCGAGAAGCACGCGCCGGAACGACAAGCGCAAGCCCCATGCCGATGAGGATGGCGAAGACCGGGCCGCCAATGACTTCGAACCGCTGGCCGAACAGCCAGGCGGGGATGGAGATGGCCAGGCAGAACAGCAGGCCTTTCCAGGAAGAGCGGAGCGTTTGCATGAGGGGATCCTCTCGCCGGGGGTGCTTGAACCAGCGCGCAGGCGATACCGCCGTGACTGGCGTGCAGATGTCATGCTACGCGGTTTATGGCATAACGTAAAATCATTTGTTGTTATTATTAGATAAATATTGCTTATGCCTTAGGTTGGAACGCCGGAGACCTAGGCTAAAAGATCGACTGTCCAGGTTGAACACCTGGGCTAGGAGATCGGCAACCCAGGTTGGAGCACCGAACTGATGAATCGGCGCCCTAAGTTAAGCACCGGAGACCTAGGCTGGAACGTAAACAAGGAGGCTACCATGCTCGACCCGCGCACTCTCACGTTTTTGGAAGTATGCCGCTGCGGCAGCTTTACCACCGCTGCCAGCCACCTGCACATCACGCAGCCGGCCGTGTCCCAGCACATCCGCGCGCTCGAGCGCCATTACCAGGCGCGCCTGTTCGAGAAGCGCGGCCGCGCAACCGTCATCACGCCAGCCGGCCGCCTGCTGTACCAGGCGCTCGCCCGCATCGCCAACGACGAGCAGCGCCTGCAGGCCGAGACCCGCGAGCTCGCCAGCGGCGCGGCCGATCTGCAGCCAGTGCGGCTTGGGGCCACCCGCACCATCGGCGACTACGTGATGCCCTGCGTCCTGCCCGCCTACCTCGCCGCGCACCCCGAGGCGCACTTCCTCCTCACCGTGGGCAACACCCAGGGGCTCCTGCAGGCCCTCGAAGCCGGATCGATAGACTTTGCGCTGGTAGAAGGTTCGTTTGACCACAGCTCCTTTGCCTCGGAGCCCTTCTCGCACGAACCGATCGCGGCGGTTTGCGCGCCGGCGCTCGCAGCGGGGCACGACATCGCGCCGACGCAGACCGCCGACCACAGCCCTGGCCCCGACCGCGGCAAGGCGACTCAGACACAGCTTGCCGACCTGCTCGCCCTGCCGCTGATCCTGCGCGAAGAGGGCTCGGGCACCCGCGAGATCTTGGAGCGGCACCTGGCAACCCGCGAGCTCTCCCCCGCCGACTTTGCCCGCACCGTTGAAATCGGCAGCGTCGCAGCTCTCAAGGCCTGCGCGGAAGCGGGGCTGGGCGCAACGTTTCTGTACCGCGTCGCCGTTGAGCGCGAGCTTGCCGCCGGCACCTTGGTTGACATAACGCCCGCCGACTTTGCCCTGACGCACGACTTCACGCTCATCTGGCAGGCGGGAAGCCTGTACGCCCCGCGCTACCGGGCGATCCTCCGCGAGTGGCAGGAGCTTCTCGCCGGATAAGAGAAGGGCGGCCGCAGGCGGCGCGGTACGGCAGCCGCAGGCGCCCAAGCACCCGCTCTTACCCCAAGCGCTCCAACAGGGGCAGCAAGTCGGGAATCGCGTCGATCTTGCAGTCGGCCCCCTCCTGCGTCAAAGCAAAGCGTTCCTCGCGCTTGGCGATAACCGTAAGCCCGGCGCGGCGCGCCGCCGTGATGCCCACGTCGGAGTCCTCCACCGCGGCGCACGCCTCCGCCGGCAGGCCGAGCGCCGCCACCGTGTGCAGGTAGATCTCGGGGTTGGGCTTGCTTTCGGTGAAGTCCTCGCCCGATACGATCAGCTCAAAGCGCCCGGTAAGGCCGCATGCGCCCAGCACCTGGGCGATGTTGTCGTGCTTTGAGGAAGAGGCCAGCGCCACGCGGTACCCGCGAGCGCGCAGCGCGTCCAACGTCTCGGGCACGCCGGGGTTGAGCAGCGCCGCGTAGTCAACCGGCACGTCGGCGGTCTGCTCGGCCACCATGCGCTCGAGCACGGGGCCGGCCAGGCGCTCGCCCGTGCCGTGCTCCCACCATTTTTGGAGGAACGCCAGGTAATACGGGTGCGACTGCCCCACCTGCGCGTTCAGCGCCTCAAGAGGAACCTCGATGCCGTTTTTGGAGAAAAACCGCTGCAGCTGCTCGCGGTAAAAGAACTCGGTGTCCACCAAGACGCCGTCCATATCAAAAACCACGGCTTGAATCGGCATGCTGCTCCCCTTTAGCCTTCGCACGATGCCTTGCATATCCAAGCCGGCAGTATAGCAAAATGCGAGAAAGCGCCCCTGCGACAAGAGCCGCCGCACCGCCCGCAGCCCGCGTGCGGCGGCCCACAGCCCCAAAACCCGAAGCCTGCGCCGTTCTCGCCCCTGCACCCGGACCGGGCGCGTTGGGCAGAGACCTGGCGCGCAGCAAAAAAGGGGGGGGCGCCTACGCACCCCCTTGCTCGCAGTTCTCGCCGCCTTGGCGCCCTACTCCACCGTCACGCTCTTGGCGAGGTTGCGCGGCTGGTCAACGTCGCATCCGCGCAGCAGCGCCACGCTGCGCGCCAGCAGCTGCAGCGGCACCGTGGCCGTGATGGGCGTGAAGCAGTCGCGCACGCGCGGCACGTAGATCACGTGGTCGGCGATCTTCTTGATGTCCTCGTCCCCCTCCGTGGCCACGGCGATGATCTTGGCGCCGCGGGCCTCGCACTCCTTCAGGTTGGAGACGGTCTTGTCGTACACCGGGCTCTGCGTGGCCACCGTGATCACCGGGAACCCGGGGTCGATCAGCGCGATGGGCCCGTGCTTCATCTCGCCAGCCGCGTACGCCTCGGCGTGCAGGTAGCTGATCTCCTTGAGCTTGAGCGCGCCCTCGTAGCAGATGGCGCTGGCGATGCCGCGGCCCACAAAGAGCGCCGACGGCGCATCCTTCATCGCCTCGGCCGCCTCGTCGATGGCCGGGCCCTGCGTGTCCAGGATCCACTGGATCTGCTCGGCCGTGTCGCCCAGCTCGCTGAACAGCATGCGCACCTGCCCGGTTGTCAAGCGGCCCTTGGCCTGCGCCAGCGACAGCGCCAAAAGCGTCAGGCTCACCACCTGGCCGATGAAGCTCTTGGTGCTGGCCACGGCGATCTCTTTGTTGGCCTTGGTGTAGATCACGCCGTCGGACTCACGCGCCACCGGGCTGCCGATGACGTTGGTGATGCCGAACACCTTGGCGCCCTTGATGCGCGCGTCGCGGATGGCGGCCAGCGTGTCGGCCGTCTCGCCGGACTGGCTCACGGCCACCACCAGCGTAGACGTTGTGATGATGGGGTCGCGGTAGCGGAACTCGCTCGCCGCCTCCACCTCGGTGGGGATGCGCGCCCAGCGCTCGATGAGGTTCTTGGCAATAAGCCCGGCGTGGTAGCTCGTGCCGCAGGCGATCACGTACACGCGGTCCACCAGGTTGAGCTCCTCGTAGGTGAGCCCCAGCTCGTCGATGGCAAGCTCGCCGCCCACCATGCGCCCGGCCAGCGTGTCGCGCACCACGCGCGGCTGCTCGTGGATCTCCTTGAGCATGAAGTCGGGGTAGCCGCCCTTCTCGGCTATGTCCAGATCCCAGTCAACATGGGTCACGTGCGGCTCGATCTCGGCGCCGGCCTCGTTATAGTAGGTGATGCCCTCCGGGGTGAGCTTGGCCGACTCGCCGTCCTCCAGCACCACCACGTCGCGCGTGGCGTCGATCAGCGCGATGATGTCGGACGCCACGTACGAGGCCGTCTCGCCGCGCCCCACCACGATGGGCGAATCCTTGCGCGTGGTGACGATAACGCCCGGCTCCTGCGCGCACACTACCGCGATGCCGTAGGCACCCACCACGCGACGCACCGCACGGCGCACCGCGCGCAGCAGGTCGTGCGTGGCCTCGGCGGCGCCGGTGCCGTCGGGCGCGCCCTCGTACGCCTCCTCGATAAGGTGGGCGAGAACCTCGGTGTCCGTCTCGCTCGTAAAGGTGTGCCCGCGGCCGATAAGCTCCTCGCGCAGCTCGGCGAAGTTCTCGATGATGCCGTTGTGCACCACGGCGATGTCGCCGGCGCACGATGTGTGCGGGTGCGCGTTTGCCGTGGACGGGCGCCCGTGCGTGGCCCAGCGCGTGTGCCCGATGCCGCAGGTGCCCAGGATCTCCTGGTTCGCCACCTCGCTCTCGAGCCCCGCGACCTTGCCCACGCGGTGCACCACGGTGAGCTTTTCCGAACCGGGCTGCTGCACGGCGATACCCGCCGAGTCGTACCCGCGATACTCCAGGCGCTTAAGCCCGCTGATGAGAATGTCCCTCACCGGCTCCGAACCGGTGCAGCCAACGATACCGCACATGGGAGGCTCCTTCCCCGCCGTATATGCAAAACCTCGGCACGCCAGCACCCGGCCCCGCGTGCGCGTGGGCACTATTGAACCACAGTGGTATTAAATTGGCCATACCAGTTTGCAACTTTCACACCGCCAGCCCAAGAAAGAACCAGTGGTATGCCCCCGAGAAGCGCATCTGCCCCTTTACGCAACACGAGGGGCTGGGCGACAAGGAACCCGAATTTTGCCCGATATCAAAATTCGGAACTCTTGTCGCCCAGCCCCTCTCTCAGGCGCGGCAGCACGTCACCCAGCATCTCAATCCAGCTTACACAGCAAAAAGAGGTCGGCCGGTAAGGGTTCCGAAATGTGATATCGGGCACATTTCGGGTTCCTTACCGGCCGACCTCGTTCCCTCACGTTCGATGCGCTCGGGTCAGATGCGCGTGTTACTCCTGGATGGACTCGTAGAAGGTGGCGTCGTCGAAGACGTCCTTGACGCTCTTATCGTCCAGCCACGGGAGCTCCAAGAACTCGGCCAGCGTAGTTACCAGCTCGGAGCAGTCGGTGAAGTGCTGCTTCTCGTTCAGCTTGGCGCAGTCCTGCGCGCGCCAGTAGCCGTCGGTGTGGGTGAGGTAGTACTCGTGCCCGTCGTACTCCATAAAAATACGCGTCTTGGCGCGCAGGTAGTTGACGAACTCGTCATATGCGAACGTTACCGTCTCCTCTGCCTTCACTCCCATGATCGCGCTCCTTTCACCTCAACGGCCATGCGGCCATCTTACCGTTGGAACCACTGTAGTAGATCGTCTACCCAACGGACGCGCCGGCTTTCGCACAACCTTGCCAGCGGACGATAAAAGACGCGGAACGGTAAGCGCGCGGCAACAGCGCGGCGAGGTCGTCAGAGGGGCAGCGGTTGGTCGCGCAAGCGTCGGCCAAGGGCTACGGCAAAATCGGTTGGTCGCTTATCTGTCAGGCAAGGAATCAGCTGGTCGCTAATTCGTCGTCCAAGGGTTGCGTTGATCGCGCCTATGACATCTAAATAGCAGTTGGTCGCTCGCACGACAGCTAATTCCCGGTTATCCCGGTTTTAGCTGCGTTTTGAGCGACCAACTGGTCAATTCATGTCGAACGAGCGACCAACCGCTCGCCAGATGTCGAAATCGCGTCCAAGCGCGCTGCCCGCAGCGATGCCCCTACTCGGCGCTCGCGTCCGCGCTTGTATCAGCGCTCGCCGCGTCATCGTTCGACGAGGGCTCGACGCCGTCCAGGCTCACGCTGTACGGCACGTCCGCAGGCATGTCGTTCACCGTGACGTCCATCTTGGAGGAGTAGTCCTCGTACCACGTGTTGTACGCGTCGTTCTCCTCCTGGGTCTTGATGATGTTGGAGATGTAGTCCTTGATCTCGTCCGGCACCTGGTCGATGCTCTCCACGCTGCCGTCCACCTGGAACAGGTCCGTGCAGGTGATGATGTGGTAGCCGTAGGTCGACTTCACCAGCCCGCTCACCTGTCCCGGTTGGAGCTGCTTGAGCGCGTCCTCGTACTCGGTCACGAAGCTCGTGAGGCAGTCCCAGCCCACGTTGCCGCCGTCTTCGGCCGAGGTGTCCTCGGAGTACTCCTTGGCGGCGTCCTCGAAGCTGATCTCGCCGGCGTTGATCTTGTCGAGAACCTCCTGGGCGGCCGCCTGCTGCTCGGCGTCGTTGCTGCCGTCGGAATCAACCTTGAACAGGATGTGCGAGCTCTTGCGCGCGTCGTTGTAGGTGTCGAGGTTCTCGTTCAGGTAGTCGAGAATATCCTGGTCGGACGGGTCGTCCACCGCGGCCACCGTGTCGCGCAGCTTCTGCTGTTCGAGGTTGGAGCGCAGCGTCTCCTTGTAGGTGTCCTCGGTGTAGCCCATCTGGGAGAGCAGGCTCAAAAACGCGTCCTCGCTGTCGTAGTTGGAAACGGCGTCGTTCCACGCGTCCTCAACGTCCTCGTCCGAAACGGTGATGTTGTTGTCCTTGATGGCCTGCTGGATGGTGAGCTGCTCGACGTAGCTGTCGATGATGCTCTGGCGCAGGCTCTCGGGGGTCATGCCGTTGTCGACCAGGTACTGGGCCCAGTCCTCGTCGGAGTCGTAGCCGCCCGAGCTACGCTGGCTCATGATCTGGCGCGTCACCGTGTCCTCGGTGATGTTGGTGCCGTTCACGGTAGCCGCCACGCCGCCCGTGAGGTGGTAGCCGGTGCTCTCCTGGCTGAGGAAGCCCGAGCACGCCATGGCCGTGACCGAAAGCAGCATGGCCAAACAGCCAATCGCCACCAGCACGATCTTGCCGGCCTTGGACAGGTGCTCGTGGCGCTCGCGGCGCTTCTCGCCCTTGGACTTGGGCGCCTCCGCGGCCTCGGGCGCCGCCTCGCGCTTCACCGAGGCGCGCGCGGCCGAGCGATGACCCATGCCTTTTTTGCCCGCGCGAGCCTTGCCCGCCTTGCGTTCCGTATGCGTCGCGTCCGCAGCCGGGCTGTTCCCGTGCCCGTCGCGCGGCTTGTTCGCGGCCGCAGCCGCATTGTCCTTGGTATCGGAAGGTGCCATAACCCACAACCCCTTGGTCTCTCGTCAGCCGATGCGTTCCCGACCGTGCCCTGCGCGGGCGCCGTGCGCCGCCGGCAGAAGCATCCGCTATTTTCGCACAGCCGGCCTGCATATGCAGCGAACCGGGGGCATTTCTCCCAAACTGCAGGAACCCGCCACCTCGTCGCACGGCAGCGGGTTCCCCTGATGAACGGCACGCTCAGCGCCGGAGGGTGAGCGCAGGCCCAGCGCGCTTCTCGCCCGCCGGCCCTTACGCCCGCGGGTCGGGCAGGCCGGCGGCCACCATGGCCGCGCAGAACGCCTCGGCGCTGCGGTTGGCCACAAGCTCCTCGGGGAAACCGATCTCCCCGAGCAGCGCTTCGGCATGCGGGTAGCGCCCGATAGCCGCGGCTATGTGCGCGTCGGAGTTCACCACAATGCCCACGCCCAGCTCGGCGCAGCGCTCGGCTATATGGCGGCAGGCGCTGTCGGTTGCGGGGCGGCGCGCCTCCAAGCTGTGCTCGTTGATCTCGATGAGCTTGCCCAGCTCGCGCGCCCGCTTGAGCACGCGGTCCACGTCAAACGGCACGCCCGCGCGGCCCACGTGGCCTAAGACGAGCACCTGCGGGTGCTCGAGCGCGCGGATATACATGTCGGCCGCCTGGTCGCGCGTGGCGCCCGCGGCGAACAGCTCGTTGTGCACGCTCGCGATCAGGTAATCGCACTGCGCGGCCACCAGGCCAAACAGCGTGGTCCCCGCTTTCTCCGGATGGCCGCTGATGCTTTCGGGCACCGGGATATCCTGCCCAAAGAACGAGCCGTCGAGCCCGGTAATGTCGACCTCGGCGCCGCGCAGCACGGTGACGCCGTCCCACCTGCGCGGCCAGCAGCTGCGGTTCAGGAGGTACTGGAAGTTGCGCACGTGCTGCTCGGGGAACAGCATGGAGCTGAAGTGATCGGTCGAGCCCAGCAGGTCAAGCCCGGCGGCCGCGGCAGCGGCAACGTCTTCGGCGATGGTTGAGTAGGCGTGGCGCGAGAACAGCGTGTGGGTGTGCACGTCTCCGCGGATGGTGTAGGGCATGGCAACTCCTTGGCAAACGAGAACAGCGCGCCCGGACGGCGCGTCGGCCGTATTGTACGGCACGCAACCGCACGCCTCCACGGCGGCGGCCAGCTCTGACAAATGCGTGACAATCGCCGCGGCTCGGCGCGGAGGCCCGCCACCGGGACGGGACGGGACGCAGCACGGCGACATCCCGTCCCGCAGCCTGCGGCGCTAGCGATACTCCGCCGCCAGGGCCTCCCACGCGGGCAGCGAGCCCGTGATCGTCTCGTACGGCACGCAGTAGCTCACGCGCACCCAGCCCGGCGCACCGAAGCTGGTGCTCGGCACGGGCAGCAGCTCGTGGGCGCGGGCGCGCGCAAAGAACGCCTCGGCGTCGGGCTCGAGCGCGCGAACCCACAGGTAAAACGCGCCGTCGGGCTCCACGTAGGTGTAGCCGGCACGCGCAAGGCCCGCGGTGAGCGCCTCGCGGTTGCGCGCGTAGGCCGCCACGTCGCTCGGCTCGTCCACACAATCGACAAGCACGCGCTGGAACAGCGCCGGCGCGCACACGAAGCCCAGCGCACGGCCCGCGCCGGCCACGGCCGCCATAAGGCGCTCGGCGTCCGGCATGGTGTTGGGCACCAGCACCCAGCCGATGCGCTCGCCCGGCAGCGAGAGCGACTTGGAGTACGAGTAGCACACCACCGTGTGCTCGTAGATGCCCGGCACCCACGGGACCTCCGCGCCGTAGGTGATCTCGCGGTACGGCTCGTCGCAGATAAGGTAGACCGGCTGGCCGTGCGCGGCGGAAGCGTCGCGCAGAACCTGGGCCAGCGCCTCGAGGGTGGCGCGCGTGTACACCGCGCCCGTGGGGTTGTTGGGCGAGTTCACGATAACCGCGCGCGTGCGGGGGCCCACCGCCGCGGCAACCGCGGCGGCGTCCACCTGGAAGGTCTCCGGGTCGGCCGAAACCTCCACGCAGGTGCAGCCCGCCACCTCGATCCACACGCGGTACTCCGGGAAGTACGGCGCGATGACGACAACCTCGTCCCCCGGGTTGGTGAGCGCGTGCAGGCTGATGGAGAGCGAGGCGGCCGCGCCTACGGTGAGGTACAGGTCGGCAGCGGTGTAGGCAGTGCCGAAGCGCCGGTTGAGCGAGGCGGCCACAGCCGCGCGCGCCGCCGGCAGACCGGCCGCCGGCGTGTAGCCGTGCAGCTCGGTGGGCGGCAGCTCGAGCGCGCGCTCGATGGAGGCGCGCACCGCCTCCGGCGCCGGGACGCTGGGGTTGCCGATGCTGAAGTCGAACACGTTCTGCGCGCCGATCTCGGCCTTGCGCGCCGCGGCGTATGCCGATATCTCGCGGATGGCCGACTTCGCCGCGCCGTACGCGTACATGGTCTCGTTCATGATGCCGCCTTCCCGGGGATGCCCCCGCTTTGCTTCCTGCGCCGTATTGTACTGCGCGCGATACGCGAATACTCGAAGGGGTGATTTGGAGACGGTTTTGTTTCAACCCGTGTCGCCTTAGGCAAGAGGGGCTGAAACGGGACCGTCCCCAACCAACCGAACCGTCCCCAACCAACCCTTCCAAAAAAAGCGCGGGGCCCTCGGGACCCCGCGCTTCTCGTCAACGCGCTAGCTTTCCTGCCCGTCGCCCTCGCCCTCGGCGGGCTCTTGGGACGCGGGCTCCGCGGGCTTCTCACCCTGCTCGCCCTGCTCGGACGCTTCGGCCGCCAGCTGCTCGCGGGCGTAGCGGGCCGCCTCCTCGCGCAGCTGCTCCTCTTCCTCGGGCGTGAGCACGCGCCGCTTGCGCGGGTGCGCGGCCGGCGCCGCATCCGCTCCGGAAGCCGCGTCGGTGCCTGCGCCCGCCTCGGCCGCCGCCGCGGCGTTGCGCGCCTCCTTGGCCGCAACGATGCCGCCCTCGCGCGCCAGGTACTCGTCCCAGCGGTTCTCGAGCAGCGCCTCCACGGCCTCGCCCTCAACGGTCTCGCGCTCGAGCAGCACGTTGCGCATGAGCTCCAGCTGCTCGCGGCGCTCGGACAGGATCTTCTCGGCCCGGGCGTGGGCCTCGCGCATGATGCGCTGGACCTCCTCGTCGATGCGGCGCGCCGTCTCCTCGGAGTAGTTCTCGTGGTCGGCGTAGTCGCGGCCCAGGAACACCTGGTGCTGCGCCTCGCCGAAGACCTGCGTGCCCAGCGCCTCGCTCATGCCGAGCCGCGTCACCATCTCGCGCGCCATCTTGGTGGCGCGCTCAAGGTCATTGCTCGCGCCGCTCGTCACGTCGTCGCACATGAGCTCCTCGGCCACGCGGCCGCCCAGAAAGACCGCAAGCTCGTCGAGCATCTCGTTCTTGGTCTTGAGGAAGTGGTCCTCGGTGGGTAGCTGCATGGTGTAGCCCAGCGCCTGGCCGCGCGGGATGATCGTGATCTTGTGCACCGGGTCGGAGTGCTCCAGCACGTGCCCCACGAGCGCATGGCCGCTCTCGTGGTAGGCGATGGTGGAGCGCTCGGTGGCCGTCATCACGCGGGCCTTGCGCTCCGGGCCGGCGATGACGCGCTCCATGGACTCCTCGATCTCGTCCATGCTGATGAGCGAGCGCTTGCGGCGCGCGGTGAGCAGCGCGGCCTCGTTGAGCAGGTTCGCCAGGTCGGCGCCGGTAAAGCCCACGGTGAGCTGCGCCAGCTTGGAGAAGTCGACCTCGGGGTCGATGGGCTTGTTGGCGGCGTGCACCTTCAGAATCTGCTCGCGGCCGGCCACGTCCGGGCGATCCACGGTGATCTGGCGGTCAAAGCGGCCAGGGCGCAGCAGCGCCGGGTCGAGGATGTCGGGGCGGTTGGTGGCGGCGATGAGGATCACGCTCTCGTTCTCCTCGAAGCCGTCCATCTCTACCAGCAGCTGGTTGAGCGTCTGCTCGCGCTCGTCGTGCCCGCCGCCCAGGCCCGCGCCGCGCTGGCGGCCCACCGCGTCGATCTCGTCGATGAAGATGATCGAGGGGCTCTGCTCCTTGGCCTTGGAGAAGAGGTCGCGCACGCGGGAGGCGCCCACGCCCACGAACATCTCCACGAAGTCGGAGCCCGAGATCGAGAAGAACGGCACGCCCGCCTCGCCGGCCACGGCCTTGGCCAGAAGCGTCTTGCCCGTGCCGGGCGGGCCCACCAACAGCACGCCGCGCGGGATCTTGGCGCCCAGCTTGCGGTAGCGCTCGGGCTCGGAGAGGAAGTCCTTGACCTCCTGCAGCTCCTCCACGGCCTCGTCGATGCCGGCCACGTCCTTGAACTTGACCTTGGGGCGCGTGGCCTCGTTGGTCTTGGCGTTGGTCTTGCCGAACTGCATGGCCTTGTTGTTGGCGCCCAGCATCTGCCGCATGAAGTAGAACATCACCAGCACGATAACCACCGTGGGCAGCGCCGTCATGAGCATGTTGGCCAAGAAGTCGGGGTCGGAGGTGTCCACCTCGTAGGTGGTGGTGTCGGCGTGGTCGGCCATGAGCTCGGCCAGCGAGTCCTCGCCCACGTAGGTGGAGGTGTAGTCGGAGAGCTTGTCCTCTTCGCCGCGGTCGGCCTTCTTCTTCCAGTACTGGCCGGACACCTCGCCGTTCAGCACCGTGTAGCGCGCGGTGGCGACGCGATCCTCCTCCACCGCCGTCACGAACTCGCTCGTAGGGAGCTCGGTTGGGCTGGAGGCGGCGGTGCCGCCCTGCCCGAAGTTGAAGCCCAGATACACCGCCAGGGCAACAAGCACCAGCAGGTAGGCCCAGTTCACGCGAAAGGGACCGCCCTTGCCGGGGCCGCCGGCAGGCCCGCCGTCCAAAAACGACCCGCCCAAACCGAAGAACCCCTCGTCCTCCGCGCGGCGCTCGGGTTTCTCGGGCCGGGCGGGCGCGTTGGGCGCCTGGGGCTTCTCGGGCGCGCGGTCGGCGCCCTCGCTGTCGGCGCCGCCCGACGTGCCCGTGCCGGGCCGCTCGGGCTTGGCGTCCTTGTCCGCACCGGCAAAAAGCAGGCCGGCGCGCTCCGTCTGCCGCGCCCAAGGCCCCGCCGGGACCAGGCGCCCCAGCAGAGCGTTCTCGTTGTGTCTCTTGTGCATCCTAGGAATAAACCTCCGGTTTGAGCACGCCCACGTACGGCAGGTTGCGGTACTTCTCGGCAAAGTCGAGGCCGTAACCCACCACGAAGGCGTCGGGGCAGTGCGTGCCCACGTACTTGGGATTGATCGCCGCCTGCTTGCCCTCGATGTCCTTCCACAGGAACGTGGCGACCTCGATGGAAGCGGGATGGCGGGCAGACAGGTTCTTCATCAGGTACTTCAGCGTGAGGCCGCTGTCGAGGATGTCCTCGACGATAAGCACGTCGCGATCCTTGATGTCAACGTCGAGATCCTTGATGATGCGCACGATGCCCGAGCTCTTGGCCTTGTCGCCATAGCTCGAGACAGCCATGAAGTCGATGGCCAGCGGCACGTCGATGGCGCGCATGAGGTCGCCCATGAACACCACGGCACCGCGCAGCACGGCGATAAGCACCAGATCCTTGTCTTCACCAGCGTAATCCTCGGAGATCTGAGCGCCCATGCGCTGCACGATCTGGCGGATGTCCTCCTCGGAGAACAGGACGCGCTCGATGTCCTTGTCCATCGTGTCCATACGGCCCCTTTCCTGACGACCTGTCTTGAGGGCGGCGCTGGCGCGCGCCCCGCCGAAGCGCGAGCTTGCCCGCGCCCTTTTGCGATTATCGCCCATCGCCCTCGGTTCTATCCAGAGAGTTTAGGCGGGTAAGCTCTAATTTTACCAAGACGCGCGTGGTGGGCGTGCATTTGAAGCGCTCGTCCGGCCGAATACCCGCAACCCACACCACCGAGCCGCCCGGCGCGGTGCGCACCACCGGCACGCGCGGGCGCTCGGCCACCGGGACGCGCTCGGCGCCCAGAAGGTCCGAGAGCTTCTTGGAGCGCCCCTGCATGCCGAGCGGGCAGATGACGTCGCCGGGCTGCGGGCCGTCCACCCACAGGCGCGCCGCGCGCGCCTCGGCCGGCAGGCCCGCGCCGCCCGAGGAGATGCGCTCCAGGTCGCGCTCGGCAAAGCCCAGGGCCGCCGCGTCGGCAAAGGCGCGGTCGCGCCCCCATTCGCGCAGCTCTGAGCGCACGTAGGCCACCGGGTCGATCCCCGCCGCCAGGCGCACCAGGCTCCCCTCGAGAACCGCCCCGTCGGCAACCGCCACGCGCCCCGGCAGGGGAAGCCATGCCGCCACCGCCTCTTCGCGCGCCGGGGCGTCGCGCAGCGCGAGCGTCCCGAACTCCACACGGGCGTCCACCCCGCCGGGGAGGGTGACCGAGCCCTCTCCGGCCGCCACGCAGGCGAGAACCGCCTCAACGTGGCGCAGGTCGAGCCGGGTTCCCTGCGGCGAGACGCGCAGGACCGCCTGGCGCACCACGCGGCGCGCCAGCGCGATGTCGGCGGCGGCGAGGCGCGCGGCGTCCAGCACGAGCACGCCGGCCCCGTCGCGGCGCGTGAGCGCGCGCAGGGCCGTCTGGGCCAGCCCGCTCATGAAGGCGTCCTCGTCGCCCAGGATGTCGCAGGCGGCGCTCACGGTGCGCTCGACATGCGCGTTGCGCTCGGCCGCAAGCGGCACGATGCGGTTGCGCACGAAGTTACGCAGGTACGAGGTGTCCTGGTTGCTCTCGTCCTCGCGCCAGGGCTGACCGCGCACGAGCAGGTAGCGGCAGAGCTCGGCGTGCGTGGCGTCAAGAAGCGGGCGCACGATGGCGCCGCGGCGCCGCGGGATGCTCGAGAGGCCCGCCGCGCCCGCGCCCTTGATGGCGTTCATGAAGAAGGTCTCGGCGCGGTCGGAGGCGGTGTGCGCCGTGGCGATGCGCCCGTCGCGGCGCGGCACCTTGAACGCGCGGCAGAGCTCGGCCAGGTAGCGCGCGGCAAAGCGGTAGCGCTCCTCGCGCGCGGCAGCCTCCAGGTTGCGCTCGGCGCGCGGCGCCTCCGGGTCGAAGTGCTCAACGCGCACCGGCACCCCGTAGGCCGCGCAGAGCTCGCGCACAAAGGCCTCGTCGGCGTCGGAGTCGGCGCCGCGCAGGTGGTGGTTCACGTGCAGCACGTGCAGGCGCTCGCGGGCAACGCGCGCCTCGCCGCGGCCGTCGTCCAAGTTGAGGGTGCCGGTGCAAGCGCGCACGAGAAGCGCCGTTGAGTCGGCGCCGCCCGAGACCATGAGGACCACTGGCGCGCGCAGGACCTCGGCAGACGCGTGCGCCTGCGCTGAGCCTGCGTGCGCGCGCCCGAACTGGCGCTGGTAGCGACGGGAAACGGTTGTCATCGTGCCTCCTCACGTAGTCATGCCGAGCCGCAGGACAACCCCCTACCGCACGGTGATCGGGCGGTTTTGGCCAGCGGCGCGGATGCGCAGCTCGCCGCCGGCGCCGCGAGAGGCGCGCGTGGCGCTGCTGCCGAGCTCGTTGTCCAGCTCCGCGCCGAGCGCTGCGGCGAGCGTGCGCACTGCGATGCTCGGGCGGTTGTTGTCCTGCGAGAGGTGCATGGCCACCAGCTGCTCGGTGCGGTCGGTCACCAGCTCGCGAGCGGCCTCGGCGGCCTGGTCGTTGGAAAGGTGTCCCTGCTCGGAGAGGATGCGCGCCTTGACCATGGCCGGGTAGTCGCCGGTTTTCAGCATCGCCACGTCGTGGTTGCTCTCGAGCGCGAGGATGCGCGCGTCGGCCAGCGCCGCGCGGGCGCCCGGGGTCACCACGCCGCTGTCGGTGGCAAAGCTCACCGCGTCGCCCCGGCACTCGAAGCGGAACCCCACCGGGTTCACCACGTCGTGCGACGTAGAGAACGTGGTGACGCGGATGCCCGCCACCGTGAGCTCGTCGCCGGGAGCGAACGTCTCAAACGCAATGCCCTCCAAGCTGCGGCGCGCCGCGGGCGTGCCCTCGCTCGCAAACAGCGGGCCGGCAAAGCGCCGGCTCCACACGCCCACGCCGCTCACGTGGTCGGTGTGCTCGTGCGTGAGGATCAGCGCCTTGACGCGGTCCTCGTCTATGCCCAGCTCGCGCATGCGGCGCAGAGCCTCGCGGCGGGAGAACCCGTCGTCTATCATCACGAGCCCCTGCGGGCCCTCAACGAGCGCGCAGTTGCCCTTGGAGCCGCTGCCCAAGATGTGCAGCGCCAACACGTGCCGCGCCACGGCGCCTCCTTCCCCTCGCGTTGCGGCCGCTCTTCTCGCCCGCGGCGGCAGCGCAAGGCCGCCGGCCCTTCTCGCCCGGCGCGCCTGCGCCCACCCGGCAGCCGCGGCCGCGCTTGTCGCCTGCCTACCACGATGCGCAGCATACCATCCCGTGCGGACACGGCTTTGCGCACCGCCGCGCACGCGCCGCCGCAGCGCCTACGCCAGGCCCAGCGCCGTGCCGATGAGCCGCACGGCCAGCGCCACGACCCACGCCACGCCGCACTGCATGAGCACCACGTAGACGGCGTAGCGCGCGCCGAGCTCGTTTTTAACCGCCGAGACCGCTGCCACGCAGGGCGTGTACAGCAGCGTGAACGTGAGGAAGCCAAACGCCGCGAGCGGCGTGAACAGGGTCGTGAGCGCCGCCGTGGAGCCGCCCATGAGCACCGTGAGCGTGGCCACCACGTTCTCTTTGGCGCCGAAGCCCGCCACGAGCGCCGCGGCGGCGATCCAGCTGCCGAAGCCCAAAGGCGCGAGAACCGGCGCGATGAGGGTGCCCAGCGCGGCCAGCATGCTCTGGGTCTGGTCGTCCACCACGTTGAAGCGGATGTCGAAGGTCTGCAGGAACCAGATGATCACGCTCGCCACGAAGATGATGGTGAACGCCTTGGTGGCGAAGCCCTTGGCCTTGTCCCACGCCAGGCGCGCGGTGGTCTTGGCGCTGGGCAGGCGGTAGTTGGGCAGCTCCATCACAAACGGCACCGGGTCGCCCTTGAACGCGGTGTGTTTGAGCACCAGCGCCACGAGCACGCCCACGGCCATGCCCATGAGGTACATGGCCACCATCACCAGCGGCGCGCTGTTGGGGAAGAACGCCGCCGCGAACAGCGCGTACACCGGCAGCTTTGCCGAGCAGCTCATGAACGGCGTGAGCATCACCGTCATCTTGCGGTCGTGCTCGGAGGGCAGGGTGCGCGTGGCCATGATGGCCGGCACGCTGCAGCCGAAGCCGATGAGCATGGGCACGAAGCTGCGGCCCGAAAGGCCCAGCTTGCGCAGGATCTTGTCCATCACGAAGGCCACGCGCGCCATGTAGCCCGAGTCCTCGAGCACGGAGAGCAGCGTGAAGAGCACCACGATGATGGGCAGGAACGACAGCACGCTGCCCACGCCGGCGAACACGCCGTCGATCACCAGCGAGTGCACCACCGGGTTCACCCCGAACGCCGTAAGCCCCGCGTCAACCTGCGCGGTCACCCACGCGATGCCCAGCTCGAGCAGGTCGGAGAGGCGCTGGCCCACCACGTCGAAGGTCAGCCAGAACACCAGCACCATGATGAGGATGAACACCGGGATGGCCGTGTACTTGCCGGTGAGGACGCGGTCGGCCGCCACGGAGCGCAGGTGCTCGCGGCTCTCACGCGGCTTCACCACGCAGGCGTTGCACACGCCCTCGATAAACGAGAAGCGCATGTCAGCCAGCGCGGCCATGCGGTCGGTGCCGGCCTCCTCCTCCATCTGGGAGATGATGTGCTCCACGGCGTCGAGCTCGTTTTGGTCGAGCGCCAGCGCCTCGATGACCAGCTGGTCGCCCTCGATGAGCTTGGTGGCGGCGAAGCGCACGGGGATGTGCGCGGTCGCGGCGTGGTCGTCGATCAGGTGGCAGATACCGTGGATGCAGCGGTGGAGCGCGCCGCCGTCGGGGCCGTCCGCCGCGCAGAAGTCGAGGCGGCCGGGGTGCTCGCGGTAGCGCGCCACGTGCAGCGCGTGCTCGGTGAGCTCGCCGATGCCCTCGTTCTTCGCCGCCGAGATGGGCACCACCGGGATGCCGAGCGCCGTCTCGAGCGCGTTGACGTCGACCGTGCCGCCGTTGGCGGTGACCTCGTCCATCATGTTGAGGGCGAGCACCATCGGCCGGTCGAGCTCCATGAGCTGGAGCGTGAGGTAGAGGTTGCGCTCGATGTTGGTGGCGTCCACGATGTCGATGATCGCGCTGGGGTTCTCCTCGAGGATGAACTGGCGGCTCACCACCTCCTCGCTCGTGTAGGGGGAAAGCGAGTAGATGCCCGGCAGGTCGGTGATCGTGGCGTTGGGGTGGCCCTTGATCTGGCCGTCCTTGCGATCCACCGTGACGCCGGGAAAGTTGCCCACGTGCTGGTTTGAGCCGGTGAGCTGGTTGAACAGCGTGGTCTTGCCGCAATTCTGGTTGCCGGCCAGCGCAAAGTGCAGCGGCGCGGACTCCGGCAGCGGCGCGGCGCCCTCGCGGCGCGGGCGCGCGGGACCCTCGCCCAGCGCCGGGTGCGCCACCCTGCTGGCCGGCGGGTTCTTGCGCGGGTTGTTGTGCGCGTCGTGGATGTTCACGAGCGTGATGCGCTCCGCGTCGGCCTTGCGGAGCGTGAGCTCGTAGCCGCGCAGGCGGATCTCCAGCGGGTCGCCCATGGGGGCGTACTTCATCATGGTAACCTCGGTGCCAGGGGTGAGGCCCATGTCGAAGATGTGCTGGCGCAGCACCGCGTCGTCGGTGTCGACGGAGGCGATGACGGCGTCCTTGCCGATGGGCAGGGTGTCCAGCGTATCGGCGTGCAGCGCGGTCGGCTCCGAGCCGGCG
The DNA here is from genome assembly GCA_944322305.1 of uncultured Coriobacteriaceae bacterium. Classification (GTDB taxonomy): domain Bacteria; phylum Actinomycetota; class Coriobacteriia; order Coriobacteriales; family Coriobacteriaceae; genus CALUOB01. The sequence continues at coordinate 8,299 of CALUOP010000002.1, read as the reverse complement.
CGCGCGGTTCTCTGTTGTTTCATGCGGATCTCCAACGGTTGGTTTCCGTAGGCGATTCTAAACGCGCCGGGCAGGGTCGCATAGGGGCGCGCGCCAACTTGGGGTGATTTTTTACGCGTTATACACGACTAACTTTCAGGCGGGCGCAAAACAGGCGAGCCGGGGGCGGGACCGCCACCCCCCAACGGCAGGCGGTCAGCGCGGGCCGGAGCATCCCTGTCCCCAACGGCGCCCTGCGGCAGGTGCGTGCGCCAAGCCCCCAACCGGCGCGCTCCTAAACCATGGCGCTCAGGCTGCGGGCACGGCGCAGGGCCTCCACCGTGCGCTGGATGAGCAGGTCAACCTCCGCCTCCGTCACCGTGTCGGCGAGCGAGAGACGCAGCGTCCCGTGCAGCGTGTTGGCGGGCGCGCCGATGGCAGCCACCACGTGCGAGGGGTCGGTCGAGCCGGTTGAGCAGGCCGAGCCCGTGGCGGCGGCCACGCCCAGCTGGTCGAGAATCACCACGGCGAGCTCACCGTCGATGTTCTCGCAGGCAAACGAGGCGATGCTGGGCAGGCGCCGCACCGCGTCGCCCGTGGGGTGGATGCCCGGCAGCGCGGCGCACACCGCGTCCACCAGCTTGTTGCGCAGGCCGGCGACGCGCCGCTGGTTGGCCTCCAGCCCTTCGAGTTGCTCTTCCAGCGCGGCGACCATGCCCACCGCGCCGGCTAGGTTCTCGGTGCCGGCGCGCAGGCCCATCTCCTGGGCGCCGCCGCGGATAAACGCCGGGATGTTGAAGCCGCGGCGCAGGTACAGCGCGCCGACGCCTCGCGGCCCGTGGAACTTGTGGGCCGAAAGCGACAGCGCGTCCACGCCGAGCGCGCCCACGCTCACGGGAATGTGGCCCACCGCCTGCACGGCGTCCGTGTGAAAGGGGGCGCCGTGGGCGTGCGCCGCGCGCGCAAGGGCCGCAACGTCCTCGATCGTGCCGATCTCGTTGTTGGCGAGCATGACCGACACGAGGGCAACGCGGCCGTCCTGCCCGGCAAGCGCGTCTTCGAGCGCCCCGGTGCCCACTTGCGCCGCGGCGTCCACCGGCAGATAGGTTACCTGGGCCCCTTCGGCGGCCAGCGCCTCACAGGTGTGCAGAACGGCATGGTGCTCGATGGCGCTGGTGACCACGAGCGGCATAGAGGCGCGGGGGCCGCCAGCGGTGCCGGCGGCCGCACAGCGCCCGTAACTGGGGTTCTTCTTATCCGAAGCGGCCGAGCAAGCAGCAGCGGCCTCGGCGGTGGCGCGGTTGGCGGGCGCAGCGCCGGCGCGCTCCCGCTCCGCGCGCCAGCGGGCCACCGCGCCGCGCAGCACCCAGTTGTCGGACTCGGTGCCGCCGCTGGTGAAGAAGATCTCGGTGGGGTCGTCGGCGCCTAGGAGCTCCGCCATGCGCGCGCGAGCGTCGGCCAGGGCCCGGGCGGCCTCGCGCGCCACACGGTGGATGCCGCTCGGGTTGCCGAAGCGGCTGGTGAGGTACGGCGTCATGGCCTCCAGCGCGCGGGGGGAAAGCGGTGTGGTGGCGGCGTTGTCCGCATATATATAGGTGTCAGGCGCGGCGGACGCAGCCGATGCGGCGTCAGGTGTGGAAGGCATGCCCATGGATCCTCGATTCTGCGTGCGAAGCGGAGTGATGTTTTACGAAACAGCGTTACAAAGCATCCCGTTCCGCGGTACGTATGCCCAGCATTGTACGCCGGCGTGCATTAAACCTGTTGTTTGAGCGGGCTATGCAAAGTAGCGGCGTTTGGTGCGACAACGTTTCCGCAGGTCAAAAAATTGCCACGGTCATTGTATACATAACAGGTAGCCAGAAAACAACAGGTTTAGTGAAAAGGGCTCAAAACAGCTCCGGTTTTGCGGGGAGGGTTAGCCCGATGCGGCAAGCGTCATACGACATGTGCGCGTGACGCACGTCCGGCGCTCGGCCGCCTCTTGCAGCGTCAACCGCACAACCCACGTGTGAGACGAACTCCCGGCGGAGCGGAGTCCTCGTTAGCGCAAAAACAGGAACCAGGCAACCGCCAACACAACCGCCAGGGCAACGACCAGCGGGACAAAGCGCGTCCACGGCTTGCGGCGACCGCGGCCGGCAAAGATCGTCTTGCCCGGCTTGGGAGTTTCGAGGTAGCGGCTGTAGTTGATGGCAGCCGCGCCCTCGGGCTTTGCGTCGGGCATGTAGCTCGGGTCGCTCGTGGCGACGCCCATGTGCTTGTGGGCCGCCCCGCTGCGCGGCGGCGCGGCGTTGCCGGCGCGAGCAGCGCTGTGGGACGCCCCCGGCACCCGCGCGTCGGACCGCGCGCCCGCACGCGAACCGGAACCCGAGTATGCCGCGCGCGCAGCCGCCGCCTGTCCTGCGGCGCTCGCAGGCGCCGGCGTCCCGGAAGCTGCCGCACGCGCGCCCCTGCCGCCGCGACGGGCGCGCCGGTCTTCCAGCGTCTCGTAGCGGTCGAGCGTCACGTAATCGGGCTCAACGTCATCGATGGGCTCCTGCGTGATGTGGCGCACCTGGCGACGATATGGCTGATAGGGTGTCCGTGCTGCGGAAACAGGTTGAGCACCGTCCGCAGGAGCTGCATCCGCTCCGCTGCGCTGGGGTGTGCCCTGTGCGAGATCTTCGTCCATACCGACGCGCTTTCTCAAGAAACCATGCTTGCCCCTCATTGTAGGTACGCACCTGCGCGAAACCCGTTGCGCCCTCCGTCCTTGTCCGGAATTACACAACCCTATAATCTGCTTAAGCCATAAATCTAAGTCTTATACACTTAGATGTGATGAGTCTGTGACGCTCAAAAAACCTTCCGTTGCATGAATAGGATCCCTCCCTGCGGGCATAACTAGAAGCGATCAGAAAGAACGTCCCGCGCAGCGAAGGCAAACGGCATTCGGCGCGGGGCATCGCAAAGGAGTGAGACATCATGAGCAGCATGGTTCCTTATCGTTTTGGCATCCGTCCTATGAGCAGCTGGTTCGACGCCTTCGACGACCTGGCCAACATCGCCAACACCGCGGTTTCCGGCGCCGCCTTCCCGATGGACGTGGAGGACACCGGTGACGCGTACGTGGTCAAGGCTTACCTGGCCGGCGTCAGCCGCGATGAGATCGACGTTGAGCTCAACGAGGGCCGCCTCTCCATTGCCGTCAACGTTGAGGACAAGGAAGAGGACAAGGACAAGAACTACCTGGCCAAGGAGTTCACGAGCTACAGCGCGACCCGCGGCGTGTATCTGAAGGACGCGGCAACCGACGGCCTCACCGCCAAGCTCGCCGACGGCATCCTGACCATCAACGTCCCGAAGTTCGTTGAGAAGAAGAACGTCACCAAGATCGCCATCGACTAGCGCGGCGCAACGCACCGGGTAGCACAAGACAGCACAGGCAGCGGGGCGGCTCTACACGGGGCTGCCCCGTTTTTCGTGCCGGGCCGCGCCGCCCTGCCCGCACGTAGATCGTTTCTTGACAGCTCTGCCCTTTTTGTAGGCAAGTGGCAAAGCCGCAGGCACGCTCGTATTATGGTTGCTTGCGCGCGGTAGATATATGGTATGCGCGCGTGTATATATTGTGTCCCCGAAGGAGCATATACCACCATGATCCCAACGATAGCCTTTACCCTCTCGCTGGTCGCCACCGTCGCCAGCTTTGCTCTCGCCGTGCGCGCCCATCGCGCAGGCCGCGGCAAGCTTACCGTCTCCGGCACCGTGTGGGGCGCCATCCTTACCGCGCTCCAGGTGTTTCTCGTGGTGTGGAGCGCGTTGGGGCTGGTGGCCAACGACCTTATCTCCTCGGTGCTCGCGGCCGCCGCGCTCGCCGGCGCCGCGTGCGCGAGCTTCAACCGCGCCGCCGTGGTCAAGCGCCTGAGCTCGTTTGACCACCCGCTCGCCGTGGCGCTTATCGCCCTGGTGCTGGGCGCCGTCATGACCACGCTGGCGCTCGAGATCCCCTCGAACCACGACCTCACCTACATGTACCCGCTGTGCCTACTGCTCGAGGCCTGTCTCATCCTGGCCGTGCAGGCGGGACTCTTCTTCCTCACGCAGCGCCACGGCTCGCCCAGCGCGGCCGTTGCCGTTGCGCTGTGGTTCGTGGGTATCGCCCAGTACTTCGTGATCACCTTCAAAACCATGCCCATCACCCCGAGTGACCTGTTTGCCCTGAACACCGCCGCAGCCGTGGCGGGCACGGGCTACACCTACAGCCTCACGGCGTTTTGCCTCTACAGCCTGGTGTTTCTCGCCGGCGCCGTCACGCTGACCACCCCGCTCGGCTCCCTTGCCAAGGCCCAACGCCTGGCCGCGGGCAGCGCGGACGCCGGCGCTGAGGCCCAGGGCGCCAACGCCGCCGCTCAGGGCATCGGCCTGCACGCCAAGCGCCCCGCGCCCGCCAAGGCGCCCCGCCGCAGGCGCGCCATCGCCGTCAACGCGCTCGTGGGCCTGGCGCTTCTCGCCGGCGTGACCGCGCACGTGACGCTTATCGACTACTACCACACCCTCTCGATCCAGGTGTACACCTGGCGGCCGCTGGAGAGCTACTACCGCCAGGGGTTCCTCCCCTCGTTCATCTCCAACGCGCAGCTCATGGTGCCGCAAAAGCCCAAGGGCTACGACGCCGACGAGACCGACACCATCCGCGAGGAGCTGGCCGCTGACTACGCCGAGGACCCCGAGCTGGGCGCCTCGCCCGACCGCGCCGCCGCCGAGCAGCAGTTCTCCGAGACCAAGCCCAGCGTGGTGGTGGTCATGAACGAGACCTTCTCGGACCTGTCCATCTACCAGAACATGCACGCCGGCTACGAGGGCCCGCAGTACTTCAAGAGCCTGCAGGACACGCTGTTCCGCGGCGACCTGTACGTCTCGGCCTACGGCGGCGGCACCTGCAACACCGAGTGGGAGTTCCTCACCGGCAGCTCCATGGCCTACATGGGCACGGGCCTGTACCCTTACATGGTGTACAACCAGCGCGCCGTCCCCTCCCTGGTGAAGCAGTTCAGCGAGATGGGCTACACCACCACCGCCATGCACCCCAACCACGCCAACAACTGGAACCGCGAGAACGTGTACCGGGACCTGGGTTTTGACAACTTCCTCAGCATCGACGACTTCGAGGGCGCCGAGACCCTGCGCGGCATGGTGACCGACGGCTCCACCTACGACAAGGTGCTCGAGCAGCTGCAGTCGAGCTCGGATCCGCAGTTCATCTTCGACGTGACGATGCAGAACCACTCCGGCTACGACACCGGCCTGATCCCCTCCTCCAAGCTCGAGCACTACGCCATCGACGGCGAGGAGAACCCGGAGGTTAACGAGTACCTCTCGCTCATCGAGCAGTCCGACCGCGACCTCGAGGAGTTCATCAACGAGCTGCGCGAGCTCGACCGGCCGGTGGTGGTGGTGTTCTTCGGCGACCACCAGCCCAGCTTCCCCGACACCTACAACGACCTGTGGTTCACCGGCGAGGACGAGGGCACGCACACCGAGCGCCTGTGGCACACGCAGTACTTCGTGTGGGCCAACTACGACGTGGCGGGCAACGCGCAGACCAGCCAGCAGATCGACACGAGCACCAACTACCTGGCCGCGCTCATGATGCAGGCCATCGGCGCGCCGCTGACCGAGAGCCAGGAGGCCGAGCTTGCGCTGCGCAAGCAGCTGCCGTTGGTGAACGTGATCGGCTACCAGGGCGCGGACGGCGTGTGGCACCTCAACGGGCAGGAGGACGACAGCCTGGCCACCGAGCTGTACAACCAGCTGTGGGCCATGCAGTACCGCGCGCTGTTTGACAACGGCGAACCGGTGTTCACGCTGTCCCAGCAGACCGAGGCCAACGAGACCAACCCCAACCTCGCCCCAGGCACCACGGCAGTGCCGGGCGCGCTGTAGGCGGCCGGGCGGCTGGGCGGTCGTGCGGGCGGTGCCGCGGCCGGGTGCGGCGGACCGGCGGGCCGCGCGGGGCGGGCGCTCAGGCAGGCGACAGTGCCGCGGCGGGGCGGCCATGCCCATGGCGGGGTATGGCGCCCGCCTTCTCGCTCGGGCCCAGCCCGTCCCGTTTTGGTAAGAAGAGCTCCTGAGAGAGGCCACGAAGGCGCGCCTGAACGATGCGCCTTCGTGGCCTCTTGTTATGTGCGCTTGACATTCGCGTGCCACGGGGGACGGGTACCCCTGGCAGAGCGCGCGACCTGCCGCCGATACCCGCCTCCTGTGGCAACTGCGGCACGTCACAAGCAGGGACGCCGACCATGGCGCGCCGCCCGCAGGTTCCGCGGGTTGCGCCGTTAGCGCCGCTTGCGCTGTTAGTGCCGTTAGCGCGCCATGATCTCGAGCACCTTCTGCTCGCAGGCCGAGCGGCCCACGCTGGTGAGGAAGGGCACGCCGTTTACAAACGGGCAGGGCAGCCCCTCCGGCTTAACCGTTGTGGCGATAAGGACAACGGCGTGGCGCTTCTCGCATGTGGCGCGGGCCTCGGCGATGGCGCACTGCACGATCTTGTACTGGTTCTGGTAGCCGTTTGCATCGAGCAGGTCCGCCACTTTCTTTGCAACGGCGGTTGACGTGGCGATGCCCGAGCCGCATGCCAAAACGATGGTCTTCATAGTTGTTACCTTTCCATATCGGCGTCTGCGCAGACGCCGCAACCCTGTTGAGGTAAGTATACGTCCGCGCATGCGCCGCGCGCCAGCACGTTAGCGCAGGTGATACTGCCGCTTGAGCGCGCGGCGATGCTGGATCGTGGCATGCGGCGCTACCGATGATCGCACGCTTGCCACTGCCGACGGCTGTGCCTCTGCCGCTATCGACGGCTACGCCTCTGCTGCTGTCGATGACTGCGCCCCTGTCGCCGCAGACGGCTGCGCGCCCGCCGCCGCTGGGATCGGCCCGCACGACGTGCCGGCCGCACGGTTGTGCATGCATCCCGTATCAGCCGCAGCTTTCCGCATGCATTCCGTGTCCGTAACGAGCCCTTAGGGGATGCGGACGAAAAGTTGGACCGGGAGATCCGGATCGGAGGTCCGCATGTACGACAGCGAGACGATCGAGCTCGCCCTGCTCGCCCACGAGGAGGGGATGACCCAGCTCGAGGCGGCCCAGCTCGCCGGCTGCTCCCTGAGGTCGGTGGCCGCCTGGGCCGCGGGCGACCTGCCGCACTCGTTCAAGGGCTCGCCCCCGGCGCGCGCGGGCGCTAAGATGCCGGGGAGTGCCCGGCGTGAGGAGGCGCGCTTGAACGCGGGGGGAGAGGAAGGCCCACGGGGCCGCGATGACCGAGAACATGCTGCTCAGGGCGGTGTCGGGCGACCTAAAAGGGGAAGGCTGCGCCCCGCCTTCGATGTCGAACGCGAGAAAGGCCGCGCTCGGCGAGAGATTGCGCGCGGCGACCGGCCTGCCCCTCCGAGAGATCACCGCTTTCTTGAGGATCTCGAGGAGCCCCTGTGAGTACCACCGGGCCAGGCTCGGGCGCGACCGCGACGCCGCGCTCAGGGCGCCGGTCCGGGAGGCCTTCGGGGCGGGGATGGAGCGCTACGGGTACCGGCGCGTGCACGCCGAGCTCGCGAGACGCGGCCTGCGCGTCTCCGAGAAGCGCGTGAGGCGCGTCATGCGCGAGGAGGGGCTCGAGGCGGCGCGCCCGCGGCGCCGGCGCTACAGCTCCTACTCCGGAGAGGAGGGGCGCGCCGCCGCGCCGAACCTGCTGCTGGCCGACGCGGCCCGAGACCGGCACGACTTCTCCGCCGCCCGCCCGGGCGAGAGGCTGGTCACCGACGTCACCGAGTTCAGGCTGCCCGGCGAGGGCCGCAAGATCCACCTCAGCCCCGTCGTCGACCTCTACGACGGCGACGTTGTGGCTTTCTCGGCGGGCACGAGCCCCTCCAAGGCGCTGGTGGCGGAGATGCTGGGGGGGGCCGTGGCCGCAACGGGCGGCGGCTTCACCCTGCACTCCGACCGCGGCTGGCACTACCGCACCCCCGACTGGGTGAGGGCGTGCGCCGCAGCCGGGGTCACCAGGTCGATGTCGCGCAAGGGCCACTCGCCCGGCAACGCCGCCTGCGAGGGCTTCTTCGGCAGGCTGAAGGTTGAGCTCTTCCACGGCAGGGACTGGTCGGGCTGGACCGCCGAGGCCTTCATCGCGGAGCTGTCCCGCTACGTCTCCTGGTACCGCGAGGGGCGCCTCAAGGCGTTCGACGAGGGCGGCCGGACGGTGTACGACATGGATTGGCTACACTAGGTTGGACAGTTTCACGAGGGCCTATGGAAGGAGGCTCGATGGCCGATCCAAAGCATCCGA
>CALUOP010000001.1 GCA_944322305.1 uncultured Coriobacteriaceae bacterium | reverse complement strand
CGCACAGCGCGTGCGGGGGCCTGCCGCCCATGTCGCGCATCGTCGGTGTAAACAACCTATTGGCACACAACACCTAGCTCTCCATTCAGGCTGACATGTGCTATCAGCTGAACAATCGCATCATCTGCCACGTCCCCATGCGTCCCGCTCCCGTCCCGTTACCGCATCGGCGCCTGTGAACCTTGCGTAGCAATGCAAGGCGCATGCTCAAAACATCCAATATCCCAGCACATTGCTCACACATTCTTAAGTAAGTAGTTTTACCATGCCGGCATTCTTTCCCGCGCAACGGGCAGAAGAGAGCCATCTACTACTTCGGCCCCGTCAGTTTTGCTGCACGGGCAGGAAGGGGGCGGGCCCTATGTGCACGGGTATCCGCTTTACCAACACGGCCGGTTCCATGTATTTCGGCCGCAACCTCGACTGGACCCAGGGATACGGCGAGCGCGTGGTGGTGACGCCGCCTGCCGCGTGCGTACCAGCCGCTTTTGATCGTCCTCGCGACCTCGATCCCGCTCACGCGCATGCGGTTATCGGCATGGGCATTGTGGCGTTGGGAACGCCGCTGTACTTTGACTGCGGCAACGACGCCGGTTTGGCGGTGGCGGGCCTCAACTTCCCGCAAAGCGCCCATTACGCGCCCGATGCGTCGGGCGATAAGGACGCCGTCAACGTGGCCGCCTACGAGTTCCCCCTCTGGGTTGCCCGCAACTTCTCTACGTTGGCCGAGGTCCGTGCGGCGCTTGCGCATGTCACGGTGGTTGCCAAGGCAATCTCGCCCCAGCTTCCGGTGGCTAACCTGCACTGGCTCATAGGCGATAAAACCGGCAGCATCGTGGTGGAGTGCATGGCCGACGGCCTGCATGTTTGGGAGGACGATGCCGACGTGCTCACCAACGAGCCCGATTTTGGTTGGCAGCGCACCAACCTGCGCAACTACCTCACGCTTACGGACACCGAGCCTGCCGCCGCAACGTGGGGCGCGGCCAAGCTCGCTCCCTTTGGCTCGGGCATGGGGCTTCAGGGCATCCCCGGCGACTATTCCGGCCCGGCGCGTTTTGTGAAGGCGGCGTTTGTGAACAGCCGCTATCCCGCCAAGGACGCCGAGAAGGACAACGTCACGCGCCTGTTCCGCACGCTCGGTGCGGTGGCCGTGCCGGACGGCGTGGCGCGCATGGCGGACGGTTCTTTTGAGAAGACCCTTTACACCAGCTGCTTCTCGGCTGAGAGTCTCACGTACTACCATGCCACCTACGACGACCCGCAGATCCGGGCGTACCCGTTGGCATCGTGCGATCTGACGGCGACTGAGCCTGTTTTTGCCCCGGAGGCGGCGTAGGGCCCTCCGCGCTCGTGCCATAACAAGCGAGAAGCGCCGCCGCGTACGCGCTGCTCCGGCGCGTTGCCCGCGCAGGCGGGGCATCGTCGCGCCAGCGGCCGCGCCTCTCGTGCCTTTGCTCCGTCCATCTGAAAGGACGTATCGTGTATAACGCAACAAAACCGCAGGCCGCCCGGTCTGCAGGGGCTGCCCGCCCCAACGCCGGCCCTGCGCCCAGCGTCGCAACTGCGCAGAAATTCCTCGTCATCCCCATCATCATCCTGATCTTGGCGCAAATGGGCGCCACGGGCGACAACGGCGCGTTGTCGCTCGCCACCGCGGCGCTTACCAGCGACCTCGGGGCAACCACCGCGCAGATCCAGCTCGCCAACATGATCTACCCGCTCGTGGGCGGGGCCTTCATGATCGCCGGCGGGTTGGCCGGCACCATGCTGGGTTGGAAGAAGACCTTCCGCGGGGGCATCTTGCTCTGCGCGGCAGGTGAGATCGTACTGGCCGTGGCCCCCACCATGGACGTTTTCATCTGGGGCGGGCGCGTGCTCGTGGGCCTTGGCGCCAGCTTCATGATCCCGTCGGTGCTGGGCCTTATCCCGCTCATCTACCAGGGGCGGAACCGCATGCTCGCCTTCGGTGCCATCGGTGCGGCGTCAGGCCTTTCGGCGCTGCTGCCGCTGGCCTTGGGCGTCGTCATGGAGGTGGCCGGTATGCATGTGACGTTCTTCGTGCTTGCCGGGTACTTCGCCGTCGTGCTCGCGGCCTCGTTTGCCTTGCCGGCCATAAACCAGCCGCGCGAGCACAGCACCTTTGACGCGGCGGGCGTCGCTCTTGCCGCAATCGGGTTGTTCTTGCTGCTCATCGGGGTGTCGAGGGTCTCGTCGTGGGGCCTTGTCGCCCCGATGGCCGCAGCGCCCTTCACCATCTTCGGCATCTCGCCGGCGCTGCCGCTTGCCGTGCTGGGCATCGTGGTGCTCGCGCTGCTCGTGGTGGTTGAGCGCCGCGTGGAGGAGAAGGGCGGCATTCCGGTGCTTCCCAGCGTGTTCCTTACGACGCCGCAGGTGCGCGCGGGCCTTGTTGCCTGTGCCCTCACGTTCTTCTTCATGGGCGCGCAGTCCATCCTCATGGCACCGTACCTGCAGCTGGTGGCCGGATGGTCTCCCGTCGCGGTGGGCGCCATCTCCATCGTGACCGGCGTGCCCACGTTTGCCCTGTCGCTGGGCATCCCTAAGTTCGCGCCGCACGCCAACCCGCGCCACGTTATCCAGCTGGGCTATATCGCCATGGCGGTGGCGCTCGGCATCATGGCGCTTTCCGTTACCAAGAACGGCTCGAGCGTTGTGCTCGTGTACCTGGGCGCCTTTATGGCCGGCGTCGGCGCGGGCACGGTGTCAGCGCATGCCAGCAACGTGGTGGCCCTGGCCCTGCCTGAGCGCGAGGCTTCGCAGTCCGGCGGCATCCAGAGCACCATGCGCAACGTGGGCCAGGCCTTGGGCGTGGCGCTGCTGGGCGCCGTGCTGCTTTTCGGCATCACCGGTACGGTGCGCAGCCAAGCTGCCGCAGATTCGTCGGTGAGCTCGCAGGTGACAGAGCAGATCTCGAAGCTGGAGATCGACCTCGGCAGCAACAGCACGTTTGAGCAGCAGATCAAGGGCATCAAGATGACTGACGCCGAGCGTGACGAGCTGGTCAAGATCGAGGCTGGCGCTCGCTATGACGCCGTGCGCGTCGCCTACGTGGTGGGCGCGGTTATCGTGCTGGCGGGGCTTGCGACCACGCCGGCCATCACCAAGTTCTCCAAGGACTGACGCGCTCCAAGCGGTGTGGCAGGAAGCGCGCAAGCAAAGGCGCGGACGCTTTCGGGCGCCCGCGCCTTTTCTCTGCGACGGCGGTGCGCGCGGCGCGGGGCGGGATGCGCTCGCGCCGCGTGACCCTTTACGCCAAGAGCCCTTGCCGCTCGGGGTGCTTGTCGAACCAGGCGACGGCGTAGGAGCACGTGGGGCGCGCTTTCCACCCGTTGCGCGCGATGGCTTCCGCCGCGTGCTCCAGAAGCTGCCCGGCCATGCCCTGGCCGCGTAGCGAGGTGTCTACAAAGGTGTGGTTGATATCGACCACACCGGGCGCCACCTCGGGAAACGTTACCTCGGCAACGGTTTTCCCTTCAGCGTTTTCAAGGCGCACGGCATGCTCTTCAACGATAAAGGCGGTGTTGGCTGTTTGCTCCATGGGAACTCCTATCGCTTAGTCGCTGCGTCTGAGGGCCGGATGTCGGATGCTTTGGTGCCGGCGGGCTCTTCCATCGCGGCGGGTGCCTGCTGCGGGTATACCCGTTTCGCGTGGCGTGCGCCCTCGCCGCTGCGCGCTCAGCGTTTTCTGCTAGGGTGGAGAGGGGCGGCGCGGCTTTTGGCTGCGCGCCTTGCGCATATGACAGCTTCCGCTGCTTGCTCGGACGGATGCCGCGCGCGGCGTCAACGGAAAGGACGGGGCGATGGCAATGGGCTCGGGTCTTCACGTTACCAGCGAGATCGGTCGGCTGAGACGCGTGTGCCTGCACCGGCTCGGTGACGAGCTGCTCAACCTCACGCCGGCGGACCTGGAATCGCTGCTGTTCGACGACATCCCGTTTTTGGAAGAGGCGCGCGCCGAGCACGACGCCTTTGCCGCCGCGTTGCGCGCGGAGGGCGCGGAAGTGGTCTACCTTGAGGACTTGGTGGCCGAGGTGTTCGACGCCATGCCGCAGGTGCGGGAGGCGTTTCTCGACCAATACCTGGCCGAGGCGGGGGTGAGCGGTCAGATCCTGCCGGTGCTGCGCGCGTATTTCAACGCCTTGGACGATAACCGCGCGTTCGTGCGCAAGACCATGGCGGGCGTGACGCGCGCCGAGGTCGAGCTGCCCCGCGTGAGCTCGGTCACCCTCGCCGGCTTGGTGAGCGCCGAGACCGAGTCAGAGCTGGTGGTCAATCCCATGCCCAACCTCTACTTCACGCGCGACCCCTTTGCCGTGGTGGGGGAGGGCGTGAGCATCAACCGCATGTACTCGGCCACGCGCAACCGCGAAACCATTTACGGGGAGTATGTCTTCCGCTATCACCCGCGGTACCGCGCGGCCCCGCGCTATTACCAGCGCAACGAGTCGTACCACATCGAGGGCGGCGACGTGTTGGTGCTGAGCGAGAAGACCGTGGCGGTGGGGATCTCCCAGCGCACGCAGGCAGCGGCGATCGACGCGCTGGCGCAGCGCGTGTTTTGGGATCCGGGCTCGCCCGTTGAGCGCATCCTGGCGTTCAACATCCCCGTCTCGCGGGCCTTCATGCACCTAGATACCGTGTTTACGCAGGTGGACGTCGATGCGTTTACCATTCACCCGGCCATACTGCGCACGCTGCAGGTTTTCGAGCTTATGCGCGGCGGCCGTCCGGGTGAGGTGCGTATCCGCGAGATAAACGACACCCTCGAGCACGTGTTGGCCGCTGCGGTTGGCGTAGACGCGGTGCGGCTCATCCCGTGCGGCAACGGCGACCCGGTGGCTGCGGCGCGCGAGCAGTGGAGCGACGGCTCGAACACCCTGGCGCTGGCGCCTGGCAAGCTGTGCGTCTACCGTCGCAACACGGCAACCAACGAGGCGCTTGAGCGCGCGGGGATGGAGCTGGTGGTCATACCGTCGGCCGAGCTCTCGCGTGGCCGGGGCGGCCCGCGCTGCATGAGCATGCCGCTCGTGCGCGAGGATCTTTAGGCGGTGCCGCGGCGCACTGAACCGCGGTGTCAGCCAGCGACCTCGGTCAGCGCACCGGTTTCTATGTTGATGACAAACCCGCGCACGGAAACGCTCGGCGGCACGAGGGGGTGCGTGCGGATCTTCTCCACGCTGGCCGCCACCTCGGTTTCCAAGCGGCTGAAACCGTTGAGGACGGTGGCCGCGCGCGGATCCGTTGCCAAGGCCTCGTCGACGCGTTCCTGCGCAACGCCGCTTTTCCGTAGGGCTTCCAGCAGGCTCGCGGCGCGCATGCCGTGCGTGCCGCAGTTGGTGTGGCCCACCACCATGATCTCGGTGACGCCGAGCTCGCCTACAGCTACCAGCACCGAGCGCATGACCTCGCCGTAGGGGTCGACGATGGTGGCGCCTGCGGCTTTGATGATCACGGCGTCGCCGTCTGCAAGGCCCAGGGCATGCGGCAGCATGCGTGTGAGGCGCGTGTCCATGCAGGATATGACGGCAAGATGCTTGATGGGCCGTCCCGCCATCGCGCTTCCGTCTATCTCGGCGTTTTCCACTACGCGCCGGTTGTGCGCGAGAACCTCATCTATGGACGAGGGGGTTGCAGCGTTGCTTGCGGTCATGAAAACCTCCTTTTCGGTACTGCCTAGTGTAGCTGAGAAGGCGTTCCTACCGTTTGCCGACAAAACAAACCGTTCACGGCAAGCGGTTGCCAAAGTGCTTAAGGATACGTGTGCTGGTAACAATGAGGATGAACACAAACCGTCGCCAAGATCTTAAGCGACCGACGAAGGAGGTGGGTCCCATGGGCATAGAGGAAATAGCAGCGTTTGGGCCCGCCCTCCGCGTTCCCGAGGTTCGTTAGCATCTGGGGCGAGCGGACTCGCCCAAAGCGTTCCGGAGCAGTTCCGGTAAGGATCGGTGAAGGACGCGCGCGGGCCCAAGGCTCTACAATCGCAGAGCGCATCACGTGCGAGGAGATATCGGTTGTATCCCTTCGGAAGTGATAAGAGGCGATTCCAAAGTACAGAGAAGCGGGGCGGAGCGAAAAGCTCCGCCCTTTTTCGTGCGGCGGTTAGCCGCGGAGTGCTTTTGAGGTAAGGTGCCAGCCACCGCAATAGGAGCATTTGTAGCAGCGCAGGCCGCGCCGCCCGTGCTCGGCGCAGAGCCGGGCGGCTTCTTCGGCGTCTGCGCGGGAGGCGTAGCGCTTCTTGCGCTCGCAGGCGCGCTCGCGCCGCGCCTCCTCGCGGCAGGCGTCAAGCGCGCCTTGGCGCCGCTCCTCCCGAATGAACAGGTCGTCGCTTGAGCCGAGCCCTGCCTTGAAGGCGGAGATCCGCTTGGCATTTGCCGAAGGTTTTCTGCTTCCCATGAGCTCCCCCAATCCAGGCGATTGCAGGCTAGCCGAGGGCTTTGCCGGCAGAAAGCCACGCGGGCATTTCGGCCGACACAACGCGGGCGCAGGCGTACGCGCGCGAAAGCGCAAGGACGCTCGACGCTTGGTAGGCGCCAGAGGGCTGCCGATCGAGAACGAGCGCGCAGTCTGCCGTGCGATCGTCGACCAGGGCGAGCGGCAGCAGCATCTTCATCCGATCGGTGCGCGGGTCGTACACGGGGGCGGCGGTGCGGTAGCTGCGCTGGCAGCGGCGCACGGCGGTGTCCGCCGCATCGTCGAGCGCCCGGCAAAGGCGCCGACGCAGCGCAGCGTTGGCTTCGATGAGGCGGCTGAGCTTCTCGAGCGCCTCGCGCTTGTCTGCAGGAAGGGCGGCAGGGTCAAACAGACGGGAGAGCAGCTCGTCCGCCCCAGGAGCGCCTGCGAGCATCTCGGTCAAAAAGCCGCGCGGAAGCCGTCCCAGGCACGGACCGAGCAGAGCGTGGTAGTCGAGCACGCGCAGCGCCGCGGGATCGGGCACGATCTCGTCGAGCGACGTCAGGTAGCGCGGCGCCTCGGGGATGCGAGCGAGCTCTGCGGTGACGCGGCGGCCGAGCTCGCCGGTGCCCGCTGCGGCAAAGCCGGCGAAGCGCCAGGGGATGTCTTGCCCCGTTGCCTCGAGGACAAGGAGGATGTCTTCATAGGCGCTGTCGGCAAGACCGGTGTTGAACGCCGCGAGCTCGCCGTTCGCGCTGACTTCGAGAAGCCTCTGACGCGTCACGCGCGCAAAGGTGACGGTGAGGTACTCGCGCAAAAGGTCATAGCGCGCGTCCAGCGCGGGCTTGGCACGGCTTGCCCATCGCTCGGGGAGCGCGATGCGGGCAAGCTCGCCCAGCAGCGCGTCCCAGCTGCCGATCGCCACGTTCTGCGCAAAGGCGCGCAGGGGGCTGTAGGGCGTGGAGAGCGCCGTGGAGGCGGTGACGTCCAGATCGCTCCAAGCACCTTCGTCGGCCTGCGGCAGGCCCTCGAGCCCGGCGGCCTCGTGACCTGACCCCGTGCCGTCGTCCCCGTCGACCAAGGCGAGCTCCCAGCGGGCGCCCGTGCCGGGGCGCTGTGAGCGCTTGAGGGTGACCTCGACCGGGGCGCTGCCGTCTTCCTGCAGGTAGCGCAGCGGGAACGTTATGCGGTTGCGGGTGCCGCCCGCGGTTCCCGTGGCGCGTGCGACGCGCCAGTCCTCGTCGAGCACGGCCATGAGGTCGATGCCGTAGGGGAGGATGCGGGTGAGCATGCTTAAGGGGGCGTTGCGGCAGTACACGTCCTCAGAGATGGTGCGGGGGTAGTCGGAGCGCGCCCGTGCGCCCGCGCGCGTCTCGCGGGCGGCGCCGGGGGCGGGGTGCGGCATGAAGAGCGCGGGTTCTTCAGCCTCGGCGGGCGCAACCATGTTGGCCGGTGCGGCCTCGGTCTCCGATGCGGTCGGGCTGGACGCGGGTGCGGCTGCGCGTCCCGTCGCGCTTGCACGGGGATCCTCATCTTGCCGGGCGTGTTCCGGGCGGACCGCCATGGCGGGCGCTGCCGTCTCGTCGTGGCGGGCGGCGGGCTCTTCCGGCGGTGTGTAGGTGATGGTGAGCGAGATACCGCTCGGTTGCCCCTCGGACGGCGCGGCGTGCTTTTCCTCAGCGCGCTCGGGGCGCTTACCCGACGATTCGGCAGCGGGGGCAGGTTTCTCGCGCCGCAGCGCTTCTTGGGGCTGCGCCGCGGCATCGGATACGGCCCCTTCGCCTGTCTGCCGAGATGCCGGCTGCGCTTCGTTATGCGCGGTCGGGGCCGCGTGGCCGTCCTGCGCGTCCGGGCCTGCGCTCTCGCTGCGGCTTGCTGCGGACGCGGCCTGATCGCGCGCCTCTTTCGCCGCACGCGCTGCGGCTTCCTTGCGGGCGCGCTTCTCGGCCGCCGCTCGCTTGGCCTTCTCTTGCTCTTCTGCGGCTTTGCGCTCGGCTTCCAGGCGCTCCTTCGACCGCTTGGGCTTCACCGGCTTCAGCGCGGTCTTCGCGCGTTTCCACGGCTTGCCCTTCTGCGCCTTGCCGTCGGTTTTGCCTGCGCGGGCAAGGAGCGCGTCCCAATCCTCGCGTGGGCGCACGGTGGCGTAGAGGCGGCCGCCTTTGAACACCTTGAGCTCGACGAAGCTCGCGAGCCCTTCGAGCAGCTCGCGTGTGGTGACGGCTCCCAGATCGAGCGGGGCGACATCCTCTTCGGCGAGCACCTCCTCGACCCGGGTGACAAACGTCTGCTTGCCGACGCCGAGCTTGTCGGAGAAGAGCTGGTAGAAGTAGAGCTGGTTGTTCTCGGGTATCTTTGCTGCCATAGTGACCTTCTTATCGGTTGAGCGCGGCGCGGCCGCAGGTGTTTTCCGTCATCTAGGAGGTGTCTCCCTAGCCTACCCCGTTTTGCCCTGCGCGGCAAAGCCGCGGATGGCTTACGCGCGCCAGCCGAGCACGCGCTCGCGCATGCCGGCGATGTCGAGCACGCCTTCGGCGAAGCCCTTGCGCACAAGCTCTTGGGGCAGCAGCTCGTCGTACTTGTCGAAGGTGGGCACCTCGCCGGGGTAGACTAAGTCGGTGGGAGCGAAGTCGGCCGCTGCCTGCTCCTGCACGACCTCGTAGAAGCGCTGCTCATCCACTTCGGGCGCCATGATGAAGGTCATGAAGTAGGGGCGGGACGAGTCGAGCCCTTTGAGGCCGAGCGCCGGGGCGCACTTGATCTTGAGCAGCCGCTCCAAGGCGAGAAACGCGTAGCTGCCGAGCCAGGGGATGAGGCACCACATGTTGCCGCCCAGGTTGATGAGGGGCGTTTGCGTGAGGCCGGCTTGCGCGGCGGCGAAGCGCGCTTGGGCCAGCCGCGCGCGGGCGTGGGGCATGAGGTAGGGGTAGCCGCACTGCTCGTCCAAGACCTGGCGCATGCGTTCCAAGATGTGCGTGTTGATGTCGCCAGGGCACTCGCCGAAGTAGGCGGGCACCTTGCCTTTCACCGGTGTGGCGTACAGCACGTGGCGCTTGTGGTCGACCTCCTCCACGATCCACACGCGGCCCGCGATGGCGATCTTCTCGCCCGGGGGCGGCGGCTGCACCAGCGTGCCGACCTCCTGCGAGTCGCTGCGCACGGTGTACTCGACGTTTTCCTGGAACACCGCGTAGAACTTGAACGAATTGGTGACGCGCTCCCCGGCGAGGCCGACGATCAGGCCGCCCGTCTCGGTTTGCTCGACGTGGTCGGTTTCCAGCAGGTGGCGGAGAAGCACGCGGAAGTCTTCGGTGGTTACGCGGTGAAACGGTGTGAGCGTGAGCACGCGTGCGGCGAGCTGGGCGGGCGTGAGCTCCCCCTCCGAGGCGAGCGTGGCGAGCGTTTGATGGTACAGCAGGCTGTAGGGCAGGCGGTCGAGCTGCGGCGGCTCAACCCACTTCTCCTGGCGGTACAGCTCCACGAGGGCGATGCCCTGCAGCAGCTTCCAGGGAAGGGTCTCCGGCAGGAGCGAGCGCGGCTCGGGCTGCTCCTCGCGCATCACGAAGCGCATCTCGGGCGGGGTGCCGCGACGGCCGGTGCGCCCCATGCGCTGCAGGAACCCCGACACGGTGAAGGGCGCGTCCACCTGGAACGCGCGCTCGAGCCGGCCCACGTCGATGCCGAGCTCGAGCGTGGCGGTGGCCACGGTGGTCATGTCGGCGCCTTCGTCGCGCATGATCTCCTCGGCGCTCTCGCGGTAGCTGGCCGAGAGGTTGCCGTGGTGTATGAGGAAGCGGTCGGGCTCGTGGTTGGCCTCGCAGTAGCTGCGCAGCGTGGTGCAGACCGCCTCCGCCTCCTCGCGCGAGTTGCAGAACACCAGGCACTTGGCTCCGCGCGTGTGCTCGAAGATGTACCCCATCCCCGGGTCGGCGTTGGCCGGCGCCACATCCGTGGTCTGTTCGTCCTGCGGCTGCTCAACCTGCTGCTCGTTGGGCTTGTTGCCTCCGCACGAGGGTGCTGCCAGCCGTGCGAGAAGGTCGTCAGGCTGCGGAGGGGCGGGACATATCGTCCCGCGCGCAGTTCTGCAGCCGCAGGAGATGCCGTTTCCGGCATCTCCGTCGCGGCGAAGCTGTTTGAGCACGGGATGATATGCCCCGCCCCTCTCGTCGCGTTGGCTGCCAATATCGGTGTGTCCGAGGACGTTTTCCTGCTCCGACGGGACATTCTCTACGCGGACGAGTTCGGCTTGGACGGTTGAGCCGGCGGGGGTGGCGCCTGCTTGCTCGTCGGCTTGGGGGCCGGTTATGTAGAAGTGCTCCATCGAGAGGCGCCAGGTGCGGGGCGGCTCGATTACCTGGGGGATGACGCAGCTGCGGCCCGTACCGGCCGAGAGGTAGGCGCCGGTGGCCTTGGGGTCGCCGATAGTGGCGGAGAGGCCGATGCGGCGCGGATTCACCTGCGCCATGCGGCTCAGGCGCTCGATGAGGCAGAGGGCTTGGCTTCCGCGGTCGCCGCGCAGGAGGGAGTGCACCTCGTCTATGACCACGTAGCGAAGGTCGCAGAACAGGCGGCCGATGGCGGCGTGGCGGTGCATGAGCAGGGCCTCGAGCGACTCGGGCGTGATCTGCAGGATGCCCGAGGGCTTTTTCAGCAGCTTGGCCTTGTGCGATGCCGCAACGTCGCCGTGCCAGTGCCACACGGGGATCTCCGCCTCGGCGCAGAGGTCTTCCAGCCGATAGAACTGATCGTTGATGAGGGCCTTGGTGGGACCGATGTAGATGGCGCCAACCGAGGCGGGCGGGTCCTCCCAGAACTCGGTGAGGATGGGGAAGAAGGCCGCCTCGGTCTTTCCCGACGCGGTCTGCGCGGTGAGCAGCACGTTTTCGTCGGTGTTGAAGATGGCGTCAGCTGCGGCAACCTGGATGCCGCGCAGCGACTCCCACTCGTGGCCGTAGATGAAGTCTTGCACAAACGGCGCGTACCGGTCGAAGACGCCCACGGCTCCCTCCCCTCGCTTATCGAACATGTGTTTCATTATAGCATGGAGGGGAGGTAGCGCAAGACGACGTCGGGGCGCAAGGTGGTGCCGCGGTTTGACAAGCGACCAAACCTGTCATCGCGTTGACCTGATGTGGCACCGCATAAGCTTGCGCGCTCTTGAGCGACGCACCGGCGAGAAGCGCCTAGAACACGGCGCGCGACTTCACCCTCGTGTTCGATGACCTTGCCCGCACGGTTCGCTAGAGGCCGCGGATCCGCTTCTCGTATTGCTCGATGATCTGGGCGAGGGAGATCGCCTCCATGGCGTCCTCTGCGGCGTGCTGGACCTCGCCGAAGCGCTCGCCGATCACGAGCTGGGCATTAACACCCACGCCGCAGGCCGGGTTGGTGTGCGTGTCCAGGTGCAGGAGCGGCTTCTCGCCCTCTACGGCGCGGTAGACGTCGAGCATGGAGATGCCCTCGGCCACCCGGGCGAGCTCGGGGCGGGCGTGGCCGGGCACTGACGTGATGAGGCCCGCACGGCGCAGGCGCCCCATGAGCTGGCGCACCGAGGAGGGGTTCGCGGCGAGGCTGCGCGCGATGGCCTCGCTCGAGAGGTCGCCGCCTTGTCCGGTGGCCACGAAGACCAGCAGGTGCAACGCGTCGCTGAGCTTGGTTGAGTACGCCATGGCCCCTCCGTTCGTGAAGATGCTGTTGTCTTGATTATAACAGCCATTGCCAAACCACCCTTTTATCCGTATGCAGTCGCATTAAATATAACAGCCAATGAGAGGACGCAACATGGGGGAGTACGAAACGGGTGCGACTGGGCGCGGCGCGGCGGCACCCGGGGGGGGGGCGAGACGGTCGCGTCCAAACAAGCGGAGCGCGAGCGGGCGAGGCGCCTGCTGCGGGACGCCGAGGCCGTGATTGTCGCGGCGAGCAACGGCTTCGACATCGCGGACGGCTACAACCAGTTCTCATGTGACGATGCGTTTTTGCGCGTCTTCGGGGACCTGCGTGAGCGCTACGGGCTCGCGAGCATCCTGCAGGGACTCATGGCGCGTTGGCCGAGCGACGCGGCGCGCCGGGAGTTTCTCGACAGGCTCTACCGCTACGGCCACCGCGGCTACGCGTCGTCTCCTGTTATGCGTGCGCTCGATAAGCTTACGGCGGGACGGCCGCGCTTCGTGGTGACCTGCAACTGCAACGGCCGCTTCGAGCGCGCGGGCTTCTCGTCCGAGGCGCTGTTGGAGACCGAGGGCAGCTATGCGCGCCTGCGCTGCTCGGCGGGCTGCACGACCGAGACCTGGCCTGCCGAATCGGTGGGCGCCCCAGACGCCGAGGGCGCGCCGTGCTGTCCGCGCTGCGGTGCACTGCTTGACGTTGCCGTGGGTGCCCCGCACGACATTCAGCGCCTCGAGCCGATCCGGAGCCAGGCGGAGCACCTCCAAGCGTTTCTCGCGGCGCACGCCTCCACGCGCACGGTGGTGCTCGAGCTGGGCGTGGGGCAGGGCAACCGCGACATCAAGCGCCCACTCATGGCGTGGGCGGAGCGCGCGCCTCAGGCGGCGTACGTCGTCGTCAACCGCGAGGAACCTGTTCTGCCGACGCTTCCGGCGGGTCGCGCCGCCGGCGTGCGGGGGGGGGGATCTCTCTGAGGTTCTCCTCGCTTGGGCGGATGCCACTGGAGGGGAGCGCCCGTGAGTCGGCTCATGCGGCTCTACGCCCAGCATCTCGGAGGCGAGGCACCCAGCGGCTATGCAAGCGAGGCTGCCTACGAGGCGGCGGTGGATCGCGCCGCCGAGCTCATCGCGGACGCCGATTGCGTGGTCGCGGGCATTGGCTCGGGGATGTCGAGCGCCTGCGGCTATGACCACTACCACCCCGTTCCCGCGTTTGCGGAGGGCGGCCGGCTCGAGCGCTTCTCGCGCGCCTACGGCTTCGACACCCTGATGGACGGCTTCTACCACCTTTACGCCACAAACGAGGAGCGTTGGGGTTTCACGGCAGCCTACATCGATCAGATGGGGTCGGCCCCGGTGGGCAGGGCCTACCGCCAGCTTGCGGCGCTGCTCGCCAACAAGGAGCACTTCGTGCTCACGACCAACGTGGACGGACAGGTCCGCCGGGCATTTCCCGAGGAGCGCGTCTGGCTCTTCCAGGGCGACCTCGCCTTCCTGCAGTGCGCGCAGATCGCCGACCGCGGCATGGTCATCGTGGCCGATATCGCGCGCGTGCTCGCCGACGCTCGGAGGGAGCTGAGCGCGGGCGGCGAGGCTCTTCCGGGCGCGTGCGACGTCGCTTGAGGACGCTTTGCGCGCCGCTGTCGGCCTATATGGTGAACTCGGCGAAGTCGGCCGCCCCCGGGCCGCTGCCCAAGGGGTCGCCCGCCACCGCGCCCTGCGGGCCGGGCACGGCGCCGGAGAACTCGTCTGAGCGCAGCACGTCCTCGAGCGCGATCTGCGGGTTCTGATAGAGGATGTCGAGCAGCTCGATGAAGTCGCGGATGACCTCGCGCGGCGTCAGGTGCGTGTCGGCGCCGACGCGGCCGAACTCTATCTGCAGGAAGCTCGCCAGGTCGTTCTCGGTGAGGGTGGGGGTGTAGCCGAAGAAGCCCGCATGGATCTGCGCGAGCTTCTCGGTAAGCACGAGCAGCTCCTCGTAGGTGAGCGGCGCGAGCTTGATCACGGGCGCGAGCATGTCGGTCAGACCCTCGCGCCCGAACCTTCCCTGCGTGAGGCGGCTGCGCAGCGCCTCGTAGGAGTAGACGCCGCGGCGCCGGTCCTCGATGGACTGCGGGGTGCCGCCCATGATGATCCCGAGGTGGCGCGCCTTGCCCTGCAGGGTGTCGTTGTACATGGTGAGGATCTTCTCGTAGTTGTACTGGCGCGTGATGCTGTTGGGGATCTTGTACAGGTTCACCAGCTCGTCTACGAGCACGACGAGGCCCCGGTAGCCTGCTTGCTTGAAGAAGACGGCGAAGAGCTTCACGTACTCGTACCAGTCGTCGTCGGTGATGCAGATGTTCACGCCGAGCTCTTGGCGCGCTTCGGTCTTGTTGCGGTACTCGCCGCGGAACCACTTGACGACGAGCCCCTTCATCTCGTCGTTGCCCTCCACGTAGCTGCGGTAGTACAGCGTGAGCAGCCGCGCGAAGTCAAAGCCGTGCACCAGCTCCTCGAGCGCTTGGGTTACGGCGTAGATGCGCTTCTCCACCGAAGGCGCGAAGGCGGGGCTGTCTGCGGGGATCCCCTCTTCGGCGGCTACCTGGGCCTGCACGCCCGAGATCCAGCGGTCGAGCACAAGTGTGAGAGCGCCGCCGTCGGGGCGCGTCTTGGTGGAGAGGTTGCGGATCAGCTCGCGGTAGGTGGCCAGCCCTTCGCCCCGCCGCCCCTGCAGGCGCCGCTCAGGCGAGAGGTCGGCGTCGGCCACCACGAAGTTCTCACCCATGGCATGGTTGCGGATGGTTTGCAGCAGGAAGCTCTTGCCGCTGCCGTAGCGGCCCACCAAGAAGCGGAAGGACGCCCCGCCGTCTGCGATGAGGTCGAGGTCGTGCAGGAGTGCTTTGATCTCGGTCTCGCGCCCCACGGTGATGTAGGGCAGCCCGATGCGCGGCACCACGCCTCCCTTCAGGGAGTTGACGAGGGTGGCGGCGATGCGCTTGGGCACGCGCGGGCCCGGGGCTATGGGGGCGGCTGCGCGGGAGGGGGATGGGGTGGTCATGCTATGCCGTTTCTCTTAAAAGGTCTTGCACGTCCTCATGATAGTCCTCCACGAGGACAGGGTTTTCGCCGTCGAACTCAACCACGGCGTCGCCCACCACGTCGAAGAGCTTCTCGTTGAGCTGGTCGACGAACACGCTGGGGAGCGCGCCCGCCTGGGCGAGCGCCGGGGCCGGGTCGCTTCCGGCGGCAAGCGCTTCGAGCAGGGCGCGCTCGGCGGGGGTGAGGAGCGGGGTTCCGGGCGCGGCGCTTGCGGCGGGAGAGAAGGGCGCGGCGGCAGACGGCGAGGCGGGTGCGGGGACGGGTGCGCCGGCGGGCGCTGCCGCCGGCGTGCCGGTGCGGCTTTCGCTTTCGGCGCCGTGCTCGGCTCCCCGCGCCTCCGCTTCGGAGCGTCCGGGTTGCCGCCCGGCATCGCCGGAGGGGCCCGCGGCGGCGTTGAAGGGCGCCGCACCCGCCTGTGCCTCCGCGGCGACACCGCTTGCCGCTGGGGCTCCGAAGGCGTCCGTCGGCTTGTCCGCGCGCTCCTCGTCAACGAGCAGGGCCTCGCGGGTGGAGGCCGCGGCGCTGCGGATGCCCGAAAGCTTGGAGCGGTCGATCTGGATGACGCGCGGGGCGTGCGCCCTCTCCCATGCAAGGCAGCCGGCGATCTCCTTGCTGACGATCCGCTCCAGGTACTTGGGCGCGGCGCCGTCTTTGAGCGGGTAGGGGAAGTCGAGCGCGCGGCGCAGCTCGCGGTCTATGGTGCGCATGAGGCGCCCCAGCCGCGGGCTGCGGTCGCGCGCGCCGTGGAAGGTGGTGCGCCACCAGCGGCCGCTCGCGCAGAAGAAGCGGTCGACCTCGCTGAGCTCCCACGTTGCGTCGTCGTGGCGCGCAGCCTCGTAGAACACGGCGTTCTCGAACGGGCGGTACGGCAGCGTGGAGAAGGTGCCGAACAGGCTCTCGGTGAGGCCGGTCTTGCGGTTGCTGTGGTAGTAGGCGGCCAGCCGCCAGAAGACGGCGCAGGTGGCGCGCCTCATGAGGCGGGGCTGCTCCTTGTACAGCCGGCTGTTCTCAACCCGGTAGGCGGAAAGCGCGCATATAGCCGAGAACAGCTCCCGCTCGGCAACGGGGGGATGGGCGAAGTCGTAGGCGGCCTGTCTGCGAGCCTTCTTTTTTGCCGGCTGGGGGCTTGGCGGAGCGGCTTCGCCGTCCGTGCGCGGGCTTGCCGGCGCGAGCGGGTCCGCGCCGGTGGCGGCGCGCTCGGCCCTGGCGAGCTCGAGCAGCGCGGCGTCGCAGGCCTCGTTGCCCAAGGCTTTGACCCGCGCGGGGTCGAGCCCGTGGTAGAGGGCCAGGTCGCGCAGCCAGATGCGAGCGTTGCGGTCGAGCCCGGTGTCGAAGACGCGCCAAGCCCGCCAGAAGCTTTGGAGCTTGTCAAAGGCCTCGGCTGCCGTGGCGCACCCCACGAGGTTGACGAGTTCGTAGAGGTACACGAAGGCATAGGAGAGCGAGGTCTTTCGGACGGTGCCGGCGCGCACCTGCGCGCGCCAGGTGAAGTAGGTCCGCAGCTGACGGTCGGTCATGGCCTGGTAGGTTGGGTAGTAGCGCTCGAAAGGGGCGTGCTCGGGGAAGCTGTCCTCGAAGTTCTCCATGAGGCGCGCCTGCTCGACGAACACCCAGCTCGCCGGCGCGCCGAGCGCCTCGGGGCGCTGCGCCACCGCGCGCATCTTTCGGTAGGCGCCGGGCAGAAAGCCGCTCATTTGCGACGCAGTGCGCAGGATGGGCTCGTCGCCGTACCTGGAGGCGGAGAAGTGCGCACTCGCCTTGAGGCGGTCGCTGGCCATGATCTGCTCGATAATGCGCTCGACGTTGCTGCTGCGCGCCATGGCCCTCCCTCCCGCGATGCGTGCGCCCGGCTGCTCACCGGCGATATGGGAACCATTCTACCATGGGGGCAAACACTTGTTCTTATCATCGCCGGGGAGATTGCGCACGGCCGCCCGGGGCGCGGCTGCCTCCTCGCGCGGGGCAGCAAGGCGGCCTGCGGGCCCTTCTCGCCCCAGGGCTGCGGCGCCTTGCCCCGTTGGGGCGGTGGTTGCAGCCGGTCGCCCGACGCGCCTTTACCGCCGGCGGTTGTGGGTACCATGAGGTCATTGGCATAGGGGAGGAGCGGCTATGCTCGCACTTGACAGGGATCGCGCCCGCGAGGCGTTCAGGGCGTACGTCGACCCATATGACATCACCCGGCAGCGCGTGATGCTGAAGGCGGATCACACCCGCCACGTGACGCTCGTCGCCGAGCGCATCGCGCGCGAGGAGGGTTTCTCGCCCGAAGACGTTGACCTTGCGTGGCTCGGCGGGCTTCTGCACGACATCGGGCGCTTCGAGCAGCTCCGCCGCTGGGACACCTTCGACGACACGCGCTCGGCAAGCCATGCGGCCCTGGGGGCCGACGTGCTCTTCGAGGGCGGCGCGCACGTGTGCGACCCGGCCTTTGCCAACGCGCCGGCCCTTCCCGCTGCCCTCGCGGGGGACGGGGCGTTTCTCGCCCATATTCAGGCGCGGGGAGGTGTCCGCTGCTTTGTTGAGGACGCCTCCGGGGACGACGTGATACGCGCCATGGTTGCCTGCCACAGCGGCTTCAGGCTTCCCACCAGCTTGGATGACCGCACGCGGGCGCTGTGCCACGTGGTGCGCGACGCCGACAAGATCGACATCCTGCGCACCGTGTGCGCCAGCTCGGTGGAGACGGTGCTGGGCATCAGCGAGGCGGAGTTCATGCACAGCCCCATATCGCCCGAGGCCATGGAGGCGTTCTACCACCACCGCACGCTCAAGCGCGAGGAGCGCGTGTACCCGGCCGACTACCTGGTGGGCTTGGCGAGCTTCGCCTTTGAGCTGGTGTATCCGGCGAGCATGCGCGTCGCCCGCGAGCAGGGGCACGTGTTCGAACCGTTCGAGAAGCCCTTCGGCATCGCGCGGCCCTTCGACTTCATGGCGGCGCGCGACGACCTTGCCCGGCTCGACCTGCACCTGCACGCCTGGATTGAAAGCCAAGCGTAAAGGATGGGGTGCTTCTCACCCGCCGTTTAGCCGTCTGGGCAGTGCGAGGGCGCTGCTGCCCGTATACTGGTTGCAAGCAAGTTCGCGGCGCCCGCGCCCGGGTGTCGCAGCGCGCGCTGAGCGCGACGCGAAAGAGGGGAGCTGCCATGGCCGATTCCATGCGCGGGGTGTACACGAGCCTCGCCAAGATCCGACGCACGGTGTTTCGCGAGGTTGCGCGCCTGGCCTACGAGGCTGAGGACGCATCCGACTACGCCGCGTTGGACGACCTGCCCTATCAGATCATCTCGGGCGACGTGGCGACGTACCGCGAGAGCGTCTTTTTGGAGCGCGCCGTGGTGAGCGAGCGCATCAGGCTCGCCATGGGCCTGCCCATGAAGGGCGCCGACCGACCGTTCCGCGTGTCGGACGGGGTGATTGAGGCAGCCAAGCCTGAGACCTACTACGAGCCGCCGCTCATCAACATCATCAGCTTCGCCTGCAACGCCTGCGCGGAGGAGTCCTACGTGGTGTCCAACCAGTGCCAGGGGTGCCTGGCGCACCCGTGCCGCGAGGTCTGCCCCAAGGGCGCCATCAGCTTTGTGGACAAGAAAGCCTACATCGACCAGGACAAGTGCATCCACTGCGGGCGCTGCCAGAGCGTGTGCCCCTACACGGCCATCGTGCACCGCGAGCGTCCGTGCGCGGCGGCCTGCGGCATGAACGCCATCGGCTCGGACGACCAGGGGCGCGCCGTCATCGACTACGACAAGTGCGTGTCCTGCGGCCAGTGCCTGGTGAGCTGCCCCTTCGGCGCCATTGCCGACAAGAGCCAGATCTTCCAGATCATCCAGGCCATCAAGGCGGGCGAGGAGGTCATCGCCGCGGTGGCGCCTTCGTTCGTGGGCCAGTTCGGCGGGCGCGGCAACGTCGACAAGCTGCGCGCAGCCTTCAAGCAGCTGGGCTTCTCGGGCGTTGAGGAAGTGGCCATCGGCGCCGACCTGTGCGCCGTGCAGGAGGCCGGCTACTTCTTGGAAGAGGTGCCCGAGAAGATCCCCTTCATGGCCACGAGCTGCTGCCCGGCGTGGTCGGTGATGGCCAAAAAGGAGTTTCCCGATTTCGCCGACTGCGTGTCGATGGCGCTCACGCCCATGGTGCTGACCGCGCGCCTGATCCGCGAGCACCACCCCAAGGCCAAGATCGTCTTCGTTGGTCCGTGCGCTGCCAAGAAGCTTGAGGCCATGCGCAGGAGCGTGAAGAGCGAGGTGGACTTCGTGCTCACCTTCGAGGAGATGGCGGGCATGATGGAGGCCAAGGGGCTGGTGTACGCCAAGCTGAAGGGCGACGGCTCGACCGACTTCGACGTGGCGAGCGCCGACGGGCGCGCCTTCGCGGTGGCCGGCGGCGTGGCGCGCGCCGTGGCGGACGCCATCCACAAGAAGCACCCCGACCGCGAGGTTAAGATCGAAGCGGCGGAGGGGCTGGACAACTGCCGCAAGATGATGAAGCAAGCGGCCAAGGGCAAGTTCGACGGCTACCTGCTCGAGGGTATGGCCTGCCCCGGCGGCTGCGTTGCCGGCGCGGGCACTATCCAGGCGGTGAGCAAGACCACGGCCATGGTGAAGGCTTACGCCAAGAAGTCGCCGCACAAGCTCGCCACCGACAACATGTACAAGTCCTACATCGACGTGCTCGAGCGCGAGGCCGACGGCAAGCGCCACGAGGACGCCGTGGCCGAGACCTTCGAGGCGCAAAAGCCCCAGGGCGAGCAAGACGCGTAAAGCTAGCGCGCTGTTGAGGCCGTGATCATCTACCGCACGGAGGGGCCCCGGACGATACGAACCCGAAATCCGCCCGATATCGGATTTCGGAACCGCATCGTCCGGGGCCCTGTGCGTTTGCACGCGAAAGCGATAGCGCGTGCGCCAGTAGCGCCGAAGCCGATAACAACAAGGGCCGGGGGCAACAAGGTTCTGGATTTTGATATCGGGCAAAATCCAGGTTCTTGTTGCCCCAGGCCCGGACGTTTAGGAAGCAATCCCCGCGCTTTGCGGTGGCTTGGCGCTTACGAGAAGTACGCCACGCCGCCCTCGAAGACGGGCATGAACTTCTCGCCGGGGACGTTTTGGTACAGTCCGTTGCCGCGGCGCTCAACGTGGCCCATCTTGCCGAACACGCGGCCGTCGGGGCTCGTGATGCCCTCGATGGCCCAGACGCTGCCGTTGGGGTTCACGTCGAGGTTCATGGACGGGCGGCCCGCTGCGTCAACGTACTGCGTGGCGATCTGGCCGCCTTCGCGCAGTTCGGAGAGCACCTGGTCGTTGGCTACGAAGCGGCCCTCGCCGTGGCTGATGGCAACCGTGTAGATCTCGCCGGGCTTGCAGGCCGAGAGCCAAGGCGAGAGGTCGCTTGCCACGCGCGTGCGCACCAGGCGGCTCTGGTGGCGCGCGATGGTGTTGAACGTAAGCGTGGGAGCATCGGCCGTGGCGTCCACGATGTCGCCGTAAGGGACGAGGCCGAGCTTCACGAGCGCCTGGAAGCCGTTGCAGATGCCGAGCATGAGGCCGTCGCGGTTCTGTAAAAGGTCGCGCACCGCCTCGGTGACCTCGGGCGCGCGGAAGAAGGCGGTGATGAACTTGGCGGAGCCGTCGGGCTCGTCGCCGCCGGAGAAGCCGCCGGGGATCATGACGATCTGGCTGGCGCGGATGCGGCGCGCGAGCTCGTGCGTGCTCTCGGCCACGGCCTCGGGCGTGAGGTTGTTGATTACGAAGGTATCCGCCACGGCGCCCGCCGCACGGAAGGCGCGCGCCGAGTCGTACTCGCAGTTGTTGCCCGGGAAGACGGGGATGATCACGCGCGGGCGCGCGAACTTCTCGCTGGAGTAGACGTGGGGTACCTCGGCGTGGAAGGTGACGGCCTCGACCGGCGCTGCCTCCGCGGCGGCGTCGCCCGCCGTGCGGTAGGGGAACACGCCTTCGATGGCGCCCTCCCAAGCTTCCTGCAGCTCGGCGAGGTTGATCTCCTCGCCGCCCAGAGTGAGCGTGTAAGCCGCGCAGGTCTGGCCGACCTCGTGCACATGGATGGCGTCCGTGTGCTCCGGGATCTCCGCGCCGCCGGCAAGCTCGATGATGAAGCTGCCGTAGGCGGGCGCGAACTGGGTGTCCACCGGCACGTGGCTGTCGACGGCGAGGCCGATCCGGTTGCCGACGCACATCTTGAACATGGCCTCGGCCGCACCGCCGTAGCCAGGCGTCGAGATGGCGAGCGCCGCGCCCTCCTGCGTGAGCTGCTCAACCACGTGGAAGACCTCGAGCAAGCCGGCGGGATCGGGACGCCAGTCGGCGCCGTAGACCGCCGGATCGATGCAGACGACGCGGTGCCCGGCGCCCTTGAACTCGGGGGAGACCACGTTTTCGATCGACCCGGTGGCGACCGCGAAGCTCACGAGGGTGGGCGGCACGTCGAGGTCCTCGAAGCTGCCGGACATGGAGTCCTTGCCGCCGATGGAGCCCACGCCCAAGTCGACCTGCGCCATGAGGGCGCCGAGGACTGAGGCCACCGGCTTGCCCCAGCGCTCGGGCTCGGTGCGCAGGCGCTCGAAGTACTCCTGGAAGGTGAGGTAGGCGCGCTTGCGCGAGAAGCCCGTGGCGACGAGCTTGGAGAGGCTCTCGACCACGGCGAGGTACGCGCCGGCGAACTGGTTGGCGCTCGAGAGGTAGGGGTTGAAGCCCCACGCCATGGCCGAGCAGGTGGTGGTCTCGCCCGTTACGGGGAACTTGGCGACCATGGCCTGCGCGGGGGCGAGCTGCGTGGCGCCGCCGAAGGGCATGAGCACCGTGCCCGCGCCGATGGTGGAGTCGAAGCGCTCGGCGAGGCCCTTGTTCGAGGCGACGTTGAGGTCGGTCACGAGCGAGCGCATGCGCTCGGCAACGCTTGCGCCCGACCACGCAGGCTGCCACGAGCCCTGCGCCTCAACGTGCGCGGCCTGGTGCTTGGGGGCGCCGTTGGAGGCGAGGAAGGCGCGGGAGAGGTCCACGATAGCGTCGCCGTTCCAGCGGATGCGCACGCGCGGCTCCTCGGTGACGGTGGCCACAACGGTTGCCTCGAGGTTCTCCTCGCGTGCGTAGCCCATGAACTCGTCCACATCCTCGGCGGCGAGTGCCACGGCCATGCGCTCCTGGCTCTCGGAGATGGCCAGCTCCGTGCCGTCGAGGCCCTCGTACTTCTTGGGGACGCGGTTCAGGTCGATGTCGAGGCCGTCAGCCAGCTCTCCGATGGCTACCGAGACGCCGCCGGCGCCGAAGTCGTTGCAGCGCTTGATGAGGCGGCAGGCGTCCTCGCGACGGAACAGGCGCTGGAGCTTGCGCTCCATGGGGGCGTTGCCCTTCTGCACCTCGGCGCCGTCCTTCTCGATGGATTCGACGTTGTGCGCCTTGGAGGAGCCGGTGGCGCCGCCGATGCCGTCGCGGCCGGTGCGCCCGCCGAGCAGCACGATCTTGTCGCCCGGGGCCGGGCACTCGCGGCGCACGTGGGAGGCCGGCGTGGCGCCTACCACGGCGCCGATCTCCATGCGCTTGGCCACGTATCCGGGGTGGTAGAGCTCGGAGACCTGGCCAGTGGCCAAGCCGACCTGGTTGCCGTAGGAGGAGTAGCCGGCTGCGGCGGTGGTCACGATCTTACGCTGCGGCAGCTTGCCGGGAAGCGTCTCGGACACGGGCACCGTGGGGTCGGCCGCGCCGGTGACGCGCATGGCCTGGTAAACGTAGCTGCGGCCGGAGAGGGGGTCGCGGATGGCGCCGCCGATGCAGGTGGCCGCGCCGCCGAAGGGCTCGATCTCGGTGGGGTGGTTGTGGGTCTCGTTTTTGAAGAGGAAGAGCCAGTCCTGATCCTCGCCGTCGACGTCCACGGTGACCTTGACCGTGCAGGCGTTGATCTCCTCGGACTCGT
The DNA here is from genome assembly GCA_944322305.1 of uncultured Coriobacteriaceae bacterium. Classification (GTDB taxonomy): domain Bacteria; phylum Actinomycetota; class Coriobacteriia; order Coriobacteriales; family Coriobacteriaceae; genus CALUOB01. The sequence goes on along the minus strand of CALUOP010000001.1, from coordinate 390,108 downwards.
CCAGGCCGGTGAGCTGGCCGTTCGCCTTGAGGTACTTGGCGCCGATGGTGCCCATGTCCATCAGGCACACGGGCTTGTCCTCGCGCCCGAGCTCGCGGCGCATCTCGAGGTAGCGGTCGAAGGCCTCCTGCACCACGGCGTCGTCGATGGTCACCTCGTCAAGCACGGTGCCGAAGGTGGTGTGGCGGCAGTGGTCCGACCAGTAGGTGTCGATGACCTTGATCTCGGTGATGGTGGGGTCGCGCTGCTCGCCGGCGAAGTACTCCTGGCAGAAGCGGATGTCGGCAAGGTCCATGGCCAGGCCGCGCTCGGCGATGAACGCGGCCAGCGCGACCTCGTCCAGGTCGCGGAAGCCGTTGAGAACCTCGACCGGCTCGGGCTCGGGAACGGCGGTGGCGAGCGTGTCGCGCAGCGCCAGGTTGGTCTCGCGGCACTCCACGGGGTTGATCACGTAGCGCTTGATGGCTTCGAGCGTCTCGGGGGCGAGGTCGCAGCCGATGACGTAGAGCTTGGCGCAGCGCACGGCGGGGCGCTCGCCGCAGGAGATGAGCTGCACGCACTCGGCGGCGGAGTCGGCGCGCTGGTCGAACTGGCCGGGCAGCGACTCCACGGCGAAGAGCTCTGTGTTTGCGGGGACGGTGGTGATGCCCTCGCCCGAGCCGGCCGCGCCGAGCTGTGCGCCCGCTACGGGCAGCTCGCGGGACACGACGTCGACCTGCGGCTCGGAGAACACCACCGGGACGCACTGGTCGAAGAGCTCCTCGGAGATGCCCTCGACGTCGTAGACGTTGATGACGCGCAGCGTCGCCGCCTGCGGCAGGCCGTCGGGGATGACCGTGTGCAGCTCGCCGAGGAGCTGCTGCGCCTCAACGTCGAATCCGGGTTTCTTCTCTACGTAGATGCGAGAGACCATGGTGCCTGCCCTTCTGCGTGCGGTTGCGGTTTGCCGGCAGCGGTCGCGCGCCTCAGGGATCTACCCTGCGCGCCGCCTTCAGCCGGGGATACGAGTACCGCCCTAATGATACGGCAACGTTGCGGGCGTGCGCGGCGCGGCGCGGAACTCGCGGCATCCCCACGAAGGGAGCCGGCGCGGTGTCGGCGACGACGGGCACGGTGGCGCGTTGCGCGTGTGAGGGGATATTTATCATCCAAGATGCAACGAATACGGTCGGTGCTGAAAAAATGCTTAGTAAGTTGCGATTTGTTCTATATGAAATGACTATAGTTTAATTTCGTGCGAAGCCGGCTGTTCGGGGCGATAAAGCTTCGCGGAGGAAAGAGGTCGGGATGGAATACCCCCAACGCATTGTCAACATGTTGCAGCGCAACCAAGGATACGTAGAAGCGCGTGCGCGCAGAAGGAAGCCTGACCTGTCGGGATCGTGGTGCAAAACGGTCGTGGTTTGCGACGCGCTTCCCGGCTTGCCGCGCGAGGCGCTCGAGGCGCTGGGTCTCGAGTTGGGCGAGGTCGTGCTCGTCTCGGTTGCCGGGGCGGTGGCCGACGCCGTTTACGGCGAGGTTGCCCGCTCGGTGCTTGCCGCGGTTGCGCGCTACCAGGTGATGGACGTCATAGTGGTGGGCCGCGACGGCGCCGCCCCGGCCGAGGCAGGCCTGATCGCGGCTGAGCTGGTGGATGCGGGGCTTTCGCCTGCGTATCTGGAGCGCATCGTGCGCAGCGACGCCGGCGCAGCGCGCGTGGTCGAAGAGCGCCGCACCTGCGACCAGATGGTGCGCAAGACGGTGTATTTGCTGCGCAACCATCCGTTGGTGCCGCGCACAGTGAGCGTGTGGGGCTTTGCGCTGGAGCCGGAGAGCGGCCGCGTGCGCGCGGTGCAGTAGATCGGATCGAGGCAGATGCAGAGCCAGCACGAAAGAGGCGCAGGCAGCGGAAGCTCATAGGGGTGGGCTGACAGCCGACGCGGCTGCCCGTCGCTCCTCCCGCACCGTGCGCGATTCTCGACCGCGGCCCCGCGGCGCGCCCCGCTCCGTAGTTTTCTTGAACGCGCGGGCGCCTGCGCGCCCTGTGCTACCATGAGCATCTATGGAACGCGGGTCGCGTGCTGGCCGCGCGCGGCCGAGGCCATTACCTAAGGGGTTGCGATCGTGTCAGCTACAACCGATCTTTCGACGACGTACGCCAAGAGCGGCATTGCCAAAGACGTCTTCATCCTGCGGCAGCTTGTGACCAAGGACTTCAAGCTCAAGTACCGCCGCAGCGTGCTCGGCGTGGTGTGGAGCGTGCTCAACCCGCTGCTCATGATGGTTGTCATGAGCATCGTGTTCAGCTACCTGTTTGGGTCGAACATCGAGAACTTCCCGCTCTACCTCATCGTGGGCAACATCACCTTCTCGCTTATGAGCGACTCGACCAACGCAGCCCTCTGGTCGATCATCGACGCTGCGCCCCTGCTCAAGAAGGTCAAGGTCGACCGCTTCGTCTTCCCTGTGCAGAAGGTGCTTTTCGCGTTGGTGAACTTCGCCTTCTCGCTTATCGCCGTGGCGCTTGTCATGCTGTGGTTCCATGTCATGCCCACCTGGCATCTCGTGTGGCTGCCGGTGTGTCTGGTGCTGCTCATGCTGTTCTGCATCGGCATCGGCCTTGCCATCGGCTCTCTCGCGGTCTTCTTCCGCGACATCATCCACCTGTGGGGCGTGGTGATTCTCGCCTGGACGTACCTGACGCCCATCTTCTGGGATTTCTCCCTGCTGACCAGCAACCCGGCGGTCCCCTCGTGGATCATCACGCTGGTGAAGGTAAACCCCATGTACAACTATATTACCTTCATGCGCGATATCTTCCTGTGGCAGCAGAGCCCCAGCATGACCACGCTTGCCGCGTGCGTTCTCTGGGCGGTCGTCATGCTGGCCGTTGGGTTCGTCATCTTCCGCAAGACCGAGCATAAGTTCATCCTCTACGTGTAGAAAAGGGGCTCACCCATGGCCATCAACCAAACAGCGGCTCCTGAGTACGCTATCGAGGTCAACGACGTCTCGATGGTCTTCAACATGGCAAGCGAGCAGCTCAACAGCTTGAAGGAGTACTTCATTAAACTTGCGCGGCGGGAGCTGTTTTTCAAGGAGTTCCGCGCGCTCGACCACGTCTCCTTCAAGGTTCCCAAGGGCGAGGTCATGGGCTTGGTGGGCACCAACGGCTCGGGTAAGTCGACCATGCTCAAGATCATAGCCGGCGTGCTGGAGCCCAGCGAGGGCTCGGTCGTGGTGCGCGGCAACATCGCCCCGCTCATCGAGCTCGGCGCCGGCTTCGATCTGGAGCTCACTGCGCGCGAGAACATCTACCTCAACGGGTCGTTGCTGGGGTACACCAAGGAGTTCATTGACGAGCACCTAGACGAGATCGTGGAGTTCGCGGAGCTGCGCGACTTCATGGACATGCCGCTCAAGAACTATTCGAGCGGCATGGTGGCACGTATCGCCTTCGCCATCGCCACGATCACCGAGCCCGACGTGCTCATCGTTGACGAGACCCTTTCGGTGGGCGACGTGTTCTTCCAGGAGAAGTGCGAGCGCCGCATTCAGAGCTTCATCGATTCGGGCAACGTAACGGTTCTCTTCGTAAGCCACTCCATCGAGCAGGTTGAGCGCCTGTGCACCTCGGCCGTTTGGATCGAACGCGGCAAGCAGCGCATGATCGGTCCGGTGAAAGAGGTCTGCGAAGCCTACCGCAACCAGTTCAACTAGGCGATTCCGATGACTGCGCTAAGCGGGGGCGGTGACGCTCTCTCTCAGACGGGAAAGGTGCCGTTCTTTTCGATCGTGATGCCAGCCTATCAGGCTGAGAAGTATCTAGACGAGACGCTCCGATCCATCGAGGGGCAATCATTCGAAGATTGGGAGCTCATAGTTGTAGACGATGGTTGTACTGATAGTACGGTTGATATCGTTAGGTCTCATGCGCGTGTTAACGGAAAAATACGCCTTGTGTCCCATGAGCACAATCGAGGGTTGTCAGCAGCTAGAAACACGGGAATCGAGGAGGCACGTGGCCGGTATCTCTGGTTTCCTGATTCTGACGATTGGTTTGACCGGGATACATTGGAGCGCGTGCATGACGCTCTTACCACGGGCGATTTCGATGTGGCGATCTTTGGCGTTGTTGAGGAGTACTACAACGCTGATGGTGCACCCGTTGGCAAGAGCCGCGTGGTGAAGCCGCGTGCTCAGGTTTGCTCTAACCAGGTCGCTGTGCGCTCCAGCGTGTTGGAGTGGGAGCGGGAGACGCTTTACGGGTATGCAACGATGAAGGCCTATAGGAGGAAGTCCATCGGGGCGGTGCGTTTTGAAGATGATGTGCCGTTTATTGAGGATTTCCTGTTCAACGTGGGTTTCTTCGAAAATGCCAGCTCGGCTGTTTGCTTGGATTTCGCGCCGTATCACTACCGTAAGATGATCGCGAAAAACCTTACCAATGCTTTTTCTCCTCGCTATTTCGAGATGCACCGTCGGCGTATTCAAGAGCTGCGCGATCAGCTCATACGCTTTGGCATTTACGACGAGGGTGCCCGGGGCGTTCTCGGGCGTCTCTTCGTGCGGTACATCATGTCCGCCTTAGAGCGCAATTGCGATGCTCGTGCCGAGATGAAGCATGCCCAGCGCAAGGCATGGTGTCGTGCATTGTTCGCTGACTCGCTCTTTTTGGAGCTCGTTCCATGTGCAGATAGCGGTGGCGGTGCGCTTATCACGATGGTTGCGCGGCTCCTTGCGATGCATCGTACAACGGGGTGTCTAGTGGTGGGGCGCGTGATCCATATTGTCCGCACCCGCTTTGGCGGTCTGTTCATGAAACTGCGCTACGGCATCTAGCTTTGCGAGCAGAGGGAAGGTCCTCATGGGGAAGTTGTTGACGATAGGCGTTCCTGCGTACAACGTTGAGGATTATTTGGAGCAGAGCCTCGACTCGTACGCCGACCAGCGCTTTTTCGGTTCGCTCGAGGTTATCGTGGTGAACGATGGATCGAGTGACCGCACGTCAGAGATTGCGCATGCTTATGCGCAGCGCTGGCCACAAGTATTCAGGGTGATTGACAAACAGAACGGCGGACATGGTTCTGCGGTGAACGCTGCCTTGGATGCGGCAGAGGGTCGTTATTATCGCGTGGTCGACGGCGATGACTGGATGCTGACGGATAACCTCGCGCGCCTGCTTGACTGCTTGGCGTATTGCACGAGCGATCTGGTTGTGGATGTTAAGCGCGAGGTGCATTCGGTGACGGGTGAGACGGTGCTAGACGCCTTGCCTGTCGATGTGGAGACCGGGCACGAGCTGCCTTTTGAGCAAATTGCGAAGCGTTCGGAGCTCTATGCGAATCTGATGATTCATGACATTTCGGTGCGCGTTGACTTTGCCCGCTCTCATGACGTTCGCTTATTGGAGAAGTGTTTCTATGTCGATTACGAGTACGTGCTAAAGTTGACCGTTCCGGCCCGTACGATCACGTTTTTCAATCTTGAAACCTACCAATACCGTGTGGGCAACGTCAGCCAGAGCATTTCCTCGGCGAATTACGTGAAGCGCTATGAAAACCACGACCGTGTCGTACGCGAGGTGCTGAGATTCGCCGATGCGTGCCGCAATGATCCTCATTTGGAGGAGACGGCTGTTGCCTACGCGCAGCAACGCGCGGTTTACATCCTGTACACGCACTTTAACATAGCGTTGATTTTTGATCGCAACCGCAAACGCGGACGTCAGCGCGCACGTGCAACAAGGCGCATGCTGCGTTCTGAATATCCCTACTTTTGGCCGCTCGTGCGCAAGCGCTATCTTCAGGCATATGTACTCGGCCTGCTGGGCTTTGACGCGGCGCGGCTTGACCGTCTCATGGGGCATGCGCGGCGCGACGCCTAACGCATTGGCATGTCGTTGGGAAGTCTGTGACGCTCGTTTACAATGGATGGGCTAACGGAAGGGAGAGACATGGTTAATCATACCGAAAACGCAGACGACAACCAGGTCATCACTTCAGGCTACATTGCACATGATGGTATCTTCGCCGGCACCGAGTTTTCCGCAGCTGCAGATGTTGAAACGGACGCCGAAGGTCTCGATGCCGCTGTAGGCTTCGAGGACTTCACGCAGGACGCGCCGGACGAGGAGGACGCCGTTGCCGGCTCCGACCCCGCCGCACCGTCCCGCGGGCGCATTGCCGTGTACAGCATCGACGCCAAGCTGCCCGGCGAGGTCAAAGGCGCCACGCGCTACACCTTCCTGTGCAGCCTGCTTGCCCAAGCGGGCTACGAGGTCGACTTCATCACGTCGCGCTTCCAGCACTGGGACAAGGAGATGCGCTCCAAGGACTTTGCGGTGGACGCTCCGTACGCGGTGCATCTCATCGACGAGCCGGGCTATCCCAAGAACATGTGCCCGCAACGCATTTGGTCGCACCATATCATGGCCAAGAACGTTGCGGACTTCTTCGAACGCGATCATGCCTTCGACCTCGTTTACTGCCAGATCCCGCCCAACGACGTTGCGGCCGCCGTGGCCGAGGCTGCGGAACGCTACCGCATCCCGCTCGTCATCGACGTGAACGACCTGTGGCCCGAGGCGTTCCGCGTGGCGCTCGACGTTCCCGTGGTCTCAAACGTCGCCTTCGCGCCCTTTTACGCTCAGGCCAAGCGCGCCTACTCCCTGGCCGACGCCATTGTGGGCACGTCCGACGAGTACGCTTCGCGCCCGTTCAAGGACCGTCCCAACACCATTCCCAAGCTCGTGGTCTATGTGGGCAACGACCTCGCCGAGTTCGACCGCGGCGTGGACGAGTTCGCCCTTGAGATCGACCGCCCGGAAGGTGAGCTGTGGATCGCCTACGCCGGCACGCTCTCGGCGTGCTACGACGTTGCCACGCTCATCCGCGCGGTGGCCCAGGTGGCCGAGAAGCACCCGGAGGTGCGTCTCAAGCTGCTTGGCGACGGCGTGGAGCGCGAGGCGCTGGAGCAGGTGGCTGCCGAGACGGGTGCTCCGGTTGACTTCCTCGGCTACGTGCCCTACGGGCAGATGGCCGCTTACCTCGAATGCTCGGACATCCTGGTGAACTCGCTGGTCAAGAAGGCTCCTCAAAGCGTGCCGACCAAGATCGCCGACTACCTTGCGGCAGGCAAGCCCATGGTCAACACCTCGCCGAGTCCGGAGTTCGGCCTCAAGGTCACACAGGACGGCTTCGGCGTGAACGTCGAGCCCGAGGACGCGGGCCTTCTCGCCGAGGCACTCGAAAAGCTCATCGCCGACGAGCCCGAGCGCATGCGCATGGGCATGATTGCGCGCGAGGTGGCCGAGGAGGAGTTCGATCGGCGTCGAGCCTACCAGGCCACCCTCAAGCTCATCGAGGATCTTATCGCCCGCGGCAAGCGGTAGGGGCGTTGCCGCGTGGGCGGTTCGCGCTCCAACCTTTCTTGAAGCGACGGATTGCGCCCGGCGACCTAGGGCGTATGCGTCGTATTTGGCTCTGCGCAGCGCACCGGGGCCGTTTGGGTCTATGCTGCTGATGCGCCTGTAAGCGAGTGAGAGGAGCGCCCATGGCAGAAGCCGTTATGTTCGAGCCGGTTGAGACCCCCGATGACGAGGAGCGCCTGGTTTCGCTGGCCTCCGAGATCTGGCACGAGTACTGGCCCGACCTCATCGGTGCCACCCAGACCGACTACATGATTGAGCAGTTCCAGAGCCTGGAGGCCGTCCGCCGCGACCGTGCGGAGAACGGCTACGAGTATTGGATCCTGCGTGGCGCCGACGACGGACGCGAAATCGGCTATACGGGCGGGCATGTTGAGCCCGAGACCAACCGCTTCTTCATCAGCAAGATCTACCTGCGCCACGGCGAGCGCGGCAAGCATTTTGCCAGCGCGGTCATTGCGTTTTACGAGCGTCTGTGCCGCGAGCGCGGGCTCGAGGCCATGTACCTCACCGTGAACAAGGGAAACGAGCTGGGCAAGCGAGCCTACGACGCCAAGGGCTTCAAGGTCATCGACGCGGTGGAGACCGACATCGGCCACGGCTTTGTTATGGACGACTACATCATGGAGAAGCGCCTGTAGGGCGTACTCTGCGCCATCGGCGCGCTTTGGCGCCAGCGGCAAAGCGCGCGTCTTGCGCTGCCGCAAAAACTGCCTGCCTCGCACCGTATATCGTGAAAACGATTCCATGTTCTGCGTGTGAGCGCGTGGTTGCGGCGTATAATCAGATGCATCGAGGCGAGGGGACCGCGCGGTCAGCGCGGCAGGAGGAGTGCCCGCCGCAGCCATGCGCGCCGGGCGATGCATACCGGAGCAGCGCCCCCGGTGAAGGGAGTACTATGGCAGAGCAGTTGATCGGCGCCATCGAGGCGGGCGGCACGAAGATGGTCTGTGCGGTGGGCACGGCGGACGGCAAGGTGCTCGACCGCGCAAGCTACCCCACGCGCACCCCGGAGGAGACGCTTCCGGACCTCGTGGGCTATTTCAAAGACAAGGACATCGTTGCGCTGGGCTTGGCCGCTTTCGGCCCGGTGGCCGTGAACCCGTCCGACCCGCGCTTCGGGCGCATCCTCAACACGCCCAAGATCGCATGGCAGAACTACGACTTCATGGGCGAGCTCAAGCGCGCCCTCAACGTGCCGGTTGGCATCGACACCGACGTTAACGGCGCCTGCCTGGGCGAGATCACCTTCGGCGCGGCGCACGGCCTGACCGATGTGATCTACATCACCGTGGGCACGGGCATCGGCGTGGGCGTGTGCATCGGTGGGCAGATGCTCCACGGCATGTTGCATCCCGAGGCCGGCCACGTGGCGGTGCAGCGCGCGGAGGGCGACACCGTTCCCAGCACCTGCCACTGCCACGACAGCTGCTTCGAGGGCGTTGCCGCCGGTCCTGCCGTGCAGCTGCGCCTGGGCGAGGACAACAACATCCTCTCCAACGACCCGGCGGTGCTGGAGCAGGAGGCCGACTACCTGGCCCAGGGCCTTGCTACCTACGTCCTGTGCTATTCGCCGCAGCGCATCATCCTCGGCGGCGGCGTGCCCGACCATACCCCCGAGCTCATGCCGCTGGTGCGCAAGAAGACGCTCGAGAAGCTCAACGGCTATCTTTCCACGCCCGAGCTCGACAACATCGACACCTACATCGTCGCGCCGAGTCTCGACGGCAACCAGGGCGTTTTGGGCTCTATCGAGCTCGGTCGCCGCGCGCTTGAGGCCGCCTGCTAGGAGCTGGGGCCGAGCATTTCGCATCCGGTACGCGCCGGGTTGCGGATACGGCATTGCCTTTGGGCGACAAGGACCGCAGGCCGTTTCGGCGGCGCGCGGCTCTTATCGCCTTTTTGTTGGGCCCGCTCGGCCTGTCCGTGCACTTCTCGCCAAGCTGCTGTGGGGAGGCGTCTGGCACCCCTATCACCCTTTCACAGTATAAAGTTAACCATCCGTTACAAAAATCGCTCAAACGTCTTCACAATCGTTAAAGTTAGTGCTAGGTTACTTAGGCGGGTGCGAATGGGCGCGCCCGCGTATGCAAGAGAAGGGGCGAGAGGCGATGGCTGAGGCGACAGGGTGCGTGGCCCCGCTGTCCATGGCGAGAACGGGGGAGACCGTGCGCGTGGCCCGCGTCCGCGGCGGCGAGGAGCTCAGGCGCCATCTGGCGAGCCTGGGCTTTGTCGACGGCGCCGAGGTGCACGTGGTGAGCCAGGCGGTGGGCAACATCATCGTGATGGTGAAGGGCGCACGGCTGGGGCTCGACAAGAAGACGGCCCTCAAGATCATGGTCGCTTAAGCGCGCCGCGACGCCCGTAGAACCGCTGGAGAGGGGGAGAAGCATGAGGAGTTTGAAGGACGTTGCCGTGGGCAGCACCGTCACCGTGGCCAAGCTGCACGGCGAGGGGGCGCTCCGCCGCCACCTGATGGATCTGGGGCTTATCAAAGGCACCCAGGTCACGGTGGTGAAGGTTGCGCCGCTGGGCGACCCGGTGGAGCTGACGGTGCGCGGCTACGAGCTTTCCATCCGCAAGGAGGAGGCCGCCAACGTAGAGGTGCAGTAGCTTTTCATGCCAACTAAGTTAGATTTGTATAACTTGAAGTAACGTTTGCAGAAGCGGTTTCAAAGCCGGCGCGCCCCTTCCTGTGCGTCGACAGGTTCCACGGAACCGCGGTAAGGAAGAAGGATTCATGGCACAAGACATCCATGTCGCGTTGGCGGGCAACCCCAACTGCGGCAAGACGACCTTGTTCAATCGGATCACCGGGCAGAACGGCTACGTGGGCAACTGGCCCGGCGTCACGGTCGAGAAGAAGGAGGCGCGCCTCTCTTCGGACAAAAGCGTGGTGGTGACCGACCTGCCGGGCATCTACTCGCTTTCGCCCTACAGCCCCGAGGAGCGCGTGAGCCGCGACTACCTCATGGGCGGCGAGCCCGACGTGGTGGTGAACGTAGTCGACGCCACCAACCTGGAGCGCAACCTCTACCTTACCCTCCAGGTCGTGGAGACCGGCCTGCCCGTGGTGGTGGCGCTCAACATGGCCGACCTTGTCGAGAAGTCCGGCGACAAGATCGACGCCGACAAGCTCTCGCGTCGTCTGGGCGTGCCGGTGGTGGCGATCTCGGCGCTCAAGGGCTCGGGTGTGGACGAGCTCATCTCGCTGGCGCGCCGCGAGGCCGCCAAGAAGGCGGAGGTGCCGGCGCACCGCTTCGACTCGGCTATCGAGGACGTGCTGGACAAGATCGAGCAGCTCGTGCCCGCAACCGTGCCTACCTCCAAGCGCCGGTACTGGGCCGTCAAGCTCTTCGAGCGCGACGCGAGCGCCTGCGAGAGCCTCGGCCTCTCCGACGCTGCGGCGGCCAAGGTTGAGGCGCTGGTCGCAGCGTGCGAGAAGGACTGCGACGACGACGCGGAGTCCATCATCACCGGCGAGCGGTACGCGCTTATCGCCCACATGATGGACGAGTGCGTCAAGCGTGCGCCGCAGCGCATGAGCACGTCCGAGAAGATCGACCGCGTGGTCACCAACCGCATCCTCGGCCTGCCGATCTTCTTCGCCGTGATGTTCGCGGTGTACTACCTGGCCATCTCAACCTTCGGAACCGCTGCCACCGACTGGGTCAACGACAACCTCTTCGGCGAGGGCTTCGAGCTCTTCGGCACCGCCATGCCGTCAGTGCCCGACGTGGTGACCTCCTGGCTCGAAGCGGTCGGCGCGAGCGCCATGGTCACAAGCCTCGTGGTGGACGGCGTGGTTGCCGGCGTGGGCGCGGTTCTGGGCTTTATCCCCCAGATGGTTGTGCTCTTCGTGCTGCTGTCCTTCCTTGAGGACTGCGGCTACATGGCGCGCGTTGCCTTCGTGATGGACCGCGTGTTCCGTCGCTTCGGCCTCTCGGGCAAGAGCTTCATCCCCATGCTCGTGTCCACCGGCTGCGGCGTGCCTGGCGTGCTGGCCACCAAGACCATCGAGAACGAGAAGGACCGCCGCATGACGGTCATGACCACCACGTTCATCCCCTGCGGTGCCAAGCTCCCCATCATCGCGCTGCTCATGGGCGCGCTCGTGGGCACCTCCGACGCCACGTGGATCGCGCCGCTCTTCTACTTCCTGGGCGTGGTGGCGGTTATCGTCTCGGGCATCATGCTCAAGAAGACCAAGCTCTTCGCCGGGCGTCCCACGCCGTTTGTGATGGAGCTGCCGAGCTACCACTTCCCCTCGATTCGCTCGTGGGCGCTGCATGTGTGGGAGCGCGTCTCCGCCTACATCAAGAAGGCCTTCACCATCATCTTCGCCTCGACCGTGGTGGTGTGGTTCCTCTCCAACTTCGGTACCGCCACCTGGGCGGGCGGCACGGGCGCCTTCGGCTTCCTGCCGGCCATGGAGGGCGTGCCCGAGGAGTTCACCGACTACTCGGTGCTCGCCATGCTCGGCGGCGCGGTCGCGTGGATCTTCGCGCCGCTCGGCTTCGATTCCTGGCAGGCCACGGCCATGTCGGTCACCGGCCTGGTGGCCAAGGAGAACGTGGTAGCCACCGCGGCGCAGCTTCTGCACCTCGCCGACGCCACCGAGGCCGATCCGAGCCTGTGGACGGCGTTCGCCGGCATGTTCGCCACCACGGGCGGCATCATGGCCTTCGGCGCCTTCAACCTGCTCTGCGCGCCGTGCTTCGCGGCCATGGGCACCATTCGCGTCCAGATGAACTCCGCCAAGTGGACGGCTGTCGCGCTGGGTTACGAGTGCGGCTTCGCTTGGGTCGTGGGCCTTATGATCAACCAGTTCTACCTGGCGGCAACGGGCGTGTTCAGCGTGTGGACGGTGGTTGCCGTGGCGTTTGCGGCGCTTATCGTGTTCCAGCTCGTCCGCCCCATGCCCAAGGGAGCGTGGGAGGACGCGCCGGCGGTAGCGGCGCCGGCGGCGTAAGCGCCGGCAGCGCGTTCACCATGAACTGCTCCTGATTGTATATCATATAAGTGAGGGTATAGTAACTTGTATGAAACCAAGCTGCCCGAGAACAGCCGGGTGAAAGGAGGCTTTCATGGGTTTGGCTGACGTTGTCATCCTCGCGGCCATTGTTGCCGCGGTCGCGGCGGTGGTGGTGCGCGTGCGCAAGAAAGGCGTCTGCGCCGACTGCTCGGAGGCGGGAACCTGCGCGCACAAGGGTCATTGTCCGGCGCATATGGATCCCGCGGAGGTCGAGGAACGCCTGAGTCGCGGGTTATAGCACGTCGAGTTGGGCGGGGTCGCATGCTGCGGCCCCGTCCCCATCGCATAACGGTAGGTTTTGCGCGCTTTGTGGTAGAAACAGCCAAGAAACATAAGTGTGGCACACTGAGGCGCATCGTTTTGCGCGGCGTGCGTGCCGCGCGTGGCCGGGAGGTCGCTCGCATCGCGAAAGGGGACTCATGGATCAGCGCCAGAACATCGACTTCGTGCTGCGCACCATCGAAGAGCGCAACATCCGCTTCATCCGCCTATGGTTCGCCGACGTCATCGGCCGCCTCAAGAGCTTCGCGATCAGCCCGGAGGACCTCGAGGTCGCCTTCGAGGAGGGCATCGGCTTCGACGGTTCCTCCATCGAGGGCTTCACCTCGCCCGAGGAATCCGACATGCTCGTGTTCCCCGACCCCTCCACGTTCCAGATCATGCCGTGGCGCGACAAGGAGCAGGCCACCGCGCGCATCTTCTGCAACATCTACACGCCCGAGCGCGCGCCCTTCGCCGGCGACCCGCGCGCCTGCCTAGAGCGCGTCTTCCGCAAGGCGGAGGAGATGGGCTTCATCATGAACGTGGGCGGCAAGCTGGAGTTCTACTACTTCCCCAGCAGCACCTCAACCGCGGCGATGGACTCGGCAGGCTACTTCGACCTCACGCCGGACGACCCGGCCTTCGACCTGCGCCGCCGCACGGTTACCTCGCTCGAGAAGATGAGCGTCCCGGTTGAGTACTCCTTCCACTCCGACGGCCCGGGGCAGCAGTGCCTGTCGCTGCGCCACGCCGAGGCCCTTACCTTCGCCGACACCCTTACCACGGCCAAGTACGTGATCCGCTTCGAGGCGTACGAGAAGGGCATCCACGCTTCCTTCATGCCCAAGCCCCTGCCCAAGAAGAACTCGAGCGGCCTGTTTTTGAGCCAGTCGCTGTTCGACCACGAGGGCAACAACGTCTTTTGGGACGAGGCCGACAGCGAGTACCATCTCTCCGACATCGCCAAGCACTACATGGCGGGCCTTTTGGCTTACGCCCCGCAGTTCATGGCGGTGACGAATCCCACGGTGAACTCGTACAAGCGCCTTGCCAACGGTGTCGGAGAGGTGCCCACGCACGCCTCGTGGGCCAAGCGCAACCGCTCCGCGATGATCCGCATCCCCATTTACAAGCCGGGCAAGCAGCTTTCCACCCGCATCGAGCTGCGCCTGCCCGACCCCATGGCCAACCCATACCTGGTGAACGCGGTTACGCTCGCTGCGGGCCTGCGCGGCATTCAGGAGGGGCTCGAGCTGCCGCCCGAGACGCCCAACATGCTGGGTTCCTCGGACGCCGAGCTCACGGCTGCCGGCTATCCGCTTTTGCCGCGTACGCTGGGCGAGGCGCTCGACGCCTTCGAAAGCTCCCAGCTCATGTACGAGACGCTGGGCGACCACATCCATTCGTTCTTCCTGCGCAAGAAGCGCGACGAGTGGAACAAGTTCAACGCTGCGGTGACCGACTGGGAAATCGACCGCTATCTGGCAGATTCTTAAGCTCTTTTGCGTCCGGAAACGATTCTGATTTGGTATCCTGAACCCTACGTACGCCGAGGAGGTGCATGTGGCCGTGGCTGAGAAGAACGTGTTGTTTATGGCGCGCACTACCCGCTACCATGACTTTGTGCGTTCTCTGAACGCAAGCTTGGGAGTGGAGGTGTACCTTGCAACCCCTGATTCCCCGTCTGTCTCGCATGATTTCGACCTGATGGTCCTGGATGCCGACGGCATCCGCAACGAGCGCATCGAGCAGCTCGCGCAGTGGCTCGACAAGCGCGGAAGCATCCCCATGCTCCTCATCGTTGAGGAGGAGAACCTGCCCGCGCTGCATATGCCCTCTTACTCCCGCGCAGACTTCATCTGCCCTACGGCGAGCTTGAACGAGCTGGTGGCTCGTGTCCAGCGCCTGCTGGGCGACGAGGAGTCCTACGCGGTTGACGACGTGCTGCGCATCGACAACCTGGTGATCAACCTGGCCACCTACCAGGTGTACCTGGACGACGAGCCGGTTGACCTCACGCTGATGGAGTACTCGCTTCTGGCTTTTCTCGCCACGCACCCCAACCGCGCGTACTCGCGCGAGGTGCTGCTCCACCGCGTGTGGGGCTTCGAGTACTGCGGCGGCACGCGCACCGTCGACGTGCACATCCGCCGCATCCGCTCAAAGGTGGGGCCGCTCATCGCCGCGCACATCACAACCGTCCGCGGGGTGGGGTACCTGTTCAAGGAGTAGACGCGTTGCAAGCGCCTGCGGCGAACGCCGAGGGATTGCGAGGGCCTTCGCGGCGCAGAGCGTGCTGCGAGGGCCCTCTTTTGTGCGCCTGCACGCGCCTGGTGTTGCGTGGGGCGCGCATGCGGCGGCCCGGGCGGCGTTGGTTGGTCGCGATGACGTTGGCGGCACGTCGGTTGGTCGCTTTGGCGGCGTCTTATTCGGAGAAATGAGCGAGTTGCATGCCGTTTGAGCGATCAACGGCAAACTGGCTGCCTTATGCGCGGTCAACTGCAGCCTTCGCGGCAGTTTTCGCGGTGAGCCTCACTTTTAGCCGCCGCGCGGGCGATCAACCGGCTCATAGCCGTCGGACGGGCGGCCAACCGATGACTCGGCGGCAACCTGGGTGCTTGGTAAAACGCCGTCGCGGCTGTTTCGCTTGGCGGCCAGCATGGGGGCGTCGCGTCTCCAACCTTGTAGCTGCACAAACCTGAAAATGCCATAGCGTTCTTATCAAAGTCTATTAATACGCGCTTAAGGGCGGTTGAAGCGCAGATGAGTTGGGGTATACCCAAGTCAGGTCAACGAAGCGGGCCCCGCGAGGCGGCGGTCCCTACCATAACGAGAGGAAGCATGATGACCGACGAGAAGAAGTATCCCCAGAGGCCCGAGGGCATGGACGGCCAAGAGCGGCGGGAGGTTTCCGTGCCGCGCATCGAGGTTGAGCCAACGGCGGGCGCCGGCAGTTCCAACCGTCCCGACGGCGCCCCGCAGGTTCCCGCCTCCGACGAGGTGCGCAACGTCTACGCAGGCGGGCGCACGCCGGCTCCGTACGCGGCGGCCGGCAACGGCTCAACCGAGCAGCCCGGCACCCGCGACGCCGGCGCGGCCGAGACGGCGCGGATGCCGCGCGCGGAAGCTCCGTCCGACGCTGCGGCGCCTCGCCCGTCGCACGCCGCCCCCGCTGCCACCGCGGTAGAGAAGCACACGGTGGTGAAGACCAAGGCCAAGAAGCTGCCCGTCTTTTTCGGCTCGCTGGCAGGCGTGGTCGTGGGTGCGGTGCTGGTTCTCGCGCTTGCCATGTCGGGCGCGTTCAGCTTGGACCGCGGCACCGCCACGGTGTCTGACGGCGGCTCGGCAAACGCCACCACCATCGACATCGACCCCGAGGACACCACCCTTGCCGAGGTGGTAGCCAGCAAGGCCCTGCCTTCGGTGGTGTCCATCTCCACCGAGACGGCCGAGGGCGGCGGCATCGGCTCCGGCGTGGTTTACGACACCGACGGCAACATCATCACCAACTACCACGTGGTCGAGGGCGCCACCGGCATTTCGGTCAACATCGGCGAGAACAGCTACGAGGCCACGGTGGTGGGCACCGACGAGTCAAGCGACCTTGCGGTGATCAAGGTTGACGCCCCGGCCAGCGAGCTCACCCCCGTCGAGATCGCCGATTCTGACGAGCTCACGGTGGGCGAGTGGGTTATGGCCATCGGCAGCCCCTTCGGCAACGAGCAGTCGGTGTCCACGGGCATCGTGAGCGCGCTTTACCGCTCTACGGCCATGCAGTCCACCACGGGCACCACGATCTACGCCAACATGATCCAGACCGACGCTGCCATCAACCCCGGCAACTCCGGCGGCGCGCTGGTAAACGACGAGGGCCAGCTCATCGGCATCAACTCGATCATCGAGTCCTACTCGGGTTCGAGCTCGGGCGTGGGCTTTGCCATCCCGTCCAACTACGCGGTGAACATCGCCGACCAGATCATCGAGGGCAAGACGCCGGTGCACGCGTACCTGGGCGCCACGCTCTCCTCGGTCAACGCGCTCACCGCGCGTCAGAACAACCTCGGCGTTACAAGCGGCGCTTACGTGGTCTCCGTGACCGACGGCAGCCCCGCCGCCGAGGCGGGCCTCCAGCAGGGCGATGTCATCACCAAGGTCGACGACGATGCGGTTGACTCCGCCGACAGCCTGATCATCTTGGTGCGCGAGCACAAGGTGGGCGACAAGGTCACGCTGACGGTGAACCGCAACGGCACCGACGAGACGCTCGACGTGACCCTCGGCTCCGACGAGGCGCTCCAAGCCGAGCAGCAGGACACCAGCCAGGACAGCGGCATCGGCAACGGCATGTCCGAGGAGGACTTCTACAACTACCTGGAGAACCTGCTCGGCCGCAGCGGCCGCCAAGGTTAACGGCGTCCGGCTTACCTTTAGCCAAGGCAGCTCCCTCCCTTCTCAAGCGCCCTTCCCCTACTACCCGGGGAAGGGCGCTTGCCGTTTGCGCGAGGTGCTTCTCGCTCAGCGCACCAGCGGGGATTGCCCGCAAATGACAGATGCAGAAATCATGAAAAACAAGTAAACTCAATATCTGGTGTTTTTGTGTTTGCCGCTGAAAACCGTATGAGCGCTCACGCTCACCAAGGGATTCGGCGGCGCATCAGCATCGTTGTAGTACCAACGGTAAGGGGAGTACATGTTCTCGCTGCACAAGACAAAAGGCGGAGTGCATCCGCCGCAGCACAAGGACACGCGCGACTGCCCCGTTGTGTATGTTCAGCCGCCCAAGCAGGTGCGCATTCCGCTGAACATGCACATCGGGGCCCCGTGCACGCCTTGTGTTTCCGTGGGCGACCACGTTTACGTGGGCACGCTTATCGGTGACGGAACGGGCCTGTGCGCGCCCATCCACGCCAGCATCTCCGGTACGGTTACCTCGGTTGCCACCGAGGAGCTGCCCACCGGCCAGACCGCGCCGGTGGTGGAGATCGAGGGCGACGGCAAGATGGAGCAGGACCCCAATATCACCAAGCCCACGTACACCACCAAGGAGGAGTTCATCGACTGCGTGCGCGCCTCGGGCGTCGTGGGCCTGGGCGGCGCCTCCTTCCCCACGTGGTTCAAGATGAAGGCCCCCGAGGGCAAGAAGTTTGACTACCTGGTGGTCAACGGCATGGAGTGCGAGCCGTTCATCACCTCGGACTTCCGCCAGATGATGGAGCACGCCGGCCGCGTGATCGACGGCTGCACCCGCATCGTGGAGGCCTTGGACATCCCGAGCGCCGTCATCGGTATCGAGGACAACAAGCCCGAGGCCGTCGAGCTGCTCAACAAGACCATCGCCGAGAAGGGCGTGGGCGACAAGGTCGAGGTTCTGGCCGTCCCCACCAAGTACCCCGCGGGCGGCGAGAAGGTCCTCATCATGGCCACCACCGGCCGCGCCGTCCCGGCGGGCGGCCTGCCCGTTGACGCGGGCTGCCTGGTGATGAACGTCACGTCGGTCTCGCGCGTGGAGGAGTACTTCCGCTACGGCGAGCCGCTGGTGCGCAAGACCATCACGGTTGCCGGCGACTGCGTGGGCAAGCCCGGCAACTACCGCGTGCCGATCGGCATGAACGTGCGCGACGTTATCGAGGAGGCCGGCGGCCTTACCAAGGAGCCCAAGAAGGTGCTGATGGGCGGCCCCATGATGGGACGCGCCATCTCCAGCCTGGACTGCCCGGTGCTCAAGGCCAACAACGCCATCCTGTGCTGGGACGACCTCGCGGTGCTGCCCGAGCAGAGCCCCTGCATCAAGTGCGGCCGCTGCGTGCGCGCCTGCCCGCTCTCGCTCGACCCGTGCGGCCTGGCCGTGGCGTCCAACAACCACGACCTGGTCAAGCTCGACGAGCTGGGCGTCATGAACTGCATGGACTGCGGCTCGTGCGCCTACGCCTGCCCGGCGCACCGCCGCATCAACAACGCAATCCGCAACGGCAAGGCGTTCTACCGCACCGAGACGCGCCGCCTCGCCGAAGAAGCGAAGGGAGGGAACTAGCATGGGCCTCATCGTAGAGGGCTCTCCCCATTTCATGGGGAAGGACTCCACGCAGAAGATCATGGGGTGCGTGTGCATCGCGCTCGTGCCGACCGTGATCGCCGCCACCGTGCTGTACGGCCTGGGCGCGCCCATCCTCGTGCTCGCCTGCATCGCCACGGCGCTCGTGTGCGAGCACCTGTGCTGCCTCATCCAGCGCCGTCCGTCCACGGCGGACGACTTCTCGTGCGTGGTCACCGCTATGCTCTTGGCCATGACGCTGCCGGCCGACTGCCCGTTTTGGATTGCCGCGCTCGGCACGGCGTTCGCCATCGTGGTGGTGAAGATGCTGTTCGGCGGCATTGGCTGCAACGTGTTCAACCCGGCCGTGGCCGGCCGCGTGTTCCTCATGGTGGCCTTCCCGTCGGCGCTGGGCAGCTACCCCGCGCCCGAGGGCACGCCGCTTGACGCCATCACCGGCGCCACCCCGCTCGCCGAGATGAGCGCGGGCACCTTCAACCAGAGCTACCTCGACCTCTTGCTCGGCAACCACGCCGGCGCCCTGGGCGAGACCTGCATCATCACGCTGCTCATCGGCTACGTGTTCCTGCTCGTCATGAAGGTCGTCGACGGCTGGGCTACCCTGCCGTTCATCGGCGTCGTGGCGCTCATGAGCCTCATCACCGGCAACGACGTGGCAGCGCAGCTGCTCTCCGGCGGCCTCGCGCTCGGCGCGTTCTTCATGGCCACCGACTACACCACCACGCCGACCACCCAAACGGGCAAGGTCGTCTTCGGCGTGGGGTGCGGCCTCATCACCTCGCTCGTGCGCTTCTTCGCGTCGGCTCCCGAGGGCGTGG
Source organism: uncultured Coriobacteriaceae bacterium (assembly GCA_944322305.1). GTDB lineage: Bacteria > Actinomycetota > Coriobacteriia > Coriobacteriales > Coriobacteriaceae > CALUOB01. Next base: position 370,534 of record CALUOP010000001.1, on the reverse strand, counting down.
CCTACTCCATCCTGTTCATGAACATGCTCGTTCCGCTGATCGACAAGTTCTTCGCCCCCAAACCCGAGGGAGGTGTTAAGCGTGCCCTCGTCTAAGCCTTTGCGCGAGCGCCTCTCGTTCTCGCTTCTCACGATCGTGGTCGTGGCCGCCGTCTGCACGCTCGTCGTGTCCGGCGTCCACTACGCCGCAACCGACGCCCTTGCCGACGCCGACGCCCGCCTTGAGCAGGCCCAGGGCGGCGAGCAGCGCGCGCTGCTGTTCCCCGACGCCGGCTCGTTCACGGCTGTTTCCGCCCCTGACATCGAAGGTCTCGACTCGGTGTACCAGTCTGACACCGGCGGCTACGTGTTCCAGGTCTCCAGCCAGGGCTACGGCGGCCCGGTCACCCTCATGGTGGGCATCGACTCCACCGGCGTGGTGGGCGTGCAGGTTGTCAGCCACGGCGAGACCGACGGCATCGGCACCAACGCGCTGACCGAGGACTACCTCGGAAGCTTCGCCGGCCTGGCCACCGACACCGGCGTCACCATCGAGGACGCCACGGGCGACGCCGCCCACGTCGACGGCGTGTCCGGCGCCACCTTCACCTCAACTGCGGTGATCGAGGACGTCAACATTGCCATCCAGGCCTACCAGCAGTTGGGAGGGAACTAACATGGCGTTGCACCCGTATATCGCGAACCTGCGCCAGGCACGCCTCGAGAAGGTTCTCTCGAGCCCGGTGTTCCTGGTGGTTGCAGGGTCGCTGCCCGGCCTTGCCGTGGCCAACACCCTCGAGCAGGGTTTCGCCATCGGCGTTGTGTCGGCTGTGTCCATCCTTGCGATGGCGTTGGTCATGCCGCTGGTAAACCGTCTCACCAACTGGGTGACGCGGATTCCCGTGGCGCTTATGATAAGCGCCGCCGTCGTGGCGCTGCTCCAGCTTGCCGTGTACGTCATCGATCCCGCGGTGGCCGACGCGCTCGGCATGTATCTCTCGCTTGCCGCCACCAACGCGCTGGCCATGACCTTCGTGGCCAAGAGCGACTTCGTGGTCAAGCCCGCCAAGGGTTCGCTGGCCACCGCCGTGTTCGGCGCGGTGGCCGTGGTTCTCACGCTTTCGTTCGTGGGCTTGGCAAACGGCATCCTCTCCACCGGCGAGATCTTCGGCCTCACCATGAACGAGCTCGCCGAGACCCCGGTTGCCGCGTTCGGCAAGCCCGTGGGCTCGCTTCTCGTGCTCACCCTCGTGGCCGTGTTCGTGCAGAGCCTTGAGGGCGGCATCTTCCGCACCGCATCCGCTTCCGACGGGGGTGAGAAGTAATGGAGTTTCTGAACGCGCTTTTCACCGCCGCGATCGACAACAACCTGGTCTTCGTGCAGCTGGTGGGCATGGCGAGCGTGATGGTGCTCGCCCTGCGCCCGGAGGAGTCCGTGCGCTTCGGTCTGGGCCTGTGGGGCGCTACCGCCGCCTCCGGCATCCTGGGTTGGCCGCTTTTCTACCTGCTGCTGCAGCCGTGGGGCCTCACCTACCTGGCGCCGCTCGTGTACCTCGTGGTGGCCTCCGCGGTGGTCTTTCTCGTGGGCGGCGCGCTTGCCGCGCGCAAGCCCATCGAGGAGCGCCGCGACGCCATGGCGATGTGCACGGCCGTTGCGCTCAACGCCTGCCTGCTGGCCTGCCCCTTAAGCATCGCCAGCGCCGACTGCACCTTTGACGTGGGTGCCGGCACCGCCGTCGGCGCGGGCCTGGGCGCCTTTATCGCCGTGGTGCTTTTCGCCACGCTGCGCGACCGCGTCAACGATTCGATGGTGCCCGCGGCGCTGCGCGGCGTGCCGATCTCGGTGCTCACCGCTGCGCTCATGGCGCTCGCCTTCGTGGGCGTCAACGGCGCGGTGTCCGGGCTCTTCGTGTAAGGGGGAAGGCTTCATGATCTACGTTGTGGTTCCGGCCGTCATCGTGGCGCTTATCGCCCTTATCGCCGGCTGCGGGTTCGTGGGCGCCAAGGCCTTTGCCGACGTGTGGGGCACCCACCCCATGCAGGCGTGGGCCGAGCGCCTGCGCATCAAGGACGCCGAGCAGGCGGCGTACCGCGCCGTCATCGACGCCGCGATCGAGGAGGACGAGGGCAAGTAGGCGCGCGCCCAAGCCTTTACGTCTCCGAGCTTTTCCGGCCCGTCTGCCTAGCGCAGGCGGGCCGTTTCTGTGAGGCGGGTTAGAGCCGCCGACGGTTGTGTCCGCACGGCGTGGTACCCTACTTTGGACAGACAGCGAGCGGGCATGCCGCGAGGGGAGACGCAATGGAGCAGCAGAGCTTGTTTGGAGACGGGTTGGTGTCCGACGTCGGGGCGGGTGCGGCGCGAGAGGCAGGCGCCGCCGACGCCGCGGCCGAGAAGCGCGCCGCCGCAGCGCGTGCGGCCGAGCTGCGCCGTCAGCTTGAGTACCACGCGTACCGCTACTACATGCTCGACGCGCCGGAGATCACCGATGCCGCCTTCGACAAGCTTCTGATCGAGCTGCAGGGCATCGAGGAGCGCTATCCCGACCTGGTCACGCCCGACTCCTACACCCAGCACGTGGGCGGTTACGTTTCCAGCCAGTTCGCGCCCGTGACCCACATGAGCCGAATGTACTCCATGGACGACGCGATGAACCTGGACGAGCTGGACGAATGGCTCGAGCGCACGGAGGCCTCGCTTGCCGAGCTGGGCGACGGGCGGCCGGTATACACCTGCGAGCTCAAGATCGACGGTCTCGGTGTGGCGCTCACCTACGAGAACGGCGCCTTCATGCGCGCAGCCACCCGCGGCGACGGCACCACCGGCGAGGACGTGACGCTCAACATCCAGACCATCAAGGACGTGCCCGGCCACCTGGCGCCGGAGGCGCTCGCGCACATGGGCGGGGACGCCGGCGCGCGCATCGAGGTGCGCGGCGAGGTGTACATGCCCAAGACGAGCTTCGTGCGCCTCAACGAGGAGGCCGACGCCGAGGGCCGCGCGCCGTTCGCCAACCCGCGCAACGCCGCCGCCGGCAGCCTCCGCCAGAAGGACCCGCGCGTAACGGCCGGTCGCGACCTGGCCACCTTCCTCTACGCCGTGGCCGACACCGCGCCTCTGCACGTTGACTCGCAGCACGCGTTTCTCTCCTGGCTGCGCAGCGCGGGCTTCTCGGTCAACCCCAACGTGGCGCAGTGCTCGAGCGCCGAGGAGGTGCACGCGTTCTGCGAGCAGGCGCTTGCGCACCGCGGGGACCTTGACTACGACATCGACGGCGTGGTGGTGAAGGTCGACTCCTTCGCCCTGCAGGCCGACCTGGGCTTCACGGCGCGCGCGCCGCGCTGGGCCATCGCCTTCAAGTTCCCGCCGGAAGAGAAGCAGACCCTGCTGCGCGAGATTCGCATCCAGGTGGGGCGCACCGGCGTGCTCACCCCGGTGGCCGAGTTCGACCCGGTGACCGTGTCGGGCTCCACCATCGCGCGCGCCACGCTGCACAACATCGACGAGATCCACCGCAAGGACGTGCGCGTGGGCGACACCATCACCGTGCACAAGGCCGGCGACGTCATCCCCGAGGTGGTGGGCCCGGTGCTGGCCAAGCGCCCCGAGGGCGCGACGCCCTTCACTATGCCCGAGACCTGCCCCGCCTGCGGCAGCCCGGTGGTGCACGAGGAGGGCGAGGTGGCTTATCGCTGCGTGTCCATCGACTGCCCGGCGCAGCTGAAGGAGCGCCTGCTGCACTGGGTGAGCCGCGGCTGCATGGACATCGACGGCGTGGGCGAGGAGCTGGTCGACAAGCTCATGGCCGCGGGGCTCGTGCGCGACGTGTCGGACTTCTACCGGCTCGGCGCCGATGACATCGCCGGGCTCGAGACAGGCCGCTTCTACGACAAGGACATCAAGGGCCGCTGCGCCGGCGACCCCATCCTGCGCAACGGCAAGCCCACGGGCCGCGTGTACAAAACCACGGTGGAGGGCCACAGGGCCGGCGAGCCCATCTTGGTGGGCTATACCGTGGCCGAGAAGATCGTGGCCGAGCTCGTGAAGTCCAAGGAGCAGCCGCTGGGGCGCGTGCTCTTTGCGCTGGGGATCCGCCACGTGGGCAAGTCGGTGGGCGAGCTTATCGCCGGGGAGTTCCGCACCATCCCGGCGCTCATCGCGGCAACGGAGGAGGAGATCGCCCAGATAGACGGCATCGGCCCGAAGATCGCGCAAAGCGTGAAGGAGTTTTTGGCGGTGCCGGACAACCTGGCTGTGATCGAGCGCTTGCGCGCGGCCGGCCTCAACCTGGAAGAGCAAGCTGCGCCGGTGACGGCTGCGGCCGAGGCTGCGGGCGTCTCAGCCGAGGTGGCCGAGGCGCAGCCGCTCGCGGGGCTCACCTTCGTGCTCACGGGCAGCCTCACGCGCTTCACGCGCACCGAGGCGGGCAACGTGCTGAAGGCCATGGGCGCGAAAGTCACAGGGTCGGTTTCCAAAAAGACCAGCTACGTGGTGGCGGGCGAGAAAGCCGGCAGCAAGCTTGCCAAGGCCGAGAGCCTGGGCGTGCCGGTGCTTACCGAGGACGACCTGGCGGTGATCCTGGAGACAGGCACGGTGCCGGCAGGGGAGTAGCGCCCTGGGACAGGTAGGACAGGTTCGTTTGCCCTGTAGTGACCGTGATGGGACAAGCGAACCTGTCCTATCCGTCCCATATTTTCAGAACGCAGTTTGCAGATGTTGGTTGCGCGCTTGCGCGCCGCAGGGACGGACATCCAGCAGCGCGAGGTCAAGGCGTGCGCAAACGGTTTGACGCGTGACATCGCCCGTACGCTTTCGGGGTTCTCGAACGGCGCGGGCGGCGTGCTTGTCTGCGGCTTGGATGAGAACCGCGGCTTTGCCCCAGCGGAAGGATTTGATCCCAAGCGCATCCAAGATGCGCTGGAGCGCACATGCAGCGACGAGCTGACGCCGCCCGTGCGCCCGCTTATCGACATGGTTCTCTTTGAGGGGGCGCCGGTGCTGGTTGCCACGGTGGAGGAGATGCGCCCGCGTGACAAGCCGTGTTACGTAACGGCGCAGGGACGGTACTCGGGTTCGTACATCCGCGTGGGCGACGGCGATCGGCGCTTGTCACCCTACGAGGTCGACCGCTTGCTTGACGAGCATCGCCAGCCGCGTTACGACCGCCAGGTGGTTGAGTGTGCCTCCCTGGGAGACCTGGATTCCGACCTGGTTGCTGGCTTGCTTCGACGCGAGCGGTACGTGCACACGCGGAGCTTCTCGCAGCTTGACGATGCAACGGCCCTGCGCAAGCTGGGGGTAATCGCGCGAGACGAGCAGGGCGTCGACCGCCCCACGCTGGCAGGCCTGGTGGCACTGGGGTCGTACCCGCAGGAGTTCTTTCCGAGCCTGACGATAACGTTCGCAAGCTATCCCACCCGGGTAAAGGGGGAGACTACGGCCGATGGCAGGCGCTTCTTCGACTCCTGCACCTGCGTGGGGTCTGCGCCCGCTATGGTTGAGGACGCTCTGATCGCCGTTGCGCGCAACATCCGCACGGGGGCGCGGGTTGAGGGCGCATACCGCTACGACGTGCCGGACTACCCGCCAGAAGCTTTGCGCGAGGCGCTGGTCAATGCGGTGATGCACCGGGACTACTCGCCCGAGGCGCTGGGGACGCCGGTTATGGTTGAGCTGTTCTCCGATCGTATTGAGATCCGCAACCCCGGCGGCCTGTACGGCGTGGTCACCGTCGACGCGCTGGGCGCTGGAGAGGCAGTGTCGCGCCGCAACGAGTGCTTGGCCAACCTGCTCGAGAGCACGCCGCGCATCGGCGGCGGCTATGTGGCAGAGAACCGCGGCAGCGGGTATCGCACGATCGAGCTCGAGCTTGAGCGCGCCGGTCTTCCCGAACCGGTGCCGCGCAACAGCATCGCGCTTTTCACGCTGGTTCTTTACGGCTCGAATGGCATAGCGCCCGCTCGGGGAGTACGCGGTGTGGAGACGGTTTCGATTCCCTGCGCGTACGCTTCCAGCGGACGTGTGCGCGTGGAGCAGGGCGGTCCTTACGACGTGAAGACCCTGCTGGGCAAAACCGAGCAGAGCGTGCTTGAGCAGGTGCGCGCGGCGGACACGGTGAGCACGTCCGAGTTGGTTGAACGGACGGGCCGTTCGCGCCCCACGGTGCTGAAGGCGCTGCGACACCTGCTGGAGCGCGGGCTTATCGCTACCGAGGGAGGGGCTAAGAACAGTCCCCGCATGCGTTACCGCGCGCTGTGACAGGCGCAGTGCCTTGGGACGTGTAGGCAGGTTGTTTTGTCTCATGGTTGCCGCGATGGGACACAAGAACCTGCCCTATCCGTCCCACAAGAAAAGGCGGAGCGTGGGGACTCCGCCTTTTGCAGGGACACGGTTGCTTTTGGCACGGTGCTTACGCCGCCGTGAGGCTTTCTTGCTGCTTGCGCCAGCGGCGACGCAGGGGGAACGTCACAAACGCGGCGATCAGTACCACGAGCGAAAGCACGTTGAGCGGGCCGGCAACGGGCGCGCCGACGCCGAAGGTGAGCGCCTTGATGAAGAGGCTCAGGAGGATGAGGGCGTAGGTGGTGCCGGTGTAGCGCAGGATCAGCCCCTTGAGGCCGGTAAACTCGCTCTCACGCGGGCCGATGATATCGTTGGGCGACGGCATGGCTGCTCCTCTCTTTCGTCAGAAGCGTTCACATACGTTCATACCGCGTGCGTGTCAACCAAGCGTCAGGCGCGCGTAAAGATTCGGTAAGGATCGGGCCGAACCTTGACAAGCCTGCGTAATCCTCTTATTACATGATATGTCAATAATTGATATATCAACTAATAGGGAGTGATTGCGATGCAACAAGGTGAGGCGCAACACGAGCGTCCCGCAGCGGAGGCGGGGGTCGCCGCGGCTAGCGAGCCCGTGCCTGCCGCAGCAGCGCCGGTGCCGCCGTGGCCCGAGCTGCCCGAGCAGCGCGCAGTGAGCGTGGGCAAGGGCAGCGCGCTCTTTGACCTGCATGCGCTCGTGTACCGCCTGTTCCACGCGCAGCGCCGATACCTGTTCTGCAACGACAAAGTCGAGCTGGGCGTGGGGCAACCCAAGATCCTTACGTACCTCGCCGTGTACGGAAAGGCGACACAGCGGCAAGTGGCCCAGTATTTCTCGCTTGACCCGGCGGCCATCTCTCGCATGATCGAGGCGCTCAAGCGCGGCGGCTACATCGAGGCGGCGCCGCACGCGCGCGATCGGCGCGCCAAGGAGATCGAGCTTACCGCGCGCGGGCGCAAGGCCGTGGCGGCGTGGGACGCGGCGTGCGCCGACTTGGAGAAGGCGGCGTGCGCGGGCTTTACGGACGAGGAACGCGCGACGTTCAAAGCGCTGCTCACGCGCGCGTACGGCAACCTGCTGGATGCGGCTTCCGAAGGGGGCGAGCGCCATGGGCGAGCTTAAGCGCATCGTGAGCTACCTGGGGCAGTACAAGCGCGACGCGGTGCTCGGCATGCTGCTCGTGGTGGTGGAGAGCGCCTTCGAGATGGTCATCCCCATCCTCATGGCCGACATCATAGACGTGGGCGTGGCCAACCGCGACACCGCCTACATCCTGCGCCAGGGCACCTACATGGGCGTCTGCGCGCTTCTCGCCTTGGTGACGGGCCTTTTGTACGCGCGCTTCGCGGCGCGGGCCAGCTACGGGCTCGGGGCGCGGCTGCGCGCGGCGGAGTACGAGCGCGTGCAGGAGTACGCGTTCTCCAACCTCGACCGCTTCGAGACGTCCTCGCTCGTCACGCGCATGACCACCGACGTCACGGTGATCCAAAACGCGCTCAACGCAGGGTTCCGCCCCATGGTGCGCGGCCCGGTGATGATCGTGATCGGCTTCGGCATGGCGTTTTACCTCAACGCCGAGTTGGCGCTGGTGTTTCTGTGCGTGACGCCGGTGATGGCGGTGGCGCTGGCGCTTATCGTTAGGCGCGTGGGCCCCAGCTACGGCGTGCTGCAGGCCACGGTGGACAAGCTCAACGACCGGGTGCAGGAGATGCTCACGGCGGTGCGCGTGGTGAAGGCCTATGTGCGCGGCGATTACGAGCGTGCGCAGTTTGCCCAGGTAAACGAGGGACTGGCGCGCACGAGCGAGGACACCTTCCGCTACGCGGTGCTGAACGTGCCGGTGCTGCAGGTGTCCATGTACACCGCGACCACGCTCATCATGTGGTTCGGCGGGCAGATGATCTTGGGCGGCGGCCTCGCTGTGGGCGAGCTCACGGGGCTTCTGTCCTACGTGATGCAGATCATGAACTCGCTCATCATGATCTCCAACGTGTTTTTGCTGCTTACGCGGTCGCTGGCGAGCATTCACCGCATCTGCGAGGTGCTGGACGAGCCGGTGGCGCTCTCCTCGCCGGAAGGCGCTGTGACCGAGGTGAGAAACGGGGCGGTGACGTTTGAGGACGTGTCGTTTAAGTACCGCGCCGACGCTCGCGAGCACGCACTGGAGCATGTGACGCTCACCATCCCCGCGGGCTCCACGGTGGGCATCCTCGGCGGCACGGGCTCGGGCAAGACCACGCTGGTGCAGCTCATCCCGCGCCTGTACGACGTCACCGCGGGGAGGGTTACCGTGGGCGGGCTCGACGTACGCGCCTACGACCTCGCGGCCCTGCGCGACGCGGTGGCCATCGTGCTGCAGAAAAACGTGCTCTTCTCGGGCACGGTGCGCGAGAACCTCCGGTGGGGCAACGCCGACGCCTCCGACGAGGAGCTGCTCGCCGCGTGCCGCCAGGCGCGCGTGGACGAGTTCTTGGATCGTTTGCCCGGCGGGCTCGACTACGACCTGGGGCAGGGCGGCGTGAACGTGTCCGGCGGGCAGAAGCAGCGCCTGTGCATAGCCCGCGCGCTGCTGAAGAGCCCGAAGGTGGTCATCTTCGACGACTCGACCAGCGCGGTCGACACCGCCACCGAGGCAGACATCCGCGAGAGCCTCGCGGCGCTTCACGGCGTGACCAAGATCATCATCGCGCAGCGCGTGAGCTCGGTGGTGGGGGCCGACCAGATCGTGGTTTTGGACGACGGCCGCGTGCACGCGGTGGGCACGCACGAGGAGCTTCTCGAGCGTGATGGCATCTACCAGGAGATTTACGCGTCGCAGACGCACGGGGCCCCTAACGGGGAAGGAGGTGAGCGCTGATGCCGGCACCGGGAAACAAGCCCCAGGACCTCGCGCGCACCGTGCGCGACCTTCTCGCCTACCTGGGCAGGCACCGGCTGCTGTTCTTGGGCGTGGCCGTGTTGGTCTCCGTGTCAGCCTTGGCGAACCTTTTGGGCACCTACATGATCCGGCCGGTGGTTGACAGCCTCACCGCCGGCAACTGGAGCTCGTTTGTGGGCGGCGTGGTGCTCACGGCGGTTATCTTCGGCGTGGGCGCGCTGTCGGCGCTGGGCTACACCCAGCTGATGGTGCACGCGGCGCAGAAGGTGCTGGTGGACATCAGGCGCGACCTGTTCGCGCACATCCAGACGCTGCCGCTGCGCTATTTCGACACGCGCAGCCGCGGCGACGTGATGAGCTACTTCACCAACGACGTGGACACCGTGGCCGAGGCCATGAACAACAGCTTTGCCATGGTGATCCAAAGCGCTATCCAGATCGTGGGCACGCTGGTGATGATCTTCGTGCTGAACTGGCAGCTCTCCCTGCTCGTGGTGGTGGGGTACGTGGCCATGTTCTCCTACATCGCCTACTCCACCAAGAAGAGCCGCGGGTATTACCGTCGCCAGCAGGAGGTGCTGGGTGAGCTCGACGGCTACATCGAGGAGATGGTGACCGGGCAGAAGGTGGTGAAGGTCTTCAACCACGAGGCGGCGAACGTAAGCACGTTCCGCGACAAGAACGAGCGCCTGCGCGTGGCGGGTACCGGCGCCCAGGCCTATGCCGCGTCCATGATCCCGGCCGTGGTTTCCATCAGCTACGTGGATTACGCCGTGGTGGCGGCGCTGGGCGGCTGGATGGCCATCACGGGCGCCACCGACGTGGGCGCGCTGGCGAGCTACCTGGTGTTCGTGCGCCAGACGGCCCTGCCCATCAACCAGTTCACGCAGCAGTCGAACTTTCTGCTGTCGGCGCTGGCGGGCGCTGAGCGCGTCTTTGCGGCCATGCGCGAGAAGCCCGAGGTGGACGAAGGTTCCGTGCGCCTGGTCAAAACGGGCGAGGACGCGTGGGCGTGGCGCGTTCCCGAGGGCTTTGGCGTGGGCGCGTGGGGCGCGCTCGTGCCGGTGGCGGCCGGTTCGGAGCGGGCGTGCGCGGCGGGCGGCGCCGGCGACGGAGCGGACGGGGAGCTTCCCGCCGCCCAGATGGGCGCGGTGGCTGAGACCACGGCTCCGGGCGCCGACGGCACCGTGCTGGCCACAGGGCTCATTCCCCTGCACGGCGACGTGCGCTTCCACGACGTGAGCTTTGGCTACGAGCCCGGGCACGAGGTGCTGCACAAGCTCAACCTCTTTGCCAAGCCGGGGCAGAAGATCGCCTTCGTGGGATCGACGGGCGCGGGCAAAACCACCATCACCAACCTCATCAACCGCTTCTACGACGTGCAGGAGGGCGAGATCACCTACGACGGCATCAACGTCAAGAACATCGCCAAGGACGACCTGCGCAAAAGCCTCGGTATCGTGCTGCAGGACACGCACCTGTTCACGGGCACCATCGCCGAGAACATCCGCTTCGGCAAGCTCGACGCCACCGACGAGGAGGTGCGCGCGGCGGCGCGGATCGCCAACGCCGACAGCTTCATCCGGCGCCTGCCGGACGGCTACGACACCCTGGTGACCTCTGACGGCGCGAACCTCTCCCAGGGGCAGCGCCAGCTTCTGGCCATTGCCCGCGCGGCGGTGGCCGACCCGCCGGTGCTGATCCTGGACGAGGCGACAAGCTCCATCGACACGCGCACCGAGATGCTCATCGGGCGCGGCATGGACCAGCTCATGCGCGGGCGCACGACCTTCGTGATCGCCCACCGGCTCTCCACCGTGCGCGACGCCGACGCCATCATGGTGCTCGAGCACGGGCGCATCGTGGAGCGCGGCAGCCACGACGAGCTCATGGCGCAAAAGGGCCGCTACTACCAGCTCTACACCGGCATGCTGGAGCTGAGCTAGCGGCGACGCGCCCGAAGCGGGTTGGTGCCCGTTGAAGCGCCTCCCATCTCTCGGATCGAAAACAAGGTGCGGGAGACGGGAGGCCTTTTTCATGGGGGTTCGCGGTTCGTCCGCCGGGGGCGTGCCGCAAGTCACCGGGGCTCGCCCCGGAAACCCTTCGCAACGTGCAGGTTGGCGGCATTTTGCGCGAGGCGCTGCACCAGGTCGGGCTCGCGGCGCAGGCCTGCGAGCACCTCGAGCGCCGCGATAAGCGCCGCGCGATGCTCGGCGGCAGAGAGCGTCTCGCCAGCTGCGCCGGGGAGGTCGGTTTCCAGCAGCAGGCGGTCAGCCGGCACGCTTTGCGCGTAGGCGCGCCCGCGCCGAGTGGCGAGCATGCGCGGTCCCACCGAGAGCAGGCATCCGGCGCGCACGGCGCGGGCCAGCTCCTCGCTCGTGCCGCTGAACCAATGGAAGATGCAGGTACAGGCCTCAAGGGCGCCGGTTTGCCCGAGGACGTCGAGCACCTCGCCAGCGGCGCGCACGGCGTGGACGGAAAGGACGCGGCGCCCACCGGGGGTGGCAGAGGGCGTTTCTGCGCAAAGCGCGCCTATGCGCCGGAGCGCCTCTGTCTGCGCTGCGCGTGCATGGATGTGGGCCTGCCCGAAGTCGAGGCCCACCTCGGCCACCAAGCAAGCCGAGGGCAGGAGCCGTTCAAAAGCCTCCAGCTGCTCTGCGCGCGCTTGGACGTCTTCCGCCACCCACCAAGGGTGAAGTCCCAGCCCCACTGTCACGTTGGGAAGCACGCCGAGAAGCGCCTGCTCAGCTTCCCAGCCGGCCGGCTCAACCCCGGCCGAAAGGCAGCTCATGCCAAGCGCCGCCGCGTCGCGCGCATGCTGGGCGGGATCGGGGAGAAACCCCAGGTGACAGTGCGTGTCGTAAAGCTGCAGGTCTTCTGGCATGGCGCCCCTTTCGCAAGCGATGCGCGATGAGCCTATTGTGGCACGAAACGGGCGGCGCGCGGGCGGGTGGCGCGCGGGCTGGGCGGGGCGCACGGCCGCCGCCCCTTGCGGATCGCACCTCGCATCAGAGCCCGCCCACAGAAAAGGCGCGGGGCCAAGCAGCTCGGCTCGCCCGTGCGAACCGGTTGCTTGGCCCCGCGCGCGGTGGGGAGAGGAGGGGCGCCGCGTCGCTTACGCGAGCACGCTCAACACCCAGTCAACGTCCGTGGTGGTCTTGAGCTTCTCAACCACGGTGTCGTCCTCAAGGATCTTGCAGATGTTGGCCAGCACGCGCTGGCACACCACGATGTCGGCCTCGGGCGGAACGATGTCAACGCTGGAGTGCTTCACGGTGAGGTCGGGGCGGTCGGCCTTGATGCGGTTGCGGAAGCGCGTGGCGCCCATGGCCGAGGAGCCCATGCCCGCGTCGCAGGCGAAGATCACCAGGCCGTTGGTGGTGTCCGAGATCACGGCGGCCTCGGCGGTGCCCTTCATCTCGCGCATCTGCTCGGTGGCCTGGTCGAGGTTGGCCACGTCGGCGGTGCGCACGATGGGCGCGGCAACTGCGAACGACACGCCGGCGGCGATGGCCACGCCGACAATCGTGGGCAGCAGGTACTCAGGCGGCGTCATCGACAGGAACGCGATGATCGAACCCGGGGAGGCCGGCGCCACCAGGCCGCAGCCGGTCAGGCTGAACCACGCGATGGCGGCCATGTTGCCCAGGATCGGCGCCACGATAACCTTGGGGTTCATCAGCACGTAGGGGAAGTAGATCTCGTGGATGCCGCCGAAGAAATGGATGATGATCGCGCCGGGTGCCGACTGGCGCGTCTTTGCGTCGCGGCAGAAGAAGCAGTAGGCCAAAAGCACGCCCACGCCAGGCCCGGGGTTGGCCTCGAGCATGTACATGATGGAGCGGCTGGTCTCCTGAACCTGCGTGAGGCCGATGGGCGTGAAGATGCCGTGGCGCGCAAGGCCGCCCAGCTGGTGCGCCCCAACGGCACGCCGTTCCTCGACTCGGGTAGCACCACCACCATGCTCGCGCGCGAGCTTCCCGACCAACGCTCCATCGTGTTTACCAACAGCATCACCTGCGCCTGCGAGCTTGCGCGCCTGGAGCAGGTGCGCGCCATTCTCGTCGGCGGCAACCTCAACCGCTGCAGCCTGTCGGTTTGCGGCGGGCGCAGCGCGGAGGACGTGCGCCGCCTGAGCTTCGACCAGCTCTTCCTCGGCGTTACGAGCTTCCAGAGCTCCACGGGCTTCATGTGCGGCTCGGACGAGGACGCGGCCCTCAAGCGCGCCTGCATCGAGCGGGCCGACCAAACGGTGGTGCTTATGGATTCCAGCAAGGTGGGCCGGCGCAGCACCTTCCAGATCTGCGACCTCGACGCAGTCGACGTGGTGGTCTTCGACGGCGAGCTCCCGCACGAGTTCCTCCGCGCCTGCGACAACGCCGACGTTCAGGTGATCTAGCGCCGCGGCGGCCGCGCGCGGACGCCGCGCCTCCAGGCAGCCTTGGCGCCTGGCGGCTGGGCGCTGCGGGCACGGTGCGCCGCGCGGGCGAGAGGCCCGGATGCCGCCGTTCCGCGCGTCGCGCTCGGCCCGCCGCGTTCCCGAAAGGACGCTATGATCGCACTCAGCTTGGCGCCCGAGCGCCTCAGGTACCTGAGGCTGCTCGCGTGTCAGTTCCCCAGCCAGCAGGCGGCTTCCTCCGAGATCATCAACCTGCAGGCCATCCTCAACCTGCCCAAGGGCACCGAGCACTTCATGAGCGACGTCCACGGCGAGTACGAGGCGTTCATGCACATCGTGAACAACTGCTCGGGCGTGGTGCGCGAGCACGTGGACGCCGTCTTCGGCGACGCGCTCGGCGCCGGCGAGAAGGCCGAGCTGCGCACCCTCATCTACTACCCGCGCGAGAAGCTCGCCCGCGTGCGGCAGGCGCGGCTCGACTCGCCGGCGTGGTACCAGGAAACGCTTGCGCGGCTGGTGCGCGTGGCCCGGCGCCTCTCGGCGCGCTACACGCGCTCCAAGGTGCGCAAGGCCCTGCCCGCCGCGTACGCCTACATCATCGACGAGCTGCTCCACACCCACCCCGACGAGGAGAACTACCGCGTGCGCTACCACGAGCGCATCGTGGCCTCGATCATCGAGACCGGCTCTGCCGCCGACTTCATCGCCTCGCTCGCCGCGCTCATCAAGCGCCTGGCCGTCGACCGCCTGCACATCGTGGGCGACGTTTACGACCGCGGCGCGCACGCCGACAAGGTCATGGACGTGCTCATGGCCCACCACAACGTGGACATCCAGTGGGGCAACCACGACGTGCTGTGGATGGGTGCGGCCGCCGGTGAGCCCGCCTGCATCATGACGGTGCTGCGCAACAACCTGCGCTATGACAACTTCGAGGTGTTGGAGCGCGGCTACGGCATCGGCTTGCGCGAGCTGGCGTTCTTCGCGGAGCGCACGTACCGGCGCGACGAGGGCGAAGAGAGGCGCTGGGGGCTCACGCCGCTGGTGAAGGCCGTCAACGTGATGCTGGCAAAGCTCGAGGGGCAGATCGTCAGGCGCCATCCCGAGTTCGACATGGCCGACCGCCTGCTGTTGGACAAGCTCGACCGAAAGGGCGGCACGGTGGAGATCGCCGGCACGCGCTGGCCGCTTGCCACCTGCGACTTCCCCACGGTGGACCCGGCCGACCCGTACGCTCTCAGCGACGAGGAGTCGGCCCTTGTCGCCCAGCTCGCCGAGGCGTTTACGGGCAACGCCCGCCTGCGGCGCCACGTGAGCTTCCTGTACGAGCGCGGCTCGCTGTACCTGGCGTGCAACCGCAACCTGCTGTTCCACGGCTGCGTGCCCCTCAACGAGGACGGGACGTTTTCGGCCGTGCTGTCGGACGGCGCGCAGCATGCGGGGCCGTGCCTCTTTGACTTCTGCGACGCGGTGGCGCGCCGCGCGTGGCGCACGCGGGCCGAAGACGACCTCGACTGGATGTGGTACCTGTGGTGCGGGCGGAACTCGCCGCTTACGGGGCGGACGGTCAAGACCTTCGAGCACTCGTTCGTGGCGGACGAGCGCGCGTGGGACGAGCCGCAAAACCCCTATTACCGCCTGGCGCGCGACCCCGCCGTGTGCCGCATGATTCTGCGGGCGTTCGGCCTGCCTGCCGAGCACGCCCACATCGTCAACGGCCACACGCCCGTGCGGGCCAAAGACGGCGAGGGCCCGGTGCGCGCCGACGGGCGCTTGCTGGTGATCGACGGCGGCTTTTGCCGCGCGTATCGGCAGACCACCGGCATCGCCGGCTACACGCTCATCTACTCGAGCCACGGGATGCGGATCAAGGAGCACCGGCCGTTCGAGTCGGTGGAGGAGGCGCTGGAGGAGAACGCCGACATCACGAGCATAACCGACTGCTTCGAGCCGGTGGAGCGCACCGTGATGGTGGCCGACACCGACGCGGGCGAGGAGATCCGCGAGCAGATCAGCGACCTGCGCCAGCTGCTGGCGGCTTACCGCGAGGGCGTGCTGCCCGAGCGCGCGTGAGGGGTGCGCTGAGGTTGGCCTGCGCAGGGCGCGGGGCAGGAGGGGCGGGCGGCTCTGGATGACCTGCCGGAAGCGGTTGCGGACGGCGGGCACGGTAGGTCCTTGCCCGGCGTTTCCTTACAGATCTGCGAGCGTGCGGATGACCTCGCCGGCCATGAGCATGCCTGCCACCGGTGGCACGAAGGATACGGTGCCGAGCGGCGCGCGCCTGCCCGGCTCGGCACCGGGGGCTTCGGCGCGGCGGCGCGGATGCTCGGTCGAGCACACCACGGTGAGGTGGCGGATACCGCGTTTGCGCAGCTCGCGGCGCATGACGCGCGCCACCGGGTCGCCCGCGGTCTTCTCGATGTCGGTTACCTCCAGCAGCTCGGGGCGCACCTTCATGGCCGTGCCCATGGAGCTTACGAGCCTGAAGCCGTAGCGTTCGGATGCCTCAGCCAGCGCGATCTTGGTGGCGATGGTGTCGACAGCGTCCACCACGTAGTCAACGCCGCCGTCTGCGGCGCCCGTCTCGGTGAGAAGCTCGGGGAGGTCCTCGGGCAGCACGAAGCGGTCGACCGTCTCGATTCGGGTCTCGGGGTTGATGCGGCGCGCCATGAGGCGGGCCGCCTCGGTCTTGCGCATGCCGAGGGTGTCGGTGAAGGCGATGACCTGGCGGTTGAGGTTGCTCGGCTGCACCGTGTCGCCGTCCACGAGCACGAGGGCGCCCACCCCGCCGCGCACCAGCGCCTCTGCGCAGGCCGATCCCACGCCGCCGAGGCCGAGCACCAGCACGCGGGCGCGCTGCAGGCGCTCGAAGCCGTCGGCGCCCACGGCGAGCTCCAGCCGGGAGAAGGGCGCTTCGGCGGGGTCGGTGCCCGTCGAGCCCGTCTCGGCGGGGGAGGGCGCGGCAGATGTGACGGCGGCGGTTTCGGTGGGCGATGACGACATGGGGCTCCTTTGCGTTGCGTGACACCGCCCATGATAGGAGAGGCTGCGCGCGGGTTCAATCGCGGCGCTGCGGGCCCGTTCCCCTCGGGGGCTCGCGCCCGCGCCGCCTTGCCTGCGTTGCCGACGCGCCCCGTCCCGCGCCTGCGCCGCATCGTCCACGCTTGTCGTTCGTGCGCAAAACGTGGGAATCCCAAGGGCTTGCCGTCCCCTTACCGACGCGTCCGCGCAGCGCGCGTATGATGGTGCGCGGAAAAAACGACCGCAAGGCGCGCTGAGCGCGCAAAAGGAGTCCCATGCCCAACTTCGACTTAGTGGCGTTCGACCTCGACGGCACGGTGTACGTCGAGCACGCCAAGCTCATCCGTCCCCGCGTGATCCGCGCGTTCGAGGCCGCGCACAACGCCGGCGTGCTTCTCGCCGTGGCGAGCGGCCGGCCCTTGGGCATGCTCGGCCCGAGCCTCAAGGACGCGCCGTGGCTCGACTGGAACATCACGGTGAACGGCGCCTGCGTGAGCAACGCCCACACCGGCGAGATCGTCGCTGCCCGCATGATGCCGGTCAAGCAGGTTCAGGCCATCGTCGCATGCGTGCGCACGGTGGGAGGCACGGCCGGCCGCGGTGGGTGGAGCCTGTTCGCGCCCGGCCTGGCGGGCTTCGACGTCGAGCTGAGCCGCCACAAGTTCGCCGGCCGCGGCGCCGCCGACGGGAACCGTACGAACTTCAGCTTTGTTGAGAACGCCCTGGCAAGCGGTCAGGAGGTCGAGGAAATCCCCTCCGTTGACGAGGCGCTCGAGCACCTCTCCACCGACGTGTTCAAGATCGGCTGCATGTTCGACACCGAGCAGCAGACGCAGGACGCCATGCGCGCGCTTGAGGCGAGCGAGGCCACCGGCGGGCTTGAGCTTGCCTGCGTGGGCCCCACCGAGCTCGAGATCACGCGCGCGGGCGTGAACAAGGGCTCGGCCCTCTCCATCCTGTGCGAGAAGCTCGGCGTGGACGAGCGCCGCGCCGTGGCCTTTGGCGACTCGGGCAACGACGTTACCTTCGGCGCGAGCCCCTGCACCTTCGTGGCTATGGGCAACGCCACGCCCGAGATCAAGGCTGTAGCCAACGAGGTCTGCCCGCCCGACACCGAAGACGGCGTGGCGGTGTGGCTGGAGCAGCACCTGTAGCCCGACGCCGCGGGCGCCCCTGCCGGGCGCCTTGGCGATCAGGCGTCGCGCATCGCCGTGGGGCGCATGCGCTTCCGCCTTCGCGCCAACGTGCCTCGCCAGGAGCGTCCTCGCTGACCGGTGACGCATCCCTGGCGTATGCGTTCTCGCGCGCCCGACGCTGCGGACGCCCCTGCCGGGTTTTAGGGCAAGGCGCCGAGCTGCCGTTTTGTTTCCGGGCGGCTAACAGGCGGCGCCTTGGCTTTCCCTTATGCAGGGAAAACGAGTATTATGAAATATATATGCGGGTGTTTCCGCGGTATTGCGGACGCGCGGCGCGGCCGTGCGTGCACACGCGAAGATACGGTATGCGAAGGAGTGTACTGATGGAAGAGATCGACAAGCAGGTTGCCCGCGAGCAGGCGCTGGCCGAGTTCGACGAGCGTTGCGCGCGCAGCGAGTACTACGCCCTGGAGAGCCTGGGCAGCTTCGTGAGCTTCGCGGTCGATCACGACCTCGACGCGGCCGACATGAAGGCTATGATCGAGAAGTACGGCCTGTACCCGCAGGTCACCGTGACCAAGGATCACGATTACGTGACGCGCCGCTCGCTCGCGTGGCCGGTGCTCACGTTCAAGGCTGAGAAGGACATCGCCAAGGCGTTCGGCATCACTCAGGCCAAGCTCAAGGCCTACGCCAAGGAGTTCAAGGATTACTTCAGCGAGGCCACCGACGACCTCAAGGCGCGTTTCGACCACATCGTGGAGGATCTGGATCTGCCCCGCGGCCTGAGCTTGGTGCGCGGCGCCTCCGGGCTCGACGATGCGGTTGAGTGGAGCGCGGTGCGCGCGGTTGCCGGCAAGGTCACCGTGGCCGTGGCGCTTGACCCGGTCGACGACGGCGAGGGCGAGGCGTACCCGTGGGCGGTCTTCGTGGGCGGCAAGGTGTGCTACGCCGGCGTGTCCGACACGTTCGTCGACGCCGTGGCCGACGTCGAGGCCGAGCTGGCCTTCTTCGAGGACGGGGTCGAGGGCTTTGTGGAGGAGCTCGAGGACTACCTGGCCGACGTGGTGAAGCCCGCCGAGGGCTCGGTCGACTGGGAGGACGGTTCCGACACCGTGGAGCTGTCCGTGGTCATGACCAAGGGCGCCGTGCCTTTCAAGGTTACCGTGCACGTGCTGCTGCCCGAGGCGTCCTGCACGTTTGCCGACGAGGTGCGCCTCGAGGCTGTGCTGCCCGACGGCAAGAAGACCGCCATCTCGTGCTACGACCTTACCGAGGCCGTGGCCGCCATCGAGGCTGTGCTCAGCACCGCCGCCGGCGTGAAGAAGAGCGCCTTCACCGAGCTCGCCGCCTATGCCGAGAAGATCGGCCTGGGTGCCGCCCCGGCCGCCAAGACCGCTCCGGCCAAGAAGGCCGCCGCGAAGCCGGCCGCCGCGGTTAAGGCCGAGCCCGCTGCCAAGGCTGTCCCGGCCGCCAAGGCCGCTGCGCCGAAGTCCGAGGAGCCCGAGGCCGCCGTCAAGCCGGCTGCTGCCAAGGCTGCCCCGGCTAAGAAGGCCGCCGCACCCAAGGCCGCTGCGAAGCCTGCGGCCAAGCCGGCGGCTAAGAAGTCCGCTGCCACCAAGAAGTAGGCGCGCGAACGCAAGATCCTTGCGCACGTGAAGCGGCGCGGCCCCGCGGGGTCGCGCCGCTTTTGCTGTTATCGCTAAGAGGGCGGGTAGCGAGAGGCGCCGGTTGCGCATGCTTTTTGCGAAGTGGCGGTTACGCATATCTTTGCGCGAGGTTTTATGCGGCATAACCGGAGCTTCTTGCGTTTTGCCTGGCAGAAGGGGTGCGGTTGCGCATGACTATGCAAAACGCGCGGTTGAAGCTATGCGTAACCGTCGCCCTTTTCTTCCGCCGCTGGAGAAGCTATGCGTAACCGTTGCTTTTGCGAGAACCGCCGCTGCGCCCGCAACCGTAGCGCCCGCAGCCGGCGCGGGCGCTACGCGTCCTCCAGCAGCTGCCGCACGATGTCGTGCGTCATGGCGTAGGCCGTGGGGACCTTGCTCCCGCGCGGGCCGGCGACGTTGAGCGTGAGGTCGCGCCCCACCTCGGCGAGCCACGCGCGGATGGCCGGCAGGTCGTCGACGCGGTCTGCGACGAACACGGGCCGTCCGTAGGCGCGCGCGAGGTCGACGGTGGCGCTGGTGCCGCTCGCGGGCTCCACGCCGTCGGGCGAGACCACCAGCGTGGCGTGGGAGTCGCGCACGTTCCAGGCGGTGCGCTGCATGTAGCCCGCCGACGGCGTCTCGGCAAGCTCGGGGTAGGGGCCGAGCAGCCCGGGTGCGGCGTCCATGTCCTCGGCGAGGCCGCCGGCCGGGCACCAGCCGCAGATGGCGACGCCTGCCGCCCGCGCCGCGTCGAGCGCTCCCCGGTCCGATCCCGTCTGCCCGCCGGAGCGGATGAACGCGATGCGCCGCATGCCGTGCTCGATCCGCGCGCGCTCTGCCTGCTGGGCGCTGCGCGTTGCCGCGTCCACGGGGTCCTGCGCGCGCCCGCGCTCCCACTCCGCGCGGGTGAGGCGCGTCACGTACTCGGTGGCGGTGTCGCCCAAAAGCGGCCGCGCGGCGTTCTCGACCACGTGGTGGGGGATAAGCCCGGCCTTCTCCATCACGCGGTGGCTCTGCTCGTTGCCCTCGTAGTAGGCGCACCATACGGCCGCAAGCCCCAGGTCCTCGAAGGCGTGGCGGATGATCTCGATGGTCGCCTCGGGCGCGATGCCGTGGCCCCAGAACGGCCGGCCGATCCAGTAGCCGATCTCGGCCTCGCCCGTGCCGGCAAAGTTGCTCGCCCCCGGGCCTTTGAGCCCGATGGTGCCGATGGGCAGGTCGAAGGGCGCCAAGCGCTTCAGCGTGATGGCGTAGTTCTCGGGCACGGCGAGCACCTCGCGCACGATGCGGCGGCTCTCTTCCACGGTGCGGTGCGCAGGCCAGCCGGCGCGCGGGCCCACGGCGGGGTCGTGCATGTAGGGGAAGGCTGTCTCGGCGTCTTGCTCGCGCCAAGGGCGCAAAACGAGGCGGGCGGTTTCGAGCGTGCGCGGCCAGGCGTCTCGGGTGCGGCGCGCGGCGGGATCGGGAGCGGTCATGATGCCTCCTCTGCTAGTTGGTGCCATTGTAGGCGAGAAGTGCCCGCGACGCCGCCCACAACGCCACCCGCGACGCCGGCTGCCTGCCGGCTTGACGCGACGCCGCCCGCGCCGCGAGCTCCCGCCAACCTGACACCGCGCCCGGCGCCCTGACAGGCTGCCCTCAACGCCCGTTCCGCGGCAGCCCTTACCGCCAAACGCCCCGTGCTAACAGGGGAGATTCAGCTTCATGTGAAGCTTCTGTGCATGGTTGGGACGCAGGTATGGAAGGTGCCTTGCAATCGAATCGGCATGCTTCTAGCATAGTTATGTACGAATTAGGGCACGCGTTCGGCCTGCGCAAAAGCGCATCGGTGGACGGCACACAAGCCCGTGACACCGCGTTCGCGCCGAACAGGGTTTTCCTGCCAGTGCGGACGCGGTGTTTTTGCGCAGGGTCCACCACGAGAGCTCGCCGCCAGGCGGCTCTCTTTTTTGCCGCAGCACCGGACGCGCCCCTGCGGGGGAGTGTGACACAGGGAGGTCTATGGATGATTAGCACGCTCATGCAAAGTATCCGTGAGTACAAGAAGGCGGCCATCGCGACGCCTATCATCGTCACGGGCGAGGTTGTGATGGAGGTGGCGATCCCCTTCGTGACAGCGCAGCTCATCAACACGATCCAGTCCGGCGCGAGCATCTCCGAGATGCTGCCGTACGCGGGCATCCTGGTGCTCATGGCGCTCGCGTCGCTGTGCTTCGGCATCGGCGCCGGCGTTACCTGCTCAGAGGCCAGCTGCGGCTTCGCCAAGAACCTGCGCCACGACGTGTTCGCCGCCGTCCAGCGCTTCAGCTTCGCCAACATCGACCAGTTCTCGCCGAGCTCGCTCGTCACGCGCCTCACCACCGACATCACCAACGTGCAGCTCGCCTACATGATGATCATCCGCACGGCCATCCGCTGCCCGCTGATCCTCATCTGCGGCATCATCATGGCCTTCGTCATGGGCGGCCCCATGGCGCTCGTGTTCGTGATCGTCGTGCCGATCCTCGCCTTCGGCCTGGTCAAGGTCGTGCGCACGGTGCACCCCATCTTCCGCTCGGTGTTTCACAAGTACGACGCGCTCAACGAGTCCATCGAGGAGAACATCACCGGCATGCGCGACGTCAAGAGCTACGTGCGCCAGGACTTCGAGAAGGCCAAGTTCGGCAGCGCTGCCCAGGACGTCTGCCGCGACTTCACAAAGGCCGAGCGCATCCTGGCGCTCAACACGCCGATGATGAACTTCGCGGTGTTCACCGTGTTCGTGGTCATCATCCAGTTCGGCTCGTGGCTCATCATCTCGAGCAAGGGCACACTGCTCAACGTCGGCCAGTTCTCCGCGCTCACCACCTACGGCTTCATGATCCTCATGGCGCTCATGATGGTGTCGATGGTCTTCGCCATGATCACCATGGCGCAGGAGTCGGCCGAGCGTATCGTCGAGGTTATCGAGACCAAGCCCACCATCGAGAACCCGGAGCACCCGGTGACCGAGATGGCCGACGGCTCCATCGACTTCGACCACGTGACGTTCAAGTACTCTGCCAAGGCTGAGAACGCGGCGCTCTCCGACATCGACCTGCACATCAAGAGCGGCGAGACCATCGGCGTCATGGGCGGCACCGGTTCCGCCAAGACCTCGCTGGTGAACCTCATCAGCCGCCTGTACGACGTCACCGAGGGCGCGGTCAAGGTCGGCGGCGTGGACGTGCGCGCCTACGACCTGGACTTCCTGCGCAACAACGTGGCCGTGGTGCTGCAGAAAAACGTGCTGTTCTCGGGCACCATCAAGGAGAACCTGCGCTGGGGCAACCCGGACGCCTCCTACGACGAGCTCGTAGAGGTCTGCAAGCTCGCCCAGGCCGACGAGTTCATCCAGGGCTTCCCGCACAAGTACGACACCTACATCGAACAGGGCGGCACCAACGTCTCCGGCGGCCAGAAGCAGCGCCTGTGCATCGCGCGCGCCCTGCTCAAGCACCCCAAGGTGCTGATCCTGGACGACTCCACCTCCGCCGTCGACACCAAGACCGACGCGCTGATCCGCGAGGGCCTGGCTCAGTACCTGCCCGAGACCACCAAGATCATCATCGCCCAGCGCACCAGCTCGGTCGAGCACGCCGACCGCATCCTGGTGCTCGACAACGGCTGCATCGCGGGCCTCGGCACGCACGACGAGCTCATGAGGACCTGCGAGATCTACCGCGACACCTACGAGAGCCAGAACCGCACGGGCGCGGAGGAGATCGAGGACGACTCGACCGTCGAGGGCGAGGAGTCCAAGGAGCTGACAGCCGCCGCAGATGCCGCAACCGAGGAAGGGGGTGTCGCCGATGAGCGCTAACTCCGACGCCAAGAAGGCCTACGAGGAGAACCGCCAGAACGTGGCGCGCCGCCAGAAGGGCGACGGGCCCAAGAAGCCCGGCCGCATGCGCACGCTCGGCCGCCTCATCAAGACGCTCTTCTCGTTCTATCCCAAGATCCTGCCCGTTGTCATCGTGTGCATCGTGATCTCGGCCATGCTCTCGGCTATGCCCGCGACCTTCATCCAGCGCGCGCTCGAGATCGTCACCGCCCACTGGCAGACCGGCGACTGGGACGCCGTTGCCGGGCAGATCGGCACGCTGTCGCTCACGCTGATCGGCGTCTACGTGGTCACGCTCGCGCTGAACACGCTGTACACCCAGCTGATGGCCATCGTGACGCAGGGCTCGCTCGAGAAGTTCCGCGAGAAGCTGTTCGACCACATGCAGGACCTGCCGATCAGCTACTTCGACCAGCACCAGCGCGGCGACATCATGTCCTACTACACCAACGACATCGACACGCTGCGCCAGATGATCGGCCAGTCGCTGCCCAACATCCTGCTCACCGTGGTCACTTGCTGCTCGGTGGTCTGCGTCATGCTGTACTACAGCGTGTGGATGTGCCTGGTGGTCGTGTGCGGCGTGGCCTTCATGGCCTACATGACCAAGCAGCTCGGCGGCCGCTCTGCGCGCAACTTCGTGGCGCAGCAGCACGAGATCGGCGTCGTCGAGGGCCATGTCGAGGAGATCATGAACGGCCAGCGCGTGGTGAAGGTGTTCTGCCACGAGCAGGCCGCGCAGGAGGACTTCGACGTGCGCAACGAGAAGCTCTTCCGTGCCGCGCGCGCCGCCAACATGTACACCAACACGCTCGGTCCCATCCTCATGAACCTGGGCAACCTGATGTACGTCATCGTGGCGCTCGCCGGCGGCATCTTCATTGCCTCGGGCGTGCCGAACCTGTCTGTCTCGGGCTTGGCGTTCTCGGTGGCCGTGACGGTGCCGTTCCTGAACATGACCAAGCAGTTCGCTGGCCAGATCGGCCAGATCTCGCAGCAGATCAACGCCGTGGTCATGGGCCTCGCCGGCGCCGAGCGCCTCTTTGAGCTCGCCGACGAGGAGCCTGAGCATGACGAGGGCTATGTGACGCTGGTGAACGCCAAGATGGAGAACGGCAAGCTCGTTGAGGTGCCGGCCAACAAGCACACCGGCCGCTGGGCGTGGAAGCACCCGCACCACAACGGCGTGACCGAGCTCGTGCCGCTTGAGGGCGACGTGCGCCTCACCAACGTGGACTTCGCCTACAAGCCGGGCCACACCATCCTGCACGACGTGAGCGTGTGGGCAAAGCCCGGCCAGAAGATCGCCTTCGTGGGCGCCACCGGCGCGGGCAAGACCACGATCACCAACCTCATCAACCGCTTCTACGACATCGCCGACGGCAAGATCCGCTACGACGGCATCAACATCACCAAGATCAAGAAGAGCGACCTGCGCCGCTCGCTCGGCATGGTGCTGCAGGACGTGAACCTGTTCACCGGCACGGTGATGGACAACATCCGCTACGGCCGTCTGGACGCCACGGACGAGGAGTGCATCGCCGCCGCCAAGCTCGCCGGCGCGCACGGGTTCATCGAGCGCCTGCCGCAGGGGTATCAGACGATGCTCACCGACAACGGTTCCAACCTGAGCCAGGGCCAGCGCCAGCTGCTCTCGATCAGCCGCGCGGCCGTTGCCGACCCGCCGGTGATGATCCTGGACGAGGCCACGAGCTCCATCGACACGCGCACCGAGGCCATCGTGCAGAAGGGCATGGACGCGCTCATGAGCGGGCGCACTACCTTCGTCATCGCGCACCGCCTCTCCACCGTGCGCAACTCCGATGCGATCATAGTGCTCGACCACGGCCGCATCATCGAGCGCGGCAGCCATGACGAGCTCATCGCCAAGAAGGGCGTGTACTACCAGCTGTACACGGGCGCCTTCGAGCTGGAGTAAGGGGTTTCTATCCCGGCAGCCTTCCCAGGCACCCCGCCTTGCCGCTCAAGCGGACGCGCATCGCCAAAAGGCGCATGCGCTCCCGCTTTCACGGCAATCCAGGGCACCTGGAAAGGCCGTTTCCTTTGTTGATGCGCCAAATTAAGCACGGCCCAATTTGGCGCATCGGCTCGGTGTAAAGAACAGCCTCCCTGAGCCGCTGCCCAGGGAGGCTGTTCTCGTTTGGGGACGCGCTGGCGGGACGGTTAGGACTGGCTGCCCCGCTCTGTCAGCTGGCGCTCGATGAGGCGGGCCACCGCGCCGGCGTCGTTGATGTTGATGATCTCGGCCGCAACGCCGGCGCGCTGGGCCTTGCGGGCCAGGCGCTCATCGCAGGCGATGGCGAGCGTGCGCGCGCCCACCAGGTCGAGCGAGTTCTTGCCGCGCAGCTCGTCCACGCCCTCGCGCGCCACGATCACGTTGGCCAGGCCGGCGGCCTTGTAGCCCTCCACGATAACCACGTCCACGTCGGTGTAGTGGGCGAGCACGTCGCGCACGTCGGCCTCGCGCACGGTGTCGCGGTACTCGGCGCAGCGGTCGGGCGAGACGATGGCCACATGTCGGCTGCCGGCGCGCGCGTGCCGCCACGAGTCCTTGCCCGGCGCGTCGATGTCGAAGCGCGCGTGCCCATGATGCTTCACGGACCCCACGCGCAGGCCGCGGGCGGTGAGCTCGGCGATGACCTTCTCCACCAGCGTGGTCTTGCCCGAGTTCTGGTAACCCACGAACGCGAAGGCGGGAGCCGCGGGCGCGGGGGCCTCGGCGGCTTCAGCGGTCGCAGGCGCAGAGGAGGCCGCCGCGGCAGCGGGCACGGTTCCGTGCTCGGCCTCAGCTCCGTCTTTTGCGCTGGGGCCGGCAGGGCTTGCCGCCTGCCTCGGCGCGGCATCGCTGCGGCGTTCCCACAAGCCGCTGCGCCCGCCCTCCTTGCGCAGCAGCCGCACGTCGGTTACCTCCATGCCGCGGTCCACGGCCTTGCACATGTCGTAGATGGTGAGGCAGGCAACGGAGGCCGCGGTGAGCGCTTCCATCTCGATGCCCGTGACGCCGGTGACGCCGCAGGTCGCGCGCACGAGAAAGCCCACGCGCCCGTCGGGTCGCGGCGCCGGTCCGCCTTCCTTGGCGTGCGCCGCGTCGGCCGGGATGGGCTCGATCTCAACCTTGGCCTTGGTGATCATGAGCGGATGGCACATGGGGATAAGCTCGCTGGTGCGTTTGGCGGCCATGACGCCGGCCACGCGCGCGCACGCCAGCACGTCGCCTTTCTTGGCGCGGTCCTCGAGCACCATGGTCTGGGTCTCGGGGTGCATGAGGACGGTGCCCTCGGCTATGGCGCGCCGCTTGGTCACGGCCTTCTCGGACACGTCCACCATGCGCACGTCGCCGCGCGCGTCCACGTGGGTGAGGCTGTCGCGGTAGGCGTCGCGGGGCGCGGGGGCGTTGGTGTCAGACATGAGGCGTCCTTTCGGTTGGGGGTTGGCAGTGGGCGGAGTTTCCTGCGCGGGCGGGGCGCCGAAGGCAGGCGCTTCTCGGGCGGGCGGTTCTCGGTCAGCCGCCGATCTGCGACATGAAGCGCTCCGTGCCTTCGATAAGCTCGTGCTCCTTGGGCTTGTGCTCAAGCGCGGCGCGGTAGACGGCGAGGACCTCGTCGTCGGTGCCGCGGCGCAGGGCGTCGCGCACGGGGTATTCGTCGTCGGAGAACAGGCAGGGGCGGATCATGCCGTCGGCAGTGAGGCGCAGGCGGTTGCAGCGGCTGCAGAAGTGGTTGGACATGGCGGAGATGAACCCCACCGTGCCCGCGGCGCCGGGGAAGCGCCAGTAGCGCGCGGGGCCGGCGCCGAGCGGCGCGGGGTCCTTCTCGCCCACGGGCTCCAGGGGCTCAAGGCCCGCCGCGGCGGCTTGGGCGTTGATCTTGTCGATAAGCTCGGCGGTGGGCACCACGTCGCTTTTGCCCCAGAGCGCGGCGTCGTACGTGGCGGCCTCGGGGTCGAGCGCGCCGTGGGAGCGGGTCTCGTCGTTGCCGATGGGCATGTACTCGATAAAGCGCACGTGCAGCGGCCGGTCGACCGAGAGCCGCGCGAAGGCGAGGACGTCCTGCTTCAGGCGCCGCACCACCACGCAGTTGATCTTGACCGGGTCAAGGCCCAGGGCGAGCGCGGTTTCGATGCCGGCAAGCGTTGCGTCGAGGTCGCCGACGCGCGTCACGCGGCGGAACTGCTCGGCGTCGAGCGTGTCGAGCGAGATGTTCACGCGGTCGAGGCCGGCGCGCTTGAGCTCGGGCGCCAGGCGGGGGAGCAGCACTCCGTTGGTGGTAAGCGAGATGTCCTCGATCTCGGGGATGGCGCGCAGCTCGCGCACCAGGTCCACAACGCCCTTGAACACCAGCGGCTCGCCGCCGGTGAGGCGCACGCGGCGGATGCCCTCGTGCGCCGCCAGCCGCGTAAACCGCGCGATCTCCTCGGCGCGCAGCAGCTCCTCGTGCGGGCGGAACGGCACGCCGTCTGCCGGCATGCAGTAGATGCAGCGCAGGTTGCACTTGTCGGTAACCGAGATGCGCAGGTAGTCGATGCCGCGCCCATATGCGTCGTGTAGCTTCTCCACGTGCGTCCGCCTTCCGGGTATTATTCTCGTTCAGCTATGATACCGCAGGAGCGTCCGGCTCGGACTCGAGCGCACGGCAGGCGGCGGCCTGCGTCGTTCAAGCCGCGCTCCACCTGCGTTCCACCTGCGCTTTGCGTCAGGCGTCGCGGCGCGGCGCGCTTCTCGGCCCTCAAAAATGAAACGTTCGTCTCAGCGCGACCCGCGGGTACCCGCGTATAATCCCTCGCGAGAGGGAAGGGGCTCTGTGTACAAGCTTATTGCCTGCGATCTGGACGAGACGCTTATCGGCTATGACCGCACCATCTGTCAGCGCAACATCGACGCCGTGCGCGCGGCGCGCGAACGCGGTGCCAAGTTCGTGGTTGCCACGGGGCGCGGCTACGCGCTCGCGCGCACCGAGCTCAAGGAGCTCGGGCTGTACCAGCGGGCGGGGGAGTACACCATCAGCTTCAACGGCGGCGCCCTGACCGAGAACGCCGGCGAGCGCCTGCTGCGCTTCGAGGGGCTTGCGTTCGAGCAGGCCAACGTCCTGTACACCGAGGCGCTCAAGCGCGACTTCTGCGTGCACGCCTACACCAAGGACGCGCTCTTCATCGAGAACCTCACCGACGCTGACCGGGCGGGCATCAGCCCCAACATCCCGTACGAGACCGTGAGCTGGGGTAACCTGGAGCCGCTGCGCGGCACCGACATCGCCAAGGTCATCGTGCAGCGCGAGGACGTTGCGATCCTGCAGGCGCTTGAGCGCGAGCTTTCGCCGCTGGTGGAAGGCGTGCAGACGAGTTACTCGTCCAACCGCTTTCTGGAGTACAACCGCGCAGGCGTGGACAAGGGCGCGGGCCTTCTGCACCTGGCCGAGATTCTCGGCATCCCGCGCGAGGAGACGATCGCCATCGGCGACAACCCCAACGACCTCGCCATGATCCGTTCAGCGGGCCTGGGCTGCGGCGTGGCCAACGTGGCGCAGGAGATGCGCGCCGCCTGCGACTACGTCTGCGCGGCCGACTGCTCGCAGGGCGGCGTGGCCGAGGTGATCGAGACGTTCGTGCTGGGCGCCTAGGCGCCGCTGGGCTGCCGCGGGCGCGCCGTGCCCGCGATGTGCCATTGGCTGGTTTCGTTTCCGCTTTCCGCTCGCACAGACGGAAACGGTTGCGGGCATTGGATTGCAAGCGCTCGTTTACCGGTGGGTATCAAACAAACGGTTATGTATCGGCTTCGCGTTGCAAAGGAGTACCTGCATGGAAAAGAAATTCCCCGACGGCTTTTTCTGGGGCGGCGCCACGGCGGCCAACCAGTTCGAGGGCGCGTGGGACGTGGACGGCCGCGGCCCCAGCGTTGACGACCACGTGATGGGCGGCAGCTTCGAGAAGCCGCGCGAGATCACCGTCGACATCGACCCGAACAAGCTCTACCCCAACCACGACGGCATCGACTTCTACCATCACTACGCAGAGGACATCGCGCTGTTCGCCGAGATGGGCTTCAACATGTTCCGCATGTCCATCTCCTGGAGCCGCATCTTCCCGATGGGCGACGAGGACGAGCCCAACGAGGCCGGCCTGGCGTTCTACGACAAGGTGTTCGACTGCTGCCGCGAGCACGGCATCGAGCCTCTGGTGACCCTCTCGCACTACGAGATGCCCTACCACCTCGTCGAGAAGTACAACGGCTGGGCCAGCCGCGAGCTTATCGGCTTCTTCGAGAGGTACTGCCGTACCGTGTTCGAGCGCTACAAGGATAAGGTCACCTACTGGCTCACCTTCAACGAGATCAACACCGGCACCTCCGCCATGGGCGCCACCCTCTCGACCGGCCTCATCCAGGGCTACGAGGGTCCCATGTCGGGCATCGAGGTCACCCCGCAGCAGTGCTACCAGGCGCTGCACCATCAGTTCGTGGCCTCCGGCCGCGTGGTGCGCTACGCCCACGAGCACTACCCGCAGTTCAAGATGGGCAACATGGACTGCTTCATCCTGTCCTACGCCGCCACGTGCGACCCGGCCGACGTGTGGGCCAACGAGCAGGAGATGCGCCGCATGAACTGGTTCTGCTCCGACGTGCAGGTGCGCGGCGCCTACCCGAGCTACGCCTGGCGCTACTTCGAGGAGAACGGCGTCAAGCTCGCCATGGAGCCGAGCGACCTGGAGGACATCAAAAAGGGCACGGTCGACTTCTACACCTTCAGCTATTACATGTCGAGCACCGTGGGCACGCACGACGACATGGAGATGACCCAGGGCAACATGACCTTCGGCGGCAAGAACCCCTACCTCGAGTCCACCGACTGGGGCTGGCAGATAGACCCCACGGGCCTGCGCTACAGCCTGAACCTGATCTACGACCGCTACCAGATCCCGCTGATGGTGGTCGAGAACGGCATGGGCGCCAAGGACGAGGTCACCGCGGACGGCAAGATCCACGACACCTACCGCATCGACTACCTGAAGAAGCACGTGGCGGCCATGCGTGAGGCCGTGATGGACGGCGTTGACCTTATCGGCTACACCTGGTGGGGCCCGATCGATCTGGTTTCCGCTGGCACCGGCGAGATGCGCAAGCGCTACGGCTTCATCTACGTGGACAAGCACGACGACGGCACCGGCACCTACCAGCGCCTGAAGAAGGACAGCTTCTACGCGTACCAGAAGATCATCGCCTCCAACGGCGCTGACCTGGACTAAGCGCAGACGCTGGCGCTGGTGCAAGCGCAGACGCTGGCGGATGAGATAAACGTGTCGGTTACGCATCACTTCTCCGGAGGTTTTATGCGGCACAACCGACACGTTTTTTGTTTGCGCAGGTAACGCGCGTGCGATAACAGCAGGGTATGCAAAACGGCCGCGCAGAGACATGCGTAACCGGCACGAGCACGGCCCGACCGCGCAGAGACATGCGTAACCAGCACGAGCACGGCCCGACCGCGCAAAGCTATGCGTAACCGGCGCAAGCGTCACCTCGGTCGCCCCGCACGTCCAGCGCGCTTTGCGGCGGCGGGCGAGAAGAGCCAACCAGAAAGGATCGGACATGGCGAAGTTTCCCGAAGGGTTTCTCTGGGGCGGCGCGATCGCCGCGAACCAGGCTGAGGGCGCCTACCTCGAGGACGGCAAGGGCCTCTCGGTCCCCGACATGATCAAGGGCGGCACGGTGAACACGCCGCGGCGCATCACCTCCACGGTGCACCCCGGCGAGTACTACCCCTCCCACGAGGCCATCGACTTCTACCACCGCTACAAGGAGGACGTGGCGCTTCTCGCCGAGATGGGCTTCAAGTGCTTTCGCACGTCCATCAACTGGGCGCGCATCTTCCCCAACGGCGATGACGCCGAGCCCAACCCGGCGGGCATCGCGTTTTACCGCAGCCTGTTCGAGGAGTGCCGGCGCCACGGCATCGAGCCCCTGGTGACGCTTTCGCACTACGAGCTGCCCTTTGCCCTGGCCGAGAACTACGGCGGCTGGGCCAACCGCGAGCTCGTGGCGCTCTTTGCCCGCTACGCCCGCACCTGCTTCACCGAGTTCCGCGGCCTGGTGCGCCGGTGGCTCACTTTCAACGAGATCAACTGCCTCACGGCGCCGTTCGGCAACGTCATGGGCGGCGGCATCCTCCCGCCGGGCGACGACGTGGCGCTCGACTACGGCAAGCCCATGGCCTGGGACGACCCGCAGAAGCGCTACCAGGCGCTGCACCACCAGTTCGTGGCAAGCGCCAAGGCCGTGCGGATCGCCCACGAGATCGACCCGGGCAACAAGGTAGGCTGCATGCTGGCCAGCCGCGCGGTGTACCCCTACAGCTGCCGGCCCGAGGACGTGCTGCTCGCCCAGAAGATGGCGCGCCAGGCGAACCTGTACTGCTCGGACGTGCAGGTGCGCGGCGCCTACCCGGTGTGGGCACCGCGGTTCTGGCGCGAGAACAACCTCAGCATAGCGATGGAGCCCGGCGACGAGGAGCTACTGGCCGCCGGCAAGGTGGACTTCTACTCGTTCAGCTACTACAAGAGCTCCACGGTCTCGAGCGACCCGGCGGTGCCGGTGGCGGGCGGCAACGTCTTCTACGACGACGCCAAGAACCCCTACCTGGCTGTTTCGGACTGGGGCTGGTCGATCGACCCCAAGGGCCTGCGCTGGTATCTGGGCGAGATGTACGACCGCTACCACGTGCCCATGATGGTAGTGGAAAACGGCCTGGGCGCGGCCGACACGGTGGAGGAGGACGGCTCCATCCACGACGGCTACCGCATCGACTACCTGCGCGACCACATCGAGCAGATGGCCGAGGCCATAGCGGACGGCGTGGACCTTATCGGCTACACCATGTGGGGGCCCATCGACCTGGTCTCCGCCGGCACGGGCGAGATGAAAAAGCGCTACGGCTTCATCTACGTCGACAAGCACAACGACGGCTCGGGCGACCTGCACCGCGCGCGCAAGGACAGCTTCTTCTGGTACCAGAAGGTCATCGCCACCAACGGCGAGGACCTGACGTAGGGCAGGGGCAGCGGGGCGGAGGGGGCGGGCCGCGTTCCCGCGCGGACGGGCCGCCCACCGCCCTCTTGTCCAGATATGTAACCGTTTACAGGTTGAGAGCGCCTAACTGCGGGAAAGCGCTTGCGGGGATCAGGGCCGAAACGTATAGTACGTACATGTGGTTTGCTCGCGCGTACGTTCGCGCGGCCTGTGACAAGGAGTAGGATCATGGGTTTCTTTGATATGTTTAAGAAGAAGGAGGCGCCGGCCGCTGCGCCGTCCGTTGCCAGCGTTGACGCGGCCGCGGCTCCCGACACGCTGTGCGCCCCGGCAACCGGCAAGGCCGTCAAGATGACCGACGTGCCCGACCCGGTGTTCGGCACCGAGGTGCTGGGCAAGGGCTGCGCCGTCTGGCCCGAGGGCGAGACCGTGTACGCGCCGGTTTCCGGTACCGTCACCGTCACCATGGGCCACGCCGTTGGCCTCATGTCCGACGACGGCATCGAGGTTCTCGTGCACGTGGGCGTGGACACCGTCAACATGCAGGGCAAGGGCTTCACGGGCCTGGTGAAGAAGGACGACCACGTCACCGCCGGCCAGCCCATGCTGCAGTTCGACAAGAAGGCCATCGCCGACGCCGGCTACAAGGACGTGGTGGTTCTCGCCGTGTCCAACACCGCCGAGTTCGCCGACGTGTCCATGATCGTTGATCCCGAGACGCAGGTTACCGCCGGCACCGCCGTGGTGAAGGTTACGCGCAAGTAGGTTCGGCGCAAGCGCCAGCCAAAACGAGAGACGGGCGGTCCAGCGGTGCTGGTCGCCCGTTTTTCGTGCGCCGGGGCCAAGGCGCCGCGGAGGCATGCCGAGGGCTCTGGGGCCTTCGCGCGGCGGCGGGCGCTTTGCCAGGGAGAGGGGAGAGGATCGTGGAGAGGTTCCAGCATGTGATCGCAGACGCCTCGGGGCTGCACGCGCGCCCCGTGGCACAGATAGCCGTCGCCGCGCGCGCATGGCGAAGCACCGTTACCGTGGCGTGCCGCGAGCGCACCGCGTCCGCCACCGACCTGGTCGGGCTCATGGGGCTTGACGCGCGCTGCGGGGACACCCTCTCCGTGTGCGTGGAGGGGCCCGACGAGCATGAGGCCGCAGAAGCGCTCAAGCCCGTGTTCATAATCTAGGGAACGCCGGTCACAGCATCGCGCGCCGGCGCTTTCGTGGCGGGCGCGTGTGTGGGTCTTGCTCAACGTTTTCCTGGCGAGCGGTTCTCTGGGGCTGCTCTGGGCGTGTTACAAAGCAGCGTACTTTCAGCCCGCCCGCCCGCCTGTGCGCGTGCCCGCACGTATAATGGGACGCATTCCGTGCGCGCGCCCCGCAGGCGGGCGCGGTTTCCCAAACGCGAAAGGAGCGCTATGGCTCTTTCAGCAGATGACGTGCGCGGCATCGCCGACTACGCCCGCATCGCGCTCAGCCCCGAGGAGCTCGAGGCGATGACGGCGTACCTCAACGATACCATCGCGATCCTCGACCCCATCCTCCAGTACGACCTCGAGGGCGTCGAGCCCACCTACCACCCCATCGGCGACCTGGCCAACGTCATGCGCGACGACGCGGAGGCCCCCGGCCTTGCGATCGACGCCGCGCTCGGCAACGCCGGCTCCACGCGCGGCCGCTCTTTCCGCGTGCCGTCCATCTTGGGCGACGGAGGTGCTGCGTAAATGACGAGCTTCGACACCCTCACCGCCGCCCAGATCGCCGCCGGCGTGGCTGACGGCACGTTCTCGGCCACCGAGGTCGCCCGCGCCGCGCTCGACGCCATCCAGGCGCGCGAAAGCTCGGTTCAGGCGTTTCTCCAGGTAACCCCCGAGCTCGCCCTCGAGCATGCCCGCAAGGTGGACGCCGCCCGTGCCGCGGGCGAGAAGCTCGGCTGCTTGGCCGGCGTGCCCGTTGCCGTGAAGGACAACATGAACCTTGCCGGCACGCGCACCACCTGCGCTTCTCTCATGCTCGAGAACTACGAAAGCCCCTACACGGCCACGTGCGTCCAGCGCCTCGTCGACGCCGGCGCGGTGCCGGTGGGCAAGACCAACATGGACGAGTTCGCCTTCGGCTCCTCCACGGAGAGCTCGGCCTTCCACCGCACCAACAACCCCTGGGACACCGAGCGCGTGCCCGGCGGCTCCTCGGGCGGCTCGGCGGCGGCCGTCGCGGCAGGCGAGGTCCCGATCACGCTGGGCTCCGACACCGGCGGCTCCATACGCCAGCCGGCGTCGCTGTGCGGCGTGGTGGGCCTGAAGCCTACCTACGGCGCGGTGAGCCGCTACGGCGTGGTGGCCTTCGGCAGCTCGCTCGACCAGGTGGGGCCGTTCGCGCGCACCGTGGAGGACGCGGCGCTCGCCATGAACGCGCTTGTCGCCGGCGGACGCGATCCGCTGGACTCCACGAGCCAGGACTGCCCGGTCGACTTCGTCGAGCACCTGAACGACCCGGTGGAGGGCATGCGCGTGGGCTACATCCCCGGCCTCATGGAGGCCGAGGGCCTGACGCCGGAGGTGCGCGAGGCCATGGCCCGCGCCAAGGCGGCCTTCGAGGCGCAGGGCGCCGAGCTTGTGGAGATCGAGCTTCCGCACATGGACGCCGCCATCGCCGCCTACTACGTGATCGGCCCGGCCGAGGCTTTCTCCAACCTGGCGCGCTTTGACGGCGTGCGCTACGGCTACCAGGAGAAGGATTGCTCGACCCTGGCCGAGCAGAGCGCGCTGTCCCGCGCGCACGGCTTCGGCTCGGAGGCCAAGCGCCGCCAGATGCTCGGCGCCTACCTGCTCTCCTCGGGCGTGTACGACCAGTACTACTTCGCCGCGCAGCAGGTCCGCACGCTCATCACGCGCGACTACACGCGCGCCTTCGAGCGCTGCGACGTGATCCTCATGCCGGCGAGCCCGCGCACGGCGTTCCGCTTCGGCGAGATCTCCGACCCCACGCAGATGTACCTCTCCGACGTGTTCACCGTGAGCCTCAACATCGTGGGCAACGGCGGCGTGTCGGTGCCGCTGGGGCTGGGCTCCGAAAGCGGCCTGCCCGTGTCCGCGCAGCTGGTGGGCCCGGCTTTCTCAGACCGGCGCCTGCTCACCTTCGCCCGCGCGCTGGAGCGCGAGGCGGGAACGGTCAACGTCGTCGCACCCGATTTCGCTGGGAAGGGGGGTGAGCTTGCATGAAAACGCTCGCCGAGGTACTTGAGACATGGGAGGCCGTGATCGGCCTCGAGATCCACACCGAGCTCACGGCGCTGGACACCAAGATGTTCTGCGGCTGCAAGCTCTCCCACGACGACGAGCCCAACGCCAACGTGTGCCCGGTGTGCCTGGGGCTGCCCGGCGCGCTGCCCGTGCCCAACAAGCGCGCCATCGAGAGCATCGTGAAGGCGGGCCTGGCCACCAACTGCCAGATCCAGAAGCGCTCGATGTTCTACCGCAAGCACTACTTCTACCCCGACATGGCCAAGAACTTCCAAACCACCCAGGGGCCCATCGCGTTTTGCATGCACGGCTGTCTGAGCCTGGATGTGACGGGCCAGGGTGCCGCCGAGCGCCCGGCGTGCGCCTTTGGCGAGGCCGAGGCCGAGAGCCTGGCGAGCGCCAGCGCCGGCGCCACGGGCCTCTCCACCATGAAGACGGCCGACGTCACGCGCGTGGCGGGCTCAAGCCAGGGCACCTACGACACCGCGCTCGAGGCCGCCGCGCGCCATGACGACGGCTCCTACACGGTGCCGATCCGGATCCTGCGCATCCACATGGAGGAGGACGCCGCCAAGATGGTGCACGTGGGCGGCGAGGAGGGCCGCATCGGCGGCGCGGCCGAGAGCCTCATCGACTACAACCGCTGCGGCACCCCGCTCATCGAGCTCGTGACCGAGCCCGACCTGCGCACGCCCGAGGAGGCGCGCCTGTTTATGGAGAAGCTCCGCCGCATCTTCCTCACGCTGGGCATCTCCGACTGCTCCATGGAGAAGGGCTCGATGCGCTGCGACGGCAACGTTTCCCTGCGCCGCCGCGGCTCCACGCAGCTGGGCACCAAGACCGAGCTTAAAAACCTCAACTCCTTTAAGGCCCTGCACGACGGCCTGGAGTACGAGATCCGCCGCCAGGCCGAGGTGCTCGAGGAAGGCGGCATCATCTACCAGGAGACGCGCCACTGGGAGCCCAGTCGCAAGCGCACCGTGGTGATGCGCGTGAAGGAGACCGCCGACGACTACCGCCTCTTCCCCGACCCGGACTTGGCGCCGTTTAACCTCACCGACGAGTTCATCGAGCACTGCCGCGCCGAGATCCCGGAGCTGCCGGACGAGAAGCGCGACCGCTACGTTGCGGCGTACGGGCTGCGCCGCACCGACGCCGAGCAGATCGCCGGCGACCCCGACACGGCGGCGTTCTTCGAGGAGGCGGTTGCCGCGGGCGAGAAGATCACGTCCAAGGCGCCGGCCGACAAGCGCGTGCGCACGGTGGCGAACCTCGTGATGAACGAGCTCGCCGGCTACGTGAACGCCCTCGGCGGCGGCGCGCGCATCGCCGACGCGGGCATCGCGCCCGCGCAGGTGGCCTCGCTCGCCGCACTTCTCGCCGAGGACGCGCTGAGCTCCAACCAGGCGCACGAGGTCTTCGGCATCATGGCCGAGACCGGCGACGACCCGGCCAAGATCGTGGACGAGCGCGGCATGCGCCAGGTTTCCGACGACGACGCGCTGGCCCCCATCGTGGACGAGGTCATGGCCAACTGCCCCGACCAGGTGCAGCAGTACCGCGACGGCAACGCCAAGGTCGTGGGCTACCTGGTGGGCCAGTGCATGAAGGCCAGCCGCGGCAAGGGCAACCCCAAGCGCTTCAACGAGCTTCTGCGCGAGAAGATGGCGTAAGGCGTTTCAGGCGAGGAGGGCCGGGCGTGTCGTCGCCCGCTTCAGACAGTCCTCTTCGCGACGGAGGCGCCACTGGCGCCTCCTGCTCATGCGGAACTCGCAGGCGACGATACGCCCAGCCCTCCCGCAGGAGCTTGCCTTTATCGCACTGACGCGAGCAAGGCTTAAGTTGACCGAGCGGCCCATCTTGGCGGGCAAGCGGTTCATCAGCAGGTTACCGACCGGGTTAGCCGGTCTGTTTGGAAAGGAAGCGATATGAGCGAGAACATCACGCGGCGCGGGTTCGTGGCGGGCGCCGGGACGCTGGCGGCGGCGGGCGCGGCGGCGCTTGCCGGTTGCGGCTCCCAGCGCGCCAGCGAGGTCGGCAGCGGAGAGGGCGGCACGGGCTCGGCCTCGTCGGCCACGCTCACCTACGCGGTGCGCAGCGAGTCGCTCGGGCTCGACCCGGCGCTGGCGAGCTCGGACCCGGGCACCATCATGAGCCAGATGTACGAGACGCTCCTCAAGTTCAACGCCGACTGCACCGACGTGGAGCCGTGCCTGGCCGAGGACTGGACCATGTCCGACGACGGCCTCACCTACACGTTCACGCTGCGCCAGGGTGTGAAGTTCCACGACGGCACCGACTTCAACGCCGACGCCGTGGTGCGCTCCATCGAGCGCCAGCTCGAGCCCAATCGCACCGACGAGATGGCCTACGCCTCGTTCGTGTTCGGCTCCGAGGCGTCCGGCACCGGCGTCGAGTCTGTGGAGGCCACCGGTGACTACGAGGTCGTCATCCACATGCGCGCGGCCAGTACGCCCTTCAAGATGAACCTGGCCATGCTCTTCGGCGCGCCCATCGTGAGCCCCACGGCGCTCGACGAGTACGACAACAACCTCAACGAGCACCCCTGCGGCACCGGTCCCTACAAGTTCGTGAGCTGGGACAAGGGCAACAACATCCAGATGGAGGCCTTCGAGGACTACTGGGACAAGGACAACATGCCCCACTGCACCACTATCGTGTACCGCTTCATCCCCGAGGCGGCGAGCCGCGTCACGGCGCTCTCCAACGGCGAGGCCGACATCATCGACGGTGTGGACCCCGCGATGATCGACCAGGTGACGGCGGCTGGCGGAAAGTCCATCGTGGAGGACGCCAGCAGCCTGAACTACATGGCCTTCAACATGGAGAGCGACATCTTCTCCAACCTCGAGGCGCGCACGGCGTTCTGCCAGGCCATCAACATCGACGAGATGGTCGAGAGCCTCTACGGCGAGTACTCCACGGTGGCGCACTCCATCATGCCCGAGGCCATGGCGCCCTACGCCCAGAACATCGAGCGTCCGGCCTTCGACCCCGACGCTGCCCGCGAGACCTTCGCGCGCCTCGGGGTGACCGAGATCCAGATGCTCAGCTACACCAACGCGCAGGACTACAACGTGCGCACCGGCCAGACGCTCGCCGAGACCCTGCAGGGCTACTTGGCCGACGTGGGCGTGACCATGAACATCTCCGCCTACGACTGGACCACCTACAAGAGCCGTCAGGAAACCGACTACTACGACGTGACCTGCTCGGGGTGGCTCTGCGACAACGGCGATCCGGACAACTTCATGAACCTGCTCTCCACCGAGGCGGGCACTCAGAACGTGGCGCACTACTCCAACGCCGAGTACGACGCGCTTATCGTGGCCGGCGTCACCACGCCGGCGGGGGAGGACCGCGACAACGTGTACCTGCAGTGCGAGCAGATCGCCGCGCGCGACCTGCCGTGGATGGTCATCTCCCACGGCAAGTGCCTGGGTGCCACCGCGGCCAACGTGACGGGCTACAACATTAACCCGTTGAGCTTCTACGACGCTGAGACTATCGAAAAGGCGTAACGCGCGGCGAGCCCGTTACGGGGCGCATCGCCGCGTGCGAAAGAGCACGCTGCGGCGCGCATCGGTGAGCGCAAGGGAAAGGGACACATTGCGGGGCGCGCCATCGGGCGCGCCCCGTCCTTCTCGCCTGCGTCTCTGCTTGATCACGCTGCCTCATCAGCTTGCTCATCAGTTGCCGGCACCAGGTCGAGAAGATCGATCGGATCGCATGAGAGAACCTGCGCCAGCTTGATCACCGTCTCGGCACCTGCCCGTCCTAGGTTCTTTTGCCGCTGCTCGTATTGCTGGAGCGTGCGCAGCGGGACACCGGACAGCTCGGCAAGCTCCCGTTGGCTGAGCCCGACGTTCACGCGTCGTCGTTTGAGCCGAGAGTCGGGAAACGCGCAGCGGTACAGCTCGTTCATCTTGGCGACAAACTGGCTGACGTCCATCTCATGATAGGGGTGGTAGAACTCGACTACGCGCTCGATGGGAACCGCCCGGGTGATCTCCGAGAACGGAAGCGCCGTAGTCCACTGGTAGCGCGCCAGGGCCCAGCCCGCCCAGAATTCTGCACTTCTTTCCACGGTGTATCGAGCGGGAGGAAGTTCTTGCATGCCCGCCTCATGCAACACGGCGCAGGCGATCTCAACGCCCGACATGCCTGCTACCACTTTGGGGTTGCCCTGTTCGAATTGCCGGGAGTATGGGGAGGCGAGAAACGCCTCCCAAAACAGGGGCAGCGCCATGCCCGCATCGTATACGGCGTAGTCGAGCGCCCGCCCCAGCGCCGTGCGCGCCGCGGGCAGGTAACACTTATCGTAAGCGTGGATCATCAGGGCCCATCTCCTCGTCGAGTATCTGAACCATGTAGAGGTCGCCGCGTTCGCGGCGGTTGCGCCCAACGTCGAGGTACTCCCTCCGCGCCGCGCTATCGCGTGCGCTCTTGCGCGGGTACCACGTTTCCGCGTCAACGGGGTCGGCGTTGACAAAGCGCAGCCGAGAAAAAGCTGCTTGGCTCTTGATGACCACTTGCTCGCCGAGTTTGCCGAGGTGCATGGCGCGCCCGAGCTGCCTCAGCGAAATCGTTCCGTTGATGAAGTCCTGCGCAAAGGAAAAGTAGCTGTCATCGGCGCGGTAGCCCCTGATGATATCGCGCGTTTGGTAGTCCGGCAGGAAATGGTCCAGCAAGTATTCCCTCGCTTCCAGCGCAAGTCCGGAAGGGATATCGAACGTGCGGTTCTCCAACAGGACGGCGAGCCATGACAGGATGCCGTAGCTCCCGTCGTTTAAGTTCAGCACGTCGAGGCCTGCAAGGTCGATTTCATAGGCGTTAACATAGCCGTTGCGTCCGCGGTCAACCGCCCATTCCATGGCCATATCACGCACTTCGGTGCAGTAGAAGCCCCGGCCATAGTCATTGTACATCTTGCCTGCTCCAAAGCGTGGCTGCTCAATGCGCCGCGAAGAGCCGTGGAAAAGCAGCATAGGTCATACTCCTCAGGAAGCAGTACTTCTCTAGAAGTATAGCCTAGATATGCAATGTGGAGCGCCACCCCACATTGCATTTACCGCTTTACGTGCCTAATCATCCTCGTCGGGGATGTAGTCGAGAATATCCCCCGGCTTGCAGCCGAGTTCGCGGCACAGTCCGTTCAATGTGGAGAAGCGCATGGCGCGAATGTTGTTGGTTTTGATGCGGGAGAGGTTGTTTTCCGACAAGCCGATTTTCTTGGCGAGATCCTTTGACTTCACCTTGCGGTCAACGAGAACACGGTCGAGGTTTACGACTATCATTGCGCCTCCTACACCGTGTCATCGGAGACGCGTTGAAGTAGGGAGCCGTATTTGAATACGACTGCAAGTACGGCAAACATGATTGCGGCACCAATGGTGGCGACGCTGACCCTGCCGCTTCTTGCGGAGTCAGAGACGAAGCCGGCGGTAATCCCTGCAACTTTGATTAATAGCGCAGCGGGTTCGGATGGGATTAGGGAAACCCCTGCAAGAAGACAATACAGAATTGAAAGAACCGCCATGCCACGTTCTGAGGCTGTGGAAAATGGGGAACCGGTTTTCACCATTGTCTGCACCACCGCCCACAGTACCCATGCTAATGTCACTACAGAACAATAGCCAACGGCTGTTGGAAGGAGTGTCATTGCATCTCCGTCCATTGAGATGGAAACAGCCGGAACAATAAACGCTAGTAGCAAGAGCACTAGTATTGCGGCAAGCAAGCTGGTGAGGCAGAGCGCAATGATGAAAAAAAGAGACGAAAGGACTTTACACAAACGAATAACCTTATCGCACTGTTTTTCAACCGAAGCAGAGGTGATTTCCGCTGCATTTCGTGACATGCGATCCGCTGCTCCTTTCATTATCCCATTAAGCCCCGATGATGAGGCACGGTGCGTCACCGAAGCCCAGCTGCACACACGGCACAATGTCCTGAGGTATGCATATGAATTGCACGGCGCTCAACCTCCAATGATCTCTTCCATACGGTTTTCCACCTTAGCATAATGCGTTTTCAACAATGTGCAGTAGGGATCTTTGGTATGCGGTCCGTCGACAATCGCAGCGCGTGCGCGGCAGCCTCCACCGCAAAGATACCTATAGTCGCACAGGGAGCAACCGTCAATGTTTTCAACGGTCGCGCTCTCAAGTTCTCTGCGTACCGGTGATGCCAGAATTGCATCCAGGGAATTGTGCAAAAGGTTGCCCATGCAATATCCCGGTGCTTGCAGCATGTGACACGGATACGCGTTGCCATCTGCGCCAACGCTCAGGGTTGTTTTGCCGGCACCGCATGACAGGCGTACAGACAGCGCGGGCAACTCGTCATGCTGGGAGCTTTGGGAGGCCTGTTCAACGATGACCTCAGCCAGCCGATGCAAGGCGTCTTCTGTGAAGGCAAGCCTTCCAAGATCTCTGTTGCAGGCTGAGCATGAAAGCATGCTGTAGTTGATGCGCACACCCATCTTTGCGGCTAGATCCGCATACGCCGGTATATCTTCAACGTTCCTTGCATGTATAGTCGGCAACATGGCAACATCGATACCCTGCGACTGCAGGATGCGTATTGCCTGCAGCTGCTGGTCTTTACGCTCTTCGGAGCGAACCGCGTGTACGGAGCCGTCTGGCAAGCCGTCAACAGAAACCGATACGCTGTCTATGCAAGATGCCAAGCGGCTGAGATCCAACCCCGCAAACGCCAACAGTCCGTTGGTAGCAAGATCAACGCGTGCTATACCAGTTGCTTTTGCGTGCTCAACGATGCTGCATAGGTCGCTACGCAACGCCGGCTCGCCGCCAGAGATGTGAAGCGTTTCTACTTCTGCGCAAGCGAGCTTGTTGATGATGCTGCATATCGCGTCCAAAGATAAGTCAGGGATGACGTTCCGTGCGCTTGATCGGGAGTAACAGCCGACGCAGTTCATATTGCAGCGGTCGGTTACATGCAGGTAAGCACTTTGCAGGGGCTTGCGTTCGTCATCATCTTCGTGAAAAAAGCCGTATTGGCGGAAGGCATGTGCTAGCTCGGGCTGACGCCGTTCAAGTTCGGCGACGTCTATGGTGCCCTTGCTATAACGTTCGCAGTCCTGTGCGCCTTGCCCGGTCAGCCCGATAACGCACCCGTTAGCGCAGTTGCCTATCAAGCTCAATGCGCCAAGACTAAAGACGCGCACCTTTGAAGCAAAGCCGTTCATGGCTCACCTCCTCCAACGTTTCACATTATCCATGAGGTGCCGGCTCGAGCA
The DNA here is from genome assembly GCA_944322305.1 of uncultured Coriobacteriaceae bacterium. GTDB lineage: Bacteria > Actinomycetota > Coriobacteriia > Coriobacteriales > Coriobacteriaceae > CALUOB01. The sequence goes on along the minus strand of CALUOP010000001.1, from coordinate 327,739 downwards.
TGCCTCGAACTGACAACAATATGTTGTCGTTCATTCGATATATTGCGACATTACTCAACATCATTGATAATCAAATAGAAATCATCGATAAACAGTGATTTATACATATGAGGTATAAGAATGAACAATACGCAGTTAGAGTACTTTGTAGAGGCTATGCGTACTGGCAGTTACCGCAAGGCGGCAAAGCGTCTCTACATTTCTCCCCAGGCAATCGCCCAGTCGATCAAACGTCTTGAGCACGAATTAGGTAGTACGCTTATGCAAAAGCAGGGGAGGGAGATTGTGCCCACTCCGCTTGCGATTGAGCTCTTTCCTTATGCTGAGCGATTAGTTGTGGGATTCTCTGACTTTGCCGCTCGAGTCCATCGCCGCGACGCGCAACATTCGGAACAGCGGGAGATCAAGCTCGGCATCACCGAAGCCCCTCTCCGTGGATGTCTTTTCGATAAGGCTACGCTTGCGACTCGTGCGGAAGCAAAGGGGATCAGCGTACAGCTCCATTTTCTGCAAAACGAAGCATGTAAGGATGGGCTACGCGAAGGACTTCTTGACGCTGCAGTTATCCAAGGCAGTTTTGAAGAAGGGCAGCGTATAGGATGCAAGTATTTTCATTCTGCGCCGCTCTGCGTGTTTTCTTCGTCGCGTGTTGCTCAGCCGGAGCTCGACCTCGAAGATTTCCAAAACGCTCATATTGCCGTTCCGACCGATACCCATGTTTGTTTCAGTTACATTCGCAATCTCTTGCTCGCCTTCAATGTCCACGCATCTTTCGATTTGGTGGAAAACAGTGAGCGCGCATTACATGATTTTATGCAACGTGGTGGCTTTATCTTTGGGTATGGCGCCTCGCCTATGGATCAATGGGATGACGCTGTGAGGCATTCCATCAAAGCCGACGACAAGAACCGCCTCAGCTTTTATTTTTGCTCTACAGGTGCGGAGGCGGAGGCAGATAAGCTTCATGCATTTTTACTCGACGGTCTAGTCGCGTGCCTTAAGCAGCATCCATAAATCAGTTCATGCTAAAGCAATCTGACGGGCGTAAACAATCTGTTTTGTTATCCCACGATTTGTTCTCCTATTTGCACAATTTATATTCCGACGGCGCGCTACGATTTAATCAGCCTTCCGGAAGGTGTCAGAAGTGTCTTCGATATGGGGAGGTGGATCATGTCTTCGTCTCTGCAATCTTCTCGTTTGGTGGTGAGCAGGAGGGCTGTTTTGGCAGCCGGCGCATTGTCTGCGTTTGCGTGCATTTGCCCAAAGCGAGTATCTGCTCTCGACTTGTCGGTAACTGACGGGAATCTCGAGTTCGATGGCGTTTGCGTGGAAGAGATCCCCAACGGCTATCGTGTTACTGACGAGGTTCATGGTGAAAGTGCTACGGTGGTGTTTGACGCTCCGAATGCGACTGCCACCATCGTGTATGCTGACGGTACGGTGTCAACGTTTTCTCGTGAAGAGAACGGCACGGTTTATGTGGATGGCGTTCCGTTGCCAGAGATTCCGCAGATTTACGCATCCACTAGGGCAAGCGTTCCCTCTGGATACACGCATCTGTCTACTGTTCGCTATGATATTCGAACCGATGTTATAGCGAACGTGTTGGTGCAGCTTCTGATCTTTGGCATTACGTCGGGGCAGGCAAATGCAATAATCAACCTGGCGCGTTCGATTACGGGGACTGTGGCACAAGCCGTAGTGCCTGCTATCTACATGATCCAGGATCAGTACGTGAATTACAGCACCTACTATTTCTTTAATGTTCAGAGGTGGTACGTCGCCAATACCGGTGCCTTCATCATGGAGACGACGGTAGGCCCATTCACCAGTCGGAGCTAGGTCGCACGATCGGCCTCGGAGCCAAGTGGGGTAAGCCGCGCTTGGCTCCGAGACTCTGATCAATGTTGTTCAGTGGCTGCCATCTGATGAGGCGAGGTTCTATGCTGTACAGCAACTACAAGAAACGAGAGAGGTTGCTCTCGGGGATTGTCACGGCAAACATCGTTGTCAATCTTTTATCATGCGCGCTGGAATTGTTTAACTTGATCGACTTGTCGCCGTTGCTGCCTGTTGCGCTCACGTTTGCAACATGGACGATCAGCGGTGTTGTGCTTGTACCGACGATTGCCGACATGGTGCGGGAGCCCGGCGGGGCAGATAGGCTCTTGGGTATCGGTGCTGCCGCGGTTTACCTGCTCGCCGAGGTTATGATGGTCGTTGACTTGCTGCTCGTCTATGGCGTGGATCTCGGAGCTCTTGCTTTGCGCGATGCCACCTCGTATCGGATTGTGGAGCTCGCCCTCGTTTTCGCTGTGTGCCTCTTTATCGAGCTTGAGCTTTCCCGCGCAAGGCGGCGCGAAGGCGCATGAGCCTGGTGACAACTCAGCGAATCGGCGGGCGGCAAGATGTGGATTGTTGCGTTTGGCGCAAATCCACGCTCTTGTTGCCTGCCGTCAACGTGACAACTAGTCGACCCGTGCGTAGGTCCTGCCTGCGAGAAACGTAGCCAATCGTGCGGGAGCGAACTCCTCGCACGGCCGGCGAATGGTTGTTTGCAATCGGGTATATAGCAAGCAAATTTCAACTGCAGTTCAGGCTTGCAGGTGGTCGGCGGTGCGCGCTGGGATTCGAACTTGGTCGTCGACCCCGGTGTCGCCGTTTTCCCGCGGTAGGGGGTTGAGGTTCCGTGCTGTATGCCAACTACAAGAATCGGAGCAAGCTGTTCGGGCGGGTCTATTACGCGGTTACGTTTCTGATTCTTCTATTGGTGCTGTCAGATCTGTTCGACCTGGTGCGGTGGCAGCCGATCTTATCTCAGGTGTCGGTGTGCGCCGTGTGGGCGGTCTGCGGCATTATGCTGGTGCCGACGATTGCGGACATGCTGCGGGAACCGGGCCAGGTTGACAAGCTTTTGGGTTTCTGCGCCGCGGCTACGTATCTCGCTGTGGGGGGGGGTGATGAGCTTCTCCGACCTGGCTCTCGTTTACACCGAACGGCGCGAACTTTTTTTCTTGCGTGACGGGATCTGGTACGGAATGGTGAAGATTGCCTGCGCCATCGCGCCGTTCGTCTTTGCAGGGATTGCGCTTTCCCGCGCGAACCGCCGCGAGCAGGCGCAATCCTAGAGGCGGCTTGCACACACGCGAGCGGTTCTCGTCCTGACAATTGCTTCTCCGCGGGAGCCAGTATCGCTTGATAAAGTGCTATGATTCAAGCAGCTTTCAAAAAACGGTAGCTGCGTGCTCAACGCCGGGAGGTGTACCATGCCTTCTTCCCATTCCATTCCTCGCTTTACGGACAAAGGCTCCTTGGTGCATGGGGGAGGGGCTGCGGGCAGGGGATCGCGCTCTGGCGTTGCCTGTCGGGTGCAGACGGTGTTTTTCCTGCTGCCGGCGCTTGCGGTGATCGTTTACTGCGGCGCGCTGTTTGCAACAAGCGTGGCGTTTCCCCTTGAGAATCTCGTGCGGGCAGCTAGCGCAAATCCCGAAGGCTTCGTTGCCCACGCCAACGTTCAGATGCTGGTTGGGAACGTGTTCGATGCGCTGCTTTTATCTACACGGCCTTCTCTCTGATTGCTCTTGTCCGTGCGGCAGCGAGCAAAGCCGTGCCGATGAAGCCGCGCTTTTTCTTGCGGGTGTGGCTGGTAAACGTTGCGCTCATAGCGGTTGCCTGTCTTGTTCCGGCGGCGTTGGACGCAACGTTTCGCTTCACGTACCTGAACCTCGCCGTAAGCCCGTTGGTCGGCTGCTCTTTGGTCTCCCTGCTCTTCTCGGCTGTGGTGCTTGTTAAAAACTGCACCGCAAAGCGCCGAGCGGAACGGGGCTGGAGCGCGTAGGCGCCGCTGCCGAGAGGGAAGCCGGCTGGCGGGGGCTGCTGGAAAGGAGTGCCATGGTGCGGCCACTGAGCAAATACGGTTGGTACATTATGGGCGTCGCTGCATGCTTCGGCTACTACGGGCTCGTGGGTGCGGCAGATGACGAGGCGCGCATGAGCGTGCTGCCCCTTTGGGGGTGCATCACCGTTATCGGGCTTGTCCGCATCTTGTATCTTGACGCCACGGGCGGCGCGGCCGTGCGCCGCTTCCTGCTACCGCTCGATGCGGCGCTTATTGTCTTGGCACCCGTTTATTTTGCGCTGCCGCTGCCCAACTTCATTTCGTATCCCTCGTACGTCCTTATTGCCTGTGTTGCGGCGGTGCGCCTCTGCCGGCTGCACAACAAAGCGGTGCGCACGCAATCAGATGCACCGATCTCGGACGATAAGAACTGACCGTCATTCCAGCATCTAAGCTCCCGGTTGAACACCCCTACGACATATACGCCCCAGGTTAAACGCCTTGGCGATATCTAAGGAGCGTTTACCCGCTCGAACCGCACGCAACTCCCGGATTTCCCGGAGTGGCGTGCGGTTTCCGCTCCTAATCAGATCTTCCCTGCGATAACAACGGGTAACCGGGTACGGGGAAGGCTCTTGCGTGCGATAAGAGCGATCAACCAGCCCAGTCGCGACCCCTACCTGCGATGACAGCGACCAGCCGATCCGACGTGGATCCTTGCCCGACGTAGGCGCGACCAATCGAAGGCGCCTCCGGCTCCTGCGCGTGCAAGCCGCGGCAACCAGGAAGGCCGGCGGGCGATAAGGTTCCGGATTTTGATATCGGGCAAAATCCGGGTTCTTATCGCCCGCCGGCCAAGCGCACCGCGCTGTCGCCCCGGTGCTTCTCGCCCGATAGCACAAATCAGCCCATCTGAACCCGGCATTCCAAACTGTTTCTGCCGCGTTTCTGAAACGTTTCTGTGCAGTGAACGCTCTAATACAATAAAGTAAACGCTGCGTAAAGCACCACTTCCAACCGGGATGGGGCCTACAATGTCGTTCATTCCGCTACGGAAGAAAGGGAGGACGTATGTCCAGCATGGCAGACATTTCCAGAAGGCGTTTCGTTGAGGCCATGGGCGCTGTGGGTGCCTTTGGCGTCATGGGGTTGGCCGGCTGCGGCAGCCAGCGCGCGAGCGAGGCGGGCTCCAGCTCGGCCTCCGGCGAGAGCGGCGCTGCCGACACCATCACCTTTGCCCAGGGCGCTGACCCGCGCGGCCTCGACCCGGCTTACGTTGACGACGGCGAGTCCGCCAAGATCATGTGCAACATCTACGACACGCTGCTGCGCTACGACACCGAGAGCTGCGACGTCGTTGCCGGTCTGGCCGACATGCCCGAGATCTCCGAGGACGGCCTGACCTACACCTTCAAGCTGCATGAGGGCGTGAAGTTCCACGACGGCACCGACTGCAACGCCGAGGCCGTGAAAAAGAACATCGACCGCCAGCTCGAGCCCAACCGCACCGAGGACATGCCCTACGCCTCCTTTGTGTACGGCTCTGAGGAGACCAACAACGGCGTCGCCTCCGTCGAGGCCCCCGACGACACCACCGTGGTCATCACGCTGCGCGCTGCCTCCACCCCCTTCATCAAGAACATGGCCATGGCGCTGGCCGCGCCGGTCGTGGCGCCCTCTGCTTACGAGGACGGCGGCAACTCCAACGAGAACCCCATCGGCTCGGGCCCCTACAAGTTCGTGAGCTGGGACAAGGGTCAGAACATCGTGCTCGAGGCCAACGAGGACTACTGGGACGAGGAGCACAAGGCCAAGACCAAGAACGTCATCTTCCGCTTCATCGCCGAGAACTCCAGCCGCGTGACCGCGCTCACCAACGGCGAGGTCGACATCATCGACGGCATCGACGCCTCCGTGGTTCCCACCATCACCGACGCGGGCTACGAGCTGTTCGACGAGGACGGCATGAACATCAACTACCTGGCCTTCCGCAACGACTCCGGCCAGTTCACCGACCAGCGCGCCCGCATCGCCTTCTGCCAGGCGGTGAACACCGAGGAAATGGTCAAGAGCCTGTACGGCGATTACGCCGGCGTGGCCACCTCCGTCATGCCGCTGTGGATGGCGCCGTACGACAAGGACGTCAAGCAGACCGCCTATGACCCGGACGCCGCCAAGGCCACCTTCGAGGAGCTGGGCATCAAGGAGGTCTCGCTCTACACCTACTCCAACGTGCGTCCCTACAACTCCATCGGCGGCACCGCGCTCGCCGAGGCCATCCAGGGCTACCTGGCCGACGTGGGCGTGACCGTGAACATCTCCCAGTACGACTGGACCACCTACCAGACCAAGGTCGAGACCGACGCCTTCGACTGCTGCCTGTACGGCTGGGTGGGCGACAACGGCGACCCGGACAACTTCATGAACCTGCTCGCCGACACCAACGTCTCCATGAACGTGGGCCGCTACAGCAACGACGAGTACAAGGCGCTCATCCAGCAGGGCCTGGCCACCGTCGAGGGCGACGACCGCGACGACATCTACCTGCAGTGCGAGCAGATGGTTGCCGAGCAGGCTCCGTGGATGCTCATCAGCCACTCCAAGAACCTCGCCGGCTACAACCCCAAGGTCAAGGGCTTCTACTATCATCCGACGGGCGTCGTCCACATGGAGGGCGTCACGAAGGAGGCTTAAGAAAGCAAGGGGCCCAGCGCCTCAAGCCGCCTTCATCTGGCAAGATAACCGCGCGCAGGTATCGGCCCGCGCGCGGTTTGAGGGCCGGGCGCGCTGCCCGGCCCGTTTTGGTATGAGCTTACCGAGCCGGCGGGCCACTCGCGGCTCGCGCACACAACGGAAAGGAGGGGAGGTAGCGTGCTCAAGTACATCGTCAAGCGCCTGCTGTTGGCGATCCCGGTTCTGCTCGGCGTGTCGATCATCGTCTTTCTGATCATGCGCGTGTTCTCGGCGGACCCGGCGCCGGTGGTGCTCGGCCAGCATGCTACGGCGGAGGCCATGAAGGCATGGCGCGACGCCAACGGGCTGAACGACCCGATCCTCGTCCAATACTTCAACTTCCTCACCGGGGCGCTCACGGGCAACCTCGGCGAGAGCTATTACACCCACACCTCGGTCACCGCCGAGCTCATGAGCCGCTTCCCGGCAACTGTGGAGCTGGCGCTGGTGGCCATCATCATTGCCACCGTGGTGGGCATCGTGCTGGGCGTGGTGTCGGCCGTGCACAAGAACACCTTCATCGACGGCCTCTCCATGATCTTCGCGCTCATCGGCGTGTCCATGCCCATCTTCTGGTCGGGCATCCTGCTCATCATCCTGTTCGCCGGCGTGCTGCACGTGCTGCCCTCCTCGGGCCGCATCGACCCGCTTCTGCAGCCGGTGGGCGGCACGGGGTTCTACCTGATCGACACCTTGCTCTCGGGTGACTTTGAGGCGTTCTTCGATGCGCTGCGCCACGTCATCCTGCCGGCGCTCGCGCTGTCGCTGTACTCCATGGCGGTTATCACCCGCATGACGCGCTCGAGCATGCTCGACACGCTCAACGAGGACTACGTGCGCACCGCCCGCGCCAAGGGTCTCAAGAAGGGCCGCGTGAACCGCCACCACGCGCTGCGCAACGCGATGCTGCCCATCACCACCGTGATCGGCCTGCAGCTGGGCAGCCTCTTGGGCGGCGCCATGCTCACCGAGACGGTCTTCGCCTGGCCGGGCATCGGCAAGTACGTGGTCGACTCCATCTTGAAGTCTGACTTCCCCGTGATCCAAGGCGCGGTGCTTCTCATCGGTGTGATCTTCATCATCATCAACCTGGTGGTTGACGTGATCTACGCCTACCTGGATCCGCGCATCAAGTACTCCCAGGAAGAGGGGTGAGACGCATGACGACAGAGCTTATCGATGACGACGTTCTGCTTTCCGAGGACGAGCCCAACCCGTCGAGCGTTCCGCCTGAGGCCCCCGACTACGAGCATGCCGCGCAGAAGCCCGAGAGCCTGTGGAAGGACATGTGGTACTCGCTGACCCAGAGCAAGACCGCCATGGTGAGCCTCGTGTTCATCCTGCTTCTGGTGGTTATCGCCATCGTGACCGCGGTGGCCCCGCAGGTGTTGCCGTACAATCCCTACCAGCAGGATCTCTCGCAGTCGTTCCAGCCGCCGAGCATGCAGCACTGGTTCGGCACCGACCAGCAGGGTCGCGACATCTTCAGCCGCGTTTTGGTGGGCACGCAGATCTCGCTCACCGTCGGCCTGCTCTCCGTGGCCATCTCGCTGGCCATCGGCGTGACCTTGGGCGCCGTCGCCGGCTACAAGGGCGGCGTCGTCGACACGGTCATCATGCGCGTGATGGACATGATGCTCGCCATCCCGTCCATCCTTCTGGCCATCGCCTTCATGGCGGCGCTCGGCCAGGGCATCGACAAGGCCATCGTGGCCATCGGCTTGGTCTCCATCCCGGAGTACGCGCGCATCGTGCGCAGCCAGATCCTGTCGGTCAAGCAGTCCGACTACGTGGCGGCCGCCCGCGTCATCGGCGACAACGACTTCACCATCATCTTCCGCCACGTGCTCCCCAACGTGCTGCCCTCCATCATCGTGCGCGCCACGCTGGGCATCTCAGGCGCCATCCTGGACGCTGCGGCGCTGGGCTTTCTGGGCCTGGGCGTGCAGCCGCCGGCGGCCGAGTGGGGCGACATGCTGGGCCGCGGCCGCAACTACATCTTCCAGGCGCCCTACGCCATGATCTTCCCCGGGCTTGCCATTACCGTGACCGTGCTTGCGTTCAACCTGCTCGGCGACGGCGTGCGCGACGCCCTCGACCCCAAAGCAAGGAAGCGGTGATAGCGCATGGCATTGCTTGAAGTCAAAGACCTCGTCACCGAGTTTCCCACGCGCAAGGGCGTCGTCCGCGCGGTGAACGGCGTGACCTTCTCCATCGACCAGGGCGAGATCCTGGCCGTGGTGGGCGAGTCGGGCTCGGGCAAGAGCGTGACCTCGCTTTCCGTCATGGGCCTTCTGCAGGATCCTGGCCACGTGGCGGGCGGTTCGATCACCTTCGACGGCAAGGACCTGCTCGCCGCCTCCGAGCGCGAGATGGAAGCCATCCGCGGCGACCAGATCTCCATGATCTTCCAGGAGCCCATGACGAGCCTGAACCCGGTCTACCGCGTGGGCGACCAGATCGTGGAGGCCATCCAGACCCACACCGACATGAACAAGAAGGACGCGTGGGCTCGCGCCGTCGAGATGCTGCGCGTGGTGGGCATCCCCAGCCCCGAGGAGCGCGCCCGCGACTACCCGCACCAGATGTCGGGCGGCATGCGCCAGCGCGTCATGATCGCCATGGCGCTCTCGTGCGACCCCAAGCTGCTCATCGCCGACGAGCCCACCACGGCCCTCGACGTGACCATCCAGGCGCAGATCCTGGATCTTATCTACAAGCTGCGCGACGAGTTCAACATGGCCGTCATGCTCATCACCCACGACCTGGGCGTGGTGTCCGAGGTGGCCGACCGCGTGGTGGTCATGTACTGCGGCCAGGTGGTCGAGGAGGGCGAGAAGGTCGAGCTGTTCGACTACCCGCTGCACCCCTACACGCTGGGCCTTTTGAAGTCGATCCCGCGCTTGGAGGACGAGCAGTCCGACCGCCTGTACATGATCAAGGGCACGGTGCCCAACCCGCTCGAGATGCCGACCGGCTGCCCGTTCTCCGACCGCTGCGAGCGCTGCATGGACCTCTGCCGCGTCGAGCGTCCCGAGCTCAAGAACGTGCCCGGCACCGACCGCCGCGTGCGCTGCTTCCTCTACGACGACCCGGCAGAAGTGGAACGCGCGGTCAAGGCGCAGAAGGAGGCGGCGGCCAAGGCGGCCGCGCAGAACGCAGAGGAGGTGCGCTAAATGGCGTCCGAGAACCTCATCGAGGTCCAGCACCTCACCAAGAGCTTCGTGGCCGAGAGCAACTTCTTCGGCAAGCCGACCTCGTTCGTGCAGGCCGTTGACGACGTGAGCTTCTCGATCCGCCGCGGCGAGGCCTTCGGCCTCGTGGGCGAGTCGGGCTGCGGCAAGTCCACCATCGGCAAGATGCTCGTGGGCCTTCTGAAGCCCACGAGCGGCAAGATCATCTTCGAGGGCAAGGACATCACCGCGCTGCCGGTGAAGGAGCGCCGCCGCTACTGCCGCGACATCCAGCTCATCTTCCAGGACCCGTACGCGAGCCTGAACCCGCGCATGACGATCGCCCAGATCGTGGCGGAGCCCATCCGCACCAACAACATCCTGCCGGCCGACAAGATCGACGCGCGCGTGGACGAGCTGCTGGAGCGCGTGGGCCTGGCGAGCTACATGAAGAACCGCTACCCGCACGAGTTCTCCGGCGGCCAGCGCCAGCGCGTCGGCATCGCCCGCGCGCTCGCGGTGAACCCCAAGCTCATCGTCTGCGACGAGCCGGTGTCGGCCCTCGACGTGTCCATCCAGGCGCAGGTGCTGAACCTGCTCGACGACCTGAAGGACCAGCTGGGGCTCACGTACCTGTTCATCGCGCACGGCCTGAACGTGGTCAAGCACATCTCGGACCGCGTGGGCGTGATGTATCTGGGCCGCCTCATGGAGATCGCGCCTAAAAACAGCCTCTACCACGAGCCGCTGTGCCCCTACACGCAGGCGCTTCTCTCGGCCATCCCGTCGCCGGACCCGCACCTGCAGCGCAAGCGCATCATCCTCGAGGGCGACGTGCCGAGCCCCATCGACCCGCCGGCCGGGTGCCGCTTCGCGAGCCGCTGCTTCGCCAAGGTGGGCGCCTGCGACGTGGCCGCGCCCGAGCTGCGCGAGATCTTGCCGGACCACCTGTGCGCCTGTCACCGCTACGAGAAGAACAGCGGCGCGGCCGACGTGCGCAAGCTCGCCCGCGATATCCAGTACGACGCCGCCCGTCCGAGCTACGGCCGCGGCGCCAAGGACGTGAACGCCGACCCCGTGGTGGCGCCCGGAGCCAAGAAGGCCTAAGCGTCCGCACCTGTTGCCTCCTTCTGCGCGGGGAGGCGCGGTCGCTTTCTGCCATGCCGGCCGCGCCGTTCCCGCGTCAAGGACAGCCCCGCCCAGGTCTTATGACCCGGGCGGGGCTTTTTGCGTTTGGGGGCGGCAGGCGCGGGCGCGCCTGCCTGTGGGGCGGGGCGCGCACCTTGCCGGCGCGCGCCCTGCCATTCGTACCCGTCCCCCGCGGCAGAGCTGGGCACCTGCCCGCGCTGGGTCGCCGACACCGAGCGGTAGGAAAATCGCTGCCAGCGGCGGGCGCTTCTCCCAGCTTGACCGAGGTTTCCCAAGCCGTATACTTTAAGTGCTGTTTTGTGGTTACTACCAGTGCATTTGCGCAGGTGCCGCAGGGCAGCGCGTCTTTTATTACCATACAGGGAGCGTGGCTATGGTGGGTTTCGTCCTAACGGGCCACGGCGACTTAGCGCCGGGGCTGACAAGCGCGCTTGCCATGGTGGCAGGCGAGCTGCCCGCGTTTGCGCAGGTTCCCTTCACCGACGAGACGGCCGGATCTTTCGGCGAGACGCTCGCGGTGGCCATGGCCGACCTCGCCGCTGAGACCGACGGGCTTATCGTCTTCACCGACCTGCTCGGCGGCACGCCCTTCAACCAGGCGATGCTGGCGAGCGTGGAGGTGCCGGACGTGGACGTGGTCACCGGCGCGAACCTGCCCATGCTGCTCGAGTGTCTCGTGGCTCGCGGGCAGGGCGCCACGCGCGCCGAGCTCGTGGCGACGGCGGTCTCGGTGGGGAAGGCGGGGATCGCGAACAAGTCGGTCGCCGATCTTCTCGCCCCGCCGACAGGCGCTGACGCGGCGCCCGCGGAGGGAATATAAGGCGCGGCAGGCCGGGCGAACGGGTACGGGGGTACCGGGCGCGCGGCCGCGTTTGGGAATGGCGTTTCTGGCTGCGCGGCGACCTTGCTCCTGCCGCACGGCTTCAAGCGTAGAAGGAGCCCGCAGGAGGGGCACGTACGAAAGGAAGCTACCATGGCAGAGCCCAACATTGTTCTCACGCGCATCGACAACCGCTTGATCCACGGCCAGATCGCCACGCAGTGGAACGCCACGCTCGGCGCCAACCTCATCATCGTGGCTAACGACGACGTGGCCACCAACACCATGCGCCAGAACCTCATGCGCATGGCCGCCCCCTCCGGCGTGGAGACCCGCTTCCTCTCGCTCGCGAAGACCGTCGAGGCCGTGGCCGGGGCCGGCGCGCGCCAGCAGATCTTCATCGTGGCCGAGACCCCGCAGGACGTCCTTGCCCTGGTGAAGGGCGGCGTGCCGATCAAGAAGGTCAACATCGGGAACATGCACATGGCCGAGGGCAAGCGCCAGGTTGCCGCCGCGGTTGCCGTTGACGACGCCGACGTTGCCGCCTTCCGCGAGCTTCAGGATCTCGGTGTGGAGCTCGTGATCCAGCGCGTTCCCAGCACCCCGGTGGAGGAGCTGGACAAGCTGTTCGCGTAACATCGATCTGAACCACATCCCCTGGGCGCGGCCGTGCAGCGGTGCGCCCAGGGGTTCTTTGAGCCGGCGGGCGGGCCTTGCCCCGCTTGAGAGACCGGGCCGTTTTCAGCGCTTTGAGCCAAAACGCCGAAAACGGCTTGTTCGAGCCGCGCCCATGCCAACTTCAAGGGAGCCGATTCCATGAGCACCGCGCCCGCAACGAGAAAGCAGCCGCTGTACGAGCAGCTGGTTGACACCCTGCGCGACAAGATTGAGAACGAGCTCGAGCAGGGCGACATGCTCCCCTCGGAGCGCGAGCTCTCCGTGCGCTACGGCCTCAGCCGCACCACGGTGCGCCTGGCCCTGCAGGAGCTCGAGAACCTGGGGCTCGTGCGCAAGCGCCACGGCAAGGGCACCTTCGTGACCGACAAGACCTCGCAGGCCACCGACATCATGCAGGTCTACAGCTTCACCGAGCAGATGCGCAAGATGGGGCGCGACCCGGAGACGGTCATCCTGGAGTTCCGCGAGCTCGACGCCGACAAGTACCTGGCCGGCCACATGGGCCTCGAGCCGGGCGACAAGCTCATCAAGCTCAAGCGCCTGCGCTCAGCCGACGGCATGGCGCTCATGGTCGAGCGCTCGTATCTGCCGGCGCGCCTCTTTCCCACGCTCACCCCCGGCGAGCTCGAGAGCCGCTCGCTGTACGAGGTGATCGAGGCAGACTTCGGGCAGAAGATCCACCTGGCCGAGGAAGAGGTGTACGCGAGCGTCGTGCGCATGAAGGACGCGCGCCTGCTCGACATCAACGAGGGTGCGCCGGTGCTCGACTTGGTGCGCACCACCTACAACACCGACGAGGAGATCGTGGAGTTCACCTTGTCGGTGGCGCGCGCCGACCAGTTCAAGTACACGGTCACGCACCGCAGAGCGTAGATTCAGCACCACCGGGACGCACGCGTCCCGTTTTCATCTATCAGCGTTGGCACGTGAGAGGAGCGGTAGCATGAGCACGTTCGCACTATCTGCAAGCAAGTTCGTTTTGCCGGGGGCCACCATGCAAGGCGGCTACCTCACCGTTACGGACGGCGTCTTCGGCCAGTGGAGCGCCGAGAAGCCCGACTGCGAGATCCGCGAGTACCCGGGTGCCATCGTGGGCCCCGGCCTGGTTGACACGCACATCCACGGCTTCCACAACCACGCCACCACCGACTGCGACCCCGCCAGCATCGACGACTCGAGCGTGGCGCTCGCCAAGGCCGGCACCACCGCCTGGGTGCCCACCACCTTCACCGAGTCGGTTGACGACATCGGCCGCGCCTGCGCCGCCATCGCCGCCGCCGACGAGGGCCGCGACGCCGACTTCGCCGGCGCGCGCATCGCCGGCATCTTCCTGGAGGGGCCGTTCTTCACCACCGCGCACGTGGGCGCGCAGAACCCCGTCTACCTCATCGACCCCGACGTGGAGGTTTTCGACGGGTGGCAGGAGAAGGCCGGCGGCCGCATCGTGAAAAGCGCCTTGGCAGCCGAGAAGCCCGGCGCGTGCGAGTACATCGCCGCGCTCGACGCCCGCGGCGTGGTGACCGCCATCGGACACTCCGACGCGCACTACGAAGAGGCCCTGGCAGCGGTGAACGCCGGCGCCACCTGCTTCGTGCACACCTATAACGGCCAGCGCGGCCTGCACCACCGCGACCCCGGCGTGACCGGGTGCGCCATGACCACGCCTGACACCTACGCCGAGGTTATCTGCGACGGGCGCCACGTGGTTCCCGGCGCCATCAAGGCGCTCGTGGACGCCAAGGGCTGGCAGCACTGCGTGCTTATCACCGACTGCCTCATCTGCGGCGGCATGCCCGAGGGCGAGTACGTCTCGGGCGGCATGCCCGTCATCATGGAGGACGGGCTGTGCTACCTCAAGAACGAGGACGGCACCACCGGCAACATCGCCGGCTCGGTGCTCACACTCGCCCGCGGCGTGAAGAACGTGGTTGACTGGCAGATCGTCACCGCCGAGCAGGCCATCCGCATGGCCTCCGAGGTGGCCGCGCGCTCGGCGCGCGTGGACGACAAGGTGGGCTTCATCAAGCCCGGCCGCTCCGCCGACCTCACGATCTTCAACGCCGACATGACGCTCGCCGCCACCTACGTGGGCGGCACGGAGGTCACCGCGTAAAGGGTGCGCGCTTCTCGGCCGCGTGCTGGGGCCGGGTTTTGGGACGGGGCCGTGTCGGGACGGCCTGCCTTGCGGGCAGGTCTTCGGGACGGCCCCGTTTTGCGTGGGGCGGGCTTTGCGCGCGGCTTCGCGTTAGGCCCCGTTGGCGGAATTAATGAGATGCTAACGTGCGCGGGCCGCGGCGGCACGGTAAGATAGGCCTACCATGGCCTCCGGTCGGCGTCAGGAACCGCTCGGGGGCTTATCGGCCGGTACCTTGGGAGGGTGTCGGCGAAACCGCATACCGGTTTGGTCGCAGGAGTAGGGGAAACGGTTTTAGGCACACGTAAGGAACGGGGTTAGTGCATGTTACTCAAGCGAACCAAGATCGTATGCACCATGGGTCCAGCATGTGACGACGAGGATATCTTGCGCGAGATGATGAAGTCGGGCATGAACGTGGCCCGCTTCAACTTTAGCCACGGCAGCTACGAGGAGCACCATGAGCGCATGGAGCGCGTCAAGCGCATCTCCCGCGAGCTTGGCATCCCCGTGGGCATCTTGCTGGACACCAAGGGCCCCGAGATCCGCACCGGGCTGCTCGAGGGCCATGCCAAGGTGACCCTGGTCGCCGGCTCCGAGGTCACCGTCACCGCGGCTGAGACCTCTGAGGAGCGTCTCGGCACCGCCGAGCACTTCTACCTGGACCATCTGGCGCTTCCGCAGGAGGTCCACATCGGCGGCACGATCCTTGTCGACGACGGGCTTATCGGCCTTACCGTCAAGCGCATCGAGGGCCAGGACATCATCTGCACGGTCGAGAACGGCGGCGAGCTGGGCGAGCGCAAGGGCGTCAACGTTCCCAACGCCAACCTGAGCCTGCCCACCATCACCGAGCGCGACCGCCAGGACATCCTCTTCGGCCTGAAGGAGGGCATCGACTTCATCGCCGCTTCGTTCATCCGCGACGCTGCGGGCGTGCGCGAGATCCGCAAGCTTTGCGACGAGAACGGCGGCGAGTACGTGGCGGTGCTGCCCAAGATCGAGTGCGCCACGGCCGTGTACCACTTCGACGACATCCTCGAGGCGGCCGACGGCATCATGGTTGCCCGCGGCGACCTGGGCGTGGAGATCGCGCCGGAGGTGTGCCCCACGGTGCAGAAGGAGATCATCAGCAAGTGCAACAAGGCGTACAAGCCGGTCATCACCGCCACCCAGATGCTCGACTCCATGATCCGCAACCCGCGCCCCACGCGCGCCGAGGTTACCGACGTCGCCAACGCCATTGACGACGGCACGGACGCCGTCATGCTCTCCGGCGAGACAGCGGCTGGCAAGTATCCAGTGCAGGCGGTGCAGATGATGGCCAACGTGGCGCTTATCGCCGAGGCCACCCTGCCTGAGCACCGCACCTTCGACCTTCACACGGACGAGAAGGGCGTCACCGTCATCAACAACGCCGTGGGCCTGGCCGCGGTGAACACGGCCTTCAACGTGAAGGCGCGCGCGATCCTGGTGCCCACGTTCACGGGCCGCTCGGCGAGCCTCGTGTCGAACTTCCGCCCGTCGCTGCCGATCCTGGCCATCACGCCGTACTGGTGGGCCGTCAACAAGATGACGCTGTACTGGGGCGTTGAGCCGGTGTGCCGTCCGGGTATGGGCGACGTGCGCTTCATTGTCTCGGGTGCCATCGACGAGGCCAAGGAGCGCGGCTTTGCCAAGGAAGGCGACATTGTGGTCATCACGGCGGGCGACCCGGCGACCTCGGTGACCATCGAGGATATGAGCAAGAAGCAGACCACGAGCACGAACGTGGTGTATGTGGCCCAGGTGCGCTAACGTAGCCGACCGATGCGCCAGATTAGGCCGTGCCTGGTTTGGCGCATTTCGTCTTACGGGGTTGGGTGTGCTCTCAAGCTGTGGTTGGCCGCGGGGTTGACCGCTGATGGCCGGGTTGGTCGCTGGCTCGACGCCTAAGGACCGGTTGGTCGCTTCGGCGACGCGTAATTCTCGGAAAATCGGGAGTTGGCTGCGGTTTGTGCGGTTAACTGTTCTGCTCGTGACGAAAGTGCGATCAACTATCGTCCCGGGTGATAGGGCCCGCGGCCAACCTCCGCTCTGCGCGATAGGGTCGCGACCAACCATCGTCTTGGGCGACAAGCTTGCGCCTGACTGGGCGCTTGGACAACAAGATCGCAGTCAACCAGCGCCCTGGTGCGCTGCAGCTGCGGCCAGCTGACAGGGACGCGCCGCAGCTGCGTCCAGTCTCCCTCATCCAAATGCCCCGGCGCTTGGTGCCGCTTCCGGAATTGTTCGGCCGCGTGCGCCTTGGTTCTTCTCGTTGCGGGTAAAGTACGCAGAAAGCCTGTTGCTGGGGAGCTACGGGCGTTAACGTGAGGAGGAGCAGCATGCTCACTAAGCGCACCAAGATCGTCTGCACCATGGGGCCGGCGTGTGATGACGAGGACGTCCTGTGCGAGATGATCAAAGCGGGCATGAACGTGGCCCGCTTCAACTTCAGCCACGGCAGCCACGAGGAGCATCATGTGCGGATGGAGCGTGTGAAGCGCGTGGCGCGCGAGCTGGGCCGCCCGGTGGGCATCCTGCTCGACACGAAGGGCCCCGAGATCCGCACCGGGCTGCTGGAAGGGCACGCCAAGGTGACGCTTGAGCAAGGCGCTACCGTTACCGTGACGGCGGCCGAGACCTCCGAGGAGCGCTTGGGCACGGCCGAGCATTTCTACCTGGACCACGTGGCGCTTCCGCAGGAAGTGCGCGTGGGCAGCACGATCCTTATCGACGACGGGCTCATCGGCCTGACGGTGACCGCCATCGAGGGCCAAGACATCGTCTGCACGGTCGAGAACGGCGGCGAGCTGGGCGAGCGCAAGGGCGTGAACGTGCCTAACGTCAAACTCAGCCTGCCGGCCATCACCGATCAGGATCGCGCCGATATCCTGTTCGGCCTGAAAGAGGGAATCAACTTCATCGCGGCGTCGTTTATCCGCGACGCCGAGGGCGTGCGCGAGATCCGCAAGCTCTGCGACGAGAACGGCGGCACACACGTGGGCATCTTCCCCAAGATCGAATGCGCCACGGCGGTGTACCATTTCGACGAGATCCTGGAGCCGGCCGACGGCATCATGGTCGCTCGCGGCGACCTGGGCGTAGAGGTTGCTCCCGAGGTGTGCCCCACCATCCAAAAAGAGATCATCCAGAAGTGCAACAAGGCCTACAAGGCCGTGATCACCGCCACGCAGATGCTCGACTCCATGATCCGCAACCCGCGCCCGACGCGTGCCGAGGTGACGGATGTGGCCAACGCCATCAACGACGGCACGGACGCCGTGATGCTCTCCGGCGAGACGGCGGCCGGCAAGTATCCGCTTGAGGCCGTGAAGATGATGGCCAACATCGCCCTGATCGCCGAGGCCACCATGCCGGAGCATTCCAACTTCGATCTGCACACCGACGCCAAGGGCGCCACGGTCATCAACAACGCGATGGGCCTCGCCGCCGTGACCTCGGCCTTCAACGTGAAGGCGCGCGCGATCCTGGTACCCACCTCTACGGGCCGCTCGGCGCGCCTCGTGTCGAACTTCCGCCCGTCGCTGCCGATTTTGGCTATCACGCCAAACGAGTGGGCGGTGGGCAAGATGTCGGTGTACTGGGGCGTTGAGCCGGTGCTGCGCGAGGGCATCGGCGACGTGAGCTACATCGTGAAAAGCGCGCTTGAGGAGGCCAAGGAACGCGGCGTGGTGCGCGAAGGCGACATCGTGGTGCTCACGGCGGGCGACCCGGCCACCTCGGTGACGCTGCAAGACAAGCAGACCTGCACGAACGTGGTGTACGTGGCCCAGGTTCGCTAAACCTATGCCGACGCTGCGGCCGCTTCTGGCGGGCACCTCGATCCTCACTCATCGCGCATCGCCGCAAGGCGCATGCGCTCCTCGTTCGGGCTGATCTGCTCCGCCAGAAGCGCCCTCGCTTACGTGGAGCTTATCCCTTCCGTTTACCTGGTTGCGCCAGATTAGGCCGGGCCTAGTTTGGCGCATTTCGTAAGACGGAACGGGGCGAACGCGGCACGTTTCCCCGCCCTGTTCAAAATGGATGTTGTTTTAGAGGGACGCTTTGAGTAGAGGCGCCTCGTCTCTCAAGAAAAGCGCAGGTAGACAGAGTGGGGTCTGGTCGGTCTACTTGGCGCTCGCGCGTAAAACGACATCCATTTTCTGTGCACCGGGTTTTCGCTCTGCGCCAAACTAGGCACGGCTTAATTTGGCGCATTCATCCTGTGCGCTTGGTGTTTTGTTCGGAAATGTTCGGGATATAATCAACCTATCATCTTGTTGTGTGCAAAGCACCGAAACAGATGAGCTATCAAACAAGAAGGAGGGAGAGACGATGATCAAAGCTGAGCGTCAGAACATGATCAAGCGGTTGCTCGAGAACCAGGGCGCCGCCTCGGTGAAGGGCATCGCCGACTCCCTCGGCGTGTCCGAGATGACCATCCGCCGCGACCTCGCCGAGCTCGCCGAGCGCGACGAGCTCGTGCGCGTGCACGGCGGCGCCCGCACGGCCTCGCCGCACCGCCAGTCCATGCGCCGCCGGGAGTACAGCCACGCCGAGAAGCGCGGCCGCAACAAGGAGGAGAAACGCGCCATCGCCCTGCGCGCCGTGTCGCTCATCGAGCCCGACTCCACGATCTTCCTCGGCACAGGCACCACGGTTGAGCAGATGGTTTCGCTTCTGCCCTCGTGCAGTCTGCGCATCGTCACCAACTCGTTCGCCGTCTTCAACATGATCGAGTCCGACGAGCGCTACGAGCTCTACCTCGTGGGCGGCAGGTACCGCGCCCGCACGACGGCCTTCGTGGGTCCGCTTGCCGAGGACGTGATCACCTCGCTGGGGATCGACGCGGCGTTTATCGGCGCAAACGGCATTGCCGACGGCGAGGTCTCAACCTCCAACGTCGACGAGGGGCGCTTCCAGCAGCTGGCCTTCAACCAGGCCGACGCGCGCTACCTGCTCGCCGACGCCAGCAAGGTTGGCCGCCGCGACTTCTACACCTTCTACCGGCTCGAGAACACCGACGCCTTGATCTCGGACGCCGGTCTCACCGACGACCAGCGCGCCGCGCTCGAGGAGTACACCACGGTTCTCTGCCCCGCCGCCGGGCGATAAGCGCGCCCCGGCCGCCGGCGGCTGCGGCGTGCGCGGCAACCTGTCGGCAACATGTACGTAACAACCGCAAGGGTCGCGCGCATGCTGCCGCGCGGGCCCGTACAATGGAGGGCCACACGGTTATGCCGTGCGGCCCGTTTTCGTTTCCTTGCCGCAAGCGACGAGCCCCGCCGCCCATCCGGGGCACCGACGGCGGTCGCTCTCCACGGAGGTGCATATGGCACGCGTGTACAACTTCGGCGCAGGCCCGGCCACCATGCCGGTGCCGGTGCTCGAGCAGATCCAGTCCGAGCTTCTCGACTACCACGGCGAGGGTCTCTCTATCCTCGAGATGAGCCACCGCACGCCGGCGTTCTCGGCGGTGATCGGGCATGCCGAGGAAACGCTTCGGCGCCTCATGGGCATCCCGGACACCTACGCGGTGCTGTTTCTGCAGGGAGGCGCCACGCTCCAGTTCGCCGGCATCCCGATGAACCTCATGCGCACGGGGCGCGCCGGCTACATCCGCTCGGGGTTGTTTTCCACGCTCGCCTGGCAGGAGGCGCAAAAGCACGGCGAGGCGCTCGTGGTCGCCTCGTCCGAAGGCACCGGCTACGACCGCGTGCCCGACCCGGGCTCCTACACCGTGCCGCAGGACTTGGACTACCTCTACCTCTGCGAGAACAACACCATCTACGGCACCAAGTTCTGGGAGCTGCCCGACGCCGGCGCGGTGCCGCTCGTCTCGGACGTGTCGTCGTGCTTTCTGTCCGAGCCGGTGGATGTGACGCGCTACGGGCTTGTCTACGCCGGCGTGCAGAAAAACGCCGGTCCGGCGGGGCTTTCCTGTGTGATCGTGCGGCGCGACCTTATCGCCCGCGGGCCGGCCAAGGCCTATTGCCCCAGCTACCTGGACTACCGCGTTCAGGACGAGAAAGACTCCATGATGAACACCCCCAACACCTTCGGCATCTACGCGTGCTCGCTGGTGTTCGACTGGATCGAGGCCCAGGGCGGCCTCGAGGCGATGCGCGAGCGCAACCGCGCCAAGGCCGCGCTCATGTATGCCGCCCTCGACAAGAGCAGCCTCTTCCGCGCGCACGCGCAGAAGGCGTCGCGCTCGATGATGAACGCCACGTTCCGCACCGGCTCCAAAGAGCTCGACGATGAGTTCATCGCCGGGGCCGAGGCGCGCGGCATGATCGGCGTGCGCGCTCACCGCTCCACCGGCGGCATGCGCGCGAGCATGTACAACGCCCTGCCGCTCGAGGCGGTCGAGGCGCTCACGGCCTATATGGAGGAGTTCGAGGCGGCGCATCCCGCGGAGGCGGAGGCGGCTGCAGCAGGCGCGTCAGGCGAGAAGAGCGCGCGGTCTTGTTAGGCGCGGCCGCCGCGCCCCTCGGTTTCGGCTGCCTTTGAGCCGGCCAGTCTGAGGTGCGCGGCGCCGCGCACCTGCCTGCGCCCGCGCGGCGCGGCTGCATGCCCGCTGCGCTTATCGCCCGCCGCTTTGAGAGGACTTACGCCATGCGCACCATCAAGATCATCGACGACATCACCAAGGACGGTGCCGTTACCTTCGGGGCCGGCTACGACTTCGTGGAGGACGCGGAGGGGGCCGACGCCATCCTCATGCGCTCCACCGACCTGCACGGCTACGTGCTGCCCGACTCGATCCGCGCTATCGCGCGCTGCGGCGCCGGCGTAAACAACATCCCGGTTGAGGAGTACGCGCGCCGCGGCGTGGTGGTGTTCAACTCGCCGGGCGCCAACTCCAACGCTGTGAAGGAGATCGTGCTGGCCATGATGGTGCTCTCGAGCCGCGGCGTCGTGCAGAGCATGGAGTGGTGCCGGGCGCACGCCGAGCTGCCCAACCCGCTTACCGAGGCCGAGCGCGCCAAGAAGCAGTTCGTGGGCCACGAGCTCAAGGGCAAGCGCGTGGGCGTGGTGGGGCTTGGCAACGTAGGCTCCAAGGTGGCCAACGCCTGCGTCGACCTGGGGATGGACGTTTTCGGCTACGACCCGTTCATCTCGGTTGAGCACGCGTGGGTGCTCTCGCGCGAGGTGCAGCGCGTGGGCACGCTGGAAGACCTCTGCCGCGACTGCGACTACCTGACGCTCCACGTGCCGAGCAAGGCCGACACCGTGGGCATGATCAGCACCGACCAGCTGGCGCTTCTCGCCCCGGGGGCGGTGCTCATCAACTACGCGCGCGAGACG
Source organism: uncultured Coriobacteriaceae bacterium (assembly GCA_944322305.1). Taxonomy (GTDB): domain Bacteria; phylum Actinomycetota; class Coriobacteriia; order Coriobacteriales; family Coriobacteriaceae; genus CALUOB01. The sequence continues at coordinate 305,876 of CALUOP010000001.1, read as the reverse complement.
ATCATCGACGAAGAGGCGGTGGCGGCGGCGCTCGAGAGCGGGCGGCTCAGCTGGTTCGCGTGCGACTTCCCCACGCCGGCCACGCTGCACATGCCGCGCACCTTCGTGACCACGCACTCCGGCGCCGGCACCGACGAGGCCGAAGCCAACTGCGCCGACATGGCCATCTCCGAGCTCAAGGACTACCTGGAGAACGGCAACATCGCCAACTCGGTGAACTACCCCAGCTGCTCCATGGGCAAGGCCCGCGCGGCCAGCCGCGTGGCGTGCCTGCACGCCAACGTGCCCAACATGATCGGCCAGATCACGGCCATCCTGGCGCGCGACAACGCCAACGTGCAGCGCATGGTGAACGAGAGCGCCGGCGCCAACGCCTACACCATGTTCGACACCGACGAGCACCTGGAGCCGGCCACGATCGAGGCGCTGCGACGGATCCCGTCGATCTATCGGGTGCGCGTCATCAAGTAGGGCGAGAAGAGCGGGCGGATCCCGCCGGTCCGGGTTGGCGCATGCGCCGGCGCTTCAGCTTCGCTCGCTTCTTTTCGCCGGCTTCGCCGAGCGAAAAGGCTCGCTCAGAAGTCGCGCCGGCGCATGCCCCGACCCGGATCTGATCAGCCCCTCTTGCTGGGCGCCCGAGGGCTCTGTTTGGAGCGCGGGGGAGCGAGCGGGCTGGGACGTTGCAGGTAAAGGAAAGGAGCACGGTATGGACATCTATCCGTTTGCGGCGGTGCGGCCGGCGCGCGAGGTGGCGGCGCAGGTGGCGGCGCTGCCCTACGACGTGTTCGACCGTGCGGAGGCGGCGCGCGCCGTGGAGGGGCGGCCGCTCTCGTTTCTGAATATCGACCGGCCTGAGACGCAGTTCTCGCCCGAGCAGGACATGTACGCGCCCGAGGTGTACGCCAAGGCGCGTGAGCTGTTTGACGCGCGGCTGGCCGACGGCACCTTCGTTGAGGAGGACTCGCCGTGCTTTTACCTGTACCGGCTGGCGACCGATGCCGCCGAGCAGACGGGCATCGTGGCGTGCTGCCGGCTGGACGACTACGTGGACGGCGTGGTGAAGCGCCACGAGAACACGCGCGAGGACAAGGAGCTCGACCGCATCCGGCACATCGACGCGCTCGACGCGCAGACCGGGCCGATCTTCCTCACGTACCGCGGCAACGGGCGCGTGGACCGGCTGGTGCGCCGGACCACGCTGTGCGCGCCGCTGTATGACTTCGAGGACGCCGAGGGCGTGCACCAGACGGTGTGGCGTATCTCCGAGCCCGACGAGGTCGAGGCGTTGGCGCAAGCGTTTGCGCAGGTGCCGTGCGCCTACATAGCCGACGGGCACCATCGCGCGGCTTCCGCCGTGAAGGTGGGGCTGGCGCGCCGCGCGGCGGCTGAGCGGGAGGCGTCTGCGGCGGAGGCTGCGGGCGAAGCTGGCACGGGGGCCGGCGGCGAGACGGCTACGGCGCTGCCGGGGGCGGGGCTTCCCGCGTACGAGACCGTGCTCTCGGTGCTCTTCCCGGCGCGCGAGCTCACGGTGCTGCCGTACAACCGCGTGGTGGCCGACCGCGCGGGGCTAAGCCCCGAGGAGCTGGTGGCTGCCGTTGAGCAGGCGGGCTTTGTTGCCGAGCGCGCTGAGCGCCCGGTTGAGCCTGAGGAGCGTGGCGTGTTCGGGCTGTTCGCCGGCGGCGAATGGTGGCGCCTTTCCTTGGGCGGCAAGCTTACCGACGAGGCGTTGGCGGCTGACCCGGTGGAGGCGCTTGACGCGTCGATTCTGCAGCGGCGCGTGTTGGGGCCGATCTTGGGCATCGAGGATCCGCGGCTCGAGGCGCGCATCTCGTTCGTGGGCGGCATCCGCGGCACAGCCGAGCTCGAGCGCCGCGCCGGCGCGGACGGCTGCGCCTTCACGCTCCACGCCACCTCGGTGGACGAGCTCATGCTCGTGGCCGACGCCGGGTTGCTCATGCCGCCCAAGTCCACCTGGTTCGAGCCCAAGCTCAGAAGCGGCCTCCTCATCCACCGCATCTGATCGGGGCGCCCGTCTCATCCGCCCCAGAGAGGGGGCGGGTTGCACGCGCTCTTGTCGCCTAACACGCGGTTGGTCGCTCAAACGTTAGCTAAATCCCGGATTTCCGAGATTTACGTGACGTGGGAGCGACCAACCGGAAATTCGGCGACGGAACTGCGGGTAACTGATGCGTGCACCGGCCGCCGGCAACGGTGCGTGCGCCGGCCGCCGGCAACGACGCACGCCGCCGCGCCCCAGCCGGGGCCCGCACATTCCGGATACTTAGACAATCGTAGTAATTTGGCGTAGCCGCCGGCCCGCCCGGGTGCGGGTCGGCGCTTCTCGTATAATGCCAGGGCAGATTACGGTATAACGCGCGCGGTCGGTCGCACCGCGCGGCGCAATAGGGAAGGGGCACCATGCAGGCACAGCGCGCAGAGGGAACCAAGGACCTGATCGGGCGCGACATGCGCGCGTGGCAGCGGATGCAGCAGGTGGCCGCCGAGGTCTTCGGCCCGTACGGCTTCGAGGCCGTCGAGACGCCTGCCATCGAGCAGCTCGACGTGTTCGTGCACGGCATCGGCACCTCCACCGACGTGGTGCGCAAGGAGATGTTCCGGGTGTTCTCCGGCGCCAACTTCGCCCGCGTGCTCGAGGAGGGCACCGACGCTCGTCTCAAGCCCAAGCAGCGCCTGGCCCTGCGTCCCGAGGGCACGGCCGGCGTGGTGCGCGCGGTGGTGGAGAACAACCTGGTGCCGCAGGGCGGGGCGCCCTTCAAGGCCTGGTACGCCGAGGCGATGTTCCGCGGCGAGCGCCCGCAGAAGGGCCGTTTGCGCCAGTTCCACCAGGTGGGAATCGAATGGCTCGGCGCACCCGACCCAGCGGCTGACGCCGAGTGCATCATCATGCTCATGGAGTTCTACAGGCGCCTGGGCTTCGATCTTACGCAGCTGCGCCTGCTCATCAACTCCATGGGCGACCCGGCGTGCCGCCCGGCTTATCGCGACCAGGTGCGCGCCTTCATCCTCGACCACGCCGACGAGATGTGCGACGAGTGCCGCGAGCGCGCCGAGGTGAACCCGCTGCGCGCCTTCGACTGCAAGAACGACCACTGCCGCGAGGTCATGCGCGAGGCCCCGCTCATGCGCGACAACCTCTGCGACGACTGCCGCGCCCACTACGAGCAGGTCAAGCGCTACCTGGACGCCGCGGGCATCGCCTACGTTGAGGACCCCACGCTCGTGCGCGGCCTGGACTACTACACGCGCACCGTCTTCGAGGTGGAGGCGCCGGGCGCCGGTGTGGGCTCCATCGGCGGCGGCGGGCGCTACGACGGCCTCGTGGAGCTCGAGGGCGGCAAGCCCACCCCGGGCGTGGGCTTTGCCGTGGGCTTCGAGCGCGTTCAGCTGGCGCTGGAGGCGCAGGGGCAGGAGATGGCCGGCGCGCCCGAGAAGAGCGTGTACGTGGCGGCGGCTCCCGGCGTTTCCCGCGAGCAGATCTTCACGCTGACGCAGCAGCTGCGCGGCGCCGGCGTCCGCACCGAGGCCGACTACCAGGGCCGCTCGCTCAAGGGCCAGTTCAAGCAGGCTAACAAGCTCGGCTGTGCGCTGATTCTCGTGGCCGGCGGCGACGAGCTGGCGCAGGGAGCGGTGAAGCTGCGCAACATGGCCACCCACGACGAGGAGCTCGTGGCGCTTCCCGACCTGCCGGCCGTGGTGGCCGAGCACCTTTCGGAGTAGCGTCCGTGGCGCTCGAGCAGGACAAAGACGGAGCTGCGACCGGCGCGTGCGGAGCTGCGCCGGCGGGGGAGAAGGGCGCGCCTGAGCCCGTGGCCGGGCGCGCGCAGGCCGATGCGCCGATGCCCGCGCATGCGCTCCCCGTGCAGGGCGAGGCGCTTGCCGACCTCGCGGCCTTCGAGGAGGCGACCGACGCCGACGACACGGACGACGGCGGGTACTTCTCGCCCGCGTTGTCGGTGCCGGCGCTCGAGAGCTTCCTGCCCGACGCCGAGGGCGGTTACGACTCCATCACGCCCGAGCAGCGCGAGGAGCTGGACGACCTGCTCTCCCGCACGTTCAACGCGGTGCTGCGCGTGGAGGAGCGCGCGCTGCACAACCGCCTGACCGAGGGTCTCACCATGGCCGAGATCCACGCCATCGCGGCCATCGGCCTGCACGAGACCAACACCATGACCGAGGTGGCCGGTCGCCTGGCCGTAACGCTCGCCACGCTCACCACCACGATGAACAAGCTCGAGCGCAAGGGGCTCGTCACGCGCGAGCGCTCGCAGAAGGACCGACGCCGCGTGCTCGTGTCGCTCACGCGCCGCGGCCGCGAGGTGTGCCGCGCGCACAGCCTGTTCCACCGCTACATGATCAAAGAGGCGCTGATCGACCTCACCCCCGAGGAAGCCTGCGTCTTGGCCCGGGCCCTTTCCAAGGTGAAGGTGTTTTTCGACAGCCAGCGCTAAGCAACCTGCCAGGTTGCTGCCATCTGCCATGGGGGACGGGTACGGATGGCGGAACATGCGGCATGTTCCGCCATCCGTACCCGTCCCCCATGGCAGATAGACGCGCTTGCTCGCCACGGGCTCTTCTCCGTTGTGTAACATTCTCGGCAAAGAGCAGGGATCTTTCGGTAAACGGCAGCGATTGCGTATAATACAGGGGCTGCCGCGTGGGGACGTTAGCCCCCGCGCGTATCCCACAACGCCAAGCCCGCGCAGCTCGCCGGGTCTTGCGCAGGAAGGAGACCGCATGGCCGAAGAAACCAAGCGCGTGTCGAGCCTCATCGCCGACGCTGTTGCCGCGGTCACGGCGTTTCGCACCAAGGGCGAGAAGAACCAGGGCGTGCCGGCCGAGCTCCGCGACAACATGGATCTCTTCATGCGCTCGCTGCGCCGCGTGCTCGGCGAGTACGACGAGGGCATCCTCGCGACCTTCGACGAGCTGGTGGCCGACACCATCGAGGCCAGCATCGAGGACTCGCCGGACGCCGTCCGCGAGGATCCCGACACCGCGCACGCCGGTTTCAAGAAGGCCGTGCGCCTGGTCGAGGAGCTCGAGCTGCCCGAGGCCACCATGGTCACCCGCGCGCTTGCCACCTATTTCCACCTGGTGAACCTGTGCGAGGAGCAGTACCGCATGGAGGCCCTGCGCGCCCGCGAGCACGCGGTGGGCAACCGCTCCGACGACCCCTCCAACGAGCTCGTGGCCGCCTTTGAGCGCCTGCGCGCCGAGACCAGCCCCGAGCGCGCCCGCGAGCTTCTCGGCAAGCTGGAGTTCCACCCGGTCTTCACTGCGCACCCCACCGAGGCGCGCCGCAAGAGCGTGGAAGACAAGATCCGCCGCATCGCCGAGCTTCTGGACGAGCGCTCGCGCCTGGGCGGGCTCGACCTCGCCGAGAACACGCGCCTGATGACCGCCGAGGTGGACGCGCTGTTCCGCACCTCGCTTGTGGCGCCCAAGAAGCCCACGCCGGTGGAGGAGGCCGACACCGTCATCGACATCTTCGACGGAACGCTGTTCCGCGTGATCCCGCAGGTGTACCGCCGCTTCGACGACTGGATCCTCGGCGAGGACTCCGGCCGCGTGCCGGCGGTGTGCCCGGCGTTCTTCCATCCCGGCTGCTGGATCGGCGGCGACCGCGACGGCAACCCCAACGTCACCGCCAACGTGAGCCGCAAGATCGCGCGCGAGTTCTCCGACCACATGCTCGAGACCCTTGCCGCCGAGACCTACCGGGTGGCGCGCAACCTCACGGTGGACGCCCGCACCACCAAGCCCTCCGAGGAGCTCCGCACCCTCTGGAGCCACCAAGTCGAGATGAGCGAGAAGCTCACCGAGCACCCGGCCGGCATCTGGGACAGCGAGCCGCACCGCACGGTGCTCAAGGTCATGAGCGGGCGCCTCTCGGCCACGGTGGAGCGCAACGCCGACTGCATGTACGCCAGCCCCGAGGAGTTTCTGGCCGACCTGCGCGTGGTGCAGAGCTCGCTGGCGCAGGCCGGCGCGCGCCGCGAGGCCTACGGCCCGGTGCAGACGCTCATCTGGCAGGTCGAGACCTTCGGCTTCCACATGGTGGAGATGGAGTTCCGCCAGCACTCGGTGGTGCACACGCGCGCCTTGGCCGACATCGCCGAGCACGGCCTGCACGGCGAGCGCGGCAAGCTCGACCCCATGACGGTGGAGGTGCTCGACACCTTCCGCGCCCTCGGCTCCATCCAAAAGCGCGGCGGCCTGCGCGCCGCGCGCCGCTACATCGTGTCGTTCACTAAGTCGGCCCAAAACATCGCCGACGTGTACCGCCTGAACAAGCTGGCCTTCGCGCACCCGGCCGACGTGCCGGTGATCGAGGTCATCCCGCTGTTTGAGCAGCTGGAGGACCTGGAGCACTCGGTGGGCATCCTTGAGGAGATGCTCGCCATCCCCGAGGTGGGCGAGCTTCTCGACAACAACGGCCGCCAGATGGAGGTTATGCTCGGTTACTCCGACTCCGCCAAGGACGCCGGCCCCACCACGGCCATCCTCGCCCTGCACGCGGCCGAGGAGCGCATCGCCGCGTGGGCCGAGCGCCACGACATCCACCTCACGCTGTTCCACGGCCGCGGCGGCGCGGTCGGGCGCGGCGGCGGCCCGGCCAACAAGGCGGTGCTCGCGCAGCCCAAGGGCTCGGTCAACTGCCGCTTCAAGCTCACCGAGCAGGGCGAGGTCATCTTCGCGCGCTACGGCAACCCCATGCTCGCGCGGCGCCACGTGGAGTCGGTGGCGGCGGCAACGCTTCTGCACAGCGCGCCGTCCATCGAGAAGATCAACACCGACATGACCGAGAAGTACGCCGACTTCGCGGCGCGCCTGAACGAGGCCTCGCACGAGCGCTACCTGGACCTGCTCAACACCGAGGGCTTCGCGGCGTGGTTCTCATGGGTGACGCCGCTCACTGAGGTGGGCCTGCTGCCGGTGGGCTCGCGCCCGGCCAAGCGCGGCCTGGGCGCCAAGTCGCTTGACGACCTGCGCACCATCCCGTGGGTGTTCTCGTGGAGCCAGGCGCGCATCAACCTGGCGGCGTGGTACGGCTTGGGCAGCGCGTGCGAGAAGCTCGGCGACCTTGACCTGTTGCGCCGCGCCTACCGCGAGTGGCCGCTGTTCACCACCTTCATCGACAACATCGAGATGTCGATCGCCAAGACCAACGCGCAGGTGGCCGAGCAGTACCTGGCTCTGGACGACCGCGTCGACCTGCCGGGCAAGGTTCTCGAGGAGATGCGCCTCACCCGTGAGTGGGTGCTCAAGATCACCGGCGACGAGTGGCCGCTGCAGAACCGCCGCGTGCTCGGCCGCGTGGTGCGCATCCGCTCGCCGTACGTGGACGCGCTCTCGGTGGTGCAGGTGTGCGCGCTGCGCACGCTGCGCTACTTTGCCGAGGAGCTGCCCGAGCCTCAGCGCGAGGCCTACATCTACCTCATCCTGTGCACCGTGTCCGGCATTGCCGCCGGCCTCCAGAACACGGGGTGATGCCCGCGGCGGCGCGTACGGCATAAGCGCTCTTGGGCGAGAACGGCAACGAGAGGGCCGCTGCGGGGGAGAACCTCGCGGCGGCCTTTTTGCATGTGCGGAGGGAGATGGCGCGTAGCGAATTATTCGTCGTGCGCGTTGGTCACCGCGACGACAGCTAAGCTCTGGTTGGTCGCGGAAATGGCGGCCAGGCTCCGGTTGGTCGCGCGGGCGACATCTTGGGCTTCGATTGAACGCTGTTCCGACATGTAAGGAGCGGCTAGTCGTTCCGACCGCACGCAACTCCCGGATTTCCGGGAGTTGGCTGACGTTTGCGCTCCTAACCGTTCCGAGAACGTCGAAATCGCGACCAACTGCGCCGCGCCAGTTCAGTTAACCGCCTTCCCGATATCTTGCGCAGGCGGCGGGCCTTCGCGCGGACTCTTAACTGCTCGGTTGGTCGCTGCGGCGACATTCTTGGGGCGCGGCTTCCCAAGATGGCCGTCCGGCGTGGCCGCTCAGAATGCCTGTCCAACGCAGGGCACTGCCCAACGTGGGGCATCCGGCGCAGCCCGCCCAGCGCGCCCCGTCCAGCACGGGTCGCCGGGCAAAGCCCCGAGCCCAACGCGCGCCGGCCGCTGGATTGCCGCGTTTCGCATGCGCGGCGTGCGGGTAGGATGCTAGGGAATCGTCGAACGTTGGGCGGCGGGCTTCCCGCTGCGCCGCGCGCCTTTCCGCAGAGGTGCGTCCGGCGTCACCATGCCCGCCGCTATACCGAAGGGTCATATATGAGCAACACCATTCCCACAACGGCAACCGGCACCGAGCGCCCGGAGATCCGGTTGCCGCTGCTGTGCAAGGCCATCCACCTGGCGGCGCTGCCGGGGGAGGAGAAAGGCGAGCGCTTCGCCGTTGTGTGGGGCGGCCTCAAAGAGCCCAAGGGCGGCCTGGGCTATCTGGTTGAGCTGACCGGCAAGCGCACCGGGCGCGTCTTGGCGTGGCTCAAGGACGGTGGCCAGGCTTTCCGCGCTACCGAGCCCCGACGCGAGGAGCCCGCGGCGAACCCGGCGGTAAGCTTGGCGCTGTGGGAGGGCGACAAGCACGCGGGCCGCGTTGCGGCCGTAACCCCTCACGGCGGTCTCGCGCAGGTCTCCGAGCTTGCCGTGGGCCCCGGCAACACCTACTCGTTCGTGCGCCCCACCGTCGAGCTCGGCATGCCCTACCTGCGCGCCAAGCTGGAGTTTCGCGAGTTCCTCGCTGTGGCGTTCCTCGCCTTCGTCTACCTTCCCGAGCGCGCGGCGGCTCGCGCGGCCGAGAAGGGCGCGTCGCAGCAGGACGCCTCGGCCAATCCGGCCGGGGATGCCGACGCGCAAGCCGCTCCGTCATCCCCGTCTGCCGAAGCCGACGCCGGCCCCGCCGCCTCCGCAGACCCCGAGCCAACCGGCACCATGACCGACGTGCTCGACATCTTCCGCGAGCTCTCGTACCCGGACGCGGTGGATGCGCTGGCGCTCGACGTGGCCCGCGGCGCGCGCTTCTCGGGCTTCGAGCGCTATGCGGCGCGTATCCTCGCCGCCGCCGGCGCCGACCGCCTGCGCCGCATCGCCGCCCAGCACGAGGTGTCCGTGGTGCGCCTCTCCACCACCCAGCTGTTCTGGACGCGCTTCAACCCGGCCGCGCTCGATCCTGACGACGTTGCCTGCCTGATGGCGCTTGAAAGCGCGCTGAACCGCCTGGTGCTCGTGCAGAAGGCCTTCACGCGCGCCGCCGCGCACACCCGCGTGGCCCAGGAGGCCGATCTGCTCGCCCGCTACCCGGAGGAGCTGTGCGCCTATCAGGACGCGCGCTGCGTGCGCACCGCGGCCCGCACAGCCCCCGAGCTCTTGGAGGGCGAGAAGCGCGAGAACCCCTGGCAGGAGATGCGCGGCGCCCGCGCGGCGCGGGGCGGCGAGTGGGATCTGCGCACGCGCTTCGTCGCGGCGTGCGAGAGCTTGACTTTGCCCACGCGCTTTGCCTACGCGTTTGGGTGCGACGCCCGCGCCGGCGCCTTCACGGTGCGCCTCTACGTGCCGCCTGCTGCGGCGATGCCGCAGGAGGAGTGCCCGCAGGACGGGGAGGGATGGCGCAGCGTCGCGGACGAAGCTCCCTTCGAGGCGGTGGCCTACGGCCTGCGTCTGGCCGCGCTCGCTGCCGCGGCGGCCTTCGGCGCTGGCGCGGGCGTGGTACGCGCGCAGGTGGTTGGCTGCGCCGACCTGGCGTTCGAGCGCCCGGTCTTCTCGCTTGCCTTTGACCGCCTGCCCTTCATTACCGAGGCGGTGCGCGTCCTTGCCGCCGCGCCGCAGCCTGTGCGCTCGGCTGCCGACGTGCGGGCCCTCGCCCAGAGCCTGGCGCCCGCCGCGCTTATCCTCGACCTGGACGAGAACGGCGCGCTTGCCCCCATAGCGGAGCCTGATCCGCTGGTGGCGCCCCAACCCGAGCTGTGGGCCGACGCCCGCCCGCTCCCGCCCGACTTGGCCGAGCTCCTGTGCGCCGAAACCGTGTCCGACCTGGATGTCTTCCATGGCGAGGACCCGCTGGGGCCGCGCGTGGCCGAGGCGGTGGACCTTGCGGACGCCGACCCGGTGGAGGCCGCCCAGCGCTTGGCCGACGTGGTGGACGCCCTGAGCGCGCTGGAGGCCGCCGACGGCGACGAGCGCCCCGCGCTGTACTGCTCAAACGCCGTGGCGCGCCTCACGGTGGGGATGCTCAACCCCGCGCCGGGCACCCGCTACCGCCGCGTGCTCGACTCCTCCTACGACGCGCGGCTCTACCTCTCGCGCCTGTGCCGGCGCAACGACGACCCCGAGCACGCGCTCGACTACGCGCGCCAGTGCGTCGAGCTGGCGCCCACGAGCGCCCAGGGCTACCTCGACCACGGCATGTGCCTCATGGACCTGCACCGTCCGGCCGAAGCGGCCGCGGGCTACAAGAAGGCCCTGCGCTTCGAGGCGTCGGCGGGGATGTTCGCCTTTTTGTACTACCGGCTGGCCTACGCGGCGTGGGCGGAGGGCGACAAGGACGCGGCGCTTGCCTGCTACACCTTGGTGGAGGACGACCCGCGCATAGGGGTCGCGGCCCGCGAGGAGCGCGCGCAGCTCATGCGCGAGACGGCGCGCGCGGAGGCGCCCGGCCGCGAGGAGATTGAGCGCGCCTTCGCCCGCGCCGGCATCGCGCTGGCGCCTTCCGACGAGCTGCTTGACTTTGCGGCGGCAACGGCCATGCGCGTCATGGACGCCGGCTTCCCGCGCGCGGCGGCCCCGCTGGTGCGCCTCATCGCCATGAGCGAGCGCGGCGACGTGATGAGCATGCTGGCCAGCTCGCTTGAATAGCGCGCCGCGGCCTGCGGGGCGCCGCGCGCCGGGCGCGGCAACAGCGCCGCGGTGCCTGCCGCGCCACTGGGGCGAGGCGGCCTCGGCCGTCCGACGCCGCCTCTGGGCGAGAAGCCCCGCCCAGAGGCACCGCCTGCTACCGCTCACGCCGCACATCCCGCCACGCAGCGTTTGCGGGATGGCGCATCTTCACAGAATACGTACAATTGAACAGTCAGTCCAGCGCCGTTCCGCCCATGCGACGGGGCGGCGCTTCTCTGTACCTTAAGCTAAGTGAGGAGGACCGATGGGATTGCGTTCTTGGTGGCGCGACTTCCTGCGTCGCCGGCATGAGTCCGCAGACCGCCGCCGTGCGGCCCGCAGCGCTCAGGCGGCGCCCGCCGCGCCGCCGGTGCCCGAGTTCGCGCCGGGCTATCCCCTGAGCGACTGGGAGGAGCTTGCGCCGTACGTGCCGGTGGATCCCGCCGAGCACCAGGTTGCGTGCGTGGTTGCCGCAGCCATCGCGGCGGGCGACTACCCCCAGAGCACCTGGCGGGTCAAGCGCGTGCTCGTGCCCAACCCCGAGTATCGGCGCGTGGCGGCGCTCGCGACCGCTGTGGGAGCCGGGGCAAGCGAGGAGAGCTCGTTTGTGGTGAAACGTGTGTACAAGTCCAAGACGTTGGAGGAAACGCATCATGCTTCGTAAATTCAAGATCTCGATCGACGGAACGCCGTACCTGGTGGAGATGGAGGAGATCGGCGCGCCGACCCCCACGCCCGCCGACGCCGTGACCGCCCCCGCCCCCGCTCCCGCCGCGCCTGCCGCTCCAGCTGCCGCCCCGGCCCCGGCTCCCGCGCCGGAGCCCGCCGCCTCTGCCCCGGCATCGGCCGAGGTGCCCGCCGGCGCCCATGCGCAGGCGGCCCCCATGCCCGGCACCATCCTCGACATCCACGTGGCCGTGGGCGACGCCGTCACGGTCAACCAGCCCGTCATGGTGCTCGAGGCCATGAAGATGGAGTCCGAGATCGTGGCCGAGAAGGACGGCGTCATCGCCTCCATCAACGTTGCCAAGGGCGACATGGTGAACCCCGGCGACCCGCTCTTCTCCATCAGCTAGCGCGTCTCGGCCCGCCTGGCCGGGCTGTCGGCGCCTCTTCGCGCCTTTCTCCCGCCGCGCGCGGGGTTTGGGCGTCGCGCCTGCGCCGACCAGCGCTCCCCGCAACAGAAAGGACTTCCGTTGGACGTTTTGATAGAAGGCGTGCTGGCTCTGGTAGCCGAGCCGGGCCGCATCGCCATGATGCTCATAGGCTGCATCCTCATGTACCTGGGCATCAAGAAGCAGTACGAGCCCACGCTGCTCGTGCCCATGGGTCTCGGCACCATCCTCGTGAACATCCCCGGCTCGGGCGTGCTCGCCACCGGCGGCGAGCCCGGCCCGTTCCAGATCCTGTTCGACGCCGGCATCGACACCGAGCTCTTCCCGCTGCTGCTCTTCATCGGCATCGGTGCCATGATCGACTTCGGCCCCTTGCTCTCGAACCCGTTCCTTCTGCTCTTCGGCGCGGCGGCCCAGTTCGGCATCTTCTTCGTGGTGATCGTGGCCTCGCTCCTGGGCTTCGACATCGCCGACGCCGCCTCCATCGGCATCATCGCCGCCGCCGACGGACCCACCTCCATCTTCGTGGCCAACTCGCTGGGCTCCAAGTACATGGGCGCCATCATGGTGGCGGCTTACTCCTACATGGCGCTCGTGCCCATCATCCAGCCTGTTGCCATCAAGGCCGTCACCACCAAGAAGGAGCGCCGCATCCGCATGGCGTACAACCCGCGGGCGGTCTCGCAGACGGCCAAGATCCTGTTCCCGGTCATCATCTGCGTGGTGGCCGGCCTCGTGGCGCCCGACTCGCTGCCGCTGGTGGGCTTCCTCATGTTCGGCAACCTGCTGCGCGAGTGCGGCGTGCTCGACTCGCTTTCCAAGTCGGCGCAAAACGAGCTCGTGAACCTCATCTCCATCCTCTTGGGCCTGTGCGTCTCGGTCAAGATGGAGTACCACGACTTCTTGCAGTTCGACACCCTGCTCGTCATGGGGCTCGGCCTCGTGGGCTTCGTGATGGACTCGGTGGGCGGCGTGCTGTTCGCCAAGGTGCTGAACCTGTTCCGCAAAGAGAAGATCAACCCCATGGTGGGCGCGGCGGGCATCTCCGCGTTCCCCATGTCCTCGCGCGTCATCCAGAAGATGGCGACCGAGGAAGACCCGCAGAACTTCATCCTCATGCAGGCGGCGGGCGCCAACGTGGCCGGGCAGATCGCCTCGGTTGTGGCAGGCGGCCTGATCCTCGGCCTGCTGCTTTAGGAGGGACCGTATATGACAGAGAACCTGGGCATTGCCCTGCAGATCCTGGGGCTCGGCTGGGGCGGCATCTTTTTGGTGATGTTCGTGATCTACCTGGTGTCGCTGGCGCTGGCCAAGCTCTTCCCGCCCACCGAGGGGAGGTAGGCCATGAGGCGCAACCACGTGGGCTTCACCGAGACCGTCCTGCGCGACGGCCAGCAAAGCCAGATTGCCACGCGCATGCCCCTTGCGGACATGCTGCCCATCCTCTCCACCATGGACGAGGCGGGCTACCATGCCCTGGAGGTGTGGGGCGGTGCCACGTTCGACAGCTGCCTGCGCTTCCTCAACGAGGATCCGTGGGAGCGTTTGCGCGTCATCCGCGCGCACGTGAAGAACACCAAGCTCCAGATGCTCCTGCGCGGCCAGAACCTCCTGGGCTACCACAACTACCCCGACGACGTGGTGGCCGCCTTCTGCAAGAAGTCGGTCGAGAACGGCATCGACATCGTGCGTATCTTCGACGCGCTCAACGACACGCGCAACCTGCGCTGCGCCGTGCGCGCCGTGAAGGAGGCGGGCGGCCAGGTGCAGACCGCCATCTCCTACACCACCAGCGAGGTGCACACCATCCGCTACTTCGTGGGCCTGTCCCGCGAGATGGAGGCGCTGGGCGCCGACAGCATCTGCATCAAGGACATGGCGGGCGTCCTCACGCCCGACGCGGCCTACGCGCTGGTGGCCGAGATCAAGCGCGCCGTGGACCTGCCGCTCGAGATCCACACGCACTGCACCGCCGGCATCGCCGAGATGACCTACCTCAAGGCCGTAGAGGCCGGTGCCGACGTCATCGACACCTGCATCTCGCCGTTCGCGGGCGGCACGAGCCAGCCCGCCACCGAGTCCATGGCCATCGCCCTGGCCGACATGCGCTTCGACACCGGGCTCAACATGGAGGCGCTCGAGAAGATCGCCGAGCACTTCGCCCCGGTGCGCGACCGCTTCCTCGCCGAGGGCGTGCTGAAGCCCAAGGTGCTCGCCGTGGATCCCAAGGCGCTTATCTACCAGGTGCCGGGCGGCATGCTCTCCAACCTGCTCTCCCAGCTTGCCGAGCAGGGGCTCGAGGACCGCTTCGACGAGGTGCTGGCCGAGGTGCCGCGCGTGCGCGCCGATCTGGGCTACCCGCCGCTGGTGACGCCGCTTTCGCAGATGGTGGGCACCCAGGCGCTCATGAACGTGCTGTCCGGCGAGCGCTACAAGATGGTGCCGACCGAGATCAAAGACTACGTGCGCGGCCTGTACGGCCGGCCGCCCGTGAGCATCTCGCCCGAGATCCAGCATCTCATCATCGGCGACGACGAGGTGGTGACCCGCCGTCCGGCCGACTTGCTCGAGCCGGCGCTGGGCAAGCTCCGCGAGGAGATCAGCCGCTACGCCCGCTCCGAGGAGGACGTGCTTTCCTACGCCGTGTTCCCCGAGCAGGCGCGCGACTTCCTCGGCCGGCGCGAGGATCCGTTCTACGACGTGCCCGTGCAGGAGGTCAACGTCTCCATCGCCGTCTGAGCCATGGCGGCCGCGCCCTTATAGAGCTGGTCTAAAAGGGCGCGGCCTAAACCTAAGAGGCACGGGGTTTCCTCGGGATATGCGAGCGCCCCCGGCTGCTTTGCACGCGGCCGGGGGCGCTTTTCTCGTCGTAGCGGTCGTCGCGCTTTTCCAGAGCGCCTTCATCGCGACAGCCGCGGGGCCTCTTGCAACGCCCATGCGGCGCGCTCGTCACGGTACCGCGGTGCTCCTCATGCGACGTCTCTGCGCCCTTTGGCTCCCGTGCTTTCTCCCGGCGCACTTGCGCGCCCTTATGCGCACATCGTTACTGCGCGTCGGCGAGCGTCTCGTCTATGAGCTGGAAGATGTGCGCGGAATTCTGCCGGCCGTAGTCAAGCGGGGGAATCATGAGGTAGGGCGTGCCGTTCAGGTACGGCGTGATGGCGTCCTTCATGAAGGCGATCTGCGGGGCGATGAGCACGATGTCGTACCCGTCCGCCGCGCCGTACTTCGCGGTGGTTTCGCTGCAGGCGTCGAGGGCGCAGTCCCTGCCGTGCTCGGCGGCGTAGGTGGCCATATGCTTCATCAAAACGCTCGACGACATGCCGGCGCCGCACATCACCAAGATCTTCATGCATGGTTCCTTTCCTGGGAAAGTTTGGTTCACACGGTAACCATACCAGACGAGGCGGCCGTCATCGCGCGCTGACCTCGCGCCAAGTGCGGTTGCGCGCCAATCTTATTCGTTTGCGGGATTGCGCGCTGATCTATTCTATTTCAGGCTGTTGCAAGGGCTCAAACGCATAAGGTCAGCACGCAACATGCCATGGGGAGAAGATCGGCGCGCAATTTCAGGGTGCGCTGCGCCGCTTGGTTGGGCGAGAAGCGCGGCTTCGCGTTCGCTTGCCGCGAACGGTTGGTTTTCCCCTGTGAACGGCACGGCTGAGAAGACCCCCTCAGCGGAAATTCGCCGCCGGGTCAAGTCTATGAAACGGAAAGACACTCATCTATACTGCTCAGGGGCGTTGTTTCCGTTTCAGCTAGTTCCTTTCCGCTTAAACCGGAACTTTGTCCGTTGGAACGCCATAACTCCTGCACATATGATGAAGAACGTGAGCGAAAGGTGTGGCGAAAGGAGGTTCCGGATGCATGTGGACGCTGCGGTGCTCGCGGCTTTCGTCGAGGCCAACCCGGGTGTTATGCCCGACGCCGTGGCCGAGCGCTTGGGCGTGAGCGTCCGGACCGTGCGCACCTACGTGCACCAGGCCAACAACGCCATGGAGGGTTTCGCCGCCATCGAGCTGTCGCGCAAGAACGGCTACCGCCTCCAGGTCTCCGACCCTGAGGCCTACGCCACATGGTCGGCCGACGCCCGCTCTGAGGACGCGGCCATGCCGCAGACCCCCTCCGAGCGCGCGAGCTACCTTCTGAACGACCTGCTCATGCGCACCGACTGGGTGACCCTCGAGGATCTGTGCGACGTGCTTTTCGTGTCGCGCAGCACCGCCTCGAGCGACCTCAAGCGCGTGCAGAAGGTGCTGGAGTCCTACGGCCTCACGCTCGAGAAGCGCCCGCACTACGGCATCCGCGTCTCCGGTTCCGAGATGGCGCGCCGCCTGTGCCTCGCGAACCTCATCATGAAGGCCATCGACGAGCGCGCCACCGTGGAGGAGGGCGGCGTCGAGGCCGAGCTCGAGGCGCTGCTCGCCGATCGCAAGGCATCCGAAGGGGGAGAGGACCCCGCGCACAACCCGGCGCTCGAGGCCATCTCGCGCTGCGTCGAGCAGGTCTCGCGCGAGGAGGACTTCCAGATCAACGCCGTGGCCTATCAGAACCTGCTGGTGCACATCGCCGTGGCGCTCGTGCGCATCCAGGAGAACTGCTACGTTCCGATGGAGACCGAGCAGCTCGAGCAGATGAAGGGCCGCCGCGAGTACCGCGTGGCCGAGCGCATCGCCGAGGCCATCGGCCGCGAGACGGGCGTGACGCTGCCGGAAGAGGAGATCGCCTACATCGCCATCCACCTGGCCGGCAAGCGCACCGTCCTGCCCGACCCCGGCGACTCCGACGGCGAGGGCCTCGTCATCTCCGACGAGGTGTGGGGCGTGGTCTCCGAGATGCTCGAGCGCGTGTGGCGCGCCTTCCGCTTTGACTTCCGCAACGACCTCGAGCTGCGTATGAACCTCGCGCGGCACATCGTGCCTCTGGCCGTGCGCCTGCGCTACCACATGAACCTCAAGAACCCGCTGCTCGAGGACATCAAGGTGCGCTACGCCCTGGCCTACTCCATGGCCATCGACGCCGCCACCGTCCTCACCGAGACCTACGGCTCGGGCCTCTCCGACGACGAGACGGGCTATATCGCCCTGTCCTTCGCGCTGGCCCTGGAGCGCCAGAAGACCTCGGTTGCCAAGAAGAACATCCTCGTGGTGTGCGCCTCCGGCGCCGGCTCAGCGCGCCTTCTGGAGTACCGCTGCCGCCGCGAGTTCGGCCAGTACGTTGACAAGATCATGACGTGCGACATCTTGAAGCTCGACACCTTCGACTTCTCCCAGGTGGACTACGTCTTCACCACGGTGCCCATCGAGAAGAAGCTGCCCGTGCCCATCCGCGAGGTCACCTACTTCCTCGACACCGAGGACGTGCTGGAGGTGCGCGAGCTGCTCAACGGCGAGGGAGCCGTCTCGGGCTTGCCGCCGTACTTCAAGCGCAGCCTCTTCTTCCCGCACATGGCCCAGCGCACCAAGCAGGAGGTTCTCGACTTCCTCCTCGACCAGGTGTGCGCCGCCGAGGAGATGCCCGACAACTTCCGCGAGCTGGTGTGGAAGCGCGAGGGCGTGGTTTCCACCTCCTTCGGCAACAACGTGGCCATGCCGCACCCGCTCGAGGCCGTGAGCGCCTCCACCTTCGTGTGCGTGGGGCTTCTCGACCACCCGGTGGTGTGGGACGGCAACGGGTCCACCGTGCAGGCCGTCTTCCTCATGGCCTTCGCGCCCGAGCGCAACGGCTCGCTCCACCGCTTCCTCAACGCCTTCGCCGAGGTGCTTATGGACAAGGAGGCCATCGCCGAGCTGGTGAAGTACCAAAGCTGGGAGACGCTCAGCGCCGTGGTGGGCGGTGCGCTCACCCACGAGCTGGGGGAGGGTGCGCCCGCGGATCCAGCTGTGAGCGCTGAGGTGCCGTTAACCGATTCGTGATTATCTGTGAGGCGGTTCATCGCCGTCTCTGTTGATAATAACAGTAATGGATATTTCATGGACAAGGAGGTGAAAGATATGGCAGAGGAGCAGGAGAGCTTGGAGATGATCTCGTTCGGGATCGTCGCCTCGGCTGGTCAGGCCCGCAGCCTCGCGATGGAGGCCATCAAGACCGCTCGCGAGGGCAACATCGAGGAGGCCCGCAAGCTGCTCGCGCAGTCGCGCGAGGTCGGCCTGGGCGCTCACGACGAGCAGACCAAGCTGCTGTCCCGCGAGGCTGGCGGCGAGCACGTGCCCGTGGACGTGCTGCTGGTGCACTCGCAGGACCACCTGATGACCTCCATGCTGTGCCAGGACCTGGCCGAGGAGATCATCAACCTGTACGAGCTCAAGGCTGACAAGTAATCAGCGCTGAGACGGCAAGGGGCGGTGTCCGCCGCCCCGCAACAACAAAGGAGTGGGTAACATGAAGGTTCTGCTCGTTTGCGCGGCTGGCATGTCCACCAGCATGCTCATGAAGAAGATGGAGTCCTACGCCAAGGACAACGGCATCGACCTCGAGATCGCTGCTCGCAGCTTCACTGAGCTCAAGGATCCCAAGGACGCCGGCTTCGAGGTCGTTCTCATCGGCCCCCAGATCTCCTATCAGAAGGACAAGGTCATCGCCAAGGCCCAGGGCTTGCCGGTCGACGTTATCCCGATGAAGGACTACGGCCGTCAGAACTGCCCGGCCATCTTCGAGCAGATCGACAAGCTTCTCGCCTAACGCGGCAGCTTGCCTAGAGAAACGAGTTGACGCGTGAACAAGAAGCAGAGGATCAAGAGGACGCGTGCGACGCGTGAGGCGCAACAAGCCCGCAGGGGCCGGTCGTTGTTCACCCCGCACGAGGAAACCGACGACGAGCGTTCATTCCGCCACAAGCAGGCGCTCACCACGGCAAAGTGGAACCGCTACATGCTGATCCGCTATCTCGATGCAGGCCTGTTCTTCATCGGGCTGTACTGGGCGTTCATGCTCTTCATGACGAGCACGAACCTGTGGGCCCTGGCTGCGCCGCTTGTCGACTTCGTAGTCGGCGGCGTGGTGCTCTGGGAGGTCAACCGCGTGCTCACGCACGACATCGAGTACCTCAAGATCTCGCACTACTCGCTCCTTGCCTCCATCGCGGTTTCGTTCGCGGCGCTGATCGCCACAGCGCTCGCAGGCAAGGATCTGTTCTTCCCGTTCCTCGCTTCTTCCGCGCTCGGTATGGGGTTCATCGCCGTGGTTATCGCCCTGAAGGCGGTCATCGTCTGGCGCATCGTGCTCGTGCGCGATCACCGCGACAAGAAGCGCTACAACCTCTACCTGCAGCAACTCCATTTCTCGTCCGACTCTAAAGGGAGGTAGTACCTGTGTTTGACTTGCTTGAGAAGTACGTCATGGGTCCGATGACCAAGTTCAGCTCGATCCGTTTCGTACGCGCCATCACTCAGGCCGGTATGGCTTCGGTTTCGTTTACCATCGTCGGCGCCATGTTCCTTGTTCTGAACGTGCTGCCGCAGGCGTTCCCGGTGCTCGAGGGCATCTGGGCCGTCTCGTTCAACCAGATCACCGAGATCTACATGCTGGCCAACCACGCCACCATCGGCTGCATCGCCATTTACTTCCTGATCGGCACCGCGTTTGAGTACGCCCGCATCCTCTCCGAGGAGGACGGCATCGACATCAAGCCGATCAACGCCGTGCTCATGGCTATCATGGCCCTGCTGATGATGGCTCCCCAGATCGGCGTTGTTGACGGCGTCATCTCCCGCATCACCGAGATCACCGAGGCCGACGGCGCGGTGACCGGCGTCATCTTCAACGGCTGGGAGGTTGGCGGCGACGGCCCGTCCAACTTCGGCGCCACCGGCATCTTCTGCGCGTTCATCATCGCCTGGTTCTCCGTGCGCATCTACGCCACCTGCGTTGAGAAGAACATCGTCATCAAGCTGCCCGACGTTGTGCCCGACGGCGTTGCCCGTTCGTTCACCGCTCTGATCCCTGGCTTCCTGGTTGCCATCACCTGCATGATCATCCAGGCCGTCTTCATGGCGTTCGGTACCAACTTCTACGACTTCATCGCCATCCCGTTCGGCTTCGTGGTCAACGTCGTTGGTACCTATCCGGGTATGCTTTTGATCTACTTCCTGATCCACGCTCTGTGGCTCGTCGGCATCCACGGCGCCACCATCGTGACCTCGCCGCTGACCGCCATTGCGCTGGCCAACCTCACCCCGAACCTTGCGTTCTACGAGGGCACCGCGAGCACCTTCGGCGGCGTGTACGCCGGCGAGTTCACCAACTCCTACGTCACCATCGGCGGTTCCGGCGCCACCTTCGGCCTCACCGTCCTGATGCTCGTGCTCGCCAAGTCCGAGCAGCTCAAGGCCATCGGCAAGGCCGAGATCGTCCCGGCGCTGTTCAACATCAACGAGCCCCTGCTGTTCGGTCTGCCCATCGTGTACAACCCCGCGCTGGCCATTCCGTTCATCGTTGCCCCGCTGGTGACCATGTCCATCGCCTACTGGGCCATCACCCTCGGCATCATCCCGCCGGTCATCGTGCAGATGCCTTGGCCGAGCCCGCTGGGCATCGGCGCCTTCGTCTCCACGGGCGGCAACATCCTGGCTGTAGCGGTCGCGCTTATCAACGTAGTTGTGGCCACGCTCATCTACTTCCCCTTCTTCAAGCGCTACGACGCTCAGCTCTACAAGGAGGAGCAGGAGAAGCTCGCCGCCGAGAAGGCCGCTGCGTAACGCATCTGCCTTTCGGCGAACGGTTCTCAATGCGCGCGCCCTCGCGGCACGTGCACTCAGGGGCCGGCTGGGCAACCGGCCGGCCCCGTTTTTATCGCCGTGCGCCACATTAAGCACGGCCTAATTTGGCGCAGGGAGAGATGGCTCTTGCCAGGTGGCGGTGCGCGCCGGCTGGCAACAGGCATCTTGCCAACAACGGGTATCTCCAGGTGTCGAGGGATTTCACCTGCGGTGCATTCGGCTCCGCGGGTTCAACGGAAAGGGGAATCACATGGCATTGCGTGAAGACTTCCTGTGGGGCGGCGCCGTGGCGGCGCACCAGCTCGAGGGCGGCTGGGACCAGGGCGGCAAGGGCCCGAGCGTCATGGACGTGACCACCGCCGGCGACGTGCACACCCGCCGCCGCTACACCGGCGAGGTGCTCCCCGGCGAGAACTACCCCAACCACGAGGCCATCGACTTCTACCATCACTATAAGGAGGACGTGAAGCTCTTCGCCGAGATGGGCTTCAAGTGCTTCCGCACCTCCATCGCCTGGACGCGCATCTTCCCCGAGGGCGACGAGCTCACCCCCAACGAGGAGGGCCTGAAGTTCTACGACGACCTCTTCGACGAGTGCCTCAAGTACGGCATCGAGCCGGTTATCACGCTTTCGCACTTCGAGATCCCGCTCGGGCTCGTCAAGAAGTACGGCGGCTGGCGCAACCGCAAGCTCATCGACTTCTTCACTCGCTTCGCCACGGTGTGCTTCGAGCGCTACAAGGACAAGGTCAAGTACTGGATGACCTTCAACGAGATCAACAACCAGGCCGAGCTTGACGACTTCGCGTTGCTCGTCGACTCCGGCATCGTGGCCGAGGAGGGCGAGAACCGCGAGCTGGCCATGTACCAGGCCGCGCACTACGAGCTCGTGGCGTCCGCCAAGGCGGTGCTTATCGGCCACGCGATCAACCCCAACTTCGAGATCGGCTGCATGATCGCCATGTGCCCGGTGTACCCGGCCACCTGCAGGCCCGAGGACGTGCTCATGGCGCACAAGGCCATGGAGAAGCGCTACTACTACGCCGACGTGCACGCGCTGGGCGCTTACCCGCCCAACATCCTGGCCCTGTGGGAGCGCAAGGGCTACGACATCGACGTCACCGAGGAGGACCTGGCGCTGCTCGAGGCCGGCACGGTGGACTACATCGGCTTCTCCTACTACATGAGCTACGCCATCAAGTGGGACGAGAAGAACGAGGCCTTCGACTACAGCCCGGCCGACTACGTGAAGAACCAGTACGTGAAGGCGTCCGACTGGGGTTGGCAGATCGACCCGGTGGGCCTGCGCTACGCGCTCAACTGGTTCACCGACCGCTACGGCCTGCCGCTCTTCATCGTGGAGAACGGCTTCGGCGCCTACGACAAGGTGGAGGAGGACGGCTCCATCCACGACCCGTACCGCGTCGACTACCTGCGCGCGCACATCGAGCAGATGAAGAAGGCCGTGGACGAGGACGGCGTGGACCTCATGGGCTACACCCCCTGGGGCTGCATCGACCTGGTTTCCGCCGGCACGGGCGAGATGGAGAAGCGCTACGGCTTCATCTACGTGGATAAGAACAACAAGGGCGAGGGCACGCTCAACCGCTCGAAGAAGGACAGCTTCTACTGGTATAAGAAGGTTATCGCCACTAACGGCGAAGACCTGGCGTAATTCCGTTCCGCCGACGTGCCGTCGGCGGATGAGTTGACGCTGCGGCCCGTCAGGGCACCCCGCCTTGCCGTTCAGCTGCGGCCTTGCGTACCCCAAGGTACGCGGCGGCCTTGCTTCACGGCAATCCGGGGCACCCTGGCGGCCCTCGCTGTCGTCAGGGTGTTCCGATGCGTTTTCCGGCTGAGAAGCAAGGATCTATGCGCTCCTCTTTCAGGCCAATCTCGGGCACCGGGGAAGCCCGGGCACGTAGTTGGGACGGCCGTTTCCTTGGTTGGATTGCGGTTCGCCAGGGCGCCCCGCCGCGCCGCATGGGGCGCGCTGCTTGAACAAGGTAGATGAAAAACAACGTATAAGGGTGATGGGGGAGAAGCACGTGGCAATGGAGATGGCTGCGTTAGCGGCGTGCGCGGGGGCGTGCGGCGCGCTTATCGGCGGCAACGGCGTGTTCGTGATGTACGGGTTCGCAGGGTTGGGCTACACGCTCGCACAGGCGTGCGGCGTGGAGATCCCGCTGTTCAACGAACTCGTGCTCAACCTTTTCTTGCTGCCGGCGGTCATCTTCAACGGCGCGTGCATAGCGGCCGGGTACGCGGGCGCTTTGGGGCGCTTCCAGGGCAACGACATCAACCACTCGCTCTCATCGCTCGGCAGCACCAGCGTGCTGCTCGTGGGCGCGCTCGGCGGCGTGCTGGGCTACCTGGTTATCTCGGCGCTCAACGCCGTGGGTTTCCCCGCCGACACAGGTGCCGTTACCGTGGTGATCGTGAGCACCGTGGGCCGCGTGCTGTTCACGCGCTTCCGCCGCGGCGGCATGGGGGACGAGCTCAACGAGCGCGAGACGCGCCCCCTGCCCGTGCTGCTCTCCGACCTTGCCCACGCCGGTGTGCGCTTCTGGGCGTTCCAGGTGGTAGAGGGCCTGTTCCTTGCCTGCGCGGGCACGGCGGTGGCGCAGCTCACCGGCAACACGACGCTGGGCTTTTACGTTACGGCGGCGCTTATCCTCCTGCTCATGATGGACATGGGCTTCCCGGCGTGCCACCACACCGTGCTCATCGCCGCCTATGCGCTTGCCGAAACAGGCAGCTTCGCCGTGGGCGTGGCGTTCGGCCTTACCGCCCACCTGCTGAGCCTGGTGTTCCAAGTGTGCCTGAACACCGGTCGCGCCACGCACCTCGACCCGCCGGCGTGCACCATCGCCAGCCTGAGCCTCGTGATCTTCTGCCTGCTGTAATGGTTCTTGTGGCGTTGGCGGTCTCGGGTAGCTTGACGGCATCCCGCTCGGTATAGTAAGGGGCGTTGGGCGGCAACACCACCAAGCCGCGCGTTTCGGCGGGGGAGAAGCACATGGAGTCTCGTTACGATACCAACGCAAACTACGCTGCGGGCACGGGCGGCGAGAAGGGCAGGCGGGACGCTGCGGGTTGCTGCGGTGCCGCGGACGGTGTCTTTGCGGGTCATCGCGGCCTGATGCTGCACGGGGCGCTGCTCGTGCTGGGTACGGTCTTTTTGCTGTTGCCGGCTTTCAGCACGGTTACGTGGTTCGACGAAAGCTACTCGGTGGCGCTTGCGGCTCAGCCGTTGGGCGACCTTGTCTCCATTGCGGCGGCCGACGTGCATCCGCCGCTGTACTACCTGCTGCTGCACGCAGTGTACGTGTTGGCGGGGCCCAACGTGGTGGCGTACCGGCTAGCGGGCGTTGCCGGAGCGGTGGCCTTGGCGGCTCTGGGCCTTACCCATGTGCGGCGTGATTTTGGCCCTCGCGCAGGCGCGTTGTTCACGCTGGCCGCCTGCGCAACGCCTTACCTTGCCTATCAAGCCGTGCAGATTCGCATGTACGCATGGGCGGCCTTCGCCGTTACGCTGTGCTTCCTCTCAGCACTCCGTATTTTGAGCGCTTGGCGGCATGGCGCGCGACCAGCTGCGAGTACGTGGGTGGCCTTCGCGTTAAGCAGCTTGGCGGCGGCCTACCTGCATTACTTCGGCATGCTGGCCGCGTTCATCCTCAACGCATCTCTGCTTGTGATGCTTGTCGCTCGTTTAAAGCGTGAGCGTCGAGTGCCGGGTGACGGTGCATCGTACGGCTTTGCGCTCCGCGCGCAATTGAAGGTGTTTCTCCGCCAAGCGGCCTTACAGGTACTCGCGTACGTGCCGTGGCTCGTGGCGCTTGTGTTCCAGTTGGCCGAGAAGACCAACGGACGGTTCTGGGTTACCTTCGTGCTGCCCGAGAGCCTGGTGCAGATCCTTACGTACCCGTTGGCCAGCGAGCAGGTTGCCTACTGGATCGAGGATCCGTCGGTTCCCCTCGCCCTGCGCGCGGGTGTGGCGGCGCTTATCACCCTTGCCTTGACGTTGGCGCTGGTGGCGCTGGTGGTGGGTGCTGTGCGAGCCTCCCGGGTGCGGGTGCGGGTGCGGGTGCGCGCCGCGGCGCGTCTTGCCTGCGCGGTGTACTTGGGTACGGTCGTGCTGGCGATGCTCGTATCTTTGGCTATGGGGTCGCTGATCGTGTATTACCGGTACTTTTCCGTGATGCTGGGGCCGGTGCTCGTGGCGCTTGCCGCCGTGCTGAGCTGTGTGCCGGCACGGATGCATGCTGCCATCGGTGCGCGCGCTGCCTCAAGCGATGCGCTTGCCGTCTCGCATAACGCGCGTACAGGCACAGTCGCTAAGCGCCCGGGCAAGAAGGGAGGGCGCTTCAATGGAGGGGTGCCGTACCCGGAGCATGCGCTGCCTCGTTTCCTGCGCGCCGCGCGCGCCTTTTTCCTTGCGGTGCTTATCGCTTGCGGACTGCTGCACCAGGGGCTCGCGGTGACGCAGTCCTATAGCGCCCAGAACAACGCGGTGTTCTCGTATCTTGAGCAAACTGCCGCAAGGAACGCGGTTAACGGCACGCCGTTGCCGGTGCTTTCCAATGACATCACGGTGTTGGGCACGGCGTGGGCCGCGGGAACGAACGCGCGCTTGGTGTACGCCAACTTCTACGACGGTTACTGGAACCACGCCTACGCCTGCTACGAGCCCGGCATAACGAGCGCGGACACGGTGGCGCAGGCAGTGGGAGCTACCGAAGGTGCGTTTCTCTACTTGGACATTGCCCAGTCGCCCGATAGCAGCGTGGGCACGGTGAAAGACCCCGACGCCGCGGTTGCGCGCATGGAGGAGCTCACCGGCTCGCGCGCTGTGGAAACGCGCACGTTCTGGCGTCCCTACGAACGCCGTGCCTACCATGTGACGCTGTTCGAGCCGGTGGCGTGACCTTGTCGCCCGGCCCGCGCCGCGCTTTTCGCCCTGCGCTTCTCGTCCTGCGTTTGGCAGCATGTAAGGCTGCGCCCGTTGCGGTGCGTTTCCCCGTGACCGGTGGATCGTTGGGCTGCGCCTGCTGCGGTGCGCGCCACAATGTTTTGAGTTGCCCGCGTTGCGCGTTGATCTTATGTGTTAGAGGGGCAGACACGGCCCCTGTGAGAAAAGATATGCGCGCAAACGCCGGGGATAAAAGATTGACGCGCAACGGCGCTGGCTCAACGGCGCTAGCTGCCCGCCAACGATAGCAAGCCGAATGTTGCGCGGCTTGTGCCCGTTGCATGTGCGAGAATAGGGCGCAGGAAAACCGCGCCCGGCCCAGCCGCCGGCGCCGTAAGGAGGAAGCCATGAAGCTCTCGTGCGTTGTGCCCTGCTACAACGAGGAGGCCTGCCTGCCGCTTTTCCTTGAGGCGTTCGGCTGCACGGCGGCAGACCTTGTGGCGGCGTATCCCGACCTCTCCATAGAGCTCATCTTGGTCGACGACGGCTCAAGCGACGGCACGCTAACCGTGATCAAGCGCATCGCCGCTGCCGTGGCGCGTCTGGCCAGGACGCCGGCGCCCGACGCGCAGCGGTTCTGGGAGGCCCTGTTAGAGGGCGGAGACGCGCTGCTCAACGCGTTCCGCACGGTGGAGAACCACTGCGCGCAAACCGCGCGGGCCGTGCCAGAGGATGCCGTCTGCGCCTCGGGCGACAAGAACGCCGCGCCGGGTGACAAGAGCGCCGCGCCCGCACCTGCGTCCCTGCCCGTTGCCGAGCCCTCGCGCACCGGGTACTTTCCCGCGCTGCGGCCGCTTCCCTTCACGCTGCGCTGGCTTTCCTTCTCGCGCAACTTCGGCAAGGAGGCGGCGCTGCTCGCTGGGCTCGAGGCGGCCGACGGCGACCTCGTGGCCACGATGGATGCCGATCTGCAGGATCCGCCGGCGCTGCTCTTCACCATGTACGACATGCTGTTCCAGGAGAACGTGGACAGTGTGGCGTGCCGCCGCGTCACGCGCGCGGGCGAGCCCGCCATCCGGTCGCTGTGCGCGCGGGCGTTCTACCGCCTCATCAACCATATCTCGCCCACGTCCATCGCCGACGGCGCGCGCGACTTCCGCCTGATGCGCCGCCCCTTCGTGGACGCGCTCTTAAGCCTGCCCGAGTACAACCGCTTCACCAAGGGGCTTTTCGGCTGGGTGGGGTTCACCACGGCGTGGCTGCCCTACGAGAACGCCCAGCGCGCGGCGGGGGAGACCAAGTGGAGCTTCTTCAAGCTCGTGCGCTACGCCTTCGAGGGCATCGTTTCGGTGTCCACGGCGCCGCTTGCGCTGGCCTCGTACGCGGGCATTTTGCTGTGCTTCGCGGCACTGGTGGCCACAGCCTTCATCGTGGTGCGCACGCTGCTGTTCGGCGACCCGGTGAGCGGCTGGCCCTCGCTTGCGTGCATCATCATGTTCATCGGCGGGCTGCAGCTCATGTGCCTGGGGATCATCGGCCAGTACCTGGCCAAGACCTACCTTGAGGTGAAGCGCCGCCCCCACTACATCGTGCGCGAGCGCAGCGACGGCGCCCAAGAGCTCGGTTGCCAGGGCTCGGCGCGCTGAGCTGCTTCGGCCGCGTTCGGGAAGGGGAGCCTCGCGCGTTTGCCGAGCCATTTCGCCCGAGGCTGGAAAGTGCGCCGGGCGCTTGCCTGTTGCGGCTACGATGGGTTCGACAAGCGCCCGGCGCGCGGCTTGCCGCCCGGGTCACACGCAACTGAGAGGATCGCTCATGAAAATCGCCACGCTCGACGTAGGGGGCAGCGCCATTAAGTACTGCCTGATGGACAACGACGCCATGACCTGCCAGGGCTCCGTCCCCACGCCCGACACCTCCTCAACCGACCCCGAGCCCTTCCTCGCTGCCGTCGGGGGCATCTTGGAGCAGATGGGCGGCACCGACCAGCTCGACGGTGTGGCCTTCTCCATGCCCGGCATCATCGAGGTGGACGAGAAGATCATTCGCTTGGGCGGTGCCTTGCGCTACAACTACGGCGCCGACGTCAAGGAGTGGGAGAAGCGCTTCGGTCTGCCCATGGAGGTCGAGAACGACGCCAAGTGCTCTGCCATGGCGGAGTTCGCCGCCGGCAACCTGCGCGGCGTGCGCAATGGCGTGGTTCTCGCTTTCGGCACGGGGATCGGCGGCGGCGCGGTGGTGAACGGCGAGATCCACAAGGGCTCGCACCTCTACGCCGGCGAGGCCAGCATGATGTACTCGCGCATGCCCAACCGCCACAGCGCCGTGCCCGACGACGGCTCCTGGGCTACCGACTGCTCCACGCACGGGCTTTGCCGCCGCGTTGCGCTGGCCAAAGGCATCGAGCGCTGCACCGGGCGTGAGGTGTGCGCCTGGGTCGAGCAGGGTGACGAGGTGGCCGCGCGGGTCTTCCGCGACGTGTGCGACGGCATTGCCCTGCAGATCCACAACATCCAGTGCTGGATCGACCCCGAGCGCATCTGCCTGGGCGGCGGCATCAGCAAAAGCGAGCTGTTCATCGAGGAGGTCCGCGCGGCGCACAAGCGCTTCAACGCCGAGTTGGCCTACGACTTCCCTGAGGTCGAGATCGTGGCGTGCAGGTTCTTCAACGACGCCAACCTCATCGGCGCCTACCAGCACTTCCTGCACATGCGCAAAAAGCGGGCCGCCGCTTAAGGCTCTGAGGTTCGCGGCGCGGTCTGCGTTCCGGCCGATTGAGAACGCAGGGGCGAGGGGCTTTCAGGCCCCTCGCTTTTTGCGCGAGGGACGCGCTTCGCGCGCACGCTGCCCCAACGGCGTCGTTCCGACGGTGGTAGTGCCCCGCGGCACGTTCTGCGCGCTGCCGTTTACGACGCCTTTGGGCCGCCCTCGCCGCTTGGCTGTGCAAATAATCGGGCTATGGACGATTTTGAGACGCCGAGGAAAACGAGGTGTCCAAAAACCACCTACAATATACAGTCTCACCTATACTCTCGCAGGTAATTGCTGGGAAGTATGCATTTTGTCCCACGCCCTCGAAGAGCGCCCTTCGGAAATCGTCCACAACTCTAATATTTGCACAGTGCTTGCCTATGTCCCGGACGCGCCGTTACCATAAGGAACGGTGTGTCCGGGCGCTTTCCGGGCACCGCGATCTCAAGGAGGTAGCCCGATGGCTCTCATCAAAGCCGACTTCTTCTCGGCCGCGCTGATGCGCACGGTCCAGATCAACGTCATCCTGCCCACCGACAAGCTCATGAACGCGCTTTCCGCCGAGGCGATGGTGGGCTCGAGCATGCAGTACAACGGCACGCCCGAGCACTCGCCCTACGCGCGCGAGCCGCGCCGCTACCAGACGCTGTACCTTCTGCACGGCATCTTCGGCAACAACGGCGACTGGGTGGCCAACACCAACATCCAGCGCTGGGCCGAGGAGCGCGACCTGGCCGTGGTGATGCCGTCGGGCGAGAACATGTTCTACATCGACCAGCCCGCCTCGCACAACCTCTACGGCCGCTTCATCGGCGAGGAGCTCGTGGCGGTGACGCGCGCCATGTTCCCGCTGTCCGACCGCCGCGAGGACACCTTCATCGCCGGCCTGTCCATGGGCGGCTACGGCGCGCTGCGCAACGGCCTCAAGTACTGCGAGACCTTCGGCTGCGTGGCGGGGCTCTCCTCGGCCATGGTCATCGACTCGGTCGAGGAGGCCGTGCAGGGCGGCGGGCTCTTCTTCACCACGCGCCCCTACCTCGAGTCGGTCTTCGGCGACCTCGGCGCGGTGCGCGACTCCGACAAGGACCCCGCGCGCCTGGCGGCCGACCTGGTGTACTGCGACCGCCCGCGTCCGCGCGTCTACATGGCGTGCGGCACCGAGGACGGCCTTCTGGCCGGCAACCGCGTGCTGCAGGACCGCCTGCGCGGCGTCGGCCTGGACGTCACGTACGAGGAGGGCCCCGGCAACCACGACTGGGACTTCTGGAACCGCTACATCGGGCACGTGCTCGACTGGCTGCCGCTGGGCGAGGCCCGCTCCGGCATGAACAGCGGCCACGTGTTCTAAGCGCGTTGCCGGATCACGGTGCGGGGGGGGCGGGTATATCATCCCGTGCTCAAACAGCTTCGACGCGACGGAGGCCCCGGAAACGGGGCCTCCTGCGTCTGCAGAACTGCGCGCGGGACGATATGCCCGCCCCCGCGCCAAGGCTTCCGTGCTTCGCGCTGGGGGAGGGCGAGAAAGGCTTCGCACGGGGCGATACGCCCCGCCCCGCGCGGGCGCCCGTGTTTCCCGTCCGCCGCGTAGCATGTTTTTGTCCGGAGATATTGGACGTTTTCGCAAAACCGTTCACCGAAAGGTGCCGCGCGGCACCCACGCGCAGATCCCCGCGGGCGGGCGCTGTCGTATCATGGATCAGAAGACGTATATCCAACAGGGCTCCGGCGAGCCCTTTCAGCGGGTGAGAGGTAACGTCTCATGGCATTGATCAAGTTCGACTTCTACTCCCAATACCTCAAGCGCAACGTGGTGTGCACGGCGGTGCTGCCGGTGGACAAGCTGGCGGGCGACAAGCGCGCGCCCAAGCGCCGCGGCCCCTATAAGACGATGTATCTGCTCCACGGCCTGTTCGGCAAGGACGACGACTGGCTCGAGAAGACCCACGTGGTCGAGACCGCCGAGGCGCGCGACGTGTGCGTCATCATGCCGTCGGGCAAAGACGGCTTTTACCTGAACAAGCCCGAGAAGGACCAGTGGGAGGGCAAGTTCCTCTCCGAGGAGCTCGTGGACGTGACGCGGCTCATGTTCCCGCTGTCGCGCAAGCGCGAGGACACCTGCCTGGCGGGCATCTCCATCGGCGCGTACTCGGCGGTGGTGAACGGCCTGGTGCGGCCGGACCGCTTCGGCAAGATCGTGGTGCTCTCCGGCGGCTTCATCCTCAAGCGCGCCCTCGGTGCCCCCGAGCAGGCGCCCGTGCCACACGGCCGGCGCAGCTACTACAACCGCATCTTCGGTGACCTGGACCACCTGCCCGGCAGCGAGAAGGACTACGACGCGCTCGCGCGCCGCTTCAAGGACGACCCGACGCTGCCCAAGCCCGACGTCTACATCGCCTGCGGCGAGCACGACACCCTCATCGAGGAGAACCGTGCCTACCGCGACGTGCTTCTCGACTGCGGCTTCAACGTGACCTACCACGAGCCCGACATCGGCGAGCACGAGTGGCCGTTCTGGAACGCCTGGATCGACTGCGCGCTCGACTGGTACGCCCCCGGCCCCATGAAGCCCTCCACCGCCAAGGTCGACTACACCGGGCTTACCAGCAAAGACGAGAAGCCCGCGAAGAGGCGGTAGGGGCTTGCGTTGCGCCTGCATGCCGCCCGCAGATCCGGCCGTGCCCGCCGTCCGCCGTCTAGGTGGCGTTTTGGTATGGAGCGGTTGTGAATCGTGCGGTATGCTAAGCAAGATACGGGGATTCTGGTAGTATTCCCAATTGCTTTGATAGTCTAACTATCTAAGGTAGGCAGCGGTGTTGCGTGTATCGCGCGCCCTTTCCCCGCGGGGTCAAGGCAAGCGCGAGCGCCTCGCCGCATCCAGCAGAAGGCGGCCTTGGCCGCTCTAGCGAAAGGAACGCACATGGCTACGCTCGACACCGTCAAAGAGATCATCACCGACACCCTGGGCATCGACGACGACAAGGTCACCGACGACGTCAAGTTCGGCGACCTGGACATCGACTCGCTGGACATGATCGAGCTCGTGTCCGAGGTCGAGGATCGCTTCGAGGTTGAGCTTGCCGACGTCACCGGCATCGAGACCCCGGCTGAGCTCGCCGCCTACATCGACGAGACCAAGGCCGAGAACTAACCAATCGTCCTGGCGTGCTCGCATAAGCAGCGCTTTCGGGCCCCGCGGCAGCGAGCAGCGGGGCCCATTTTCATACGGAAGCTAGGGAGGATCGCTTCATGAAGACACGGGTTACTGAGCTTTTCGGCATCGAGCAGCCGGTCATCCAGGGCGCCATGGCATGGGTTGCCAACGCGAGCCTGGCCGCCGGCGTCTCGGCAGCCGGCGGCCTGGGCATCGTCGCCGCGGGCGCCGCGCCGGTCGAGTGGGTCGAGGAGCAGATCGACATCGTCCGCTCCAAGACCGACAAGCCCTTCGGCGTGAACGTCATGCTGATGAACCCCAACTCCGCCGAGATCGCGCAGCTGCTTGCCGACAAGCGCGTGCCGGTCATCACCACCGGCGCGGGCGACCCGGGCAAGTTCATGGACATGTGGAAGGCCGCCGGCTGCAAGGTCGCGCCGGTCGTGGCCTCCGCCACCCTTGCCAAGCGCATGGAGCGCGCCGGCGCCGACGCCATCATCGCCGAGGGCATGGAGGCCGGCGGCCACATCGGCCAGATCACCTCGATGGTGCTCATCCCGGCCGTGCGCGCCGCCGTCGACGTGCCGCTGATCGCCGCCGGCGGCGTGGCCGACGGGCGCGGCATGGCCGCCGCCATGATGCTCGGCGCCGAGGGCGTGCAGATGGGCACCCGCTTCCTCACCATCGAGGAGTGCACCATCGCCGACGCCTACAAGGAGAAGGTCCTCGCCGCCAAGGACTCCGACACCCTCGTGACCGGCCAGAACTCCGGCCACCCGGTGCGCCAGCTCAAGAACCGCTTCGCCCGCACGGCCAAGCACATGGAGGGCGACGCCTCTGTCACCGCCGAGGAGCTCGAGCAGTTCATGGCCGGTTCGCTGCGCAAGGCCGTCGTCGACGGCGACGTGGTGAACGGCTCGATGATGTCGGGCATCTCGGCCTGCCTCGTGCACGAGCGCGGCCACGCCGCCGACGTCATCAACGAGGTCGTCTCCGAGGCCGAGGAGCTCCTGGGCCTGGGCGCCGACAGCCTCATCGAGCTCAACGCCCGCTGCGGCCGCGTTGCCGCCGCGCACGCCGAGTAGGGGGCACTCCATGGGAAAGACCATCTTCGCCTGCGCCGGCCAGGGCGTGCAGAAGCCCGGCATGGGCTGGTACCTGGCCTGGAACGACGCCGCCCGCGAGGTCTACGAGGTAGCCTCCTCGGTGTGCGGCACCGACGTGTGGAAGCTCACGCAGACCGCCAGCCAAGACGAGCTCAACCTCACCAAGAACGCGCAGCCCGCGCTCGTGGCGCTCGAGATCGCCGAGGCTCACGCGCTCATGGCCGAGGGCGTCCAGCCCGACGCGGTGCTGGGCTTCTCGCTCGGCCAGATCGCCGCGCTCGAGATCTCGGGCATGCTCTCGCTTGAGGACACCTTCCGCCTGACCGCCCGCCGCGGCGCCGCCATGGACCGCGCGGCCGAGAAGAACCCCGGCGCCATGGCCGCGGTGCTCAAGCTCTCTGCCCCCGAGGTGGAGGATCTGTGCGCCGAGATCGCCCAGGGCGACGTGCTCGTGGCCGCCAACTACAACAGCCCGCAGCAGACCGTGGTCTCCGGCTCCGTGGACGCCATCGAGCGCCTTGAGAAGGCTGCCGCGGCCCGCAAGATCCGCGTGAGCCGCCTGGCCACCTCGGGCGCCTTCCACAGCCCGCTCATGGCCGGCGCCGCCGCCGAGCTCGCCGAGTTCCTCGCGACGCTCACCTTCCAGGAGCCGCGCGTGCCGCTCATCGCCAACCACAACGCCGAGCCCCTCACGGCCGCCGAGGCTCCCGAGGCGCTCGCCGTGCACCTCACGCATCCGGTGCGCTTCCAGCAGAGCGTCGAGAAGCTCGCCGCCGACGGTTTCGACCGCTTCGTCGAGGTGGGCCCGGGCGGCGTGCTCTCCGGCCTGGTGCGTCGCATCGACCGATCGCTTGAGCGCGTCAGCGCCCAGGATCTTCTCACCAAGAAGGAGTAACTTTATGCCTTTCGTCCCTGACACCGAGACGCGTCGCGTGGCGCTCGTGACCGGGGCCTCGCGCGGCATCGGCCACGCCATCGCCACCGCGCTTGCGCGCGACGGCTTCTCGGTCTGCGTCAACTGCTCCAGCGAGAAGGGGCTGCCGGCCGCCGAGGCCTTCGCCGCCGAGCTCGCCGAGACCTACGGCGTCGAGGCTGCCGCCTGCGCGGCCGACGTCTCCTCCGAGGAGCAGGTCGACGCCCTCATCGCCTTCACCATCGAGCGTTTCGGCCGCCTCGACGTGCTGGTGAACAACGCCGGCATCACCCGCGACGGCTCGCTTCTGCGCATGAGCGCCGAGGACTTCGACCGCGTCATCAGCGTGAACCTCAAGAGCGCGTTTCTCACCAGCCGCCGCGCCTGCAAGATCATGATGAAGCAGCGCTGGGGCCGCATCATCAACATGGCCTCCATCGTGGGCGTGGTGGGCAACGCCGGCCAGGCCAACTACGCCGCCTCCAAGGCCGGCGTCATCGGGCTCACCAAGACCATCGCGCGCGAGTTCGGCGCCCGCAACGTCACCGCCAACGCCATCGCGCCCGGCTTCATCGCCACCGACATGACCGCTGAGCTTCCCGAGAAGATGCTCAAGGGCATGAGCGAGCGCATCGCGCTCAAGCGCATGGGCACGGCCGAGGAGGTCGCCGACCTGGCCGCCTTCCTCGCATCTGACCGCGCCAGCTACATCACCGGACAGGTAATCGGCATCGACGGAGGTATGTCGCTATGAACATGAAGAAGGCAGACGGCACCAACCGCGTCGTCATCACCGGCATGGGCGCCGTGAGCCCGGCCGGCAAGGGCGTCCAGGCCCTGTGGGACAAGGTCATGGCCGGCGAGACCGCCATCGGCTACATCACCCACTTCGACTCCACCGACTACCCGGTGCACATCGCCGGCGAGATCCCGGACTACGACCCGGTGGCCTTCGGCCTCACCAAGCGCGAGGCCAAGCGCATCGCCCCGTTCGTCCAGTACGCCTACATCGCGGCCGACGAGGCCATGGCGCAGGCCAACTTCAACATGGACGAGGAGGACACCACCCGCATCGGCACCGTGTTCGGCTCGGGCATCGGCGGCATGGAGGACATCGACAAGGGCTCCATCGCGGTTAACACCCGCGGCCCCAAGAAGATGAACCCGCTGTTCATCCCCACGGTCATCTCCAACATGGCGGCCGGCAACCTCTCCATCCGCTTCGGTCTGCGCGGCGCCTGCACCAACGTGGTCACCGCCTGCGCCACCGGCAGCCACTGCATCGGCGAGGCCTACCGCATGATCAAGCACGGCTACCTGGACGCCGCGCTCGCCGGCGGCACCGAGGAGAGCGTCACCTCCCTTTCCATCGCCGGCTTCGGCAACCTGGGCGCCCTCACGCAGCGCCCCGACCCCAAGGACGCCTCCAAGCCCTTCGACCGCGACCGCTCCGGCTTCGTGGCCGGCGAGGGCGCCGGCGCGGTGGTGCTCGAGAGCCTCGAGCACGCCATGGCCCGCGGCGCCAACATCATCGCCGAGGTCACCGGCTACGGCTCCACCGGCGACGCCTACCACATGACGAGCCCCAACCCCTCCGGCGAGGGCGTGGCGCGCGCCATGCAGATGGCGCTCGACGAGTCTGGCTTCACCGCCGAGGAGGTGGGGCACCTGAACGCCCACGGCACCTCCACGCCGCTCAACGACAAGACCGAGGCTGCCGCCCTGCGCATCGTGGTGGGCGAGGAGCGCGGCCGCGAGATCCCGGTCATCTCCGTCAAGGGCGTCACGGGCCACATGCTCGGCGGCGCGGGCGCGGTCGAGGCCATCGTCTGCGCGCTGTCGGTTGCCAACGACTGCGTGCCGCCCACGGCCGGCTACCACAACCCCGACCCCGAGGCGCCGGCGCACGTGCTGACCGAGGCGCTCACCAACTACCCGCAGAAGGTGGCGCTGTCCAACTCCATCGGCTTCGGCGGCCACAACGCAACGCTGGCCATCTCGCCCTTCCACGGCGAGTAACCCTTTCGTTTCGCACGTCCGCCCGCGGGTCCGAGCCCGCGGGCTTTTCTCGCTTGCGCCCGGCCTTGCACCGTATGGGCCGGAGCGCGGGCGCCTGTACCAAAACGCTCCTGTCCCTGTTGGGGACAGCGGATTTGCCGGAGGTTTCGTATGAGCGCTACGAACGTTACCTTTCCCGCTGGGCTTGACGAGATCAAGCGCGTCCTGCCGCACCGCGAGCCCTTCATCTGGGTGTCGCGCATCATCTCCTGCGAGTACGGCAAGAGCTGCGTGGCCGAGCTCGACGTGGATCCCGAGCTCGACATCTTTCGCGGCCACTTCCCCGGCCACCCGGTGCTGCCGGGCGTCATCCTCATGGAGGCGCTGGCCCAGACCTCGTGCTACTGCCTGATGGGCGGCGAGGACATGGCTGGCAAGCTGGGCTTCTTCGCCACGATCGACGGCGCCAAGTTCCGCCACCAGGTTGCTCCCGGCGACACCGTGCGCCTGGAGTCCACCATCGTCAAGGCCACCAAGCGCCTGTGCAAGGCCGAGGTCAAGGCGTATGTGGGCGAGGACCTCGCCGCCGAGGCCAGCCAGAGCTACGTGCTGGGTGATCGCTGATGGCGGCGAAGCGTTCGGGGCTGCAGGAGCGTCTTGCGCGCCGCCGCGGCGCGGTTCTCGGCGCCGAGATGGAGCGGGCGGCCAACGTGTTCGTCTCGCTTGACGAGATCGCCGCGCGCCACCGCCGCGCGCTTATCGCCGGCAAGTCCGACCGCGCCCGCAAGGTGGCGCGCCTGGCGCACGACGCCGGTCTCACCGTGGTCATGCCCTACACCGACGACCTGGTGAAGCGCACGCGCGTGGCCGGCGTCGACCAGGCGGTGCGCATCGGCGAGAAGCACCTGCCCGGCATGGAGGACAACTGCCACAGCGTCTTTCTGGCGGCAAGCTCCGCAGGCGCCGACGTGGTGCTGTTCTCGTCCAACTCTCCGCTGCTTTCAGACGACGAGTTCCTGGGGCTGTGCGCCGCCGGCGAGATCGAGGTCTTCAGCCCGGTGAACGCCGACGACCCCGCTGCCAGCTGGGTGGGCCACGAGGTGGCCGTGCCTATCGACGACACCGACTGGGAGTGGGTCACCTGCCCGTCCTGCGGGCTCACCCACTCGGCGCTGCGCGTGGCCATCAACCACTACGTGTGCCCCAACTGCGGGCGCTATCTGCGCATCGACTCTGACAAGCGCATCGACGAGGTGCTCGACCACGCGAGCTTCGAGGAATGGAACGCCGAGCTCCCCGAGGCCAACCCGCTCGAATTCCCTGGCTACGAGGCGAAGCTCGCCCGCCAGCGCAAGAAGTCGGGCAAGGCCGAGGCCGTGCGCTGCGGCAAGGGCACCATCACGGGCATCCCGTGCGCCTTCGCGGTGATGGACTCCACCTTCTTCATGGCCAGCATGGGGCACGTGGTGGGCGAGAAGCTCACCCGTCTGGTGGAGCGCGCTACGGCAGAGGAGCTGCCTGTGATCATCTTCTGCGCCTCCGGCGGCGCGCGCATGCAGGAGGGCTTGGTCTCGCTTATGCAGATGGCCAAGGTCTCCGCGGCGCTCGAGCGCCACAGCGCGGCGGGGCTGCTTTACGTCTCGGTCATCACCGACCCCACCACCGGCGGCGTCACGGCGTCGTTCGCCACGGAGGGCGACATCATCTTGGCCGAACCGGGCGCGCTCATCGGCTTTGCCGGCCGCCGCGTGATCCAGGACACCATCAAGCAGGAGCTGCCCGACGATTTCCAGACCGCCGAGTTCGCGCTGGAACACGGCCTCATCGACGCCATCGTCCCGCGCGACCAGATGCGCGCCTGCCTGGCCAACATCCTGGCGATCCACCTGGCCGGCGCCGTCGAGGCCCGTGCGGCCAAGGTCGAGCGCGAGGAGGTCCTGGCCGACGACCCGGCGGTGGCGAGCGCCCTTGCCGCCGCGAGCGAGGAGGACAGCCGCCGCGGCATCTTGGCCCGCGCGCTGCCGCGCGTGCGCACGCTCATCTCCCATCGCATGCCCAAGAGTCTGCAGCCCGCGCTGCCCAAGCCGGACTCCGAGCGCAGCCGCGAGGAGATCCGCGAGGAGCGCCGCTACGCCCAGCAGGTGGCCCGCGACGAGGCCGCCGCGGCCAAGCGCGCCGCCCGTCGCGAGTACGCGCTGGCCAAGGCCGACGGCAAGGACGCCCTGCGCGCCTTCCGCGCGAGCCAGGAGGCCCTGCGCCAGGAGAGCCGCGCCGCGCGCGACCGCGTGCGCAAGGCCGAGCAGGGCGGCGCCTGGCAAAGCGTCCAGATCGCCCGCAACGTGCACCGTCCCACCGCGCAGTACTATATCAACGCGCTGATCGACGGCTTCTTCGAGCTCCACGGCGACCGCGCCTTCGGCGACGACGGCGCGATCATCTGCGGCCTGGGCTGGTTCGGCGACAAGCCGGTGACCGTGGTGGCCGAGGAGAAGGGCCTGGACCTCAAGGAGCGTATCCGCCGCAACTTCGGCTGCCCGCAGCCCGAAGGGTACCGCAAGAGCCTGCGCGTGATGGCGCAGGCCGAGAAGTTCGGCCGGCCGATCGTGGCTATCGTGGACACGCAGGGCGCGTTCTGCGGCGTGTCGGCCGAGGAGCGCGGCCAGGGCAACGCCATTGCCGAGAACCTGCGCTTCATGGCCGGGCTCACCGTGCCGGTGGTGGTCGTGCTCATCGGCGAGGGCGGCTCGGGCGGCGCGCTGGCTCTTGCCGTGGGCAACAAGGTGGCCATGCTCGAGCACGCCGTGTACTCGGTGCTCTCGCCCGAGGGCTTCGCCTCCATCCTGTGGAAGGACGGCTCGCGCGCTCCCGAGGCGGCCGAGCTTATGCGCATGACCGGCAAGGACGTGTTTAGCATGGGGCTCATCGACGCGGTGCTCGACGAGGGCCCGGAAGGCGCGCACGAGACTCCGGAGCGCGCCGCCGCCAGCGTGCGCGGCTTTATCGAGAAGAGCCTGAGCGAGCTGTCCGGCATGACGCGCGACGAGCTGCGCCAACAGCGCTACGACCGCTTCCGCCGCATGTAACCAACGATGCGCCAAATTAGGCCGTGCCTAATTTGGCGCATTTCGTCTTACTTGCTCGTACGCCACTTCTTGGGGCGGTACTCGATTCCCGCCGGGCGCTCCAGCTCGCCGCTTGTGCCGCCGAAGAAGCGCCAAATGTTGCGCATGCGCCGGGTCCAGCGCCGGTAGATGCTCTCCTTCGAGCCTGAGCGCATGCCCATGCACGGCGCGGCGATGATCACCGGCAGCAGATACTCCACGCTGCGCCAGATAACCAGGCCCGCCGAGAGGTGCCAGCCGAACATGCCCTGGAACAGGTAGGTAAAGCCCACCTCGGCGCCGCCCGCGCCGCCGGGCAGCGGGATGGCGTTCACCAAAAGCTCCACCATGGAGCCCGAGGCCAGGCAAACCAAGAAGTTGGCCTCGAGCCCGAAGGCGCGCAACACGAAGTACGGCAGCGCGTACATGCACCCAAGCTGCACCAACGTGATAACCTCGGCGGCGATAAGGGCGCGGCGATGCTTGGCCGCGGCGCGGAAGGCGCTTGAGAACGTGCCTACCTGGGTTTCCAACACGGTGCGGAAGCGTTCGTAGCGCCCCTCGTTCAAGACATGCAGGGCGCGCCCCGCGCGCAGCGCTACGCCACCTATGCGCTGGATGGGACCGGGCAGCAGGCAGAGCAGCAGCACGCCGCCCACCTGGACGAACTTGTAACCGAACATGAAGAGGCCGATCCAGGTCACGTCGAGCCCGAGGATGGTGACGTCGGCGAAGGTGTTGAGGAAGTACCCGCCGCAGAGCAGCAGCATGATGCCTGCGAAGATGCCCTCGCCTGCCTCGTAGAGCGTGAAGCGCACGAACTGCAGCGCCGAGGCGTCAGCAAGCGGGAGCCCGGCGCGCGTGAGGCGGTAGATCTGCGAGGGAATGACGCCGGCGCCGCCGGGTGTGAGGCGCATGAAGAACACGCCGGACGCCTCTACGCTCATGAGGTCGCGAAAACCCACAGGCGAGTCGTGGTCAGTGGCCGCCAGCACGGCGTAAGCCAGCACGCCGAAAACGTAGTAGCACAGAAAGCAGGCAACGCCGCGGGCGATCCACGAGAGGTCCACGCCGACCAGCGCGCGGAAGAAGTCGTCAACCTGGCCGGTAACGAAGAGGTAGCCAACGTAGACCACCGCCACGAAGGCGAGAAACACAAACGTGATCCGCACCTGCTTCATAGAGGCGCGGTCGGCGTCGCGGTCGTGCAGGGACGACGAGCTGCCTACGTGGACCTTCGGGGCGCGGGCGCGGCGCGGTTTGGCCGGCTGATCGGCGAGCGCGGACGCAGCGTCCGCCGCGCTGTCGGTATCGTGCTTGTGCGCTTGCGCCATGAGACCTCCCCGGGTTGGTTGCTGAAGACCAGTGTACTCCCGCTGCATGCGGCCCGACCTCGCACGCAGGTGCTTCTCAGCAAAGACACGACCATCAAGCCATGCGCCAAAATAGGCCGTGCTTAATCTGGCGCATTTCGTAAGACAGAGCGCCAATCTAGGCCCGGCTTCATTTGACGCAGGCAAGTTAGACGGCTCTTACATGGGAAAATGATCCTCTCTGGCATCCAGTCCTGCCCGTATCGCGGTAGAATAGTGCTGCACGCCGGCTCTCGTCGGCCATGTCGCCGTGGCCCGCGAGACTAATCACAACAGAGAGGAGAGGCATGCAGTACACAGCAGAAGTGGAGCATATGTGCCCGGTTGCCAAGGGCGCGTACCACGGCCCCGCGCCCATCCCCGAGGAGGGCAAGTGGGTACAGGCAAAAGAGATCTCCGACATCTCCGGCCTCACGCACGGTGTGGGTTGGTGCGCCCCGCAGCAGGGTGCCTGCAAGCTCACGCTTAACGTCAAGGACGGCATCATCGAGGAGTGCCTCGTCGAGACCCTCGGCTGCTCGGGCATGACCCACTCCGCCGCCATGGCCTCCGAGATTCTCCCGGGCAAGACCATCCTCGAGGCCCTGAACACCGACCTCGTCTGCGACGCCATCAACGTTGCCATGCGCGAGATCTTCCTGCAGATCGTTTACGGTCGCAGCCAGACCGCGTTCTCCGAGGGCGGCCTGCCGGTGGGCGCTTCCCTCGACGACCTGGGCAAGGGCCTGCGCTCCCAGGTCGGCACCATGTTCGGCACCAAGGCCAAGGGCGCTCGCTACCTCGAGCTCGCCCAGGGCTACGTGACCCGTATGGCGCTCAACGACAAGGACGAGATCATCGCCTTCGAGTACCTGAACCTCGGCAAGCTGACCGACGCCCTCAAGGAGGGTAAGGACCCCAAGGAGGCCATCGACGGCGCCATGGGTCACTACGGCCAGTGGGAGGCCGCTGCCAAGTACATCGACCCGCGCACTGACAAGGAGACCCACTCCGTCGCCAGCACGTTCCCGGTCAACGAGTAAAGAAAGGGAGGGACATAGACCATGGCTGTTACGTTCGAAGGTTACGAGCGTCGTATCGACAAGATCACGAAGGCCCTCGAGGCAAACGGCATCTCCTCCCTCGAGGAAGCCGAGCAGATCTGCCTGGACAAGGGCGTGAACCCTCGCGAGATCGTCGAGGAGGTCCAGTCCATCGCGTTTGAGAACGCCAAGTGGGCCTACACCGTCGGCTGCGCCATCGCCATCAAGAAGGGCGCCAAGACCGCTTCCGAGGCTGCCGCGCTGATCGGCGAGGGCATCCAGGCCTTCACCGTCCCCGGCTCCGTCGCCGAGGACCGCAAGGTCGGTCTGGGCCACGGCAACCTGGGTGCCATGCTGCTCGGCGACGACACCGAGTGCTTCGCGTTCCTGGCCGGCCACGAGTCCTTCGCCGCCGCTGAGGGCGCCATCGGCATCGCGATGAACGCCAACAAGGCCCGCAAGAAGCCGCTACGCGTCATCCTCAACGGCCTGGGCAAGGACGCCGCCCAGATCATCGCCCGCATCAACGGCTTCACCTACGTGAAGACCCAGTTCGACTACTTCACCGGCGAGCTCAAGGTTGTGGAGACCATCCCGTACTCCGACGGCCCGCGCGCCGAGGTCAACTGCTACGGTGCCGACGACGTCCGCGAGGGCGTTGCCATCATGTGGCACGAGAACGTCGACATCTCCATCACCGGCAACTCCACCAACCCCACGCGCTTCCAGCACCCCGTTGCGGGCACCTACAAGAAGGAGCGCCTGGAGGCCGGCAAGAAGTACTTCTCCGTCGCTTCCGGCGGCGGCACCGGCCGCACCCTGCACCCCGACAACATGGCCGCCGGCCCTGCCTCCTACGGCATGACCGACACCATGGGCCGCATGCACTCCGACGCGCAGTTCGCCGGCTCCTCCTCGGTGCCTGCGCACGTGGACATGATGGGCCTCATCGGCATGGGCAACAACCCCATGGTCGGTGCCACCGTGGCCTGCGCCGTTGCCGTGAACGCCGCGCTGAACGAGTAAGCGCGCTTCACGAGCAGCCTCGCCTGCGTATCTGGGCCGTCACCTTCGGGTGGCGGCCCTTTGCGTTGGGGGAGGGGCTGCCCGGGCGAGAAACGCGCCTGGCAAGGAGGTGCGCACGGCCGAGGGGTGCCTTCCGCGGGCGCGCCCGTCTCGTCAGCTGTTCTCGTACAGGCGCACGGTGAAGGCGGTCTCGTCCGCGCGGTACGGGATCGCTTCGGCTGAGGTTATCTCAAAGCTCGAGGGGAAGTACTTCTCAAACTGCGCGTAATGCGCTTGCAGGCGGCGGCAAAGCGCGCCCACGGCCGCACCGATGCCTTGGTACTCAGCCTCGACCGTGGTGCCGCCGGGCAGGTTCATGACCCAGCCGGTAACGCCTTCCTGCTCGGCGAAGGCCTGCGTGTTCCAGCGAAAGCCCACGCCCTGCACGTAGCCCGAGAAGATCAGGTGGACGCGCACGGGCGCTGAGGGGTCGAGCGTGGCGGCAAACTCGTCACAGGTCACAAGAATCACCTCGGTTGCCGAGAGGCTGGCAGGTCACAGCTCCGCGGTGCGGTGCGGTGCGCGCAAAACGCGCCGCCGTGGCGCTTGTTCAAGCTCCTACCCAAAACAACCGCATGCAAACGGGGGAAAGGTCGGCGGGGCGCTGGCCGGCGTGCGGGAACGGGCCTTGCGGGCGATGTTTGCAGGTTGTGGTGGCCCCCTGCATTAGGCATCCGCTGGGCGTCGCCGCCCCGGATCCGGCGCCGCGCAACGGCAGGCGCGCTTACGCCTCAGACGCCTCGAACACCGTGTCCACCAGGTGCGCCGCCTTGTTGTCCGCGGCCTCGGTGGCCAGCTGGTCGCAGCGCACGTTCCCGGGGTGCCCTGCGTGCCCCTTCACCCAGTGCCAGGTGATGGTGTGCGGCTCGGCCGCAGCGAGCAGGCGCTTCCACAGGTCAACGTTTTTGACCGGCTCCTCCTGCGAGGTCTTCCACCCGCGTTTGAGCCAGCCGCCTATCCAATGCTGCTGGAAGGCGTGGACCACGTACTGCGAGTCCGAGTAGAGGTCGACCTCGCACGGGCGGTTGAGCGCTTCGAGCGCCATGATGACGCCGAGAAGCTCCATGCGGTTGTTGGTGGTGCGGCGATACCCGCCGGAAAGCTCCAGCGCGTGCTTCTTGCCCGTGGGGTCAACGTAGGTCAGAAGCGCGCCGTAGCCGCCGGGGCCGGGATTGGATCGCGATGAACCGTCCGTGCAGATCGTGACCTTCATAGCTGAGATACCCTTTCCGTTTGCGTAACCGCACGATGATACCACGCCGAGAAGGGGCGTCTAAGACGGGTCGCTTTGCCGCGCGCGGCTGCGATGCCTTACTGTCCGGACGGCCTGCTACAATCGTTTCCGCTGTGTCCGCTTTTGCCCCGCGCCGGCTTGTCTCGACGTATCTGATAGGAGCTTTCATGAAGATCAACCACGCGATCCTGCACGTTTTGGACTTCACCTCGGGCGTCACCGTGTTCTCGCAGGCCGAGCTCGATCTGTCGAGCAAGCAGGTGCGCTCGTTTGTCGAGAAGCACCTCAAGAAGGTGCGCGGCGACGCCTCGGCCAAGCGTGGGACGTTTACCGAGGAAAGCGGCTTTGCGCAGGAGCTCAAACGCTACTTCTTCGGCGAGACGAGCTTCGTGGACCTCTCCACACAGGTGGCCGACTTTCTCGCCGGCGAGCTGGGGCAGGTAGACCCCGCTGAGTCGACTGACGTGCTGGTGGCTGACTTCGCCGATGACGAGGACGAGGGCGCGCGCTACTTCGCCGTGCTGCTGATGACGAGCCGCCTGGCCTTCATGCACGAGGTGCGTCAGGGCGGCGGCTTGGTGGTAAACGACATCGCGCGCCACTACGCCATCCTGCCGAGCCCCTCGCAGAAGGTCGGGTCGTATGCGGTGGTGGGCGCGCGGTCGCTTGCCATCAGCTACGCGGACAAAAAGCGCACCATCAACGGGCAGGACACCCTGGTGATTCCCGACGGCCTTTTGCAGTGCGAGACGGGTGTCTCGGCCAAAGAGGCGATCGACGAGGTCACGCGCATCGTCGAGGAGGTGGCCGAGGAGTACGGTGCCAACACGGCGGTGGCGCTGTCGCGCGCCAAGAGCTACCTGGTGGAGAAGGCCGAGGAGGACGAGAGCTTCTCGCCCGAGGAGATCGGCCGCGCCGCCTTTGAGGACGAACCCGCGCTTGCCGAGCGCTACGTTGAGCAGGCGGCCGAGGCGGCGCTGCCCGCCGAGGTGCCGGTGGAGCCGGTGGTGGCTGAGCGCCGCGGCCGCAACCACCGCATCCGCACCGACACGGGCATCGAGATCACCTTCCCGTCGGAGTACTGCGACAACCGCGACTACATCGAGTTCGTGAACAACCCCAACGGGCTCATCTCGATCGAGCTCAAGAACATCGGCAAGATCACCAACCGCTAGACAGCGGCATCCCCGGCGGCATCCGGCGGACCCTCCTGCGCGTGGCCTAGCTCCAGAGGCCAGCGGTGTCGTCGGGGTCGGCGCTCAGGCGACGGCCGGTCCGCCCGCTAGGTTCCTGGGAGCGCCCCTCGCCTCCCAGCGAGGGAACGCGCCGCTTGATGCGCTCGCTGCGCGGCTCAAAAGGCTCGGCGGAGTGCACGGTGGGTGCGCCCGTTTGCTGCGGGTACAGCACCGAAGCGGTGTCTTGGGCCTGGCGCGGTGCGGCGGTGTGCTGGCTTGCGTGCGCTGCGCTACCGGCGTGGTGAGCTGCAACATGCTGGGGATCGTGTGCCTGCCCACCGCTCACGGCGCCGCCGCGGGCGTGCGCATGCGGGCTGTGCTGCCCCACC
Source organism: uncultured Coriobacteriaceae bacterium (assembly GCA_944322305.1). GTDB lineage: Bacteria > Actinomycetota > Coriobacteriia > Coriobacteriales > Coriobacteriaceae > CALUOB01. Next base: position 260,977 of record CALUOP010000001.1, on the reverse strand, counting down.
TGCTGTGCAGGGGCTCCCGTGCCAGGCACCTGCTGCCTCGTGTCCGCAGGCTGCGAGCCCGACCGCCTCACCACGGGCATCTGGCGCACGGCTCCGCGCCCGTAGGCCGAGCTGCCGTACGCCCCGGTGCCGCCGCCCGGGCGGTTCGCACGCCCGCTGCGCAGCGCCGAGCGGATGATCAGCACGATTACCGCGACGAGGACAAGCGCTGCCACGGCGATGCCGACGGCGAAGACGGGGTTGGCCTGCAGCAGCTGCGGGTACTGAACCACGCAGGCGACAGGCGAGGGCATCACGGTGTTGCCGGCCACGAGCCCCACCGTTGCGAGCTCAACACCGTGGTAGCGGTAGGTTGCGGTGCCCAGGCTCGTTCCCTCGCCAACAGGCACGGCGATGTTCTCGGGAAGCTCATAGCTCACCTCGAGGGCGTCGGCGGCAAGGTCGTTGGGCAGCAAGCCTTCCACCGTGCCGTCGATCGCCACGGACAGGCGCGTATCGGCTGCCGCACCGATAACCGGCACGCTTTCCACGGCCGTGCCGCTTGCGAGCACCGCGTGGCGCGACCAGTTCTGGTAGCCCCAGTCAAACAGGGTGAGCGCCGCGGTGAAGTTGCCGTTCACCTCGCCCCACGCCTGGGCGCTGGGGCAGCCCATGACCACGCAGTACAGCGTGACGCCGTCCTTCTCGGCCGCGGCGGCCAAGCAGCGGCCCGCCTCGGTGGTGTTGCCGGTTTTCACGCCGAAGCACGGCTCGTAGTAGCACGACGCGTCCGGGTCTATCAGCAGGTTGGTGTTCTCAAGCTCGTGCGCAGGCTGGAGGTCGGTTGCCGGCATGGTGTAGGACGTGGTGGCCACGATCTCGGCGAACGTGGCGTTTTGCATGGCGGCGTACGCCATGCGGTAGATGTCGCGCGCGCAGCTCCAGTGGTTGTCGTCATGCAGGCCGCAGGGGTTGGCGAAGTGGGTGTTGGTGCAGCCGAGCTCGACGGCGCGGTCGTTCATCATCTGCACGAACTTCTCGACCGAGCCACCCACGTAGCGCGCGAGCACATACGACGCGTCGTTGCCCGAGGGGAGCAGGAGCCCGTAGAGCAGGTCGCGCACGGTGTAGGTCTCGCCGGCCATGAGGCCGGCCACGGTGCTGTCCCAGGTGACCTCGGTGAGGTCGGAGGCCTCCACAGTCACCTCGTCGTCCAAGTCGGCGTTCTCCAGCGTGAGCAGGGCCGTCATGATCTTGGTCATGGAGGCGGGGTAGCGCGTCTCGTCAGCGTTGCTCTCGTAGAGCACGGTGCCGGTGTCAGGGTCTACGAGAAGGGCCGCCGTGGCGTTGACCGCGGGGTCCTCAAGCGCGCGAGCGGGCACGGCGGCGCAGAGGAAGAGCACAAGCGCGAAGGCCAGCACGCGCAGCAGGGCGCTCAACGCGCTTCCGGCGCGTTTTGGCGCGGGCTTGCGGGCGTCGTTTGCGGATCGGGGTGTGCGGGGGCCTGTCTGATGCATGGGACGCTCCTTCTTGTTCGCTGTGTTCGATTATCGCACGCCGTGCGGACACGTTTTGGGCGATTTGCTCGGCTTAGGTCAGTTTTAAGAAGAAGGGGGAGGGCAGAAACGTGGGCTCCCGGCACGCTGGACCCTTGCGGCCGTTGCCCGTTGCCGGTTGCGGTGCCCCGCCGGTTTGCGCCGCTGCCCGCCGCATCCTCCGCCCGGCACTGCCCAAGGTGCGCGCCACCCCGGCCTTACCCCGTCCCACCTGCAGAATCACCCTGGCGGGGTAATGGCCCAACCGTGCGTTTTCAGCCCATAATCAACTGCTATCCGTATGCGTAAGATCGCGAGCAAGCCTACAAAAGGGAGGGCGGTTATGGCGGCGAGCATCCCGCTGTTCTTCGTGGGGAACCTGCTTATCGAGATCGTGCTGTGGGACGTGGTCGTGGCGGTGAGCGCGCGCAACCCGCGTGCGGCGGTGGCCACGGTGGCCTGGGGGCGCGGCGTCACGGGCTTCGGCTCGGTGGCGGGGGCGGCGCTCGGCGCGTGGTCCGCGTCGGCCGGCTCCGAGGCGGTGCCGCTAATGGTGAGCGGCGTTCTGTTGGTGGCGGTGGTCGCCTACGCGTTTTCGGCCTGCGCGGCTTCAGCTTTTCGGTGGTGGTTGCCGGCGTGGAGCCTGTGAGCCCTGCGGTGGTAGAGATTCCGCGTCCCACGCTCCAGGCGCGCTGTGACGAGCTTGCGCGCGAGCACGGCCTCACTCCGCGCGAGCGCGAGGTGTTCGAAATGCTCGCTCGCGGGCGCGACCGCGCGTTTATCCAAGAGCGGCTCGTCGTGTCGAGAAACACGGTGAAGGCGCACGTCAAGCATGTCTACGCCAAGCTCGGGATCCACTCGCACCAGGAGCTGATCGACCTGGTAGAGCGGGGGAGCTCGGCGCGGTAGGAGGTCCTGCGGAACCCCGTTCAAAATTTTTCGAAAAAAGTTCTTGCATTGGCGGGACGGTCGCGCAATAATAGTCACCGCGCGAAAGCGCAGGAGCGCTTCACACGGTGGGTGTAGCTCAGTTGGCTAGAGCGCCGGGTTGTGGTCCCGGAGGTCCAGGGTTCGAGTCCCTGTACCCACCCCATTGATAGCTGCATATCGGGCCGTTAGCTCAGCTGGCAGAGCAGGGGACTCTTAATCCCAAGGTCCAGGGTTCGAACCCCTGACGGCCCACCACTCAAACTGACGAAGCGAGGACGATGTTCCTCGCTTTTTTGTTGCCGCCCCGAGGTTCGCGTCTGCTCTCGCATGGGCGGCAGCGGATGCGTCAGAGTTGCGTGGCGCGCTGTGAAGCGGTACCGCGCGGTTATCTACGACATCGACGGCACGGTTCTGAACACGCTCAACATGAACATGTACCCGCTCATGCGCATCATCAAGGAGGAGACGGGCGAGGACTAGACGTTCGACCAGGTGCTGCGCTTTGCCGCCTACCCGGGGATGAAGGTCATGGAGGAGCTCGGCGTGGCCGACAAGGAGCGCGCGTACGCCCGCTGGGTGCGGTATGTGAACGCGTACGAGGAGGGCGCCACGCTCTACGAGGGCTTTGGCGAGGTGTCCGAGGCGCTTGCCCGCACAGGCGTTGTCCAAGCGGTGGTTTCTGCCAAAACGCGCGCGCAGTACGAGATCGACGTGGTGAGCAAGGGGATCGACGCCTACATGGACGCGGTGGTTCTCGCCGAGGACACCGAGCGCCACAAGCCGACCCCGAGCTGCCGCGCCTGTGCCTTACGCGCCTGGGCGTCGCGCCGCAGGACGCCATCTACCTTGGCGACGCGCGCTCTGATGCCGAGGCGGCGGCCAACGTGCCCATGGACTTCGGCTATGCCACGTGGGGGGAGTGTCTCCTCAGAAGGGGTGACGCCCGTAACGCACACGTTCGACGCCCCGCGCGACCTGCTGGCGCTGGCGGCTTCCTAGCTTGAGGCGAGGCGCTTGCGGCAAGGCGAGAAGTGCGTCCGCTTGGTGCGCCTTGGCGCGCGGGCGTACCGCGCCCGCGCAGTCTGCCCGGGCTTGCGCCTGATGGCGGTACGTGCCGTTTTGGGCTATAATCCAACCCGCAAGCGCCACTAGCTCAGCTGGATAGAGCAGGAGACTTCTAATCTCAAGGTCGTTGGTTCGAGTCCGACGTGGCGCACCCGTCCGTTACGCCCCGCCCCGCGCGGGGCTTTTTGTGCCGTGGTTGTTTGCGCGGCGGCTGGTTGGCGGCGGATCTTGCACGCAGGTGGGCGGCTTGCATTTCTCGATATATGCCGTTTGCCCGCGAGAATGTCAGGCAAGGATGAACCGCGGTTCCGGTTGGCCGCTGGCGTGTCCTGCAAGTTTCAGGTTGATCGCGATTTTGTCATGCTCGGTGCGCTTGGTCGTTCTGGCGACAGCTAGCTCCCGGAAATCCGGGAGTTGCGTGCGGTTCGAGCGATCAAACGGGATTTACCTGCTGTTATCGCGATCAACCGAGGGCTTAGATGCAGGCTTAGCGGGCAACAGGAGCTTGTGCGTCATTTTTGCGGTCAACCGGCCACCCCGCTTGCCGCCGAGGCGAGGGGGGGGACGGGGCTTGGCTGCGATAATCGCGACCAACTGCGTGTCTGCGTGTCATCAGCGCGGCCAACCGGCCCCGTCCCGCCCGCAGCCCGCACCCACCCTGCGTTCTTCTCGGCGAAAACGAGCCGTTGGCGGCATGGCATAATGGGGTACAAGCAACAAAGGCAGTTTCTGCGCCCGCGCCCGGCGGGCTGCGAGAAGGAGGATTGCACATGAGGATTGCCATCGGCAACGACCATGCGGCCGTCGAGCTCAAGAACATCATCGTCGAGCACCTTGAGCAGCGTGGATGCGAGGTCGTGAACTACGGCACCGACTCCACCGAGAGCTTCGACTATCCCATCGCCGGCTACAAGGTGGCCCGAGCCGTCGCTGACGGCCAGGCTGACCGCGGCATTCTCATCTGCGGCACCGGCGTGGGCATCAGCCTCGCCGCCAACAAGGTTGACGGCATCCGCGCCTGCGTGTGCTCCGAGCCCTTCTCGGCCAAGCTCTCCCGCCAGCACAACAACACCAACGTGCTGGCATTCGGCGCGCGCGTGGTGGGCTCCGAGCTCGCCAAGATGATCGTCGACGAGTGGCTCGACGCCGAGTTCGAGGGCGGCCGCCACGAGCGTCGCGTGGCCATGCTCACCGAGATCGAGCAGACCCAGAGCTTGGCGGCGGCGCAGGAGTAGGCCGCGCAAACGGGGTGGGCGCGCCACGTCGGCGAAAACTGCGACCGGATGCCGTTTTCATCTAGTCGCGCCCGAATGTTTTTATTACACTTAGTTGTGCGTCCGTTCTGATATTGTCAGACCGATCGTCGCATTAACAGTCACGTCTGCGGGAGGACAAAGTGATTTATACCGTTACCTTCAACCCGGCCATTGACTACGTGGTACACCCTAAGACCTTCAAGATGGGGCGCACCAACCGCTCCACGCATGAGGACTTCTCGTTTGGCGGCAAGGGCTTGGACGTCTCCGCGGTGCTGTCCAACCTCAACGTGCCGAACATCTGCATGGGCTTCATCGCCGGCTTCTCCGGCCGCTTCATCGAGGACACCCTGCATGAGGCCGGCATGGTGACCGACCTCATCTGGCTTGACGAGGGCTATACCCGCATCAACATCAAGATCGACGAAACCCGCATCAACGGCGCGGGCCCGCACATCAGCCACGAGAAGTACGGCATCCTCATGGACAAGCTCGAGCGCTTGGTTGAGGGCGACACGCTCGTCCTGAACGGCTCCGTGCCCTCCTCGCTCCCGCAGGACACCTACGCCAACATCATGGAGCAGTTCGACGGCCGCGGCATCCGCTACGTGGTCGACGCCGTGGGCGACCTGCTGGTGCGCTCGCTCAAGTGCAAGCCGTTCCTCATCAAGCCCAACAACCACGAGGTCGGCGACATCTTCGAGGTTACCATCGACACCCCCGAGGAGTGCCTGCCCTATGCCCACAAGCTGCACGACATGGGTGCGCAGAACGTCATCGTGTCCTGCGGCGGTCTGGGCTCCTGCCTGGTTGACTCCGACGGCAAGGAGCACATCGTGCGCGCCGTCAAGGGTGAGGTCGTCAACACCACCGGCGCGGGCGACGCGGTTCTCGCCGGCTTCTTGGCTGCCGTTGACTGGGGCAAGAGCTACGAGGAGGCGCTGCGCTTCGCCTCTGCCTGCGGTTCCGCCACCGCGTTCAGCCAGGGCATGGCTACGCGCGAGAAGATCGAGGAAGTCTGCAAGATGATGGAGGAGCAGGGCCTGTAGGGCGCTGCCTCCGCGCGCGTTCGCTCACCGCGCGGCGCAAGGCAGGCCGCTGCTGTTTGGCTTGCGCCGCTCATCGTTCGTTCATGACCATGTAAGGATTTGAGCTTTTACGGTCTTGACGGACGGTTTATCCTATAGCAGTGCCAGGCACGGCCCGGCACGAAACATCGGGATCTCTTCACAGGATCTGTGGTGAAGGTTACAACGAAGGAGTAAAAGATGGTTTCTGAGAAGGTCACGCTCGTCAACCCCCAGGGTCTCCACATGCGTCCCGCTGGCATGTTCGCCTCTGCCATGGGCAAGTTCTCCTGCGACGTGACGGTCGTCACCCCCGACAAGGAGGTCAACGGCAAGTCCCCGATGGCCCTCATGGCCGCCGGCATCCCCTGCGGCACCGAGGTTGAGGTTCGTTGCGACGGCGCTGACGAGGCCGAGGCTCTGGCCGCTGCCGTGGAGCTCATCAAGAGCGGTCTCGGCGAGTAAGTAGGCGTGGCTTCGCTGCGTTAAACCAAAACCGGTTTTTGGTTCGGGCGTCCGCGCATGCGCGTGGGCGCCTTTTTGTTTTCCAAGGAGAGGAACAAAGGAAATGTACAGCATGTTCGAGGGTGTTAACGCATCGGAGGGCATCGGCATCGGCAAGGCGGTTCTCGCCGTGGAGCCCGATCTGAGCTTTGAGCCCTACAAGGTCGAGGACTCGGCCGCCGAGAAGGCTCGCTACCAGCAGGCGCTCGACGTCTTCTGCGAGAAGACCGCCCAGCAGGCCGAGCGCATGAAGGTCACCGTCGGTGAGAACGAGGCCGAGATCATGAGCGGCCACATCATGCTCGCCCAGGATCCGGGCATGACCGACGCCATCAACGCCGCCATCGACGGTGGCACCTGCGCTGAGCAGGCGCTCGTTGAGACGAGCACCATGTTCGAGAACATGTTCCTGAGCATGGACGACGAGATGTTCCAGCAGCGCGCTTCCGACATCGCCGACATCCGCACCGGCATCCTGGCCGAGCTGCTCGGCAAGCAGGTCGTTGACCTGTCGGTTCTGCCTGCGGGCTCCATCATCGTGGTGCACGACCTGACCCCGTCCATGACCGCCACCATCGACAAGGAGAACGTGGCTGGCATCGTGACCGAGGTTGGCGGCCGCACCTCCCACTCCGCCATCATCGCCCGCGCGCTCGAGATCCCCGCGGTGCTCTCCGTCCCCAACGCCTGCGGCGCCCTGCACAACGGCATCACCGTTATCGTCGACGGCACCAACGGCCATGTGATCAGCGATCCGGACGACGACATGCTCGCCGACTACGAGCAGCGCGCCAGCGCCTTCGCCGAGGAGAAGCACGCCCTCGAGGCGTACCGCGGCAAGCCCACCGTCACCGCCGACGGCGACAAGAAGACGCTCGCCTGCAACATCGGCAACCCCGACGACGCCAAGACCGCTGTGGACCACGACTGCGAGGCCATCGGCCTTTTCCGCTCCGAGTTCCTGTTCATGGACGCCAAGGAGCTCCCCTCCGAGGACGAGCAGTTCGAGGCGTACCGCAAGGTCGCCGTCACCCTCAAGGGCGCCCCGGTGATCATCCGCACGCTCGACGTGGGCGGCGACAAGGAGATCCCGTACATGAACCTCCAGAAGGAGGAGAACCCGTTCATGGGTTACCGCGCGGTGCGTTACTGCCTGGACAACCCGGATGAGTACAAGGTGCAGCTGCGCGCCCTGCTGCGCGCCAGCGCGTTCGGCGACATCAAGATCATGGTGCCGCTCGTCACCTGCGTCGAGGAGCTGCGCCAGGTCAAGGAGCTCGTCGAGCAGTGCAAGGCCGAGCTCCACGAAGAGGGCTACAAGTTCAACGAGGACATCGAGGTCGGCATCATGATGGAGACGGCCGCCGCCGCCAACATCGCCGACATCCTTGCCAAGGAGGCCGCGTTCTTCTCGATCGGCACCAACGACCTCACCGGCTACACCATGGCCTCCGACCGCGGCAACGACAAGGTGGCCTACCTCTACAGCTGGTACTACCCGGCGGTGCTGCGCGCCATCAAGAACATCATCGTAAGCGGCGTGAAAGAGGGCATCATGGTTGGCATGTGCGGCGAGGCCGCGGCCGATCCGCTGCTCACCCCGCTGCTCATCTCCTGGGGTATGGAGGAGTTCTCGGTCTCTGCGCCGAGTGTCCTCAAGACCCGCAAGGCCATCTCCCAGTGGACCAAGGCCGACGCCGACGCGCTCGAGGCCAAGGTCATGCAGCTTTCCACGGCCGAGGAGGTCAAGGCTGCGCTCGAGGAGGCTGCGCGCTAAGGGTTTCACCCACAGGTGCTGCGCGTGCCTTGACGGCATGACGTAGACGGCTGCACGGCGGCCGGGCCCGCGTGGACCCGGCCGCTTTTCTGTTCTTTACAACCCCTTTGCAAACATATGGTTAAATCAGCAGATTGTAGGGAGCATGTGGGTGTAGCATAGTTGCAATATCCTGAACGGCGGATATGCGCGTGGGCAGTCTCGCCCGCGTTTCTCGCCGCCCTGCGAGGGTTGGTTGGTAGTATGGCGGCAACAGAGCCCCAAAAGCACGAGGAACCGCGGCACCGCGACAAGCGGGTCGCAAAAACACGTCTGGCAATCACGACGGCGTTTTGGGAGCTCTTGGCTGAGCATGAGCTGGCGCGCGTCACTATCAGCGGCATCGCGCGATGCGCCGGCATAGACCGCAAGACGTTTTACCTGCATTACCGCTCGGTTGACGACCTGGTGGCCGCCCTTGTCGACGAGCTGGTGGGCGCCATGTACGACGAGTACGAGAGGCGTCCCGGGTACCACCGCGTCGAGGCGCTTGCGGGTCGGGAGCTTGCGCCGGCCGAGCTGGCGTTCGAGGTGCGGACGTTCTACGAGGCGGTCGCCTCGGTGATCGAGCGAACCGACGCGCACTGCCGGTTGCTGGTGCGCCGCATGCCCCCTGCCACTCTGTACGCGCGCCTGTACGAGGCGGTTACGGAAGAGATCCAAGTGCGCGGGCCGCTGTCCCTGCTTGAGCTTGAGGAGCGCGATCTGCGCGCGGCGACGTCGTACGTGCTGGGCGGTGCTCTGTCCCTGTTCGCCCCGTGGCTGTACGGCGAGACGTCGCTGTCGCTCCGGACGTTGGCCCAGCAGGTGGCAGAGCTCACGTCTGAGGGGGTTGCGGGCCTGGCCAAGCGCGGCCGGCGGTAGGGGCGGGCCAGGTCTGCGCCTGTGCGACGGGCCCTGCTGGATTTCTTCTCATAGCAGAATAAAGGCGTTGCCGATATACTTGAGCTACCGAACACAGCGGCAACGAGTGGGGGATCCATGGCCGAGAACATGATTAGTGTAGAGGATGCGCAGGAGATCATTTTGGCGCATGTGCGCCAGACACCGTGCGAGGAGGTGCCGCTTGCCGAGGCGTGCGGGCGTCCGCTGGCGGACGGCGTGGTGAGCGACATCGACTTGGCGCCGTTCGCGCACAGCGCGATGGACGGCTTTGCGGTGCGTGCGGCCGACCTTGCGGAAGCTTCCGCCGACACCCCGGTAGAGCTTGACGTGGTGGGGCACGAGGCTGCCGGGGCGGTGTTTGCGCAAGAGGTGAGGCCCGGCCAGGCGCTGCGCATCATGACGGGCGCGCCCGTGCCGGCCGGCGCTGACGCCGTGGTGAAGTACGAGGTCGTGGGCGTTGTCGCGGGCGACGGCTCAGACGGCTCGCGCGTGAGCTTCACGGCGCCCGCCCAGGTGGGCGAGAACATCCGCGCCGCCGGTCTCGAGGCAAAGGCGGGGGCGGAGGTTCTCAAGGCCGGCGAGGTGCTCACCGCCGCAGGCTGCGGCCTGGCCGCGTCGGCTGGCGCCGAGCGCGTAGTGGTGCGCCGCCGCCCGCACGTGGGCGTGATCTCGCTCGGCAGCGAGCTGGTGGCGCCAGGTGCGGTGCCTGAGCGCGGCATGATCCGCGACGCGAACTCCTCGGCGCTCATGGCCGCCGCGCTGGAAGCCGGCGCGCAGCCGCGCTTTGTCGGTATGGCCCCCGACGACCCGGACAAGATCCGCGCGCTTATCCTCAAGGCGGCTGAGACCTGCGATTTCGTGGTGACGAGCGGCGGCGCCTCGGCGGGCGACTACGACTACGTGACCGCGCTGGCGGCCGAGGAGGGCGAGGTCTTCTTCGATCGCGTGGCCATGCGCCCGGGCAAGTCGCAGACCTTCGGGCTTGTTCGCGGCGTGCCCTTCGTAGGCCTTGCCGGCAACCCGGCGGCGGCTTCGGTGGGCTTCGAGATACTGGTGCGCCCGGCGCTGCGCCAGATGATGGGCTTCACCGAGCTTGCCCGCCCGGTGCAGACGGCCCGTTTGGCAACCGACCAGCGCAAGAAGCAGCCGCGCCGCTATTACCTGCGCGGACGCGTCGAGCGCAACGAGGCGGGCGAGCTTGTCGCCACGCCGGCCAAAAGCCAGAACTCGGGGCTCTTCGGGACGCTGCACCACGCCAACTGCCTGGTGGTGATCCCTGAGGACGCGCCCGGCGCCCATGCAGGCGATGCGGTCGCGTGCGTGCGCATCGACCTGCCCGAGGGCTCGGTGCTGTAACGGAGGCTGCGTGGCCCGGGCGGCGCACTGCCCGGGTGGAAGGGGAGAGGCACATGGACGTGAAGATCGCGGTTGTCACCTGCTCGGACACGCGTTCAATGGCCGAGGACACTGCCGGGGCGGCGCTCGAGGCGCTGATCGCCCAGGCGGGGTGGACGTGCGTGAGCCACGTGGTGGTGCATGACGAGGTGGACGAGATCGCGGACGCCATCGTGCGCGCGGCCGACGAGGAAGCCGCCGACGTGGTGGTGACCTGCGGCGGCACGGGGCTTTCGCTGCGTGACGTGACGCCCGAGGCCACGATGCGGGTGTGCGACCGCAACGTGGCCGGCATTGCCGAGGCCATGCGCGCGTACTCGATGACCAAGACGCGGCGCGCGATGCTGTCGCGCGCGCTGTGCATGCAGCGCGGGCGCACGCTCGTGGTGAACTTCCCCGGCTCGCGCAAAGCTGCGATCGAGAGCTGGGAGGGCGTAGCCGACCAGTTCGAGCACGCGGTGGGGATGATGGCCGGCCTCGGGCACTAGGTCGCACTACGGTAGAAACATCCTCGCTGGTTGTGCCAAATGAGGCCGGGCCTCATTTGGCACATTTCGTCTTACGGACAGGGTGCCAGGGTGGACAGGTTCGTCCAACGCGAAAATGGATGTCGTTTTGGCGGGGTGCTTCGAGTAGGGGCTCCTCATCTCACAAAGAAACCCCAGGTAAATGACATGGCATCGAGCCGGTCTACTTGGAGTTCGCGTGCAAAACGACATCCATTTTTCATACACCGAGTTTTTGCGCTCTGTGCCACAATACGTCCGGGCTGATTTGGCGCATTTCGCAAGACGGAATGGGGTAGTCAGCTCCTAAAACCATTCTGGGATAAGTATATTCTCAAGCAAGTATAAAAGGTGCTATAATCCTTTCGTCTGAAGGCGGCCTCGGAGCGTGTGACGGTGCGCCACCGTATACCAAAGGGAGGAACCGGCAATGCACAAGGTAATTTCTCGTCGCGCCCTGGGAGCGCTGGCGTCGGCGGCAATGCTCGCGGGCGTGCTCGGCGGGTGCAGCACCCAGGCGACAACCACGGGTGCGGAGGGCTCTGCGCCCGCGGACGGCTCGCCGGCTGCCAACGCGGTTGAGCTGCAGATCTTCGCGGCAAACTCGCTTGAGAAGGCCATGCCCGAGGTGGAGAAGCTCTACACCGAGCGCACCGGCGTGACGTTTGCCGACACGCAGTACAAGGGCTCCGGTGACTTGGTCGAGCAGATGCGCGGCGGGGCGCCGGTCGACATCCTCATCACCGCCTCTTCCGGCACGATGGACGACGCCGCAGAGGCCGACCTGGTAGACGAGGCCACGCGCCAGGACATGTTCGTGAACGATCTGGTGGTGGTGCGCGCCGCAGGCTCCGACATCCAGGTCAACGCGCTTGAGGACGTGGCGGCCGTAGACGGCAACATCGCCATCGGCGAGCCCGGTGCGGTGCCGGCTGGCAAGTACGCCAACCAGGCGCTTGCGAGCGTGGGGCTTTACACCAACCCCGAGGGCGAGGACGGCGCGTACGCCGACTCCATCGCCTCCAAGGTGGTTGAGGCCGACAAGGTGGGTACCGCCGCCCAGTACGTTGCCACCGGCGACTGCGCCATCGGCTTCGTCTACACCTCCGACGTGTACCGCTACGACGGCATCGAGGTGGCCTACACCTGCCCGGACGACTCGCACAAGCCCATCGTGTACCCCGGCGCGGTAGCCGCAAGCTCGAAGAACGCCGAGGCCGCGGCTGATTTCCTGGAGTTCTGCATGACCGACGAGGACGCGCTTGCCATCTGGGCCGAGTACGGCTTCGAGCTGGCGTAAGCGCGCTGCACCCAGGCGCATGGAATCGACAACGCAACATATCAGCGCGCAGGGCGGCCCCGGTACGGCTCCGGGGCCGTTGCCCGTTTGCGCGGCCGCGCAAACGGGCGGCTTGCGCGGCGGGCGAGAAGATCGCGCTCCCCGGCGGCCCGGCAGCGCCGCCCGTCCGTCTGCCGCCTCGCCCGCCTGCTTGCTTGCGGCGCGGTTTGCGCTGGCTGTTCTTGCCGTGGCCTGCCTCTGCATGCTCGCGGCTCCGCACGCTGCGTGGGCTCAGGAGGCCGCCGAGGCTGAAGAGGGCTCGGCTGTGGCGGAGTGCGCCGCGTTTGGCGTCAGCGGCTTCACGCGCTACAACACCGGGGCCGCCCGCTTGGTCGACGGCGAGGACGTGGGGTACCGCTACCCGCTGCCCGAGGACTGCACGCTCGTGCTGGTGAACACGGACGAGGGCGTGTACGTGCACGTGGACGAGACGGCGGCTGCGCGCGCGGGCTTTGCGCCAGATGACGCAGGGGACTTCGAAGCGCTGCGGGTAATCCTTGAGCAGCTTGACGAGGAGGCCTCCAAGGGCGGCGCGCTTCTCGCCGACGATCCGGGCACGAGCTGGACCGTCACCACCGGTGACGAGGTCGAAGTGGGTGCGGCGCGCGTCCGCTTTGCCGTTGAGGCCGGCGGCCGCCGCTACTGCTCGGTGGTGCCGGCGGACGTGCCGGCGGGCATGACGCCGCAGGAGGCGGCTGCCGCGCAGGGGATCGACCTCGGCGACGCGGTGCGGTGGGTGGAGGGCGGCCAGATCGTCGCGGCCCGCGAGATCGCGCGCGCCGAGGCCCCGACCGCCCCTGACCAGCTCGCCGCGTTCTTCGCCAACCTTGACCTGCGCCCCTTGTGGGTCTCGCTTAAAACAAGCGGCGTGGCGCTTGCGGTGACCTTTGCGCTGGGGCTTCTCGCCGCGTGGCGCACCATGGGCACCTCCAGCCGCCTGAAGGGGTTGCTCGACTCGGTCTTCACCATTCCCATGGTGCTGCCGCCCACGGTGTGCGGCTTTCTGCTGCTGCTGGTGTTCGGCCAGGCAACGCCTGTGGGCCGGTGGCTGATCGACCACGGCGTCGCGCTCGTGTTTACTTGGCCGGCCGCCGTGCTCTCGGCCATCGTGGTGAGCTTCCCGCTCATGTACCGCACGGCGCTCGGCGCTTTCGAGTCGCTCGACCCCCAGATGCTCGACGCGGCCCGCACGCTCGGATGGAGCGAGGGCCGCATCTTCCGCAGGCTCATGATGCCGCTCGCCTGGCCTTCCGTAGCGGCTGGCACGGTGCTGGCCTTCGCCCGCGCCATGGGCGAGTTCGGCTGCACGCTGTTTTTCGCGGGCAACTACGCCGGCGTGACGCAGACCATCCCCATCGCCATCTACTTCGAGTGGATGAGCGGCAACACCGACGTGGCGCTGTTCTGGGTGGCGGTGGTTATCGCGCTGAGCTTCGCGGTGATCCTGTTCATCAACGTCTACACCGCCCGCTCGCAGCGTTACCGCGCGCGCGGCATCACGCGCGGCGGCCGCCGCCAGGACGCCGGGGCGCCGCCGGCCGCCCAGCAGGCCACCGACACCGTCCGGCTCGATCAGGAGGCCCTCCGGGCGCTTCTCGCCCAGCCAGCGGACGGCGCGGAGGCCGCGGGGGACAAGGGTCACGCCGCGCGGCAGTCGGGCGAGAAGGGCAGGAGGTAGCGCCGTGTCGCTTTCCCTTTCCATACGCAAGCGCTTCGGCGACTTCACGCTTGACGTGGCGCTCGAGGCGGGCGAGGAGCGCGTGGCCCTGCTCGGCGCCTCGGGCTGCGGCAAGAGCTGCACGCTGCGCTGCATCGCCGGGGTGGAGACCCCCGACGAGGGGCGCATCGTGGTGAACGGCACCACCTTCTTCGACTCCGAGCGCGGTGTCAACCTCTCGCCGCAGGAGCGCAAAACCGCGCTGCTCTTCCAGAACTACCAGCTCTTCCCCAACCTCACCGTCGAGCAGAACGTGTGCGCGGGGATGGACCGGAGACTTACGGCCGAGGAGCGCAGGCGCCAGGCGCGCGCGTTTCTCGGCATCTTCGGCATGGAGGGCTTCGCCGACCGTTATCCTGCGCGGCTCTCGGGCGGGCAGCAGCAGCGCGTGGCGCTTGCCCGCATGATCGCCGCCCGGCCGGGGATCTTCATGTTCGACGAGCCGTTCTCGGCGCTCGACTCCTACCTCAAGGGCGCGCTCGAGCAGAACCTGCTCGACGTGTTCGACGTGGTCAAGGCCACGGTGCTCTACGTGAGCCACGACATCGACGAGGCCTTCCGCTTCTGCGACCGCATCTGCGTGCTCGACGCCGGGCACGTGGCCGAGGTGGGGCCCGCCGACCGCATCGTGAACCACCCCGCCACGCTCGCCACCTTGCGCCTCACCGGCTGCAAGAACACCTCGCGCGCCGTGCGGGTGGACGCCCACCACGTGCGCGCGCTCGACTGGGGGATGACCTTCGCCACGCGCGAGGAGGTGCCCGCAAACGTAGCGCACCTGGGTGTGCGGGCCAACTACATCCACCGCGACGCCCGGCACGGCGAGAACAGCTTCGCGCTCACGGTGGCGCGCACGAGCGACTCGCGCTTCGAGCGGGTGGTGCTGCTCGAGACGCCGGAGGGCAACCCGGCGCGCCGCATCCAGTGGAAGGTGAGCCGGGTGGACGTGCCCGAGGAGCGCATGCCGCACGCAGGCGAGGTTCTCACGCTGCATTTCGACGCAAGCCGCATCCACCTGGTGTGCGCGTAGCGCGGGACGGCCGGGGCCGGCCGGGCCTGCGGCCGCGCTCGGGTGGCCTGCGGCTGCGCCGGGGCTTGCATCGCGAGCGCAATGAAGTAGCATGGGCGTATTGTGGAGCGCGGGGCGCTGAGGCGCCAGGCGCGCAAGCCCTGTCAAGACGAGGAGAACATCATGAGCAGAACCGTCGTGGCCTCTGAGAACGCCCCTGCGGCCGTGGGCCCGTATTCGGCCGGCATCTCCGCCGGCAGCACCGTGTACCTTTCCGGCCAGCTGGGGCTCGACCCTGCCACCGGCGCGCTTGCCGAGGGCATCGAGGCGCAGGCCAAGCAGGCGCTCGCCAACATCGGCGCGCTGCTTGAGGCGGCGGGCCTGGGCTACGCCGACGTGGTGAAGACCACCGTGCTTCTCGCCGACATCAACGACTTCGCCAAGGTCAACGAGATCTACGCCACGTATTTCGAGGAGCCCTACCCGGCGCGCAGCTGCTTTGCCGTGGCGTCGCTTCCCAAGGGCGGCCTGGTGGAGATCGAGGCCATAGCCCAGCGCGCCTAAGCGCTCGCGCCGAGCCCCGGGCCGCCGTGCGGCGTTCGCCCGCGCGTCCCCGTGTTAAAACCGCATAACGGCGCAGGCGCAGCACCCGAGGGTGCCTGCGTGCGCTATCATGTTGAACTCGCGCGAGGCGCGCACCGTTTATGCGCGCCGCGCAGTCTGTACGGCACACCGCCCGCACCGACACGGGGCGGCGCAGATGAAAGAGAGGTTTTGCATGGCAGATGCCACCGCCGCGTCGACGGCCGCCGAGAACCCGATGCACGTTCACTCCCTGCACACCCATACCTGCGGCGAGCTGCGCCGCGAGCATATCGGCCAAGAGGTCACCCTCACCGGCTGGGTGTGGCGCCGCCGCGACCATGGCGGGCTCATCTTTTGCGACCTGCGCGACCGCGAGGGGCTGACGCAGTGCACCTTCGACCCCGAGCACGCGGCCGGCGACGCGTTCCACACTGCCGAGACCATGCGCTCGGAGTGGCCCATCCTCGTGCACGGCACCGTGATCGCGCGCGATCCCGAGACCGTGAACGCCAAGCTCGCCACCGGCGAAATCGAGGTTCTCGTCGACCACATCCAGGTGCTCAACCGCTCCAAGACCCCGCCTTTCCAGATCGAGGACGGCATCGAGACGAGCGAGGACACGCGCTTGCGCTACCGCTACCTGGACATTCGCCGTCCCGAGATGATGGCGAACCTGCGCCTGCGCTCTGACTTTACCTTTGCTATTCGCCAGGCGCTGCATGACCGCGCCTTCACCGAGGTGGAGACGCCGGCGCTCTTCAAGTCCACGCCCGAGGGCGCGCGCGACTTCCTCGTGCCGAGCCGCACCCAGCCCGGCCACTTCTACGCGCTGCCGCAGAGCCCTCAGCTGCTCAAGCAGCTGCTCATGGTGGGCGGCGTAGAGCGTTACTACCAGGTTGCCAAGTGCTTCCGCGACGAGGATCTGCGCGCTGACCGCCAGCCCGAGTTCACGCAGGTGGACATCGAGATGAGCTTTGTTGACCAGGACGACGTGATGGGCGCGCTCGAAGACGTGCTGGCTGACGCCTTCGCGCACGTGGGCGTCGAGATGCCCACGCCGCTGCGCCGCATCAGCTACTGGGACGCCATGGACACCTACGGCACCGACAAGCCCGACACGCGCTACGGCATGCACCTGCACGACGTCACGTCCATTTTCGCGCAGTCCAAGTTCAAGCTCTTCGCCGGCGCCGCTGCAACCGAGGGCCAGTGCGTCAAGGCGCTGAACGCCAAGGGCGCGGGCACCTGGCCGCGCGCCAAGATCGACAAGCTGGGAGACGTGGCGGCCACGTTCGGCGCCAAGGGGTTGGCGTGGATCGCCTTCCGCGAGGACGGCAGCGTGAACAGCCCCATCGTGAAGTTCTTCTCCGACGAGGAGATGGCTGCGCTCAAGGCCGAGATGGAAGTCGAGAACGGCGACCTGGTGATGTTTGCCGTGGCCGACCGCAAGGCGGCCGACGAGATCCTGGGCGGCATGCGTTGCCACATGGCCGACGCGCTTGACGTGCCGCGCGAGGGCCACGATTTCCTGTGGGTGGTGGACTTCCCGCTGTTCCACTGGGACGAGGAGCGCAAGGCCTACGCCTCCGAGCACCAGCCCTTCACCCAGCCGGTGGAGGAGGACATCGAGCGCCTGGAGAGCGACCCGCTCTCGGTGGGCTCCTACACCTACGACTTCGTGATGGACGGCTTCGAGGCGGGCGGCGGCGGCATGCGCATCCACAACGCCGACCTGCAGATGCGCGTGCTCAAGCTTCTGGGCTTCACCGAGGAGCGCGCCGAGGAGCAGTTCGGGTTCCTGATGGAGGCGCTGGGCTTCGGCGCCCCGCCGATGGGCGGCTTCGCGCTGGGGCTCGACCGTGTGTGCATGCTGCTCGCGGGCAAGGATTCCATCCGCGACGTCATGGCGTTTCCCAAGACGAGCTCTGGCTCCGACCTCATGAGCGCCGCGCCCAGCGAGGTTTCGCTCGCGCAGCTGAAGGAGGTCTCGCTCAGGCTCATGTAGCCGCGTCGGCGGGCGAGAAGCATGCGTCGCCGTAGCCGCAGAAGCGCGGTTCGGCAAGGCAGATTCGATGAACGGAGCGTTATCGCGGGTCGCTGGCCTGCGGTAGCGCTTCTTTCTTAAAAGTTGCTTGCAATGTTTTGAGGACTTGCGCAGATTAGGGCGAGGGCGTCCCATCCTGGGCGTATGCGCGTATAATGCGGAGTTACGCGTTTGACGCACTTTCTAACCTTGTAGAGAAAGGACCCTTCCCATGAAGGCCATCATCCCCGCGGCGGGGCTGGGGACGCGCTTCCTGCCCGCCACGAAGTGCACCCCCAAGGAGATGCTGCCGGTGCTGGACAAGCCGGCCATCCAGTACGTGGTGGAGGAGGCGCTCGCCCCCGAGGAGGTGGACGAGGCCATCGTCGTGACGAGCCCCTCAAAGCCCGAGCTCGTGAGCTACTTCCAGCCCGACGGCTCCCTGGAGCAGCTCCTGCGCGAGCGGGGCAAGCAGGGCTACGCCGACGCCGTGCGCTACGTGGGCGAGCTCCCCGTGGACTTCCGCTACCAGTACAAGCCCAAGGGACTCGGCCACGCGATCCGCTCCTGCGCCGACGCGACCTCCGGCGAGCCCTTCTGCGTCCTCCTGGGCGACTACGTGGTGCCGGACAAGTCGATCCTCCCCAAGATGATCGAGGCCTCCCGCCAGCACGGCGGCGCCTCCGTGATCGCCGTTGCCCCCTGCACCCTCGACGAGGTCAGCCGCTACGGCGTCGTGGCCGGCGAGCGCGTGGGCGCGCTCGAGGGCTGCGAGGGCGCGGGCGACGACGAGCCCGGCGCCGTCTGGCGGCTCTCGGGCATGGTGGAGAAGCCCGCCCCCGAGGACGCGCCCTCCAACCTCTACATCGTCGGGCGCTACCTGCTCTCGCCGCTCGTCATGGAGCTCTTGGCCGACCAGGAGCCCGGCAAGGGAGGCGAGGTCCAGCTCACCGACGCCATGGAGCGCGCGCTCGAGCGCGAGGCCCTCTACGCCGTCGTCATCGACCCCCTGGAGGGCGTGGACACGGGCACCCCCGCCGGCTGGATCGCCGCCAACGCCCTCATGGCCGCCGCCGACCCCCGCTTCTCCTCGGAGTTCTGGGAGGCCGTGGACGCCCGCGGCGGGCTCAAGCGGGGGGAGTAAGGTTCTACTCTGCAATCGATATTGTTACGTGAAGGGGAGTCGCGCGCTGCGCGGCTCCCTTTTTTGTGTTACACCATCTAATCGAAGAGCGGTAAGCTTTATAACATCTGTCGATATCAGAGAAAGGGGTCGAATATGGGATTCAGGGAGCGGGTGGTCGCGGCGTTTCTCACCGGAGCGCTGTGCTGGATGCCCGTGATGCAGCCACTGTCCGCGTACGCTGCGCAATCGATTGGCGATGACGGCGCGGCCGCGTTGGCGGAGCAGCAAACGGCAGAAAATGCGTCTGGGGGGGGGGTGCGCTCTGAGAGCGTAGGCGCCTCTGCTGAAGAGGCCGTTGCGGAAGAGCCGGAGCACCCTACAGCCAGCGCGGCAACCGTGTCGCAGGGGTCTTCCGAGGATGCTGCGGTTGCAGGGGAACAGAGCACGGACAGCGAGGCGCAGGATACTGCGTCAAGCGCTGGGGCATCCGTGCCGGATGAAGGGCTCCCCGCGGAGAGCGGAGCCGCTAACACAGCGGAGGGCGATGCCGTCGCTGCAGGGGAACAAGGCGTCGGCGTTGCACAAGGTGCGGGACTTGAGAATTCGTGGCGCTTTGAGAATGGCATCTTTCGGGCTGACGTGAGCGCAGGCGTTTCCCTGTACTCGGAGAGCATTGGCACCGAAACGAGCGATAGCCTTCCGCTGGGCGTGAGCGTTAGCCAACACAACGGAGTTATCGATTGGGCTGCGGTGAAGAAGGCGGGCGTAGACTTTGCCATCCTTCGTTTGGGCTGGGGAGACACCGGCGTTGACGGGCAGTTTGCCGCCAACGTCAAGGGATGTCAGGAAAACGGCATTCCTTTCGGCGTATGGGTATACGCGTATGCCTGGGATGCCGCTACGGCAAAAGACGAAGCTGAGGGAACCGTTAAGCGCCTTGCTGCAGCTGGAGTCGACGCCGAGGATCTCTCGCTGCCGGTGTATTACGATTTCGAGAACGTTGATCCTGAAACTGGCGAGCCGAGTGGCCGTGACGACCAGAACACCTACCGTGTCATTGAAGGCGGCGCTGCGACTTTTGCCGCTATGGCGAAAACTTTCGCCAGCGTTCTCGAGGCTAA
The DNA here is from genome assembly GCA_944322305.1 of uncultured Coriobacteriaceae bacterium. Taxonomy (GTDB): domain Bacteria; phylum Actinomycetota; class Coriobacteriia; order Coriobacteriales; family Coriobacteriaceae; genus CALUOB01. The sequence continues at coordinate 241,119 of CALUOP010000001.1, read as the reverse complement.
GGGATATGCAGTGGGCATATATGCCGAGGCCTCGTGGTGGGAGCAGTATCTAACGGACGCGGCCTTTGACGCATGGGACCGTTGGGTGGCCGAGCCGTCCGTCTCTTCATGCTCGATTGACGATGCAGACACATGGGAGTACACCGAGGCCGGTGCCGTCTCGGGCATCTCTTCGGGCGCCGCGCTGCCTTTGAGTTACTGGGTCGGCAAGGAAGTTCCATGGGAGACAGAGTCCGCGGGAACAGCTTCGCTTGAATACTGCGCGCACGTGGCCGACATCGGCTGGCAAGGTTTTGTGGGCAACGGTAAGGAAGCCGGGACCACCGGCAAGAACAAGGCTATGGAGGCCTTGGATGTCAAGCTCGCGGCAAGCGGCATCGCGGGCTCCGTTGAGGTAAACGCCCATGTGCAAGATATCGGCTGGCAAGGTTGGAGGTCAAGCGAGAAGACCGGCACGGCTTCGGCTGGCACCACCGGCCAGTCCAAGCAGATGGAGGCCGTTGAGATTCGGCTGACAGGCGAGCTTGCCGATCGCTACGACGTGTACTATCGGGCGCATTGCGCTGAGGTCGGTTGGTTGGGCTGGGCCAAGAACGGCGAGCCGGCTGGCACTCAGGGGCACGGCTACAGCTTGCAAGCGCTGAAGATAGAGCTGGTGGAGAAGGGCGGCGATCCGTCTGGGGAAGCGTCTGGCAAGGCGTTCGTGTCCGACGGCATTGCCGTGTCCTATTCCGCCCATGTCTCCGACATCGGTTGGATGGGCGCAGTCAAAAACGGAGCGACTGCAGGAACCACCGGAAAGTCAAAATCCATCGAGGCCCTTACCGTCAACCTTTCCAACCTGCTTCCCGATCAGGATGGAACTGTCCAGATGCAGGCTCACGTGCAGGACGTTGGGTGGCCCAAAGACGACGCGTGGTCAACGGGTACCGTGGGTACCACGGGACAGGCGCGCCATATCGAGGCGGTACGGATAAAACTTGCCGGCGCGCTGGCCGAGCAGTACGACATTTACTACCGCGTGCATGCTGCAAACGTCGGCTGGATGGCGTGGGCTAAAAACGGCGCCGACGCCGGCACGCAGGGTTACGGCTATGGTGTCGAGGCTATTCAGATTCGGTTGGTTAAGAAAGGCGAAAGCGCCCCGTCCGCCGAGGGAAGCGTCACTTCAGATGCGTTCCGTCGCAAACCGGTGGATGTTTCCTACCAAGCGCATGTTTCGAACATCGGCTGGCAGGGCAGCGTTGCGGGAGGGCAGACCGCCGGTACCACGGGCCGCTCCTTGGCCGTTGAGGCTCTGCGCGTAAGCCTTACCAACCAAGTGCTTTCGGGCGCCGTGCAGATGAAGGCGCATGTGTCCGACCTTGGGTGGGATGCAAGCTGGAAGACCGGATCTGTGGGGACAACCGGCCAGGCGCGCTCTATCCAGGCTATTCAGATGAAGTTGACCGGTGAGATGGCGGATGCGTACGACATCTATTACCGTGTGCACTCCTCGGGCTACGGATGGCTTGACTGGACCAAGAACGGCGCCACAGCTGGCACCACGGGCTTGAGCTGCCCAGTTGAGGCAGTGCAAATCAAGCTGGTGAAGAAGGGTGGCGGCGCTCCGGGCTCCACGGCGACGCCGTATATCGACGCACCGACCATCACCTACAAGGGATACTCGGCAAACGTTGCTTGGGGCAACGCGGTCACCAACGGCGCCACTGCTGGCACGACCGGTCGCTCGCTCAGGCTCGAGGCTTTCTCGGTTACCTATAGCTCAGATGCCGTTACCGGCGGTGTGAGCTATCGCGCCCATGTGCAGGACATCGGTTGGCAGGGCGCTGTGTCAAACGGTGCAACCGCCGGTACGACGGGCAAGGCAAAGCAGATCGAAGCCATTCAGATCTCGCTTACGGGTAACGCTGCGAATCGTTATGACATCTGGTATCGCGTGTACGTTGAGGACTTCGGATGGCTCGGCTGGGCAAAGAACGGTGCTACGGCTGGCACTACGTCGTGCGGATTACGTGTGGAAGCGTTTCAGGTCGCGGTGCACGCCAAGGGTGCTTCCGCGCCGGGCAGCACAAGCGACGCTTCGTATTCCAGCAAGCAGAGCCTGCCCTACATCGGCTTTCAGAACCCGAACCCCTATCCCAAGGTGAGCAACAAAACGGTCAAGCTTCCGAGCTACTGCACGGGCGAGTTCACGTATGTCTCGCCTTCCACCATTCCCTATAACGCAACGCGCAACGACTGCATCAACGCGTTCATTACGCGTGCGTTCGACTACTTGGGCACGCAGTACATCGAGCCGTACTCCACGGCTCCCGGCGGCGCGGTTGACTGCTCGGGATTGGTGTTGCAGTGCCTATATGCCACGGGTATGGACATGGGTTGGTACAACCCGTACAACCATCGGTGGCTGCCTTCACAGACGTACAACTCCATGAATTGGTACCGCAACAACACCTTCAAGCCGGTGAGCACGTCGTCCCTCCAGCGTGGCGACGTGGTGTACTACAACGGTCACATTGCGATCTATTTGGGTAACAACCAGATCATCGATTCGTGGCCTCGTCAGGGTGTAAGCGTGAGGAGCCTGAGCTCGCGCGGCGCGGTCATCGGCGCGGCGCGCCCCTACGTGGGGTAACACTGAGCGGGCTATCGGCCCATCGGTTTTGGCAAGCCCCCTTCTGCGAGCCGTCCGCTCTGCAGAAGGGGGCTTTTGCGTGACGAAATGTAACGTTTCTTTCAGATATCGTTCACCGTACGTTTGGTATCCATACGCTTTGCTATTGTTCAACGCATGTGTTGCAAGAAGAGAAGGGTCGGGCACGTATGCAAAACAGACGATTGCTATGGCGTGTTAAGAGGTTCCTGCCTGCGCTCGCGCTCCTGTGCGCAGCGGCGTTTCCGGTGCCAGTGTTTGCCGATCAGGCCGCAGCGGACGCTTCGGCCGTGGAGCAGGGAGACGGGGATGCAACGGGGGCTCAGGACGCTGCGGCTTCGCAAGAAGAGGCGAACGCAAGGAACGCAGAGGATGTTGCACCCGCAAGCGAGTCGCAGGACGCGAAGACGGATCCCGCCGATTCGGACGAGACGTTGGCGACGGACGAGGGGCTTGATGCCCTTGCGTATGTGTACCTCAGCGATGATGTGGTGACGGCGCAAGATCAGCTTTACATCTTAATCGGCCTTGCCGACGAGGATGCCCAGGTTCAACAGGCAACGTTGACGCTCGGGGGCGACGATGGAGAGGTAGTTGAAGTTGAGGCGTCAGAATTCGCGGGTAACGCGATGTTGTTCTCGCCTGAGATCACGGCAACCGGCGCATATCGGCTTGAGCGCGTTTCCTACACCTTAACCGGCCCAACTGAGCTTGTTTCAGTTGAGCTGGCCGGTGCAGATGAGGGCGGCGCGGTGTTCGATGTTGTTGACGAGGGATACGCCGAGGCACTGTCCAACGAAGACGAGCTGGGCGTGTCGGCATTCTCGTTTGACGACGAGGGCAACCCGGTTGCCGCCGATTCCGTTGCGGATGCGATTGCCCAAGCGGACTCCGCCGGCGTTGAGCAAAGCGCCGAGGAAGCAACACCCATGGCCTCTATCCAAGGCAAAGCGCGTTCGGCTGTTGCATCCACGCGCGAGGACTACCTTATCGTGGCGATTGACCCGGGTCATGGCGGCTATGATCCCGGTGCCAGCGGGAACGGCCTTAAAGAGAGCGATCTTACTTGGTCCATCGCCTCTCATATGCGCGACGAGCTCGACACCTACACGGGTGTCACGCCCTACATGACGCGTTCTCAAAACCAGTTCGTGGGCGTTCAGGAGCGCGCGGAGCTTGCGGCTTCGGTTGGTGCGGATGTTTTCGTAAGCATTCACATCAACTCAGGCGGCGGCAGGGGTGCCGAGGTATACGTGCCGTATCCGGGCGGCTATCTTAACCAAGAGACCAATGTGGTGGGCACGCAGCTGGCTCAGAAGGTCATCGCTAAGCTTGAGCAGCTCGGGCTCAGCAGCCGCGGCCTCAAGTACGACAACTTCGAGCCGGATGGCGACTATCCGGCGTACCCGGACGGTTCGTGGCCCGATTATCTTGGCGTGATTCGCGAGTCGCGCCGGCATGGCATTCCCGCCATCCTCATCGAGGAGGGCTTTATCGACAATGGCGGCGACGCCTCAAAGCTGGCGAGCGACGACGTGCGTCGTCAGATGGGCGTCGGGCATGCCGCCGCGGTGGCCGAGCAGTACAACTTGGGCAGGGAGGCGGATGCGCAACGCGTTGCCTCGGTTAAGGTGACGGCGTACATTGCCGACCTGGGCTGGGAGGACGCGGTGTACGACCAGAAGGTCGCGGGCACCACCGGAAAGAACAAGAGCTTGCAGGCATTCACCGTGCAGCTGCAGAACGGCCCGGCGTCCATCGGCGACATTGAATACCGCGCATATGTTGGTAACACATGGCAAGGTTGGGTGAGTAACGGCGCAACCGCCGGTACCGTTGGTAAAAACATGCCCATTCAGGCGATACAGGTGAAGCTGACCGGAGATGCGGCAAACCGCTACGATGTGTACTACCGCGTCCACTCTGCCGAGATTGGTTGGCTCGGATGGACAAAGAACGGCGAGAGTGCCGGTACGCGCGGCTACGGCTACGACGCGCAGGCAATGGAGGTCGTGCTGGTTGCCAAGGGATCTGCGGCGCCCGGCTCAACGGCCGACGCGTATCGTGACAAGGCAAGCGCCGAGCCCACTCTTATGTACCGTGCCCACGTGCAGGACATCGGCTGGCAGGGCTATGTGGGCGAAGGGAAAACCGCTGGCACCACGGGGAAGTCCAAGCATGTGGAGGCCATCAACGTTGCTCTCGATGTTGGCAAAGAGTCCGGTGGTCTTTCTATTGATGCGCATATTCAGGACATCGGCTGGAGAAATGGTTTCGCTGCTGGGCAAACCGCTGGCACCACGGGCCAAAACAAGCAGATCGAGGCCTTGCGCATCAAGCTGACCGGCTCAATTTCCAAGTCGTACGACATCTACTATCGCGTGCACGCGGCCAATATCGGTTGGATGGCATGGGCTAAAAACGGGGAAAACGCCGGCACGCAGGGTTACGGTAACGCTATCGAAGCCGTTCAGATCGTGCTGCAGAAGAAGGGTGAGAAGGCTCCTGCCGCCAACCCGGCCAACGCGGTTTCATATGCGTTCAGCCAAAAGCCGGTGTCTGTTTCTTACCGCGCGCACGTGTCTGAGGTCGGCTGGCAGAACGCAGTTGAGAACGGCGCCACGGCGGGTACCACCGGTAAGGGGCTTTCGGTCGAGGCCGTGTCGGTCTCGCTTGCCAACCAAGTGTATGACGGCACCGTTCAAACGCGTGCGTTCGTTGCCGGCAGCGGATGGCAAGACTGGACAACGGGCACCGCGGGCACTACCGGCAAGTCAACGCAGATCGAAGCCGTGCAGATCAAGCTAACCGGCGAAATGGCTGAGAAGTACGACGTGTATTACCGTGCGCACTCCGCCGAAGTCGGTTGGCTCGGGTGGGCCAAAAACGGTGCCAGCGCCGGTACCGAGGGCTACAGCTACGGTTTGCAGGCTCTGCAGGTTAAGCTGGTCGAGAAAAACGGTAAGGCTCCCGGTTCAACTTCCGGTGCGTTCAAGGCACCTAAGCTGTCATATCGCGCACACGTGGCCGAGATCGGTTGGCAGGGCTTTGTCGCGGACGGTTCTGTTGCCGGTACAACGGGCAGGGCCCTTGCTGTGCAGGCGCTCGAGGCGTACTTCCCCGGTGGCGAGGGCAAGGTGAGCATAGAGGCACACGTGCAGGATCTTGGTTGGGTCGATCCAGTTACCACCTCGCTTACCAAGTACGCGGGCACCGTTGGCAAGGGAAAGCAGATGGAGGCCGTGCGTATCTCCCTTTCCGGCGACGCTGCCAGCACCTACGACGTGTACTACCGCGTACACGCAGCCAACATCGGTTGGATGGATTGGGCTAAAAACGGCGAGCGCGCCGGCACGCGGGGTTTCGGGTATGGCATCGAGGCCATCCAGATCAAGCTGATCGAGAAGAACGGCAAGGCTCCCGGCAAAACCGAGACGCCGTTCCGCACCCCTACGGACATCATGGGAACGTCGCTGGCATCGGTGGACCAGATGGTTGCCTACTACCAAGACATGGGCAAAGAATATCCTGCCAAGGTGTACGACAGCAAAGGCGCCTCTTCCGTATCGCAATACTGCCTAGAGGTTGACGCTGCCGCCAAGTCAGAGGGCGTGCGTTCGGACGTACTGTTCTGCCAAGCCATGAAGGAGACCGGCTGGCTCCAGTTCGGAGGTGCGGTTAAAGCTGAGCAGTGCAACTTCGGCGGCTTGGGTTCTACAAGCTCGATTGATCCTGGTGCCTCCTTCAAGGACGTGGGCACCGGGCTTCTCGCTCAGACGCAGCATCTGAAGGCGTACGCCTCAACCAGGCCCCTCAACAAAACGTGCGTGGACCCGCGGTTCAACTTGGTGAAGCGCGGTAGCGCCACCCGCCTAGAAGAGCTCGACGGCAAGTGGGCCGTTCCCGGGGACGGGTACGGAGAGGACATCGCCAACATGATCGACACGTTGCTGACGTATTAGCGCACGTGACATGGCGTTGGATACGCGGCTCCGCTCATGTCGGAGCCGCGTTTTTGTATGCCGAGCATCCGTTTGCGGCGCGCATGCGCCGCTGAAAGGAGCGGCAAGATGCTTGCTGCGGTTTCAAGCTTCCCTTCAACTACAATGGCGCCTATGCATATGCCTTTACGGGGCAAGGAGGTTGGCTATGGGGAAACGATGGATGGCCGCTGTGCTTGCTGCCGCGCTTGCGTTGTGCGTTCCGGTTGCGGCGCATGCCGATGAAGGGCTTCTCGCGCAGGAACCAGATGCTTTCGCGGTGCAGGCGCCCGTTCAGGAAGATGATCCTGCGGGGGAAACGAATGCGGGGTTTCCCAGCGAAGACATGTCGGATGACGCGATTGCCGAAGACGACGCAACGTCGGAGACGGATGCCGCGGATGAGGGAGAATCTTCAGCGGAGGATGCAACGCCTGAGGCAGGTGCTTTGCGGGAGACGGGCGAAGATGAAGCCCAGTCTGCCGCGACGGACGGGGTGGATGGCGATGCGGTAGCAGCAAACGCCGTGGAGGCGCATGCAGATGAGGTGCCGGCTCCTGCTGCGGCATCTGCCACTAGCGATCTGACGCTCAGCTACCGTGCGCATGTGTCTGAGCTCGGTTGGCAACCGTACGTTGACGAAGGCGAGACCGCGGGCACCACGGGGCGCTCTCTTGCGGTAGAGGCCTTGCGCGTCAAGCTTTCCGATACTGCGCAGGGCGGTATACGCTATACGGCGCATGTTGCTGAAATCGGCTGGCTCAAGTCATGGTCGCAAAATGATGCTAAAACCGGGACCGAGGGTCGCGGTCTGGCCATGCAGGCGCTTAAGATGGAGCTTACCGGTTCCCTTGCCGATCAATACGACCTGTATTATCGCGTGCATGTGGCCAACATCGGCTGGATGTCCTGGGCCAAAAACGGCGAGGCTGCCGGTACCGCCGGGTGGGGCTACGCTATAGAGGCTGTGGAGATCCGGCTCGTGGAGAAGAACGGCCCGACTCCCGAGACGGAGAACGTCCTTAACGTTGCCTATCTTCCAGCCGCTCCGGTTGCTTCTCAAGTGGGGGAGAGTACGTCCGTCGCTTTGAGCGTCTCAGAGGCGCAAAATCTCCTCGCTGCCGGAGTTGCCACCGACGTGCGCCTTGCGGCAACGATGTCATACAGCGGTAACGTGACGCGCAAAGTTGAGGACACGGTTGCGCTGAGCCGTATTGCTTCCGGGGACTACGCGCTTGATCTCGGGACATATGGGCGCTTCTCGCTCAGTGTCACACTCCTAAAATCTGGTCGGGAGATACGTACCAGCGCGCAGGAAGTCGGCGTCACGGCCTCTGAGTACAACTTGGCTCCTTTGAGCGCCACGTTTCCTGTGGTGCTCTTCTCGCTCTCATATTGGGATATCTCGGTTAACGAGTCAGGTGTCACGGTGCCCACCATGGTGATGCTCGACCGTCCGTCCGCCTACGATTGGGGAGCTCTGCCCGCGGGGATGTATTCTCTGCCGTATCTTTCCAATCCGGCTACGTCCAATTACCAGGCTTTTGCCGATTACGTGGGAGATTTGTACGAGCTTAACCCTGAATCTCATTTCAACCTGTACATCAACGACATCACCTGCTCGCTCATCCATCAGATCATTTACGCTAACGGTATCCCCGAAGGGTCGTATGCCATTACGATGCTCTCCGACGGTTCTGCCACCTATGAGTTCACCAACGAGGCGTTTGCCGTGGCGAACCCTTCAGCCCGTCAGGCAGAGCTGATCGACTTGTGGAACGAGGCCAAAGCGTATGCGTACCGCACGGGAAAAGTGAGTCCGGACTACGGATTCCATATGCATTGGGACTCCATGTACGCCGTGCTGACCTGCGAGCCTGGCACCGAGTGGTGGATGACGCGGACTAACCTGTTCACGAGCGGCGATAACAACGTCTTTGCCAACGGTATCGCCTCCGACCCCCACGTTGTTCAGAAAAACGTGGCCAACATGCTCACGGCGCTTCAGAATCGCGGAGACGACGTGCTGTCTGCGTTTAAACGGCTGTACAACTTCAACGATGGATACTTTTCGGACGCCGAGGCGCAAGGCAAGAAAGTCATGGTGCTTCTCGGTACCTACGTGAGCTCGGAGGCTCATTTTGAGGATTACGCGCGCCTGACGATGGCGTATTACGGTGATGATTACGCATACTTCTACAAGGGGCACCCCAACACTCCTACTGCGCTGTGGCCGAGCAAGCAGGAGCAGCTCGATGCGTTGGGGATAACCGATGTAGATTCTTCGGTGGCGGCTGAGCTTATCTTGTTCTTCAACCCCGAGATTTCCCTTTCTGGATATGGATCAAGCACATTCAACTCTGCTAGCGCTGAGATGGCTGGCGGCTTGTTCGGGGCAACCAAGGAAGAAGCGCTTGCTCCGGGTGCGTCGATTGACTACCACATCATGGACTGGTTCGCATCGCCTGTCACCGAGGACACTGACGCCGCGATCCGTGTGCTGTGCGCTCCCGGCGACGCCTGCTACCTCATCGAGCTTTCTGACGAGCTGCTGCAGGATGCACCCTACGACTTTGGTATCTACTCGCATAACGATGACGTTATCCGCTATTACCAACAGCAGCTCGACGGCAGCTACCGGCTGGTACAGGTGGGCGATGGCAAGGTGGGCGTGCGCACCGAAGCCCACGTTGCTGAAAAAGGTTGGATGCCGGCGGTATCTGGCGGTGAAACGGCAGGAACGGTGGGCGAGAATCTCCCCATGGAAGCTTTTAAGCTCTCGTTGCAGAATGTGCCGTGCTCAGGTTCGATAAAGTATCGCGCTCATGTTGCCGAAATCGGGTGGCAAGACTGGGTTGAGGAGAAAGGCGAAGCCGGCACGACGGGGAAAGCGCTTCAGGTCGAGGCGGTTCAGGTGCGGCTTGATGGAAAGGTGTCTGATCGCTACGACGTGTACTATCGTGCCCATGTGGCTGATTACGGGTGGCTCCCGTGGACGTCGAACGGGAAGATCGCGGGCACGCAGGGCTACGGCAAGTCGTTACAGGCACTAGAGATCGTGTTGGTTGAGAAGGGTGGTGAGGCTCCTGGTAAAACAGGGGATGCCTTTGTCCATACGATGGTGAAAACGACGGCGCACGTGCAGGACATCGGATGGCAGGGCGCTGTTGGCGAGGGGGCTGCCGCTGGCACCACAGGGAAAGGCAAGGCTCTCGAGGCCGTTCGGGTCTCGCTCGCCGGGGCTCCCTACAAAGGTGACGTTCGCGTGCGCGCCCATAGCGCTGAGATCGGTTGGGGCGCGTGGGTCGATGGCGGGAACCTCGCTGGTACAACGGGCTGTGCCCTGCAGCTCGAAGCGGTGAAAATCGAGCTGACAGGCGAGATGAAGGAGCACTTTGACGTGGTGTACCGGGCGCATGTTGCCGACAAGGGATGGCTTGACTGGGTGAGCAACGGCGAGGTGGCCGGTACCACGGGAGAGGCGCGCCGCGTGGAGGCGATCGAAGTCAAGCTTGTCGAGAAAGCCTAAAGCCCTCGCATAGATCTGCGGTGCGGCGCCGGTTTTGCCTGCGGGCGGGCCGGCGCCGCACCTTTTACAGACGAATTGTTTCGGTAAGCGGCCTCTGCAGCGGATATGAACCAAGGCTGAAAGGCCACGTTCTATAATGCGTTTGTCTGTGTTTTTGCGAGGAGGGGTCGGATATGAGGTACCTCGAGAAAGCGGCTGCGGTTTTCTTGGCGGGGCTTTTATGCTGGGCGTCGTTTATGCAGCCGGCTGCGCTGTACGCGGAGGTGGCTGCGCCCCGTGATCAAGCTGTCACCGCCGAGGCATACGATGCGCCTGCAGGTGACGCTTCAAAGGGGAGCGCACTTCCCGAGGGGGATTCCGGGGAAGCTTCCGATGAGACGCCGCTGATCCAGGAGCCCGCGGCACCGGAAGACGCGGCGGCAGGCTCCGCTGTGCCAGAAAACGCATCGGCTGCAGAGAATGCTGCCGATACGCAGGCGGTCGAGAGCTCGCTTGGCGGAGCGCGGCAGGAAGGCGTGCAAGGCGCGGGCGCCGTTGCGGATGCAGATGCGCCTGCGGACGCGACCGCAGAGGGAACGTCGTCCGACGCGTCTATGGCCTACTCGTGGCGCCTTGACCAGGGCGAACTGCGCGAAGATGCCAACCCGGGCATCTCGCTGTTCTCGCTACGCTCGACGCCGGCGGGGGTTACGGCCGAAGGCATCGACGTAAGCCAGTGGAACGGCACGATCGACTGGACAAAAGTCAAAGAGTCCGGCGTTGACTTCGCCATCCTGCGTCTCGGCTACGGTAGCAAGGGCGTGGACACGCAGTTTGCCGCCAACGTTAAAGGGTGCAAGGAAAACGGCATTCCCTTTGGCGTCTATGTGTACTGCTACGCGTGGGACGCGGCAAGCGCGCAGAGCGAGGCGGAAGGCACGCTTACGCGTTTGCGCGACGCCGGCGTCGCGGTAAGCGACCTGAGCCTCCCGGTGTACTACGACATGGAGAACGAGAACCCCGATACCGGCATGCCGAGCGGTGTTGACGCCGACAACCACCACCACGACATCCAGGGCGGTGCCGATACCTTTGCGAGCATAGCCGCCACGTTTGCACAGACGCTCGAGGCACAGGGGTACCAAGTGGGCATCTACGCCAATCTCAACTGGTGGGATACCTACCTTACGAGCCCAACGTTTGAGAACTGGGAGCGGTGGGTGGCCCAGTACAACAGTTCCTGCTCATACGAAGGCGCGTACTCTGCTTGGCAGTACACCAGCACCGGCAGCGTTGCGGGCGTACCAACTAACGTAGATATGAACTACTGGTACGGGGACGTACCGTGGGAAGAGGGCATGGGAGAGGTGCATATCACCTATCGCGCCCACGTTGCAGAGGACGGTTGGCAAAACCCCGTGGCCGACGGTAAGCTTGCGGGAACCACCGGTGAGGCAAGGGCGGTAGAAGCGCTTACCGTTGGACTGGTGAACCAGCCCTATGCGGGTAGCGTTGCCGTGCGCGCTCACGTTCAGGATATCGGCTGGCAGGATTACGTTACAGACGGCGCGGTTGCCGGCACCACGGGCCAATCGAAGCACCTCGAAGCGGTGCAGATCGAGCTGACCGACGAGATGGCCAAGCATTACGACGTGTACTACCGTGTGCACGTAGCCAACATCGGATGGATGGGTACGGCTAAAAACGGCGAGTTGGCGGGTACGCAGGGTTACGGGTACGGAATCGAGGCCATTCAGATCGCGCTGGTAGAAAAAGGCGCCGCTGCGCCGACGTTCTCGCCTGACGCTGCTTGCGACGAGGCATTCAAAAAACCGGCGACTACGCTTCAGTATCGTGCCCACGTGTCTGAAATAGGCTGGCAGAGCGCGGTGAAGGACGGGGCCACAGCGGGCACGACCGGTCGTGCGCTTTCCATCGAAGCTCTTCAAGTGAGCGTTGCCAACGCGGGGTTGGACGAGACAGGCGATGTCGAGGTGCGCGCTCATGTTGCCGACATCGGCTGGCGGGATTACGTGGTCGGCGGGAAGACAGCTGGTACTACGGGGCAGGCGAAGCACATCGAGGCGGTACAGATCAAGCTGACGGGCGCGCTGTCTGAACGCTATGACGTGTATTATCGCGTGCACGCCGCGAACATCGGATGGATGGCATGGGCTAAAAACGACGAGCAGGCAGGCACGCAGGGATACGGATACGGCATCGAGGCCATCCAGATTGCTTTGGTTGAGAAGGGTGGAGAGGCTCCCTCGAGCAGCCCCAGCAGCGTCACTACCGAGGTGTTCCGCCGCAAGCCGGTAGACGTTTCGTATCGTGCGCATGTTTCCAATATCGGATGGCAGGGCGCTGTCTCTGGCGGGGAGACCGCCGGCACCACGGGCAAGGCGCTTGGGCTCGAAGCTCTCACGGTTACACTTACCAACCAGGTTCTTGCTGGCGGTGTGCAAGTGCAAGCTCATGTTTCCGATATAGGCTGGCAGGGCGCGGTCTCAAGTGGCAACGTTGCGGGCACTACGGGCCAGGCTAAGCACATCGAGGCGCTGCGCATTCAGCTTACCGGTGAGATGGCGGATGCCTATGACGTTTACTACCGCGTTCATGCATCCGGCTATGGCTGGCTCGGCTGGGCTAAAAACGGCGCTGAGGCGGGAACAACGGGCTTGGGGCGTTCGCTTGAGGCGGTGCAGATTACGCTGGTGACCAAGGGAGGCAATGCACCCGGTTCAACGAGCGTTCCCTATGTAACGTTGCCCAGCATGGCGCTTCAAACCTATTCTTCTGCAGGCTGGGGCGATTCCGTCGGCAGCGGAGCGGTTTCCGGCTCCACCGGCCAGTCGCGACCTTTGAGCGCGCTTAAGGCAGCTGTTTCTTCTGACATAAGCGGCGTCGTTTCGTATCGCGTCCATCTTTCTGACAAAGGTTGGCAACCCGCAGTAGTGGGGAACGAAGTTGCTGGAGCTACCGATGTCTCGTACCGCATCGAGGCTATCCAGATGTCGCTGGCTGGCAACCTGGCTACGTACTTCGACATGTGGTATCGCGTGTACGTAGAGGACGTGGGTTGGTTGGGCTGGACCTCAAACGGTGAAGTTGCCGGCACTACGTCGGCCGGCCTTGCGGTAGAGGCAATTCAAGTGACCGTCCTTGCCAAGGGGTCGGCGGCTCCTACAGGCGGGACGGGCTATCGCGCAACCTATTCCGGAGGGGTGCCCCAGGCGTTTTCGCAGGCAAACCTCATGCAGCGTAAGATTGTGGAAACCGCCAAAGTTGTCCCGAGCCCGGGTGCCGGATTATGTTCGGAGTGGATCGCGGACATTTTTGACCGGCTGGGTTTTGGTAACGTGCATCTTGATGCGTGCGATTATTACTGGCGGTACTGCAAGTCCACGTCGTACCGCGATCTCAAGGTGGGCATGGTTATCGCCGTTCCTTCGCATACGCATACTACGGCCGGTTCAATTTGGGGCCATGTGTGCCTGTATATCGGCGACGGTAAAGTTATGGATAATGTCGGTAGGATTCGTACCATGGGCCTGCATGAGTGGCTCGAGTATTACGACACGACCTATACGCCCAAATGGGGTTGGTACAATAACGTTCCGATTGTTTAAACGGTGGCCGGGGTTTGCGTGCCCGGCTTTGCAACGATGAGGAGGTTGGCTATGAGGAGGAGAAGCGCGGCGCTTGTGTTTGCGCTGGCCGGACTGCTCGGGCTGTTCCCGGTAATCCAGCCAGTGAGTGCGTACGCAACCTATCAGCAGACGCTTGCCGACACGTATGGGACGACGGTGCTGGACGCGTCTGCCGAGGATGCCGGGCAGAGCGGTGCGGGCGAGGCCGATTTTACCGATGGCGAGGCAACGGATACTGCGGCGGACGGCGAGGCTCAGGAGGGTGCCGACGCGGCGGTAACCGAAGAGCCGGCAGAAGGAGATGTGCTCCAAGAGCCTGAGGAAGGCTCCGACGCGGAGCCGGCGCTTCCCGATGCGGCTCAGGGAGACGCTGCTTCCGATGTGGGCGACGCTGTCGAGCCCGAAGCCGTTGAGCCCGAAGCCGAGGCGGTTGCGGAGCCTGTGACGTCCGACGACGCGGCACCGAAGAAGCCCGAGCTTTCCGTTGAGGCTTACGTTCAGGACCTCGACTGGCAGAAAGCGGTGTCCGACGGCGAGATTGCCGGCACCACCGGTGAGTCGAAGCATCTCGAGGCGCTGAAGATCACGCTTAAAGATGCCGATACGCACACAGCCTTGGATGAGAACGCCCTTGAGGTTCAAGCCCACGTGCAAGACTACGGTTGGATGCCCGAGGACGGTTCGTGGATACATAACGGTGAGATGGCCGGTACTACTGGCGAAAACAAGCAGCTAGAGGCTGTGCGCATTCGTTTGTCCGATGAGCTCTCCTCGTACTATGACGTGTGGTACCGCGCGCATGTGGCGAACTTCGGCTGGCTTGACTGGGCGTGCAACGGCGCTGAAGCTGGTTCCGCAGGCTACGGCTACGCTGTCGAGGCGGTTGAGATAACCATCCTGCCCAAGGGCAGCGAGGATGCGCCCACAGAAACCGAGCAGCCGTTCCGCGACCACAAGAACGATCCGGCGGTCATCAACTACCAGGCGCATGTCGCTGAGATCGGTTGGCAGGGCACGGTAACCGACGGCGCTCAGGCCGGTACCACCGGCAAGAACCTTTCCATGGAGGCGCTGCGCACGTCGCTTGCTTGGTACGGACATTCCGGCGGGGTTGAGGTTCGCGCCCATGTGGCGGATATCGGTTGGCAGGGATGGAAATCCGGCGAGGCTGGCACCACAGGCAAGGGCAAGCAGATGGAGGCCGTGCAGATCCGGCTTACCGGTGAGGCCGCTACAACCTATGACGTGTGGTACCAGGTGCATTCCGCTGAGGTTGGCTGGCTCGGCTGGGCAAAGAACGGCGAGGTGGCTGGCACCACGGGCAAGGGGTATGGCATCCAAGCTATCAGGATCAAGCTGCTGCCTGCCGGAAGTGACGCGCCGGGTAACACGAACAACAGCTACATCGGATCCTTTGAGACGCTGCAGGGTACGGCGGTTACCGTCGGCGGGGCTTCTGTCGCGTCTGCTAACAAGGAAACGACTACCATCGGCAAGGCTCAGGCGTCAAATGTCCTTCAGTCGTTCTCACTCACGGTCAACAACAAGATAACCGAGGGCTCCGTTCGCTACCGCGCACTGCTTGGCTATGCGGCCGATTGGCAGGGTAGTTGGGCAAGCGATGGCGCTCAGGTTAACGGCGGCAACAACGGCCAGCCTGTTAAAGCGGTGCAGATGCAGCTTGCGGGCAATCTGGCCGAGAAATACGACCTCTGGTACCAGGTGTACGACTCCCAGCGCGGCTGGATGGGCTGGGCGTCCAACGGCGCTTCCGCAGGCGTGCAGGGCGGCGCGTCTGCAGTATGTGCTATTCAGGTGAAGCTGGTGGTAAAGGGTGCCGCTGCTCCTGGGTCAACTTCCAACGCCTTCGTGTCCGGCGAAGCGTCAACTCCTCAGCTGGTCATCCAGGCCCACAGCGCTGATATTGGCTGGCAGGCGCCGGTTGCCGATGGCGCCGTGGGCACGACCGGGCAAGGTCGTTCGCTGCAAGCGCTGCGCGTTGGGCTTGAGGGGCCCGTGTCTGGTAGCGTAAAAGTTAATGCGCATGTGACCAACATTGGTTGGCAAGGTGATAAGGCTGAAGGCAACCTGATTGGCACAACAGGTAAGAACCTTTCCATCCAGGCCATCCAAGTCAAGCTTGACGGCGATATCGCTGCTTCCTACGACGTGTACTACCGCGTGCACTCGGCTACATATGGCTGGCTCGGCTGGGCTAAGAACGGACAGACCGCCGGCACCACAGGTCTCAACTTGCAAGCTGAGGCTGTTGAAATCCGTTTGGCGAAGAAGGGTGCCAATGCGCCCGTGTCTGATGCGCCGGCAAGCATTGAGCTGCCCACGCTGAGCGTTCAGGCTCACGTGCAGGACATCGGTTGGCAGAACGCCGTTGGCTCAGGTGGTACGGCAGGCACCACGGGCAAGGCGAAGCGGGTCGAGGCTCTTAAGCTTTCCGTTGGCTCGTCTTCGGTTAGCGGCGGTATTGCCTACTCCGCACACGTGCAGGATATTGGCTGGCAGTCTGAGGTGTCCAACGGCGCGGTGGCGGGTACCACGGGTCAGGGCAAGCGCGTCGAGGCTGTTAAGATCCGCCTCACCGGTGACCTTTCCAAGTACTTTGACGTGTGGTACCGCGCGTATGTGCAAGATTACGGCTGGCTTGGTTGGGCCAAGAACGGTGCGCAGGCGGGCACCGGCAGCATCGGCTATCGGATGGAAGCCTTGCAGGTAAAGATCGTGGCGAAGGGTGCTGCCGCGCCGGGCTCAACATCTGGGGCGTACACCAACAAGCCCATGATGCCGGCCGACCAGCTTGCTATGCTCAACCGCGCTAATAAATATTCGAGCTCAACGGGCTGGCTGTTGATGGCTGATACGACCAACTGCAAGGTGGGTGTATATCGCGGTAGCCGTGGTCATTGGCAGCAGGTTTACTTCTGGGATTGCACGCCGGGCGCCTATGCCACGCCGACGGTTATCGGAGAGTTTACGGTAACGGGCAAGGGTTACGTGTTCGGCCATGGATACAGCTGCTACTACTACACCCAGTTCTACGGTGACTATCTGTTCCATTCCATCAAGTACTACCAGGGTACTTTCAACGTGATGGATGGCCGCTTGGGTGTTCACGCGTCGCTCGGTTGCGTGCGCCTGGCGATCCAAAACGCCAAGTGGATCTACGACAACATCCCGTACGGTACCAAGGTTGTGACATACCGGTAACGTAACGCTTGTTGTGTCCGAGCGAATCGGGGGCGACGCTCAGCGAGCGCCGTCCCCGATTTTGTTTTTACTTGCAGCTGTTTGACACGGTAAAAGTCGCCAGATTCACGAGAGGTGTGCACTTAGCAGCTTTTCCCATCAGGAGCTTGGTGCGGGAGTTCCTTTTTAAGCAGAATACGCAAGGAGCCAAGCAAGATTCCGGGGATGCACGCGCTTGCGATTACGAGGTTGATGCCGTTCATATCCCATTGTGAAATAAAAAATGCGGCACAGAGGGCTACGATTCCGATGGCGCAGGCGTTAAGCATAACCTGCGCTATGCCGTCACGCAGAATGAGCAGGGAGTCGTTAACGTACAGCAAAACACCGATGCTCGTGGTGGCCATGAGCACGTAGGGGAAAAGCCAGGTATACGAAGCGATTGACTCGCCGTATACCATGGTGAGCAAAGGTGCACCGACAAC
The DNA here is from genome assembly GCA_944322305.1 of uncultured Coriobacteriaceae bacterium. GTDB lineage: Bacteria > Actinomycetota > Coriobacteriia > Coriobacteriales > Coriobacteriaceae > CALUOB01. Next base: position 223,639 of record CALUOP010000001.1, on the reverse strand, counting down.
TGATAGTCCAGCCACCAATATTCCCATGCAGATGATGAGCAGCGTTAGCACCTTAAGATACGAACGTTTGTAGGCGGAGATCCCACGGTTATACAGCGAAGACGCTAGCTGGCCGATGAGCGGGCTGTAAAGATAGTTGGTTGCCGCCTGGATGAGCACGGCCGGCGTGGCAATGCTTGCGTAGATTCCCAAAAGGGTTTCTCCTTGCAGGATGCCGTATTGTTGCCGTGCAACAGAGACGATGGATGTGGCGAAGAGGTTTGCCACGGTTGGCAGCAGGCAGGCTTTGAGCAGACTGACCAATGACTGTTTATTGATGCGCGGCGTAACCGACCCAAAGAGCTTTGCGTGGGGGATGTCAAAGAAAAGGGTAACCATCATGCAGAGTGTACACATGCCCATGATAGCGAAGGGCAGCGAGCCGGTTAGGGTCAGGGGGACAACAAACCCGATGAGGCTGACGAAGCCGCGAATGATTTGAGATTTGCCAATATAATCCATGCGCTGGTTTTTTTGCTCGATGCCGTATAGAACATCGCTGAACGTCTCGTCTGCCTTGAACACGAGGTAAAGCAGCGTTGCGATGATCATGTCGGTATTGTTGGTGGTGGCAACCAGATATACGCCGCTGGCAATAAAACTGACGGCAACGGTAAACAGGCGCAGTGCAATATAGTTGTTAGGGGAGAAGCGATTGTTGATGTCGGATACCTGGAAAGTTCGTATTTTATAGAGGCTGACCGAGGCGAACATATTGCCAATAGACATGGCGTAGGCAAGGATGCCCGAGTTGTCATATCCAGAGGAGAGCAGGACAACCAACACGGTGATGAGCCATTGACAGCCTAGGTAAAACAGACAGCCGAAAGCATTCCAGAGGGTGTTTTCCTTGGTAGATAGGGGTTCTGTTTTGCCGTGTGAGAACAAGACCGACTCCTCCCCGTGTTGATGTCTCATCGTGTTTTCGTAATCATAATCGCGCGTTTTCTGCGTACTGCGCCCGCCGCGCGATTCTTTTCGTAAAATACTAGAATACGTGCGTGCAGATACGAAGCGTGCACTAAGAGACAAGGTGGAGTGACGGGATCTATGCGATTTGAAGCTTCTGACCACACGTTTGCTGTGTGTGCGTATAAGGACAGCCCGTTTCTGCGGGAGTGTCTGGACTCGGTGACCAGCCAGTCTCTTAAAACCAACGTAATTATGGCAACATCTACGCCAACTGAGACTATGAGGCAATTGGCCGACGAGTATCGCGTAAGGCTTTATGTGCGTGACGGCGAGCCGGGCATTGCAGATGACTGGAACTATGCGGTGAGCTGTGCGGGTACTTCTCTTGTTACCATTGCGCATCAAGACGACACCTACGAATCGGCATATGCCGAGGAGGCGCTCAAAGCGATCAACTCGGTGAAGAAGCCGCTTATTTACTTCACGAATTATGGCGAGATTCGCAATGGAGTTAACGTAGACAGTAATCGGTTGCTTGAGATAAAGCGGCGTTTGCTGTTTTTGCTGAACGACGGACGTTTCAGTGGAAGCAAATTCGTTCGTCGTCGTATTCTCTCCCTTGGATCGTCTATCAGCTGTCCGTCGGTAACCCTGGCTCTCTCGAATTTATGGAAACTACCAGTTTTTACCAATGAGTTTAAGTGTGATTTGGATTGGGCAACGTGGGAGCGAGCATCGCGTTTGCAAGGTGACTTTTATTACAACACCAAGATCCTGATGCATCACAGAATCCACGTTGAGTCTGAGACTACGGCGCTTATAGAGGACAGCACGCGCACAAAAGAAGACTATGCGATGCTGCGCCGTTTTTGGCCTGCGCCTATTGCGCAGTTTATCAATTCATTTTACAAGTCGAGTCAAAAAAGCAACGAGCAATAATCGCCGGGTTTTACGATGAAGGACGTTGTTGCAATGCGACCAAAGGTACTCATTATCATTCCTGCCTACAATGAGCAGGAGGCGATTCTTTCTACCGCATGCGCTGTTGAGGCGTATGGCTACGATTACGTGATCGTTAACGATGGTTCAAAAGACGACACACTTTCAATATGCCGGGAAAACGGACTGAACGTGCTGGATTTGCCTCAGAACCTTGGTATAGGCGGTGCGGTTCAAACAGGGCATAAATATGCTCTGCGTTATGGGTATGATATCGACATTCAGGTTGATGGCGATGGCCAGCATGATCCGCAGTATCTGCACCTGCTCGTTGAGGAGATTGAGCGTGGGGCAGACTTGGCTATTGGATCTCGTTTTGTTGAAGAAAGCAGGGGCTTTCAGTCTACGGCTTTGAGGCGGTTGGGAATTACTTGGTTCAAGGTGTTGCTTGGGGCATTGACTGGCACATCGGTGACTGATGCAACCTCTGGATTTCGCGCGTGTGGCCGCAAGGCCATTAAACTGTTCAGCGAGAGCTATCCGATTGATTATCCTGAACCAGAGTCTATTGCTTTGGCGCTTAAGCGTGGGCTTCGAGTGCGTGAAGTGCCCGTTTCGATGAGAGAGCGGCAGGGCGGGCAATCGTCTATTGGCGGCTTGTCGAGCATTTACTTTATGGTGAAAGTCACGTTGGCTATTTGCGTAGTCTGCTTAGCCAATGGGCGGAAAAAGAAGTAGGTGGTTTTATGACGCTGGCGATTCGATTGATCTTAGTGGTCATGTGCGTCGCGCTGCTAATCTATGTTATCCGCTTGGTTTCACGTGAGCGCTTACTGCTCAAGTATTCGTTGCTCTGGTTGTTGCTGGCCATTGTTACCTTGCTTTGCGCCGTTTTCCCCGGTCCAGTGTTCGCTCTTGCAAGGCTTTGTGGTTTTACGTTGTCTTCGAACTTCGTTTTCCTTGTGGGCATTTTCTTTCTCATGCTCGTTGGGCTTTCATTGAGTGTCATTGTCAGCAAGCAAGCTACGAGCATTAAGAACTTAACGCAACGATTGGCTATTGTGGAGAAGGAGCTTCTTGACACGACGGCAAAGAAGCACTGATTCCACAATCGACGAGGTAATTACATCCTGATGGCTTTTCTACTAAAGGGAGTTCCATGAAGGGCATCATCTTGGCCGGTGGGTCCGGCACCCGGCTCTACCCGCTGACGCTCGTGACGAGCAAGCAGCTCCTGCCCGTGTACGACAAGCCCATGATCTATTACCCGCTCAGCACCCTCATGCTGGCCGGAATTCGGGACATCTTGATAATTTCAACCCCGACCGATTTGCCTAACTTCGAGCGGCTGCTTGGAGACGGCTCGAAGTTCGGGGTCTCGCTTTCCTACGCCGAGCAGCCGAGTCCGGACGGCCTGGCACAGGCCTTCCTCATTGGAGAGGAATGGCTCGCCGGCGAGTCGAGTGCGCTCGTACTGGGGGACAACATCTTCTACGGTAACGGTCTCGGACGCCATCTGCGCCGCGCCGTCGAGAACGCCCGGAAGGGCGTCTCCACCGTTTTCGGGTACCACGTGGACGATCCGGAGCGCTTCGGAGTGGTTGAGTTCGATGAGAGCCACAACGCCGTCTCCATCGAGGAGAAGCCCGAGCATCCCAAGAGCCACTATGCCGTTACCGGCTTGTACTTCTACGATGGGCGCGTCTGCGAGTTCGCGAAGCGGGTTAGGCCCTCGGCGCGCGGCGAGCTCGAGATCACCGACCTCAACCGCATGTACCTTGAGGACGGAACGCTCAGCGTGGTGACTCTCGGGCGGGGCTACGCGTGGCTCGACACCGGCACCATGGAGAGCCTCTACGAGGCCGGGGAGTTCGTACGCGCCGTGGAGCGCTCGCAGGACCTGCCCGTGTCCGTTCCCGAGGAGATCGCCTGGGAAAACGGCTGGATCACCGACGAAGAGCTCGTTGTCGCCGCCGAGGCTTACGGCAAGAGCGTTTACGGCAAGCACCTCAAGCGCGTGGCTGCCGGCGAGATCATCAACCAGAGGAACAACTATTAGCTCCGGATTGCGATTAAGTGAGGGGGTGTGGCTTCTTCCTTGTTTTATGAGCTGAATGGCAAACCTATGGCGGTTGCCCGTGGGAACCTTGCGTAGTCTACAATAGGCAAAATACCCACTAGGTGAAGATTGGAGCTTTCTGTGTCCGAGATCTTTTCGCCCCGCAGCATCATCGTCACCGGCGGCTGCGGCTTCATCGGCAGCAACTTCGTGCGCTGGGTGGCGCGCGAGCACCCCGAGGTCCATGTGACCGTCCTGGACAAGCTCACCTACGCGGGCAACCCGGAGAACATAGCGGGGCTGGACCCCGAGCGGGTGGAGCTCGTGGTGGGGGACATATGCGACGCGGAGCTTCTGGACCGGCTGGTCCCCGGCTGCGACGCCGTCGTGCACTACGCGGCGGAGTCCCACAACGACAACTCCATCGCCGACCCGGAGCCCTTCCTGAGGACCAACGTGGAGGGGACCTTCAGGCTCTTGGAGGCCTGCCGCAAGCATGACGTCCGCTACCACCACGTCTCAACCGACGAGGTCTACGGCGACCTGGCCTTGGACGACCCGGCGCGCTTCACGGAGGAGACCCCGTACCATCCGAGCTCCCCCTACAGCTCCACCAAGGCGGCCTCGGACATGCTCGTGAGGGCCTGGCACCGCACCTACGGCGTGCGCGCCACCATCTCCAACTGCTCCAACAACTACGGCCCCTACCAGCACGTGGAGAAGTTCATCCCGAGGCAGATAACGAACATCCTGGACGGGGTGCGCCCCAAGCTCTACGGCGACGGCAGGAACGTCCGCGACTGGATCCACACCGAGGACCACTCCTCGGCCGTCTGGGCCATCCTCACGAGGGGCAGGATAGGGGAGACCTACCTCATCGGCGCCGACGGCGAGCGGAGCAACATCGACGTGCTGCGCGCCATCCTGAAGGCGATGGGCAAGGATGAGGACGACTTCGACTGGGTGCGCGACCGCCCCGGCCACGACCGCCGCTACGCCATCGACAGCGCGAAGCTGCGCCGCGAGCTCGGCTGGGAGCCCGCGCACACCGACTTCGCCGAGGGTCTCGCCCAGACGATCCAGTGGTACCGCGACAACGAGTCCTGGTGGCGCCCCGCCAAGGAGGCCACCGAGGCCAAGTACGCGAAGCAAGGGCAGTAAGGAGCCATAGCCATGCCCATCGAATACGAGAAGGAACTGAAGGTCGCCGAGACCGGCATCCCCGGCCTCAAGGTCGTCGACCTCGCCGTCCACGGCGACTCCCGCGGTTGGTTCAAGGAGAACTGGCAGCGCGAGAAGATGGTCGCCCTCGGCATCCCCGACCGCCGCTGGGTGCAGAACAACATATCATTCAACGAGAAGCGAGGCGCCACTCGCGGCGTCCACGCCGAGCCCTGGGACAAGCTGATCTCGGTGGCCACGGGGAGCGTCTTCGGCGCGTGGGTGGACCTGCGCTCGGGGAGCGACACCTACGGCAAGGTCTACACCTGCGTCCTCGACCCCTCTAAGGCCATCTACGTCCCCCGCGGCGTGGGCAACTCCTACCAGGCGCTGGAGGACGGCACGGCATACACCTACCTCGTCGACGCCCACTGGTCGCTCGAGCTCAAGCCGACCTACACGTTCGTCAACCTCGCCGACCCCGACCTCGCCATCGAGTGGCCGATACCGCTGGGGGAGTGCGAGCTCTCCGAGGCGGACAGGAACCACCCCCTCCTTAGGGACGTGGAGCCCATGGCCCCGCGACGCACGTTGGTGACCGGCTGCAACGGGCAGCTGGGCCGCGCGGTGCGGGCGCTCGCCGAGGAGCGCGGGCTCCTGGGGAGCTTCGACTTCTGCGACATCGACACCTTCGACCTGGCGGACCCGGAGGACTACGCCCAGTACGACTGGTCCCTCTACGGCGCCGTGGTCAACTGCGGCGCCTACACGGCCGTCGACAAAGCCGAGACCCCGGAGGGCCGCGTCGCCGCCTGGAGGGCCAACGCGACCGGCCCCGCGCTGCTCTCCAAGGTCTGCGCGGAGCACGGGATCACCCTCGTGCACATCAGCTCAGACTACGTGTTCGACGGGACGAAGGGGCTTCACGACGAGGACGAGCCTCTGTCTCCCCTGGGCGTCTATGGCCAGTCCAAGGCCGCGGGCGACCTTGCCGTCTCCACCTGCCCCCGGTACTACGTCCTGCGAAGCTCGTGGGTCATAGGAGACGGGAGCAACTTCGTACGCACCATGATGAAGCTGTCTGACCGCTGTGCCGACCTGAATGATGATCTGAACGAGGTGACCGTGGTGGACGATCAGGTGGGCCGCCTCACCTTCACTGCTGACATGGCCCGCGCGGTCCTCTTCCTCCTCGGTTACCGCGAGGGCGGCCTGGAGCCGAGCTCGCCGGCCCCGTACGGGACCTACAACTGCACCGGCTCCGGGGAGCCCGCCAGCTGGGCGGGGATCGCCCGCGAGGTGTTCGAGCTCAGGAACGGCAACGGTACCTCCGTCCGCCCTGTCAGCACGGAGGAGTACTACGCCTCCGCCCCCGGCCCCGTGGCCCCGCGCCCGCGCCTCTCCTCGCTCAACCTCTCCAAGCTCGAGGCCGCCGGCTTTGCCATGCCCGACTGGCGAGGATCGCTGCATTCTTACTGTGTTGATGCGGTGTAGTACCTTGCGTCATCCTATTTAGATTTTGAGGTTATATAGATGAGCGAATGGTTGATGTTTGCAGTAGCTGTAATTCTTACTGTGTCGATTATTTATATACCAGGTTTCCTCTTTAGCCGAGTATTGTCTCGGTCCACTGAAGAGTGCATTGCATGGGCACCGGCTTTTTCGATGTGTGTGTATTCATGCTTGGGTGTGGTTTATTCCATCCTTAACATCAGAACTGGGGTTTTTACCCTATTTGTTCCAGTTACGTTATTGAGTGGAATACTATATGCATTGTTCCGGAAGCGTGGTTCCGGTGCTTCTCCGATAATTCTTTCTAAAAGAGTCCTGCTTCTAAGTATGCTCCTCGGGCTTGTTGCGTCTTTTGTTTTGTTCGTTTTGCCTCTGGATGGGCCGTCTTCATTTAACCAAGATGCAGACAATACCTGGCATCTCTCCTTAATTCGGTCGTTTGCTGAAACTGGCGACATGTCTTCCATAGGTGCATCTTTGTTTAAGGATTCTGACTTACAGGTATCTGTAATGCCGACCGTGGGTTCGTTCTATCCATCGGCTTGGCATATGTTGGCCGCTCTAGTACTTAACATGCTTAGCATTTCCGTACCGATGTCTGCTAACGCAACTTTATTCGTTTTTCTGTCACTTGTTTGGCCGATATCTTGCTCATACTTCGTAAGCGTGCTCTTTCCTAGAAGCCATAAAGTACAATTATGTACCGCTGTCTCTTCTGTAGCTTTTCTGGCGTTTCCTTGGGCTTTTTTGACCTTTGGTCCACTGTACCCGAATCTAGTTGGTTTATCGATGGTCCCCTTGGGATGCGCTATATTTATTTGCGCACTCTCCAATTGGGATAAGCGAAGTGCAACACAGAAGCTGGTCCGCTTCACCGCGTTCGCGATATGCACAATCGCTTTAACTTTAGCGCATCCTAATTCGTTGTTCTCCATGGCATTGGTTCTTATTCCCTATGTTATTTCGTTTTTGAAAAATATGGCTCAAAAGCACTGGGAAAAAAGGGGGCTTCCTTATCGAAGAGTCTGCATTGCGATCCCTCCGATCGTCTTCTTGGTAGCTGTCGCCGTGATGTGGGTTGTACTAAGGAATCTTTCGTTTTTTACCGCTGTAGTGAGTTTTAATTGGGAAAAATTTGCTGATCCGGCACAAGAGATCATCAATATATTGACGCTTTCATATCGTGTGCCAATAGCTCAGCCGATTCTTGCTGCTTGCGTGATAATCGGTATAGCCCTGCTAATTGTCAGACGTAATAACAGGTGGCTTGTGGGGTCGTATTTTTTAGCAATTGCTTTTTGCTTTATCGGGGCAACTTCAGACGGCCAGTTAAAATCGGTGCTGACCGGATATTGGTACACTGATCCATATCGACTTGCTGCAACGGCGGTTTTGATTGCTGTCCCCCTTTCCGCTATTGGAATTGCGCGGTTAGCAGAGCTGCTGAATAGAGCGTTTAACGTCGTCGTGGGACGCTCCTCAGGAAAAATAGGAGGTTATATTATTTCGGTTGTTGCAGTTGGTGCATTGGTGTTCTATCCAAGCTATGCGTATCCCGGTCGCTATGAAGTTGAAACTGCGACTGGGTACATTTCTGATACGTTGACGAGACTGTACTCAACTTCACGTGACAATCTTTTTGATCGGAATGAGATGCGCTTCGCCGAAAAGGTGAAAGGAATCGTAGACCCGAGTGCAAAAATATACAATTGCGCTGATGATGGCAGCACGTTTGCATACGCACTGTATGGGTTGAACTTGTGTTATAGACGTTCTGATGCGTCTGCTGATACAGAATACGGTTCATTACTGCGTCATTCAATTGATGAACTTAGCGATAACGAGCAGGTTAAAAAGGTACTAAGAGAGGCGAATATTCACTACATACTCATTCTTGATCAGGGTGGCGAAGCTCTGCCAGAGCGTTGTTTCTATGGCTATTACAACCCTGATGATTGGGACGGCTTGAACAACATCACCGACTCGACCCCTGGATTAAAGCTGCTTCTCTCCGAAGGTGACATGCGCCTCTATGAAATCGAGTAACGTGCGTCTCTTCTGATTCGGTGAATACCTGCACGTGTTGGGGTATATCGCGTACACTTACGTTCGCGTATATCCGTATTGAAGGAGTGCCATGACGTTTAAGGAGAGGCTGTACGCCAGCCTGAACAACAGCTCGCTTGGCCGGGCGGCCCTGCAGATACGTCGAAATCTGCGCGATAGCAAACGCGTTGCCCACGTGCTCTCCTCCTCCCATCACTTTATTGATCGAAGCAAGGGGAGCGATAAGCTGTGCATCATCTTGGCTGGTTACAAAGAGCCCTTGTGGGACGATGTCTTTGGGCGCATTGCTGCTTATCTTCCCGATGATGTTGACATGTGCATCATGACTAGCGGTCTTGAGAACCAGAAGCTCATGAAGATCGCAGAGGAGCATGGATGGTCATACCTCTCGACTTCCGTCAACCACCTCTCGTTGGTGCAGAACGTTGCTATTGAGTGCCACCCGCATGCCCAGTGGATTTACAAACTCGATGAGGACATGTTCATCACGGAAGGGTTTTTCGAGGACCTCTACAGAACGTTTGTCACGCTGGAAGAGGATTCCATCTATCGTCCGGCGTTTGTCTCGCCCTTGATCAACGTCAGCTGCTACGGCCATTTGCGCCTGCTTGAGAAGGTGGGTCTGCTCGAGGACTTCCGCGCTACGGGGCTTACCGACGTCAAGCTTAGTGACGGCTTGCACCATAATCGACAAATCATCGACGAGCCTCTAGCGGCCGAGTACCTGTGGGGCGGCAGCCAAGAGATTCTGCGCGATGTGGATGCCTTGACCAGACGTTTCAATCAGGGGAAGCTGAACTACTCGATCTGCCCTGTGCGTTACAGTATCGGTGCCATCCTCTTCACGCGTGGCGCATGGGAGGAGTTTGGGCATTTTCCCATTACCTTTGTCGGTGGCGAATACGGCTTGGGTGACGACGAGGAACATATCTGCAACTATGCGTGCTTTACAGGGCGTGTCATGGTGGTGGATGAGAACATCATGGTCGGCCATTTGGGCTACGGCGGCGCCCAGACCAAGCACATGATGGAGTACTACCAGGCGCATCGCGACCAGTTTGCGCTTAAGGCATAAGAGGGGTTCGATATGTCTGACAGGCCCAATATTAAAATTCTAATCTCCTGCCACAAGGAGGTCGATTATCCCAAGAGCTCGTGCTTTTTGCCGGTGCACGTTGGTGCTGAGGGCAAGCGCCTGCTTCCGCACATGCAGCCGGATAACGAGGGCGATAACATATCGGATCGCAACTTCACTTATTGCGAGCTTTCTGCACAGTACTGGGCATGGAAGAACCTTGATGCGGATTATGTCGGCCAATGCCATTACCGCAGATACTTTTATTTTGGGGACGGCTCGTATCCCACTAACGACCACGCCCAGATCGAGATCGAGATGTTGTCTCCCTACACGCGGGCACAGTATCAGCTGGATGATGAGAGCCTTATCTGCCAGGCTCTCGAGGGGGCGGATGGTGTTATTGCCCATACCTGGGATGTGAGCAAGACTAACACGCCGGACGGCATGAAGGATACCGTGCGGGATCATATGGTTGGATACGGTTTGGTTGCCGATGAGGACTTTGATCGGCTCATTGAAATCACCACCCGTTTGAAGCCGGAATACGCCGACGAGCTTAAGGCCTATCTTAACGGAAGCTCTTACCTGGGGTACAACTGCTTCATCCTGAAGCGTGAGCTTTTCGATCGCCTGTGTTCATTTGAATTTCCTATTTTGCAAGAATTTGACGCGACGTTTGACTATAGCGGGCTGACTACTACGCGCAAACGCATTTGCGGTTACTTTGGCGAGGTGCTATACAGCGTCTTCATCAACCATCTGAAGGCCGAGGGAGGTTGGAACTTTGTTGAGAAGCCCCTGCTGTTCTTCGACGCTACACCAGCCCCTCTTGCTCTTGATGATGCGAAGAAGGGTACTGGTTCGGTTGACCTGCATATTGTCTGGAAATATGACGATCCGTGTGCTCCGCGCTTTGCGGTTGCCGCTGACAGCTTGATCGATCATTTGCATGCTGATCGGCGTTATCGCCTGACGATCGTCCATGATCGGTATTTCCAGTTTGGTGAGTTGAAGCGCTTTTTGCGCAGTATGCCCGAGAACCTCATCGTTGACGATGCTACGGTTCCCGCGTTTTCGTGCGCCCCCATTGCCGAAGGGCTGAACGAAACTGAGTTCGAGACGCTGCTACCGTATCTCTTGGCCGAGTCGGATACGTACGGCGGATGCGATCGGATGTTGTGGGTTGACGGCATGGCGCTTTTCAACGATGATCCACTTGCGTTGGTTGCCAAGCTTCCTTCAGCCCCGTTTGTGGCACTTAACGGTCTCTACCTGCAGAAGGAGCTTAACAAGCCGTCCAACAAGGAGGTGCGAGGCGCATATCTCCAAAGCGTTGGCTCTGCAGTGACACTTGACGCAGACGTATTGCTGATGGACACGGACTACATGCGTCAGATTGGGCGCAGCCGTATCATCAGTGTGTATCGGGATCTTTGCGGGGCTTTTGATTTGGATCTCACGGCGAAGATGCACGAGGCAGCCCAAGCTTTCGAGGATATTAAGGAATACCTTGGCGTTGCGCGTGATCAATTTACGCCTCCGGTCGAGTACTATGCCCTGACCAGTGCGCTGCTTATCTCGTTTGGTGCCAAGCCCTTTGCTTACCAGCAAGTGCTCCCGGCGGTGAGCGAAGGTGATCTGCGCGCATGGGGTTCGGAGGACGATGTCAAGCAATGGAGCGCGGTTTCAGATTCTGTGATGTTTTCCTATAAGCCGGAGGTTGAGCCGCTCATTGATCTTTCCACCGTACACGGCGCGCGGTATTGGAAATACGCGCGCCAGTCGGATGCTTACGAGATTTTGCTGACGCTGATTGCCGAGCGTCCGCAGAAAAAAGTGAGCCTCAAGAACCGTCTGCTTCCGCCCTTCAGTAGACGCAGGCGGTTGTTGGGCAAGATTCGCCAGCTTCTCACGGGGAAGAGAAAATAGCATATGAAGGGGAGGGGCCTACAGCCCTTCCCCTTTTAGGTTTCATCCGAAACGAGATGCTCTTTGATGCTCGCAAGCGTTTCGCGGTTCTCGAGGGACTTCTCGCTTACGTGCGGGCAATGGCTTACGAGGTCATTGGGCAACGCGTAGATGTCCCCGTATACCTCCGAGAGGAACTTATCGATGTTTGCGGGTGCGCTGCACGCATGCCCTTCAAACGACAGGCGTTGTGTGGGAAGCACGTCTGATTTCGGGCAGCACCAGCGATAATGATTGAGATCGTCAAGATTCTCAATGCCCCAGATAACCCCTTCCGTTTCGGAGGCATTTGGATGAGGGGTCATTAGAATCGAAGCGCTTTCTTCTCGGTATTGCGCGAAGAGCCTTTCAATATCACGGGAAAGCGGGTCTTCGACAGGGACAAATTCTTTGCTCTTCCATGTGGGAAACAAATCGCTAGATCGCATTTCGTCGATCATGCGATGGCGTAATGTAAACAGGCGGTCGAAGGTGTCAGGTGTGGGGGCATTGGTTTCTTCGAAAATGAACAAGTCGAGAAAACAGGGATTGCGGCGATCCCGGTACATAAAGCGAACTTGCTTGCAGAAATTCCAGGCATCGTAAATGATGGAAACACGATACTTGTTATCATTCTGCATCATTTTGACGATGTGCTGGATGTCAGAGCGCATCATGCACAGGTCTATATCATCGTCCCAGGGGATGAATCCGCCGTGCCGAACTGCGCCGAGCAGGGTACCAAAGGCAATCCAATAGGGAATATCGTGCTTGTTGCACAGCTCGTCAAACTCGGTCAACAGCTGTGCGCAGCCTTGTTGGAAAAGCCGTGCACCTCCGGTTGCTGGGGACATACTGCGGAAGAACCGCTTTTTTGCGGAGGGAAGATCTTCTCCGTCATTTCGGTAAAGTTCCCACTGCATGATCTGGTTGCGGGCTTCCTTCGCCTTGAGGTCAGATTGAAGCTCGTTAATGGTGCGTTGCAGCGAGTCAAGGCGCGCCTTCTGATCGTCTATGATAGATTTGCTGTTGCGGATGCTGCCTGCAGGCTTTTGAGCATGTCGTTTTGGGCGTAGAGCCGTCTCTCAAGAGCCTGAACTTCCTCGACAGCCTTTTGAGAAGCTTGAATGCTTTCGCGCATGGCACGCTTTGAGGAAGGGAGTCGGTCGATTGCTTTTGAGATGAGGCTCATGCTCGTTGTCCTTCCAAACAAATCGGTGCATGCATGCCTAACGACTGCTTCACCTTGGTGCTTGAGATTCCGTCCGTTCTTTTAAGATACCGCACTTCGCAGATATCTCGAAGAGATTCAAAGTGCGGATCTCCTTCCCAATCACTGCCCATGCAGACAATATCGATGTTATACGTTGCAACATCGGATCGCTTCTGGTCCCATGAACGTTCTGGAATAACGAGGTCGACATAGCGTATTGCTTTGAGCATTTCGCGTCGGCGACTCCAAGAATAAAAACTCTGTTCACCTTTTTCGGCGTTGAATTCGTCGGTTGAGAGGGCGACGACAAGATAGTCGCCCAGTGCCGCAGCCTGTCTCAGCAGTCTAATGTGTCCGTAGTGCAGGAGATCGAATGTTCCATATGCGAGCACACGTTTCAGCGCGTGTTAATCATGTCCCGACACTACGTGCGCAGATGCCTGCAGCTCAACGCTGAACGCCCTGTTTTTATCGGAAGGCTGTGTCATGGTGTCACCCCGCCTAGAATTGACGTTTGACCGTTGGTATACCCAGCAATTGCGGTTTGTTAATCGGGTGTGCCCCGCGCATGGCAAACGACCTGCGGAGTTCACACGTTAAGCGGGGAGTCGATGTTCGTTACAATATATCGAAACGGATTGAGCGCATGAGGATGCGAGTGGGGCCATGACAGATCCTTTGGTTTCAGTAATTGTGCCAGTGTGCAACGTGGAAGGTTTTTTAGACCAGTGTCTTTTCAGCATTGAACGCCAAACCCTTGCATCGTTGGAGATCATCTGCATTAACGATGGGAGCACCGACAACTCTCTTGCCATTATGCGCAAGCACGAGACTGCCGATAAACGTTATGTGGTTATTGACAAGGAAAATGAGGGATACGGCGCGACCTGCAACCGCGGCTTGGAGTTAGCGCGGGGGGAGTGGATCGCCATTATCGAGCCAGATGACTGGATCGCCCCCACGATGTTCGAGGATATGGTGTCATTTGCCGGTTCCTTCCAAGAGAGGATCGAGATAGTAAAGACGCCATGGGTCGAGGTTTACAATTGGGATAATCCGCAGCGCGAGACACGGAGTGCGTGTCGGTTGCAGAGCAGAATGTCGACATCCACGAGGCCGTTTTCTCTTGAAGAGCGCCCGTTGCTTATAGAAACCCATCCCGCTATTTGGTCTGCGCTGTATCGCCGTTCTTTTCTTAACGAGTGCGGTCTTCGTTTTCGGTCGTATCCGGGGGCTGGCTGGGCGGATAACCCGTTTCTGATTGAGACGCTTATGCATGCGCACGCGATCGTTTATCTGAACAGGGCATACTATTGCTATCGTTGCGAATTGCCTAAACCCAATGGGTGGAGACCGAGCGACGAACGGATAACGATGCCGTTTGAGCGCTGGAATACCATGCTGAGCACGCTGCTTGATCTGGGGGCATCAGATTCGTTGCTCATGGCACATTACCTGCGAGGGTTTAACTACGTTTCCCAAGCGATTGATGAAGCCGGCTGGAAACATCCGCTTGTCCAGAAAAAAACAAAGGAAATGTTTGCGCGTATGGATGACAGCTTGGTTGCCAAGCATCCAAAGCTCAGCGGCAAACGGAAAGCGTTCTTTTTTGAAGTAAAGGGCGAGAAGCGTCCCGCCGTTTTTGTGCCGGAGCGGGCATGTTATCTGATTGAAGAGATCGCGGCACGAGTAAAAGAGCGGCTCAACCCGACTGCTTTTTCATAGCTTGGCCCTAGGCACTGTCGATGAGTTTGTAATTACGGGTTAGCAAAAGAACAAAAGACTGCCAGATTGCCCGCAACCATTACGACGGGGGCTTCCTCTAGGGACTCAAGCCCGCATGCAGTGGGGCATAGCGCTTTATCGCAAGCAGGCTGCAAATAGGTCGGGTAGATAGCGAACCATGCTCGCATGAGTCGTAATGCGCATCGCCCCGGCTGGCTTGCTTCGGCCGAGAAAGGCGGCCGGGGCGATCGTTACTTGGACGCGGGCTTTGCCAGAGCACTGGCGGCGCCTGCAACGGTGTTGGTTGCAGAGCTAGCGCCGGAGGTGCCCTGCTGGCTCCCGTCTGCGTTGTTGCCGGCACTTGCGCCTGACGAGCCACCCGCGTTTCCGCTTGAGCTGGTGCCAGCGCTTCCCGACGACGTACCGTCCGAGCCGGTGCCGGACGAAGCTCCAGAGGAAGCACCGCTGTTTGAGGTGCTGTTAGAAGTGCCGTCCGTGCTCTCGGAGGTGCTGCCGCTTGAGTCGCCGATGTTCGCGCTGCTCGTTCCGTCGGTGCTGTCGGCAGAGTTGTCAGTCTGTGCGCCGTCGTTTGTGTTGGACGCATCGTTGCCGTTCACGGCGTTCGTGTTGCTGGCATCGTTTTTGTCCGCATCCGCGTTCTGATCGCTCTGACCCGCGGTGCTCTCGGGCGCTTCAGTGGTCGCTGCGTCCTTCTCGGATTCCGTGGCCTCAGGCTGCTCCTGCGTCGCCGTAGGCGTAAACACCTCGTGCGGTTTCGGACCCAGGCCGTTGCCGCCGGTGAACAGCGTCACGGCCGCCGCGATGGCGGCCACGGCAACCAAGCCCGCCGCAACGGACACGATGGTCACCTTGCGCTGCAGGGCCGCGCGCTCCTCGGCGCGGGCCTGCGCGGCCTTTTGCCGCAGGGAGGCAGGCGCCACGCGGCCGGCGTGCGCAGCAGCGTGGCCAGCCTCAGCCCCGGCGGGGCGTGGCATGGCAACGGTGCGCTCGTCCGCGGTGCCCGCGTCGGCGTTTCCGACATCGCGCATGCCAGGGTTCGCCATGCGCACGGTGGCGGCGCTCGCACCTGTGACGTTGCCCTGCGCGCCGTCGAGGGGCCGCGTCAGGTCGGCAGCATCCTCGTAAACGCTCGCCGCAGCGTCGCCGCCGTCCGCCCGAGTCGCGCCTCCAATGCCCGTTGCCGCGCCTGCACCGTCGCCCATCGCGCGCGTCTCGGCCGCTCCGGCCGCCTCCAGATACACGCTCGTGGCGTCGGCGGCGCCGTCGCGCGTGTTGGTCGAGAACGACCGGATCATGTCGGCCGACTGCTTTACCTTCTCGGCCGACGCGTTGAGCACGCGCTTGTACACCACGCCGGACACGGCGGTGACCACGTAGCCGGCCGCCGCGCCGATGACCGATCCGGCGATGCCGATCTTGGAGGACAGTAAAAGCGAGGTCACGGCCGCCAGCGCGCCGGACGCCAGCTGCGACACCGATATCTCGTCTAAGATCGAGGGCTTCTTCTCGTTGTTCTCGCCGGATGCCTTATGATTGGCGTACTTTGCGCCGGCATACGGAGATCTATCGTTACGGTTAGGCATACGCACGTCCTTCCTGCTTGCGTAACCGTCAGAGTCAGTAAGCACACCCTACCCCTTGGCGCGCGCAAGATGTCCGAGAACGGTGTCGGTTACGCAACGGCTTCACATAAGCGCCCGGCAGCGCTGAGGGGCGAGGAGTGCACAACGCATAGAAACTGCCTTCGTATGGATACGCACTGGCAACAATGCAGCAAACCGGCGTTCTGTTACAAATTTCTGCATAAACCCCCAACAAGTTTGCAGAAAAGGCGCATAAGGCGCATACTGTCTTCACGGTTGTTTCGGAAGATGCGGCGGCATTGTCGCCAACCTTCGCCTGACCCTGATCAAAAGGAGCGGATTCCCATGACCAACATCTCACGCAGGATGCTTTGCACCTCCGGCGCCACCGTGGCGCTCGCCGCCGTGCTCGGCCTGGCCGGCTGCAGCGGCAACACCACCGCGGGCGGCGACACCTCTTCCGCCGGTTCCGACACCGGCAGCGCCGCCGCTGCCACCGACGAGATCACGCTGGTGTCCGACGGCACGCTGACCATCGCCACCTCGCCCGACTACCCGCCGTTTGAGAACCTCGAGAACGGCGAGTACGTGGGCTTCGACATCGAGATCGGCAAGGCCATCGCCGAGCAGATGGGCCTTACCGCCGAGTTCAAGACCCTGCAGTTCGACGGCATCATCCCGGCCGTGGCGGCCGGCGGCCAGGCCGACGTGGGCATCTCCGGCATCACCGTCGACCCCGAGCGCGCCGAGCAGGTTGACTTCAGCGACTCCTACTACACCGACGACCAGGCCATCGCCGTCATGAAGGGCGGTTCCATCACCGCCGACAACGCGGCGGAGGAGCTCAACAAGGAGGGCGTCATCATCGCCGTTCAGTCGGGCACCACGGGCGAGACCTTCGTGAAGGAGAACTTCCCCAACGCCACCGTGCAGCCCTACGGCAACTCCACGGACGCCTTCGCGGCCATGCAGGCCGGCCAGGCCAACGCCGTGTGCACCAACATGTCGGTGGTCAACCAGATGCTCGCCGACGCCTACCAGGACGCCGAGGTGGTTTACACGGCGGCAACAGGCGAGGAGTACGCTGTGGCCGTGTCCAAGGACAACCCGGCGCTGACCGCGGCGATCAACGAGGCCATCGCCGCGCTCGAGGAGGATGGCACCATCGACGACCTCAAGGCGCAGTTCGGCGTCTAATCTGTCGCCACACCGCGCTGTTTGCCGGGCCCCCTGCGTGCAACCGCGCAGGGGGCCCGGCACTCCTGCCGGCTCCGAGACGGCCGGCGCGCCCAGGCGCGGCAGCGCCTGCGCACGCCGTTTGTCTTGCTGCAAAGGATGAGACCTATGAAGCTGAGAAGAACGTTCAAACTGCTCGCCGCCGCGCTTATCGCCGGCGCGTGCGCCCTCGGAGGCGCTGCAGCGCCGAGCCCGGCCGAAGCGCTGACCGTGGAGCGCGTGACCGCCCGCCCCAACGCCGGCGACACCACCAACGACGTGGTCGGCGCCACCGAGACGCGCATCACCTGGGAAGGCCTCGTAGACGCGGGGGAGGATGTTGAGGAGCTCGCGCTCACCCTTCCCGAGGGCACCAGCTACCGCTCGGCCGACACCAAGGCGGTGCTGCTCACCGGCGAGAACTACATGGACCGCAACGAGGTCAGCTTCGAGGTTTCGTCCGAGGGCCAGACGATCACGCTTAGCTTCGACGAGCCGCTGAGCACGGCCGGCCGCCTGAACGTGCAGGTCTACGGCGTGGTCTTCCCGGCGGAGGGCGGCTCTATGCAGGTGACGGGGACCTACACCGCCGCCGGCGCCGAGCACGACCTGGACGCGGTGGCGCCCATCGAGGTTGTGGGCATGTCGCTTCCCGACCAGATCGCGCAGTACCTCGAGCAGCAGAGCTGGGTCGCTGCGTGGAACTCCAACAAGTTCCTCAAGCTGTTCTTCGACCCTACCATCTTGGTCACGAGCTTCCCGGTGGTCTTCGAGGGCTTCCTCATGTCGCTGGCCGTGGTGGCCGTGGCGTTTCCTCTGGCTATCCCACTGGGGCTTTTGCTCGCGGTCATGCGCCGCGCGCGCTTGGCGCTGTGGCGCGGCATCGCCACCACGTACGTGAACGTTGTGCGCGGCACGCCGCTGTTCCTGCAGATCTACATCGCCTTCTTCGGCCTGCCGCTGGCGGGCATCCAGGTGCCGTCCTACGTGCTGGGCGTGGCGGTGGTGGCCATGAACTCCGGCGCGTACCTGTGCGAGGTGTTCCGCTCGGGCATCCAGTCCATCGACAAGGGTCAGTTCGAGGCGGCACGCTCGCTGGGCATGACGGCGGCCCAGACCATGTTCCACGTGATCTTGCCGCAGATGTTCCGCCGCGTGATCCCCAACCTCACGAGCGAGTTCATCACGCTGTACAAGGACACCTCGCTGCTGGCGGCCGTGGGCGTCATGGAGCTGGTCATGTACGCCAAGACGGTGGTGGCCGCCACCGGCTCGATCACCCCCTACATCGTGGCGGCGGTGTTCTACCTGGTGATCACCTTGCCGCTCTCGCGCGTGACGCGCCGTCTGGAGGAGTACGCCTCCGGCGTGCGTCGCCGCCCGCACAAGGCGCCGTCCACCGCATCTGCCGCGTAGAAGGAGCATCATGGCTGAGAACAACAAGGCGCAGACGGCTTCCGCAGAGCCCATCCTGCGCATCGAGAACCTGCACAAGAGCTTCGGCGCCACCGACGTGCTGAAGGGCATCTCGCTCGACATCGCCAAGGGCGAGGTCGTGGTGGTGCTCGGTCCGTCGGGTTCGGGCAAGTCCACCATGCTGCGCTGCCTGAACCTGCTGGAGGAGCCCACGGGCGGCAAGATCTTCTTCGAGGGCGAGGAGATCACTGCCCCCAAAACCGACGTCAACAGCGTGCGCGAGCGCATGGGCATGGTGTTCCAGCAGTTCAACCTCTTCCCGCATCTCGACGCGCTGCACAACGTCATGCTCGCGCAGTGCCAGGTGCTCAAGCGCTCCAAGGAAGAGGCGGCCAAGGTGGCGCGCGTGCAGCTTGAGCGCGTGGGCCTGGGCGACCGCACCGACTACTACCCCAGCGAGCTCTCCGGCGGCCAGCAGCAGCGCGTGGCCATCGCCCGCGCCCTTGCCATGGACCCGCACGTGATGCTTTTCGACGAGGCAACGAGCGCGCTCGACCCCGAGCTCGTGCGCGGCGTGCTCGACGTCATGCGCGAGCTCGCGCAGCAGGGCATGACCATGGTGGTGGTGACCCACGAGATGTCCTTCGCCCGCGACGTAGCCGACCGCGTCATCTTCATGGAGGGCGGCCACATCGTAGAGCAGGGCACCCCCGAGCAGGTCTTCGAGCACCCCAAATCCGACCGCACCCGCGCCTTCATCGGCCAAGTGTCGTAACGCGCTGCGCTCGCCCCAGGGCGGGGTTATCGTCGCCTGCTCAGACAGTCATCGACAAGACGAAAGCGCCGGAAACGGCGCTTTCTTTGTCTGCGGAACTCGCGATCGACGATAACCCCGCCCTTCTCGCCCGACCCTTCCCAGGGGGTTAGTTTTCCGAAGCCGCAACCTGCGCTTCGAAGAGTTTCTCCACGTGCTCTTCGGTGCAGTCGAGGGCGCAGGCCAGCTCCTCCAGCGAGCGCCGGCGCGCCTCCTTCAGCACGCGGCTGTAATAGCTGCTGGGCTTGCGGTCGTGCTCCTCGGCTGCCTTGATGCGGTGGCGCATCGTCTTCACCACGCGCACGGTGTCGGGCGCGCCGTGCTTGATGAGCTGTTTGAAGTACGTCTCCTCCAGGTTTGCGTTGCGCTCGGTGAAGGTGTCGCACTCGAGCTCGGCGTAGTGGTCGATCAGGTCTTGGGCGGCTTCGCGCGAGATGGCGGGATGCAGGCGGTCGGACTGGGCAACAGGGTAGAGGAGCTGGGTCTTTTTGTGGCCGGTGCCCGCCTCGAGAACGATCATGGGGGCGGGGGCGTCTTTGAAGCCGGTGACCGTGCAGACGCCTTGGCCGGGGTGGATGATGTGCTCGCCGATGCTGAACATGCTCTAAACCTCCGAATTCTCACGCAGGTAGATATATTTTACCACCACGCTACCGCGCATTACCTGCTCACTTCATATTCTCAACACAATCTACCTGCGCAAAGGCTTTACGAATGCCCAGACGCATGCGGGTAGGTTCGTGCGTCAAAGCGGGTATACCTCATATTTTTGAATCGCATGGCGTTTGCGCGGGGAGCAAGGGCGTGCGCAGCTGATGTGCTACTATGCTTGGGATTTACCGAACCCGTTCCCACACCTTTGAGCACCCAAGGAGCCCATCATGCCTGAGAAGATCGAACAGCTGGTGCGCGCCGCGCTGGCCGCCGCCCAGGACGCCGGCGACCTCGCCGCCTTCGAGCTTGAGGATTGCGGCGTCGAGCGCCCGGCCGACACCTCCCACGGCGAGTGGACCTCCACCTGCGCGCTGCGCTCGGCAAAGCTCGCCCGCCGCGCCCCACGCGACATCGCTGCGGCGCTTGTCGCCCACATGCCCGCCGACCCGGCCATCGACAAGGTCGAGGTCGCCGGCCCGGGCTTCATCAACTTCTACCTCTCGGTAGCCGAGAAGAACGACGTGTTCCGCCGCATCCGCGAGCAGGGCGCCGACTTCGCCCGTTCCAACGCCGGGGCCGGCCAGAAGGTTCAGGTCGAGTTCGTCTCGGCCAACCCCGTGGGTCCCATGCACGTGGGCCACGGCCGTTGGGCCGCGCTGGGCGACTCGCTGAGCCGCGTGCTGGCGCATGCTGGCTACGACGTTGAGCGCGAGTTCTACATCAACGACCACGGCAGCCAGATGGACGTGTTCGGCCGTTCGCTCGTCGAGCGTTACCTGCAGCTGGCGGGCATCATGCGCGAGCAGGGCGCAAGCCTCGAGGAGGCGCATGCCGCGCTCGAGGCCGACCGCGTGGCCTTCGTTGACGACGAGGACGGTGCGGCGCCCGAGACGCACCCCTATATGGACGCCTTCAACGAGGCGCTGGGCGGCAACGCCTACGGAGGCGCCTACATCATCGACGAGGCGGTGCGTTTTCTTGCCGAGGACGGTGACAAGTGGGTGGACGCCCCGGCCGAGGAACGTCTCTTGGCCTTCCGCGAGCGCGGCTACGCCCGCATGCTGGACGACATCCGCGCCACCTGCCACGACGCCCGCGCCGACTTCGACGTGTGGTTCTCCGAGCGCAGCCTGTACGAGAAGGACGCCGACGGCAAGACCGCCGTCGACCGCGCCTTCGACAAGCTGCGCGCCATGGGCTACCTCTACGAGAAGGACGGCGCGCTGTGGTTCCGCGCCACCGACCTGGGCGACGACAAGGACCGCGTGCTGGTGAAGGCCAACGGCGAGTACACCTACTTCGCCTCCGACGTGGCCTATCACTGGAACAAGTTCCAGCGCGTGGACCACGTGATCGACCTGTGGGGCGCCGACCACCACGGCTACATCAAGCGCATGCAGTGCGTGTGCGAGGCGCTGGGCTACCCCGACCGGTTCGAGGTGCTGCTCGGCCAGCTGGTGAACCTTCTGCGCGGCGGCAAGCCGGTGCGCATGTCCAAGCGCAAGGGCACCATGGTCACCTTCCGCGAGCTGCTGGACGAGGTGGGCGCCGACGCCACGCGCTACACCCTCATCAGCCGCTCCTCCAACCAGATGATCGACTTCGACATCGACGCGGTGAAGGAGAAGAGCCAGGACAACCCCGTGTACTACGTGCAGTACGCGCACGCCCGCGTGTGCTCCATCCTGCGCCGCGCCGCCGGCGTGACAGCCGAGGAGGCCGCCGAGCTCGGCATGGACGCGGTGGCCGCGCGCGCGGTGGGTGCCGAGCCTAACTTCGCACTGCTCACCGACCCCACCGAGCTCGCGCTCTCCCGCACGCTCTCCGAGCTCGAGGGGCTGGTTGCCTCGTGCGCCCGCGACCGGGCCCCGTTCCGCCTCACCCATTACGTTGAGGAGCTGGCGGGCCAGTTTCACTCGTTCTACGGTGCCTGCCAGGTGCTCCCGCGTGAAGGCCACCCGCTCGACGCCGAGCTTTCCCGCGCGCGCCTGGGCGCCTGCGACGCGGTGCGCCGCGTGATCGCGCTGGTGCTCTCGCTCATCGGCGTTTCCGCGCCGCAGCAGATGTAAGCCCGCAGACTGCCCAGCTAACGCGCCCAGCTAGCAGCCGCTCGCACGCCGCGCCACCGTTTTCCGCCGGGGTCTCGCGCGGCCCGCCGGAAACGGGGCGCGGCTCTTTTTGTGCGCGCCGCCACCGCCCGCGCCGAGGTGCGGCGTGCGCGTTGCGAGGAAAAATGCGTGCGCGCTTGCATCTGCGTGCGGACTTCGTGGTACACTCACCACAAGCGCTGGATAAGCGCGCTTCAGATTCCTTTTCCTCAAAGTTTTGCCGCGCGAAGCGTGCCTTCGCCCCTGTCCATGAACGCTCCGCCGTGGCGGCGGGTTGCCGAGACAGGCGTACGGCGCTGGCGCGCCCATGCAGGCGCGGTGTTTGGCAAACCGGGAGAAAGCAGAAAAACCCGTGGCAGATCAAACCGACCAGGTATCCGAGAACATCACGAATCCCGCTCCTGCGCAACCGGCGCCGGAGCCGGCGGCCCCGAGCGCACCGGCCGAGACCGCTCCCGCCGCGCAGCCGGCGGGGGAGGGCGCGCAGACGGCAGCCGAAGAGGCTCCCGCCCAGCCCGCGCCGCGCCGTCGCGGCCGTCCGCGCAAGCGTCCGGCCGAGGGCGAGGAGGCGCCGGCTGAGGAGCGCCCGCGCCGCCGCGGCCGCCCGCGCAAGGCCGACGCCGCCCCTTCCGAGGAGGCGGCGCCCCTGACGGCCGAGGTCATGCAGGCCCGCGCGCTTGCGCAGATCTCGCAGGCCGCCGTGGTGCGCGCCGAGCGCCGCGCCGAGGAGGAGCGCGCCGCCCTGCTCGAGGGCGCCGAGCTCCCCGCGCCGCGCCGCCGCGGCCGCCCGCGCAAAACGGCCGCACCCGCGCAGGCTGACGCCGCGCAGCTCTCCTTCGACGTAGCCTCCGCGCCGGTTTCCGCACCGGCGGAGGGTGCCTCCGACGCCGCCCCGGCGCCTGCGGAGGAGACGCCGCGTCCGCAGCGCCGCCGCGGCCGCAAGTCGAAGGCGCAGCTCGCCGCCGAGGCCGAGGAACGCGCCCGCGCCGCAGCCGAGGCCGCAGGCGCCGCCCTCGCCGGCGACCTTCCCGCAGAGGGTGCCCCTGCGCCCGCGCAGGACGCGCCGGCACCCGCGAGCGCAGAGGCACCCGAGGCGCCTGAGGCCGCCAAGCCGGCCCGCCGCCGCGGCCGCCCGCGCAAAAACGCCAAGGAGGCCGCCGAGGCCGCATCGGCAGACACCGCCGCTGCCGAGTCTGAGGCAGCGGAGGCGCACGCCGTTGCGGACAAGCGCGACAAGCACACCCGCGCCGAGAAGCGCGACCGCGCCGCCAAGGGCGCCGAGGCCAACGAGGGCCAGCAGCGCGAGGGGCGCCGCTCCCATACGCAGCGTCGCGACGAGCGCTCCGCGGGCCAGAACCGCGACAACCGCGGCAAGAACGACCAGCGCAACCTGCGCAACCAGAACCGCCAGGGCAAGCGCAACCGCTACAACATGCCAACCGAGCCCACGCTCTCGCGCGACGAGTGCGCTGCGATGAAGGTCGCCGAGCTGCGCGAGCGCGGCGCCGAGCTCGGGCTCGAGGTCGCCGGCGTGAAGAAGGCCGAGCTTGTCGACCTGGTGTACGAGGCGGCCGCCCGCGCCGAGGGCTTCCGCGAGGTCGCCGGCATCCTCGAGATCGGCAACGAGGGCTTCGGCCACCTGCGCGTGAAGGGCTACCTGCCCAGCCGCGACGACATCTTCGTGTCGGCCAACCTCGTGCGCGCCGCCGGCCTCCGTCCCGGCGACTACGTGACCGGCACCTCGCGCCCGGCGCGCCCCGGCGACAAATACCCCGGCCTCGCCAAGATCGAGTCCGTGAACGGCGCCGACCCCGACGCCGCGCGCCACCGTCCCAAGTTCTCCGAGCTCACGCCCATCTTCCCCAACGAGCGCCTCAGGATGGAGCACGGCCGCGACTCCATCACTGGCCGCGCGATCGACATCGTGAGCCCCATCGGCAAGGGCCAGCGCGGCCTGATCGTCTCGCCGCCCAAGGCCGGCAAGACCACCGTGCTCAAGCACATCTGCCAGTCCATCGCCGCCAACAACCCCGAGGTGCACCTCATCTGCCTTCTGGTGGACGAGCGCCCCGAAGAGGTCACCGACATGCAGCGCTCCATCAAGGGCGAGGTCGTGGCCTCCACCTTCGACATGCCGGCCGACAACCACACGCGCGTCTCCGAGCTCGTGATCGAGCACGCCAAGCGCCTCGTGGAGATGGGCGAGGACGTGGTGGTGGTTCTCGACTCCATCACGCGCCTGGCGCGCGCCTACAACCTGGCCGCGCCCGTTTCGGGCCGCATCCTCTCCGGCGGCGTTGACTCCGCGGCGCTCTACCCGCCCAAGAAGTTCCTCGGCGCCGCCCGCAACATCGAGAACGGCGGCTCGCTCACGATCCTCGCCTCGGCGCTCGTGGAGACCGGCTCCAAGATGGACGAGGTCATCTTCGAGGAGTTCAAGGGCACCGGCAACATGGAGCTCAAGCTCGACCGCGACCTGGCCGACCGCCGCGTGTTCCCCGCCATCGACCCGGTGGCCTCGGGCACGCGCAACGAGGACCTGCTGATCGAGGAGAACATGCGCCCGTTCGTGTGGGGCATCCGCCGGGTGCTCGCCAACATGAACAACACCGAGCGCGCGGCTGCGGCCTTCATCAAGGGCCTCAAGAGCACGAACACCAACGAGGAGTTCCTCATCCGCTCGGCCAAGCGCGCGGCCGACCGCCCCGAGATGCTGTAAGGGCTCGGTAAGCGCACGGTTAAGGTGCCGGCGCGCGGCGCGTGCCTGAGCACCTGCCGGCGCGGCGTGCGGTATAGTTAGGCGATCTGTAAGGCAATCTGCTCGGCGCCCGCGGCAGGGACGACCCGCCGGCGGGCGCCGGGGTTTTCAAAGGGAAAGGGGGCTCGGATGATCGAGTGCTTCAAGACCGGCGCCGACGGCGCGACCAAGCGCATCGCGGAGCCGGAGGCCGGATGCTGGATCAACGTGGTTGCTCCCACGCACGAAGAGCGTGACTGGCTCGAGGACGAGGTGGGGGTGCTCCCCGAGTTCGTCCGCGCCGCCCTCGACGAGGAGGAGACCTCGCACATCGACTACGACGAGGATGTGAACCAGACCTTCGTCATCGTCGACTACCCGAGCGCCGAGGACGTGGAGGACATGAGCTCCCCTTCCACGCTGCAGTACACGACGCTGCCGCTCTCGGTCATCTTCCTGCCTGAGAAGGACCTGCTCGTCACTGTGAGCCTGTACGAGAACCTGGTGATCGAGGATATGGCCCGCGGACGGGTGCGCCAGGTGGACACGCGCCTGCGCACGCGCTTCCTGCTGTTGCTTTTGCTGCGCGTCTCGCAGCGCTACCTCATCTACCTCCGCCGCATCGACCGGCTCTCCACCAAGACCGAGCGCCGCATGCACGCCTCCATGCGCAACGAGGAGCTGCTGCAGCTGCTCTCGCTGGAGAAGTCGCTCGTGTACTTTTCCAGTTCGCTCAAGTCAGACGAGGTAACGCTCAACAAGATCATGCACGGCCGCCTCATCAGGCTCTATGAGGAGGACCAGGACCTGCTCGAGGACGTGCTTATCGAGATCCGCCAGGCCATCGAGATGACTGACATCTACTCCAACACGCTTTCGGGCACGATGGACGCCTACGCGAGCATCATCTCCAACAACCTGAACATCGTGATGAAGGTGCTCACGGTGCTCACCATCGTGATGGCCATCCCCAACATCATCTTCGGCTTCTACGGCATGAACGTCGACCTGCCCTTCCAGGACCTGCCGTTTTTTAACAACTGGATGGCGCCCACCCTCATCACCGTGGTTGCCTGCCTGGTTACCGCGTGGATCTTCAAGAAGAAGGGCATGTGGCGCTAAGCTAGCGCAGGCGCTCGTCTGCTACAGGGGACGGGCACAGGTGGCGGGCGCTGAGCGTTCTGTCGCCCGCGCCCGTCTGCGGCGTTTGCGCGCCGCGCCGCGTCAGCGCATCAGGGCCTGCTCCACGGCGAGGGCTGCCCGGTAGGGGAGCAGCTTGGCCGCGACGTAAAAGAGGCGCATGTCGAGCGAGGGGATGCACACGGGCTTGCCCGCGCGTGCGGCGCGCAGGGCGGCGCGGGCCACCTCGTCGGCGGGCTCGAAGCCGGTGAGGGCGGCCATGCGGTTCGCCGCGCCCGCATCGCCTGCGTGGTCGAGAAACGCGGTTCGCATGAACTTGGGGCACACCGCGCAGGAGCGGATGTCCACCGAGGCGAGCTCGGCGTCGAGGGCGCGCGAGAAGTCCAGCACGAAGCGCTTGCACGCGCTGTAGACCGTAAGCTGGGGCTGGGGCATGAAGGCCGCCACGCTCGCGACGTTGAGGATGCGCGACCCGGGACGCATGTGGCCGAGCGCCCGGTAGGTGAGCTCCACGGGTGCGAGGGCGAGCAGGCGCACCATGCGCGCATTATCCCCGCGCGGGGCGAGCGCGAAGTCACCGAAGGCGCCGAAGCCCGCGTTGTTGACGAGAAGCGCCACGTTGAGGCCGGGTGCCTCGTCGAAGGCGGATTCCAGCGCGTCGAACGAGGCGGGGTCGGTGAGGTCGAGCGCGAAGGCGCGCACCGGGGTGGCGCACGCGCGGGCGAGCGCTTCGAGCTTGTCCGCGCTGCGGGCCACCGCCCAGATCTCGTCGAGCGCGCCGAAGGCCCCGGCATCGAGCTGGCGGACGATCTCGCGGCCGAGCCCCGAGGAGGCTCCGGTGACCAGGGCGACGGTATGGGTGCGCATGGGTGCTCCTTCGCTTGCGTGCGTTGCGCCCGGCGGCCGCGCGCCTTGGCGGCGGCGCGGCGGGGGTGCGCGGGCGGCGTTTCCTACCCAGCCTTGTTCCCCTAAACGGCTTGGGTGAAACCGGCCAGACGCTTGCCTTTTGCTCGTCGGTTGACCATAATGACAGTAACTCTGCACGCAGTGCGGGGTTTCGCGACGGAACACGCAGATGAAACGAACAACCATCCGTTGCCTGGGCCCGCAGGGACCCGCGCATGCTCTCATCTTCTTTCGGCGCGAACAGGCCGTGATCATGGTTGAAGGGGACGCTATGGCGGGTACACGCTCTCATCACATAGCCGTGGCAGCTGGGTTGGCATGCGCAGGGAGCCTCGCGGTTCCGCAGACGGCGTGCGGCCTCGAGATCTCGCTCGAGGACATCCGCACCTTCGCGGCCGGCGACCTTGCGCCGTTTGCCGTAGGCGCCGTGGTCGGCTGCGCCGTAACGAGCGCCGTGGCCGCCTACCATCTGCACGCGATGGAGAAGGGCGCCTCGGCCGATGCGCGCCGCGCTGCCGCCGAGCAGGCCCTCGAGCCCGACCCGGTGCTTGCCGACGACGCCACCGCCTCCATCCCCAAGCAGAAGCCCGCCCGCCGCAAGCAGCTCACCGCGCAGTTCACCGGGCAGCTGACCGGCCAGATCACGGGCGCGCTGCGCTCGCTGCACCGCGATCCCAGCGAGGGCGTGCCGGTTATCGCGCGCGCCGGCGGGATGAGCGAGGAGGAGGCGTGGGCCGAGATCGACTCGTTCATGAGCGAAACGCCCTTCGGCTGCGATCCGGACACGTCGCACGACCTGTACGAGATCGCGCTGGCCGAGCTGGCCACCAGGCGCGGGCCCGTTCCCGCCCCTGCTGCGGGTTCCGCGTTGCCGG
The DNA here is from genome assembly GCA_944322305.1 of uncultured Coriobacteriaceae bacterium. Lineage (GTDB taxonomy): Bacteria > Actinomycetota > Coriobacteriia > Coriobacteriales > Coriobacteriaceae > CALUOB01. Next base: position 195,518 of record CALUOP010000001.1, on the reverse strand, counting down.
GCATCGAGGAGGAGCGCCGGGCGGATGCCGCCGCGGCGCTGCGCACGCTCGACTCGCTGGGCGACCTCGAGGAGCCCGAGAAGCCGGTGCCGCCGGTCCCGATTGCGCGCACGGGGCGCCCCGCGCAGGCGTCGGCGCCGCGCGCGGATGCGCCGCGGCAGCCCGCGCCGGTTGCGATGGCCGACTACTCCGGCCACGAGGACATGTGGGCCGCGGCCCTGGCGGTTTTCGAGGACGACGACGCGCCCGCTGCGCGCGCAGACGCCCCGGCGGCGGTTTGCGCTCGCCCCGGCGCCCAGTCGCCTGCGGACAGCACGGGCGTGTTTCTCGCTGCGGCCAAGATCGCCGCGCTGCAGACCCTGAAGCCCTCCGCGCCGGCTCAGAGCGCTGCCACCACGGCGAGCATCCCGGCGCAGCAGGTTCTTCTCGTCCCGGCGTGCGCCGTGCCGGTTTCGGCGCTTGCGCCAGAGGCCCCGGCGGTTTCCGCGGCCGACCGCGTGCGTGAGATCTTCAACGAGGAGCTCGTGCGCGCCGAGGACGACCGCCGCGCCGGCGTGAGGCGGCCGCACCTGCACGTGGTGGACGGCCGCACGCAGGCGATGCCGCGCCTGACCTCGCAGATGGCGTAAAGGACCGCGCGCTTGCGGCGGGAGGTTTTTCGCTGTGCGGACAGGGGGCGAACATGGTTGACAAGAACGCGTGCCGCCGCGCCTGCCGGGTCTCGTTTGCCTGGCTTGCGGTTGCGGCGCTGCTCATTTGCGTTATCTGGGGCAACTCGCTGGTGCCGGGGGAGGGCAGCGGGTCGCTTTCGCGCTACGTCACGGAGCTCGGGCAGGAGGCGTTGCGCGCGCTCGGCCTGCCGCACGCGTGGCTCACGAACTTCGTCGTGCGCAAGACGGCGCACTTCACCGAGTACCTGCTCTTGGGCGTCGTGACCATGCGCGGGTGGCGCCCGCACCTGGCAGGCGACGCCGACGCGCGTCGCGTGCGCTGGGGTGCCGCGGTGCCCGCCGCCCTCGCCGCAGCGGCGGTTGCCGTCACCTTGGTGGCCGTCCCCTCGCTGGACGAGACCATCCAGCTTTCCGTGGCAGGGCGCTCGGGCCAGGTGACCGACGTGCTGCTCGACTGCGCGGGCGCCGCCACGGGCGTTGCGCTCACGCTTGCAGCGAGCTGGCTGTGCCGCCGGGGAGGGGCGCCGCAGCGCTGAGGGCGTGAAGATTTCATGGCAGGGCCGCGGGCGTTTGCCTGTGGCCGGCCCGCTGCCCCAGCTTCTGGCCGCGCTCGCCGTCCGGGTGTGAGCGCGCGGCGGCAACAATGGTAGAATACCGTGCACGCATATAGGGCGATAACCGCGTGCGTCCCCGGCCGAAGGGTCGGGGTTCAAACGCGTTGCAGATCAGGAGGCGCTGATATGGGGTTTGGGGTCGGAGGAACGGCATGGCAGCGCATCGACCCATCCTCATTCGCATCCGACGACATGGTTCCCGGCGTTGAGCGCTACTGGCGCTGCGCCAACTACCTTTCTGCCGCTGAGATCTACCTGCGCGACAACGTGCTTCTGCGCGAGCCGCTTGCGCCGCAGCATCTGAAGACGCGTATCGTGGGCCACTGGGGCACGGCTCCCGGCCTCACGTTTCTGAACGCGCACCTGAACCACCTCATCGCCGCGACCGGCCAGAGCACCTTGGTGGTGACCGGTCCCGGCCACGGCGGCAACGCGGGCGCGGCGGCGGCGTTTCTCGACGGCACGCTCGCCGAGCGCTCGGGCCGCTTCGCCAACAGCGAGCAGGGCGTCGAGCAGCTGTGTCGCGCGTACTCGGCACCGGGCGAGGGCAGTCTCTCGGCCAATTTCGCCCCCGAGATCCCCGGCTCCATCCAGAAGGGCGGCGAGCTGGGCTACGCGCTCGTGCACGCCTACGGCGCCGCGCTCGACAACCCCGATCTCTTGGCCGTCGCGGTGATCGGTGACGGCGAGATGGAGACGGCCCCCACCTGCGCGAGCTGGCAGCTCGCGCGCGTGGCCAACCCCGTGACCGACGGCATGGTGCTGCCGGTCGTGCACTTGAACGGCTACAAGATCGCGACCCCGGCGCTTATCGCACGCGTGGGTGCCGAGAGCTACCGCGCGCTGTTCCGCGGCCTGGGCTTTGAGCCGGTTGAGTTCAGCGCGCCCGCCGCGGGAGAGGACGCCCTCGCGCTGCATCGGCGCTTCGCCCGGACGCTGGCCGAGGCCTACAACATGCTGTGCGCGGTGAAGGAGGCAGCGCGCGCAGGCGAGCCCGCCCCCCGCACGCCCGTGCTCATCCTCTCCACCCCCAAGGGCTGGACCTGCCCGGAGAGCTTCGAGGGCAAGCCGCTTGCGGGCTCGTGGCGCACGCATGACGCGCCGCTTTCCGACGCGGCCGAGAACCGCGGCGCCTTTGAGGAGCTGGCAGCCTGGCTTGCCTCCTACCGCCCGCAGGAGCTTTTCGACGAGAAGGGCTCCGTGCGTCCCGAGGTGACCTCGTGGCTGCCGAAGGGGGACCTGCGCCTGGGCGCCAACCCCGCGGCGCACGGCGGCATCGGCCTGAAGCCGCTTGCGCTGCCGGCGTGCGACGCGCACGCGCCCGCCGTCGGCCACGGCGAGCCCGACGCCCCGCTCGCCTCGGCTGCGCGGACGGTTGGCGCGTATCTGGAGGACGTGGTGGTGGCAAACCGCGGCCGCTTCAGGCTCTTCAGCCCCGACGAGATGCTCTCCAACCGCCTGCAGGACGTGTTCGGCGCAACCGACCGCCAGTGGAACGCGCCGGCAGCGTCCGACCCCGCCAACGACGAGAGCCTGTCGCCTGCGGGCGCGGTGGTCGAGCTGCTCTCCGAGCACCTGATGGAAGGCCTGCTCGAAGGCTACACGCTCACGGGCCGCTACGGCCTGTTCGCCACCTACGAGGCGTTCGCCCAGGTGGTGGCTTCCATGGTGGGGCAGCACTGCAAGTGGCTGAACGTCTCGGCCGCTTCGGCGCCGTGGCGCGGGGAGATCCCCTCGCTCAACCTGCTGCTCACCAGCCACGTGTGGCGCCAGGAGCACAACGGCTTCACGCACCAGGACCCGGGCTTTGCCGACCTGCTGCTCGACAAGCGCTACGGGGAGGCCGGCCCGGTGACCGAGCTGTATTACCCGGCCGACGCCGCGATGGCGCTCGCCGTGGCGGAGCGCACGCTCGGGTCGCGCGGGAAGGTGAACGGCGTGGTGCTGGGCAAGCAGCTGGCGCCGGTGTTCCTCTCGCTTCCCGAGGCGCGTGCCGAGCTCGAGCAGGGCGCGGCCGCGTGGCCGTGGGCCTCCTCGGAGACGGGCGACGCGCCGCTCGACGTGGTGCTCGCCTGCTGCGGCGACGTGCCCACCTTCGAGCTTTTGGCGGCCGCGCGCATGCTCGCGCGCTGCGGCGTGGCGCTTCGCTTCGTCAACGTGGTCGACCTGTTCAGCCTCGGCGTGCCCGAGGCCCCCTTCGAAGAGGGCGGCTCGCTCTCCTCCTCCGCCTTTGCCGAGCTGTTCCCGGCGGGCGTGCCGGTGCTCTTTGCCTTCCACGGCTATCCCGGCACGGTAAAGCGTCTGCTGTTCGACCGCCCTGACCCCGGGCGCTTCAAGGTGTGCGGCTACCGCGAGCGCGGCGCCACCACCTCGCCGTTCGAGCTCCTGCGCATGAACGGCATGGACCGCTGGAGCCTGGCGGAGCGCGCCTGCGGGCTCGTTGCCTCGCACGAGGCGGCCAACCCGACGCGCCGCGGACAGCTCTCTCAGCTCGCCGCCCACTGCCGCGAGCGCCGTGCCGCGGCGCATGCCTACGCGCTCGAGCATGGCGACGACGACCCGGCTTTTGCGACGGGGGCGTGCTGAGATGAGTGCGGGTGCACCTCAGGCGAACGTCTCGACCGCTTTGCCGCGCGCTGAGGAGGCGTGCGCTGCGGCTGGCGCGCTTTTTGCCGAAGCGCAGCGCTTGGAGCGCGAGGCGGCGTGCTGCGAGGCGGCCTCGCGCGCTGCGGCCCATGCCGACGTCGTCCCAGCGCAGGCGACCGTGCGGCTTGGCCTTGCGCCCGACGAGGAGGCGACCGCCCTCATCGCCGCCGAGGCCGCAGGCGCCACCGAGCGCTACTCCACCGGCATGCAACGGGCGCGCACCCGCGCCGCCGACGAGGTGATGGCCTCCGAGCAGCGCCGCGCCGAGCTCGCCGAGCGCAAGCGGGCGCGCGGGCGCAGGCTGCGCATCGCCGCGGCGGTGTGCCTGGCGCTCGCGGGCGCCGGCGCGGTGGCAGGGGTCGCTTGGGTGCAGACCGGTGGCTTCACGGCGTCCTCCCAGCTCGCGACGGCAGACGTGGAGCGGCTCATCAACTCTGACGCCGACATCATGGACGGCTTCGCGAAAAACGACTACGTCGAGGCGCTGCCCTACCGCCTCGTGTCCGCAACGATCGAGCGCACCTCCGAGGAGGACGGCGTCACCCGCGTTGAGGCTTCGGCCTCCATCGCCAACGGGCGCTTCGAGAGCTCATTTACCTGCGTGCTCGAGTTTGTGCGGGCAGGCGAGCTGGGGGAGCACCCCCTTATCGCCGACAGCGTGGAGGCGTCAGGTGCGGGCGCGGACGTCTCGGCCTCTGCCTGGGTGGGGCGCGTGGTCGAGGTGCGCAACGTGCGCACCGTGGCGGTTGCCGGCATCGACTACGACGACGAGCTGGACGGCGCGAGCTTCTCGCCCAGCTTTGACCGCGAGCACCAGACCTGCACCTTTGTGGATGAGAGCACCGTCGACCTGTGGTTCGCTACGGTGGGCGAGAAGCGCACGGTGAGCTACCGCTTCGACGGCGAGCGCTGGGTCAAGGCCGGCGCGGGCGACCCGGTGCAGACGGTTACCTACCGCGGGCTCAACGGCTTCTACCAGCCCGACTCCAGCGGCGCGCAGGCGTTTGAGACCTTGCGCATCGAGGACCTGGACGCCGAGGCCGGCACCTTCACCTTGGTGTACGACAAGCGCGCCACGGGACTTTTGGGCGACGACGCCGTTTCGGGGACGATCTCCTGCGCGATCACGCGCGAGGAGGCGACGCCCTCGGTAGCTGACGCAGAGCAAGAGGACGGCGCGGTCTACACCTTCGAGGGCATGGGTACGAGCTCGGGCGGCGACGGCGCGGCGAGCGTGTCCGGCGTCATCGGCGCCGATTACACGATAGAGCTCGACCTTGCCGCCGACTACACGCGCAAGCCCTTCCTGATCGGCGCGGAGACCCCCGACACGCTGGAAGTCAGCGGCACGTTCGTCAAGTAAGCTTTGCAGAGAGCTGCGCTGGGTGCATCAGGGGCGCTGCGGAGAGAGTGCCCGGCGCTTCTCGCCCCGCTGCAAGAGCGCTGGGGCAGTTACCTGACAAAACAAAAAAGCCCGGGCGCGGCGGCCCGGGCTTTTTTTCGCGCGTGGTACCTCTGGGGTGAGGAAGCGCGTTAGCGCACCTGCGCGACGTAGACCACGTTGGTAGAGGTGACCCTGTCCTCCAGGGTGACGGAGGTAGCCGGGTCGCCGGCGGTGATGACGCAGATGTCGCCCTCGTTGACCTGCTTGCGCAACTTGGCCTCGTTGATGGCCTTCATGACGACCTCGTTCACGCTGCCCTCGGAGTCGCCCACGTAGGGGGTGACGCCCCACAGGATGGTCATCTTGCGGACGGCCCAGGGGTGGCGGGACACGGCGTAGATCGGGATGTTCGGGCGGAAGTTGGAGGCCAGGCGCGCGGAGCGGCCGGTGGTGGTGGGGGTGAGGATGCAGTTGGCGCCAACGCTCATGGCGGTGGTGACGGCAGCCAGGCCCACGGCGTTGTTGATGACCGAGACGCCGGAGTCGTCAACGTGCAGGTCAAGACGGCCGTGCTCGGGCAGGAAGACCTCGGTCTCGCGGGCGACGCGGGCCATCATCTTGACGGCCTCGACCGGGTACTTGCCGTTGGCGGTCTCGCCGGAGAGCATCACGGCGTCGGTGCCGTCATAGATGGCGTTGGCGACGTCGGTGACCTCGGCGCGCGTGGGGCGCGGGTTGCGGATCATGGAGTCGAGCATCTGGGTGGCGGTGATGACCGGCTTGTACGCCTTGTTGCACTTATGGATGATTTCCTTCTGGATGTGCGGGACGTACTCCGGCGGAACCTCCACGCCCAGGTCGCCGCGGGCGACCATGATGCCGTCGGAGGCCTCGAGGATCTCGTCGAAGTTCTCAACGGCGAGCGCGCACTCGATCTTGGGGAAGATGGAGACGTGCCAGCCCTCGTGCTCCTCGCAGATCTCGCGGATCTCGTTCACGGCAGCCGCGTCGCGGATGAAGGAGGCCGCGATGAAGTCGATGCCCTGCTCGAGGCCGAAGATGATGTCGGCGCGGTCCTGCTCGGTGACCGCCGGCAGGGAGAGCTTGGCGTTGGGTACGTTGACGCCCTTCTTCTCACCCAGCTCGCCGCCGTTCTCCACGGTGCAGACGATGTCCTGGCCATCCACAGCCTCAACGGTGAGGCCGATCAGGCCGTCGTCGATGAGGATGCGGCCGCCAACCTGCACCTCGCGGGGAAGCTCGAGGTGGTCGAGGTAGAAGTGCTCGGCGTCGCCGAGAAGGTCCTCAGAGGTCTCGGCGGCGGTGACGGTGACCTTGGAGCCGGTGGTGAGGGCTACCTTGGCGTGGTCCTTGAGCAGGCCGGTGCGGATCTCGGGGCCCTTGGTGTCGAGCAGGATGCCAACCGGCACGCCCAGCTCGGCGGCAATGCGGCGCACGCGCTCGATGCGACCGCGGTGCTCCTCGTGATCGCCGTGGCTGAAGTTGAAGCGGGCTACGTTCATGCCGGCTTTGATCATCTCGCGCAAGGTGTCATCATTGTCGCAGCCGGGGCCCATCGTGCATACAATCTTGGTGCGTTTTTCCATCCAGTCCTCCAAAATCGAATGGATTGCAAAACCGCAGCTATTATACGGCAGCGCGCTGCAAACGACAGCCGATTTCGCAGGGGTCCTGCATTTCCCCGCAACTTTTTTGCCGTTTCGTCAAGGGAGGTATTTGCCAGCGGCACAATTTATTGTGCGATTGGCGCAGATGAGGGGGCGAACGGTTGGGTTAAAACGGACTAAACGTTTTACCAACACAGGGTGTGCATAAATTGTGAAGTCGATTTCACATCGGCGGACCGAAGCCGTCGTTGCGGATGCGTAACGCACTTGTTAGGCGCGCGCACGCTCGGGTATCATATGGTTTTGCATGACGAGCCCTTGCCCCCCTGGGGAATTATGATCGGGCGTCACGCTTCAAGCGGGGCGTGCGGTGCGCGTCTCGGAAAGGACGATACCAGGAGGGATCAGACTTGAAAGAGTACTTGGCATCTGCCGAGGAGGTGCTTGCGGAGCAATCCACAAGCGCCGAGGCGGGCCTGTCCGCCTCCGAGGCGCAGCAGCGCCTGGGGAAGTTCGGGCCCAACAAGCTCGACGAGGAAGAGAAGGCGCCGCTGTGGAAGCGCTTCTTCGAGCAGATGGCCGACCCCATGGTCATCATGCTCATCGTGGCGGCGGCCATCTCGGCCATCACGGGCACCATCCAGGGCGAGCCTGAATGGGCCGACGTCATCATCATCCTGGCCGTCGTCGTCATCAACTCGGTGCTCGGCGTGGTGCAGGAGGCCAAGAGCGAGCAGGCGCTCGAGGCCCTGCAGCAGATGAGCGCCGCGCAGTCCAAGGTGATCCGCGACGGCAAGCTCGTGCACCTGCCCTCGTCCGAGCTCGTGCCCGGCGACGTCGTGGTGCTCGAGGCCGGCGACTCGGTCCCGGCCGACTGCCGCGTCATCGAGAGCGCCAGCATGAAGATCGAGGAGGCCGCGCTCACCGGCGAGTCCGTGCCGGTGGAGAAGCACACGCAGGCCATCGTCCTTGCCTCCGACGCTGACGACGTGCCGCTCGGCGACCGCAAGAACATGTGCTACATGGGCTCCACCGTGGTCTACGGCCGCGGTCGGGCCGTGGTGGTCGCGACCGGCATGAAGACCGAGATGGGCAAGATCGCAAACGCCCTGACTACCGCCAAAAAGGAGCTCACCCCGCTCCAGATCAAGCTCAACGAGCTCTCGGGCATCCTCACCAAGCTCGTGCTCGGCATCTGCGTGGTCATCTTCGCCGTGGACCTTATCCGCCACGGCGGCGAGCTGGGCTCCAACCCCGAGATGATCCTCGACACCTTCATGGTCGCCGTGTCGCTCGCCGTCGCCGCCATCCCCGAGGGCCTCGTGGCCGTGGTCACGATCGTGCTCTCCATGGGCGTCACCAAGATGGCCAAGCGCCAGGCCATCATCCGCAAGATGACGGCGGTCGAGACCCTCGGCTGCACGACCGTGATCTGCTCGGACAAGACCGGCACCCTCACCCAGAACAAGATGACCGTGGTGAAGCACGTGCTCGCCGCCCCCGAGGAGAAGTTCCTCGCCGGCATGGCGCTGTGCTCCGACGCCAAGTGGAGCGAGGAGGATGGCGAGGCCGAGGGCGAGCCCACCGAGTGCGCGCTCGTGAACGACGCCGCGAAGGCCGGCATGACCGGGCTCGACGTGGAGCACCCGCGCGTGGGCGAGGCTCCGTTCGACTCGGGCCGCAAGATGATGTCGGTTGTCGTGGAAGAAGCCGACGGCACCTTCGAGCAGTACACCAAGGGCGCGCCCGACGTGGTGCTCGACCTGTGCACGCAGATCTACGACGGCGACGCGATCGTCCCGCTCACGGCTGAGCGCAAGGCCGCGCTCCTGGCTGAGAACAAGGCCATGGCCGACGAGGCCCTGCGCGTGCTGGCGCTTGCGAGCCGCACCTGGGACGCGGTGCCCGCCGACTGCGCGCCTGAGGCCCTCGAACACGACCTGGTGTTCTGCGGCCTGTCCGGCATGATCGACCCCGAGCGCCCCGAGGTGGCGCCCGCCATCGCCGAGGCCCGCGAGGCCGGCATCCGCCCGGTCATGATCACGGGCGACCACATCGATACCGCCGTGGCCATCGCCAAGAACCTCGGCATCCTCGAGGGCGACGGCGCGGGCCACGCCATCACCGGCGCCGAGCTCGACAAGATCTCCGACGAGGACTTCAAGGACAAGGTCACCGAGTACAGCGTCTACGCGCGCGTCCAGCCCGAGCACAAGGCCCGCATCGTCGACGCCTGGAAGAGCCGCGGCAACATCGTGGCCATGACGGGCGACGGCGTCAACGACGCGCCCTCCATCAAGCGCGCCGACATCGGCGTCGGCATGGGCATCACCGGCACCGACGTCACCAAGAACGTGGCCGACATGGTGCTCGCCGACGACAACTTCGCCACCATCATCAACGCGGTGGAGGAAGGCCGGCGCATCTACGACAACATCCGCAAGGTCATCCAGTTCCTGCTGTCGGCCAACATCGCCGAGGTGCTCTCGGTGTTCGTGGCCACGCTCGTGGGCTTCACCATCTTCCAGCCGGTGCAGCTGCTGTGGATCAACCTCGTGACCGACTGCTTCCCGGCGCTCGCGCTCGGCATGGAGGGCGCCGAGGGCAACATCATGAAGCGCAAGCCCCGCAAGGCCTCCGACGGCGTGTTCGCCGGCGGCATGGGGGTCGACATTGTCGTCCAGGGCGTCATCATCACCGCGCTCGTGCTGGCGAGCTTCTTCGTGGGCGTGTACTTCGACATGGGCTACATCGACATCGCCGACATGATCGCCGGCACCGCCGACGAGGAGGGCGTCACCATGGCGTTCATCACGCTGTCCATGGTGGAGATCTTCCATTGCTTCAACATGCGCAGCCGCCGTCAGTCGCTCTTCACCATGAAGAGCCACAACAAGTGGCTCTGGGGCGCCGCCGCGCTCGCGCTCGTGCTGACCGTCATCGTGGTCGAGGTTCCGGCCCTGGCCGAGATGTTCGGCTTCATGGAGCTGCCGCCCGTGGCGCTTGCCTGCGCACTGGGCCTGGCGTTCCTCATCATCCCGCTCATGGAGGTCTACAAGGCCATCATGCGCGCCGTCGAGAAGGACAAGGCGTAAGGCTGCGGCAGACGCGTCGCGCGCCGGCGCTCCTTTGCGCCGCACACTGCAAGCCGAGCCCCGGGGTTGCGTGCCCCGGGGCTTTTTCATGCGCGGAGGGCGGACGTGCCGGTCCGCAGCGGCGTGTGGCAGCGAGGGGCGGCCCGGCTGGTTGCGGATGTGGCGTTGGGCGCTCGCTTGGCCGCTCCGGCGACGTACAGGCTTCCGGTTGGTCGCGAGCTCGACACCGTCGGAGCAGTTGGGAGCTTTGACGACGGGTGATTCTCGATATGACGGGCGTTGCGTGCGCTTGGAGCGGCTAACCGCTTCTTAGGCGCCGCGTCAGCGTGCAACCGAGCCCCTCGCGGTCAAAGTCGCGGGCAACCGGGCGGTAGGTGACGTAATCGCGGGCAACGAGGGCGTGTTCCGCTACCATAGGGAGATGACGAAGGAGGGCGCGCATGGGCAAGAAGCGGCAGGCGGGCAAGGCACAGGCGAGAAGGTCAGAGCGCAGGCGGCGGGAGCGCAAAGCGGCTTCCGTCGACGTGGCGGCGGTTCTCGCCGATCTCCCGCCGGCGGACGCGTATGACGACGTGCCCGCGTTCGGGGACCTTGCGCCCACGCCCGAGCAGCGTGCGGCGTTCGAGGGGGCGCGCGCCGCTGCGGAGAACCCCGACGAGGCGCGCCTGGGCTGCGTGATCAGGCTCGACCGCGGCTTTCCCTTAGTGGTGGCAAGCGACCGCACGGTGCGCGCTGAGCACGCGGTCGGCTTCGCCAAGCAGGATCGCGAGAAGGGCGACGCGCTTCTGCCCGCCGTAGGCGACTGGGTGGTGCTCCTTTGCCCGGCAGGTCACGACATGGGCGTGATCGAGCGGGTTCTGCCGCGCAAGGGCGCCTTCGAGCGCTGGCGCGGCAAGAGCCGCGGCGAGCGCCAGACGCTTGCCGCCAACGTGGACGAGGTGCTGACCGTCCAAGCGCTGGGGCCCGACCCGGTGCCGCTGGCGCGCATCGCCCGCTCGCTCGTGCTGACGCTCGACTGCGGAGCCAAGCCGGTGGTGGTGCTCACCAAGGCCGACCGCAAGGGGGATGCCGCCGCGCTTGCATCCGACGTTGAGCGCGTGCAGCGCCTCGTGGGGCCGGGCGTGCGGGTGGTGGCCACCTCTTCGGCGCTCGGCTCGGGGCTCGAGGAGGTGCGCTCCTGCATACCCGCCGGCACGGTCGGCATGATCTTAGGCGCGTCGGGCGCCGGGAAGTCCACGCTGCTGAACGGCCTGCTCGGCCATGAGGCGCTGGCCACCGGCGCGGTGCGCGAGCGCGACGACGCGGGGCGCCATACCACCGTGGCCCGGATGATGGTGAAACTGCCCGGGGCGGGCGTGGTGGCCGACGCCCCGGGGTTGCGGAGCCTGCCGCTGGTGGGGCACGAGCGCGGGCTCGCGCGGGCCTTTCCGGAGATCGTGCGGGCCGCGCGCGGGTGCCGCTTCAACGATTGCACGCACGCCCGCGAGCCGGGATGCGAGGTGCTGGCGCAGCTTGCGGCGGGCGAGATCGACGCGGTGCGCTTCGAGGCGTTCAGCGCGCTGGCGGCCGAGATGCGCGTGAGCGCCCAGAGCCTGGACCCTGACGTCGCACCGTGACGGGTGGCGCCGCGTTGGCGGGCGCGTGCGCGGGCAGATAGGTTCCCGCCCGTGCCTTCCGGGCGTTTTCCACAAGGGAGTATTTCGTAACACCCCAGCTAGCCTGGGGTGTTTTCATGTGCGCGCAGGCTCGGGTTGCGCTTGTTTTCGCGCGAGGTGCGAGAAGGGCCCCGGGCGGTCGGTTTTGGCCGGCAGGCGGTCGCGAGTATACCGCGTTTGCCCTGCGCAACCTTGGCGAGGTTTTCCACTGTTTGCCGGGTGCGACGCGCTGACCGGGTGCGTTGCCGGTACGCGTTCGCGCGTGTTGGATGTGCGCCAAGACCTTGGCGGGGAGTGCGGGCAAACACCTGGCGCGCAGGCGGTTCGCGCACGCTCTGCCCCCACAATTGATATCAAGGCGCCGCGCTCCGCCAGCAGGCGGGCCGGTGCTCGGGGCCACGGCGATCCGACGGGGGTGATTGCGTGAAGCGAAGCGTGCGCGTGCTGCTCAGCGCGTTTGCCGGCGTGGCTGCCGCGGGGCTCGCGCTCACGGCCGTCTCCTCCGCGGAGCGCGAGGCCGAGGCGGCGCGCGCCGAAGCGCTTGCCGCCTACGGGGGAGAGGTCGTTACGGTGTGCGTGGCGACCAGCTCCCTCGAGGCGGGGGACGAGCTCGACGCCACCAACGTGGAGCTGCGCGACTGGGTTGCGGACCTTCTGCCGGAGGACGCGTGTACCTCGCTTGACGAGGTGGGCGGGCGCGAGGTTGCCGAGCGGGTGCCGAAGGGAGCCGTGATCTCGGAGACGTACTTCTCGCGCCGGGAGAGCGCAGTGGAGGTGCCCGAGGGGCTCGTGGCGGTGTCTGTGCCAGTGCAGCAGGAATACGCGCTTGGCGGCGCGCTGACCTCAGGCGACGAGGTGGACGTGTACGTGGCGGCCTCCGGCGTGGTTGACCGCATAAGCGAGGCGGCGCGCGTGATCGACGCAAGCACCTTCGGCACAGACGGCTCGGGTGACCTCACGTGGGTGACGGTGGCGGTTGAGCCGGAGCGCGTGGAGGAGCTGCTGGCCGCAAGCGCGCGGGGGACAGTCTCGCTCACGCTCTCGGGGCTCGGTGTTGACGGAGCCCGGGGCGCCGGAGGAGACGAGGCTGCGGAGGACGGGGGTTCGGGCCGCACCTCCGACGAGGGCGCGGCCGAGGAGGATGCCGATGCGGCAGGCGCGGCGGGAGACCCCGAGGCTGCGGCAGGGCAGGACGACGAGGGCGCGGCGGGCTCTGAGCGGAGCGCCGCGGCGGAGACGGAGGCGGGACGATGAGCGCGATCTGGCTGGCATGCTGCGCCGCCGACGAGTACCGGGGCGTGCAGCGCGAGATCCTCGCACGGGACGAAGGGGCCCAGCTTCTGCGCATGAGCGACCTGGGCGAGGTGCGCCGCATGACGCGGGCGCTGCCTGCGGGCGGCGCGAGCGTGGCGCTGGTCGATTCCGGTGACGAGTCGAGCGCCGTGCGCGACGTGGTGGCGGGCATCGCCTCGGACGGGCACGCGCGGGAGATCGTGGTGGTTGCCCGCGTGCTCGACCCGGGGCGCATCGCGTTGCTGTTTGCCGCCGGCGCCACCGAGGTTGTGGCGGCCGAGCAGGGGAGCGCTGCTCTTTCTGAGGATGGGGCGCGGGTGGAGGAGCGATCCTGCCTTCGGAGTGCCAGCACGCTTCCCTCCTCGGCGGCCGCACCCGCGGCTGTCTCTGCCGCCGGGGACGCGCAGCCCGACCCTGCGCCCCCGGCGGCCCGTTCCGCGCAGGAGGGCGGAGACGGGCCGGCACCGGGCCCTGGGGATGTTTCCGCGCGCGGGGCAAGCGCCTTTCAGCCGGAGGCTCCCGAACCCGAGAAGGCTCCGGAGCCCGCGCCAAAAAACGCGCCGGTGCGCATCATCGAGGGCCGGCCCGACCCACCGGGGTCTCCCCGGCCAGCTGCTGCGGGCCCGCCAGGGCGCTGGGGCTCCTCGGCGGGCGGCGAAGGGGAGGCGCAGCATGCCGCCGCGCCGGTGGTTACGGTTATCTCGGGCCGCGGCGGCACGGGCAAGACGACCCTTCTTGCCGGTATTGCCTGCTGCGCGGCCCAGTGGGGGCTGCGCGCGGCCGTGGTCGACGCGGACCTGATGTTCGGCAACCTGCACCGGCTGGTTGGGTGCGACGCCGCGCCCGACCTGGCGCTTGTCGCCAACGAGCCCGCCCCCTTGGAGAAGGCGGCGCTCGCGCGGTCGGCTTTGCTCGTGGCCCCGGGCCTCACGGTTTGGGGCCCGTGCGGGCTTCCCGAGACGGCCGAGCTCGTGGCACCGCGCATGGGGGACCTCTTGCAGGCGCTCGCGCGCGAGGCCGACGTGGTTCTCGTGGACACCGCCTCGCCGTGGGGCGACGCGGTGAGCGAGGCGGTGGCGCGCTCGGAGCGCTGCCTGGTCGCAGCCGACCTGCGCGCCGGCATGATACCCGCCACCAAGCGGGTGATAGAGCTCGCGGCGAAGCTGGGCGTGCCGCGAACCAAGATGGTCTGCGTGGCGAACCGCTTCGAGGGGCGCTCGCCGGTTGAGGAGTTCGCCCTGCGCCTGGAGATGGAGGCCGGCCTTGCGGCAAAGACGCGCGTCGCGGCGGCAAGCGGGGAGGCCGCCGAGCTCATGCGCCTCGGGCGCTTGGGCGAGGTGCTCAAGCGCCGGGAGCCGTTTGCGGAGGACGTGCGCAAGTTCGCGCGCCTGCTGCTGCGCGAGCTGGGCTGCGTGATCGCACCGCCGCCCGAGACGGCGCCCGCCGACGCGGCGCGCCGCAAGTTCAAGCTGCCCTGGAAGGAGGAGACGCGCCCGTGAGCCTGCTCGAGAGGATACGAGACGAGTCCGGCGACGCCGCGGCTCCCGGCGGCGGCGAGCTGCCGCCGGCGCTCAAAGCGGCGGTGAAGCGCGAGCTTCTCGAGCGCGTCGGCTTCGAGGAGGCGGCGCGCATGGCGGCCCTCGCCGACGTGGCGCAGGCGCGCGAGGAGATGCGCCCGGCGCTGGACGCGGTGCTCAACACCACCGAGCGCGAGGACGCGCGCGCCGTCGACCGCGAGCAGCTGGCCTCGGAGGTTCTCGACGACGTGCTGGGCCTCGGGCCCTTGCAGCCGCTGCTGGAGGACGACACGGTGAGCGAGATCATGGTCAACGGCGTGGACTCGCTGTTCTTCGAGCGGGCGGGCAAGCTCGTGCCGCTGGGGCGCGTGTTCGACTCCGAGGAGCAGATCCGCATCGCCATCGACCGCATCATCTCGCCGATCGGCCGGCGCATCGACGAGCGCAGCCCGATCGTCAACGCGCGCCTGAAAAACGGCTACCGCGTGAACGCCGTCATCCCGCCGGTTGCGATCGACGGGCCGGTGCTCACGATTCGCAAGTTCTCCGACCGCATCAGCTCCCTGGACGAGCTGGTTGGCCTGGGGTCGGTCCCGGCGTGGTACGCGACGCTTCTCTCCTGGGCGGTGCGCGTGCGTCAGGACCTGGCGGTGGCCGGCGGGACCGGCTCGGGCAAGACGACGCTTCTGAACGCCCTCTCCTGCGAGATCGACCCCGGCGAGCGCATCGTGACCATCGAAGACTCCGCCGAGCTCAAGTTCTCGCATCACCCGCATGTGGTGCGTCTGGAGGCGCGCGAGGCCTCCATCGAGGGCGAGGGGGCGGTCACGATCCGCATGCTCGTGGCGAACGCCCTGCGCATGCGCCCCGACCGCATCGTGGTGGGCGAGGTGCGCGGCGCCGAGTGCATCGACATGCTGCAGGCGATGAACACCGGCCACGACGGCTCGCTTACCACCCTGCACGCCGGCACGGCCGAAGAGACGGTGACGCGCCTGATCCTGCTGGCGCGCTACGGCATCGACCTGCCCTCCGACCTCATCGAGGCGCAGGTCGCCTCGGCGCTGGACGGCATCGTGATGTCCGAGCGCCAAGCGGACGGGCGGCGGTACGTGGGCTCGTTCACGGGCGTGGCGGCTGCGCCGGGCGGCGGTGTGGCGCTTGCGCCCTACGTTGCCTTCGACAGCGCAAAGCGCACCTGGTCGCTGGTGGAGGAACCGCCGTTTGTGGAGTGCTCGGCGCGCGCCGGGCTGCTCGGAGCTGAGGAGGTGGAGGCATGGAGGTCTGGCCGTGCGTGGGCGTAGGGTGCCTGGCAGCCTGTTCTGCGGGTTTGGCGCTGGGGGCGGCGGGCGAGAAGGGCGCGCGCCCGGTGCCCGCGTCGCGCGAGGAGCTGCTGCGCGAGGAGCTGCTGCGCGAGGGGCTGGCCCGCTTGTCCGCTTTGCCGGCGCTCGGGCGCTTGGCGCGCGGGCCGCGCGTGCGCCGCGTTGTCGCGCGCCTGAGGCCGGGGCTACCGGCTGCCGTGCGGAGCCTGAGCGACGCGGAGCTCTTGGCGTGCGGCCTCGTCGCCCTGTGCGCGTCGGCGCTTGCCGGCTTCGTGCTCGCAGGATCGCCGTTGGGGGCGGCTGCGGGGGCGGCGGGCGTCTGTGCCCTTGCAGCCCGCCGCGCGGGCAAGGCGCGCGCGGGCGAGCGTGCGGCGCTCGAGCAGGCGATGCCCGAGGTCTTCCAGGCCCTTGCCGTGGCGCTTGGCTCGGGGCGCTCCGTGCCCCAGGCGTTCCGCTACGTGGGGGAGGGGGAACGCGAGCCGATAGCGGGGGCGTTTTCCCGCGCGGCGTTCTCGCTTGACTGCGGCGTTCCCCTGTCCGAGGTGCTCGCCGTGCTCGAGCGCGAGATCGACGCGCCTGGGTTGGACCTGGTCGTGCCCGCCATTGGCGTGTCCCAGCGCACGGGCGCCCCGCTCAAGGAGCTGCTCGAGGAGGCGTCGGGCATCGTGTCCGAGAGGCTCGCGCTCGAGCGCGCCCTTGAGGTCAAAACGTCGCAGGCGCGCATGTCCGCGCAGGTGGTTGCCGCGATGCCGCTCGTGATGATCGGTTTTCTCGGGCTCTTCTCGGCAGACTTCCGGGCGGGGGCGGCCACGCCTGTGGGCGTGGGGGCGATCGCTGCGGCGCTTGCGCTCGACGCCGTGGCGTGGTGGATCATCCGTCGGATCATGGACGTGGGGGTGTGAGGGATGGCTGCTGAGGTTGTTGCGGCGGGCGCGCTTGCCGCCGCGGCGGTGTGGGTTGGCACGGGCGGCGCCCCGGCGCCCACGCGCGACAGGGCTCCCGATGCGGTGCATGTGGTGCTCGAGCGGATGGGCCGCGCCGTTGGTGAAGAGGCTGCGCGTCTGCGCGCCCTGGTGTCTGGTGCTCGGCATGCGGGCGGCGCTGTCGCCGCGCGCGAAGTGTCGGACATGGTCGACGTGGTGCGCCTCGGCCTCAGGGCGGGGCTCACCTTCGACGCGGCGCTCGACCTGTTTTGCGCCCACAGGGCCACGCCGCTTTCCCAACGCATGCGTCAGGCGCAGTTCTCGTGGCAGGTGGGGCTTGCTACCCGGGAGGACGCGCTCAGGGAGGCGGCGCGCGAGCTGAGGGTGCCGGCCCTCGGCGTTTTCGGCGCGACGGTATGCCAGGCGCTCGCGTTCGGCGCGCCGGTTTCGGACGCGCTGCTCGCCCAGAGCCGCGAGATACGCGAAGCCAACCGCGCGGAGATCGAGCGGGCGATCGAGCGCGCGCCGGTGAAGATCCTCATCCCCACCGGCACGCTGATTCTGCCTGCGCTGCTGCTAGCCATATTGGGCCCGCTGCTTTCGGCCAGCGGGATGATGTGAAGGAGGAGACCATGACGAAGAACGGTTCTGCGAGGGTGTGCCTGAGCGCTCTTGGCGCGCGCGGGCGTGGAGCCTTGGCGCGCGCACGGGAGGAGGCGGCGCAGGGCACCACGGAGTACGCCATCTTGGTCGGCGTCCTGGTTGTTATCGCGATCTTGGCGATCGTGGCGTTTCGCGACCGGGTGAGCGAGCTGTGGGAGGCGATCTCCTCGGGGATCAACAGCTTGTGACGCGGCGGGTGTGGGTGCCTTACGCCCTGCTTGCGGCGGCGTGCCTGGCGGTTGCGCTCCTTGCGTGGGGGCTGGCGCGGGCACGCCCGCCCGCGGGCGGTGGGAACGGTCCTGCTGAGGCGGAGGGTGCGGAGGCGAGCGATTCCTCCGAGGAAGCCGCTGCGGAGGGGCTTGCCACCAACGGCGCTGCGGAGGGTCTCGTCGCCGGCAGCGGTGCCGAGGCGGGAACGCGGGTTGCCGAGGCGGCCGGCCGCGCGCAGGCGCTCGCCCTTCTCGGCGAGCGCGCGGCGGACGGTGCGGCCGAGGCAGGCGTTGTGTGGACGGAGGATCGCGGCCTTGAGGCGGCGGTTGCCGCTCTTCTTGAGACGTATCAAGAGGACGGAACGGCTCGGCTGCTGACGTACGGCTACCTCGACCTGCGCGGCAACGCGTGGGGCGCGCTTGTGGCGCGCCCCGGCCAGTGGGTCGACGTGGTGGTGGCGCAGGCAGACGAGAACGACGCGTCGACCATGTTTGCCGTTACGCGAATGACCGGGGCGACAACGCCAAAAGACGGGGGCTCGTGACAGATCGGAGAGCGAGATGCGGAGGTTGGAGCATGGGGGAGGCGTTGCGCGCAGAGGGGAGCCGCCGCGCTTCGGCCGCGCCCCGTCGCGCTTTCAGGCGGCGCAGGCAACGGTCGAGTACGCCGTTGTCCTCACGGTGTTTCTGGCGATCTTGGCGGCCTGCGCGCTGCTTGCGCACGCGGCCGGCGAGGGCGCGCTCGCCGATGCCGCCGAGCAAGGCGCCTCGCACGGGATGGGCGGCTTGGGATGGATCGACATCGCGCTGTACTGAGCGCCCGGGCGGCGCCTGTGCGCAGGCGACGGTTGAGGCCGCCATGCTCCTGCCGGCGTTTCTCACCTTGCTGCTGTTGGCGCTGCAGCCGGTGTGTTTGCTGTACACGCAGGCGGTGATGGAGTCGGCTGCGGCGGAGACGGCGCGCGTAGCGGCGCTTGCGGAGGGAGACGCCGACGGTGAGGCGTGCCGGGCGTTTGCGTTGCGCAGGCTTGCCGCCGTGCCCGACCTCGGGATATTTCACGCAGGTGGACCGCTTTCCTGGGAGGTTGAGATCGAGGTGGGCGAGCGCGAGGTAGGCGTGCGCGTAGCTGGTGCCGCTGAGCCGCTGCCGGTGCTCGGGGCGTTTGCCGCTGCGTTCGCGGCGCATGACGCGCAGGGAAACGTGGCGCTCGAGGCGCGGGCGTCTTACGCGTATCGCCCGGCATGGGTGGAAGGGGGCTACGATGACTGGGTTGCGCAATGGGGCTCGTGAGGAGAGGGAGTCAGTTGCCTTTCCCGACGGGTTGGGAGCTTTCGTTAGCGATACGGGCGCCTACACCACGGTTGCCGCCGCGGTGGCCATGCTGCTGGTGCTCGCGCTGACGTTTTCGGCGGCGCTCGCCGCGTGGAGCCTCTCGCGCGCGGGCGACGTTCAGGCCAGCGCGGACGCCGGGGCGCTGGCGGGTGCCAACGTGGTCTCTTCGTACACCACGGCGGCGACGGTGGCCGACGCGAGCATACTGAGCCTGAGCATCGCCGGGCTCTGCACGACGGGCGTCGGGGCGGTGGCGCTTCTCATCCCGCCGGCCGCCTCGCTGGGGGCTCAGACGCTCCAGGCGGGCCTGCGCATGCTTGAGGCGCGCAACACCTTTGCGAAAAGCGTCTCGCAGGGGCTGCAGAAGCTGGAGACGGCGCTCCCCGCGCTTGTTGCCGCCAACGGAGCGCGCACCTGCAAGGCCCACGGCGGCGGCCTCGTCTCCTACACAGGGCTTGCGGTTGCAGTGCCCGCCTCGTCGGCTTCTGAGTTCCCGGCCCTTTCGGGCGATCAGATCGACACCGGCGCCCTTGAGCAAGCGACTGACACGCTCGAGCAAGCGGCCGACGAGCTCGCCCGGGCGTCTGAGCGCACGGCGCAGGCCAAGGAGAAGGCGTGGCTTGCCGACTGCGGGAGCGCGGGTGCCAACATGCAGGAGCGCGCGGGCTCGCTCTCGGGCCTCAGCGCGGCGCAGAACCCCGACTATGCCTCGAGCATCACTTGGGAGCCGGCGGTGGGGCTCAGGCGCGCCCGCGCCTATTACCGCTGGCGTCTCTCGCACGAGAAGCCCCAGGGATCGGGCGTGGAGGCGCAGGCGGACTCCGCCGCGCGCAAGGTGTTCTACGCCTATGCTGTCGAGGTGCTCAACCGGGCGCGGATCGAGGACACAGGGGACTCTTGCGTTATCGACGTTCCACTGCTTCCCAAGAACACCGCTGAGATGCGCAAGACCAGCGTCTACACCGACGTGCGTTGGCCCACCACACAGGAGGAAAGCGGCCTCACTTTGCACTATGCGGCTTCGTGCCCGGGTGCCGAAGGGGCGGCGGGTCCGACCTCCTCGCTCGCTGCGATAGAGGCGGGGAGCGTGCGCGAGTGCCCGGTGTGCAAGTTCAGCATCGGCGACGTGGGCAAGGTCCCCGCGGCGTCCACTTCCATCTCGAACGGGTTCGAGTACCATCTGCGCGCCTATACCCAAGCGCTTGACGAATACGGCCGCGCGCGTTCCGAGGAGATCGCGCTCGAGAAGCGCGCCCGCGCGGCAACGGAGGACACGGGCGACGTCTTTGAGGAGGCGCTGGAATCGTTGGGAACCAAGCGGCCGCGAATCGCTCCGCCCGGGCGCAGCGGGTGCATCGGGCTTGCGGTGTCGGGAGAGGCCGAGAACCCCGAGGAGCTCCTCTCCTCGTTTGCGGCCGCCCCGGACCAGGAGCGCCGCGGGGCGCTTGCCGCGGCGGTTCTCGCGCCTGAGCCTGCAACGCAGGAGAACAACGTCCTCAGCTCGTTTTTCTCGGGGCTGAAGGAGCGCTGCGGAGACGGCGGCGCGGTTGGCCTGGCGGACTCGGTGATGGACCTCTGGGGCAAGCTCCTCATGTCGTACGGGGACATCGCCTCCGGTGCCGGGGAGGTGGCTGACGGGCTGCTCGGGGATCTCAAGGGGCTCGGTGGCGGCGCGCTTTCCGACTGGCTGGCTGATCGGCTTTCGGGGGCGGTCGAGGCGCTGGGCATCGAGCCGGTCGATCTCCGCCTGAAAAAACCGGTGCTTACCAATACCTCAAACGTACTGGAGGCAGGTGGTGCAGCCTCGCTGCTCGATGCCCAAGGCTCGCTGAGGACGCTCGCCATCGGCACGACGAATCCGGAGGCATTGCTCGAGGCGCTTGGCTACGAGGTGCGCGGGCGCATTGCCGAGACCGAGCTGACGCTCGGCGAGATACCCATCCCCGGCACGTCGAGATCCATCCCGCTTTCCGTGCGGCTCGGTGACCTCGTATGAGCGCGCGCACCGTACCGCATCGCGCGGGCGCCGCGGCTCTCTCGGAGCGGGCGCAGGCCATGGTGGAGATGGCCGTGGTGGTTCCGGTGCTCGTGGTGCTTGCGCTCATCGTTTACAACCTCGGGGTTTTCGTCGCCGCCACGGCGCGCTTCGACCGTGTGGCGCCCGATATCGTGCTTGCCCGGGCGGTTTCAGCGGGGGAAGGGGAGGGCGAGCCCGCCGACATCGTGCGCAGCGCGCTTGCCGAGGCCATGGAGGGCTTCGATGTGGAGGTCGAGGTTACCGAGGAGATTGAGGAGGGCGAGGGGCCTGCCGGCGCGCTGATCTCGCTGGTGGCTCCGCTGAGGACCTACCGGTGCGTGATGCGCTATGCCCCGTGGCCCTCGCACTTCTCCATCGCCGGCGTTGAGGCGCGCGTGCCGGCGTTTCTCTCCCATGAACGCGCGGTGACCGTGGACGTATGGCATTCGGGGGTGGTCGGATGAGCGGGCGCGGGCGCGAGGCGGTTCTCGTCACGGATGGGGCGGGCCGGAGGTGGGCGGTGCTGTCGGCGCGCTCGTTTTGGCTGCGGCTGCGCGGGCTCATCGCGCGCCGCGGTCCCGCGGACCCGCTCGCTTCCGGTGCGCTGTGCCTGCTGTTCCCGCGCTGTTCGTCGGTGCACACCGTGTTCATGGCGGGCCCCATCGACGTTGCCTTTGCCGCTGCAGATGGAAGGGTGCTGCGCGCCGAACGGGGTGTTGCCCCGCTGCGGTTGCTCGGCTGCCCGGGCTCCAGGTATGTCCTTGAGCGCATGGCGCGCCCCGACCTCCCCTGGCCGGTGCCCGGCGAGCGGTTGGAGGTGACAGATGGCGGCTTTTAGTGATGGGCTGCCACTGCTTTTCTGATTGCGTATACTGGAGGCGGCATGATTGTTCGCGTTCATCCCCGAGTGTTCCAACGGCATCCCGATTTGAGTTGCGGTGACGTGGTGACGGCATGGCGTGGTTGCCACGCGGCGGCTGTTCGCGTTCCGGGAGAGCGAGAGGTGCGCTTGGGATTTGATAACAAGGGGCGTGAACTGGAGATGGTCGGGGTTATGCTGGAAACGGGGTGGCTTGTTTACCATGCAATGACGCCACCGACCAAGAGGTTCAAGCGCGAGATGGAAAAGGCGCGAAGGAGGTTGGGCTAATGGCCACGTACAGGCTAGCGAGCGGGGATCTGTTGAGTGACGAAGAAATTGAGCGTGAGTGCGCTGAGTATGAGCGCGAGGCGTGGGGCGGTCATTTCGAAAGGTTTCACACTCCGTCGGATGGGGAATCTGAAGAACCGCTTACCGTTTGCGTTGAACTTCCGGCATCTGTGGTGGCCCAGGTGGATCGGAAAACGAAGGATCGCGTCGGTTACATAGTGAAGGCCGTTGTCGCGACGCTGTAGCGCCACGGCCGTGTGGCGTAATCGCGGGTCAAGCTCTTGTAGGGCTTGGCCTGAGCTAACAAAAAGCCCCGCACGAGGCGGGGCTTGCAATTGCGGGGTGGCCAGAGGGGGAGTCGAACCCTCGACACGCGGATTTTCAGTCCGCTGCTCTACCAACTGAGCTATCTGGCCGTTGGCGTTTCAACGCGGGGATTAATATATGCAAAATGGCGAAGCCCGTCAAGTCTGTGTATCATCTTTTTTGGGAATTATTTTTTCTACTATGTGCAAGACGCGCCCAAGGTGCGGCGCGCGGACCATAAGGAGTGCAACGTGGCGGATCGATTGCGCGGAGTGAACCTGTCAGGCTGGCTCATCGTGGAGCCGTGGGTGACGCCCTCGCTGTTCGCGGCAACGGGCGCAACGACGGAGGAGGAGCTGCTGCGCGTTTTGGGTGAGCGCGCCTATCAGGAGAAGATACGCAAGCACTACGACACCTTCGTGTTCGAGGACGACTTCCGGCGCATGGAGGCGGCGGGCTTCAACTCCGTGCGCATCCCCGTGCCGTGGCACGTCTTCGAGCCCGAGGAGGGCGCCACCGGCGAGGTCACGCGCTACGTTCCGTGCGCGGACTACCTCGACCGCGCGCTGGGGTGGGCGGCTGACGCCGGCATCAGCGTGCTTCTCGACCTCGCAACGGTTCCCGGCGGGCAGGGCGACTCCAACGGCACGCCGTCGACCCCGAACACCGCGGAGTGGCACTCGTCCACCCGCGGCCGGCAGACGGCGCTCAACGTGCTCGAGGGGCTGGCGCGCCGCTTCGGCTCGCACCCGGCGCTTTTCGGCATCGAGCTGCTCGACTCGCCGCTCATGCGCGTGCGCAAGGGCCTGAACGTGACCGACGGCATTCCCGCTCACTACCTGCGCAACTTCTACCGCGAGGCCTACGAGCTCGTGCGCGCCCACATGTCCGAGGACAAGGCGGTGGTCTTCTCGGCCTCGGGGTACCCGGGCGCGTGGAAGCACTTCATGCGGCAGGACCGCTACCGCAACGTCTGGATCGACGTGCACCTCTACCACTACCGCGGCGAGAACGCGCAGGACATCTCGACCCCGCAAGGGCTCAAGCAGGCACTCGCCCGCAACCACCGCGTGCTGCGCGCCGCCACCTCCACCAAGTTTAACGTGCTGGTGGGCGAGTGGTCGGCCGCCGCGGTGCTGCCCGACGCCGCCATGACCCCCGAGGGCCGCATCGCCTACGAGCGCGTCTTCGTCTCGAGCCAGCTCGCCTCGTTCGAGGCGGCCGGCGGCTGGTTCTTCCAGACCTGGAAGACCGAGCGGCGCATCCCGGCGTGGGATGCGCGCGTGTCGCTGTCCTCCTTCGAGCGCGGCATGATGGAGTAGGCGCATGCTGACCGTTGTGGGCACGCCGATAGGCAACCTGGCCGACCTCTCCCCGCGCGCCGCCGAGGCGCTCGCCGCCGCCGACGCGGTGTGCTGCGAGGACACACGCGTCACCGGCAAGCTGCTGGCGCACCTGGGGGTTAAAAAGCCGCTCATCCGTTGCGACGAGAACGTTATCGCGCGCAAGACCCCCGAGATCCTCGCCCGTCTCCAGGCGGGCGAGAACATCGCCTACGCCTCCGATGCCGGGATGCCCGGGGTGTCCGACCCCGGCCAGCACCTGGTGGACGCCGCCCGCGCCGCCGGCCTGCCGGTGTCGGTGGTGCCCGGTCCCGTTGCCTGCGTGACGGCGCTCGTGGCCTCGGGCATCCCCTCTGAGCACTTCTTCTTCGAGGGCTTCCTGCCCCGGCGCGCCGAGGCGCAGGAGAAGCGCCTGCGCGAGCTCGCCTCCGTGCCCGGGGCGCTTATCTTCTACGAGTCGCCCCACCGCGCGGCGGCCACGCTCGCGGTCGTGGCCCGCGTCTTCCCCGAGCGGCAGGCGGCCTTGTGTCGCGAGCTCACGAAGCTCCACGAAGAGGTGGTGCGCGACGTCGCCCCCGCCCTGGCCGAGCGCGTTGCGGCGCGCGAGAACCTCAAAGGCGAGGCGGTGGTCGTGGTGGCCCCGCCCGCGCCCGCCGAGCTTGAGCGCCTGCGCGCGCAGCGGGCCGCCGCGCAGGCTGCCCCCGCGCCGGGCGCCTCGGGCGCCGAGGGCCCTGCCGCAGCGGCCCCGCCCGATCCCGACGAGCTTTTGCGTGCGGAGGTCGAGTGCGCGCTGGCGGCCGGCGAGAGCGTCTCAAGCGTGGCCAAGCGCCTCTCGCAGCGCTTCTCGCGCCGCAAGCGCGAGGTCTACGAGCTCGCGCTCAGCCTCTCGGAGACCTCGACCACCACCGGCCCGGTGCGCTAAAATCATCGGATGTGCCCGCCGCGTTCGGCGGGCGCGTCGCGCGCCGCGGGCACACGGCCCGCGCGCGGCCGGACGCCCGCCTCATCCGCGGCCCTTCCGGCACCAGTACTCCTCCGAGAAGAAGGGCTCAGCATGGCTGCGGACAAACCTTCCTACTACATTTCCACGCCCATCTACTACGTCAACGCCAAGCCGCATCTGGGCACGGCGTACTGCACCGTCATGGCCGACGTGCAGGCGCGCTTCCGCCGTGCCTGCGGCGCCGACGTGAAGTTCCTCACCGGCATGGACGAGCACGGCGAGAAGGTTGCCGAGGCGGCCGAGAAGAACGGCTTCGCCACCCCGCAGGACTGGTGCGACTCCATGGAGCCGGCCTTCCGCGACCTGTGGGAGACGCTCGAGATCTCCAACGACGACTTCATCCGCACCACCCAGCCGCGCCACGTCGCCGGCGTGCAGAAGTTCCTGAAGGTGCTTCTCGACCGCGGCTACATCTACAAGGACGCCTACGACGGCTGGTACTGCCGCCCGGACGAGACGTACTTCACCGAGACCCAGGTGCGCCACCACGAGGAGGCGCGCCAAGCGGCGGGCGAGGCCCCGGCCGACCCCGAGCACCCGCTCTGCCCCGACTGCGACCGCCCGCTCGAGCGCATCAAGGAGGAGAGCTGGTTCTTCAAGCTCTCGGCCTTCGAGCAGCCGCTGCTCGACTTCTACGAGGCGCACCCCGACTTCATCCAGCCCGAGACGCGCCGAAACGAGGTGCTCTCCTTCGTGAAGGGCGGCCTCAAGGACCTCTCCATCAGCCGCTCCACCTTCGACTGGGGCGTGCCCTTCCCCTTCGACGAGAAGCACGTGGCCTACGTGTGGGTCGACGCTCTTCTCAACTACATCACGGCGCTCGGCTACGGATCGGACGACGAGTCCGAGTTCGAGCGCCGCTGGCCCGCGCAGGTGCATGTGGTGGGCAAGGACATCATCCGCTTCCACTGCGTCATCTGGCCGGCCTTGCTCATGGCCGCGGGTCTGCCGCTGCCCGAGAAGGTCTTCGTGCACGGCTTCCTCACCGTGCGCAACGAGCAGACCGGCAAGGTCGAGAAGATGAGCAAGAGCCGCGGCAACGCCATCGCGCCCGAGGAGGTCATCGACCTGCTCGGCGTCGACGCCTACCGCTATTACTTCATGAGCGACGTGATCCACGGCACCGACGCGCCCATCTCCTGGGGCCGCATGCGCCAGGTGTACAACGCCGACCTGGCCAACAGCTGGGGCAACCTCGTGTCGCGCGCGCTCAACATGAGCGCCAAGTACTTTGACGGCTGCGCGCCCGAGCGCCCAGCCGGCTACGAGGCCGCCACGCCGCTCAAGGCCGCCTGCGAGGGCGTGTTCGACGCGTACGCCGAGCACATGGCCGCGTTCAACTACCAGGCCGCCTGCGCCGACGTGATGGGGATCGTGGAGGCTGCGAACCTCTACATCGAGAACAGCGCGCCGTGGGCGCTCGCCAAGGACCCCGCCCGCGCCGACGAGCTGGCGCTCGTGATCTGGAACGTGCTCGAGGCCATCCGCATCGCCGCCGAGCTCTACGACCCCTTCATGCCGGCGATCTCCGCCGAGGTGCGCCGCCGCATGTCGCTCGCCGCCGTGCCCACGCGCGACCTCAAGGCCGCTTGCGCCTGGGGCGGCCTGGCGGGCGGTCAGCCGGTCGAGAAGGGCGCGGCGCTGTTCCCCCGTCTGCAGGATTAGGGGTAACTGATCCCGGCGACCTCCTGCGGCACCCAACCTTGCCCCTCACGCGTTAGGAGCACCATGACCACATCCCCGCTGGCAAGCCCCGCCGCCACGCGCGACGTGCTGGAGCGCTACGGCCTGGCCACCAAGCACCGCCTCGGCCAGAACTTCCTGGTGGACAACCACGTGATCGAGCGCATCATGGCGCTGGCCGCGCCCCTCGGCGCGGCGCGCGTGCTCGAGGTGGGGCCGGGCATCGGCACGCTGACGCTCGCGCTCGTGCAGGAGGCGGGCGCGGTGGTGGCCGTCGAGATGGACGAGACCTTGGAGCCGGTGCTCGAGGAGCACGCGGCGGCGCATCCCAACTTCGCCTACCTCATGGGCGACGCGCTCAAGGTGGCGCCCGAGGAGCTCGCGGCAGCCTACGGGCGCATCGCCGCGCGCTTGGGGCAGGCGCCGGGCGGCAACGCTGCGGACACCGCCGACGCTGACGCGGGCGGGCGAGAAGCGCTGCCGAGCACGCTCGTCGCCAACCTGCCGTACAACGTGGCCGCCACCCTCATCCTGGCGCTGTTCTCCGAGATGCCCTCGCTCGAGGCGGCGGTGGTGATGGTGCAGAAAGAGGTGGCCGACCGCATCGCCGCGGCCCCCGGCACCAAGGCCTACGGCGCCTACACGGCCAAGCTCGGCATGTACGGGCGCGTGGTGGGGCGCTTCGAGGTGCCGCCGCGCTGCTTCATGCCCGCGCCGCACGTGGATTCGGCCGTGGTGCGGATCGAACGCTGGCAGGAGGGCGTCTGGCCCGACCCCGCGCTTGCCGACGCCGCGTTCCGCGCGCGTTGCGCGCAGGTCGCCGACGCGGCCTTCTCGCAGCGCCGCAAGACCATCCGCAACGCCATGTCGTCGGCGGGCTTTGCCAAAGACGCCCTCGACCGGGCGTACGCCGCGGCGGGCGTGGCGCCCGGCGCGCGCGCCGAGACGCTTTCGACGGCGGACTTCGCCCGCCTGACCCGCGTCCTCGACGCAGAGGGCGCGTTCGGGGGCACGGCGGCATAGGGGTTCGGAGCACCCGGCGGGGCGTGCAACAGCGCGGGCGGGTGCTTGGCAAGCGCGGCGCGTTGCGAGGAGAGAGCAGAGGGGGGAACGCGGTATGACGGCAGCGTACGAGGCGAAAGCGGCAGGCGCCAACGAGGCGCGGGCGTGCGGCGACGAGCGCTTCTCGCTCGCCTTCGCTAAAAAGAAGAAGGTCTTCACGGTTCCGCGGGCGCTCTACCCGCTGGCCGACACGCACGCGCACCTGAACTCGTTTTGGCGGGTGCGCCCTGCCGAGGCCCTGGCCCGCGCGGCCCTTGCTGGCGTGGGGTCGCTCGTGACGCTGTTCGACCCGTACGGCGACGAGATGAGCGCCGAGGCGTTTCTCGCCGGGCTGGACGGCATGCTCGCCGAGGCCCGCGTGCTTCTCGCCCAGGCGGAGGACGAGGGCCTGCGCCCGCCGTTTGCCAAAACGGTGCCCGCCGGCGCCTCCTGCCCGGTGAGCCTGCTCGACAACGTGCGCTTCTTGGCGGGCGTGCACCCGTACGGCGCGCCGAGCTACACCGACGCGGTCGAGCGCGAGGTCACGCGCGCCCTTGAGAGCCCGCTGGCGGTCGGCGTGGGCGAAATCGGGCTCGACTACCACTTCGACGCGGACGACGACGTGGAGGCGGCGCCGCACGACGTGCAGATGTCGTGCATGGCGCGCCAGCTCGCGCTTGCCTGCGCGCGCGAGCTGCCCGTCGAGCTGCACGTGCGCAACGACGCCGGCGACGAGGGCCGCCAGGCCCACGCCGACGCCCTGCGCGTGCTGACCGAGGTGGGGGTGCCCCCGGCGGGTTGCGTCCTGCACTGCTTCGGCGAGGACCGCGCGTGCATGGAGCGCTTTCTCGAGGCGGGGTGCTTCGTGGCCTTCGGCGGCGCGGCCACGTTCAAGCGCAACGACGCCGTGCGGGAGGCGTTTGCCGCCTGTCCGCTCGACCGCCTGGTGTTCGAGACGGACTGCCCCTACATGGCGCCCGAGCCGGTGCGCGGCATCGAGTGCGAGCCGGCGCTTATCGCCTTCACGGCCGAGCGGCTCGTAGCCGAGCGCGTGCGGCTTACCGGGGAGGATCCCGCGGCGGTTGTGCGCGCGGCATGGGAGAACGCGCGGCGTCTTTTCTTCTGAGCTCGTCGGCTGCGCGCGTATCCGCAGGTAGATGCCGTTTTCTTACCCTGAATTCCGAGCAATGCGTCCCCATGAAAAATACGAACACCTGTATGTGTTTCTGTGGTATGATGAAACACGTACAGACGTTCGTTTTCACCGGGAGGGGCGTATGGGGGCGCGCACGTATCTCTGCATCGACCTCAAGACGTTTTACGCCTCGGTGGAGTGCGTTGAGCGCGGGCTCGACCCGTTCACCACCAACCTGGTGGTGGCCGACCCCGACCGCACGGAGAAGACCATCTGCCTGGCGGTGAGCCCCGCCATGAAGGCGCTCGGGGTGCGCAACCGCTGCCGCGTCTTCGAGATACCCAAGGGCATACGCTACATCATGGCCAAGCCGCGCATGCGCCGCTACATGGAGGTCTCCGCCAAGATCTACGGGATCTACCTGCGCTACGTGGCGCCGGAGGACATCCACGTCTACTCCATCGACGAGTGCTTCATCGACGCCACGCCGTACCTGCGCTTGTACGGGCAGGACCGGCGCGGCTTCGCCCAGACGCTCATGGACGCGGTGCTGCGCGAGACGGGCATCTTCGCCACCGCCGGCATCGGCGAGAACCTCTTTTTGGCCAAGGTCGCCCTCGACATCACGGCCAAAAACGACGAGAGCGGCATCGGGGAGCTCACGCGCGGGGATTTCCTCGATACCGTGCGCCACCACAAGCCCATCACCGACATCTGGGGCATCGGGCCGGGGATAGCGCGCCGCCTCGCGAAGTACGGGGTGGTGAGCCTCGCCGGAGTGGCGCAGCTCGACCCGGAGCTGCTCTTCAATGAGTTCGGCGTCAACGCCGCGTACCTGATCGACCATGCGTACGGCATCGAGCCCTGCACCATCGCCGACATCCACGCCTACGTGCCCGAGAGCTCCTCGTCGGTCAACGGCCAGGTGCTGAGCTGTCCCTACACCAAAGAAGAGGCGCTTGTCGTTCTCAAGGAGATGGTGGACGGCGCTGTGCTCGACCTGGTGGCCAAGCGCCAGGTGTGCGGCCGGATCTCGCTGTACGTCGGCTACGACTGCTCCGGCTTTCGCTCGGCGCTGGTCACCGGCGAGCACGGTACCCGCCCGGCCAACCCGCGCTCGGGCCCGCATGCGTCGGCCACGCGCAAGCTCGGCGGCAGCACGGCGTCTTTGCACAAGCTGCTCGGCGCCTTCGAGGCCCTGTACGACGAGATCGTCGACGACGGGCGCGCCGTCAGGCGCCTACACGTGGGTTTGGACGATCTGCAGCCTGAGAAGTTCGCGACGCAGGATCTCTTCTGCGACCCAGCGGCCGAGGAGCGCGAGCGCAAGCTGCAGCAAGCAGTGATCGCCGTGAAGGGGAAGTTCGGCAAGAACGCGCTGATCAAGGGCTTGAGCCTCACCGAGAAGGCAACGGCCCGCGAGCGCAACGAGCAGGTGGGAGGACACCATGCCTGAGACGCGGGGCTGTCCGGGTGCGCGCGCGGCGTGGGGCGGGGAGGTGACCGGCGGCGGCTACGTGCTGGGGCGGCCCGACCCCAAGCGCGCGCGGCAGTTCATGCCGTTTGCGGCGCTGCGTGGCTACTACGAGCTCGTCCACCAAACCGAGCGGGTGCCCGAGCGCCGCCGCGACCTGTCCCAAGAGGACCGGGAGCGCCTTTCGCGCAAGCTCGCGCACCTGCGCAAGGGGAGCATGGCCACGGTGACGTTCTACGACGGGGACGCTTACGTGTCCGTGACGGGGGTGGTTGCGCGCATAGACCCGGAGGCGCAGGCGCTCACCGTGGTCAAGCGCGTGATCGCCTACGCCGACCTTCTCGACATCCAAAGCGAGGACATTCCCGACGAGTGCCCGTGGCAGGACTGAGGGGCGCCGCGCGCCGCCTTTCCGCTTTCAGGCGGAAACAAACCGTTGCCCGTCCGCCGAAGAGCACCGGCGCCTGCGGCATGAAAACAGGCCTGTGTGGTAACAAAGGAGATGGTGTAATGCGTCTCGCCAACCGGCGGGCGAAGGTATCGACGAACAGGAGGAGCACATGCCATTCCCGGAAGGATTTCTGTGGGGCGGCGCCACAGCTGCTAACCAGTGCGAGGGCGGCTACAACGAGGACGGCCGCGGGCTGGCCAACGTGGACGTGATGCCGCACGGCGCCGACCGCGAGGCTGTGGGCTGCGGCACGCGCAAGATGCTGGACTTCGAGCCGGGCTACTACTATCCCGCGCAGACCGGCATCGACATGTACCATCGCTACAAGGAGGATCTGGCGCTGTTCGGCGAGATGGGCTTCAAGACCTACCGCCTGTCCATCGCCTGGACCCGCATCTTTCCCAACGGCGACGAAGAGGAGCCCAACGAGAAGGGTCTGCAGTTCTACGAGGACCTGTTCCGCGAGTGCCGCAAAAACGGCATGGAGCCGCTTGTCACCATCACCCACTTCGACCTGCCGATCCACCTCATCAAGGAGTACGGCGGCTGGCGCAACCGCAGGCTCATCGACTTCTACAAGAAGCTCGTGACGGTGCTGTTCACCCGCTACAAGGGCTTGGTGAAGTACTGGCTCACCTTCAACGAGATCAACATGATCCTGCACATGCCCTTCATGGGCGCGGGCCTGGTCTTCGAGGAGGGTGAGAACCAGACGCAGGCCAAGTACGTCGCAGCGCACAACGAGCTCGTGGCGAGCGCTTGGGCCACCAAGATCGGTCACGAGATCGACCCCGAGAACAAGATCGGCTGCATGCTTGCCGCCGGCGCGTTCTACCCCTACAGCTGCAACCCCAAGGACGTGCGCGAGGCGCAGCTGCGCGCTCAGGAGAACTACTTCTTCGTTGACGTCCAGAGCCGCGGCTACTATCCCACCTACGCCCTCAAGATGCTCGAGCGCGAGGGCATCGACGTCGGCATGACCGAGGAGGACGAGAAGATCCTCGCCGAGAACACGGTGGACTTCATCTCCTTCAGCTACTACAACACCCGCACGGCCGCAGCCCCCGACACCGATACCGACGCTGCCTCGGGCAACGCTTTCGCCAGCGCCAAGAACCCCTACCTCACCTACACCGACTGGGGTTGGCCGGTCGACCCGCTGGGCTTCCGCATCACCATCAACGAGATCTACGACCGCTATCAGAAGCCGCTGTTCGTGGTGGAGAACGGCCTGGGCGCCAAGGACGAGCCCGACGAGAACGGCTACGTTGAGGACGACTACCGCATCGACTACCTCCGCAAGCACATCGAGCAGATGAAGGCTGCCATCGAGGAGGACGGCGTGCCGATGCTCGGCTACACCACCTGGGGCCCGATCGACCTGGTCTCCGCCGGCACCGGCGAGATGTCCAAGCGCTACGGCTTCATCTACGTGGACCGCGACGACGCCGGCAACGGCACCCTCAAGCGCTCCAAGAAGAAGAGCTTCGACTGGTACAAGAAGGTCATCGCCACCAACGGCGAGGATCTGGCGTAAGCGGTTGTAACACGGCTCCCGCCCGTTGCGTTTCGTTTTCGGATTGCTTGGAACCGATGCTGCGGTTGCCTGCCGCAGCATCGGCCCAAGCCGATTTGCCGCAGACAGGGAACGCGAACGCACAGCACGTGGGCGCACGGTTCGAGCGCAGAAGAGGAAGGGCCGCGTTCATGGGGGAGGGGCTCGCCATGCGGCGGGTCCCTCCTGCTTTACCGCGGTTGCCCGGAGATGTTGTCCGTTATTGCCTTACACGGCTGTGGGAAGTTGCAGACGGGTGCTCGCGCTCTCGTTGTAGGCTGCATGGAGGAGCGGCGCGCTCACAGTTGGTCGCGATTTCGTCGTTGCTGGAGCGGTTGGTCTCGCAAACGACAGCTAACTGCCGGAAATCCGGGAGTTAGCCGTCGCTTGGGCGACCAAGTGCAATTTACCTGCGGTTATCGCGATCAACCGAAGGCCTGTCCGTTGTTTTCGCGACCAACCGGATCCTTACCTGCGGCTATCGCGTCCAACCAAAGCTTAGATGTCGGCCGTGCGACCAGCCGCGGGATGGCGAGTGTTGGAGGAGGACGATGGTGTCTAAGGCGGAGTGTAGGGAAGGCGTCTGTGTCCGGGTCCCTCTGTTGCTCGGCATTCGCAACGCTATGCGGCAAGGAAAGGCCGGGGGACGATGCGGTTCCGGAATCCGATATCGGGCGGATTCCGGGTTCGCATCGTCCCCCGGCCCGGCGCGCGGGATAGGACTGTGGAGAGCGCGGGCGCATGACCGACGAATGTTGCCTGGCGGCTCGGCGTGCGCCACGCCGAGCGCCGCTGCGTCTTGCAGGTCGACACGGCGCGCGCCACTACCGCGCGAGCTTCTCCAGGATCTTCTCGATCTCGGCGAGCTTGGCGTCCTTCTCGGCTTCGTCGCCGCTGTCCATGGCTGCGCGCACGCACGACTCCATGTGCGCCTTGAGCACGCAGGCGTTGGTCTTGGCGAGCAGCGACTGCGTGGCCATGAGCTGGGTCGAGACGTCGATGCAGTAGCGGTCGTCCTCGACCATCTTGATGATGCCGTCGATCTGGCCGCGCGCGGTCTTGAGGTACTGCAGCACCTGGTTGTGATCGGCTTTCACGGGTCTCCTTCCCTAGGGGAGAAAAGCGGCGGCGCCTAGCAAGGACATGCCGCGGCCGGCGATACCCCTTACGCTTCCTCGACGGAGGTCACGCCGTAGCCGGCGCCGGTCACGGCGGCAGCAAGCGCGTCGGCGGCGACGGCGTCCTCGCAGCTCACCTGGACGGTCTGCGTCTCGTGGGCGGCTTCGGCGTCGACGACGCCGGCAACGGCGAGCAGCGCGCTTTCGGCCTTGGCCTCGCAGTTGTGGCACATGAGGCCCTCGGTGTGCAGGATGTAGCTTTTCATGTTCGATCCTTTCTCGTGTAACGTGAGGCGGCGCTTAAGCCACCATGGTAACCAATGCGGGGCGCTTCCGGCTGCGGCGCGGCTGAAAGGGAGCGCCCGGCCCTTCTCTGCAGCCGCGCACAGCGCCTAGCGCGCGACGGAAAGCGGGGCCACGCGCGGCTTGAAGCCGCGGAGCCTGAGGGCGTTCAGGCATACGCAGACCGACGAGAGGCTCATGGCCGCCGCGCCGAACATCGGCGAGAGCTGCCAGCCCAGAAGCGGGTAGAACACGCCGGCCGCCAAGGGGATCCCGCAGGCGTTGTAGATCAGCGCCCAGAACAGCCCCTGCTTGATGCTTTTGATCGTGGCGCGCGAGAGCTCAACGGCGCGCGCGACGTCGATGAGGTCGCTTTTCATGAGGATGACGTCGGCGCTCTCCGCGGCGATGTCGGCGCCGGTCCCGATGGCAAGGCCCACGTCGGCGCGCGCCAGGGCTGGCGCGTCGTTGATGCCGTCGCCCACCATGGCTACCTTGTGCCCCGCGGCCTGCAGGCGGCTCACGTGACTCTCTTTGTCCTGCGGCAGCACGTCGGCGATCACGTGGCGCTCGTCTAAGCCCACTTCGGCGGCGATGGCGCGCGCGGTGAGCTCGTTGTCGCCGGTGAGCATGACCGGCTCGATCCCCAGCGTGCGCAGATCCGCCACGGCCGCCTTGCTCGTGGGCTTGACCGCGTCGGCTACGGCGACGGTGCCCATGAAGCGCCCGCCGCGGCTGAAGAACAACGGCGTCTTGCCGGCGCGCGCAAGCTCGGCGCGCACCTGTTCGGGCACCTCGACGCCGAGCTCGGCCATGAGCTGGGCGTTGCCGGCGGCCACGCGCGCCGCGCCCTCGGTGGCGGTCACGCCGCGCCCGGGCACGGCGGCGAAGTCGGTGACGGGGCGCGCCACGTAGCCGGCGGCCTTGGTGCGCTCGAGCACGGCTTCGGCCAGCGGGTGCTCGCTTTTGGCCTCAAGGGTGGCGGCGAGCTTGAGCAGGCTCTTCTCGCTCACGCCCTCGGCGGGCAGCACGTCGGTCACGCGCGGGCGGCCTTCGGTGACGGTGCCGGTCTTGTCGAGCACTACGGTGTCCACGCCGCGCAGGGTCTCCAGCGCCTCGGCGCTCTTGAACAGGATGCCCATCTCGGCGCCCTTGCCGGTGCCCACCATGATGGCGAGCGGCGTGGCGAGCCCCAGCGCGCAGGGGCAGGAGATAACCACCACGGCCACGCCGGCTTGCACGGCGTGGCTCACGTTGCCGGTGACGGCGAGCCACGCGACGAAGGTCACCGCGGCGATGGCGAGCACCACCGGCACGAAAACGCCGGCCACCTTGTCGGCGAGGTGGGCGATAGGGGCCTTGGTGGCGTTGGCGTCCTCCACCAGGCGCACGATACGCGCCAGGTTGGTGTCGTCGCCCACGCGGGTGGCGCGGAAGGTGAAGGCGCCGGTGCGGTTCACCGTGGCGGCCGAGACCGTGTCGCCGGCGCGCTTCTCCACCGGCATGGACTCGCCGGTGAGCGCGCTCTCGTCGACCGAGCTCGTGCCCTCGAGCACCACGCCGTCCACCGGCACGCTCTCGCCGGGGCGCACGAGTACCGTGGCACCCAGCTGGATCTCGTCGGCCGGAACCGTCTGCTCCTCGCCGTCGACCAGCACCGTGGCCGTCTTGGGCGCGAGGTCGATGAGCTTCTCGATCGCGGCGCCCGTCTTGCCCTTGCTGCGGGTCTCCAGGTACTTGCCCACGGTGACAAGCGCCAAGATCATGCCGGCGCTCTCCAGGTACAGGTCGTTCATCTGCAGGTCCATGGCGCCCATGAGGTCGCCGTGGCCCAAGGCGTACGACATGCGGAACATGGTGTAGATGGAGTACGCGAAGCTCGCGCCGCTGCCGATGGCGATGAGCGTGTCCATGTTGGGCGCGCGGTGGACGAGGCTCTTGAAGCCGTTCTCGAAGTACGCGCGGTTCACGTAGGCGATGGCCAGCGCCAGGATGAGAAGCGTGAGCGCGTAGCTCAGCGAGTTCTCCATGCCCGAGAGCGCGGCGGGGATGGGCGCGCCCAGCATGTGGCCCATGCCGAGGTAAAACAGCGGCACAACGAGCACGATGGAGATGACGAGGCGGTTGCGCATGTGGTGCGCGGCCTCCTCCATCTTCTTGGCGGGGCTTTCGCGCCGGGCGCGGGCCTTGGCGCTGGCGGCGCCTGCGCCGGTGCCGCCGGCAGCGCCGTCTGCCGCCGGCAGGTCGAGCGGGCAGGCGGTGTAGCCCGCGCGGTCCACGGCGCGGCAGATGTCGTCGGCCGAGATCGCGCTCTCGTCGTACTCGACGGCCATGGAGCCCGACAGCAGGTTCACCGCCACGCTCGTCACGCCGTCGAGCTTGCCCACGGCTTTCTCAACGTGGGCCTGGCAGGCGGCGCAGCTCATGCCGCCTACGTCAAACTTCTCGTGTGCCATGCATGCTCCCTTGCAATCAGGTGGCGCCGGGCGCCTTGGATGTTCTTCCCGAGTATACCACCCCCACCCCAGGGGGGAGGGTAGTTTTGTCCGGCCAGTGGTTGCAAGAAGCTAAGACCTGCATGCGGCGGACCGGGTACGCGGGCAGAACAGCCGGCTGTGTGGTTTTGGGGGAGGGCGGCGTACATGCGCTATGCTAGCTCAGACACAGCGCGCAAAGGTACGGGCTCCGCAGCCCGGGTAACGAGCACTGCGCGGGGGCTTTTCGCCGCCTGCGCCATCGATTTTGCCGGCGTGCGCACACGATTCGCGCTCAGGCGCGCAGCATGCCGGATGCTCGCAGCGCGCGGCCCTTGTTGGTTGCGCCCCATCCGATGAACATCGCGGGAACGCCCCGCACCTATACAGCAGCACGGCTCCGTGGCCGCGCTGCCCATGCAGCTGCGCCGCGCGCGGGAAAAGGAACGCGCTTACATGTCAGACGAGAAGAACGAGAAGAAGAACCGCGAGCGCCGCGAGGCGTCCGAAGGCGGCCGCCGCGAGCGCGGGGGCCGCGGAGGCCGCGGCCGCGGCGACCGGCGCCAGAACCGTCGCCGGGGCGTGCCGCGCCGCGAGCGCACGCGCAAGGAGCCGCCGCTGGAGGAGAACGTGCCGCTGCCGGAGGCCTTCCAGGCGCTGGGCCTTTCCGAGCAGGTGCTGAAGGCAGTGCACGACTTGGGCTACGAGAAGCCCTCGCCGGTGCAGGAGCAGGCCATCCCGTTCGTGCTCGAGGGGCGCGACCTGCTCGCGGCCGCGCAGACCGGCACCGGCAAGACGGCCGCCTTCCTGCTGCCGGGCATGGACCGGCTGGGCCACGTGGGAGCTGGAGAGGGCCCGCTCATGCTCGTGGTCACGCCCACGCGCGAGCTCGCCCAGCAGATCGACGCCGCGAGCCACACCATTGCCCGCCGCACCGGGCACCGCACCCTCACCGTGGTGGGCGGCCTTTCGTACAACCCGCAGAAAAACGCGCTTAAGCGCGGCGTCGACGTGCTGGTGGCCACGCCGGGCCGCCTCGTAGACCTCATCAACCAGGGCGCGGCGCACCTCGACCAGGTGCAGGTGCTGGTGCTCGACGAGGCCGACCGCATGCTCGACATGGGCTTTCTGCCGGACATGCTGAAGATCGTGGGGCAGATCACCGGCCCGCGCCAGACGCTGCTGTTCTCGGCCACGCTGGACGACAAGGCCATCGGCCAGGTCAAGGGGCTCGTCTCGGACCCGGCGCGCGTGGAGATCGTCCCTGAGCACACCGCCGCCGAGACCGTTGAGCAGTTCGTGCTGCCGGTGGACGCCGAGGCGAAAAACGACGTGCTCACCGCCCTGCTCAAGCGCGAGGGCACCGACCACGTGATCGTGTTCTGCCGCACCAAGCGCCGCGCCGACTCCTGCTGCAAGCGCCTGGAGCGCGCCGGCATCTCGGCCGAGCCCATCCACGGCGACCGCAGCCAGGCCCAGCGCCAGGTGGCGCTCAAGAAGTTCCGCGAGGGGCGCGTGGACGTGCTGGTGGCCACCGACGTGCTGGCCCGCGGCATCGACGTGACCGACGTGCGCTACGTGGTGAACTTCGACCTGCCGGAGGAGGAGGTCGACTACATCCACCGCATCGGCCGCACGGGCCGCGCCGGCGAGACGGGCTGGGCGCTCACCATGGTCACCAACGAGGACGTGCGCGCCTTCTACGCCATCGAGGGCATGATGGAGAAGACGGCCGAGATCTATGATCCCGGTGACATCGAGTGCGGCGAGCACCGCCCCTTCATCGACCCCGAGCGCACCCCGGGCGAGCGCGGGCAGGGGAGCGGCCGCACACGGAGCCGCTCGCGCCGCCGCCAGCGCCCCGGCAAGCGCGACCGCGAGCGCATGCGCGCTGCCCGCACCGAGGGTCGCAAGCGCTCCGAGGACGCCGCGGGCGCTTCGGGCGAGAAGCGCGCCGAGGACGCGCGCAGCGGCGAGCGTCGCTGCAAGCGCGGCGAGGCCGAGAAGCGCGCCCGCGCCGTGGCGGCCGCCTGGGACGCTATGACGGGCGAGAAGCGCGGAGCGATGCTCGAGAGCGGCGAGGTCGTCGAGGCTGCCGCCCCGAAGAAGGCCGGCCGCGAGGGCGCCCGCGCCGAGCGTGCTGAGCGTGCCGAACGCAAGCGCGACAAGAGCGCGGAGGGCGCCGGCAACCAGGGCGCGTCCGAGGCCGCGGGTCCGCGCAACCGCCGCGAGCGCCGCGCCGCGCGCTTCGGCGACGAGGGTGGGCGCCGTCGCCCCGGCGACCACGGCCGCGCGGACGCGCGCTCCTACCACCGCGGGTGGGAGGAGTCCGACCGCGACGACTTCGAGGACGACCGCAGGGGGCGCCGCGCAAACCGCGGGTTCGGCGGTCGGGGCGGGCGCGACGACCATCGCGACCGTGCGGGCCGCGGTGGCCGCGACGAGCGCCGCGGCGAGGGCGGCTCGCGCCGCAGCCGCGACGGCTTCCGCAGCCGCGAGGATCGCTCCGAGCGCGCGGGGCGCCGCTTCGACCGCGCTGGCGACGCTGAGCGCGGAGCGCGCGGCGGCCGTGTGGACCGTCGCGACCGCGGCGGCTTCGAGGACCGTGCTTTCCAGCGCGGAGGCAACCGCCCGCAGCGCGACCGCGGCGCCGAGCGCTCCTTCGGGCGCGGCGGCGCGCGGGGCGGTCGCGACAACCGCGACGCGCGCTTCTCGCACGCAGGTGAGAAGCGCAACCACAACCGCTTCAGCGGCGGGCACTTCTCCGCCGGCAACGCGGGCCGCGGGGGCCGAGGCCCGGCGCGCGGCAGCCGCGGCACCGAGCGCCGCGACCGGCGCTAAGGCGGCGCTGCGCCAGGTCCCGCCCGGGCCGTGAGGATGGCGGCCCGGTTTTGCCGAGCCGCTGCGCGCTCTACGCGAACGCGCCCGGACGCAGGGAATTCCTTGCGTCCGGGCGCGTTTTGCGTGAAAGAAGGATGCGGCGCGGGGCGGCAGGCGCAAGCGCGGGCGCGCTCGCGCGTGCTTGTCGCCCGCCTGCTAGGCGAAAAGCTCGGTGGACAGGTAGCGCTCGCCGGTGTCCGGCAGCACGACCACCACGGTCTTGCCGGCGTACTCCGCCCGGCGCGCAACCTGGAGCGCGGCCCACGCGGCGGCACCCGACGAGATGCCGGCGAGGATGCCCTCGCGCCGGCCGAGCTCGCGCGCGGCGGCGAAGGCGTCCTCGGTAGAGACGCGCAGCACCTCGTCGTACACGGCGGTGTCCAGGGTCTCCGGCACGAAGCCGGCGCCGATGCCCTGCAGCTTGTGCGGGCCGGCCGCCCCACCCGAGAGCACCGGGGAGTCGGCGGGCTCAACGGCCACCACGTGCAGCTGCGGGTTCTTCTCGCGCAGGTAACGGCCGGCGCCCGAGATGGTGCCGCCCGTGCCCACGCCCGCTACGAGCACGTCCACGGCCCCGTCGGTGTCCGCCCAGATCTCCGGGCCGGTGGTGGCGTAATGCGCGGCCGGGTTGGCCGGATTCGAGAACTGCCCGGCCACGTGCGCGTGCGGGATCTCGGCGGCCAGCTCCTCGGCCTTGGCGATGGCGCCCGCCATGCCCTTGGCGCCCGGCGTGAGCACGAGCTCGGCCCCGTAGGCGCGCACCAGGCGCCGGCGCTCCTCGCTCATGGTTTCGGGCATGACGATGATGGCGCGCAGGCCGCGGGCCGCCGCGATCATGGCGATGCCGATGCCGGTGTTGCCGCTGGTGGGCTCGATGAGCACGGTGTCGTCGGTAAGCTCGCCGCGCGCCTCGAGGTCGGCGAGCATCTGGCGGGCGATGCGGTCTTTGGCGGACCCGCCGGGGTTGGCGCTTTCAAGCTTGGCGATCACGCGGGCGCCGAGCCCCTCGGCGGCCTCGATGTGCGTGAGCTCGACCAGCGGGGTGTTGCCGACGATCTCTTCAACGGATGCATGGATGCGTGCCATGGCGTTCCTTTCAACAGTTTTACTATCCAGCAAGTAGTATTTCCTATAGGGGCGCGCCGCCCAACGGCCGGGCGCTGTCTGCATAGTACCCCCATATATGTCTCTGGCCGTGCCGGCGGACATTGTTTCAGGCGCGTTCCGCGCGCCGGCAGCAAGGCCGTGGGAAGGGCCAGGGAGCTGCAGCGTGATTTCGGTCATGGTACACTTGCTTGAATCGAGAGGGGCTCTTATGTCGTTTTTCCGCACCATCAAAGAGGACATCCAGGCCGTGAAAGAGCGCGACCCGGCCGCCCAGGGCTCGGTCATCATCTTCCTCACGTATCCGGGGTTGCACGCGCGGTGGATGCACATCCCCGAGCACTGGCTCTGGACGCACGGATGGCGGCGTTTGGCCCGCGTGATCTCGCAGACCACGCGCTTTTTCACCGGTGTCGAGATCCATCCGGGCGCGCAGATCGGCCGACGCTTCTTCATCGACCACGCCATGGGCGTCATTATCGGCGAGACCACCGTCATCGGCGACGATTGCACCCTCTACCAGGGCGTGACGCTCGGCGGCACCGGCCACGAGACGGGCAAGCGCCACCCCACGCTCGGCGACAACGTGCTGGTGGGCGTCGGCGCGTGCGTGCTCGGCAACGTGTACGTGGGCAGCGGCTCCAAGGTGGGCGGCGGCGCCGTGGTGGTGGACGACGTGCCCGAGAACTCAACGGTGGTGGGCATCCCCGGGCGCGTGGTGCGCCGCGACGGCAAGCGCGTGGCCGACGAGGCGGCGCACGAGCGCAGCCACAAGGAGTTCCTGCCCGACCCCGAGCGCGAGATCGAGACCGTGCAGAACGCCTACATCCGCGACCTGGTGCGCGAGGTGCAGTGCCTGCGCCGCGTGGTCGAGGAGCGCGGGATCGAGGTTCCCTGCACCCCTGCCGAGGACCGTGCCGCAAAGGACGCGCGCGCCAAGTAAGCCTGCGGGCGCCCATGCTGCGACGGGGCCCGGGTACCCATGCGAAGTGGGGCCTGCGCGCGCCCGCGCCGTGACGGGCGCGGGTGCCGCGCGTTTTTCTCGACAAGCACAATGGAATAAGGCGTTATGGCAGCCTTTCTGCATGTTTTTCTCGGCAGGTGCGAGAAGCACGAGGGTTTTTCGCAGCGCTCGGCAGGTTCTTCTCGGCAGGTATACGTTTTCGGGACGCGGTGGGGCCGTTGTCTTTGCATCTGCTGGGTGTTTTGCGCGCAAACAGCCTGAAACGGTTGATGTTGCGTGCACCTGCCGAGAAGAACGCGCGGGCGCCGCAAGCGAAGGTCAAAGGCGCGCGCGGGAGTCGCAAGCGGAGAGCGAAAGCGCGCGCGGGCACCGCAAGCAAGGGCAAAGGCGCGCGAGGGTACCGCAACCGGAGGCGACTACGCCAGCTGCCTGTCCCGTACCGATCGGGCACCTCGGTTATGGCGATTCTGTGTGCGCATATGCTTTGACGTCAAACAATCTCGAAACGCTTTGACATCAAACTAGTATAGGAGGGGCGGACACGGTCGCCCGTGCCCGAACGGGCGGGCAGCCGCGCTTGAGACCGCTGCGCGCCGCTTGCGCCGTGCCGCCTGCGGCCCGTGGCAGGGGAAGGAGGCCTATGTACCAAAGCTTTGCCAGCGACGTTTCGCGCACGCGGGCGCTGCTCAACCAGTTCCTGGTGAAGCGCCTGGCCGACCGCGGGCTGAGCCTGGCACCCTCGCACGGCGACATTCTCACCCAGCTGTTCCGGCATGGCGAGATGTGCATGGGCAGGCTCTCGCACGCCATCGGTCGCGACCCGTCAACGGTCACCGCGCTTACCAAGAAGCTCGTCGCCCAGGGGCTCGTCGTCACCCGGCGCGCCACCGGCGACCGCCGCCAAACCACCGTGGCGCTCACCGAGCGCGGGCGCGCGCTGGAGCCCGCCTTCCGCGCCATCTCTGAAGAGCTGGCCACCATGTGGGAAGAAGGCGTGAGCGCCGAGGAGCTGGCGTGCGCGGTGCACGTGCTTGAAGTCGTGCGCGCCAACCTCGCCCAAGCCCTCGAGAAACCTGCCGACTCCCGTTAGCCGGCCGCCGGCGCTTGGCCCGCCTGCCCAAGCAGGGGCTGCCGCGCGCCCGGCGCCGGACTCAACCATCCGCACAAGAAAGGACCCGCCATGAACCTCTCGTCCACGCCTGTTACCCGCCGCGCGCTTTTTGCCTCGGCGCTCACCGCCGCCACAGCCGCCGTCACCCTGGTCGGCTGCTCGGACACCGAAGGCGCTGGCACCGCCGCCGGATCGGCATCGGCCTCCCGCCGCACGCTCACCGTCGGCATGGAGCTCGCCTACCCGCCGTTCGAGACCAAGGACGACGCCGGCAACCCCACGGGCGTCTCGGTCTCCTTCATGCAGGACTTCGCCGACGCCTACGGGTACGAGCTCAAGGTTGAGAACATGGGCTTCGACGGCCTCATCCCGTCGCTGCAGACGCGCAAGGCCGACTGCGTGATGAGCTCCATCACCATCACACCCGAGCGCGAGGAGCAGGTCGACTTCACCGACCCCTACGCGGTGGCGCAGCTTGCGATCCTGGCCAACGCCTCATCGGGAATCGAGTCCGCCGACGACCTCAACCAGCCGGGCAAGACCGTTGCCGTGAAAACCGGCTCGACCGGCGACGTGTACGCCACCAAGAACCTGGCCCAGGCCGAGATCCTGCGCTTGGCCGACGAGAGCGCCTGCGTGACCGAGGTCTCCCAGGGCCGCGCCGACGGCTTCCTCTACGACCAGCTCACCATCTACCGCAACCAAAAGGCCAACCCCGACACCACGGTGGCCGTGTTCATCCCCTTCCAGGACCCTGAGTACTGGGGCATCGCCGTGCAGCAGGGCGACGACGAACTGCGCGAGGAGCTCAACGCCTTTATCGCCGAAAGCAGGCAAAACGGTGAGTTCGACAAGCTCACCGAGACCTACCTGGCCGAGGAGAAGGCCGCGTTCGACGAGCTGGGCTTCCGCTGGTTCTTCGACTTCGACGAGCAGGACGCCGCGACGGGCGACAGCGCCGCCGCCGACGCGGGCGAGGCCGCAAACTCCGAAGGTAAGGACGCGTAAATGCGCAACCCCTTTGTTGCCGGGCGGGACGGGCGCGCCACGCCCGCCCAAGCCCTGGCGAGCTACGCGCTGGTGTGCGCCGCGGTTATCGGCTTTTTCTGGCTGTCGCTGGCCATGGCGGGCATCGCGCTCAACTTGGACTTCGTGGCGCAGTTCCGCACGCGCATCGCGGACGGCCTTCTGCTCACGCTCGAGATCTCGGTGGCGAGCCTTGTGCTCAGCTGCGTTATCGGCCTGCCGGTGGCGGTGGGGCAGGGTAGCCGCATCCTGCCCGTGCGCTACCTGTGCGACCTCTACGTCAAGCTGATCCGCGGCACGCCGCTTTTGGCGCAGATCTACCTGTTCTTCTACATCGTGGGCACGGCGTGGGGCGTGGAGAACCGCTTCGCGGCCGGCGTGATCATCCTGTCGGTCTTCTCGGGCGCCTACATCGCCGAGATCGTGCGCGGCAGCCTCTCTTCGCTCGACTCCGGCCAGCTCGAGGCCGCCCGCGCGGTGGGCTTCACCCGTGCGCAGACCTTGCGCTACGTGGTGGTGCCGCAGCTGGTGAGCCGCACGCTGCCGGCGCTCACCGGGCAGTTCGCCAGCATCGTCAAGGACTCCTCGCTGCTGTCGGTCATCGCGGTGATCGAGCTGACGCAGACCATGCAGGAGATCAGCGCAAGCACCTTCAACCTCTTCGGGACCTACCTGGTGCTGGCGGCGCTGTACCTGGTGCTGACGCTGCCCATCATGTTCGTCAGCCGCTGGTTCGAGAGAAGGGGCTCCTATGCGCATTGAGCTTGAGGGCGTGACGCACGCCTTCGCCGACGCGCCGGTGCTTGCGGGCATCGACTTCGCCGACGACGTCTCCACCCTTGCCGTCATCGGCCCGTCGGGCGGGGGCAAGTCGACGCTGCTGCGCATCGTCGGCGGGCTGATCGCGCCCACGGCGGGCACGGTGCGGGTGGACGGCGCGGAGGTCCCCCGCGACGGGGAGGCCCTCGCGCGCTACCGGGCGAGCCTGGGCTTCGTCTTCCAGGACGGCGGCCTTTTCCACCACCTCACGGCGCGCGAGAACATCGCCCTGCCGCTGCGCGCGGTTCACGGCCTCGCCGAGGACAGGGCGCGCCGCCGCGCCGACGAGCTGCTCGAGCGCTTCGGCCTTGCCGCCGAGGCCGACAAGCGTCCCTCGGAGCTCTCGGGCGGCCAGCGCCAGCGCGTGGCGATCGCCCGGGCGGTGGCTCCGCGTCCGCGCATGCTGCTGCTCGACGAGCCCACCTCGGCGCTCGACCCCGAGTACACCACCGAGGTGCTGAACCTCCTGCGCGACCTCAAGGACGGGGGCACGCGCTTCGTCGCGGTGACCCACGAGATGGGCTTTGCGCGGCACGCGTGCAGCAAGGTGGCCTTCCTCTGCAACGGGCGGCTCGCCGAGTACGGCGAGAGCGCCGAGGTCTTCTCGCATCCGCGCACGCCCGAGCTCAAACGGTTCTTAGGCAAGCTGCTGGAATGGAGGGTGTGATGGTTGGGTCCGAGAAGCGCGCCGCCGCGCGCGCCGAGGCGGCTTGCTCCGGGGAGGTTGCCTACCAGGCAGACGGCCCGGCGCCGGGCACGCCGGTGGTCGGCGTTGCGTACGAGTCGAGCGAGTGGTCCGACTTCAAGCTGGCCCAGGAGCTCGCGGCGCGCGGGCTCGCCGTGCGCATGATCGACATGGAGCGGCCGGACGCCGTGGAGGCGGCGCTTGCCTGCCGCCTGC
The DNA here is from genome assembly GCA_944322305.1 of uncultured Coriobacteriaceae bacterium. Lineage (GTDB taxonomy): Bacteria > Actinomycetota > Coriobacteriia > Coriobacteriales > Coriobacteriaceae > CALUOB01. The sequence goes on along the minus strand of CALUOP010000001.1, from coordinate 150,728 downwards.
TGGTGAGCCGCGTGTTCGCCAGCGCGCTTGCGCGGGGGCACGCCGCCTCGCACGCGCACATGGCCGCGGTGGTCGAGAAGGCCCCGGGTCGTGGCGCGGTCCTCATCAACCCCGGACGCGCCCACGCCTTCGAGGTCAGCAAGCGCGCTGCCATGGCTGAGCTCGCGCGCGCCGGCATCGCGGTGCCCCGGGTGTATGCCTGCGCGCGCCCGGAGGAGATCGACCCCGACGCGCTCGGCTACCCCTGCGTCGCCAAGCCGGACTGCGGAGGCCGCTCCGCGCGCACGGCGGTGCTGCGGGACGCACGGGAGGCGCGGGCGTTTTTTGCGGACGCGCCGGCTGACACGGTTTTCATCGTGGAGGCGTTCGAGCAGGCGCGGGCGGGGTTTCTCACGCGGATCGAGATCGTGGCGGGCCGCTGCGCGCACCTGCACCGGCGCAGCATCGCCGCAAACGGGCTCTCGTCCTACCACTTCGGCTCCACCTACGAGCCCTACGACGACTGCCCGGCGCGCGTGCGCGCCGACGCCGAGCGCGCCGCGGCCCTGCTCGGGTTCGAGGTGGGCAGCTTCGACGTGATCGAGACCGCCGAGGCGCCCGTGTTCATCGACGCCAACTCCGTTTCCAACGTGTCGGAGGACTGCGAGGAGCTGCTCGGCTACGACCTCATGGCCGAGTACGCCGACTACGTCGCCGCGCGCTTAGGCGAGCTGGAAGGTGCCGGCCGCTAGCGGCGCGCCGTGTCAGAAGGGATTCCGGGCGGCGACGCCCGGGGACAAGGGGATGCCCATGCTTTCCATCAAAGAGGTTTACGAGGAGTTCGAGAAGATCGGGTGCTGCAGCTTCGCCACGCTCGACGGGCGCGGCGGGGTCGAGAGCCGCATCGCGCACTTCTTCGCGTACGACGACGAGGGCCTGTACCTGCGCACCATGGACGTCAAGCCGTTTTTCCGCCAGCTGGTCGAGGGCGGCTGCGTGAGCGTGTGCGGCGAGCGCACCGAGGCCCCGTGCACGTGGGACGAGGACAACATGCCGCACTTCATGCCGGGGCGCATGGTGCGGGTGTCGGGCCGGGTGCGGCTGCTTGCGCCTGACGAGGTGAGCGCGAAGGCTGCGGCTAACCCGCAGTTCAACGTGGCGGTGTACGACCTCAACAAGTACCCGCGCACGCGCGTGCTCGTGCTCTGCCGCGCGCACGGCGAGGTGTACGACTACGACTTCAACATGGTGCATCGCGACCACAAGATCCTGCGCGAGCGCTTCTGCTGGGGCGGCGACGAGCTCGAGCCCGCGGGCCTTTCCATCGACGCGGAGAAGTGCGTCGCCTGTGGCGCGTGCGCCGGCGCCTGCACGCACAAGGCCATCGTTCCGGGCGCGGACGGCGGCGCTTACGCCATCTTGGGGGAGCGCTGCGACGAGTGCGGCAACTGCTTCAACGCCTGCCCCGCCGGCGCCGTGGTGCAAAAGGGCTTGGCGTAGCGCACGGGCGGGGAGCGCGTGGGGCGCCTGCGCGCAGCCGCCGCGTGCCTGCGCTTCCCCTCATTCCGGTGCGAACGCGTCGGGCGCGGAGAGCGGGTCTCTTTGCGCGGTTCTCTCGGCAGATGCGGACAATCGGGGGCGCGGTGGCTGATTTCTGCGGCTTTTTCTCGACAGCTGCAAGCGGCATGGCGCATCTTCCTTGCGCCGGGCAGGTTTTTCTCTACAGACGCGGGCCTTGGGCGCGCGTGAGACTGGTGCCGCTTGCATCTGCTAAGAGCTTTGCGCGCAAACAGCCCAAAAGGGCTGATGCTGCCTGCGCCTGTCGAGAAAAACGCGCGGATGGCCGAATGCGCGGCCGGCTTCGCCCGGTGTGTCCACGCGCCGCGCGGCCGGCCAAGGCGGTTCGTGTGCCGCCTCGGCCGGCCAAGGCCCAAGGCAGCCGCGCCGCCATTTTCCGCTGTCGCCGGCTTCCAGCGCGTCGCGCTCCTGCCTCGCCGCGCATACGTTTCGGCCCAACAAGACGGCCCCGGGCGCTCGGTTCTGAACCGCCTCCCATTTCTTGGACATGGAAATAGAAGTCCGAGAGATGGGAGGCAGTTCAGGTTCAAGTCGCCCGGGGCCGTCGCGCATGCGATCGCGTGCGCGACGGTGCTTAGCGCTTCGCCACGCCGAGGATCGCGCAGCCGATGCTGATGATGATCGAGCCGAACAGCGCCGAGGTGAATCCGCTGATGGCGATGCCCGCGCCCAACACGTTCACCGAAAGCCAGCTGGCGAGCTCAAGCATGAAGGCGTTCACCACCAGCTGGAAGATCCCGAGCGTGATGATGGTGACGGGAAGCGAGAGCAGGCTCACTATGGGCTTGACGAGCGAGTTCACCAAGCTGAGGAACATCCCGGCGAACAGAAAGCACATCCAGGCCTCGTACGGGCCGAAGGGCGCTATGCCGGGCACGATCCACGAAGCAAAGGCGATGGCGATGGCGGTGAAGATCCAGTTGAGGACGAAAGACATGGGGGGCTCCTTCAAAATGCGATAAGCGCCGGGCCCGCCTCGCGGCGCGTCCGGTGCGCGGTGTCTCGTTCGCTTGTTAGTATCTCCCAAGCCGCTTGAAATCTTTCCGACGCGCGCCTTAGAACTTTCTTATGAAGGCAGGAGCGCGCCTGGCTGCCCGGCGCTTCGCGGCGCCCCGCCCCTTCTGCGCTTCTCGCGCGGTGCTGCTACCATAGGCGGCAGGACAGCGCGCCGGCCCGTCCGGCGCGGGGAGGGGGATCCATGGCCTTTACCTACGGCCCGGCTGAGGCCGCGCGCCCGTATTCCACGCAGCCCGGGGAACGGGTCGTCTCGTTTTTCATCTTCAACACCGACGTGCACCTCATCGCCTACACGCAGGCGGGCGAGGAGGGCGCGGCCGACGAGGCGCTTGTCGCCTGCCGCGACCGCTGCCTGTTCTTCGAGCACGCGCTCTCGCGCACGCGTCCGGACTCCGACATCTCGCGCGCCCACGCCAGCGCCCCTGCGCCGGTGCCCGTCGCCCCCGAGACCGCCGAGCTCGTCGAGCTGGCGCAGGGGTACTGCGCGCGCAGCCGGGGGCTCTTCGACGTCACGATGGGCACGGTGACCAGCCTGTGGAACTTTCACACCGGCGCGGTTCCCTCCAAGCGCGCCCTGGCTGAGAAGCTCCCGCACGTCGACTGGCGCCGCGTGCGCGCCGACCGCGCCGCCGCCACGCTCGCGATCGAGGATCCCGAGGCGGTTCTCGACTTGGGCGGCGTGGCCAAGGGCTACATCGCCGACGACCTGGCGCGCATCCTTGCCGACCACGGCCAGCGCCGCTTCGTGCTCAACCTCGGCGGCAACGTGCTCGTGGCAGGTGGCCGCCCGGAGGACCGCGCGCACCGCCCGCCGCACCGCGCCGGCGACCCGTGGCGCATCGGCGTGGTGAACCCCTTCGACCCGGCGCACCATCGCGCGCTGATAGACGTCGCGGACGGCTCGGTGGTCACCAGCGGCGCCTTCGAGCGCAGCTTCGCGCGCGGGGGTCGCGTGTACCACCACATCCTGAGCCCGCGCACGGGCATGCCAGCCGAGACCGACGTGGCGAGCGCCACTATCGTGGCCGAGCGCTCGCTTGACTGCGACGGCTACTCGACTACCGCCTTCATGCTGGGCGCGGACGCGGCCATCCCCTTCATCGAGGCCATCCCGGGGGTGGAGGCCGTTGTGATCACGCAGGACGACGAGGTGCGCTACACCGCCGGCCTGGAGGACCGGCTTGCGCTCATTCCCACGCTCACCAGGTACTAAGGGCTGCCGCGCAAGGGCTTGCGCGCCCTGCCGCCTTGGCCGGCGCCTCCCCGAGTGCTTGTGCTACACTGGTCGGCGCTTCGGCACGGTAAAGCGCGCCCTCGGGCGCTGGGGTGAAAGGCGGCGGTTATGGCTGAGAACGACGTGTTTGCGCAAGGCGATGTGGACCAGCTCGTGCGGGCCTTCGCCATGCTGACCGATCCCGCCGACATCCGCGCCTTCCTCGCCGACCTGTGCACCAAGCGCGAGATCTGCGACTTCGCCCAGCGCCTGCAGGTGGCGCGCTTCTTGGACGAGGGCTTCCCGTACGTGGAGGTGCAGGAGCGCACCGGCGTCTCGTCCACCACGGTGAGCCGCGTGTCCAAGGCCCTGAACGGGCCGTGGGGCGGGTACCGCGCCGTGCTCGTGGGGCTCGAGGACGGGACGGTTCCCAGCCGGTAGCGACAAACAACCAGGTCAAAGCTGCTTTCATCAGCGTTTCCCCGCCGTCTGCAAGGCGGGGCGCAAGCCGGCGTGCGCCCCGACGTCTTGGGTGCGCCGCCGTATTTTACCGTGCCGGCTGAGGGCGGGGATTTTGCGTGCGCGCCGCGCGGCCCGAAGGACCGCGCGGATTTCGTGTCCGCACGGGCTGGTATGCTTGTCCGCAAGGAAAAGCGTTCGACAACGAGCGGCGCCCGCTGCGGGCGGGGCCGGTTGCGGGGTTGGTATGGGAGTGCGGATCATAAGGACGCTGGCGGCGCAGGAGCTGCTCGACGCCGAGGTTGCGCTGCTGCGCGAAGCCGCCGCAGAGGGCAAGACGTGGCTGCTGGTAGGGAGCGTGGCCGAGAAGCGCCGCGTCGAGCGGGAGCTAGCGCGCGCGGGCGTCGGCCTGGGCGTGGCCGTGCTCACGCCTGCGCAGTGGCTGGGGGACCTCTGGGTGCTCGGGGGAGACGGCCGCACCCTTGTCAACGCCTCCGAGCGCCGGCTGCTCATGGCCGAGGTGCTTTCCTGCGCCTCCGAGGCCGAGCGCGGCCCGCTCGACAACAACGCCGGCACGGTGAAGCTTCTGGCGGCCATGGCTGCGGAGCTTTTACCCCAGGCGGCGGCCGAGAAGCCCGCGTCTGGGCAGGAAGTCTCCGCGCGGCCGGCGGCCGAGAGGCCCGCAGCCGCAGCGGGCGCGGCCGCAGCGGGCGCGGGCGCTGCGAGCGCCCGCGCCTGCGTGGCGCACCTGCTCGCGCGCTATCGCGGCGAGCTTGACCGCCGCGGCTTGGTTGAGCGATGCGAGGCGGCCGGGATCCTGTGCGCCGAGGCGCGGCTGTTCGGCGGCTGCGTGGTGCTGCGCGGCGCCGACGCGCTGAGCGCCTACCTGCTCGACATGCTGCGCGTCCAGGCGCAGGCGTCCCGGCTGGTTGTTCTGCTGGACGCGCAAGAGGAGGCCATGGCGTCTGCGCTTGCCGCGGCGCTCGCGCCCGAAGGCGCGCGGGGCGCCGGCGAGGGGGAGGCGTCCCCGGCGGTGTGCGTCGAGGATGCCGGCGAGGCGCCGCAGCGCCCCACGCGCTTCTCCGCGAGCCTCGACGAGCTCTTCTCGCAGCGTCTGAGCGCGCGGGGCGCCCGGCATGCGGGCGAGGGACGCATGCGCATGCCGGAGCTTGCGCTCGCCGAGATCGCGGGGCCGTCCGCGCAGAGCCACGCCGAGGCGCAGCTGTTCGAGCGGGTGGCCCGCCGCGTGGCCGAGCCCCCTTCTGACGGTGGGCGCCCGCGGCCTGTCGAGCTGCTCGCGGTGGCGCCGCGCCCCGGCGAGGCGTTCTGCCGCCTGGCGCCGTGGCTTGCCGAGCGCGGGATCGAAGCGCAGGCGCGCCTGACGCTGCCGTTTTCGCAGACCTACGCGGGCGAGCAGTTCTTTGCGCTCGCGGCCCTCGCAACCCAGCTGCGCGACGAGCCCGCCGGCTCCTGGTGGCCCGCGCCGGCGCTGGCCGACTGGCTGCTGAGCCCGCTTTCGGGCTGCTCGCAGACGGAGGCGCGCGCGTTTGACAAGAAGCTGCGGTCCAACCGCTCGTGGGATGCCGAAAAGGTCATGAGCGCGCTGCAGAGCCTGCAGGCGCGCGAGCGCAAGGCGCGCCGCGCGCAGGCGGAGAAGTCCGCCTCCGCGCCGGCCGCCGCTCCCGCGCGCGCCGACCTGGCGCCTGGTGACCCGCTGCCGCCGCAAGACGGCGTGGCGTGCTTCGACGTGGTCGAGGCCCTGCGCCGCGGGCGCGTGCTGGAGGCCCTGCGCCTGCTTGCCGGCGCGGCTCGGGCGCTCGGGCCCGGGGCGTATCCCGGCATGGGCCCCACCCGCTCGTGGGTCGAGGCGCGCGCGAGCGCGCAGGCGCTTGCGTTTTTCTGTGACGCCGTCTCGCGGCTGCGCGTCTCGCCCGCCTCGGCCGTGCAGGTGCTGAAAGACCTGCCGGCGAGCTTTTCCCTCGCCGCCCGCGCAGACGGGGGAGAGGGCGCCGGCGGCGACGCTGCGGTCGACGCGCCGCTCCGACCCTTTGCGCGCGTGCGCTTCGCAACGCTTGCCGAGGCGGCAGACCAGCCCTCCGCCAGCGCCGACGCGGTGGTGGCGCTTGACGTGGACGTGGAGAGCTATCCTTTGAGCGTGCGCGAGGACGCGGCCTCCGCCCTGGCGGCCGACCTGCGCCGCGTCGGCGTGGAGCTCGCGCCGGCCGCCCGCGTCCGCCGGCGCTTCTACCGGGCGCTGCGCGCGGGGCGCTCCGGCGCGGTGCTTGCGCGCGTGGCGCACGACGGCGACGCCGACGAGCGCTATCCGGCCGCGCTGTGGACCGAGCTCGTCTCCGCCGCCGAGCCCGCGCGCGTGGCAGGCCTTCCCGGCGAGGAGCGCTTCACCGAAAACCTTGAGCCCGCCGGCCCGGCGCCCACCGCAGAGGTGCCCCGGCTCGCCCCGGAGGTCCTTGCGCCCGGGGCCCTGCCGTACCTTGTGCTCAAGCGCCGCGACGGGGAGGGCCGGCTCGTGCCGCGCCGCCTCTCCGCCTCGCAGATCGAGGGGTACCTCTCGTGCCCCTACCAGTGGTTCCTCTCCTCGAGGGTGCGCCCCCAAGAGGTCGACGCCGGTTTCGGCCCGCTCGAGGAGGGCAACTTCGTGCACGACGTCATGGAGCGCTTCCACACCGAGCTTGCTACCGACCCCGCCGGCCGCGTGACCGAGGAGAACCTGTCCCGCGCGCTCGCGGTCCTGCGGCGCGTGTTCGAAGAGGTGCGCGCGCGCCACGCGCAGGGCAAGACGCGCTCCTCCGGGGCGCTCGTGCCGCTCAAGCCTGCCGAGGACCTCGAGTTCGAGGAGGTGTGGCGCCAGCTCGCCCGCTCCGTCAAGGCGGAGGCGGCGCTGCTTCCCGGCTTCACGCCGCGCTACGCCGAGTACGCCTTCGACCGCCTGGACGTGACCTACGCCGGCTGGCCGCTCGGCGGGCGCATCGACCGCATCGACGTTGACGCGGAGGGGCGCGCCGTGGTCATAGACTACAAGCATCGCGCCCTGGCCGACTTCCGCCTGGCGGACCCCACCCAGCGCCTGGAGCCGGGCGAGCGGCTCGACCCGGCGTGGCTGCCGCCGCACGTCCAGACGCTCATATACGCCCAGGCGGTGAGGCGCGCCTTCGCCGGCGAGCTCGAGGTGGTGGGCGCGCTGTACTTCGGCACGCGCACCGGCTCGTTCGCCGGCGCGGTGGCCGACGCCTACGCCGCCGACGGCATGGTGCCGGGCCTCAAGAGCGGCTTTCCGGGCGCCCGCGGCGGCACGCTCTCGTTCACCGACCTGCTCGACCATGTGGAGGCGGCCGTGGCGCGCCGCCTGGAGGGGCTTGCGCGCGGCGAGATCGCGCCGGCGAGCGAGCCGCTCGACTGCCGCTTCTGCCCCGCCCTGTCCTGCGAGAGGAGGAAGGCGTAAAAGCCATGGATCTCTCAACCCTCATGCCCCAGCAGCTCGAGATCGTCAAAACGCTCGACCAGCCGCTGTTCGTCTCGGCCGGCGCCGGCTCGGGCAAGACCTTCACGCTCACGCGGCGCATCCTCTGGGCGCTCACGCCGGGCTCGGGCCCGTTCATCCAAAGCATCGACCAGGTCCTCGCCATCACCTTCACCACCAAGGCTGCCGCCGAGCTGCGCGAGCGCATCCGCTCGGCGCTTATCGCCGAGGGGATGATGGCCGAGGCCCTGAAGGTCGACGACGCCTGGATCTCCACCATCCACGGCATGTGCGCGCGGATCCTGCGCGCCCACGCGCTCGAGCTGGGGGTGGACCCCGAGTTCGCCGTGGCGGGGGAGGACCGCGCCTCCGAGCTCATGGACCAAGCCCTGAACCAGGTGCTCGCCGAGGTGGGCGCGCGCCGCGGCGCCTACGCGGAGCTGCTCCGGCAGTTCCCGCTGCGCTCGGCCGCCGGCGGCTTCGGCACGCAGGCCAGCGTGGCCGACCTCGCGCGCGACCTGCTCGAGAAGGCCGTGGGCTCGGTCGAGGGCTTCGACGCCGTGCGCTTGGCCCGCCCGCGCCTGGAGACCGCTGCCCTTGAGGACGCCTACCGCGCGGTGGCCGGCGCCGTGTCGCCAACGAGCAAGGGCGCCGCGGTGTGCGCTGAGGCGCTCGCCGCCCTCGAAGCCTTCGACGAGACGGACAAGACCCGCGCCGACTTCTTGGCGCTTGCGGGCCACCTGGGCGTGCCCCGCGCCGCCGGCAAGGTAAAGCCGCTGGTGGACGTGCTCAAAGCCGAGCGCGGCGCCGCGGTCATGGGCGGGTTTCTCGCCTACGCGCACCCGGCAGCGCGCGAGCTCTCCGACCTGGTGCGCCGGCTCTTCGCGGCCTACACCGCGCTCAAGCGTGCCGAGTCGCTGCTCGACAACAGCGACCTTTTGCGCCTCGCCTACGACGCGCTCGTGAACCACCCCGAGGTGGCCGCGCAGTACGCGGGCCGCTTCAAGATGGTGATGATCGACGAGTTCCAGGACACGGCGCAGCAGCAGGTCGAGCTCGTGAGCCGCCTCATCAGCCCGGACCGGCGCGAGCTGTGCACGGTGGGCGACGCCAAGCAGTCCATCTACCGCTTCCGCGGCGCCGACGTGTCGGTGTTCCGCAGCCAGGAGCGCGCCATCCTCGAGGGTGCCGGCGCGGGCAAGCGCGTCTCCATGGCGCGCAACTTCCGCAGCCACGCGGCCATCCTGGACTACGTGACCCAGGTGTTCGAGGAGCGCGGCGACGGCTGGGACGTCATGCAAGGCTACGAGGCGCTCGAACCCGATCCCAAACGTGCGGAGAAGCCCGGGGCGCCCGCCTTCTCGCGCCGCCAGGCGCTGCTCGCGGTCGGCGGCCGCGGCGAGGAGCGGTGCCGGGCGAAGGCGCGCGCCGTCGCCCGGCGCTTCCGCGACCTGGCGCGCGCCGGCTTCGCCCCGGGCGACATGGTGATCCTGCTCGGCAAGATGGCGCGCGCCGACGTGTACGCCGACGCCGTCCGCGCGGAGGGGCTCGCCTGCGTGATCTCGGGCGGGTCGGTCTTCGCCTCCTCGCCCGAGGCCCAGGTGGCCGCGGCCTTTCTGCGCTTTCTGGCAAACCCGCTCGACCATCGCCGCGGCGTGCTGCCGCTGCTCGCCTCGCCGCTTTTCTCCCTGGGAGCCCAGGAGCTCCTGGCCTTGGTCACCTGCGAGGACGAGAGGGGCCAGACGAGCCGCCGCAACGTCGACGCGGTAACCTACCTCACCGAGACGCTGCCGGCCTTCGGCGAGCTGCCGGCGCTCAAGCGCGCCTCGGCGGTGCTCGCCCGCGCCGCGGCCGCTGCCGGCCGCCGGCCGTGCAGCGAGCTTTTCGAGGAGGCGACGCGCTTCTCGGGCTGGCTTGAGCGCTTGGGCCGTGAGGGCGCGGAGGGCCAGGCCGCCGCGGCCAACGTGCTCAAGGCGCAGCGTCTCGTGCGCGCCGTCGAGCAGGGGCGCGAGCTTTCGCCGCGCCAGGTGTCGGAGGCCTTCGAGCGCTACCTCGCCGGGGCCAAGGAGTCCCCGGGCGCTCTCACCGCGGGCGACGAGGGGGCGGGCGCGGTGCGCATCATGACGGCGCACGCCTCCAAGGGGCTCGAGTTCCCGGTGGTGGCGGTGGCCGACTGCTTCTCGGTGCGCGACGCAGGCGGCAGCCTCGCCATCGCCGCGCGCGGTAACGCCTACGAGGCGATCCTGGCTCCGGCGTCGTTTGCCACCGAGGCCGAGAAGAAGCTCTTCTCCGACGCGCGCCGCGCCGTGGCGGCCGACGTCGCCGCCGGGGGCGAGGTCGTGGGCGGCACCGACGCCGGCCGGTTCTGCGAGCTCATGGACGAGAACCGCACCCTGGAGCTCGAGGAGCGCGCCCGCCTGCTTTACGTTGCGATGACGCGCGCCCGCGAGGTGCTGATACTCGCGCTCGACGCCCGGGTGGCGGGCAAGGAGGCGCGCCTTTCCGTGAACGGCAAGACCGACCTCACCGAGGCGGTCCTCGCGCGCATCCTTCCCGAGGGCGCGCGCCTGGACGCGGGGACGCTCGCCTACGAGGGGTCGCGCCCGGGGGACTTCGAGCTGCTTGCGCTCGCCGACTTCTCCTACCAGGGGGAGCGCTACGAGCGCGCCGGCGCCGCGGATGACGGCCTCGGCGCTGCGGAGGCGATCCGGCCCGCGCCGGAAGCCGCCGAGGCGGGGGAGGAACGCGCGTTTCTGCTCGCCTTCCCGCGCCCGGCGCACGTGCGCTTCTCGGCCGCGGCGCCTGCGGCAGACGACGCCTACAGCTACACCTCGGTTGCCCGCGCGCTCCATCCCGCGCAGGCCCCTGCCGCCGGGGATGCGCCCGCGCAGGAACCCGAGGTGCCCGGCGAGCCCGCCAGCGCACCTCGTCCCGACGACCCGACCGCCTTGGGCAGCGCGTTCCACACGCTCGCCCAGTACGAGGCGGCCTGCGGAGCGCTGCCGGACGAGCGGCGCATCCGGGCTCAGGAGCGCTTCTGGGGCGTTTCCGAGGCGCAGGGCGAGCGCCTGCGCGCGGCGCTTTCGCGATGGTTCGGCTCGGAGCTGCGCGCGGAGACCCTGGGCTGGCCCGTGCGCCGCGCCGAGGTGCCGTTTTTCTGCCGCGGCGCCGACGAGCTGCGCGCCTTTGGGCGCTACGCCGAGGGCTCGATCGATCTGCTCTGCACCGACCCGCTGCGTCCGGGCCGCGCCCTCGTGGTTGACTACAAGACCGGCGGGGCGCCCGACGAGGATGCCGGCCAGCTCGCGGCCAAGCACGCCCTCCAGGCGCAGGTGTACGCCGCGGCGCTCGCTGCGGCGGGCTTCTCCGAGGTCGAGCTCGCCTTCGCGCGTGTCGAGGTGCCCGACCCGGCAGATCCCGGCCAGCCGCAGGTCGTGCGCTTCCGCGCCGAGGCGGGAAAGATCGTCGCGCCCGCGCGGTAAGGGCTCGCCGGGGCTGCGCGCCCGCTCGTCTCAGCCGCGCCCGTCCGCTCCCGCCGCCGGCCACCTCTCCCGCGCCCGGATCGGTGTTCTCGCCCATGCCGCGGGCGGGTACAATACCTCTCGTCAAAACGCCGCGCCGCGCGCAGCCGGGCGCGCGGCGCTTGTTGCACACGCGCAAAGGAGCCCTTCCATGGAATTCACCATCAAGCTTGACGCCACCCCCGACGAGTTCTTCGACCGCCTGGAGAACTCCATCATCGCCGACATCCGCGTCTCTACGGGCAAGGCCGTCTCGGCCGACAAGCTCAACGGCTACAAGTACGAGAAGGTCACCACCGGCCGCCGCGGGGTGCCGCTCAAGGTCAAGATCAAGGCGTACCGCCGCCCGGAGCGCTACGAGGCGCGCTTCACCTCCGGCCAGGGCGCCAACGCCATCAACTACCGCGTCTCCCCGCTGCCCGGGGGCGGCATCGCCGTGGCGTACTCCGAGAGCTTCAGCGGCGCGCAGTCGCAGCGCGGCCTGTTCGCGGGCCTCAACGGCAAGCTGTACGACTTCCGCGTGAAGCACCACGCCAAGGGACTGCTCAAGTCCATCGAGCGCGACATCAAGCAGGCGCGCAAAAGCGGCGTTGACAAGGTCGTGCTGCCCGACGAGCTGGCGGAGGACGAAAAGGCCTAGCAAGGCCCGCGCCGCCCGGCGCCCGCCCGGCGCGGATGCAAAACATACGAACATATGAACGCCTCCCCGGCGGGGCGGGCGGTCTGCGGTATCATCGAACCCAAACGAAAACCGCCCCGCGCCTCGGGGCGCAACGCGAGGAGCGCATCTTGGCATTCGTTCACCTGCACAACCACTCCGAGTACTCCATGCTGGACGGCGCCACCCGCATCGGCGACATGGTCAACCGCGCGGTCGAGCTCGGCATGCCCGCGGTGGCCCTTACCGACCACGGCTACATGTACGGCATCCCCGAGCTCGGCCTGGCCTGCGACGCCGTGAACCACGGCACCCCCGAGTACAAGACCTGGAGCCACGACAAGAGCTTCTTGGAGAAGGACCGCGCCGACGAGATCGAGGAGCCCGATCCCGAGAAAAACCCGCGCGGTCACGCCCAGTGGCAGCGCGACATGGCGGCGTGGGCGGCCGAGGGCAGCCTGGAGTCCACCAAGCCGCCGCTCGTCATCAAGCCCATCTTCGGCTGCGAGGTCTACTTCACTCCCGACGACACCCTCGCGCGCGACCGCAAGCCGGCGCTGTACCACCTGATCCTTCTCGCCAAGAACGAGACGGGCTACGTCAACCTCATGAAGATCGTGTCGGGCGCCGCGGTGGAGGGCTTCTACTACAAGCCTCGCACCACCTTGGCCAGCCTGCGCGAGCATGCTGAGGGCGTCATCTGCTGCTCCGCGTGCATCTCGGGCATCATCCCGCGCTGCATCGACGCCGGCGACATCCCGGGCGCCATCCAGTGGGCCACCACCTTCCGCGACACCTTCGCCCCCGGCGACTTCTACATCGAGATCCAGGAGCACGGCATCACCGCCGACAACGGCATGACCGACGAGGAGATGAACCGCCAGCTCATCAGCATCGCCAACCAGATCGGCGTGAAGGTCATCGCCACCAACGACTTCCACTACCTCACGCGCGAGGACGCCCCGGTGCAGGACATCATGATGTGCATCGGCACCAACTCAAAGGTGGACGACCCCAACCGCATCCGCATGACGGGCACCGAGTTCTACATGAAGACCGAGGAGGAGATGCGCGCGCTCTTCCCGTACTGCCCCGAGGCGCTCGACAACACCCTCGAGATCGCCGAGAAGTGCTCGGTGGAGCTTGAGTGGGGCAAGATCATCCTGCCGCGCTACCCGCTGCTCGACGAGGGCGAGACCCACGAGAGCCAGTTCAGGCGCGAGTGCGAGGAGGGCCTGGCCAAGCGCTACGGCGAGGACTGGCGCACCAAGGAGGTGGGCGGCGTCTCCGTCAAGGAGCGCTTCGAGTTCGAGTACAAGGTCATCTGCGACAAGGGCTTCGCCGCGTACTTCCTCATCGTGGCCGAGTACGTGCGCTGGGCCAAGCAGCACGGCATCGGCGTCGGCCCGGGCCGCGGCTCGGCGGCCGGCGCGCTCGTTGCCTACGCGATGGACATCACCACCTTCGACCCGCTGTCGAACGGCCTCATGTTCGAGCGATTCCTCTCGCCCGAGCGTACCGAGATGCCCGATATCGACATGGACTTCGACGATGAGCGGCGCCTCGAGGTCATCGAGCACGTGCGACAGCTCTACGGCCCCGAGAAGGTAACCCACGTCATCACCTACTCCACCATCAAGGCGAAGCAAGCCATCAACGACGCCGCCCGCGTGCTCGACTACCCCGTCTACGTGGGTCAGCGCCTCTCCAAGATGATCTCCTCGGACCCCAAGGTGAAGCTCAAGCAGGTGCTCACCAAGCAGGAGGGCAAGGAGGAGAACTACAACCCCGACTTCGCCGAGGCCTACCAGAAGGACCCCGACGCCAAGAAGATCATCGACGCGGCGCTCGCCATCGAGGGCCTCACGCGCGGCGAGGGCGTGCACGCCTGCGCCGTGCTCATCTGCCGCGACCCGGTCAACGAGCACGTGCCCACCAAGCTCGACACCAAGGGCGGGGTGGAGATCACCCAGTACGAAGGCCACACCGTGGCCGACATGGGCCTGCTCAAGATGGACTTCCTGGGCCTGCGCACCCTGACGGTCATCTCCAAGGCCCGGGCCAACATCAAGGCCAACTACGGCATCGACATCAACGTCGACGAGATCCCCTTCGACGACCCCAAGATCTTCGAGCTCATGCAGGCCGGCCACACCGCGGGCGTCTTCCAGATCGAGTCCGCGGGCATGACGGCCACCATCAAGAACATGAAGCCCACCGAGTACAAGCACGTGGTCGCTCTGATCGCCCTGTACCGCCCGGGCCCCCTGGGCGCCGGCATGGTCACGAGCTACATCAACCGCATGAACGGCAAGGAGCCGGCCGTCTCCTACGACCCGCGCCTGGACGACATCCTGGGCGAGACCTACGGCACCATGGTCTACCAGGAGCAGGTTATGAACATCTCGGTCGAGATGTGCGGCTTCACCAAGGGCGAGTCGGACAGCCGCATCCGCAAGCCCGTGGCCAAGAAGAAGATCAAGATGCTCACCGAGCAGGTCTTCAACTGGTCCGACGGCGAGGACGAGACCATCTACGACCACTGGATGAACGGCGCCGAGAAGAACGGCTACGCCCGCGAGACCGCTCAGAAGATCTGGGACGACGTGCTCGAGTTCGCCTCCTATGCGTTCAACAAGAGCCACTCCGCAGGCTACGCCATCCTCGTCATGCAGACCGCCTGGCTCAAGGCCCATTACCCCAAGGAGTACATGGCGGCCGTGCTCACGAGCTACACGGGTAAGACCGACAAGATCGTGCACTACATCTCGGCGTGCCGCCACGACGGCATCCCGGTGCTGCCGCCCGACGTCAACGAGTCCGGCACCGAGTTCACCGCGGTGAAGGAGGGCGTGCGCATCGGCTTGGCCGGCATCCGCGGCGTGGGCGAGGGCGTGGCCGAGGCCGTCATCGCCGAGCGCGAGAAGGGCGGCCCCTTCAAGAACCTCCACGACTTCGTGGACCGCGTGGACTCCTCGCAGGCCAACCGCCGCGTCATCGAGGCGCTCATCAAGGCCGGCGCCTTCGACTTCACCGGCTACCCGCGCCGCCAGATGATGGGCTTCGTCGACAAGAACAACCCCCAGAACATCATCGAGGCCGCCGTCAAGCGCCAGAAGGACCGCGCCTCCGGCCAGATCAGCTTCTTCGACATGCTGGGCGACGTGGCCGGCTCCGGCTTCGAGATCGAGGTGCCCGAGCCCGACGGCAACGAGTGGGACCGCCACACCAAGCTCTCCCAGGAGAAGGACGTGCTGGGCATCTACGTGTCCGACCACCCGCTGCGCCCCTACGAGTACGCGCTCTCCCAGGCGCGCGACTTCACCTTCTCGCAGATCGACACCGGCTTCGAGGAGCTGGCCTCCGACGGCTCGGGCACGGTGAACCGCGCCATCCCGGAGGGCAAGCCCTACTGGTTCGCCGGCATGGTGGCCGAGGTGTCCAAGCGCGTCACCAAAAACGGCGATCCCATGGCCATCGTGCGCCTGGAGGACATGGAGGGCGAGGCCACCGTGGTCATGTTCCCCAAGACCTACAAGGAGGCCGAGAAGTACCTCTACGGCGAGACCGACCCCGAGACCGGCGCGGTGCTCTCCGACGCCTTCGTGCGCGTGAAGGGCAAGGTGGAGCGCTCCGACCGCGGCGACCAGATCATCGCGCAGGAGGTGCGCCCCTTAAAGCTCTCGGAGGAGAACAACCGCCCCCGCGTCTTCGAGGTCATGGTGCCCAGCGCCCGCTTCAACCAGGGCAACATGGCGCGCCTCGCCACGATCTTCACCGCCAACCCCGGCGGCGACCGCGTGGAGCTCTTCATCGAGCAGACCGACGGCGCCACGATGCGCGCGGAGATCCCCGTGCGCGTGAACGCCAAGTCGATCCCGCTGTTCGCCGAGGTCATGGGGGTGGTGGGAAGCGGCGGCCACGTGTCCATCATCTAGCGCGCCGCCGGCGCCTGCATCGCCGGCGGATCAGCCAGGGGCCTGCATCGCCGGCGGATCAGCCAGGGGCCTGCACTTTTGTTGAACGGGCTCCTCAAGCGTCGCGGCGCCCGGGCGGTCGGTGTAGTATGGTGCGCAAACCCATGCGGTTCGGTACCGGTTCGTATCGGCAAGGCTGAAAGGCAATCGAGATGGCTTCACTTCTGCAAGAGCTCTTGTCGCCCCAGCTCGTGGCTGTGGGCTATGTGTTCGTCGGCTTCATCGTGGCCCTGTACGTGCTGTCGGTGGTCTACACCTTCATCGACGCCAAGCGCCGCGGCGCCGAGCCCTTCTGGGTGTGGGGCATCGTCTCCCTCATCCCGTTCATCGGCCTTCTGGTGTACGTGGTGCTGCGCCCCAACTCCTACATTGCCGACCGCGAGGAGCAGATGCTCGACATGGCCCTGCGCGAGCACCAGCTCAACGAGTACGGCGCCTGCCCCAACTGCGGTACCACCATCGAGAAGGACTTCGTGGTCTGCCCGGTGTGCAACACCCAGGTGCGCAACGTCTGCCCCAGCTGCCACCGCCCGCTCGACGCGCACTGGAAGGTCTGCCCGTACTGCCGCACGCACATCCAGTAGCGCTTGCTCCTCTCGCTGCACCAGAGCCCTCGCCTTTGGCGGGGGCTTTTTCGTGCGCCGCATGCCGGCAGTCAGGAGCTTCTGCATGCATTCCGTATCAGGTATCGGTCGATTTCGGCGCGCAGCTGATACAAAGTGCATGCGGAATGTGCCAACTGATGCAAAACGCATGCGGAACATGCCGGCGTCCCGGTATGCATGCGGAAGCGGAGGGGGGCAGGGATCGCGCTCTCTGTCGCTTAGACATTGCGCGCTCCAAGCCTCGCCTGCCTGCTTCATCTGTCGCCGCGGGTGTGGAACCTGCATGGCACGGCGGTTACAAAGCGCCTTCGCGCTAGACCGGGCGCGCTCGGCGTGGTACAACTATCTCACCTAACGCAAAGGGGTACGCATGCAGCGCTTGCTCGCACATATCGCTCGAACGCAGACTATCTAGGCGTCTGTCCGTCACTCATGGCTGGCGAGCCACCGACAGGCGCCGTATATCGCTCGTCGCCGCGCTGCGGCTGCGGGCGTTTTTCATGAAGAAGGGCGGGTGCCGCCTGCCCGCACGCGTGAGACCACCTACGTGATAAGGAAGGTTCCCCATGAAGGTTCTCTACAACGACGGCCACGTGGCCGAGTGCCCTGCCGACGAGGTTACGCACGTCGTCCGCCACAGCGCCGCGCACATCATGGCCCAAGCCATCAAGCGCCTCTACCCCGAGGCTGACTTCGCCTACGGTCCCGCCACCGACAACGGCTTTTACTACGACGTCGACCTGGGCGACAAGACCCTCTCCGAGGATGACCTGCCCGCCATCGAGGACGAGATGCGCCGCATCGTGAAGGAGAACCTCAAGTTCTCCGTCTTCGAGCTCCCGCGTCCCGAGGCCATCGCCCTCATGGAGGAGCGCGGCGAGAAGTACAAGGTAGAGCACATCGGCGACCTGCCGGAGGACGCGCGTATCACGTTCTACCAGCAGGGCGACTACATCGACATGTGCGTCGGCCCCCACATCACCTACACCAAGGCGCTCAAGGCCTTCAAGCTCACGGGCGTCTCCGGCGCCTACTGGAAGGCCGACAGCAGCAACAAGATGCTCACGCGCGTGAACGGCACCGCCTTCGCCACCAAGGCCGAGCTCGACGAGCACCTCAAGATGCTCGAGGAGGCCAAGAAGCGCGACCACCGCAAGATCGGCCGCGAGATGGACCTGTTCATGATGCGCGACGAGGCCCCGGGCTTCCCGTTCTTCCTTCCCAACGGCATGATCCTCAAAAACGCGCTGCTCGACTACTGGCGCGAGATCCACCACAAGGCCGGCTATGTCGAGATCTCCACGCCGCTTATCATGAACAAGCAGCTCTGGAAGACCTCCGGCCACTGGGACCACTACAAGGACAACATGTACTCCACGATCATCGACGACGAGGAGTACTGCATCAAGCCCATGAACTGCCCCGGTGGCGTGCTGGTGTACAAGTCCCGTCCGCACTCCTACCGCGAGCTGCCCATCCGCGCCGGCGAGATCGGCCTGGTGCACCGCCACGAGCTGCGCGGCGCCCTGCACGGCCTGTTCCGCGTGCGCTGCTTCAACCAGGACGACGCGCACCTGTTCGTCCGTCCCGACCAGCTCACCGACGAGATCGTGGGCGTGGTGAACCTCATCGACTCGGTGTACCAGAAGTTCGGCTTCACCTACCACCTCGAGCTTTCCACGCGCCCCGACGACTCCATGGGCTCCGACGAGGACTGGGAGCGCGCCGAGGCGGGTCTGCGCGAGGCGCTTGAGCGCTTGGGCAAGGACTACGTGGTCAACGAGGGCGACGGCGCCTTCTACGGCCCCAAGATCGACTTCCACCTGGAGGACTCGCTCGGCCGCACCTGGCAGTGCGGCACGGTTCAGCTCGACTTCCAGATGCCGCAGAACTTCGATCTGGAGTACGTGGACGCCGACGGCACCAAGAAGCGCCCCATCATGCTGCACCGCGTGTGCTTCGGCTCCATCGAGCGCTTCATCGGCATCCTGATCGAGCACTTCGCCGGCAAGTTCCCCACCTGGCTCGCCCCGGTGCAGGTGAAGGTCCTGCCCGTGTCCGAGAAGAGCCGCGACTACGCGCGCGGCGTGACCGAGGCCCTCGACGCCGCCGGCATTCGCGCGGTGCTCGACGAGCGCGACGAGAAGATCGGCTACAAGATCCGCGAGGCGCGCAACATCGACCGCCCGCCCTACATGCTCATCCTGGGCGAGAAGGAGGTCGAGGCCGGCAACATCTCCGTGCGCGACCGCACGAACGAGACGCACACCGCCGAGCTCGACGAGTTCATCGCGAGCGTGCGCGACGAGATCGACGAGCGCCGTTAGCGCCGCACACGACCGACCCCGCGGCCCAGGCGCCGCGTGACGAGGAGAGAGGGGGCCGCGATGGCGCGCGCCGACATGAGCCTTGCGCAGGCGCGCTACGCGGCCGCCGTCTCGGCCCGCAGCGCGCACGTCCTGCGGGCGCGCCACGTGCCCGACGCCCTGGCGCGCCTTGGGCTCGTGCGTCCCGGGGACGCGCTCGTGGTCTGCGCGGACGACTTCGCCGACGCCTTTACCGAGAGATTCCCCCGGGAGTCTCTCTTTTTTGCCGCCGAGCCCACGGCCGAGGCCTTCACTGCGGCCGCGCCCACGGGGGATGCGCCGCGGACGTTTTGGCTGGTCAACAGCATCGGCGGCTTCGGGCTGCGCGTGCCTGACCTGCGCGCGCTCGCCGCGGCGGCGCGCGACGCGGGGGCGCTTTTCGTCGTCGACAACACGGTGCCCTCGGCTTTTGGCTGCGAGCCGCTCAAGCTCGGCGCGCATCTGTCGTTCGAGGCGCTCGACCGCGTGGGCGGCGGATGCCTGTCCGAGAAGCTCGTGGCGGTAGCCGCGCCGTTTTCCCGCAAGGGCCGGAAGCACCCGGCCGACCCGCTTGCCGACACGGCCTTCCAGCTGCTCGAGGAGGCGGTTGCGGCATCTGGCCCGACGCTGCTCTCGGTGGGCGAGAACGACGCCGCGCTGCTTGCGCGCGGGCTCGACACGCTTGCCGAGCGGATGCAGCGCCACATGGATCACGCCCGCGCCATCGCCGAGTACCTGCGCTGCCACCCGCGTGTGGCGCGCGTGCACTACCCGGGCCTTCTCCAGCATCCCGACCACGCGGTGGCGGCCGGCGTGCTCATACACGGCTGCGGCCCGGCGGTCGACTTCGAGCTTGCCGGCGGCGCTGCGGCGCGCTTCCTGGCCGTGTGCCCCTGCGCCAACCGCGAGGCCCCGGCGGGCGGTCCGGCAACGCGCATCGCCGCGCTCAAGGGCGACGAGGCCCGCTACCTGCGGCTGTTCGCCGGGGTGGACGACCCGCTGGACATCGTTGACAGCCTGGACCAGGCCCTGCGGCTTTTCTGCAACCCTCCCGAACCTTAAAAGGCCGCGCCGGCGCGCCTGCTGGGGCGGGCGCGCGCCCGTGCCGCCAACCGTTTCGGAGGGAGACCATGAACACTGCCATCACTGCAGGCGCCCTGTTCGAGGCGCTGGTGCTCGGCGTCGCGCTTGCCATGGACGCCATGGCCGTGACGCTTTCCAACACGCTGTGCGAGCCCGACATGCCGCGCGCAAAGAAGCTTGCCATGCCGGTGACCTTCGCGCTGTTCCAGGCCGCTATGCCCGTCGCCGGCTTTTTCGGCGGCCGGCTCGTGGCCTCCTACATCGAGGCGTACGCGGGCATCGTGTCGCTTGTGATCTTGGGCTTCGTGGGCGGCAAGATGGTGTGGGAGGCCGTGCGCGAGCTGTGCGAGCCCGAAAGCTGCCCTGTCGCCAAGCTCAGCTGGGGCACCATCATCATGGAGGGCGTGGCCACCTCCATCGACGCCTTCATCGTGGGCGTCTCGCTCGCTGCCGCACGGGCCAACATCGCCCTCTACGGCGGCATGATCGGCCTCACCACGCTTGCGTGCTGCGTCGCGGTGCTCGTGGTGGGCCGCAGGCTGGGAGAGCGGTTCGGCGCGCACGCCCAGGTTGCCGGCGGCGTCGTGCTCATCCTGATCGGCCTCAAGGCGTTTCTCGGCTAGCGGAGCGGCGAGAAGCGCAAGCCGCGACAAGCGCGCGGGACCGGGCGCGGCGATGCGTCTGCGCATGATAAAAGCGGGAAGCGCGTAGTTTGCGCTTCCCGCTTTCTGCTGTGCTCCGCACCAGTGAGGTCCGCCGGGCACACCTCGTCAAGCTGCTTCGGGCGGGCGGTTGCCCGGCAAGCTAGCAGCCGTCCGCATGGCTGTGGTGCACGTGGTGCGCGCCTGCGGCGTTTTGGCTGCTCGCGGTGTAGCCGCCCCAGCCATAGCCGTCATGGTAGCCGTAGCCGTCGTGACCGTAGCCGTGCAGGTCGTCGAAGTCGAAGTAGTCGCCGAAGTCATCGTCGTCCAAGCTCAGCGAGTTGCTGTATGCGGCCCCGGTGTCCGAGTACGAGTAGGCGGCGCCCACCCCCAGCACCACGAGCGCGGCAAGGCCCGCGGCGATGAGCATGATGACGATCAGCGTGACGCCGGTGATGACGTAAGGGGTCTTCGACGAGTTGGTCTGGCACGCGGTCGAGGCGCTTGCGCTCTCGATGACCGGCGGCTCGGGGTTTTGCGTGATCTCTGCAGCGGTAGTCATACCACTCCTTTTCTCGGTTGCGACGCGTCCATTATACGGCGGAGGTCCTTATAGCTTCGCTTGCCCTTGCTTAAGCTTTACGGAAGACGCAGCGCAAGGAACGCGCTGCGTTGCCTGCCGTTGCGCGGTCTACGCGCAAAACGCCGCAGTCGGTAACGCCAAGCGCGGGATTTTGCCTTGTCCGGCCCGGCGTTGACGGCGCCGCGGGGTATAACGGGGAAAGCAACACAAACCATACGCCTCAGGCTGAGAGGACAGCGATGAACGAGAAGAACGGAACGGTTTCCCCCGAGCGCAAGGACGCGGCGGCGGGGCTTGCGCAGGTGGGGCGCACGCAGATCAGGGCGCAGCGCAAGGTTGGCGACGGACCCTTGGACTCAGTGGCGCTGGAAGGGGAGTACGCGGCGTGCGCTGCCGAGCTCGGCGGCGACTTGGCTGGCCGCGAGCGCGCGCAAGCTTATCTGGCGGGCACGCGCTCGCTCTACCACGGCGCGCCCATGCCGTGGGCGTACGTCCCCAAGATCTTCTCGCCCGCGGACGCCGCGCACCTGGCGTGGGCGGCCGAGACCATGGGCGCCATCATGGACAAGCTCACGCGCCGCTACCTCGAAGACCCCGCGCTGCGGGCCCGCTTCGGTTTCACGCCCGAGGTCGAGGCCGCCACGCTCGTGCCGCTGCCCTACGAGCAGCAGATCCCCATCGCGCGCGTGGACATCTTCCTTGACGAGCAAACGGGCGCCTTCAAGTTCTGCGAGCTCAACACCGACGGCTCGGCCGGCATGCTCAACACCGTGGAGACCACGCGCGCCTGCGCGCTTACTGAGGCGGGTAAGCGCTTCGCCGTGGCGCACAAGGTAGCGGTCTTCGACGTGCTGGGCGCGTGCGCCGACGCGCTCATGGCGTGCTACCGCCAGGTGCCCGGCATGCCGGAGAAGCCCCGCATCGCCGTGGTCGACTATGCCGAGAGCATCTCGGCCGAGGAGATCGCCGAGTTCATCGAGCTCTTTGCCGCGCGGGGTATCTCCCTGCGCTTCACCGACATCCGCAACCTTGCCTATGAGGACGGGCGCCTCAGCGACAGCCAGGGTCCCATCGACGGCGTGTGGCGCCGCGTGGTGATAAGCGAGCTGTTGGAGAAGCCCTGCCCGGGGGCCGAGGCGTTCATGCGGGCGGCGCGCGAGGGGCGCGTGCCCATCGTGGGCGGCTTCCGCACCTGGCCTGTGGCCACCAAGACGGTGTTCGCGGTGCTGCACGACCCTGTCGCCGCGACCTTCCTCACCTCCGAGGAGATCGCCTTCGTGAAGGAGCACGTTCCGGCTACCTACGTGCTGAACGAGCAGAGCGACCTTGCGCCTTTCGCGTACAAGGATGCCTGGATCGCCAAGCCGCGCGACGGTTACAACTCGGTGGGCGTCGTGGCGGGCTCTGACTGCACGCCCGCGGAGTGGCGCTCTGCCCTTGAGGAGATCCGCGCGACGGGCGGCGTGGTGCAGGAGTACGTGCGGCCGTACGCCACGCCCAACCTTCCTGGTGACCCGGCGAGCGGCGAAACGTCCTGCGTGCCGTACATGAACATGGAGGGACTCTACCTGTTCAACGGGCGCTTCGCCGGGGTGTTCACGCGCTGCGGCCGCAACGCCACCATCGGCGAGCACACCGGGCGGCTCATGATGTCCTGCCTCGTGACTGAGGACTAGCCTGTGGCCGCCGCGGTGACGCTCGCGCTGTTCTGGGGGCTCATGGCGTCGGCGTGCGTGTTCGACCTGCGCGAGCGCATCCTGCCCAACGGCCTGGCGCTGGCGCTTGCCGTCTGCGGTCTTGCGTTGGCGCTTGCGCCCCCGGCGGCGCGGGGCGCCGATGCGGCGGCGCTCGCGCACCATCTGTGCGTGCGCGCGGGGTGGGCCCTTGCGTTCTCGGGGGTGCTTCTCGGCTCGGAGCTCGTCTTCAAGCGCGTAACGGGCGCGTCGGGCTTGGGGATGGGCGACGTCAAGTTCGCCTTCGGGGCTACGGCCGCCTACCCGCTGGCGCTGCCGGCGGCGTTTTGCGCAGGGCTGCTTGCGCTTGCCGCCTGCGGTCTTGCGCTCAAGCGCCGCGCCCTGCCCTGCATTCCGTTTGTTGCGGCCGCCCTGCTTGCGGGGCAGGTGGGGCAGGCGCTTTTTGCCTTTTGAGCTATGGTGGGCCGCGTTTTTGGACAGCGCAAGGCTGGTGCCCGGCGGGTATACTGGGCAAAAGCCGTCTCCTACCTGGTGAGGAGCCAACATGATCGACCTGCCTTCTGACCTTTCGCCCGAGCTTGCCGCCCGCATGGAGCGTGACCGCGCTGCTGGCTGGCGCAGCCCCTACCGCTGCCCGGACGCAGCCAGCGTGCGGCGCGAGCAGCGCCCGCAAGATGCGCCGAGCGTGTGGCGCCCCGCCTTCGTGCGCGACATCGAGAAGATCATCCACACGCCCGCCTACAGCCGCATGAGCGGTAAGACCCAGGTGTTCTCCTTCCGCAGCAACGACGACCTCTCGCGCCGCGGTTTGCACGTGCAGCTGGTTGCCCGCGTGGCGCGCGACATCGGCTACGCGCTCGGGCTCAACACCGACCTCATCGAGGCCATCGCGCTCGGCCACGACCTGGGCCACACGCCCTTCGGGCACGCTGGCGAGCGTTGCCTGCACGCCGTGTACCACGAGCGCTGCGGTCGGCACTTCCACCACAACGTGCACTCGGTGCGCGTGCTCGAGCAGCTCTCGGGCCGCAACATGAGCCTGCAGGTGCTCGACGGGGTGCTCTGCCACAACGGCGAGTACGAGCAACGCGTCTTCGAGCTTTCCGATCTGGCGGGCTTCGATGCGTTCGACCGGGTGGTCGAGAGCTGCTACACGCGCGGCGGCGCGGCCATAGGCCACCTGCGGCCGATGACGCTCGAGGGCTGCGTGGTGCGCATCGCCGACATCATCGCCTACGTGGGGCGCGACCGCCAGGACGCCATCGAGGCCGGCTTGGTTGACGGCACAGAGTTCGCCGACGGGCTCGGCGGTGGCTACAACGCCTGGATCCTTGCGCGCGCCTCGGTGGACATCGTGGAGCACAGCTACGGCAGGCCGCGCATCGAGCTTTCCGAGGAGCTCTTCTCTGAGCTGGCCCGCGCCAAGCGCGAGAACTACGAGAAGATCTACCGCGCGCCCGCGGTGGAGGGGGAGTGCGCGCAAGCCATCGAGCCGGCGTTTCGCCTCATGTACGAGCGGCTGCTTGACGATCTCGAGCAGGGGCGCGAGGAGAGCTACATCTTCCGCCACCACATCGCGCGCGTGGAGCGGGCGCTTTCCTTCTACGGCAAGCGCTACGACTGGCAACGCGACCTCGACCAAACGGTGGCGGACTACATCGCCAGTATGACCGACGGCTACTTCATGGAGCTCGCCGAGAAGCTCTTCCCCAGCCTTACGTTCCCGCGGCGGACCTACATCCGTTAGGTGGCGACGGCGCGCGGCTTCGCAGAGGTTTCAAGCAAAGTGGTATAGAACAAGCGGGAAAAGAGCCTTGACTGGGGGGAGACTTTACTATCGTTCTATGCGAGAACCATTAAGGGAAGGACTCGCATGTCCCTTCGGATGTTGTTATGAGCTGAGACCTGGGCAAAGAACGTTGACGAGGGCGTGAGGTCGCATGCTGCTGCGGCGACATGCTTCCTTGCGGCGCTTGTCACGCTGATGGCCGCGGCGTGCTTGGTTCTTTTGCCCGAACAGGTTCCTGCGCAGTTCGGTGGCCATACCGCCAGATACCTTTCAAAGGAAGGGGTAGCCCTGCTGCTTGCCCTCCTCGGATATGGCGGCACGTTCTGTTTCAGCAAGAAGCCCCGCCTGTCTTATGCGCTGTTTGCCTTGATGCCCGTTGTGGTTGGCCTGCTCGTCGCGGTCTTCTGCGTCCTCTGAGGCTCCCCTGCGCGTAGGCGCAGCTTCGCGGGCGTTGCCTGGCAGAGCCCAACCGCTTGTGGTATGCTGGGTCACGCACACATGTTCGTATTGTCAGGGCGAAGGGCTACCATGGACGGCGACACGCTTTTCTCTGCCATCGAGACCAAGAAAACACACGCCAACGCGCCGCTCGCGGTGCGTATGCGGCCCGACTCGCTTGACGACTACGTGGGACAGGTCAAGGCGGTGGGGCCGGGGTCGTGGCTGCGGCGCGCCATCGACCACGACGCGCTTTCCAGCGTGATCCTCTACGGGCCCGCCGGGACGGGAAAGACCACGCTCGCGCACATCATCGCCGCGCACACGCGCAGCGAGTTCGTGGAGGTCTCGGCCGTCACCGGCACGGTGAAAGACCTGCGCCGCGAGATCGAGGCCGCGCGCCACCGCCTGCTCACCTTCGACCGCCGCACCATCCTGTTCATCGACGAGATCCACCGCTTCAGCCGCTCGCAGCAAGACGCGCTGCTCCACGCGGTGGAGGACCGCACGGTGGTGCTTATCGGCGCCACAACCGAGAATCCGTACTTCGAGGTCAACTCGGCGCTGCTCTCGCGCTCGCGCGTGGTGGAGCTCGGACACCTCACGGACGCCGACGTGGCGCAGCTCATCTACCGCGCGCTGGAGGCGCCGCAGGGGTTGGCGGGCCGCTTCTGGACGAGCGAGGCGGCAGTGCGCTCCATCTGCCTGCTCGCCGCTGGTGACGCCCGCGCCGCCCTCACCACCCTCGAGCTCGCAAGCCAGATGGCTGAGGACAAGCCGCCCGCGCCGGTGGAAGCGCCTGCGCCGGAAAAGGGGGAGGGCGCCGCGGACCTACCGGCAGGAGAGGACGCGCCGGAGGGTGCCGCTCCTGAGATGGGCGCGCGGCAGGATCCCGCCTCTGACGCTGTGCCGCAGGCGGCGGCCTCGCCGTACGCGCCCGCGCACGTTCCGGTGGGCGAGAGACGCATCTCCATCGAACCCGAGGACGTTGAGGCGGCCAACCCCCGCGCCGGGCTTTCGTACGACAAGCACGGCGACATGCACTACGACGTGATCTCCGCCTTCATCAAGTCCATGCGCGGCTCGGACCCGGACGCGGCGGTGTACTGGCTCGCCCGCATGATCGACGCCGGGGAGGACCCCAAGTTCATCGCGCGCCGCATCATGATCGCCGCCTCGGAGGACATCGGCAACGCCGACCCGCAGGCTCTCTTGGTGGCGGAAGCCGCGTTCAAGGCGGCCGAGGTCATCGGCTACCCGGAGTGCCGCATCAACCTGGCGCAGGCGGCCATCTACAACGCGCTCGCACCCAAGTCAAACG
Source organism: uncultured Coriobacteriaceae bacterium (assembly GCA_944322305.1). Taxonomy (GTDB): domain Bacteria; phylum Actinomycetota; class Coriobacteriia; order Coriobacteriales; family Coriobacteriaceae; genus CALUOB01. The sequence continues at coordinate 124,349 of CALUOP010000001.1, read as the reverse complement.
CCGCCGAGGCCTCCATCGACGCCGCCCTGGCAGACGTGCGCACCGGCGGTCAGCGCGAGGTGCCGAGCTACCTGCGCGACCGCCATCGCCCCGGCTCCGAGGAGTACGGAACCTACAAGTACCCGCACGACTACCCGGCCGGCTGGGTGGACCAGCGCTACCTGCCTGAGGGGCTGGAGCGCGGCGCCTTCTGGAAGCCGAGCGGCCGCGGCTGGGAGCAGTTCCGCTACGAGCAGAGCTACCGCGACCGCACGGGGCGCGGCCCCGAGGTTGCCGAAGCGTAGGATCTGCTTGCAAGGAGTGCCGGCGTGCCGCCGCCGCGGTTCCGCAGAAGGCTTCCGCCCAGCGTTTTGAACCGGGCGCGCGGTAGCTCCGCGGCGCGGTTGTCGCCTGAGCCGCCCCCTGTGTTCTTGGAGCTCGTGAGAAAGGTTGCGCGTTCGCTCATCCACAGTGCCCGCGGCGGGCGAGGAGGGTATAAGGGGTATCATGTGATCAACCCTGCCGCGTACGCGCGGCGCGTTGCCAACAAGGGCGCCGCCAAGGCGCCGCGTACGTGCTGGAGGGCACTATGGATATTCTGACGATTGTGCTCGTGGTTCTCGTAATCGCCGGTGTGTGGGCCGTGGTCGAGCTGGCGCTTACCCTGCGCCGCGCCCGCGCCTCTGCCGCCGCGCTCGACAAGACCGTGGCCGAGCTCAACAACACGGTGGCCGAGGCTCGCCCCGCCATCGCCAAGCTCGACGGGATGATGGACGACGTCGCCCCCACCGTGAAGAAGCTCGACCCGCTTGTCGACCAGGCGAGCGTGGCGGTCGAGGCGCTCACCAACGACCTTATCGAGATCAACGGCACGCTGCGCAGCGTCTCCGACGTCACGGGCGCGGCGGCCGGCACCGTAACCGCCATCTCGGACGTGGCTGAGTCCGCCTCGGGCGCGGTCACGCGTTTCTTCAACCGCCGCCAGGGCGGCGAGGCCAAGGCTATCGCTAACGCTGCGGCGCCCCAGGCGCTCGCAGAGCCCGAGGCGCACGCTGACGATGCGGCCGCCGCTGAGGCAGAGCCCGGCGCCGAGCCTGCGCGCCGCTATTTCACCTACGATGACGCGCCCGCACCCGCTCCGGCCCCCGAGGCCGATGCCGAGGCGCCCGCCGACCAGCCTGAAGCGTAAAGGAGAGCCGATCATGGCAGACACCCATCCCGTTACCCTCTCAGTGCCGGCGCGCCCGGTGTACGCGCGCCTCGTGCGCATGACGGCGGCCAACGTCGCCACCCTCGCCGACATGTCGGTCGACAAGGTGGAGGACGTGCGCATGGCAGCCGAGGAGGCCTTTATCTACGCGTGCGCCACCGAGCCCGGCGAGCTTCTCGACATCGTGTTCACCGTGTCGCCGGGGATCCTCACCATGAGCTTCGAGCTCGGCGACGTCTCCTTCGAAACGGCCGCCGACGCCGACCCCACGGCCGTCTACACCGATCTCATCTTGGCCAGCGTGTGCGACACCTATGAAAAGCGCGAGCACCCCCAGAGCCTGTACCTCGAACTACGAGCGGACGTGTAGCCCATGGCAGAACCTTCCAACGGCAAGACGGCGTGGGACAAGGAACGCACGCACGAGCTGTTCCGCCGCTACAAGGAGAACGGCGACATGGACGCGCGCGAGAAGCTCGTCATGTCGCACATGAACCTGGTGCGGTTCCTCGCCAACAAGTTCAAAAACCGCGGCGAGCCCTTGGACGACCTCGTCCAGGTGGGCTACCTTGGCCTGCTCAAGGCTATCGACCGCTTCGACCCGAGCCGTGGCCTTGAGTTCACCACCTACGCCACGCCCACCATCTTGGGCGAGATCAAGCGCCACTTCCGCGACAAGGGCTGGAGCGTGCGCGTGCCCCGGCGCCTGCAGGAGCTTTCGGCCAAGGTGAACCAGGCCACCGACAAGCTCACCACTGAGCTGCAGCGCTCGCCCAAGATCGAGGAGATCGCCGACTACCTGGGCGCGAGCGTGGACGAGGTGCTCGAGGCGATGGAGTCCTCCAGCGCCTACAGCTCTGTGCCGCTCGAGGGCTCCTCAAACCCCGAGGCCGACGACGCCCCCTCTGTGATCGACCGCTACGCCACCGAGGACAGCGCGCTCACCTTCACCGACGACCGCCTGGTGATCGAAGAGGCGCTCAAGAGCTTCTCCCCCCGCGAGCGCGAGGTCATCGAGCTGCGCTTCCTGCAGGGCATGACGCAGATCGAGATCGCCGAGCGCCTGGGCATCTCCCAGGTGCAGGTGTCGCGTCTGCTGCGCCGCACGCTCAAGAAGATCCAGGACAAAATCGACCCTGACGGCGTGATGAGCCGCTCGTAGGCGCAGCGCCCTGATGAGGAGCCCCATGCCCCACACTGCCCAACCCACCCAAACGCGCGTGCCCGCAACGCCGGAGGACCGCTACCGCTCCACCAAGCTGTGGGCGCTGCGTTTAGGGATCGCGGTGGCCGCCATCGTGATCGCCGCGGTGGTGCTCAACGTCTTGGGCGTCCTCGCGCCGGTGATCGAGTTTCTGGCGGTGGGGTCGCTGGTGGCCTTCATCGCGGCGCCCGTGGTGAACTTCCTCGAGCATCGCAGGGTTCCGCGCGGGCTGGGGGCGTTTGCGGGCCTGCTGCTCGTCATCGCGGTGGTTGTTCTCGTGATCGCGGTGATCCTGCCGACCTTCACCGCGCAGATCATGGAGATCCTGACGCGGCTGCCCGCCAACCTGCGCAGCCTGCAGGGATGGCTCAACACCATGGCGAGCAGCTTCAACGCGCTTGCCGACTCCGAGTGGCGCGACCAGATCAACGTCGGGCTCGACTCGCTCACACGGTTCGCCACCGACTACGTGGGCGACATCGCCGGCGACATCGGCCAAGGCGTCATGCCGTTCATCGGCAACTTCGCCTCAACGCTGTTCATCTGCTTCCTCGGCTTGGTGCTGGCCTACTGGCTTGCGCGCGACTACCCCCGCATCCACAACGAGATCTGCACCATCCTGGGCGACGACAAAGAAGAGGACTACCGCCTCATGATCGCGATCCTCTCGCGCTCGGTGGGCGGGTACATGCGCAGCATGTGCATCACCTCGGTTATCAACGGCGTGCTCGTGGGCGTGGGACTCGTGCTGTGCGGGCACCCCTACGCCGTCCTCATGGGCGTGCTCACCGGCGTGCTGCACCTCATCCCCGTGGTCGGCCCCTGGATTTCAGCGGCCATCGCTACGCTGATCGCGCTGTTCGTCAACCCGATCATGGCGTTTTGGACGCTCGTCATCACCATGGTGGCCCAGAACATCACCGACAACGTGATCTCGCCCAAGATCATGCAGTCCACCGTGTCGGTGCACCCGGTCATGAGCCTCACGGCCATCATCGTGGGCTCGGCGCTGCTCGGCCCGCTGGGCATGGTGATCGCCATCCCGCTGTCCGCGGCGCTCAAGGGTCTGTTCATCTACTACTTCGAGAGCCGCACCGGCCGCCAGCTCGTCTCCTACGAGGGCGCCATCTTCCAGGGCACGCCCTACCTCGACGCCTCCGGGCACCCGGTTTCGGCCTTCGACGCCCTAGGCGACGACTCCTTCGCCACCTCCGAGCTCATCTCCAAAGAGTCGGTGCCCGACGCGCAGGCGGCCCCCAAGCCCGACCCGGACGACACGCTCGCCTGGTCGGTCTTCCCCGGCGCGCAGTTCAACCCCGCAACGGGTTGGCGCCTTACGCTCAAGGATCGCGTGCCCGAGGTCGCCAAGCCGCAGGGCCCCGCCGCAGATGCGGCGGACCGCGCCGCCGCCAAGGATTCGGGCGCAGGCTCGGGCAAGGACGCGGACGCAGGCACCGCGCCTTCGGACGAGAAGGACGCGCCGCACGACGCCGGCGCGCGCTAGCCGCCCAAACGACAGGTTCGACCCGCTTGGTCGCCCAAACGGCAGCGAACGCGCTGATCTCAGCGTTTGAGTTGCCGCGCGGGCGACCGCCTGCGTTTACAGCGGCGAGTTTGCAGGCAGATGCGCCCTTGTTGTATTACGGTGCAGGTACCGCGGCGTGTTCACCTCCATAACGCTTCATGGGATATAATCAAGGGCTGTGAAATTGAGACAGGCTCAGCGCGCCGCCGCCGGGCCGTACCCATGAGGAGCATTATGCCTGCTGACATCAAACCGATGACCTCCGCGGAGATCCGCTCCACGTTCCTGAAGTTCTTCGAGGAGCGCGGCTGCAAGGTCTTCCCCAGCTCGTCGCTCATCCCCGACGACCCCTCGCTGCTTCTTGCCAACGCCGGCATGAACCAGTTCAAGCAGTACTACCAGGGCAAGAAGACCATGCACGAGATCGGCGCCACGTCGTGCCAGAAGTGCGTGCGCACCAACGACATCGACATCATCGGCACCGACGGCCGCCACGCCTCCTTCTTCGAGATGCTCGGCAACTTCTCCTTCGGCGGCGTCTCCAAGCAGCAGGCCTGCGCCTGGGCGCTCGAGCTTTCCACCGAGGTCTTCGGCCTGCCGATGGACCGCCTGCACTTCACCGTCTTCACCGACGACGACGAGACCTACGAGATCTGGCGCGGCCTCGGCGTTGCCGAGGACCACATCTCGCGCTTGGGCGAGGAGGACAACTTCTGGGCGGCCGGCCCCACCGGCCCGTGCGGCCCGTGCTCCGAGATCTACTTCGACATGGGCCCCGAGGTGGGCTGCGGGCGCCCCGACTGCGCGCCCGGCTGCGACTGCGACCGCTTCCTCGAGTACTGGAACCTGGTCTTCACGCAGTTCGACCGCCAGGAGGACGGCTCCATGCCGGAGCTTCCGCACCGCAACCTCGACACCGGCATGGGCTTGGAGCGCATGAGCGCCATCATGCAGGGCAAGACGTCCTTCTTCGAGAGCGACATCATGCAGGGCCTCATCCGCTTGGGCGAGGAGGTCTCCGGCGCCACCTACGTGAGCGACGACTACACCGGCCCCAGCCGCTCCCTGCGCATCATCGCCGACCACGCCCGCTCCGTTGACTTCATGATCTCCGACGGCATCCTGCCCGGCAACGAGGGGCGCGGCTACGTGCTGCGCCGCCTGCTGCGCCGCGCCGTCTTCCACGGCCGCCTGCTCGGCGTGACCGAGCCCTTCCTCGCGCGCTTCATCGACCGCGTGAACGACCTCATGGGCGACGCCTACCCCGAGCTCACCAAGAACGTCACCCTGGTCAAGGGTATCGTCAACGCCGAGGAGGAGCGCTTCTCGGCCACGCTCGACAACGGCCGCGTGTACCTGGACGAGGCGCTGGGCACGCTCGCCGAGGGCGATCAGCTCGCCGGCGAGGTGGCCTTCATGCTGCACGACACCTTCGGCTTCCCGATCGACCTCACGGTGGAGATCGCCGAGGGCGCGGGCCACGCGGTCGACATCGAGGGCTTCAACCGCGAGATGGAGGCCCAGCGCGAGCGCGCCCGTGCCAACGTGAAGGGCGACGCCTGGGGCTCGTTCAACGACGTGTGGACCGAGCTTTCCGACGCGCTGCCGGCAACCGAGTTCACCGGCTACGAGGCTGAGGACCTTTCCGGCGCCCGCGTGGTCGCCCTCGTCAAGGGCGGGGAGCGCGTGGAGCGCGCCTGCGCCGGCGAGGACGTCGAGGTCGTTCTCGACCGCACGCCGTTCTATGCCGAGATGGGCGGTCAGATGGGCGACGCCGGCACGCTCGCCGCAGCCGCCGGCCGCGCCGCGGTGAGCGACACCCGCTCTCACAACGGCCTGTACGCCCACGTCGCGCACGTTGAGGAGGGCGAGCTTTCCGTAGGCGACGAGCTCGCGGCCAGCGTCGACCGCCATCGCCGCGCGCTGCTGCGCCGCAACCACACGGCCACCCACCTGCTCGACGCCGCGCTGAAGGAGGTCCTGGGCGACCACGTGAACCAGGCCGGCTCGCTGGTGAGCCCCGAGCGCCTGCGCTTCGACTTCACGCACTTCGAGGCCGTCTCGCCCGAGCAGCTCGCCCAGATCGAGCAGATCGTGAACCGCGAGATCTTCGCCGCCAAGCCGGTCGTGACCCGCGTGATGGGCATCGACGAGGCGCGCGCCTCCGGCGCGGTGGCCCTGTTCGGCGAGAAGTACGGCGACGTGGTGCGCGTGGTCTCGGTGGGCGAGGAGGACAAGCCCTTCTCGCGCGAGCTCTGCGGCGGCACGCACGCGGCCAACACCGCCGAGATCGGCCTGTTCAAGATCGTCTCCGAGTCGTCCACCGGCTCCAACGTGCGCCGCATCGAGGCGCTGACCAGCGAGGGCGCCATCGCGTGGCTGGACGCCCGCGCCGCGCTTCTCGCCCAGGCGGCGCACGCCCTCAAGTGCGCGCCCGAGGAGGTGCCGACCCGCGTAGAGGCGCTGCACCACGAGCTCAAGGCCACGTCCGACAAGCTCAAGGCCGCCCTCACCGGCGGGGCCTCGGATGCCATCGCGAGCGCCATCGAGGGCGCCGTGGAGGTTCCGGCCGGCTACCGCGTGGTGGTCGCCCAGCTCGAGGGCCTGGAGGCGGCCGACCTGCGCAGCGTCTGGGACACCGTGCGCGGCAAGCTCGGCGGCGCTTGTGCCTGCGTGCTCGCCACGGTGACCGCCAAGGGCACCCCGGCGCTCATCGCCGCGGGCTCCGACGAGGCCGTTGCCGCCGGCTTCAAGGCCGGCGACGTGATCAAGCAGATCGCCCCGCTCGTGGGCGGCGGTGGCGGCGGTCGTCCCGCCATGGCTCAGGCCGGCGGCAAGAACGCCGCGGGCATCCCCGACGCTCTGGCCGCCGCGCGCGAGCTTCTGGGCGCCTAGGCGCATGGTCGCGCTCGCACTCGACATAGGGGAGGTGCGCATCGGCATCGCCGTGTCCGACCGCTCGGGCACGGTGGCCATGCCGGTGCGCGTGCTGCCGGCCTCCGAGGTTCTCGGCGACGCCCGCAGCTTCCGCTACCTCATGGAGGACTACGAGCCCGAGGTGATCGTGTGTGGCCGGCCGCAGACCCTGGCCGGCGAGGACGGCGCGCAGGCCGAGCGCGTGGCGGCTGCGGCGCGCACGATAGCCGAGCGCTACGACCTGCCGCTCGCCTTTGCCGACGAGCGCCTGTCCTCGCAGGAGGCCAAGCGCGTCCTGCGCGCCCAAGGCCTTTCCGAGAAGCAGATGCGCGGCAAGGTCGACATGATCGCCGCGTCCCTCTTTCTGCAGGCATGGCTCGACGCCCACAACCGGGAGGATTCCGATGAGCACTAACGCCCCGCGCCACAGCCGCCCGCCCCAGCGCTCCTCGCACCGTCCCCGCCACACCGGCGAGGCTCCGCGCGGCGCGCATACCCGCAGCGCGGCGCCTGCGCCCCGCCAGGTCTCGGCGCGCCAGCCCCGCCCTGTGCAGCCGGCGAGCGCACACCTGCGCGCCCGCGCGCAGGCTGCCGACCGCCGGCGCCGCACCGTGGTCACCGGCGTGGTCGCGCTCGTGGTCGTGGCGCTTGCCGCGGCGCTCGTGCTCTTCGTCATCGTCCCGGTGGTGGCCGAGCGCCTGGGCCTTGCCGACAACGTGCCCGACGGCCAGGCGGTGGAGCTCACCATACCCGACGGCTCCTCGGGCGACGACATCGCCCAGCTCCTCTCCGAGAACCACGTGGTGGACGACCCCAAGGACTACTACGCCGCGGTCGACGCGCTGGACGCCGCCGCGCAGATCAAGCCGGGCGACTACGCGTTCACGACCCACATGGACCCCGAGGACGCCGTGCGCCAGCTCGTGGAGGGCCCCAACGTGGAGGGCACGCGCCTCACGGTGGCCGAGGGCCTCACGGTTGCCCAGACCGCCGCGGCGGTGGAGGAGGCGCTCGGGATCCCGGCCGACGACTTCATCGCCCAGGCCAAGGCGTCCGCCTACGTTGAGGACTACCCGTTCCTTGCGGCCGCGGCCGACGACTCGCTCGAGGGCTACCTCACACCCAAGACCTACACCTTCGCCAAGGACGACGAGCCCGACGCCGACGAGGTCATCCGCCTCATGCTCGACCAGTACGAGCAGGAGGTCGCCGGCTACGACTTCGCGGCGGCCGAGCAGGCCATCCAGAGCCGCTACGGCGTGGAGATGTCGGACTACGACATCCTGATCATGGCCTCCATCATCGAGCGTGAGGCCATCACCCCCGAGCAGCGCCCCAAGGTGGCCTCGACCTTCTACAACCGCCTGGCCCAGGGCATGCCGCTGCAGAGCGACGCCACGATGATGTACGTCACCGGCGGCGAGGTGACCGCCTCCGACCTCGAGGTGCAGAGCCCCTACAACACCTACCTGAACCAGGGGCTCACGCCCACGCCCATCTGCACGCCGTCCGCCGCCTCCATCGAGGCCGCACTCGACCCCGCCGACACCAACTACCTCTACTTCTTCATCACCCAGGACACCGAGTACTTCTCCGAGACGTACGACCAGCACCTCCAGGCGATCGAAGAGAACCGGTAGGGAAGGGACCTATGAGCCTGTTCAAGCCAGCCCGCTACCTTTCTTCGGTCGACAAGATCGACCTCGCCGAGCTCGCCGCCCGCGGCAAGCGCTGCATCCTCGTCGACCGCGACAACACGCTCGTGCCGCGCGACACCGGCCGCGCCCCGCGCGCGGTTCTCGCCTGGCTCGAGGAGGCGCGCACCCGCGGCTTCAAGCTGTGCATGGTCTCCAACAACTGGCACGGCGAGGAGGTGCGCGCCAGCGCCCGCGAGCTCGGGCTCGACGTGATCAGCCACGCGATGAAGCCCGCGCCGTTTGCGCTCACGCGCGCTTTGAGGCGCCTGGGCTGCGCGCCGGCCGAGGCCGTGATGGTGGGCGATCAGCTCTACACCGACGTGGCCGCCGGCAACCTCGCCGGGGTCGAGGTGCTGCTCGTGCAGCCGCAGGCCACCCAGGACCTGTGGTACACCCAGATCTTCCGCATCTTCGAGCGGCGCGCGCTGCGCCATGTGCCGCTGGAGGAATAGCGCATGCCCGCCTGCGTGAAACACGGCTGCGACCACCTGTTCTTCATCGGGTTCCTCGGCGCGGGGAAGTCCACCCTCGCCCGGAACCTGGGGCAGCTCTTCCGTCGGCGCTACGTCGACACGGACCGCCTGGTCGAGCGCAAGACGGGCCGCTCGGTGACGCAGCTGTTTGCAGAGCGGGGCGAGGAGGGCTTCCGCACGCTCGAGACCCAGGCGCTCTCGGCGCTGGCGCGCGAGCGCAGCCTGCTCGTGTCGTGCGGGGGCGGCATCATCGAGACGCCCGCCAACATCGAGCTGATGCATGAGATGGGCACCTGCGTGTACCTCGAGCTCGACATCGAGGACTCGCTGCGCCAGATCTGCCGGGCCGACACCCGGCCCGACTTCCGGTCGCCCGAGCACGCCGAGCGCCTGCTCGCGCACCGCCGGCCGCTGTACGAGCAGGCGGCCGACATCACCGTGGACATCCGCAACACGTCGTTCGAGGACGTGCTGTACCGTGTGGCAGAGTTGCTGTGGGAGCGTGGTTTGCTGTGAGGATCCGCCGCCTTTTGATCAACCATCCCGGTGGGAGGACCACCGACTTTCGCCTGGGCTCGGAGGTGTTCGACGAGCTGCCGAGCATGTTCAAGCACGTGGTGGGCCAACCCAAGCGCGCGGTGTTCGTGGCGCAGGCCCAAACGGACGCCGATCAGCGCGAGACCGTGCGCCGCTCGCTCGTTGACACGGGCTTTGCGGTGACCGAGGCTGTGTGGACCGACGAGGAGTGCGCTCCTGCGCTCGCCTCCGCCGAGCGGCTCTTCGCCGTGCTGGGATCGGTCGGCGCCACCGCGGACGACGTGCTGGTTGCCTTCGGCGAGGCCGACCTGCTCTCCGTGGCCACGTTCTGCGCGCGCACCTGGTGCGGCGGCATGGCGTCGGTGCTTATGCCCACCACGCTCGATGCGCAGGTGACCTGCGCCACGGGCATGCAGGCGCTCGACGTGCCCGCCGCGCCCGCCATGGTCTCGCTGGAGGCGGCCCCGTCGCTTGTGGTGTGCGACCTCGCCCTCGCCCGCGCCGGTTCGCCTGAGAGCGTCAAGCTCGGTTACGTGCACATCGTGGCCTCGGCTTTCGCCGGCTCCAAGAACGCGTGGGACCGCTTGGGTCGCTCGCTGCCGCACCTTGCCGACCCGGCGGCCAACGCCCTGGGAGACGAGGTGTGCGGGGCGCAAACCGCGCGCCGCGACGTCTCCAAGGCCTCGAGCCCGTCGGCGCGCGCCGCGCTCAACTACGGCACGGTGACCGCGCGTGCGCTGCGCGCCTGCCTGGGCGAGGAGGTGCCCGCCTACGCCCTGCTGGCCGAGGGCCTGCGCTTCGAGAGCCGCCTGGCCACCGCCGCGGCGGGGCTGGACGTGGAGACGGTCTTCGAGCAGGACGACCGTCTGGAGGCGCTCGGCATCGAGGAGCTGCCCTTCTCGCTTGCGGTCGACGCGTTTGTGGACGCGCTCAAGGCGGCGCAGTTCACGCGCTCAAACCGCTTCCTGCTCTCGCTGCCCAAAAAGCCCGGCATGGTGCGCCTCGCCTCGGTTGAGGACGACCTGCTGCGCGAGCACGCCGAGGCCTATCTCGCGAGCCGCGCCGAGCTGCTTGAGGACGGGGAGTAGCGCCGGCTGCGGGCGGCAGGCGATGCCGGCGCGGCGGTTGCGGCGTGGCCGGCCGTTCGCTGCCGCAAGTTCAGCAATTCATAAGGCTCCGCGCAGATGCTGTGTTCGCGCGCGGTGCCATACTGAGAGGCGTCGGCATCGGGTATCGTACCAAGAACGAGCGACGGGGTCGGGAGAGGCGAAGGGGGTTCTGTGCTCAAGGCCATTGCGTTCGACATGGACGACACGCTGCTCAGCATCAACCTGAGCGCGTTTTGCTACGTGTTCCTCAAAGACGAGGTGGGGTTGCTCGCCTCGGTGGCGCGCCGCGGGGCGCTGGGGCTCTTTGCGCCGTTCTCGGCCGCCTACCTCGCCATGTTCGACGCCCAGCGCACCGACGACCTCACCAACCGCGAGCATTTCTGCGCGGAGGTCGAGCGGCGCTGCGGCATCCCGTTGGCCGATCCCGTGATCGCCGACGTGCTCACCTGCTACGAGGAGACGGTGCTGTCCACCAGAAACGACCGGATGGTCAACGCGCACCCGCGTCCCGGGGCGCACGAGGCCATCGAGGGGGCGCTCGACCGGGGCTTGAGGATCGCGCTGCTCACCAACCCCAGCTTCAGCGAGGCCTGCATTCGCACGCGCATGCGCTGGGGGCGCATCGACGACGCGCCGTTCGAGCTGGTGACCACCATGGAGAACTCGACGCGCTGCAAGCCCGACGCGCGCTACTACCTCGAGAGCCTGGAGGCGCTCGGCTTGGCGCCCGAGGAGGTCCTCATGGTGGGCAACGACCCCAAGCGCGACCTTGTGCCCGAGATCGGGCTGAAGACGGCCTACGTGGGCGCCGGCGTGCAGGATCGCGCGCTGTGGAACGGCAGCATGCAGGAGTTCGCGGAGAGCCTGGACGAGATCATAGAGCGGGTGGAAAGCTAGCGAGCGCCTTTGCGAGTCCGGGCGACTTGCGAGCCGGCGGGCGCAGGCGATAAGAACCCGAAATCCGCCCGATATCGGATTTCGGGTTCTTATCGCCTGCGCCCGCCGGCTCGTCCGCTAAAGGGCGGACTCGCATAGGCGAACGCTTGCTTTCCAAGGGCCCGGTGGGTTGCTCTTTTTTTGGTTGGGGCGGGGTTTGGGCGCTTGGGGTGTTGGTGTTCGCGGCCCTTTTCTTTTCCGTTCTGCTCCTTTCTTTTTCTCCTCGCTTTCTCTTTCTCGCGGCGTTTTTCTCGTCCAACCTTCTTAGCCTCCGCTGGGGCGTTTTCCTAGCTCCCTGCTTCCCGGGATTATGGGCGGAGCGGTACAATTTGGAGTCTGACGTTGGATTGGGCTGCGGGGAGTTGAGGTATGGCTGCTGCTTTTGACGAGGCGTTCTGCTCGGTGTTGGATCGGGAGCTGGTTTGCGCGCTGGGATGCACGGAGCCTATCGCGGTGGCGTATGCGGCGGCTTTGGCGCGCGCCACGCTGGGCGCGGAGCCGGGGCATCTGGAGGTTGGGTGCTCGGGCAACATCATCAAGAACGTGAAGAGCGTCACGGTGCCCAACTCCGGCGGGATGCGCGGGGTTGAGGCGGCGGCGGTGCTGGGCGCGCTGGGCGGCAACGCCGAGAGCGCGCTCGAGGTGCTGGAGGGCGTGGGCGAGCAGGACATCGCGCATGCGCGGGAGCTTCTCGCCCGCCCGGGGTACTGCGCGGTGTCGCTGGTAGAGGGGGTGCCGAACCTCTACATCCGCGTGAGCGCCGAGGCGGCGGGGCACACGGCCACCGTGGTGGTTGAGGACCATCACACCAACGTGACCTTCCTCGCGCTCGACGGGCGCGTGCTGCGTGAGGGCTCGGCTGCGCCCGCAGCGTCGGACGGCGCGGGCGAGGCGGCTGCCGGGGCGGATACCCGCGCGCTCACGCTCGAGCGCATCCTGGCCTTTGCCGAGGGCGTCGACCTTGCGACTATGCTGCCGAGCGGCCTGACGCTGGAGGCGCTTCTCGAGCGGCAGCTCACCCTCAACAACGCCATCGCCCAAGAGGGGCTGGCCCACCCGTGGGGCGCGGAGGTGGGGCGCACGCTTCTGGCGGTGCGCGCCGACGACGTGGCGACGCGGGCCCGCGCGCGGGCGGCCGCCGGCTCGGACGCGCGCATGAGCGGCTGCGCCATGCCGGTGGTCATCAACTCGGGCTCGGGCAACCAGGGCATCACCGCCTCCATGCCCGTGCTGGAGTATGCCGAGACCTGGGGCGTCTCGCACGACAAGCTCCTGCGCGCGCTTGTCGTCTCCGACCTTGCGGCCGTGCACCTCAAGAGCTACATCGGCAGCCTCTCGGCCTTCTGCGGCGTGGTGTGCGCCGCGGCGGGTGCCGGCGCGGCCGTCTGCTGGATGGCCGGCGGCACGTACGAGCAGATCGGGGCCACGATCGTGAACACGCTGGGCAACGTGGGCGGCATCGTGTGCGACGGCGCCAAGTCCAGCTGCGCGGCCAAGATCTCGGCGGCGGTGGACGCGGCCATTCTCGGCTACGAGATGGCCATGGCCGGGCGCGGTTTCCACGCCGGCGAGGGCCTGGTGCAGAGCACGGTGGAGGAGACCATCGCCAGCATGGGGTACGTGGGGCGCGTGGGCATGAAGCCCACGGACGTGGAGATCCTGAACATCATGATCGGCAAAACCGACGTAGCCTGCTAGCACGTTGCGCCGCGCTTCTCGCCCGCGGGGGCAGCTGCCTGCCGCCATCTGCTAGAGTGTAGGGAAAACAACCCCAAGCGGAGGTGGCTTTATGGATACGGCAAACGACGGGTTCTTCCGTGTGGCGGCGACGACGCCGGCTTTGCGCGTGGCTGATGTGCCGGGCAACACCGAGGCGGTGCTTGCCTGCGTGCGTGCGGCGGCTGAGCGCGGCGTGGGCGCCCTGGCCTTGCCGGAGCTCTGCCTGACCGGCTACACCTGCGCCGACCTGTTCCACGACCGCGCGCTGCTCGCCGCCTGCGAGCGCGCGCTTGCCCGCATCCTGGATGAGACCCGCGCGCTGCCGGTGCTTTTTGCCGTGGGCGTGCCCGTGGCGCACGGGGCTGCGGTCTACAACTGCGCGGCGGTGTGCTGCGCTGGGCGCCTGCTGGGCCTCACGGCCAAGCTCTTCCTGCCCAACTACGGCGAGTTCTACGAGCGCCGCTGGTTCGAGCCGGCGCCTGATCAGGTGGTTTGGGTAACGTACGCCGGTCAGGAGGCGCCGCTCGGCGCGCGCGTGGTGTACCGCTGCGCCGACCCCGGTCTTGAGGACGTGGCCGTGGGCGTCGAGATCTGCGAGGACCTGTGGGTGCCGCAGCCTCCCTCGGTCGAGATGGCCGTCGCCGCCGGCGCCACCGTGATGCTCAACCTCTCGGCCTCTGACGAGGTCATCGGCAAGGCGGAGTACCGCCGCCAGCTCGTGGCGCAGCAGTCGGCGCGCCTGTACTGCGCCTACGCCTACGCCGACGCCGGCGAGGGCGAGTCCACCACCGACCTCGTCTTTGCAGGCGAGAACCTCGTGTGCGAGAACGGCGCGCTGCTGGCCTCCACGCCGCTGTTTACGCAGGGCATGGCTGCGGCCGACGTTGACCTCGACCGCCTGGTGGCCGAGCGTCAGCGCTCCACCACCTGGGCGCTTGCCGGCGCCGACGCGGCGCGCACCTTCACCGTGAGCTTCAGCTTCGAGACGCTGCCCGCCGACCTGCTGTGCGCGCCCACGGGCGCGGCGGCGGTGTCTCCGGTCGTGCCGCCGAGCGACCTGGTGAGCGGCCGGGCTGTGACGTGCGCCATCTTCAGCGGGGAGGCAGAGGTTGACGAGGCCCCGTCCGGCGACGGTGCTTCTGAGGCGGCTGCTTCGGAAACGCCGACGGCCTCCGAGGCGCCTGCCACACCCGTTATCCCCGCGCAGCGCCTCATGCGCTCCGCCCTCGAGGCTTACCGCGTCGCCCCGCGCATGCCCTTCGTGCCGTCTGACACCGCCGAGCGCGCCGCCCGCTGCGAGACCATCTTCAACCTGCAGGCAACGGGCCTCAAGACGCGCCTTGCCCACACCGGCTGCACGCACGCGGTTATCGGCCTGTCCGGCGGGCTCGACTCCACGCTGGCGCTGCTGGTGACCGTGCGCGCCTTCGACGCGCTGGGGATCCCGCGCACCGGCATCACCGCCGTTTCCATGCCCGGCTTCGGCACCACGGCGCGCACCAAGACCAACGCGCAGACGCTTGCCGAGGAGCTCGGCGTCTCCTTCCGCGAGATCTCGATCCACGCGGCGGTGGGGCAGCACTTCTCCGACATCGGACACGACTCGGCCGTCACCGACGTAACCTACGAGAACAGCCAGGCGCGCGAGCGCACGCAGATCCTCATGGACCTGGCCAACCAGCTGGGCGGCATGGTGATCGGCACGGGCGACCTCTCCGAGTTGGCGCTGGGGTGGGCCACCTACAACGGCGACCACATGAGCATGTACGCCGTGAACGCGAGCGTGCCCAAGACGCTCGTGCGCCATCTGGTGCGCTACGCCGCCGACGTCTTCGGGGGCGCTACGGCCACCACGCTGCTCGACATCCTCGACACGCCCGTGTCGCCCGAGCTTCTGCCGCCCACGGGCGCCGGCGAGATCGCGCAGAGGACCGAGGACCTCGTGGGTCCCTACGAGCTGCACGACTTCTTCCTGTACCACGTGCTGCGCTTCGGCTTTGCGCCGGGCAAGATCTACCGCATGGCGTGTCGCGCCTTTGCCGAGCCGGTTGAGGCCTCGGCCGGGACCACGCTTGCGGCGGGGGAGGGCGCGGCCTACGACGCCCGCACCGTGTGGACGTGGCTGCGCACCTTCTACCGGCGCTTCTTTGCCCAGCAGTTCAAGCGCAGCTGCCTGCCCGACGGCCCTAAGGTGGGCTCGGTAACCCTAAGCCCCCGAGGCGACTGGCGCATGCCCTCAGACGCCAGCTCCCGCCTGTGGCTGGAGGAGATCGACAACCTGGAGCCGAGGGAATAAGTCTTCCTCCATACAAAGAGGACAGTGCGCACGAAAAAAGGGGCCGAAGGCCCCCTTGATACGCCGCGCGAAGCGCCGGTCCCCGCTTCCGCAAGGTGATCCGCGAAGCGCTCACCTGAAGGAAGCGGGGGCCGGCGCCCAAGAAGCCCGCGCGTATCGCCTTACTTGTGATAGTAGCCGCTCCGCTCGAACTTGGGCTCGCAGCACACGTTGATGCCGAGGCGCTTCAAGAGGTTCTCGTCAGACGCGGAGATGATGACCGAGAAGAACGCGTCGCAGCCGCGCAGCTTGGGCAGCCCCGCCAGCACACGCGCGGCGACCTCGCTGGTGGCCGAGGTGATGGAGAGCGCGATGAGCGTCTCGTCCGGGTGCAGGCGCGGGTTGTGACTTCCCAGCTGGGAGGTCTTGAGGCGGCTGATGGGCTCGATTGCCTCGTTGCTGATGACCTCGAGCTCCATGTCGACCCCGGTGGCGCACTTGAGCGCGTTCATCAAAAGCGAGCTCGCCGCGCCCAGGCGGTTGGAGGTCTTGCCCGTCACCACGCGCCCGTCCGGCAGCACCATGGCGCCCACCGGCGCGCCCGTGGTCTCCTCTTTGAGCAGCGCGGCTGAGCGCGCGGGCGAGAAGTCCTTGTCCACGCCGGCCTTCTTCATGATGACCTTGAGCTTGTCCACCTGGTCCTGGCCGGTGCCGGTGCGCTTGACGTTGACGGCGGCCGTGAAGTAGCGGCGCACGATCTCCATCTTGGCGGCCTCGCGGCAGGCCTCGTCGTTGCTGATGGCGAAGCCCACCATGTTCACGCCCATGTCGGTGGGGCTCTGGTAGGGCGACTCGCCCAGGATCTTCTCCATCAGCGCCTTCACCACCGGGAAGGCCTCAACGTCGCGGTTGTAGTTCACCGTGGTCTTGCCGTAGGCCTCCAGGTGGAACGAGTCGATGATGTTGGAGTCGTCCAAGTCGACCGTGGCCGCCTCGTAGGCGATGTTGACCGGGTGCGCGAGCGGCAGGTTCCACACCGGGAACGTCTCGAACTTGGCGTATCCGGCCGCCACGCCGCGGGCGTGCTCGTGGTAGAGCTGCGACAGGCAGGTGGCAAGCTTGCCCGAGCCGGGGCCGGGGGCGGTGACCACCACGAGCGGGCGCGTGGTCTCGACGAACTCGTTTCTGCCGTAGCCCTCCTCGCTCACGATGAGGTCGATGTCGTGCGGGTAGCCCTCGATGGGGTAGTGCAGCTTGCAGGTGATCCCCAGCATGGAGAGGCGGCGGCGAAACGCGTCGGCCGCCGGCTGGTTGGCGTACTGGGTGAGAACCACCGCGGCCACCGCGAGCCCGTTGGAGCGGAAGATGTCGGCCAGGCGCAGCACGTCCTCGTCGTAGGTGATGCCCAAATCGCCGCGGGCCTTGTTCTTCTCGATGTCGTTGGCGTTGATGGCGATAATGACCTCGACGTCGTCCGACAGGCTCTTGAGCATGCGGAACTTGCTGTCGGGCTCGAACCCGGGCAGCACGCGGCTGGCGTGGTAGTCGTCGAAGAGCTTGCCGCCGAACTCCAGGTATAGCTTGCCGCCGAACTGCTCGATGCGCTCCTTGATGCGCGCGGCCTGCATCTGGATGTACTTGTCGTTGTCGAATCCCTGGCGCATGGGCAGCCTTTCTTCCAGCGCGCCCGTGCGGCTCGGGCCCCGGGCGCGTGTTTCAAAACCGTTAACCGCCCTCCATTGTGCCACAGGGGAGGCTGCGGCGGGGTGCCTGTCACAAAAGGGACGAGAGCGGCGCCGCCGAGCGGGCGAGGCATCCTGGGTGTTGCGCTGGGTACGTGCGCAGGAGGCTTTTGGCGTGGACTGCGTGGGGATGTGCGCGCAGGAGGCTGCGGCGCGGGTTGCGCGGGCGAAAAACGTGCATATTCGAGCCGCGTGGGCGAGAAGAGCTCTCATACAGGTCGAGCGGGCGAAAAGTGCATTCATACGGGCCGCTTGGGCGAGAGGGGCCCTCATACGAGCTGGGCGGCTGGGTATCGAGCTCATACGAAGGCCGTGCGCGAAATGCGCATTGATACGAGCGCCCTGGGCGAAAACCGCGCTCATACGAGCTCTGTGCGCGAAAAGGGAACTCATACGAGCCGCGTGGGCGAGAAGAGCGTTCGTACGAGTTCGGTTTCCGCCAAAGGGCCGGCCACCGTGCGAGAACAGCGGCCTTCCGGACAGGTAAAGCGTTTATCCATAGGGAGGGCCTCGGGTTAGAGCGGACACCTCGCTCGTATGAGTGCGCTTCTCGCCCACGCGCGGCGTATGAGTGAGCTTTTCGCCCAAAGCTTTCGTATCAGCGCGATTTTCGCCCAAGGTGCTCGTATCAGTGCGGTTTTCGCCCAGGGCGCTCGTATCAGTGCTCTTCTCGCCCGAATTGCTCGTATCACTACGTTTTTGGCCCAAGGTTCTCGTATGAGCGGGATTTTCGCCCAAGCGCTTCAAAGCCGGGCTCGCGTCCGCCCCAGGGCCCCGTCAGTAGGAACCCAAACTCTACGCATCAGCGCGCATGCCGCCCCTACCTTTTGCGCCGGCAAGGCAGTGCCCGCATTTGCCCGCGTGTCTCGCTGTCAACAGCGCCCTCATCCATCCGAAAAGCCCTTTGCCTGCGTCTGCCCGCCTTCCCAACAGCACGGCCCTCCAACCTCGCCCGCCGCTCCGCGTCCGTGCCGTGTCAAGCCCGCGCCTCCCGCGTTTCGCTTCCGTGAATTCGCCGCAACCAGCGCCGCTGGCACCGCATCCGAGTGGTAACATAAAGGCCCGTACAGACCACAGGGTTCGGATACGGGAAGCGCAGGTACAAATCTATGACCAAGCATATCTTCGTTACGGGCGGCGTCGTGTCCTCGCTCGGCAAGGGCATCACGGCTGCGTCGCTGGGCCGTCTGCTCAAAAGCCGCGGCTACAAGGTCACCATGCAGAAGGCCGACCCCTACCTCAACGTCGACCCCGGCACGATGAGCCCCTTCCAGCATGGCGAGGTCTTCGTCACCGAGGACGGCTACGAGTCCGACCTCGACCTCGGCCACTACGAGCGCTTCATCGACGAGAACCTCACCCGCGACTCCAACTTCACCACGGGCGCCATCTACCAGAGCCTCATCCGCCGCGAGCGCCGCGGCGACTTCCTCGGCGGCACGGTGCAGGTCATCCCGCACGTCACCAACGCCATCAAGGAGCGCCTGCGCCGCATCGAGGAGCAGACCGGCTCCGACGTGGTCATCACCGAGCTCGGCGGCACCATCGGCGACATCGAGTCCCAGCCCTTCGTGGAGGCCATCCGCCAGTACCGCAAGGACGCCGGCCCGGAGAACGTCTGCTTCATCCACGTGAGCCTGGTGCCCTACATCGCCGCAGCTCACGAGGTTAAAACCAAACCCACGCAGCACAGCGTCAAGGAGCTGCGCAGCTTCGGCATCCAGCCCGACTTCATCGTCTTGCGCTCCGACCACGACATCGACGACGGCATCCGCGCCAAGATCGCCAGCTTCTGCGACGTCGACACCGACTGTGTCTTCACCAACGAGGACGCCCCCTCCATCTACGACATCCCCGGCATGCTTGCCGCGCAGAACTTCGACGGCAAGGTGTGCGAGCGCCTGGGCCTGGACCCGCGCGAGCGCCACATGGAGGACTGGGACGCTTTCGTGGCGGCCGAGAAGCACGCCACGGCCCAGGAGGACAAGGTCAAGATCGCCGTGGTGGGCAAGTACACCCAGCTGCCGGACGCCTACCTCTCCATCATCGAGGCGCTGCATCACGCAGGCGTGTACTTCGACCGCCATGTCGAGGTGCAGCTCGTAGACGGCGAGGCGCTCACCGAGGCCAACGTGGACGAGGTGCTGGGCAGCGCCTCGGGCATCCTGGTGCCCGGCGGCTTTGGCCTGCGCGCCGTCGAGGGCAAGATCGTGGCGGCCCGCTACGCCCGCACGCACAAGATCCCGTATCTGGGCATCTGCCTGGGCATGCAGGTGGCGGTGTGCGAGTTCGCCCGCTCGGTGCTGGGCATGGAGGGCGCCATCTCCACGGAGTTCGTGCCCGACACGCCCTATCCTGTGATCGACCTCATGCCCGACCAGGAGGACATCACCGACAAGGGTGGCACCATGCGCCTGGGCGCCTACCCGTGCAAGGTCAAGCAGGGCACGCTCGCGCACGAGGCTTACGGCGAGGACCTGGTTTACGAGCGCCATCGCCACCGCTACGAGTTCAACAACGCCTACCGCGACCAGCTGCGCGAGGCCGGGCTGGTTATCTCCGGCGTCTCGCCCGACGAGCGCCTGGTCGAGATGGTCGAGCTGCCCGAGAGCGTGCATCCGTGGTTCGTGGCCACGCAGGCGCACCCGGAGTTCAAGAGCCGCCCCACCAAGCCGCAGGCGCTCTTCCGCGAGTTCGCGCGCGCCGCGATCGCCCAGCACACCGGCGCGAACCGCCACGACGTGCAGGCGCACAGCGAGGCCCAGGCCTCCGAGGCTTAAGCGCTCGGACGCGTTTTGGCAGCCCATCCGGACACCTATCCCGCCGCGCCCCCGCAGGCGTCGGCGGGCGATAAGAGCGCGCCGCATCCGGCTTCTGGGTGCGGCGCGCCCGTCGTACGCGCCGAGGCCGGCGTCGCCGCAGGTTCTGACTCCGCTGCGGCCCCGCTTGCGCGGGCAAGCGCCGACTACCTGGACTACCTGCGCGTGGAGCGGGGCCTGGCCGAGAACACCGTGACGAGCTACGCGCGGGACCTGCGCACCTATCTGGCCTTTCTCGCCGAGCGGGGGATTGCCGAGCCGGACGGCGTGACCCGCGCCGACGTGGAGGCCTTTGCCGCCGAGCGCCGGGCTGGCGGGTACGCCTCCTCCTCGGTTGAGCGGGCGCTTTCGGCGGTGAAGGGCTTCCACCGCTTCATGGTGGCCGAGGGCATTACGCGCGCGCATCCCACCGTGGCGGTCAAGCTTCCCAAAAAGGAGGAGCGTCTGCCCGACTACCTTTCGGTGGCGCAGGTGGAGCGCCTGCTGGACCAGCCGTTTGCGCCCACGGCCTTAGGCGAGCGCGACCACGCGGTGCTGGAGGTGCTCTACGGCTGCGGCCTGCGCGTGAGCGAGCTCTGCGGCCTGACGCTGCGCGACCTGTACCTTGACGAGGAGTTCCTGCGCGTGGTCGGCAAGGGCTCCAAGGAGCGCCTGGTTCCCATAGCCGGATCGGCCCGGCGCGCGCTGGAAGGGTATCTAGACGGCGCGCGGGCCGAGCTTGCGGCGCACGCCCGCCGTGCAGCGCCCACCGCGGCGGTGTTTCTCAACAAAAACGGCAGCCGCATCAGCCGGCAAGCCGTGCACGCCCTCTGCGAGAAGTACGGCCGCCTTGCGGGGATCGAAGGGCTGCACCCCCACACGCTTCGGCACACCTTCGCCACGCATATGCTCGCCGGCGGCGCTGACCTGCGCGTGTTGCAGGAGATCCTGGGGCACGCGAGCATCTCGACCACGCAGGTCTACACGCACGTTGACCGCACCCAGCTGCGCGAGGTGTACCTGGCGGCGCATCCGCGGGCGTAACCTGTAACGGCGCGGGGCGGTGCGCAAACGAAATTTTCCCGTTATCAAATTTCGCCTGCGCACCGCCCCGCGCCTGGACGCTGGCGGCTTGTGCCTTATCTCTTTTCTTTGTTGAGGGGTTACCGTGGGGAGGATATGCTAATCAGTTGCGGCGTGCTCGGCCCGCGCCAGCAGCGCGCCCTTACACCTCCGGGCCCAGCTCCTTGAAGCCCTCGCCCAGCGCCTCGTTCACGTCGGTGATGACCATGATGGCATCCTTGTCGTGCTGGGCTACGATGGCCTTCAGCAGCGGCACTTCCTTCTTGTCCAGGATCACGAAGAGCATCGGGCGCTTCTCGCCCGTCCACTCGCCGCGGGCCTCCAGCCGCGTGGCGCCGCGCTCCATACCGTGCAACACGTCGTGCGCAATGGCGTCGGGCGCCTTTGAGATGATGAAGGCCGCGCGCTGCTTCACGCCGCCGTCCACCACCATGTCGATCACGTAGCCCGAAAGCACCATCGAAAGTCCGGCGTACAGCGCGTTGGTGACCGAGAACACCGGCGCTGACGCTGCGCAGATGGCCACGTCGATGGCCATGATGGCGGTGCCCACGGGAATGCCGGTTTTGCGCGCGAGGATCTGCGCGATGGTGTCGGTGCCGCCGGTGTTCACGCCGCAGCGAAACACCAGGCCCAGGCCGATGCCTAAGATGATGCCGCCCCACAGCGCCGGCAGCATGAGCTCGCCGCCCTCGAGCGGAATCACGAACGGGGCGAAGAGGTCGGTGAAGACGCCGAGCAGCACAAAGCCCGTGATGGTCTGGATTACGTAACGCAGGCCTCCCGTGCGCGCTACCAGCACCAGAAGCAGCAGGTTGAACGCGATGGTCTGCAAGCCGATGGGGAGGTTCACCCCCACGCGCTCGGCAAGCGCGGCCAAGATGGTGGCTAGACCCGTGAGGCCGCCGGCGGCAAGGCCGTTGGGCACCAGGAACATGTCTATGCCG
This sequence comes from uncultured Coriobacteriaceae bacterium, assembly GCA_944322305.1. Taxonomy (GTDB): domain Bacteria; phylum Actinomycetota; class Coriobacteriia; order Coriobacteriales; family Coriobacteriaceae; genus CALUOB01. The sequence goes on along the minus strand of CALUOP010000001.1, from coordinate 102,199 downwards.
ATGGCCCCGATGGCGCAGCCGGCGGTAACAACGGGCAGGTCGCGCACAAAACGCGACTGCACAAGCTTCTTCACGTCGATGGGTTTGATACTCACACGGGACGCCATGGCCCGTCCTCTCTGCGCACGGAGCCCGCGCAACGCAGGCCTCCGCCGTACCTCAACAGGCGCACGACATGTATGTTTTCTGCGAGCATTGTAGCACTGCGGCGCGCATGCCTGCGGGTACGTCTCTGCCGCCTTATGCGGCACATCCGGTGGATACGTGCGGGTATGCATGATCGCGGCGCCAAATGTGTGTGAAGGCGATATTTTGTGCGGGGGGGGGGCTCTTCAAAGCCTATCGGAAGAATGCTAGAATGCGCTACGTATACGTGAGACGGCCGGGTGCCTCCGCGCTATAGCTGCGCCTGCCGTTTCTAGTAAGAGCCGCGCTTCCCACAGCGCGCAGGGTCGGGCGAAAGGGGCTGAAATGGTAGAGCGTACCGCGTACGCGTTGCATTCGTATGCCGTTTCGGCACCGCAGGCGGCTGCTTGCCTTGACGCCGCAGTCGCCCTGTCGCAGCGTGGGTATGTCGCTGCCGCTCCTGCTGTAACCCTTGCGGACGAGAAAAACGGTCTGGGGGGGGGTTCTCGTTTGACCTAACCCGGTCGGGCGAGAACGGCGCTTCCCTTACTGAAAAGCTTTCTACAACTGATAATCCTGCCAAGCCCCGCGTTGCAGCAGGCTTGTCTAGCGTTGCTGCTTCCGAGCATGAGCGCGCGGCGGTGCTGTGTGCCGTATCCGTGCGGGCGGGGAGCGAGGCCGCCATGGCTCGCCGCATCATGCGCGCAGCCGAAGGCGCGGCGCTTGACGCGTACGCGCTGCGGCGTGAGCTGCTCCGCCGCGAGGAGGGCGCGTGGCGCCTGCGCCAGGATGTGCTGTTCCCGGGTTACGTGATCGTGGAGACGTGCGACCCCGAGTTGTTGGGAAAGCGCTTGGAGGTCCTGAGCGCGTTCTCACACCTGGTGTACGGCGCGGGCGGTGCCGTGGGCACGCTGACCAAGCGTGAAGCCGCGCTGGTGCGCATGCTGGGCGGGCGCGACCACCTGGTGGGCGTATCGGTGGGTGAAATCGTTTCCAACAGGCTAAACGTTACATCGGGGCCGCTGGTTGGCCTAGAGCGTTTGGTTGCCAAGATCGACCGTCACAAGAGAATCGCGTATCTGGACGCCGCGGCGTTTGCGAGCTTTGCGGCAGGGGAGCCCCGTCGTCCCGGAAGGCGCGGCGGCGTGGCTGCGGCGCGCGCCGAGGCGTCGCGTCCCGTACGCGTGGCGTTGGAGGTGGTGCGCAAGGAATAGGGCGCGTGGTTGTCGCACGTACGGTGGGTCGCGGCGCGGTTTGCAGGCCATACGCGCCACGTCGTTTCAGCTTTTTGCGCGCAGCCCAGCGCTTAGAGGGGCTAGGCTGCACGCAGCAAGCTGGGCAAGCAGGGGAGCATAAGGACTCTGCTTGCACAGAGCGCTGTCGCGCTGCGCGGGCTGTGCCCGCGGCGCGTTACAGAACTCAGCCAAAGGGGCGGTGCCTGGTGTGGGCCCCGGATGAGCTGGGGGACGCATAGCTCACGTGCGGTCGGTGCGCCCGGCAAGGCGCAGCCGCAGCAAGCGGCGCTTCTCAACGAGAAGCCAAGGGTGTTGATGCCTTTGGCGGGAAGCGCCTATGGCTTGACGCAGCTTTGGCGCATGCTAACCGACCGAACAACGCACCCGTGCTGTGCCGCCTGCTGGGCGGTATGGCTACGCCTGTGCGCGAGCTGTGCGCCTCCCGCTGGAGGCACTGTGTGGTACGTGATCCAAGTCATGAGCGGCAAAGAGGAGGCCATGCGTCGTTTGCTCGGGCGCATGGTGCCACGCAGCCTGCTTGCCGACTGCTTCACACCCCGGTACGAGACCCAGATGAAGGTGCGCGGGCAGTGGCAAACCGTTACCAAGGTGCTCTTTCCCGGCTATCTCATCGTGGATACCCAGCAGGTTGAGGAGCTGCACCAGGCGCTCACGGCCGTGCCGGAGCTTACGCGGGTGCTCAGCGTCGGCGAAAAGTTCGTGCCGCTCACGGCCGAGGAGTGCACGTGGATTAGCGCCTTTGCGAGCGACGCCGACCACGTGGTGCCCATGAGCACCGGCGTGGTGGAGGAGTTTGCGGACGGCGATCGCATCGTGGTGACGGCGGGCCCGCTGAAGGGCCACGAGGCGCTGATCAAAAGCGTGAACCGCCGCAAGAGCCTGGCGTTTCTGGAGATCGAGATGTTCGGCAGAAAGATGACCACGCGGGTTGGGTTGGGCATCGTAGCCAAGCGCAAGGGCGCTGAGGCCGACGAGAAGCACAAGGAATAGAGATTGGGTCGGATGGAAGAGCGGATAACAGCACGGGGTCAGAGTGACCCCGCAGTGAATCATCGGATGATTGCGGAGGGTATTTTGAGGGATGCAAATGACGCGGCCGTTCGTTCGGATGTCAGTGCGTGTCAGCTTTCAGATGCCTCCAATTCAGATTTCGGTTACGCATTATCATTAGATACTGTGTGTATGAAATATAATGCGTCGAGATATGGATACCGCTTCATGAAGCGAATGTTTGACATCGCTTTTTCTTTTGCAATATGCGTTATCGGGCTTCTACCAGGCCTCATACTTTGCTTAATTATTTGTTTGGATTCAAGGGGATTGCCTCTTTTTCGACAGACTCGTATCGGGAGAGGGGCCCGTCCGATTCATATCCTAAAATTTCGGAGCATGTACTCTGATGCGCATGAACATCCCGAACGATATTTAAACGCCGAGCAGATGAAGCAGTGGATTCGAGAGCAAAAGGTGAACGATGATCCACGCATCACAAGGGTTGGCAGATTGCTACGCAAAACGTCTCTTGATGAGTTGCCGCAGTTTGTCAACGTTCTCTTTGGCGATATGTCAGTCGTAGGGCCACGACCCGTCACATATCAAGAAACTCTCGAATTTGGCGAGCATCGCGATTTGGTTCTCTCGGTTCGTCCTGGGATTACTGGCTTATGGCAGGTTACAGAGCGAAACAATGCAACATGGGAAAACGGTTCTCGTCAACACCTTGAATTGTCGTATGTATTCCAATGTGGGCCTTTGTTAGACCTAAAAATCATAGGCGGAACTGTCAAGGCGGTATTTAGAAAGACGGGAAAGTAAGCCATGCAGAGTCGAGTCAAAGTATTGTTTGTTATCCATGCATTAGGTGGTGGAGGCGCTGAAAAAGTTCTTGTAAATCTGGCCAAAGGACTGTCGGAATCTCAGAAATACGATGTTACCGTCATGACGGTTGTAGACTCTGGCATTCACCGAGGTGAAATTCAACAATACGCTCGATACCGCTCCATCTTTTCTTTTGGGAACCGAAAGGTGACGCAAAAAGGCTCTAAATCAGGATCGGGAAGTCTACTGGCCGGGGCTGGAACGATAAAGAAACTCCTTGCATCTATTTATACGTTGTTTTGGCGATATATTCCGTCTGGGTTAATTTATCGATGCGCCATTCGAGAAACGTACGATATTGAAGTGGCTTATCTTGAAGGAATCTGTACCAAGCTTATATCGCATTCTTCGAACAAGAAATCAAAAAAGGTTGCTTGGCTTCATATTGACATGGCAACCGAGAAGAAGAGCCATGCGTTTTATAGAAGCATGAACGAAGAACTACAATCATATAAAAAGTTCAATGCCATTGTTGCTGTTTCTAATGGAGTTCGCAGATCATTTGAAGCTCTATTTCCTGATATTGGGAATCGCGTTACTGTATTACATAATCCGATTGATGAGTCGGAAATTCGTCGTAAAGCAAAAGAGCCATGCTCTTTTATTGATAAACAAAGGAAGACTTTTTGCTCAATAGGTCGTCTGTGCAAACAAAAATCATTTGATAGGCTTATCGCAGCGTTTACACAAGTTATAAAGCACGGATATGACGCTGAATTGGTAATTTTGGGCGAAGGCCCAGACGAGCAAAGTTTGAAAGAGCTGATCCAGACGCTTAAGATCGAGGATAGGGTTAAGTTGCTTGGCTATTTACAGAATCCGTACCCAGTCTTATCTCGGTGTGACGCATATGTTTGTTCGTCGCAGGCAGAGGGTTTCAGTACGACCGCCTGCGAGGCCGCGATTTTGGGAAAGCCAATCATAACCGTTGATTGTGCCGGTATGAACGAGCTGGCTGATGTATATACGGGTGTTTGCGTGGTTGAAAATGACACTGATAGTTTGGCGCGCGGAATGATGACGTTTTTAGATAGCCCGACTAATAATTGCACATTAATTGATCCCTCGTATTTCGATCTCGCCAAGTCGGTCAGTAAGGTCGATTCCCTGTTTGATAGGTTATTACATGACGAGAATTAGTAAGCTATCGATAGCCCTGTTTATTTTCTTAAGCATGAACCGCGAGTTTTCTTTCTTTGGATTTGATCTTCGCTTCATGCTCGCCTTTCTATTTATGGTTTCGATCATTATCGATATAAAGTCTTTTGTAAATACGCGATTAGGTTGGAATCCTTTTTACACCCCTTTATTCTTATACTATGCTGCGATATCTGTTTCTTGCTTTGGTTGGATCAGAAATGGCTTACCTATTGACAGCACGGCATTTTTTAACCTCCTGGTAGTGCATGGATTAAATCTCTTATTTCTGGTTGTGATCATGCTATACAGCCAGATAGTTACGAAGAGATTTGTCGGGATGGCGATCTTGTTTAGTGGTCTCGTTCTGGCTCTGAGTGAGGTCCTTGTTTATCTTGGATTTGATATCAGCGTGTTTTTATCCTCGCCGGAAGTGCGTGTGATACAAGAAGGCGGAGAGCACTTCAACGCATTTGGTGAACACTTTCGTGTTTCTGGTTTTGCTGAAGACCCTAACTATGCATGTTTCTTCAACCTGCTCACAATTCTCTTTGCCGGGATTATGTATAAAGAGCGCAAGATTTTGTGTGTAGCAGCAGGCATAATGAATGCAATTGCTGTGTTGCTGAGCTTTTCGCGTACGATCATCTTGGCCAGTGTTTTTGCATGCATTATCTTGCTTATTATCAAGTTGCTGCCAAAGTACCGTTTTATACTGCTGCAGTTCATCCCGTTGGTGATATTGACCGGAGTTGTTCTTCTACCTTATCTGAGTAGATATTTGCATATTGATATTCTACAAACTGTTTTAACACGGTTTGAACTCTGGGAGAATGCGCGTGATCTCTTTGCGCGGTCTCCCATAGTAGGAAATGGTCTCACTGCTTTTAGGAGCTACAATGCAGTCGTAAACTATGGATGGTACGTACACTGTCATAATACTTTTTGGAGTGCTCTTTCTGAATCGGGGGTTCTTGCGTTTTTACCGTTGTGTGCAGCATATTTGGTGGCAATAAAAAAAAGTGCTAACCATTTTAAGCTGCTGATTTTAGAATTTGCTTTTCTCCTTTTTTCCATTAATTTTGATGCTACTTATCTGCAAGTGTTGCCTATTGTGCTTGTCTTAATACCCGTTACTTACATTTCGAGTAAAAGCAATGCGGTGCTATAGGAGAACTATGAAGAAAGTGCTTTTTTTCGTTAACTCATTCACTGGTGGAGGGGCTGAGAGGGTCGTTTCCGAGCTCATTAAATATATGAGCATGCAGTACGAGGTCAAGGTTGTTTTACTGTATACCGAGAATGATTATTTACAGGATTTATCGAATGTGTGCGAAAGTTTTTGTCTTGGAATTGAGAGGAATGATTCCTTCGTACATAGAACTAGTAAGGTTTTTCGATCTTTAGATAAAGTCAATCAATTTATAGGTGACGTATCGCAATACTGTCTAATTAGCGCACACTTGGAGATGTCACACATCCTCGCTCGTATGACAAAGGCTGGTAAAAAAACTTTTTATGTGATGCATGGTGCTCAGTGGCCGAGAGATCCAAACAGGTCTTTCTCTAGAAAGATGCTTATTAAGCTGTTCTACACGAATAGGGATATAATTGCAGTTTCGCAAGGGATAAAAGAAGAGCTTGTTCAGCATTATGGAATTGATTGCGGCCGGTGTGCTGTTGTAAACAACCCGTTCGATTTGAGGGCCATTAATCAGCTCAAAGAAGTCCCTGAAGAACTTCCTTCTCAAAAATACATTCTTTGCGTTGGCCGATTAAATAAGGTTAAGCGGTACGATCGAGCTATTCGAGCGTTCGCTCAGGCCAAGCTCGATGGATATGAATTATGTTTTCTTGGAAAGGGGGAGGAGGAGCATTCGTTAAAGCAGTTAGCGACCGATTTGGGTGTTTCTTCCTGTGTACGGTTTGTTGGTTTTAAAGACAATCCATATGCGTGGATGAAAAACGCTTCTCTTCTATTGTGCACTTCAGATAGCGAAGCGTTTCCGATGGGATTGGTTGAAGCCCTTGCGTGTGGAACACCTGTGGTTGCCGCAAACTGCAATTATGGCCCTCGGGAAATTTTGCTTGGGCCTTTGGCTGCATACTTAGTTGATCCTATTGACGATATAGAGCAATACGCACAATTGATGAAACGCGCTCTTACCTCCTACCCTGTAATTGAAGAGGAGTTATACAGCATGTACACCATTGACAATATCGCAGAAAAGTATCTCAATCTCTGGAGTCAGTATTATGAATAGAAGAGTCGGTATCCTTACGTTTCACAAATCATTAAGTTATGGAGGGTGCTTACAAGCTTATGCAACATATCTCTTAATGCGTGACTTTGGTTATGATGCAGAATTTGTTGATTATGAAAATCCCTACGAGGCGCGTCAAAAGAATGCACACATTTCTGAGATGAGCGGCTGCAAAGAGATTGTGAGTACGCTGGTTAAGCATGTTCTCTTTAAACAACGCAAGTCTCAAAAAAGGGCCTTTTCTTCGTTTCACGAGGAAATGCCGCGATCTAAACCGTGTGGAGGGAAAAAAGATCTCGACTCGCTGTATTACGACGTTTTGCTCGTTGGCAGTGACCAAGTGTGGAATCCGGAGATTACCAACGGAATTGATACGGCGTTTTTTTTGGACTTTGGAAAGGCGGAGAAACGTCTTTCTCTCTCTTCAAGTGTTGGTTCTCATGTATTTAACGATGAGGAAAAGAAAATTGTGCAGAGATGTCTTGCACCCTTCGATGCCGTGAGCGTTCGAGAGAGTTTCGCAAAAGAGCAGATCCAAAATATATTGGACCGTCCTGTAAGAGTTACGTTGGATCCGACTCTTTTTATTGATCGTGCATTATGGAGTAAGGAGTCAATTAAATATGAAGATGCTCCAGCAGAATATATCCTCGTATTCATGGTGAGCAACTCATACCCTCATTACGAGAAATTGCTTACTCAGATCAAGGGCATTTTGAAGCTTCCCGTCATTATGGTACGTCTTAATACTGCGCGTCCTCATGGTATTGACCATGTTGTTTCACCTACGCCACGCGAGCTAATCTGGTTAATTTCTCATGCAGCTTTGGTTTTGACCGATTCGTTCCATGGATTGGCTTTTTCCATCAATATGAGGTCAAGGTTCATCGCTCTGCCAAATATAAGAAATAATGTTCGACTCAATGAACTTTTGAATATGTTTGATCTGTCAGACCGCATGGCGACAGATCAAAGTTTGAAGCCTGAAATGATGGAGGAGCCTGATTGGACTCCTGCGGACAACAAGTTGCCACAATTAAGGGCGTCTGATGTTTCTTGGCTGAAGGGAAGTCTGTCGGCATGAAGAGAAATACCGTGGCGGAGGTTCCAGCAAAAAATTGTACAGGCTGCTCTCTATGTGCGGCTGTTTGCCCGTCTTCCTGTATTACGATGCAAGAAAATGACGAGGGCTTTTTATATCCTTCGATTGACAAAGACGCATGTGTGGAATGTGGCAAATGCAGCAGAACGTGTCCGGCCACGAATGATTTGGAAGATGGTTCTGTTTCGTCAGCATTTTGTTTAGCCTGCGGAAAGGATCGGAACTTCGTACAAGAAAGCTCCTCGGGTGGAATGGCCCATATCTTATCCTCGTCGTTTCTTGCCGAGTCTAGACGTGCCGTCATTGGATGTTCAATGGATGCCAATGGAATAGTGAGGCACGTCGCGGTGAAAGACGGGAAAGATTTGCGTCTGCTTCAGGGGTCAAAGTATGTGCAGAGCGATTTGCGAGAAATTTATAAGCAGTGTGTTGACTTGCTCGAAGGTGCCTACAGTTTGCTGGTATTTGGAACTCCTTGCCAGATCATAGCGTTGAAGACCTATCTCAACCGTTGGCGTGATAGGGTAATTTACGTGGATCTGATTTGTCACGGTGTTCCAAGTCAAAAGTTTTTCTCAAAAGATAGGGATATCCAGATTCAAAGGGGCAGGCTACAAAAGGATGTTCCTACCAAGTTTCGATTGAGCAGCCGCTATGAGCGAACTGGTTTTGAACTCTATTCACCGGGGTGCAATGGATCGATTAAAGCATATCGTGATGCTTATTACTCTCTTTTTCTCGAGGGGGCTTCATTTCGCGAAAGCTGCTATCGATGCAAGTATGCGCAACGAAACAGATTTGGTGATTTGACCATAGGAGATTGCGCTTCGGCAGATTTTTATCCCAATTTCCATTCAGATCGTCCTGTATCAACGGTAATAATCAATACATCTGTCGGTGAGCGCATGATGAAAGAGATAAAAGGCTTTATAGATATAATTGCGATCGACGCTGCGAGAGAGTCTCATTTAAACAAACAGCTTGAGAGCCCCAGCATCCGACCCAACAAGAGGGACACACTCTATCGAGATTTAAGCGCCCTTCCTTATGAACAGTTTGAAAAGCGGTATCTTAAGCGCCCTACGTTTAAAACACTGGTGAAAGAGCGGATAAAGTCCGTCATCTCAGTTCGAGCTCGAAAAGAAATCAAGAGGATTGCGTTTAGGGTGTTTAAGAATGAAGCATAAACGTGACTTGGGAATATTGGCGACAAACACGATTTTTCTGTACGTTCTAACATTCTCTTCACAGCTAATTAATCTTCTTCTTATACCATATGAGACTAGGGTTTTAGGCTCGTCAGCCTATGGCGTATTGTCTCTTGCCGTGTCGATGTCAATGATCATGACAATCGTTTTGGATTTCGGGTTCATTCTTACTGCTACCGAGCTTGTCGTTAAGAATCGCAGTGATAAACAATACCTTGCTGAGCTTGTATCGAATGTCTTGGTTTGTAAAGCTGCGCTTGCATGTATTAGTGCTGTGGTGATGGCGGTTTTGATCGGATCGGTAGAGCCCTTCTCATCAAACAAAGGTCTATTTATTTTATATTTCATTGCATATGTGCTTAATGCATTTCTCCCTGACTTCATTTATCGGGGTATGGAGCAGATGCGTGCAATTGCACTGAGAACCCTGGTCGTCCGCTTGCTCTTCTCCTTGCCGATCTTTTTCTTTCTGCGCTCATCAGGTGATATTTGGGTCATCCCGCTATTTTTGCTCATTGGCAATTTTCTGGCATGTGTTTATAGCTATTTTGATATTTATAAAACTTACTCTATTGGGCTTTGCATGCCCCGCTGGTCAGAAGTGGGGGGGCTGCTAAGACGGAGCCTGCCGTTTTTCATATCGAGATTCGCTTCTACTTTCTATCAGTCCTTGAATTCCGTCTTGCTCGGACTCTTCTATCCAGGCCATCCGATAGTAGGACAGTACGGTGCGGCTGAAAAGTTTCTTTCGGTAACGCGAACCATCTCATCTCCTGTTTCGGATAGCCTCTATCCATATATGGTCAGAACGAAGCAGTATCGGTTGTGTAAACGTATTCTTTTGGTTGCCTGTCCGTTAATCGTCATTACGGCGGTCATCGTTTTTATTAATGCAGAGGCAATTTGTGAGCTTGCGTTCGGTTCTGAATACGTGCGGGCTGCCGTGCTTTTGCGCTGCTTGCTTCCTGCGATTTGCTGTATATTCCCCACTTATATTTTGTGTTTTCCCATGTTGGTGCCAATGGGTTTATCAAACTACGCAAATCGATCAAATGTGGTGGGTGCTATAGTGCAAATTGCGTCATTGATGGTTCTTTTTGTTACAGGATATTTCAGTGCGGTTACCCTATGCCTTGCGGCAAGTTTGTCGGAAGTGGCCGTATTCATCTATCGTGCCTATGCTGTCATCCGTAATAGGGGGTTGATGTGTTAAAAAGGATGTTGAGACGGGCTCTTTCACGACTAAGGGGAGAAGCTAACCTCGACGATCTTATACGGCTTGGGATGAAGGCAGGGCGAGGCGTCAGCATTCAGCCAAACTGCCTCATCGACCGTCCTCATTGTTGGCTTATCAGTTTAGGCGACAATGTTACTATTGCACCGCGTGTGATCATCCTTGCTCACGATGCCTCTACGAAAAAGCAGTTGGGATACACGAGGATCGCCCCAGTTTCTGTTGGATCAAATTGTTTCATTGGAGCAGGGGCACTTTTACTTCCCGGTGTTAATTTGGAAGACGATTGCATCGTTGCCGCTGGTTCTGTCTTGCCAGCGGGATTGTATAGCAGCGGCTCGATTTACGCAGGGAACCCTGCAAAGAAAATTGCGGATACGCAAGAATACTTTGAGCGAAAGAGCGGGGAGCTGAAGAGGTCTATAGCTGTATTTGGCGATTCTTACACCTTGCAGCGCGGAATAGATGAGCAAGCAAAGCAAGAGATGAAAGAGCGCCTTCAGAAGGCGAGATCGGGTTGGGTTGTTTAGCGCTTGTAAGTGTTTGCTATGCGGTCCTTATCGTCAGAGCACGCGGCTTATTTCCCTATAACAGATCACCCATGAAAGTAAGTCGACAGCAGCTCCAAGAACTCGGAAATGTTTGACGTGTAGTTTGAGAGGGCGTAGCCAATATCTTGCTCAGATGACGTGAGGACGAGTGCGGCGTCATCGCCAATTTGATTCCTTTGCTCGAGTTCTGTGCGGCGCCGTAGGGTCGCCTCGATAGATGAAAACCCTCCGGCGATGCCGAAAGCGTTTGTGTACATCATAGAGAGCAAATGGTAGACGATACTCACATTGTCTGCGCCGCTCGTTTCCTTAGTAACTATTGAGACGGAATCCGAATATGCTCGGAGCTGTTCGAAGAGCCTGATGTTTTTGCCGATCGCCTTGAGCCCTTCGATAGCGTTGCGTTCGTCTTGAGGCGTAGATGGAGGAAAGGGGAGGCCTTCGCGTCGCGCGAACAGATTGGAAATAAGCGCGAAGGTCCGTGCGGCTAGGGAGGATTGGCTCTGATCAAATTTGATGCCCCGCTTTTGGCAGATGTCAAAAGCTTCTACGGCAGTTGACCAGAGATGCTGCAGCTGAGTGCGCAGCTGTATCTCAAGGGGCAGCTTGCCGTACGGCCCGTGCGGTAGAGTGATGTTTGCTACAAAGTGGGCACTGCGATAGCTGAAGGTTTTCGAGTAAGAGAGATAGTCATGAGACTCGCGAACGCTTTCTTCAGGCTCAATGCGAGACTGTATGTTCCGTAGGGTATTTACGGTTGGAAGAACGCATCGGCATCTCGCAATATCGTGCATAGCATTGAGCTGAAATGAAGTATTTGGGCGTCTTGGTTTTCCTTCGATGGTTGCAAATCGTTTGAGCCGCGCGGCGATTATTGCTCCGCGATACCGGTTAGAGGCACCTTGCATCTTTCGAAAGATGGCATGTAGCTCCGGCTTGTGGGCAGATCACTACGGGCCCATGATGTGCATGGCTTCTGTGCGGGCCGGTTCATTTGAATTTGCAGCTGCGAGAACCGTTCTCGCTCGCCCCGCCTTGTTCTTTGACGGATGCAGCTCGTCGTTCATGATGTAAACACGGGGTTGGCATTAGTTGTCGCATAATAATCGACGAATAATCGACGATGCCCTAATAAGTTATAGTATCACGCGAATGTTCCCGCGGTGTCGCGCCGTTCCATGTGTTAATCCAAGGAGCTTCTGCGTGAGTAAACTGGCTGAGCGCTTGTCCCGTGTAGTCGCCTATGATTGAGGGCACGTGATCGCATGTCTGTTGCTGAGAACGATCCAGGGCATTTTCTGATGCGTATTTGGAAAGATCAGCGCGCGAGATAACGTATTTTCCGGCGCATATTGAAGAGCTCGGGCAAAACAGGACCGTTAACCCATGCCTCGAAGTGATTCGGGATGAGGGGCTCGTGTTTGGCAATCAAATGATCGGTATGGCTGTAATAGACAAGCTTGATGGACACATATCCTGTTTTGCTGAGTAGACATGTCGCTACGTTGAGTGCATCGGCTATGGGTACCTCCCCCTTGGCTTTCAACCGTGCTGTTTTGTAAGTCACCAATGCGCTCAGTATAAAATTGCATCAGATCGGTGTATTGCAACGTCGTCGAGAATGACGCGTCAACATGAAGAGGGTATCCTCATTGGATATTTTGGCGTTGCGAGCTATTCTCGGTACCTACATGATGTGCGCCGCATATCAAACATTATGCGATGCACGTACATTACTTATCGTGTGTGAGGTGCTAAGTAGATGATGACGGTGCAGGAAATAAGGAAGGCGAATACAACTCTTCTCCCCATACAATACGCTCTTATGGATGCGTCAAGAAAAACACGCATGGCGCTTGATGAAATCAAACGGGAAAAGGGTCAACTAATTGATTATGTTGCTCAGCACGCTGATGCTATTAGATGTTCAATGGCGGAGCAGGCCGATGATGCCCGGGTCATTAATGCAGGTCCTAGCATGCTGAATGAACCCTCGATGGCAAAGAGAATTCGGCGTTATGTTGGCTTGCTGGGACTGGCTAAAACCCAACCGGATAAAGCCGCTTCATTTGTTGGGGATGTTATTCACAATATTGAGAGCCCAGTTAATATGCTTTTTGGTGAAAAGACTTACTTGTGGGGAGAAGATGAGTTAAACACAGCTAAATCTGAGATGTTATTTGGAGAACATGTCCTTGATGCCATATTGGTGGAGGGAGGATTTCCGGCAGCGCTGTTTGACCTGTATGATAGCATGCAGTACGCCGCGCGGGAACTTGCTCGTATAACTTACGAGGGGCAGGTTTTTGAACTTCAGGCACGTCATGCGCTTGTGCAAACAGAACTCATGAATGTTCAGAAGCAGATCCTTGATCAGCAAGCTTCATTGATGCATAAGTTTGCTGATGCTGAAAAACGGCAAACTGAGATTCTTGAGCAGTTTCAAGAGCAGAATGACCGCATGAAGGGCATGACGCTCGCGATCCGAGCTTGCACAATTATTTCAGCTATTGCAGCTGTTGTCGCGCTTCCGTGGGCGGAGTGGCTTCGGTGCATTTTCACTCAATAGCTCTTTTCCTCTTTTTGTACTGGGGTTGATTCTCAACCTCAATGAAAGGCGTCAGGTGTGAAATGCGTTAGGTGGCCATTTCGTTTCCGATTCCATTGTCCCTCGGGATTAGTCGGCTGCCAGCGCTCCTTCGCTCCGTGCGGGCTCTCTCGATGCATACTGGTACCAGATCCAGCTCTGACGGACCCGGCACCTTAATGCCGAAGGTGGGCGGCGACGTGTACGCATCGTCACCGGGCGCCGCAACGAGCATCTCGGAGTGAGTTCATCGGGCGAGTTTGCTCCGGGCTTTGAGTTCGCCTAAGACATGACAAGCGCTGGCGACCCTCGGCCTGTACCCATCTTGCTTCCCAGCTCCATATTGGCTGCCTCAACGTAGTTAGCGTCGATTCAACGGTACATTGCGCGTACGGAGAGCTCGAGGTCCGATTTCGTGGCCGCAATCTGCGTGGGGGATACGCTGCAGTCCGAGTGCCCCCCTATATCGCCGTGAGCCGCGCGGATGCCATCAAGATTCTTGTGCACTTTCCGACGGCTCTCTGGGCTTGCTGTCCGGTACGGCTATTCGCCTAGCAGAGCCACGTTTAGACAGCGCTTCGAGTTCCGCTTGCTCTTCGCGGCGTGCGCGGGCCTCGGGGCCGCCTCGAGCGTTTTGGTTCCGACGACCTCGCGTGGCCCCACGTCACGGATTGCCCTGAGCATGGCGGCGACCCCGGGCCTCCTCGACTTCGGGACTTTGGCGAGGGCGCGCTCCCGTAGAAGTGGACCGTGCGGTATCGGCATGCTGCGTCGGGGAGCATCTCGGCGGTCGGGCCTGCCATGTCGGCGGCTTTGCCGCCGGTGAGCATTCGCGCTTCGCGCAAGTCGCGGGGGGGGGTGAGTCACGAGCTGGGCTCAAGCCGGCAGCCTAAAGGTCCGGCGAGGCCCTTTGCCGCGCCAGGATCCCAGAGGATTTCTAAGTGTCTTCGATGCTTACCTCGCGCCGACTGCAACGCCCTATTATCGCGGTCGTGAGACGCACCTCCTTAGACTCAGGCATGCAGGCGGCGGCCGCTTCGGGCACGGTCCACACGGCAGGTTTCGTGGCCGGCGGCGCACGGTGCCCACCTCATTCTTAGCAGGCTGCCCAGGGTGTCCTCGACTGTTTTTCTCACGAGTTCACGCGGATCGTCCTTCGGACTCGTTGAACGTTACGATTGGCTTGAGCACGGCTCTCCTCTAACATGTTTCCCGCCTCGACAATTCGAACCATACCGGAGCAGTCCGTGCCCCCCTCCTGTCTGGATGCCGTCTCGCTGTCAAAGTGCGCAAGAAAAATGTACGTTACCTCTTCTTCTGGGGACATTACTAGCGGGAAGGCGCACCCCAAAAAAGTCCCCGTTCGTCATGCCGTGCACGTGTCATTTCAAGGCTCCCGCACAGACGCTCAAGGTATTTCGGCTGTACAAATGCCACGCACAAGCTGAAAGGCAACTCGAGCAGGTAATAAGTTAAATTGAGTAGTAACCCAATCTGGTAACGCGGGTCAGCGATTTTTGGTACCAGCGGTCAGCACCGGTGGTACCGGGAATCGGCTCGCATGGTACCGCTCCTAGAATCCGTGGGGAGAGCGCCCGAAGGGCGGGCGCCGCGAAACGGAAAGGGGCTGGTGCCCATGTCCAAGAAGAGAAAGATCCTCCTGATGCTCGCGAAGGGAGGGGTCTCCCAGGCCGGGGTCGCCGCCGCCCTGCACGCGAGCAAGCGCGACGTCTCGGCGTGCGCCAAGGCGATCCGCGAGCGCGGCCTGACGTTCGACGACGTCGCCGCGATGGGCGCCGCCGAGGTGGACGGGATGCTCGCGCCGCCCCGGGGTCCGCGCGAGAGCGCCTGCCTGGCTCCCGACATGGGGCCGCTGATCGCACGGAAGAAGAGGAGCCGCAAGCTCACGGTGAAGATGTTCTGGATGGAGCACTGCGTGGCGGCGGAGGCCGCCGGGAAGCGCGCGTACTCCTACCAGGCCTTCTGCGAGATGTTCGCCGACGCCGCCGAGAGGGCCGGGGCGACCAGGAGGCTCGCCCACGAGCCGGGTGCGAAGGCCTACATCGACTGGGCCGGGGACACGGCTTGGCTGACGGACCGCCTCACCGGCGCGAGGACCGGGGTCTACGTGCTCGTCGTGGCGCTGCCCTACTCGGGCAGGTTCTGGGCGCAGGGCTTCACCGACATGAAGCAGAGATCATGGCAGGATGGTCGGGCCCGCGCCCTCGAGGACTTCGGGGGCGTCCCCGGGACGCTCGTGCCCGACAACGCCGCCACGGCGACGGACCGCTCCTCGGTCTACGTGCCCGTCGTCAACGCCGAGTACCAGCGCTTCGCCGAGCACTGCGGGGCGGCGGTCGTGCCGGCCAGGGCCCGCCGCCCCCGCGACAAGGCGGTCGCCGAGTCCACGGTGGGCCTCGTGGAGAGGTGGGTGGTGGCGCCCGCCAACGAGACGACATTCTACACGCTCGGGGAGTTCAACGGGTTCTGCCTGGAGCGGACGCGATGGCTGAACGCCCGCCCGTTCTCGGCGAGGGAGGGCTCCCGCGACTCGGTCTACGAGGCCGTGGAGCGGCCGCGCATGCAGCCGCTGCCCGCGGAGCGCCACGAGATGTGCGAGTGGCGCAGCTGCAAGGTGGCCCCGGACTACCACGTCACCGTCGACTACATGCGCTACTCCGTGCCCTTCCGGCTGATCGGCGAGCAGGTGGACGTCAGGCTCACCGACACCGCCGTCACCGTGATGGCGGGCGGCGAGGCGGTGGCGGAGCACGGGAGGCTCAGCGGGCGCAAGGGCCAGTACTCCACGGTCGCCGAGCACATGCCGCCGGCGCACGCGGCGATGGACTCGCCGTGGTCGCCCGAGAGGTTCTCGTCGTGGGCCCACAGGATAGGCGCCGAGGCCGGGGCGGCGGTGGACAGGCTGCTCGCCAGCCGCCCGGTCGTCGAGCAGGCCCTCGTGCCGGCCCGGAACATACTCGGGCTCTCCAAGACCTACTCGCCCGGACTGCTCGAGCGGGCCTGCGCGAGGTCGAACGCCCTCGGAGCCGTGCCGAGCTACACCGCGCTCAAGAACGCGATACTCGTGATCAGGGCGGCCGACGCGGAGGCGAGGGCGTCCGGGCGCCCGCCCGAGGCGGACGGCGGGCCCGTCGACCGCGCGAAGTCGGCCGGGCGCCTGCGCGGCGCCGACGCCTACCGGAGGGGAGGCGACCGCGGATGCTGACCGAGGAGCACTTCGACATGCTCACGAAGTTCAGGGTGAGGGCGATGGGTGACAAGCCCCGCGAGATGGTCGAGGATGACTCGTACGACCGGTACAGCTTCGAGGAGCGGATGGAGATGCTGATCGAGGCGGAGGCCTCGGCCCGCCGCGACCGCAAGGTCGCCAAGCTCGTGCGGGAGGCGCGGTTCAAGCTCCCCTCCGCCTGCGTCGAGGACATCGTATACCTGAAGGAGCGCAAGCTCGGCCGCGACCGCGTCGCCAGGCTCGCGTCCTGCGGGTGGGTCGAGGACCGCGAGGTGGTGGTGATCATCTCCAAGACGGGCTGCGGCAAGAGCTTCATCAGCCAGGCGCTCGGCAACGCCGCGCGCCGCAGGCCCTTCACGGTGCGCTACGCCCGGCTCGCCGACATAATGGACGACCTGAACCGCTGCCGGGCGGCAGGTGACGGCAGCTACTACGAGCGCATGGACGCCTACAAGCGCGTCCAGCTGCTCATCGTCGACGACTTCCCGACCACGCCGATCGCGACGCGGGGCGCGATCGGCCTCTTCGAGATCATGGAGGCCCGCGAGGGGCGCGCGGCAACCCTCATCGCCTCGCAGCTCGAGCCCAACGAGTGGTACCTGAGGATCGAGGGCGAGCTGATGGCCGACTCGATACTGAACCGGGTCGCCACGGGCGCGCGCTACATCGATCTCGACGGTTCGAACATGCGGGAGTACTTCGCCAAGAAGAGGGACTCGTAGCGGTACCAAGCCGGTTTGTCCTCGGTACCGCCGGCAGCTGACCGGCGGTACCATCTCGGCTGACCGGCGTTACCGAAGCGGGTTACTACTCAGTTAAATCCAGCTGCGTCATAATCAAGAACTCCTGCAACCCACCCTGTTAATTCCGACGGTAGTCTGTAGCAAGCAGCGCTGGACTCCCGATCTACTACTATGCCAGGAAGGCCATGAATATCTATGCCAACAGCGTATACGGTATAGATGTGTTGATCAGGGCCGACGGGAAGTGGTGGCTGTTCAGTAAGGTTATCCACAGGCTTTTCATCGTTGCTCACGCATCATCTTCTAGCAATCTGTTCTGTCGCGATTATGTCGTAGTTAGCCTGAAGATCCCTGCACGCGCAATAATTGAAGTGCTCTGCATGCATGCCCTTATGCTCTTTTAGCTGATCTTGATCATTGAAATTTGTAAAGTAGTTGAGCAAGCTGATCAGAAAAACCAGATCATCGGAATACACACTTCCGTAGGCTTTATACCAGCAATTATTATCTTCAACCAGTATTCTGTGTAGCTCGTGGTAAAGCCTTAAATGCCTATTATCCAGCTCAAACCATCGCTCATTAAGGAGCTGCTTCTTAATCTCATCTTCTTCATTAGAATAGCGCAGCTCATTTCTAATAGCTTTGAGTAATTTTACGATCAACCCGGCGAGCATGTCAGCCGTTCGCACGCCCCAGCATTCTCTTGAATCTATCTCAGCAACATTTATCATGCCGATCGATCTTGCCGCTTCAGCAGTCTTCATTTCTCTATCGATAGACAACGAATACTGGTCAATTTGTTGTTCAGCAAGGTAGCTTTTGAAGCCATAGAGTGCTTGAGAATAGTCCCAATCGAAACTCTCGGGAGGAGTTACTTCTTTAAGGACACACAAAAGCTGACGCAACGTGTTTATTTCTCTCTGCTTAAGTAAGGCGTTGCCATAATCTATTCGAATCCGCTGTTTACAATAGCTCCTTAGAGCTCTTAGCAGTTCGTCTGGAGTTTTATAAAGTGCTTCGATAACCTCAGCGGGCTGATACACATTGATGATTTTGGCAACTGAGTATGACATAAAAACAATATTGACTATGTCAGACCCTCTATAACAACGTAACAGCTGATTAACAATATATTCCGTCTTGCTTATCGTGGTGTATTGCAGCAGTACATGTTCATCAAAGAAACCCAGCAAATCTTCAACAAGCCGCAACGTAGTCTTGTTGCTTAACGAGGCAAACCCGTACTTGAGCTGATTGTTATTAATTGCTGAGCTCTTGAGTTCTTTAGCATTTTGCCTATAAGTGTTTTCAAACTTGCTATATTTTGATTCGAGTAGAGGCTGATCATCTTCTTTCCACCCAACAACTACCGTGACAAAACCGTCATAGAAGCCTTTCGCCTGTATGGTGCTTTGATTAATGACGCGACTATGTTCCGTTTCGTCGTAGTAAAACAAGTACTTACTCATTGCGGCAGCCCCTATCTTCTCTCAGGACGCTGTGCTTATCAGCTTCTGATTCCATTTTGGCAAATTTCCTGTTAGGTCACAATGACCACGACTGATGGAGAGTTTGCGCCTACAATCTTTCGTCTTGCCGCGCCCAGTATGCGGGCGTTTCGTTTTCGCTTACCTTTTTGACGAACCCGTTGCAGCCATAGTTAGAGAGGCCTCGGACTAGCGGCATGATGCTAACGCGAGGCTATATATTGTTTTTTAGAATATTAATAACGTCTATCGAAATCTGCGATGTTATATAGATATGAATCGCTGTTGGTCGTAGATATAGAAAAGCTAAATGAAATTGCGCTCATGCATTTGGGTAATTAACGCATAGCGAAACATTTTACAGAAGGAGGATGGTTGGGTACAAAAGAGTCAAGACGAATGACGATTTATCATCTTGTTGGCCTTTCAAAGCTAGAGAGCGCAATTCGTGACGATAAGGGTGAGTTATCCGTCTTGCGTTTTGAAATAGAGGGTGGTCGCCCTGCTCTGTGCCTCCAGATTCAAACGCAAAGGAAAACTCCGGCGTGGGGAGGAGCGTTTGAGTCAATCACCGGACAACAGCTAAACGTTTTTAATTATACAGCGGGTGCAGTCGTTGTCATTCAGCATGAGGTTAAAGAAACGGTTTCAGCATGGGCTATTTCTTTTGGCCAAGGATTTCACTATATCGATCAATACTATTTGGACCAACGATACGGGATTCGCTTTGCGGCGCGTGTGGCAGATCCCGAAAGTTTGGTTTCGCTATCAAAAGTGTCTTTGGATGATCGGCCTAAGATTGAACGGAGCTCGATACCATCTGGTGATTCTTTGCGCGGTCTTGGTTTTAACGAGACGGGTGATTTTGCGACACGAGTGGTGGGGAAAGTTAATCTGTCGCTTTTTGAATTGGGCGACAAGACTGTAAAACTCCAAAGCTCAGATGCGATCTCTCTTCCAATGCCCTTATCGGCCCATGACCTGATGAGTTCGCTAGACACGATTGCCGCCATTTTAAATGAACCGGAGAATTCATCATTAAAGGCACTTGAGCAGCTTGCGAATGTTCCGCCTGGTGCTGTACGGTCGTCCTTATACGAGATGCTTTCCGATGCAATTAATTGCCCGGAAGAATATAGGCTTACTGTTACGTGGCCACATGAAATGTCCGAGGAGTTTGGCCGGGCAGAGGCATTTAAGATTGGCAGAGACGAAAAAGAAGGGCTTCCTTCAATTGGGGATTTAACGGCCAAGCTAATCGGCAAAAATGCGGGTGACTTACAAAAAGCACTAAGTAGAAATGGCGTAGTGCTTCTTGATGGGCTAAACGGTTCTCCGGTTAGTCCGAAGATTCCCTTGGCTAGATGGCTTTCGTTTGAAACGGATATGGAAAATCGTCGCTATTTTTTCCAGGGTGGAAAATGGTATACGCTGAAAGACAGTTATTCAACTCAGATTGCTAGTCAAGTTGATTCGATATTTTGTCGTTCTTTGCCAATGGGGGATATTCCGAATTGGGATCCTGGTCTTTCTGAGCATGAGTTTAACGAGATGCTTGCGTGCCATTTTGGTGGCGTGTGCCTTGATGGCAGATTGGTAAAAGGGGAATTCTACAGGGATCCTATTGAGCCCTGTGACGTGCTCTTGCCCGATGGGGTTTTCATCCACGTAAAAAATGCTAGTGCATCTGCACCGGTAAGCCATCTATTATCTCAGGCGTTTGTCGCTACTGATGCCGCACGCGTTGATCCGTCATTTCGACGGGGAATTGAAAAGAGAATTGAAGAGGCTGGACAAGATCCGAGTCGATACTCTTCCATTCCCACAAAGGTGGTTATTGTAATGGCTAAGAAGCGAAAGGCCTTGCGGCCAAGTTCTCTTTTTACTTTTAGCCAGATCAATCTAGTTCGTTTTGTAAACGACGTGGAGAGCGGCGGCAGAACACGAATTTATGTCGCACCAATTCTAAAAGAAATCTGATTACGGGAACTAGCTTGATGAGATTAATAGTTATTTGAATAATGGCAAGTATGGTATTACTTACAATTCATGGTCAACTTGATCGGCTTTATAACTCGAATGAAAATGGTTGTTTAATGCAATCATATATATTGTATCTAATTTAGTTTGTTGTGGAAGAGCTATGGCGATGTCACCTTGTTTATCAGAGGGCGTTCGACAAATTACTTTGTGGGTCGCTGCTTACTAAAGCCCTAGTTGCGGAATATCATGAAATCGGCGATCACTTGCATGGTGCGAGATGGTTTATACGACGCCGATTCAAGGCCAAAGCCGATAACGAAGCCAAGCGTGGGCTGATGCAATCTATGGCAGAAGCGAACCTATGCTGCCGCAAGCGGTAAACGCTGCGGTGGCATGGGGCGCCAACGCGGTGGGCAGTTCGTTGGACAACCTATTTTACATGGTGGCACAATGGGTTTTCCTGAAAACGTGTGCCAAGACGTGGCTTATGCCGAGACGCAGGAGCTTGGTCTTTTGAAGATGGTGTGACGTCTGATCCTTGCAGGGTACCTCTGAACGTTTTGGGCCGGCTTGGCATTCCACCAGAGAGGTCGACCAGTGAGAATGCGAACGCCAAGCCGGTTCCTCCGATGGGCTCCTGCGGGTACAATGCTGCGGAGGCAGCTTGTGAAGCGGGGGAGCGCTATGGATTACTATCAGTTCATGTGGTCCGACCGGGACTATTTCGAGGACTTCATCACGCGCTCCACGTTCCACTCAAACGCAATCGAGGGCAATACGCTGACGCTTGCCGAAACGTATGCCATCCTGTGGAACGACAACTCGCTGCAGATCAAGGCAACGGCGCGCGAGCTGTACGAGGCCATCAACCACAAGGTTGCCCTCACCGAGGCAATGGAAGACCGCGATCTGGATCTGCGCGAAGCGCTTATCAAGCGCGTAGGCATTGCCATCAACCACAACGTGAACGAGATCTCCGGCTATCGCAAGGTGCCCGTCTTTATCCGCGGTGCGGAGCACATCCCGCCGGATCCTGCGGCGGTTGTCCAGCAGATGATGGAGCTCGTGTACACCTACAACAACGATGTGCGCGCTGGGCGCGATCCGTTTGAGCGCGAGGCTGAGTTCCACATCCGCTTTGAGCGCATCCACCCGTTTGAGGACGGCAACGGGCGCACGGGCCGCATCCTGCTTGAGCGCGGGCTGCTGTTAAGCGGGCATGCGCCGGCGGTTGTGAGCATAGAGAACCGGGCGGAGTACTTGGAGCTCATCAACGCCGTCGACATCGAGGGCATGGCATCGTTTTTGCGCGATGCGTCCGAGAGCGAGGCAAAGCGAGCAGAGGCTTTCAAGGCAATCGCCGAGGCAGTCGAGAAGCGCTAGAGAAAAGCTGTGCCTGGCATTGGGGGCGGGCGCGGTGCTCCGTTGGGTTTCTCGCGGTTTCATCGTCAAGAGCTTGGCCCTGTTGTCACCGCGGCACGTTGCGGGACTCCGTGTGCTTATCGTGTGCGTGGTTAGGGGCGGGGTTCGCGGGGCAGAATAATCAGCGTTGCGCGGGGCAAGGCACACCGCGCGTGGCACATGCACCGTCATCCAACCGAAAGGGAAGGGATTCCATATGGCGCAGTTTTACCAGTGCACTCATTGCAAGAATTTCGTCGCAACCATCGTCGACGGCGGCGTGACGCCCGCTTGCTGCGGCGAGCCCATGAAAAAGCTCGAGGCCAACACCACCGACGCCGCGACCGAGAAGCACGTGCCCGTGGTCGCGCTCGAGCGCGACGGCCACATCGTGCGCGCCACGGTCGGCGAGACGCCGCACCCCATGGAGGAGGAGCACTACATCGAGTTCATCGCGCTCGAGACCGCCGATCGCCTTGAGATCCACAAGCTCAAGCCCGGCCAGACCCCGGCTACGTTCTTCGCCGGCGGCGTTGACCACGGCACGGTGTACGCCTACTGCAACCTGCACGGCCTGTGGAAAGCGGAGTTCTAGCCCCACGCCTTTTCAGACGAGAAAAGCGCGGGCGGCAGCCGGAAGACTCGGCCGGCTGTTTGCGCGTGGTTTTCGAAACCTGCGGTAGTTCCCGCTGCGGGCTTCGTATAATAGAGGGGAACGACTCGGCGACCGCCCCGATGGCAACCCATCGGGGCGGTTGTAGCATCGGGCCGAGAAACGCATGCAGCGCGGGTGGCCGAGGACGGCGCAGGAGAGGGCGGGATAGATGATCATCGCATTGGCACAGATCAACGCGCGGCTGGGCGACGTCGACGGCATCTGCGACCGCATCGCGGAACAGGCCAAGCTCGCCGAAGAGGCCGGCGCGAACCTTATGTGCACCCCCTCACCGCTGTTCTCAGGCATCCTGCCCGGCACGTTGGTGGAGTCAGCCGATTTCATGCACGACCTTATCTGCGGTCTTGAGCGCGTGGCGGCCCAGGTGAGCCCCATCTGCCTCGTGCCGGCGGTGGTGTCCTGCGCCGGCTCCCAGCTGTTCGAGGTTTTCATGCTTAAAGAGGGGCGCGTCATACCGGCGCGCACGCTCATGGCCCAGCGCAGGACCGGCGACCCCGATGAGGTGTGGGGGCCGCCGGTGTTCGACGTGGACGGCGTGCGCATCGGCGTGACCTTCGACATCGAGCGCGACATGGATCGCGTTCCCACCGGCACCGACCTCATGATCTATTTCCAGGTGGGTGGCTTCGACCCCACCGACGCAGCCACGGCGGGGGTGGCGGCGGTTTCCGAGGGGCGCTTCTGCGACCTCGCGCAGCGCTCGCGCCGCTGGATAGCCTGCATGGCACCGGTGGGTTCCTTTGACGAGGCCACCTACACCGGCGGCTCGTTTGTGATGGACGACAACGGCCGCGTGGTGGCGGCCGCTCCCTGCTTCGAGGAGGGGCTTGCGGTGCAGGAGGTTCTGCGCGGGCAGGTGCTGCCTGCGGTCTCCCAGCACGAGCTGCCGGTGTTTTACCGGGAAGGCTGGATGTGGGAGGCGCTCGTGGCCTACCTGCGCGACAACCTCGCCGCGCGCGGGTGGACGCGCGCCGCGGTGCTGCTTTGCGGCGATCTGCCGAGCTCGCTTGCGGCGGTGCTCGCTGTTGACGCGCTGGGCTCGCGCAACGTGGTGGGCGTGATGGTTGAGCGCGGGCGCATCTTCACTCCTGCGCAGGAGGCCGCTGAGCAGCGCCGCTTGCGCCTTGCCCGGGAGCTCGCGGCGAACCTGCACATAGCGCTGGCCGAGCGCACCGCCCCGGGCACCGACGAGCTTGCGGCCGAGGAGGGCGTGTCGTCCGCAGCGCTTGCCGAGCAGGCGGCGGCCGCGGCCGAGCAGCTGGTGGCCCGCACCGTTGCCGCCGGACGCGCCGCAGCGTTGGTGAGTCCGCTTACCAAGACCGACTATGCCCTGGTGGGCGGTCGTCTGCCCGAACCGTACCTGGGTGACATCGCGCCGTTCGGCGACGTGTACCTCACGCACCTTGAGTTTCTCGCCCGGTACCGCAACGGCGTGTCGCCGGTGGTGCCGGCGTCCCTGGTGACGCTCAACGCCGTTGAGGAGCGCATGCGAGCGGTGCTTGCTGCTACGGCCCGCTCGCTCGCGGCGCTCCCAGGCTACGCCGACCAGGTAGCCGCCTGCCTGGAGCACCTGGAGGCAACCCAGGTTGACAGCATCCTCGACGCGCATGTTGACCGCAACCAGGGCGCGGGCGAGATCGCCTCGGCCGCGCTTCCCGCCGACGCGGTGCGCCTGCTTTTGATGCAGGTGCGCGCGGGCGAGAGCGTGCGCCGCATGCTGCCGCCCGCCGCCATTGTGTCGGCGCGCTCGTTTGCCGAGCGCGGCTGGCCGCAGGCCCTTGCCTGGTCTGACCTGGGCCGCGAGAAGGACGTTGAACCGCGCACGGTCGAGGGGCTCGTCGCTGCCGAGATCGCGCGGTTCGAGGAGCGGGCCCCCGAGGCTGGCGAGCGCATCCGCGGGGAGATCATCGGCCTTATCGGTGAGATGCTGGGCTTGGGCGTCGAGGAGCAGGAGCAGCTCCAGGGCGAGGAGGGCCAGCGCCGCCTGCAGGAGGGCTTCGAGCGCTTCGAGCAGGAGCTCAGGCGGGCGATGAGCGCCGGCGGCGGGCGCGTGCAGCCCCCGCTCATGCCCGGGCAGGTTCCTCCGGGCGTTGACCCGAACAGCTACCCGTTCTTCTCGGACAACTAGCGCCGACCCTTTGACGGGCGCCTTTGGCTTGCGCCTTCCGGCTTGCCATGCCGCTCCGTTCCGTGTATAGTAGAACAAACGTTCGTTACCGATGGTGCGGAGGGAGGCGCGCATGATCATCCTCGGGATAGACCCCGGGCTTGCCAACACCGGCTGGGGCATCGTGGAAACGCGGGGGTCGGCCATGCGCGCTCGCGCCTACGGCTGCATCCACACCCCCGCAGGGGGAGACATGGCGCCGCGCCTGCGCCATATCGCAGACGAGCTGACCGCCGTGGTCAAGCGCTACGGCCCCAAGGCAGCCGCCATCGAGGGGATCTACTTCGGCGCCAACGCGCGCTCGGCCATCCCCACCGCCCACGCCCGCGGCGCGGCGCTCGTGGCGCTTTCGCTCACCGGCGTGGAGATAGGCGAGTACACGCCCATGCAGATCAAGCAGTCGGTGGTGGGCACGGGCGCGGCCGACAAGCGCCAGGTGGCCTACATGGTGCGCACGCTTTTGCACCTGGATCACGACCCGCGACCCGACCACGCGGCCGACGCCTTGGCGTGCGCGGTGTGCCACGCGCACCTTCATCAGACCATGCGCCTTACCCAGGGCGCTTACACGCAAACGCGAGGGGGCGGATGCGCATGATCGTTCAGCTGCGCGGAACCGTGGCGGAGGCCACGCTTTCTACGGTGGTGCTCGACGTTTCGGGCGTCGGCTTTGAGCTGGGCATATCGGGCACCACGGCGGCGGCCCTGCCGCCTGTGGGCGCCGAGGCCATGCTCTACGTGCGCATGCAGGTGCGCGAGGACGCCATGACGCTTTTCGGCTTCGCCACGCGCGAGGAGCGCTCCCTGTTCGACCACGTGGTGTCCGTTTCGGGGGTGGGGCCCAAGCTCGCGCTCTCGGTGCTTTCCACCTTCTCGGTGGCCGACCTGTACACCGTGGTGATGACCGACGACGCCAAGCGCATGGCCACCGTGCCGGGCGTGGGCAAGAAGACGGCCCAGCGCCTTATCCTCGAGCTCAAGAGCACGTTCGAGAAGGACAAGAGCCTGGGCAGCAGCCTGGGCGCGCAGCTGCCCGCGCAGCTGCCGCTGGCGAGCTCGCATCCCACGGCGCGCGCAGACGCCCAGGCGGCGCTGCTCTCCATGGGCTTCACGCCGCAGGAGGCCGAGCTCGCGCTCGCAGGGTATGATGATGACCAGACGAGTACGGAGGACATGCTGACCGGCGCGCTCAAGCGCCTGGGGATGGGTGCGTAGGCTATGTGGGAGCTGGATGAGTCTGAGGATCCGTGGGGGGAGGCCGCTTCCGGCCGCAACCGCATGGTGTCGGCCGACCTCACGGCCGACGATATCGACGTTGAGCACACGCTGCGCCCGCAGACGCTTGCCGACTATTGCGGCCAGGAGCGCATCAAGCAGAACCTCCGCGTGCTCATAGACGCCGCGAAGGCCCGCGGCGAGGCGCTCGACCACGTGATCTTCTCGGGCCCTCCCGGCTTGGGCAAGACCACGCTCGCCGCCGTGGTGGCAAACGAGCTCGGCGCGAACATCAAGACCACCTCGGGCCCCGCCATCGCCCGCACCGGCGACCTCGCGGCGATTCTCACCAACCTGCAGCCGGGCGACGTGCTCTTCATCGACGAGATCCACCGTCTGAACCACGCGGTTGAGGAGATCCTGTACCCGGCTATGGAGGACTTCTCGCTCGACATCGTGATCGGCAAGGGGCCGGCGGCGCGCTCCATCCGCCTGGACATCCCGCGCTTCACGCTCGTGGGCGCCACCACGCGCTCGGGCATGCTCACCGGGCCCCTGCGCGACCGCTTCGGCATCTCGTTCCGCCTGGATTACTACGGCATCGACGACCTCGTCGACATCATCGAGCGCTCGGCCCGCATCCTCGGGGTGGGGATCGACCGCGAGTCGGCGGCAGAGATCGCCTCGCGCTCGCGCGGCACCCCGCGCCTGGCCAACCGCCTGCTCAAGCGCGTGCGCGACTACGCGCAGGTGCGCGGCGGCGGGACCATCACGTTGCCGGTGACGCAGGACGCCCTCACGTTCTTCGAGATCGACGAGCTCGGGCTCGACTGGCTGGACGTGCGCATCTTGGAGACGCTGACCAAGACGTTCCGCGGCCGACCGGTGGGCCTCACCACGCTGGCGAGCGCGGTGGGGGAGGATCCCGGCACGCTCGAGGACGTGTACGAGCCCTACCTTCTGCAGTGCGGCCTCATCGTGCGCACGCCGCAGGGGCGCATAGCCACGCTCGCAGCCTTCGAGCACTTGGGGATAGAGCCCCCTGCGGCCTAGAAGTGGGGAGGCGGAGAAGCGTGGCGCGGATGCGCGCTGTGACGGCTCCGCCGCACAACCGCCCCGCACTGTTCACCCCGGCGTTCTCGTTGCGCCACGTCGTTTGCCGCCCGTCATCCCGCGCTTTGCCGAGCCGTCCGCGTAACGATTTGGCGCGGCGGCAAAGCTTGGCGCGCGCAGGGGTTCGTTTTGCCGTAGGATAAAAGCCTAGTCGCCGTCTGAGAGGAGTCCTGCATGCTCACTGACATCGAGATCGCGCAAGCCGCAAAGCCCCTGCCCATCACCGAGGTGGCGAAGCGGGCGGGCGTTGACGAGCGGTACGTGATTCCGTACGGCTTCGACAAGGCCAAGATCGACTACGCCCTGCTGAACGAGCCGACCGAGCACAGCTCCAAGCTCGTGCTCGTCACCGCCATCAACCCCACCCCGGCGGGCGAGGGCAAGACCACCACGACGATCGGCTTGGCAGACGCCCTGCAGCGCCGCGGCGTCAAGAGCGCCGTGGCCCTGCGCGAGCCGTCGCTCGGCCCGGTCTTCGGCGTGAAGGGCGGCGCGGCCGGCGGCGGGTATGCGCAGGTCATCCCCATGGAGGACATCAACCTGCACTTCACCGGCGACTTCCATGCCATCGGCGCGGCCAACAACCTGCTCGCCGCCATGCTCGACAACCACATCCAGCAGGGCAACGAGCTCGGCATCGACCCCAAGCGCATCACGTGGAAGCGCGCTGTCGACATGAACGACCGCCAACTGCGTCACATCGTTGACGGCCTGGGCGGCCAGGCCCAGGGCGTGCCGCGGGAGGACGGTTTCGACATCACCGTCGCCTCCGAGATCATGGCGATCCTGTGCCTGTCCACCTCCATCCCCGACCTCAAGCAGCGCTTGGGCGACATCGTGGTGGGCTACACCTATGGCGGCGAGCCGGTGCGCGCCCGCGACCTCAAGGCCCAGGGTGCCATGACGGCCCTGCTCAAGGACGCCCTCAAGCCCAACCTGGTGCAGACCCTGGAGGGCACGCCAGCCTTCGTGCACGGCGGTCCGTTCGCCAACATCGCCCACGGCTGCAATTCCGTCATGGCCACCCGCATGGCCATGCGCTTCGGTGACATCGCCATCACCGAGGCGGGCTTCGGCGCCGACCTGGGCGCGGAGAAGTTCTTCGACATCAAGTGCCGTATGGCGGGTCTCACCCCCGACGCGGTGGTGGTCGTGGCCACGGCGCGTGCCCTCAAGTACAACGGCGGTGTCGCCAAGGCCGACCTCAACACCGAGAACCTCGAGGCGCTGCGCGCCGGCCTGCCCAACCTGCTGCGCCACGTGGACAACGTGCAGTCGGTGTACGGGCTTCCCTGCGTGGTGGCCATCAACCGCTTCCCGTCGGACACCGAGGCGGAGCTTGCGCTTATCGCCGAGGAGTGCGAGAAGCTGGGCGTGAACGTTGCGCTGTCCGAGGTGTGGGCCAAGGGCGGCGAGGGTGCGCTTACGCTCGCCGACGAGGTCATGCGCCTGGTGAACGAGCCCAACCGCTTCCGCTTCTCCTACGAGGACGGCACGCCGATTGACGAGGCGATAACGGCGGTGGCCACCAAGGTGTACCGCGCCGACGGCGTGGACTTCACCGCCGCCGCGCAAAAGCAGCTCGCCACCCTCAAGGCCAACGGCTTCGGCAACCTGCCGGTCTGCATCGCCAAGACCCAGTACTCCTTCTCCGACGACGCCGCCAAGCTGGGCGCGCCGGAGAACTTTCGCATCACGGTGCGCGAGCTCAAGGTCTCGGCGGGCGCCCGCTTCGTGGTTGCGCTCACGGGCAACGTTCTGACCATGCCGGGCCTGCCCAAGGTTCCCGCGGCCGAGAAGATCGACGTGGACGAGAACGGCAACATCACGGGGCTCTTCTAACCGTTCGCAACCTGGCTCCGGGGTCTTCCCTCCGCGCGAGCGCCGACGCGCACCCGCGCGGGCAGAAGCGTCCCCGGGGCTGTTTTGCTGACGATTGCGACAGGCAACGGCAAAGGACGTATATGGCAACGATCATTGACGGCAAGGCGCTTGCGGCGAAGATCCGCCTGCAGGCCAAGGAGCGCGCGGAGCGCCTGCGCGCGCAGGGGGTCGAGCCCGGGCTCGCCGTGGTGCTGGTGGGCGACGACCCCGCCTCCAAAACCTACGTGCGCGCCAAGCACCGCGACTGCGAGGAGTGCGGGATCGTCTCGTTTGACTACGCGCTGCCCGCCGAGACTACCGAGGACGAGCTGCTGGGCCTCATCCAACGGTTGAACGGGGACGCGGCGGTGGCCGGCATCTTGGTGCAGATGCCGTTGCCCGCCCACATCGACGCCGAGCGCGTCATTCAGGCCATCGACCCCGAGAAGGACGTGGACGGCTTTCACCCCATGAACCTGGGCAAGCTCGTGCGCGGCCTGCCGGGGCTGCGCCCCTGCACGCCGGCCGGCATCATGCGCATGCTCGAGGAGTACGGCATCGACCCGCACGGCAAGCGCGCGGTGATGGTGGGGCGCTCTTCCATCGTGGGCAAACCGATGTCGCTCATGCTGCTCGCTGCCGACGCCACGATCACCATCGCGCACTCCTCAACCGCCGAGCTCGCCTCAGCCTGCCGCGATGCCGACATCCTGGTGGTGGCCACCGGCCAGGCCCGGATGGTGCGCCGCGACTGGGTCAAGCCGGGCGCGGTGGTTGTCGACGTCGGCATGGACCGCGACGAGAACGGCAAGCTCTGCGGCGACGTCGCCTACGACGAGGTTGAGCCGCTGGCCGAGGCTATCACGCCGGTGCCGGGCGGGGTGGGGCCGATGACGCGCGCCATGCTGATGGAGAACGTCATGTACGCCGCCGAGCGCCAGGTGGCCGCGCGCCGCGCGTAAGGGCGCGCCAGGCTGCGGCCCGTCTGCCGGGGACATAAACCGCACACCGTCTTTTTCCGCACAATTACGCCGTTTGGGGAGAGAAATCAGCATTTCTCGAGGTGTCATCTGGCTTTATGGAGTATGATACTCCGCAGCGGTTTTCAGCCGCATGTTGTGCGCGGAAGCGCAATGGTTTGCCCTTTGGGCAAGAAGGAAAGGCACGTCATGGCACAGGGTACGGTTAAGTGGTTCAACCCCGACAAGGGCTACGGCTTCATCTCTCGCGAGGACGGCGACGACCTGTTCGTCCACTTCTCCGAGATCCAGATGGACGGCTACAAGACTCTCGACGAGGGTCAGGCTGTTGAGTTCGACATCACCACGGGCCAGAACGGCAAGCTGCAGGCTTCCAACGTCCGCAAGCTCTAAGTTCGCTCGCACATTCGGTGCGTGCCGGGGACGCTCCAGACGGGGCGCCCCCTTTTTTATGCGCGCACGCACCCTAACGCGTTGCGCGTCGCTTGCCCGCGCGGTTCGCAACGCGGGTTTTCGCAGGCGGCTCGCTGGGTACCATAACCCCAACTGCATGCGGCGCGCTTGCCGCCAGAAGGTGAGGAGTCAAAAGATGGCTGTTAACTTCGATGAGCTTATCAACGGCATGGTCAACGTGGGCTTCGGCGCCGCCGCCATGGTGGGCGAGAAGGGCCGCGAGGTGCTGGAGGACCTCAACGCCAAGGGCGCGGAGGTGCGCTCGGACGCCGAGGCTTCCGACTTCACGCGCTCCATGTCCGACATCTTCGAGCGCGCCGGCGGCGCCATCAGCGACGCCACGGAGCGCCTCTCGGCCACCGGCGCCACCACGAGCGAGAAGATCTTGGACGAGCTTATCCGCGCCCGCGTGCGCGACCTGAACGAGTCCGAGCGCGCCGCCTTCGTCGAGCACGTGCGCGACCTGGTGGACTCCGTATCCGCCGGCGCCACGGTTGTTGACGTCGAGGTGGAAGAGGTCGACGTGAAGGATGCGGACGCAGCTGGCGCCGACGCGTCCGACGCCGCGGCCGCCGAAGACGCAGACGAGGCGTAAGGGACGGCCCTATGCGCTCTGACCAGCCGTATTCCTCCTATGGCGCAGACGACGCGGCGCCGGTCGACGAGCACGCTTTTCACCACGAGCGCGCCGTAGACAGCGTTCCCGACGAGCCGGACGTGATGGCCCCGGCCGAGAAGTACCAGCTGACGCTGGCCGGCAAGCGCCAACGCGTGACGGACATCTTCAACGTGCTGCGCAAGTACGACGTCATGCACGGCGTGACGCCGGTGCGTCTGCGCCGCATGCTCGAGGAGCTGGGCCCCACGTTCGTGAAGGTGGGGCAGATCCTCTCCACGCGCTCGGAGGTCCTGCCGCAGTCGTACTGCGACGAGTTGGCGAAGCTCCGCACGGACGTGGAGCCGGTGCCCTTTTCCGTGGTGCGCGAGTGCCTGGAGGCGGAGTACCGCCAGCCCGTCGACCGGGTTTTCTCGCACATAGACGAGAAGCCCCTGGGCAGCGCCTCCATCGCCCAGGTGCACCGCGCCACGCTGGTGGGCGGCACGGACGTGGCGGTGAAGGTGCAGCGTCCCGGCGTGCAGCAGATCATGGCGCGCGACATCGACATCATGCGCTCCATCGCCCGCGTGGCCTCGCGCTTTGTGGGCAGCGATCAGATCATGGACCTGCAAGACGTGGTTGAGGAGCTCTGGGCGTCGTTCCGCGAGGAGACCAACTTCCTCATGGAGGCCAAGAACCTCTCGGAGTTCTACGAGATGACCCGCCGCGTGGCGCGCGTGTCGTGCCCGCAGCCCTACCTTGCCCTGTGCACCGAGCACGTGGTGGTGATGGAGTACGTAGACGGCATCTCCATCAGCAAGCCCGACGAGCTCACCGCCGCCGGCTACAACCTGGAGGAGCTGGGCCGCACCATCGTCGACAACTACTCGACGCAGGTGCTCGACGAGGGCTTCTTCCACGCCGACCCCCACGGTGGCAACATCATCGTGAAGCAGGGGACGGTCTACTTCATCGACCTCGGCATCGTGGGGCGCATCTCCAGCCAGGATCGCGCGATCCTGCGCGACATCATCTACGCGGTGGCCGAGGGCGACACCCCCAAGCTCAAAGACGGGCTCACGCGCTTCAACGTCGCGCGCGACACCTCGGGAGTGGACCACGCGGCCTTCTTGGCCGACCTCGACGTTATCGTTGGCTCCTTCGGCAGCGTGGACTTGGCCGACCTCAACATCGGCGACTTCCTCATGTCCATCATCAACCTCGCGCGCAAGCACAAGGTCGAGCTGCCCAGCGTCATCACCATGGTGGCGCGCGGCATGGTGACCTTGGAGGGCCTGCTCTCGGAGTACATGCCCCAAGTCAACATGATCCAGATCATCTCCGAGCACATCAGAAACGAGAAGTCCAGTTTCCAGCGCTTCGAAGACGCCGTTCAGTCCACTGCGCTGCACTCGCGCCGCGCCTTCAAGGGCTCGCTCGAGGCGGCCGAGCACCTGGGCTTGGCGGCGCGCATGCTCACGCGCGGCCAGCTCAAGATGAACACCGAGTTCGTGGGGTCCGAGAAGATCCTGCAGCAGCTGGGCTTCATCTTCGACCGCCTGTCGATGGCGGTCATCATCGCGGGCCTGTTCATCGGCTCGTCGGTGGTGTACTACGCGGGCATCCAGCCGGTCATCTTCGGCATCCCGGTGCTGGGGTTTGCCGGCTACGCCTCGGCGCTTGTCATGGCGGTCATGGTGGGCCGCGACATCTGGCGCAACGGGCATCACAAGAAGAAACGATAAGCGCGGGCTCCCCTTGGAGCCCCTCGGGCTTTCTCCCGTGCTCAAACAGTCCTTTTCACGACGGAGGCCACGTTAAGTGGCCTCCTGTTCATGCGGAATCTGCGCGCGGGAGAAAGCCCGAGGGGCTCTGCGCAGGGCTTATCGAGGTTTCCCGATGCATTGTCAACGCCCATGCGCCAAATTAGGCCGTGCCTAATTTGGCGCATGGGCGCATGCCGAGACTCTGTGCTACAGGAGCTTCTCGTAGGCTACGCGCTCGGGTTCGGGTTCTTCTCGCAGGAGCTTCTCGTAGGCTACGCGCTCGGGTTCGGGTTCTTCTCGCAGGAGCTTTACGATGCCGCAGGAGGTGTAGCCCAGGGATTCGGCGAGGCCGCGCATGGGGGTGTTGCCGGGGTGGGTGTCTATGCGCACGCTTTCGGCGCCGGCGGCGCGGGCGATCTTCTCGGCCTCGGTGACGAGGGTGCGCATCACGCCTTGGCGCGCGGCGCCTGCGGCCACGGCGGTGCGGTGCACGGTGGCGTAGCGCGGGGCGGCGCTTGTGCTCGCGGTGAGCCAGGCGCCGTCGATCGCGTCGTACATGGGCTCTCCGTTCATGAGGAGGGAGAGCGTGCCCACCACCTGGCCCGCCTCGTTCACGGCCACATAGGACACGCCCTGCGCGACGTCGGCGGCAACGTCGGCGCGGCTGGGGTAGCCTTCCGACTGCCACTGCGCGATGCCGAGCCGCGCGATGGCGGCCTTGCCGTCGAGCAGCACGGACTCCACGGCGGCAACGTCGGCTTCGGTGGCTTGGCGAACAGCAAGGGTGGGCATGGATCCTCCTTGAGAATGAAAACGCGCCGCCCGGACGGCGACGCGCTGCTCAACGAATGCGAAAGCCCGCTTAGGATACCCCTTATGCGCGACGGTAAACGTCAGGGCTCCGTATAGGTTCGGTACGCGCTTTGCGGCGAGGGCTAGTACTGGCTCTCGTGCTTCTTGAAGAAGTCGAAGCGCGCGGGCAGCGGCTTGACCGCGTGGCACCCGGGCTTCTCGCCGAGCTTCTCAACCAGCTCGTCGGTGGAGGCGAGCAGGTTGTCCCACGAGAAGAACGCGGCGGGCTCGATGGCGAAGTGCTCGCAGATGAGCTCGCAGCCGGCCGGCACGATGCCGTGCATGAGCACGGTGGCCACGCGCAGCTCGGCGAAGGCGTCAACCAGCGCCTGGGTCATCGCGGCGTCGGCCGCTGCGCCCTCGAGCGCCTTGGCGGCCTTGCTCGCGTCGCTCCAGCGCTTGTTGGCGGCGCGGAGGTAGCTGTCGCAGATGCCGAGCGCGCGGTGCAGCTCGCAGCGGTACATGGCGTCCTCGAAGGCGAGCACCGCCTGCTCGGCTGCCTCGGCAACCTCGGGCGCAGGGGCGCCGGCGGGGATGCAGCCGGTGCGGTAGGGGGCCTCGTCGCCCTCTTTGGCGGCCACGCCGTAGAAGCACGAGCGCGCCAGGCGGTTGAAGACGCCCGTGAGCAGCGCCCCCTCCTTGAGCACCGGGTCGATCACGCGCTTGTCGTCGCAGGCCAGAAGGTCGGAGCCGTCGGCGTTGGTGCCGGTCACGCGCGTGTCGTAGGCCTTGGGGCTGAAGGACACGGGCTTCTCGCCCAGGCCCAAGCTCACCCAGTGGGCGCGCAGTTGCTCGGCGGTGTAGTGGTTCAGCAGGTCGTCGGCCGGCGGCGGCGGGGTCTCGCTCGAGGAGCTGGCCTTCTTGCCCATGTAGAGGATGTGGTAGTTGGCCACCAGCGTGGACTGCTCCAGGCTCCAGTCGAGCGCCTCCCACAGCGGCGACTGCGCGATGCCGTAGAAGTAGATGTTGTCCTGGCCGATGAACTGGTAGGCGTGCGCGTCGGGCGTGCACCACCAGTCGCGCCAGTCGGAGCTGGAGTAGCGGCCGGGCGCGGCGTTCTCCAGCACGGTCTCGGTGTAGCTGATGGGCGCCCACAGGCTCTCGGGCCAGCACCAGCAGGTGAGGTCGGTGCAGCCGTTCACGCAGGTCACCGGCACGCCCCAGGGGATGTTGCCGGTGATGCGGAAGGGCACGAGCGCCTTGCCCGAGCGGAAGCGAACGCCGGCGGCGGCCAGCGCGTCGCGCGCGGCGTCGCGGTCGCGCCAGGAGCTGAACGTGAGGGCAAACGAGCTCTTGCCCTTCTCGGGCTCGCTCGCAGTGTGCGCAGGCAGGCTCCCCGCGGCGGCCTCGTAGGCCTCGCGGAACTTCTCCTGCACGTAGATCTGCGGGGGGTTCAGCCACTCGCGCATGGTGGTCTTCACCACGGAGCGCACGCGCGCGTCGTCGTCGAAGCCGCCCACGTACTCTTTCAGGAAGTCCAGGTAGCGCGGCAGGTCGAAGTAGACGTTCTCCACCGGGCGCAGCTCGGGCGTAACGCCGGTGAGCTGGCTTTTGGGGGCGATGAGCTCCTCGGGCTCGTACTGATGGCCCAGGTCGCACTCGTCGGCGTAGGCCTTCTCGGACTTGCAGCCCTGGATGGGGCAGCGGCCCACAACCTGGCGGCCGTTCAGGAACTGCTGGGCCTCGGGGTCGAAGAACTGCTTGGTGCTCATGCGCTCGAGCACGCCGCGCTCGGCCAGGCGGCTGATGACCTGGTCGGTGATCTTCTCGTGCACGTGCACGGCCGGCTCGAGGGCGCTGCCGCCGTAGATGTCGCAGCTGATCTCGTAGCTCTCGAGCGTCTTGGCCTGCTTGTCGTGGTTTTCCTGCACGTAGTCCAAGATGCTCTTCTGGTAGCCTTCGTTCTCCACGCGCTTGCGGTAGCCCTCCATGATGGGGGAGCCGTAGCAGTCGGTGCCCGAGGTGAAGATCACGTTCTCGGCGCCGATGCGGTCGCGCAGAAAGCGCGCGTAGAAGTCGGCCGGGACGAAGACGCCGCCCACGTGGCCGAAGTGCAGCCCTTTGTTGCCGTACGGCTCGCCGGCCGTGACGATGGCGCGCTTGGGCCAGCGGGGGCGGTTCTCGCGTGAGAAGGTACGTGCCATAGGTGCTCCTTGCGTTTGCGCGCCGGTCCGCGCGGCGGCTTTTGCCGCCCAGCTTGTGCGGGCCTTGCGTTGTTTTGCGGGTTTCGGCTTCTTGCAATGCCCCATTATTACACACCGGCGCGCCGGTCGGATAAGCTTTGGCTATGAAACATGGCGGAGAAACATACCACGCAGGCGCGGCGGCGCCCCCGGCGGGCGAGAAGCGCCCCGGCGCAGGCGCAAGGTGCGCGGGCGAGCGGGGCGCGGGGGCGTCTGGAAGCGGCGCGGGCGCCGCTGCGGACGCGGCCGGCGCCGCGGCGGTCCCCGGAGACGCAAACGCTGCGGGCCTGTGCCCCGGCGAGCGCATGGTGTGCACGGGCGGCATCGACACGCTGGACGACCCCGCGTTTCTCGCCCGTATCACGCAGGTGTCGGCCTGGATCGCAGGGGTGGGCGTCTGCGCCGTGGTGCTGGCGTTTGGGCTCGCGCCGTTTGCGCTGGGCGCGCCCTCGCCGGCGGAGGCGGTGGCGCTTCCGTGGTGGCCGCTTGCGCTCGTTGCCGTGACGGTTGCGGCGCTTATGGCGCACGAGGCGGTGCACGGGCTGTTCTTCAAGCTCTTCGCCCCGCGCGCGGCGCACGTGACCTTTGGGTTCAAGCTCAAGCAGGGGATGCTTTACGCCTGCGCGGAGGGGATCGTGTACACGCGCGGGCAGTACCAGGTGGTGGCCGCCGCGCCCGCGGTGGCGGTGACGGCGCTGCTGGCGCTGGTCGGCGCGGCCACGGGCTGGTGGCTCATGGCTGCGCTCGCGGCTGTTTTCCACCTGTCGGGCTGCGCGGGCGACCTGGCCTACGTGGCTGACCTGGCGCGCTCGCCCGAGGTGCGCTGGTGCGAGGACACGCCCACGGGCGTGAGGTTTTACGGCGTCGCCGACGATGGCGCCGCGCGTCTCGGTGCCGCTGACGCCG
The DNA here is from genome assembly GCA_944322305.1 of uncultured Coriobacteriaceae bacterium. Taxonomy (GTDB): domain Bacteria; phylum Actinomycetota; class Coriobacteriia; order Coriobacteriales; family Coriobacteriaceae; genus CALUOB01. The sequence goes on along the minus strand of CALUOP010000001.1, from coordinate 65,220 downwards.
CGCACGCACGCAGCGCCGCATGCGCGACCCGCCGCAACCTTGAGGAGGACGATGCCTGATGGCCACGCCGCTGTTGCTGCACGCGTGCTGCGGCCCGTGCTCGCTGGAGCCCGTGCGCCTGCTGCGCGAGGAGGGCTTCGACCCGGTCATCTGCTGGGTGAACCCCAACATCCAGCCGGTCGAGGAGCACGACCGCCGGCTGCAGGTGCTTCTCGACTGGGCAAAGAACGTGGCGAAGGTGCCGGTGGTCACAGGGGAGTGCGACCGCGACGCGTGGGAGCGCGGCCCGGCGCGCTTTGGGTCCGACCGGCCGCAGCGCTGCCGGGCGTGCTACGCGCTGCGCCTGGCGGAGACCTGCCGCATCGCGCGGCGCGAGGGGTTCGCGCACGTCTCGACCACGCTGGCGGTCTCTCCCTACCAGCTCTTCGACACCTGCAGCGAGGTGCTGGACAAGCTTGCGCGCGCCAACGGCCTCACACCCGTTATCCGCGACTTCCGCCCGTACTACCCCGAGGCCACGCGCCTGTCGCGCGAGCTCAAGATGTACCGGCAAAACTACTGCGGCTGTCGCTTCTCGGCCGCCGAGGCCGCGCTTGAGCGCGCCCGCGCCCGCGACGCGCGCAAGGCGGCCAAGTCCAAGTAGGCGAGAGGGCGGAAAGCGCGGGCCCTTCTGCCCGGGCTCCGCGCCCGCCCGCTCTTCTCGGTTGCCATCAACGGCAGGTGCGTGCTCGCGCTCTTGACCGATGTTTTACCAGGGGTTTAGGCGTCCTCGTCGGGCTGCTGGCCGTCGTGGGCCTCCCACGCACAGGCGCCCAGCTCCATGTTGGTGAACACGGCGCGGAACGACGAGTCCTCCGGGCTGCACGCGTACACGCCGAACCGCACGGGGCCCGTGGCCTTGTGCAGGTGGCAGACGCGCATCTGCCTAAAGGTCGCGCCGTCCTCGGAGCACTCGATGCGGAAATCGTCCTCCCGGCGGCTCAGGCGGTACCACATGGTCTTCACGTCGGCGGGGATCTCCGTGGTCGCCCAGTCCGAGTAGCCCTGGTTGGTGACCACGCTGCCTAGGTGCTGGAACCGCTCGTTCTCGTACTCGATCGAGCCCTTGAGCCAGTTCTCGCTGTCCAGGTACACCACCACGCCGCACTGGTCGAACCGGTGGTGGCTCTCGGTGAAGTCGGTCTTCACCACGAAGGAGAAGAACCGCTTGTCGGTAGTCATTTGCAGAACCGGCGCGTTGTCGTTGCGGAAGTGGTAGTAGGTGCGCTGCCACAGGTCGGTGTGGGGCTTGGTCACCACCTCGATGCGCTCGGTCGAGATGCTGAAGCTTTCAGGTTCGCGGGTCCATTGCAGGTTGTGCACGTCAAACGCCATTATGCGCTCCTTTCGTATGCGTGCTTGTCTTTTTCGGTTATGCGCCGTAGCACCCGGCAGGGGGTGCCTGCGGCCACCACGCCGGCGGGGATGTCGCGGTTCACAACGCTCCCCGCGCCGATCACCGCGCCGTCGCCGATGCTGACGCCCGGCAGCACGGTTACCGAGGCGCCGAACCACACGTTGTCTCCCACCGAGATGGGGCGGGCGTACTCCAGCCCCCGGTTGCGGCGCTCGGCGTCCAGCGGATGTCCGGCGGTGGAGAAAACGCAGTTGGGCCCTATGAACACGTGGTCGCCGAAGGTGACCGGTGCGCCGTCTAGGATCACGAGGCCGTGGTTGGCGTAAAAGTGCGCGCCGACCTTTATGTTGCGGCCGTAGTCGCACCAAAACGGGGCGGTGACGCAGGGCCGCTCGCCCGTTTTCGCAAAAAGCTGCCTGATCAGCGCTTCCTGCTCGGCGGTTTGGGAAGGCCTCAGCTGGTTGAACGAGAAGCACAGGTCTTTGCAGCGCTCCCGTTCCGCCAAGATCTCCTCGTCGTAGTTGGCGTCGTAGAGAAGCCCTTGGCGCATCTTCTCGCGTTCGGTCATGCGATCCTCTCCTCGTTGTCTATGGCGCTCCAGTACATCCCCTTGAGGTAATAGAGGTCGGTGTCGGGGACAAAGGCAAACTCCGGCAGGTACTCCTCGGGGATGCAGGTCGCGCAGGCCGTGCGGATGCGCTCGAGGCTGTCTGCGTGCACGAGGTCGCCGGTGAGCAGCAGCAGGTGCGGGTTCAAGATGGCGATAAGCGCGGTGACAGCCTTGGCGATCAGGGGTTCCGCCGTGTCCGGGCGGCTCAGCAGACGCAGCTGCTCCGGCTGGCCCACGCCCACATCCAAAAAGCCCACCATGCCGGCGAACAGGTTGCGCCCGGTCAGCACCGTGCCCCGGTAGGCCGTGGCTGTTCCGGGCAGCACGTCCGCGGGGTAGTTCACCAGCGTGACGATCTTGTCTTCCGCATGCTCATGGCGGCAGTAGCCGTACACCTTGTGGTGCATGTCGTTGGCGAGGCTGACCGGACGCTTGAACGCGCGCTCAAGCTGGTCTTGCACAGCAACGTTTTCCAGCTCGGGGATGTCGCTGTGGCGGATCACGCCGTTCTCGGCGATGCTGGGCGTGCCCACCACGACCTGGCTGATGTTGGGGAAGCGCCCGAAAGCGGCTGCTGCCTCTTGCTCAACGGCGGTTGCGTCCAGCACGTCGTACGCGTGCACGCGCTGGTCGAGCACGCGCCCGGTGGGGGAGAGGACGGCGGCCGTTATCGATTTGACACCTTGGATCAGCGCGAACGAAAGGCACAGGATGCTTTCGTAGGTCTCGCTCAGGGTGTAGGCAACGGCGGTACGGCCCACGTCGTGGAGCTTGTGCTTTTTGCCCGCAACCTCGCCCGTTGCCTCCATCTCGTTGAGGTAGGTGTTGCAGCTTGCGACGCTGAGGCCGGTTTGCCGGGCGATCTGCTGCTTGGTGAGGGAGGCGCCGCTGCGCAGCAGCTTGCGGATCTGAGTTTTGTTGCGGTGCTTGATGGCCGCGGCATCCTTCATGGGCCCACCCTCCTTGTTATTACACTAATTATTATAACTATTATAAAATAAGGGCAAGAGGGTGTGCCGGCTGCTGTGCGCGGATGAATTCGCGCTGTCGCCGCGCCCTGCGCGCTCCTTGTCGCTTTTCGGGACATTGCCCGTCGCCCGTGCACACGCTGCGCGGGCGGTTTACCATAGACCGGATGAAAAACCGATGAGCTGGCGCCGGGTGCGCCCGGTGCTTGATGGGAGCAAACGCATGCGCACTGACGACTTCGATTACAACCTGCCCGAGGAGCTTATCGCCCAGGCGCCGGCCGAGCCGCGCGACTCCTGCCGCCTGCTGGTGCTCGACCGCGCCGGCGGTGAGGGTCCCACCGGCACGGCCGCACCCATTGCGGGCGGGGCCTCGGTGGAGCACCGCATCTTCCGCGACATCGTGGACTACCTGGAGCCCGGCGACCTGCTCGTGGCCAACGAGACCCGCGTGCTGCCGGCGCGCCTGATGGGGCACAAGCAGGGCACGGGCGGTGTGGCCGAGACGCTTTTGCTCAAGCGCCGTGAAGACGTCGACGCGCTCGGGCACGTGTGGGAGTGCCTGGTGAACCCGGGCAAGCGCCTGAAGCCGGGCGCGGTGGTGGAGTACCGCGCGGGCGGGATCGCGGCGCCCCTGACCGCCGAGGTGGTGCTCACCGGCGAGGTGGTGGACTTCGTGCCCGAGAGCCGCGGCGGGCGCCTGGTGCGCTTCACGCCGCAGGGCGCGGACGCCGCCGGCAAGCCCCGCACGCTCGACGAGGCCATCCACGAGGCGGGGCGCGTGCCGCTGCCGCCCTACATCACCGGCTACGAGGGCGACCCCGAGAAGTACCAGACGGTGTACGCCGTGGCCGAGGAGCGCAGCGCCGCGGCGCCCACGGCGGGCCTGCATTTCACGCCGGAGCTTATCGACCGGCTGAAGGAGAAGGGCGTGGGCTGGGTCACCGTGGAGCTGGAGGTGGGCATCGACACCTTCCGCCTGGTGGAGGAGGACGATCCCACCCAGCACGTGATGCACACCGAGCGCTACCACGTGCCGCAGACGGTGGTAGACGCCGTGCACGCCACCAAGGCCGCCGGGCACCGCGTGGTTGCCGTGGGCACCACGGCGGTGCGCTCGCTCGAGAGCGCGTGGGAGGCGGGCGCGCCGGTGGCTGACCCGCCGGTTACGGCGCGCGGCTTCGAGGACGCGCCCGACTCCGCGGCGGTTGCGGGCGCGGGCGACATCGTGGCGCGCGAGAACGCCACCACCAACCTTTACCTCATGCCCGGCTCCACGTACCACGTGGTGGACGCGCTCATCACCAACTTCCACGTGCCGCGCTCCACGCTCATGATGCTGGTGAGCGCGCTGGCCACGCGCGAGGAGATCATCGCGGCTTACGAGGAGGCGGTGCGCGAGCGCTACCGCTTCTTCTCCTTCGGCGACGCGATGTTGATCGAGTAGACGCGCGCGTGCGGCGCCAGGCGCCCGGCCGCGGCCGGGCCGGGACGCGTTGGGGAGGGCAGATGCAGTACCGGGTGAACCCGCGAAACGGCGAGCGGATCTCGGCCTTGGGGCTGGGGTGCATGCGCATGCCGGGGGCGGCGCTGGGCAGGCCCGACGCGCGCGCCGCCCGGGAGCTTATCGCCCGGGCGGTTGAGCTTGGCGTGAACTACCTGGACACGGCTTACCTGTACCCCGGCAACGAGGCGGCGGTGGGCGCGGCGCTTGAGGACCTGGGCCTGCGCGACCGGGTGCTCGTTGCCACCAAGCTGCCGCACGCCTCAGTCAAGCGGCCGGAGGACTTCGACCGCTTCTTTGACGAGCAGCTTCGCCGCCTGCGCACCGACCGCGTGGACTACTACCTGATGCACAACGTCACGAGCCCGGCGCAGTGGGAGCGCCTGCGCGCCTTGGGCGTGGAGGCGTGGGTCGCGCGCCAGAAGGCGGCCGGCCGCATCGGCCAGATCGGGTTTTCCTACCACGGCAGCGCGGGCGACTTCCCCGTGCTGCTGGATGCGTTTGACTGGGACTTCTGCCAGATCCAGTACAACTACGCCGGCGAGACGTATCAGGCGGGCACGGCCGGCCTCAAGGCTGCGGCGGCGCGCGGCATGGCGGTGTTCGTGATGGAGCCGCTCTTGGGCGGACGCTTGGCCGACAAGCTGCCCGTCCGCGCCCAGCGCATCTTTACCGAGGCGGCGCAGACCGGCGGCGCGGCGGGGTCGGTGGACGCGGGGCCTGCGCTTGCCACGCCGGCGGCGTGGGGCCTTGCCTGGGTGTGGGACCATCCGGAGGTGACCATGCTGCTTTCCGGCATGGGGTCGCTTTCGCAGATAGAGCAAAACGCGCAGGTGGCCGACCGTGCGCTGCCGGGATGCCTGACCCCTCGGCAGCACGAGGTTGTCGCCCGCGTGGTTGAGGAGTTCGCGCGCACCAACCGCGTGCCGTGCACGGGCTGCAACTACTGCATGCCCTGTCCACACGGCGTCAACATTCCGGGGTGCTTCTCGGCTTACAACGCGAGCTTTGCCCACAGCTGGTTCACGGGGCTCTCGCAGTACTTCACGGCGAGCGCGGTGCGCACCGGCTCGCCTAAGCTGGCGAGCAACTGTGTGAAGTGCGGCGCATGCGCGCGGAAATGCCCGCAGCACATCGCGATTCCCGAGGAGCTCGAGGCGGTGTGCCGGCGCTTCCAGCCCGGCCCGGTTGGTTGGATGCTGGGGCTTCTGTCTCGCCGCTGATGCCGCGGGGAGCCGTCCACAGCATGCTTGTGCGCCATCGCGGCTGACCTGTGCGGGCACGGTGGTTTGCCTCATCTCGCTGCGCTGCGCGACGCTCCGTCGCCGTGCAGGCGCGGCGGACTTCCGCGTGCGCATCGCGGCGCGCGGTGGTGCGGTGCCACGGAATGGGCCTCGCGTGCAAACCTCGGAGTTAACGTGCACAAGGTGAGAGCCTCATCCGGGAGCCAACGTTTGGGCGGGGTGCGTACCAGGCATTTTGCATCTGAAAGACGTGGGTTATCCTTGGGATGCCTGTTCGTGGTGCACGTTAACTCCGAGGTTTGCAGCGCAGGGCATGGAGGGAACGATCTCAGAAGGCGCAGCCGCTTTGTTTCGCGCGCCTTGCCCGCCTGTTACCGCTCCCCATACGGGAACAACACGGCGTGGAGCTTCTTTTTGCGTTGGAGGAACGCGGCCGTGCGTCGCTTCGGCCGGATGCCGAGCTTTTGGGAAAACGAGTCCAGCATGATGTCGAGGCTTTTGAGGTTGGCGGCCTGCGCATAGTCGATATCCAGCACCGTGTAGCCCATCGCCTCGAGCGCGGCCCTGCGCCCGTTGCTGCGTACGAAGCCGTACTCGTCTGTGTGGTAATCCTCGCCGTTGACCTCCAGATCAACCCTCTGCGCGTCCCACAGCAGGTCGGCGATGCAGTAGCTGGTTCCCGCAAGCGTTTTGAGCGGGCGGGGAAAGTCGATGCGGCGATTGATCGCCGGCCACGGCCAACCCTCTCCGCCGAGGTAGGGGTCGGAGCAGCAGAGCATGAGAACGCGCGCTTCCAAGGGCGAGGCCGCGCCGTCGCGGGTGACGCCGAGCGCGCGTTTGAGCGCGGGCAGGCCGCGCGTGTCCCGCACGCGATCGGCCAGCTTGGAAAGGCGCTCGACCGAGGTGAGCGGTGGCCGCCTCCAAAGGCCGGTCGGCTTTCTGCGCGCGTTGAGCGCGGGTTTCCAGGGGAGCGCCTCCCCATATGCGTCAACCAACGCGACGCGGCGTCCGGCGCTGTCCTCGAACTCTCTCAGCGCGGGCAGGTCGCGCACGTGGTCAAGGTAGCCGTTGCCAACCAGCTGGTTGAAGACGAAGCGCGCCGCTCCCGTAGGGGTGGGGGTGGCGTAGGTGCCGCACGCCTCATAGATAAGAAGCGCAAGGCGCGCCGCGTCCCGTCCCATGGCCAGGTGGACGAGCGTGAGCTCGGGAGACGTCACGTAAAGGTCTCCGCCCAAAGGGACGAGCTCCTCTTTTGGGACGAAGCGCCGCATGTGGTGGTACCGCACGATGCCGTTTGCGCGAAACGTCGACGGCTCGTCCACCATGCAGTGCACGGGCGTCGCGACGCCTTTGAGGTTCTGCGCGAGCCGCGAGGACAGGATGCGCGTTGCCTCCGATGCCGTGCGGCGGGACGACCGGGCCGGCTCGGGGGCTCCCGCTCCCTCCGGTTGCGATGCGAGCGCGCCGCCTTTCGGCAGCTCGGCATCCCGGATGACCGGGGGTGTTTGGTAGTACTGCCATGCCGACGTTCCGTAGAGAATCACCATGTGCCCTCCTTTGTCGGTCCCGCGCCCTTCGCCGCGGCGCGCAGCCGCGCCCGCGCGGGACGTTTGCCCTTTCCGTCCATGGTTGCGGGGCGGGAAGCGCTCGTTGTCGGGTTCGCACCTCGCGCGGAGGCTTATAATCAATTGTTTGCGGGAAGGCGAGTCCCGTTGAGGTGCAACGGCCAGATGAGGAGGCTAGCGTGCTTTCGGAACGTATGCTCACGAGCGTCATCAAAACCATGACCAAGCACGAGCTCAAGATGGAGCCCGCGCACGAGTGGGCGCTGCCCGGCCCCAAGCCCGGCATGCACTACATGCTCTACATGCACATTCCCTTTTGCCAGCGGCTATGCCCCTACTGCAGCTTCAACCGCTACCCCTTCCGCGAGGAGATCGCGCGGCCGTACTTCAAGAACCTGCGCCGCGAGATGCTCATGCTCAAAGACTTGGGCTACGACTTCGAGAGCATCTACTGCGGCGGCGGCACGCCCACCATCATGATCGACGAGCTGTGCGAAACGCTCGACCTGGCACGCGACACCTTCTCCATCAAGGAGGTCTCGAGCGAGACCAACCCCAACCATCTCACCCGCCCTTACCTGGAAAAGCTGAAGGGCCGCGTGCAGCGCCTGTCGGTGGGCGTGCAGAGCTTCAACAACGACTTGCTGCGCCAGATGGACCGCTACGAGAAGTACGGCTCGGGCGAGGAGATCTTCGAGCGCATCGGCGAGGCCGCTCCGTACTTCGACATCCTGAACGTCGACATGATCTTCAACTTCCCCTCGCAGACCGAGGACGTCCTCATGCGCGACGTGGAGCTCATCAAGCAGTGCGGCTGCCAGCAGACCACGTTCAGCCCGCTGTACTTCTCGCGCGCCACCACCAAGAAGATGCTCGACACGCTGGGGCAGCCTGCCTACGCTCGCGAGTATGAGTACTACAAGATGCTTGACGCAACGCTGGCCGAGGGTCCGAACGCGCCCTTTGAGCGCCGCACGGTGTGGACCTTCAACCGGGCGGGGCAGGACCTGCACGCCTGCGGCGAGGTGCCGGTGGACGAGTTCGGCGTGACCTACGAGGAGTACCCGGCCATCGGGTCGGGCGCGGTGACGCACCTGAACGGCACCATCTACGTGAACACGTTCTCGCTCGCCGAGTACAACGAGGCTATCGAGGGTGGGCGGATGTCGCTCATGGGCAAGACCAAGATGAGCAAGCGCGACCTCATGCGCTACCGCTTCATGCAGGACCTGTACTCCCTGCGGCTGGACAAGCAGCGCTTCAAGCGCGACTTCGGCGTGTCGGTTGAGCGCGGCCTGCCTGTTGAGATGGCGTTCATGCGCGCCAACGGGGCCTTCGCCACCGACAACTCCGAGGAGCTCACGCTCACCACGCGCGGGCGCTACTACGCCCTGGTGATGCAGCGCCAGTTCCTGTCGGGCCTGAACGAGCTGCGCGACCAGGCGCGCGCTGCGCTTTCCGGCTCCGAGCGCGAGCTGCTCTTCGGCGACGGCACCCCGGCGTAAGAACGGGGTGCTGGGCTGCGTCTGCGGCGCGGGTTGCGGGGCTGAGCGGCGCGCGCATGCAAACCTCTGAGTTAACGTGCGCTTCATTCTGGGGGCACTGAGTACACCGGTATGAGGTCAGCGCTCTGACCAGGTATTTTTCTGGTGCTGGCCTCTTCTGTACTTTCGAGGTGCGTTGCCTTGCGCACGTTAACGCGGAGGTTTGCAGCAAATCGCTGCGGGCGGGCCTTCGTTTCCATAGATTCCGCGCAGGGGTGCGGTGCGACGCCCGCGCCGGCGGGCGCATTGTAGAATGGCGGCAGCTTACAAGCGCCGCGCGGGGCAATGCGCGCGTTCTGGGCGGGCTCCGCGCGCTCGTGAGCGCTGACTCCCAGGCGCTCCGTGCGGAAACGCCCGGACCGGCGTATCGGCATATAATGCGCGCTCTGCGCAGACAACAGACAAGGATCCCCATGGACCAGAAGCTCTTCACGTACGACATCGTTGCCGAAGATCCCAAAACGCACGCGCGCGCCGGCGTGCTGCACACGCCGCATGGCGACATCGAGACGCCCATCTTCATGCCGGTGGGTACGCGTGCCACGGTGAAGGGCATCCCGTGGGAGGCGGTTAAAGACCTGGGCGCTCAGATCGTGCTGTCCAACACGTACCACCTGGCCATGCGTCCCGGCGCCGATCTCGTGGAAGAGATGGGCGGCCTGCATGACTTCATGAACTGGCACGGTCCCATCCTCACCGACTCGGGCGGCTTCCAGGTGTTCAGCCACTCCGACGCCGTGAAGCTCACCGACGAGGGCGTGCGCTTCATCGCTACCGACTATGACGGCTCCCATGTGTTCTGGACGCCCGAGGACAACATGGCCATCGCGCAGAAGCTGGGCTCGGACATCTGCATGCAACTGGACCAGTGCATCGGCTACCCCGTCGAGCGCAGCGCCGTGGAGAAGTCCACCGAGCTCTCCAGCCGCTGGGCCGAGCGCTGCTACGCGGCCCACACCCGTCCCGACCAGGCGCTCTTCGGCATCGTGCAGGGCGGTATGCACCTGGACCTGCGCCTGCGCTCGCTCAAGCATCTGGAGGAGATCGGCGACTTCCCGGGCTACGGCATCGGCGGCTACTCGGTGGGCGAGAGCCACGAGGTGATGTTCGAGACGCTCGAGCCGCTCGCCGCCGAGTACATGCCGCGCACCAAGCCCCGCTACCTCATGGGCGTGGGCAACCCCACCACGCTCGTGCGCGGCGTTGCCTGCGGCATCGACATGTTCGACTGCGTGCTGCCCACGCGCACCGGCCGCATGGGCACGGCTTTCTCGAGCGAGGGGCGCCTGAACTTCCGCAACGCCCGCTTCGCACACGATCCGCGGCCCATCGACGAGAAGTGCACCTGCCCGGTCTGCACCGGCGGCTACAGCCGCGCGCACATCCGCCACATGGTGACGGTGAAAGAGATGCTCGGCGGCATCCTGCTCTCGATGCACAACATCTACTACCTGCTCGACCTCATGCGCCGTGCGCGCCAGGCCATCATCGACGGCACCTACGCCGACTTCGTGAGCGACTGGATGGAGAGCCCCGCCGCGCAGGACTACTAAGCGGGGCGCCTGCGTCAGGCAATGCGCCGAACCGGGCCGCGGCTCGTTTGTCGCAGAGCCCCATTGATGAGCGAGGAGGGGTATGGACGCGCGGAAGCTTGAGCGGTTTCGGGGGTGCGAGGCGTTTCTCGCCTGCCCGGTGTGCGGGGCGCCGCTGGCGCTTGAGGGGCGGGCGCTGCGCTGCGGCGCGGGGCACAGCTTCGACGTTGCGCGCCAGGGGTACGTGAACCTGCTGCGCGGGGGCCACACGGGCGCGGGCGAGTACGATCGCGCCTCCTTTGCCGCGCGCCGCCGCGTGTTCGAGGCAGGGCTGTACGCGCCGATCGCCGAGGCGCTGGCTGGGGCGGTGGCTGAGCTTGTCTGCGCGCCGGCGTCCGCAGGCCAAGGGCGGGGCGCGGACGCTGGCGTGATTGCGCCCGCGTTCGCGTTGGGCGAGAAGGGCACGTTGGGCGAGACGGTCGCGGCGGGCGAGAAGAACGCGCAACCCGCCCCGCTCGTGCTCGACGCCGGGTGCGGCGAGGGGTACTTCGCCCGCGCGGTGCGCGAGCGCACCGGTGCCGCGGTGGCGGCCTTCGACATCGCCAAGGACTCCGTGCAGCTTGCCGCCGGGGCTGCGGCTGAGGACGGCGTTGCGTGGTTCGTGGCCGATCTCGCGGCCATTCCGGTGCAGACCGGCGCGGCGGCGTGCGTGCTCAACGTGTTCTCGCCCGCCAACTACGCTGAGTTCGCGCGCGTGCTGCGTCCGGGCGGCTACGTGGTGAAGGTTGTGCCCACCGAGCGGCACCTGCAGGAGCTGCGCGCGGCGGCGGGCGCGCAGTTGGCGCATGACAGCTACTCGAACGAGCGCGTGCTCAGGCATTTTGAAGAGCGCTGCGAGCTGGTGGTGCGCCGCCGCGTGGGTGCGACGTTTGAGCTTGAGTCGGACGTGGCTGAAGCGCTCGCGGCCATGACGCCGCTGTTCTTCCACGTGGACGCTGCGCTGGTCAACATGGCGGTGGTGTCAGAGGTTACGGTTGAGGCTGACATCCTCGTAGGGCGCAGGGCGTAAGGGGCGCAGCGGCGGTGCCTGCAGCGCCCCGCAGGCAGCCGCTGGCGTTGGCGCCGTCGCCCCTGCGCGCTCATATCCGCGCTACCGGTGCCAAGTCACCATGCGTCTGCGGGCTTTGGCGCGCCGAAGCAGGTGCGCCCGCCGTAGATCACCGCGCATCGCCGCGCGCCCTTGCGGCGAGCCACGCGAGGGCGGGACGCGCTACCCCTGCCCGGCTTTTACCCCAGCACTGTCACGATAAGGACGATCAGTAGGATCACCGCCGCCACAGCGCCGGCCGCCACCCCGAGGCGCACGCGCTCTGCGTGCGTGCGGGCGCGGATGCCCTGCTCGGCCTCGGCAAGGCTCTCAACGGAGCGCTGACGCTCGTCGCGCTCGGCCACCTGGGCGGCGAGGGTGCGCGCGAGCTCCTCGGTCTTCTCGGGGTGGGCGTGGATCTCCTCCGCCTCGGCGATAAGCGCTTCGGCCACCTCGCGGCGTGCGTTGGCCTCTTCAACGGCCTGGCGCAGTTTGCGCTGCGTCTTGCGCAGGGCGCCCACCTCGTCGCGCAGGGATTTCTGCCGCCGCTCGGCAGCCTTGCGCGCGGCGTCGAGCGCCGCCTGGGCCTGGTCAGCCGCGTCGGCGGCCTGCTGGTAGAATGCCTCGGCCTGCTCGAGCGGTACCTTGGCCTCTGCAACGCCCTCCTCGGCCGCCTCGATGGCCTTGTCCGACGCGATTTGCAGCCGGGGGATGTCCAGCTCGGCCTTGGTGCGCGCCGCCGCCGCGTCCGAGATCTTGAGCTCCAGCTCCTCGCTCTTCACGCTGTACGCCGCCGAGTTGGCCGATGGGTTGCGCTGAACCGCGGCGTATTCCTTGCGCAGCTGTCCGAGCTCCTCCACGGCGGCGTCAAGCGCCTGCTGCGCGGCGGACAGGCTGCGTTCGCGCGTGGCGTGCGCTTGGTCCAGCGCGCGTCGGGCCTCTGCCAAGCCGCGCTCGGCGATCTCCAACCCGTCGCGGGCGCTCTTCTCGTTGGCGCGGGCCTCGTCCCAAGCGTCCCGCAGGCGCTTCTCGGCCGCGTCGTCCTCTTCCTGCATGGCTTTCAGCCGCCGCTCGACCTCGCCGACCTGCTCGTCCACGTCGTCTTGCAGCGCCTCGGCCTCCTGCGCGTCGCGCGCGGCCTTGTCACGCGCCGCGGTCTGCTCAGCCACAAGGGCAGGGTAGGTCTTCTCAACCTCGCGCCGGTGGGCGAGAAGGTCGGTGTTCTCCTCGATCTGGGCTACAAGATCCTTCAGGGCGCTACGGGCCTCGGCGTGCGCGCGGCGGGCCGAGGTGAGGGCGCGCACGGCGGAGAGACCCTCGGTGAACACGGTGCCGAGCGAGCGCGCGGCATCTGACACGCCGGAGAGCGCGGGCGAGGCGTCGGCGCGGTGGGCGGAGATGGTGTCGTCGGCGCTGACGCCGCGGCGCGGGGCGCCTGCGCCGGCCCGCGCGTTGTGCGCGGGCCCAGGCGCCGGCGCGGGAGCGGGCGCCGTTGGTTGCGGGGTCGCCGGTGACGCCGCGGGCGAGGCCTCGGGCGCGGCGGTGTCGGTGCGGTCAGGTTCGGTATGCATGAATCGCTCCTCTTGAGCAAGCGATGGAAGTCATAGATCCGGTGTGGCCGGTTTCTGTAACGAGGCGCCGATCGGGCGCTCCCATAATCCTACGCCACAAAGCGCGTGCCGGGCGCATCCCCAGCCGGAGCCCACGCGTTTTCAACATTGCGTTCGCTTTTGCCTTCCTTGACCTCAAGCCGGCTTTAACCGCTACACTTTTGCCAAAGCCGGCCGCCGCCAAAGGCGCGGGGCCGGCGCACGGAAAGGGGAGCTCAATGCAGTACAAGGACTTTCAGGGCCTCAAGCTTTCGGCGCTCGGCATGGGCTGCATGCGCCTGCCGCTCACCGACGGCGAGGACGCCCACATCGACGAGGAGGCCACGCGCGAGATGGTGGCCTACGCCATGGAGCATGGCGTGAACTACTACGACACCGCCTGGGGCTACCACAACGGCAACTCCGAGCTGGTGATGGGACGCGTGCTTGCCGACTACCCGCGCGAGAGCTTTTACCTGGCCACCAAGTTTCCTGGCTACGACGTGGCCAACATGCCCAAGGTGAAGGAGATCTTCGCCGAGCAGCTCAAGAAGCTGCAGGTCGAGTACTTCGACTTCTACCTCATCCACAACGTGTGCGAGAAGAACATAAACGAGTACCTGGACGAGAGCTTCGGCATCATGGATCACCTGCTGGAGCAGAAGGCCGCGGGCCGCATCCGCCATCTGGGCTTCTCGGCCCACGGCGACATACCCACCATGCGCCGCTTTCTCGAGAAGTACGGCGAGCACATGGAGTTCTGCCAGATCCAGCTGAACTACATGGACTGGAAGCTGCAGGACGCCGAGGGCAAGGTCAAGCTGCTCGCCGAGTACGGGCTGCCCGTGTGGGTGATGGAGCCGGTGCGCGGCGGCAAGCTGGCGCAGATCGACGAGGCCGACATGGCCAAGCTCAAGGCTCTGCGCCCCGAGGCTGACGCGCCCGAGTGGTGCTTCCGCTTTGTGCAGAGCGTGCCCGAGGTGGTGGTGACGCTTTCCGGCATGTCGAACTTCGAGCAGCTCAAGGCCAACATCGCCACGTTTTCCGAGGACAAGCCCCTGTCCGGTGAGGAGCGCGCGGCGCTTCTCGGCGTGGCCGACGACATGGTTGCTCGCACGGCGGTTCCCTGCACGGCTTGCCACTACTGCACGAGCCATTGTCCGCAGGAGCTCGACATTCCCAAGCTGCTGGAGATGTACAACGAGGCGTGCGTGACCGGCGGTGCGGGCGGCTTCATCCCGTCTATGTATGTGAGCACGCTGCCCGAGGACAAGCGCCCCAGCGCCTGCATCGGCTGCGGCAGCTGCGCGGCCGTGTGCCCACAGGGCATCGACATCCCCGGCGCCCTGGCCGACTTCGCCTCCAGGCTTGCCGGGTAGGCGGCTTTTGGGGTGATGCGCCGCCTGCCGCCCGACGTTACCCCTCCAGGCCCTCCATGCTGGCGAGCGTGCCGGCAAAGACGGGTGCGGCGGTCTGCGTGTCCCAGATGAAGTAGACAAAGGGCCGGTCGAGAATCACCTGCTCAGGCTCCTCTTCCGGCGCGGCCGAGGCAGCCGAGACGCCGAGCGCGGTGGCGGCGGCTGCCTCGGTGCCCTGCTCGTCCACGTTGACGAAGGTCTCCTGCAGCACCTGGCTCACGGCGAGGCCGGCGCCGTCGTCCATGGCGCCGATGCCCGCAAGGTCCGCGAGCGTCGGGTCGAACAGGTCTGTCACGCCGAGCTTGCCGAGCGCCTCGGTGAGCTCGGTGCGGCATCGGACGGTGAAGCGCGGTATGCCTGCCTCGACCTTGCCTGCCTCGGCGCTTGCCACGGCGTCGGCGAGCTTATTGCCGGTGAGCTGGGCAACAAGCGAGCTGAGCGCGGTGCCCTCGCTGGGCAGCAGGGCGCAGAAGGCGAACCGCTTGCCCGCATAGGGCTTCACAAAGCCGCGCGCACCGCTCAGCGTGAGAAAGCTGTTCTCGGTCGAGCGCATGAGCTCCATGGGCTGCTCGGTGCCGTCCTCGCAGGTAAAGGTGTGGTCCTCCACGTCGGCGTCCTCGTAGGGCTCGGTCCAGGCGCCGCTGAAGGCCAAGGCGTCTACCAGGTAGAGAACAGCATCGGCCGGCAGCTCGTCCAAGAGCTTCGGGATGCGGCTCGCAGTTTTATCGGATACCCAGGCGTTGAGGTCGGCGCAGGTCTGCGCGTCAAAGGGTCCCGAGAACACCTGCGCGTCGAAGTCGTCCACGCACGCCTGGAGATAGTCGTCCTCAACGGAGAGCGCCGGCTCGTCTTTAATCCAGAGCGACTCCGCCACCTCGAGCGTGGTCTCGGGGGCCGTGTCCTCGTCTTCGTCGGCGTTCGCGGCCTCTTTCTCGGCGTCGCTTCCGGCGGGGGCGCTTTCGGCAAGCGGGCTGTCAATCCAGGTGTTGTCCTGTGCGGCAAGCGTCTGTGGGTCGATGTCCAAGGTGCGCGCGCAGGCAACCAAGTAGGCGACAAGCGCGTCGCGCTCCATCCCCAGGGCGTCCTCGATCTGGGCGAGCGTGTCGCCCTCTGCGCCCAGGACCACCAAGCCGAGCGCCCGCAGAAGCGAGAGCGGGGAGACCAGCAGGTTGCGTGCTGCCGGGGCGTCTGGGTCGGTGCTGCTGGTTGCGGGGGCTTCCGGGTCGGCCGTGCCGGTGGCCGGCGCCTCCGGGTCGGTGCTGCTGGTTGCGGGGGCTTCCGGGTCGGCCGTGCCGGTGGCCGGCGCCTCCGGGTCAACAGAGCTGGTCGCGGGGGCCTCCGGGTCAACGGAGCTGGTCGCGGGCGCGTCGGGATCAACGCTGCTGGTGATCGGCGCGTCCGGGTCGGTTGCGCTGGTGGCCGGATCGGCATCGGTGCCGGTTTCGGCCGCCGCTGTCGCCGCATCCGCCTCGGCTTCGTCTTCCGCCTCCTCAACCGGCGCCGGCTCGAGACCCAGCTCTGCCTGCAACAGGCGCACGGCAAAGGCGGCGGCCTCTGCGCTGTGTTGCGAGAGGACCGCGCCGTCAACGGCCGGCGCGGTGCGCTCGAAGTCCGCCGTAAGCTCCACCGTGGAGGTTGCGGCATCGGCGTCGGCCGGTTCGCTGCCGGAGCTCTCGGGCTCGTCGACGTTGCTGCAGCCGGCGAGCGCCAGCGCGAGCGTTCCGGGCAAGGTGAGAAGCGCGCGTCGCGAGATGGGGGAGCGGATGCCGCGATCGGGTGCGGTGATGTTGTTGGCCATGGCTTCCTCCTTGGCGGGACGGGCGTGCAAAGCGTTGCCGCGCCACGTGCCGGCGCGGCTGAGGGGTTTCTGTTCGCACTCAAGCATACCAAGGACGAGCGCTTCCGCTCACTCGTGTTGGGCGGGCGGCGCCGTCGCTTCTCTGCCCGGCGCCGCGTCAGGCGTCGGCGCGGTAGTGCGACCCGCAGCTCTCGGTGCGCGCCAGCGCCGCCTGCGCGATCCTTCGCGCGAGCGCAAGCTGCAGCTCGAGCCGGCGCAGGCTGGCGAGAAGCTCGGCTGCGTCACCGCGCGCGGCAAGCCAAGGGCCCGCGTCTGCGCGGGGGCTGTTGCCCTTTGCGCCCGCAGCCTCATTGTTCTCAAGCGCGCCCTGCCTCAGCGCCTCGGCAACCGCGGCGCGGCGCTCCTCAAGCTGCTCAATCTCTTCCAGCGCGCCCGTGAGCCCCGCCGCGGTGCGCCTCACCATGCACGAGGCGCTCATGCGGCGGCGCAGCTTGGCAGCCAGCGTGCGCACCTCCTCGCGGCTTTGCTTTGCCTGCTCGTCCGTCAGCGCGGGCGGCGCCTCGTGCGGCTTGCCCGCATCGGCGACGCGGGCTTCGCGGTCGGCGCGGCGCATTCCCTCGGATCCATGCCCCTTGCAGCCTAGGCCGCTCGCGCCGCCCACGCGCTGCACCCATGCCGCGGCGCTGCGTCCCGCGCGCAAGCCGAACACCAGGCCGTTTGCGCTCGAGAGTCCGCCCAGGCGGTCGGCGCCGTGCATGCCGCCCGTGCACTCGCCGCAGGCGAAGAGCCCCGGCAGGTCGGTCGCGGCCTGCGCGTCGATGCGGATGCCGCCGTTTGCCGCGTGCGCGAACTCTGCCACCCGCAGTTCGTCGGCGCCGGTCACGCCCTTGTCCTGCGCAAGCCACGAGCTGAAGGCGCGAACAAACTCCGGCACCCCCTCGCCTGTGAGTCCGCCGGGGTAGCGTACCGTGAGGCCGCGCTCGCCGGCGGCGTCGATGGCGAGGTCCACCGCGCGCGAGACGAGCCGGCTGGAAAAGGGGCCGTGGCCGCTGCGCGCCTCGAGCAGCTCTGCCACGGAGACCCCCTCAGCTGCGGCGGGGCCTGTCAGCGCGTCGCGGCCGGCGTCGTCGACAAGCTGGGCGTAGCGCCAGGTTTTCTCGTTGAAGACGGTGCCCCACGCGCGCCGTGGGGAGACGATGGCCGGCATGATCTGCATGAACTCCAGGTTCACGAGGCCGCACCCGTGCTCGGCGGCCACCGCCTGCGCGCTCCCCAGCACGTCGGCGGCGGTGAGGCGCCGCTCGAAGAGCCCGCCGTAGCCGCCGCAGGCGAGCACCACCGCGCCCGCGCGCACCTCCTCAAAGCGCTGGTTTTCGCGGTTGTAGAGAACCGCACCTGCCGCCTGCCGCTCGTCCGCGCCCCTCGCGGCACCCGCCGCTTCGCCCGTCGGCGCAACCTCGACAAGGTTCATGAGCTCGCGCCGCTCGAGCACCCGCACGCCGGCGGCCGCAAGCGCCGCGCCTACTGCCTGTTCGTAGCTTTCGCGCGTGATGCCGCGCCACAGGCGGTGCTTGTGGTCGAAGCAGGGGATGAACGTTTGGTCGTCGGCGTTCTTTGGGCGCTTGAGCGCAACGCCCAGCGCCTCGAGCTCGGCGATGGCCGGGCGGATGCCGGCTACGAAGCTCTCCACCAGCTCCCGGTTGGCCGCGCCCCCGCCGATGGCGCAGATCGTGTCGGCGAGCTCTGCCTCGTCACCCTCGTCCTCCGGTCCCACGAGGCCCAACCCCCAGGTGCCGGGGTAGAAGCTCGAGCCCGAGAAGAGCGTGCCCGCGCAGGCGAGAACCACTGCGGCGCCGGCGCGCGCGGCGGCGAGCGCGGCCATGGTGCCGGCGATGCCGCCGCCGATCACCAACACGTCGGGCTCTGCGGCGGTGTTTGGCGCGCCTGCAGGCGCGGGCTCGGCGGGGTCGGGCGTGTCGGTGCGGACGTGCGCGGCGCGGTGCGTCATGATGTCTCCCCAGATAGGTCGCGCGGGCGGTTCCCGGCGGTGAATGGCTTTGTACCCAGCTTAGCGCGAGCGAGTGCCATTGGGGACGGGTGCGGATGGCAGAACGCTGTTCTGCCATCCGCACCCGTCCCCAATGGCACAACGGCAGAGGTGCTAGGGGATCTTCACCAGCACGCCGGAGAACGGCGCGAGGCGGCACACCAGCTTGTCATCCTCAAGGACGCAGGGGTTGTCGGCCTCGGGCGTGGATCCGCCGAACGGCTGCCAGTCGGTGTAGACCAGCGTCCCCACCGCGCGCCGCACAGGCTTGCGCACCGCGGCGCTTGCGGGCGCCGCAGGTCCGCCGCCAGCGCTAGCGGCCCGCCGCGTTTCGCCCTGCGTCGCGTCGGTGCGCGCATCGCCGCCGCCAGCCGCGCCGCTCTTCTCGGCCGAAAGCCCCGGCAGCGCCACGCGGTAGTGTTGCGCCACGCTGTCCAGGTTCAGCACGCAGGCCAGGCGCTCATCGCCCCCGCGCCGCTCGAAGGCGTAGATCAGGCGCTGCTCCTCGTGGCAGTCGAGCCAGGCAAAGCCGTCCTCGCGGTAGTCGCGTTCCCACAGGGCGGGGTGCGCCACGTAGGTCTGCCCGAGCGCGCGCATATAGCGCCAGAACGCGTCGTGCACCGGGTAGCCCAAAAGCAGCCAGTCCTGCTCGCGCTTCTCGTCCCACTCGCGCAGCTGCCCCAGCTCGCTGCCCATGAAGTTGAGCTTCTTGCCCGGGTGGGCGGCCATGTACAGGTACAGCGCCCGCCCCTGGGGGAACTTGCCCTCGTAGCCGCCGTTCATCTTCTGCAGGACGGTGGCCTTGCCGTGCACCACCTCGTCGTGCGAGAAGGGCAGAAGGTAGTGCTCGTTGGCGTAGTACATCATCGAGAACGTGAGCTTGTGGTAGTTGGCGCGCCGCTCGTCGGGCGGCATCTGGAACAGCGAGAGCGTGTCGTGCATCCAGCCCATGTCCCACTTGTAGTCGAAGCCCAGCCCACCCTGGCTGCCCGGCCGCGTGACGCCCGGGTAGTTGGTGGAGTCCTCGGCGGCCAAAAGGCAGCCGGGGTTCAGGCGGTGCAGCCCCTCGTTCATGGTGCGGATGAAGCTCACGGCGTTGCCGTTCACGCCGCGGCGCTCGTCGCCCTGCCAGTAGATGATGCGGCTGATGGCGTCCATGCGCAGGCCGTCGAAGTGGTAGGTGCCAAGCCACAGGTTGGCGGCTGACTGCAGAAGGCTGCGCACCTCGCCGCGCGAGTGCATGAAGTTCATGCTGCCCCACTCCGACAGGCCAACATCCTGGTTGGGGTACTCGAACAGCGCCGTGCCGTCGTAGCGCGCCATGCCCCAGGCGTCGCAGGCAAAGTGCACGGGCACAAAGTCGAGGATGGCGCCGATGCCGGCTTGGTGCAGGCGGTCAATCAGCTGCATGAGCTCCTCGGGCGTGCCCCAGCGGCTGGTGGGCGAGAAGAACCCGCTGGGTTGGTAGCCCCAGCTCTCGTCGGCCGGGTGCTCGGTGAGCGGCAGGAACTCCACGTGGGTGAAGCCGCCCTCCTTGCAGTGGGCGATCAGCGGCTCGGCGAGCTCGTCGTAGCGGTACCACAGGTCGGGCCGCTCCTCGCCCTCGTCGTTGCGGGGCTTGCGCCAAGAGCCGGCGTGCAGCTCGTAGATGTTGAGGGGCTTGTCCAGGCAGGCGGTGCGCTGCTCCATCCACGCCGCGTCGCCGAAGCGCCACGAGGAGAGGTCGCGCACGATGGAGCGGTGGTGCGGGCGCAGGTCGGAGCCGAAGGCGAAGGGGTCGGCGTGGTCCTGGTAGCCGCCGCCTGGCAGGTGGACGCGGAACTCGTAGGGGTCGCCGGGGCGCACGTCGTCCACGCGCGCCTCCCAGACGTTGCCGTCGTAGGCGCGCGCCATGGGGACCTCGCGCGGGGCGGGGCCGGCGCTTGCGGCTTCGCTGCCGGCGTCGGACGCGCCTGCGCTTTTCTCGCCCGCGTCGGCGTCGGACATGCCGTCGCTCCACGCGCAGCCGCGCTCCAGCAGAAGCGTCACGCCCGCGGCGGCCGGCGCGAAGGTGCGGAAGGTTGCCCCGCGCGTGCCGTCCGGCCCAGGGGCGCTGTCGAGGTGGGCGCCGAAGTACTCGTGCGCGTCGAAGCTCTCGCCGCGGTAAAACGCCTGCATATCCATCGCTTATCTCCTGCCTGCGCCGCGCGGTGCCTCTGCGGTCCGCGCCGCTTCCGTAAAGTTATGGATACCCGTCCAGTAATGGACTACTATGAGCATAACAAGACGCCAGAACGCTGCCTAGCGACACATCGGGAGCGGGCGTCCATTATTGGACAGACGGACAAAATCGACCAGGGAGCGGCGATGGACCTCAGGGAGCGCAAGACCCGGGCGAGCATCAAGCAGGCGTTTCTGGCCCTGCGCGCCGAGAAGAGCCTGGAGCGCATCACGGTGCGCGAGCTCGTGGAGCGTGCCGAGGTGGGCAAGGCCACCTTCTACCTGCATTACCGCAGCGTATACGACCTGTCCGACGCGCTGCAGCGCGAGGCGATCGCCGAGATCGTGGGCGCCATCGCCGAGCCGGAGGCCTACCTCGCCGCGCCCGACCGGGTGACCCGCCAGCTCTTCGAGGCGTTCCGCACGCACGCCGACGTGGTTGACGTGCTGTTCTCGGGCGAGCAGGCCGGCGTGCTCGCGCAAAGCGTCGAGCATGCCATGCGCCTGCGCGTGGCTGAGCAGTTCCCCCAGGTCGAGACCGACCCGCGCGTCTCGGCGCTGTTCACCTTCGAGATCCAGGGCGGCTACTACGCCTACCGAGCCGCGCGGGCCCGCGACAGCGAGGCGCAGGTCGGCGCGTCGCCGGCCGAGCAGGCGGCGGTGGACGCCATCGCGCAGGCCGCCTTGGCCATCACCGGGCTCATCCGCGCGGACGGGTAGAACCCCGTCCGCGGCACCTGACCGACAAGGAGTTTCCATGCTTACCATCGGCTGCCACCTCTCAACGGCGAAAGGCTACACCGCCATGGGCGAGACCGCCTGCTCCATCGGCGCCAACACCTTCGCCTTCTTCACCCGCAACCCGCGCGGCGGCAACGCGCGCGCCCTGGACCGCTCAGACGTGGACGGCTTGCGCCGCATCATGGCCGAGAACAGCTTCGGCCCGCTCGTGGCGCACGCCCCTTACACCTACAACCCCTGCTCGGCCAAGGAGAGCGCCCGCGCCTTCGCGCTCGAAGCCATGCGTGAGGATCTGGAGCGCCTGGAGGCGTTGCCCGGCCAGTACTACAACTTCCATCCCGGCTGCCACGTGGGGCAAGGCGCCGAACGCGGCGTCGAGCTTATCGTCGAGACGCTGCTGCAGGTGATGTGGCCCGAGCAGCGCACCTGCGTGTTGCTCGAGACCATGGCCGGCAAGGGCACCGAGATGGGTCGCAGCTTCGAGGAGATCGCCGAGGTCATCGCGCGGGTGGGCGAGAAGCGCCCCGAGCTCGCCGACAAGCTGGGCGTGTGCCTGGACACCTGCCACGTGCACGACGGCGGCTACGACGTGGTGGCGGATCTCGACGGCGTGCTGGGCGAGTTCGACCGCGCGGTGGGGCTGGGGCGCCTGCGCGCCGTGCACCTGAACGACTCCAAGAACCCGCGCGGCGCGCACAAGGACCGCCACGAGGTCATCGGCGCAGGCTACCTGGGCAGCGAGGAGCTGGGCGGCGGCCTGAAGGTCTTTTCTCGCATCGTGCGTCACCCGGCCCTGAGCGGGTTGCCGTTCATCTTGGAAACGCCCAACGAGCTCGACGGCTACGCGCGCGAGATCAAGCTGCTGCGCGAGCTGGCGGAGGCGTAAGGCGGCGCCTGCAACGAAAAAAGCCCCTGCGCCTGCAGGGGCTTTGCGTGCACGAGAAAAGAAGGCGCTGTCTGGCGCGAGACCGCTAAAAGCCCAGATCCTCGCCGATGAGCACGACCTTGATGCGGCCGGTGTGGCGGCTGTGGCGCGTGACAACCACCTGGCAGCACATGCACTGGGGCGCGTGGCACTCGCGGCACACGCCGGTGAGCTCGCAGGGGGTGTTGGTGTGCAGGCGGCTGGCGTTGGGCGGGCAGGCGTGGGTGCGCGTGCGCTTGATGCCGGCGTCCACGTCCGTCACGATCTTGTTGGCGCCCACGAGCATGATCACGTGCTCGGGGCCGTGCAGCAGAAGCGAGAGGCGGTCGGCGTTGCCGTCGATGTTGACGATCTCGCCGGAGACGGTGAGGGCGTTGGCGCTCATGAAGTGGAAGTCGGCGCAGGTGCGCTCGCGCCACACCGCGCGCTGCTCCTCGGGCGTGGTGGCGCGGGAGCGGTCGATGACGCGGTAGGGGCCCGAGGTGAGAAGCGCCTTCACGCCGGTCTCGGCGAGCGTCTCCGAGCCGCCCCAGGTGACCGAGGCCCCTTCGGGCACGAGCGTGCGCACCAGCTCGACGGCGTCGGCGCTGGTGGGGCAGTAGTAGCCCTCGATGTTGCGCTTCTCGAGGTTCTTGATGAGGGTTGCGGCGGTTTTGGCGAAGGCGTCTTGGCGTGCGGCGTGCATGGAATCCCCTTTCTCATGGCGGGCGGGCCGGCGTTCCGCCCGGGCCCTTCTCTCATTGTGCCACGGCGCGCGCCGCAGGCGGTCCGTTCGTCGGCGCGTGTTACCGGCGCATGAAGACGAGCGTTGCCGGGTCGGCGGGATCTTGGGTCGTCTGCGAAAGCTCGGGCGCGAAGGCGTAGCCCACCTCGAAGCGCTCAAGTCCCCGCGCATCCTCAACGCGGTTCTCGGCCATCCAGCGCACCATGCTGCCCCGGGCGATCTTGCTGGCCGTGGCGCGCTGCACCGGCTTGCCCGCGCGCAGGACCTCGCCGAAGACGCAGGTGACGCTGCGGGCGCCTGCCGGCAGGTGGGGGAGCACCGCCTTGGAGTACTCGACGCTGGCCAGGTTGACGACGGTGCAAGGGGAGGTGCCGCCGTCTGCGACGCCGGCAACCGCGCGTGCCAGGTCGGCGCCCCAAAACGCGTAGAGGTCGCGCGCAGCTTCGCGCCCGCTCTTCTCGTCTGCGGGCATGGCGAGCTTGGCGCCCATCTCGAGCCGGTAGGGCGCCACGGCGTCAAAGGGGCGTGCGCAGCCGTAAAAGCCCGAGAGGATCCACAGATGCTCATGCAGCCATGCGAGCGCCGGCGCGTCCATCACGCCGGGCGCCATGCTCTGGTACTGGATGCCCTCGTAGGCGAAGACCGCCGGCGCACAGGTGGCGGCAAAGCGCGGCGCGGCAAGGTCGCCGGGCGCCTGCGGCACCGCCTCAAGCGCCCGGAGCGTGTCGCAGGCGGCGTCGGTGAGCTTGTCGCTCGTCCTCCACAGCGCCTGGAGCTCGGCGCGCCCCATTCCGTGCAGCCGGGCAAGAAGCGCCCCCGTCTTCTCAGGAAACGGCGGGATGCCCGTGGGCTCGAAGGCGTCGCGCGCCACGCGCATCTTCTTGGCCGGTGAGATGACAACCTGCAGCATGCATGCTCCTTATGAGTCGACGGTGCACGGTCTGATTGTGGCGAACAGCGTTGACCGGGCCCTCCTGCGGCGCGCAAAGCAAAGGAAAGGGCCCCGTTTCCGGAGCCCTTCTCGCTTATCTGTTACACGTAGTAGAGCATCTTGTTGTAGCTGGGGACGGGCCAGTAGTCGCGGCCGCAGAGGGCCTCCATCTCGTCCACCGGTGCGCGCAGGGCCTCCATGGCGGGGATGACCTCGTCCGCGCAGGCGTTGGCGCGCTCCTTCATGTCGGCGGTGGCGCGGACGCGCGCGTTCAGCTCCTCCAGCGCGTCGGTGGCATCGGAGATCCGGCTGATGCCGTCGTTGATGCGTCTCGCCAGCTTGAGCTCGGCGTTCGACGCCTCGCCCAGGAGCTCTTTGCTGTTGAGGGCGGTGCGCATGATGTCGCGCGCGTAGCGCATGAGCGCCGGCAGGTACATGTGGCGCGCCATGTAGACCATGGTGTTGGCCTCGATGTTGATGAGCTTGGCGTACTGCTCGAGCTTGACCTCGTAGCGGCTGGCCCACTCGGTGGGGGAGAGCACGCCGTAGCGCTCGAATACCTCCACGTTTGCGGGGTTCTCGTAGGCGCGGCACACGGCCTCGGGGGTGTTCTTGCAGTTCACCAGCCCGCGGCGCTCGGCCTCGGCCTCCCACTCGAAGGCGTAGCCGTCGCCGTTGAAGATGATGCGCTGGTGCGCGGTGAGGGTCTGCTTGATCCAGGCCATCGCTGCGTCTTTGAACGCGTGGCGGTCGCCGCCGGCGGCCACGTCTTTCAGCGCGTGGTAGCACTCGTCGAACATCTCGGCCACGATGGTGTCGAGCACCTTGTTGGCGTCCGAGAGGTTCTGGTTGGAGCCGCACATGCGGAACTCGAACTTGTTGCCCGTGAAGGCGAAGGGCGAGGTGCGGTTGCGGTCGGTGGTGTCCTTCAGGAAGTCGGGCAGCGCCGGCACGCCCAGGTCCATGGTCTCGCGCTGGTGGCTCTGGTAGGGCTTGCCGTTGATGATGGCGTCTACGATGCCGCCCAAGTCGTCGCCCAAGAAGATGGAGATGATGGCCGGCGGAGCCTCGTGGCCGCCCAGGCGGTGGTCGTTGCCGCAGGTGGCGCAGATGGCGCGCAGGATGTCCTGGTGGCGGTCAACCGCGGCGATGATGCAGGTGAGCACGATGAGGAAGCGCAGGTTCTCCTCGGGGGTGTCGCCGGGGTCGAGGAGGTTCTCGCCGTCAGCGGAGAGCGACCAGTTATCGTGCTTGCCCGAGCCGTTGATGTACTCGAAGGGCTTCTCGTGCTGCAGGCAGGTGAGGCCGTGGTGGCTCGCGATGAGCTTCATGAGCTCCATCGTGAGCAGGTTGTGGTCGATGGCCACGTTGGCCTTCTCGAAGATGGGGGCGAGCTCGTGCTGGCAGGGGGCCACCTCGTTGTGCTTGGTCTTGGCTGGGATGCCCAGCTTCCACAGCTCGTCGTCGAGCTCCTTCATGAACTCGTTGACCGTGGGGCGGATGGCGCCGAAGTAGTGCTCCTCGAGCTCCTGGCCCTTGGCCGGCGCGGCGCCGAACAGCGTGCGGCCGGTGATGACGAGGTCCATGCGCTTGGCGTAGTCCTCTTCCTTGATGAGGAAGTACTCCTGCTCGTTACCCACGCTGGGCACCACCCGGCGCGGGTGCTTGCCGAAAAGCGCCAGGACGCGCTTGGCCTGCTTGTCGACGGCGGCCATGGAGCGCAGAAGCGGCGTCTTCTTGTCGAGCGCCTCGCCGGTGTAGGAGCAGAAGGCGGTGGGGATGCAGAGGACCTCGTCCTTGATGAAGGCGGGGCTGGTGGGGTCCCAGGCGGTGTAGCCGCGGGCCTCGAAGGTGGCGCGCAGCCCGCCGTTGGGGAAGGAGGAGGCGTCGGGCTCGCCCTGGACGAGCTCCTTGCCCGAGAAGGCGAGCAGCGCCGTGCCGTCGGCCTTGGGGGTGAGGAAGGCGTCGTGCTTCTCGGACGTGATGCCGTTCAGCGGCTGGAACCAGTGGGTGTAGTGGGTGGCGCCGTGCTCGACGGCCCATTCCTTCATGGCGTGGGCCACCTCGTTGGCCACGTCGATGTCGAGCGGCACGTTGTCGTCGATCACGCGCTTGAGCTCTTTGTAGGTGGGCTTGGGCAGGCGCTCCTGCATCACCGCGTCGTTGAACACGAGGCTGCCGTACTTGTGTGACGAAACCTTCTTGGGCATGGGCTTCCTCTCCCTTGAGCGCGCTGCTCAGGCGCGCTTTCCCGTCCCTGCGAACAACCTGCTTAATAGTACCGCAAGGGGCCGCTCGCGGGCGCGGGCCGCTTGCGCGGGCACTGAATCTCGGCATATGTGGCGCCTGCCCGCCCGCGCCGCAGGCGCGTCAGCAGCGGGTAAGCGCGGCGTAAGACGCCGATATGGGAAAGCGCGACCGTGTAAGGAAACGGCGCGTGATCTTAACGCTTCTGCAAAGGACGGGTACGGGCGCACGGGCACCCCTGCGGCGTTTTGTATAGTGGCCGGGCGCGCAAGGAGCGGCTGGAGCCAAGGTTCCCACCGGCTTGCAAGCCGGGCCGCGGCGCGCACCACCATTGCTGAAGGGAGTATGTGTGAGCAAGAACATGGTTCGCCCGGCCGCCGGGCCCCAGATGTCCCGTCGTTCGTTCTTCGGCATGCTGGGCGGCATGGCCGGCCTGGCCTGCGTGGCGGGTCTCGGACTGACCGGCTGCGACGACGGATCCGCTGCCACCGCGGAGGCCGTCGACTACAACAGCATGTCGCTTGACGACCTAATCGCCCAGGCAAAGGAGGAGGGCACGGTCAACTCCGTGGGCATGCCCGACACCTGGGCCAACTGGGTGCAAACCTGGGAGGACCTCAACACCGAGTACGGCCTCGAGCACGCCGACCAGGACATGTCCTCCGCCGAGGAGATCGCCATGTTCAAGGAGGAGGGCGCCGACGGCACCAAGGACATCGGCGACGTGGGCCAGCAGTGGGGCCCCACGGCCGAGGAGGAGGGCGTGACCCTCAAGTACAAGACCAGCTACTGGGACGAGATCCCCGACTGGGCCAAGGACGACGACGGCGACTGGGTCGTGGGCTACTACGGCACGATGTCGATCATCTCCAACGACGACCAGGTGCCCAACGCCCCCACCACCATCGAGGAGCTGCTCGACGGCGACTACAAGGTCTCCATCGGCGACATCACCGCCGCGGCTGCAGCCCAGCACGCCGTCCTCGCCATCGCCTACGCCATGGGCGGCAGCCTTGACGACATGCAGCCGGCGTACGACTTCATCCAGAAGCTCGCCGAGGATGATCGTCTGGACGTGGCCGACGTGTCGGTGGCTCGTCTGGAGAGCGGCGAGGTTGCCGTGGGTCTGAACTGGGACTACAACTCGCTGAACTATCGCGCCCAGATCCTCGAGAGCAACCCGAGCGCCTCCTTCACGGTGAGCATTCCGCAGGACGGCTCGGTGCAGTCGGGCTACTGCACCATCATCAACAGCAACGCGCCGCATCCGGCGGCCGCCTGCCTGGCCCGCGAGTACATCCTCTCCGACGAGGGCCAGATCAACCTCGCCCGCGGCTACGCCACCCCCATCCGCGACTCGGTGGTGCTGCCCGACGACGTGAAGGCCCTGCGCCTTCCCGATGAGCAGTACGGCGACCAGGTTCAGTCCATCGACTACGACAAGTGGACCGACGTCACCAACGAGCTTATCACCTGGTACCAGGAGAACATCATCCCGATCCTGGGCTAGGCGCGCAGTACACGCGACCGCAAGCGGGCGGCTCCGGCTGCCCGCTTGCGCGTGCGGAGAAAAAAGGAGGTTTCGCATGGCAGCATCAGAGCGCCCCGCGCACGCAGGCAAGGCGGGGGCCAAGCGCCGCCCGTGGGTCGGCTACGCGGCGTTTCTGCCGTTTCTTATCGTGGTCATCGGCTACGAGCTCCTGCCGCTGGCGCAGCTCGTGGTGAACGCCTTTATCGGCAAGGAGAGCGGCTCGTTCGGCCTCGAGAACTTCATAAAGGTCTTCACCACGCCGCTGTACCAGCAGTCCATCGTCAACAGCCTGTGGATCAGCGTCATCTCGGCGATCGTCGGCATCGTCGTGGCGTTTCTGGCGGCGCGCTTCGCCTATGAGTCGAGCGCGCGCGTCCGCAACGCGTTCACCATGGTGCTCAACATGATGTCGAACTTTTCGGGCGTGCCGCTGGCCTTTGCCTTCATGATCCTCATGGGCAACTCCGGCGTGCTCACGCTTTTGGGCCAGCGTTTCGGCATCCCGTTTTTGGCCGACTTCGACCTGTACACCGGCCAGGGCCTGCTCGTGCTCTACATCTACTTCCAGATCCCGCTGGCCACGCTGCTTTTGCTGCCGGCCTTCTCGGGCATCCGCAAGGAGTGGCGCGAGGCAGCCGTTATCCTCAAGGCCTCGCCGGCCGTTTACTGGTTCAAGATCGTGATTCCCAACCTCATGCCGTCTATCCTGGGCACGCTGTCGGTGCTGTTCTCCAACGCACTGGCCGCCTACGCCACCGCCTACGCCGTGGTGATGAACAACTACGCGCTGCTGCCGCTGCAGATCACCTCCAAGTTCAAGGGCGACGTGCAGATCGACAACGCCACGGGCGGCGCGCTGGCCGTGGTGCTCATCCTGCTCATGGTGGCGTGCACGCTCATCAACAACTACTTCACCAAGCGCGCGTCGAAGGGTCGTGAGATCGTATGAGTGCCAACGCCAAGGCCAAGGCAAAGGCCGCTAAGCCGGGCAAGAAGACCCCGCTTGCCGCGAAGATCTTCCTGGGGCTCGTGGCCCTGTACCTGCTGATCCCGTTTGTCACCACGCTCGTGTACTCGCTGTTCGTGGAGTGGACCGACGTGCTGCCCTCCGGCTTCACGCTGCGCAACTACGCCGAGCTCTTCACCAACGCGACGTTTTGGCTGTCCATCGGGCGCACGCTCATCCTGTGCCTGGTGAGCGTGGTCATCACCATCGTTCTTCTGCTGCTGGCCATGTACGTGGTGGTGGCGGTCAACCGCAGGCTCGGGCGCTTCATGCAGTTCGTCTGCATGATCCCGTATGCGCTCCAGGGCGTGATCCTCTCCATCGGCATCATCTCGCTCTACACCGGCACGGGCACCGTCCTCTCCAACCGCATGCTCATGCTCTTCGGCGCCTACACCATCTTGGTGCTGCCCTACATCTACCAGGGCATCCGCAACGCGCTGAACGCCATCGACGCGAACATGCTCATCCAAGCGGCCGAGATGCTCGGCTGCGGGCGCTTCCGCGCCTACGTGCAGGTGGTGCTGCCCAACATCATCTCCGGCATCTTGGTTTCGAGCCTGCTTGCCGAAAGCATCGTCTTCGGCGACTTCGTGCTCGCCAACAACATCGCCGGCACCAACTACCAGAACATCCAGGTGTTCCTGCAGGCCAACATGGCGCGTTCCTCCGGCCTGTCGAGCGCCATCGTCGTCATCATCTTCCTGGTTGTGGGCGCCGTGACCGCTACCGTGCTCAAGCTGCAGAGCGGCACGCAGAAGTCTCAGAAGGAGTAAGACATGCCCTACATCGAGTTCAACAACGTGGTGAAGCGCTTCGGCGACAACACCGTCCTCGACCACATCAGCTTCGGGATCGAGAAAGGCGACCTCGTGACGCTGCTCGGCCCGTCGGGTTGCGGCAAGTCCACGCTGCTGCGCTGCCTGTCCGGCCTTGAGCAGGTAACCGAGGGCTCCATCGTCTTGGACGGCGTCGACATCACCCGCATGCCTGCCAGCAAGCGCAACATCGGCATGGTGTTCCAGCAGTACAGCCTGTTCCCCAACATGACGGTGGAGCAGAACATCGCTTTCGGCCTCAAGATGCAGAAGGCTCCCGCCGACGTTATCGAGAAGAAGGTGGGCGAGGCCATCGCCATGGTGGAGCTCCAGGGCAAGGAGAAGGCCTACCCGGCCAACCTCTCCGGCGGCCAGCAGCAGCGCGCCGCGCTCGCGCGCTCCATCGTGACTGAGCCCTCCGTGCTGCTGCTCGACGAGCCGCTCTCGGCCATCGACGCCAAGCTGCGCCGCGCCCTGCAGTCGCGCATCCGCGAGATCCAGCAGGAGCTCGGGCTCACCACCATCTTCGTCACGCACGACCAGGACGAGGCCATGGTCATGTCCGACGTGATCCAGCTGTTCCACGCCGGCCGCATCGAGCAGGCTGGCAGCCCGGTCGAAGTCTACACGCGCCCGGTGTCCGAGTTCGCGGCGAGCTTCATCGGCAGCTACAACCAGATGTCGCGCGAGGAGTTCCGCACGCTCACCGGCGAGGTTGTCCCCGCGGGCAACGTGGTGGCCATCCGCCCCGAGACCATCGGCATCTACGCCGAGCTTCCCGAGGTGGACGGCGAGGGCTTCGTGCTCAAGGGCACGGTCGCGGGCAGCACTCCGCGCGGCAACGTGCTGCGCTACACCGTGCGCGTGGGCGAGAGCCTGCTGCGCGTGGACGCTCTGTTCCGCAGCTTCCACATGTTCGACGCGGGCGAGGAGGTCTACCTCTTCATCCCCGAGCGCGACTGCCTGCGCATCCCCGCGGCGGCGTAAGGGGTCGGACGTACCCGGAGGGTGCGCGCCGGTCGCATCGGGGCGCACCGCGTCCAAGGGCCCGGCGCCTGACTCGGCGCCGGGTTTTCTCGTATTCTTTTCCGATGTCTTCTCAACCAAGGAGCAGCTATGATCGCCGACCAGCTGGGCCTGCCCGAGGGCGGGCACCGCTACAAGGGCAACCTCCACGCCCACTCCACCAACTCAGACGGCCGCCTGGCGCCCGAGGCCGTGGTCGATGACTTCCGCGCGCACGGCTACCAGTTTCTGTGCCTGTCGGACCACGACGTGTTCACCGACTACTCCGCCGCCTTTAACACCGACGACTTCATCGTCCTGCCCGGCATCGAGGCGTCGGCCTACCTCTACGCGGACGAGACGCGCGCCTGCCGCCTGCGCTGTCACCACATGCACGGCATCCTGGGCACCGACGAGATGGTCGCCGCCGCGCCGGCGCGCTTCGCGCACGGCGAGCGCCTGGAGCCCCTTGAGCGCTTCGGTGCGTGGGACGGCCTTGCCGTGGCCGAGGAGCTGCGTGACGAGCTGGCAAGGCGCGGGTGCGTCGTGACCTACAACCACCCCGTCTGGAGCCGTATCGAGCCCGAGGACGTGCTGGGGCTCACCGGCGTCTTCGGGATCGAGGTGTACAACTACGACACCGAGAACGAGGGCGGCGACGGCGCCGACACCGTGTACTGGGACCTGCTGCTGCGCCACGGCGAGAGGATCGGCGGCATCGCGGCCGACGACTCCCACCACGTGACGGAGTTCGACGACGTGTTCGGCGGCTGGGTGGTGGTCTGCGCGCCCGAGCTTACGCGCAACGCCGTGGTGGGCGCGTTGGCGGCGGGGGAGTACTACTCCTCGGCGGGGCCCGAGGTGCGCGCCTTCGGCGTGCGCGACGGCGTGGCGTGGATCGAGTGCAGCCCGTGCGAGCGCGTGAACTTGGTGGCCGGCGGCCCCATCGGCGGCAACCACACCGTCATCGCGCCCGACGGCGAGCTTTTGGAGCGCGTGGAGATCCCGCTCAAGGGTACCGAGACCTACATCCGCTTTGAGTGCGCAGACGAGCGCGGCAAGAAAGCCTGGACCAACGCCCTGCGCTAAACAGGGCGCGCGCGGCGAGAGCGTTGTCTTTGCCGTTTGCTCGTCCTTATCGCCTATACTTACCGCAGCTGACCGGCGCTTGTCGCCCGAGAGAAACGAGGAGCCATGCCTGCACCGCTTCCTGCCAACTCCATCGTAGACACCCACACCCACACGTTTTACTCCGACGGCGTGGGGACGTTTGAGCAGAACGCTTGCGCGGCGGTCGCGGCCGGCTGCAAGGTGATCGTCTCGACCGACCACCTCACGCTGCCGCATGTGATGAACCCGGAGGGAGACCTGCAGGTGACCGAGGGAGACCTGCCCCGCCACCGCGCCGACTTCGAGGCCGCGCGCGACGCCCACTCCGAGATCGAGTACCTCTACGGGTTCGAGTGCGACTGGTACCCGGGCTGCGAGGACAACATCCGCCGCTGGAGCGCCGGCGCGCAGGTGCGCCTGGGCTCGGTGCACTGGATCGGCACGCAGGAGGACGGCGCGTGGATCGACGACCCCTCGGACCAGCATATTTGGGAGCAGCTCGGTTCCGATGAGGTATGGCGCCGCTACCAGCAGGCGTGGCTCAGGGCCTGCCAGTGCGACCTGTTCGACATCATGGCGCACCCCGACCTGGCACAGCGCTTCTCCGAGGCGGGCTACGCCCCCACGATCGACCTGGCGCCGCTGTGGGACGAGATGGTGGCCTGCGCGCACGACTGCGGCAAGCGCGTGGAGCTCTCCACGGCCGCATGGCGCAAGGGCCTGCACGACTACTATCCGGCCGAGGGGCTGCTCGAGCGCTTCTTCCGCGCCGGCGTTCCCATTGCGGTGGGCTCCGACGGGCATTACCCGGCCGACATCTGCGACGGCATCGCCAAGGCCTACGCGCACGCCTGCCGCATCGGCTACCGCACGGTCGAGGTGCCGCGCGCCGACGGCTCGTGGGAGCAGATGCCCATCGGGTAACGGGTTGTTTGGGGGCGGGTTCAAAGTAACCCATTTCAGCATGAGTGGATAAAAACACGGCGGGCCGGCTGCATGGCAACCGGCCCGCCGCTTTGCGTTGCGCGCGCCTGTGAAACGTTACGCGCGCTTGATGAAGGCCTGGTAGCCCTTGTAGGCCTCGTACACGTCGGCCTTGTTGGTGACCTCCCACAGCGAGTGCATGGACAGCACCGCCACGCCGGAGTCGATCACCTGCATGCCGTACTCGGCGAGGATGTAGGCGATGGTGCCGCCGCCGCCCGCGCCGATGCGGCCGAGCTCGCAGGTCTGGAACGCCACGCCGGCCTCGTCCATGATGTCGCGCACGAGCGCCAGGTACTCGGCGTCGGCGTCGTTGGAGCCGCTCTTGCCGCGGGCCCCGGTGAACTTGTTGAAGCACAGGCCGCGGCCCATGATGGCGGCGTTCTTCTTCTCGAAGCGGTCGGCGTAAAGCTGGTCGAACCCGGCGGATACGTCGGAGGAGAGCATGCGGGAGTTGGCCAGGCAGCGGCGCAGCGCCAGCGGGCTCTCCAGCCCGGCGAGCGCAAGGATCTCGGCCATGGTGTTCTCAAAGAAGCGGCTCGTCATGCCGGTGGCGCCCACCGAGCCGATCTCCTCCTTGTCCACAAGCAGGCACACGCTCGTGCGCTCGACCTCCGGCACCGCCAGCTGCGCGGCCAGCGAGGTGTAGGCGCACACGCGGTCGTCCTGGCCGTAGCCCAAGATCATCGAGCGGTCGAAGCCCATGTCGCGGGCGGCGCCGGCCGGCACGACCTCGAGCTCGGCGGAGAGGAAGTCCTCCTCGTCGATGCCGTACTTCTGGGCGAGCAGGTCGAGCAGCATCTGCTTAACCGGCTCCTTCGGGGCCTCGTCGTCCTCGATGACCACCGGGCGGCCGCCGACGATCACGTCGAGGTTCTCGTGGTCAACGGCCTCGGCGGCGGGCTTCTTCATCTGGTCGCCGGCCAGGTGGATGAGTAGGTCGGAGACGCAGAACACCGGGTCGGAGGCGTCCTCGCCCACGCACACGGCAATGGTGGCGCCGTCCTTCTTGCACACCACGCCGTGGATGGCCAGCGGCGTTGCCACCCAGTGGTAGGCCTTCACGCCGCCGTAGTAGTGCGTGTCGAGGTAGGCCATGTCGCCGGCCTCGTACAGCGGGTTCTGCTTGATGTCCAGGCGCGGGCTGTCGATGTGCGCGCCCAGGATGTTCACGCCCTGCTCGAGCGCCGCGGCGCCCAGGTTCACGAGCATGAGGGTCTTGTTGTGGTTGACGGCGTAGACCTTGTCGCCGGGCTTGAGGGCGCGGTTCTCGGTGATGACCTGATCGAGGTTCTCGTAGCCGGCGGCCTCGGCCAAGGCTACGGAGGCTGTCACGCATTCGCGCTCGGTCTTGTTCTCGCTGATAAAGGCGCGGTAGTCGGCGCAAAGCTGCTCGAGCTTCGCGACCTCGGCGTCGTCGTAGCGCTTCCAGGCGCAGGGACGTTCCATGGCTCTCTCCTTTGCTGTTTAGTGCGTGCGTACGGATACCGCCCGTTATCTTAGCGCGGATACGCGCGGGCAAAAAGGGGCCGCGGGTTTTGGCGGCCCCGGCCCCGGCGTTGCTCCACGCCGCTTTGCCCAGGTGGGCGAGAAAAGCGCCCCGAAGCCGGAGGGCAACGGGGCGCGGGCGGGCTCGCGTTTTTGGTGCGCAGAAGCGTCAGCGCTGCTGCCACATGTGATCTACCGGGCCGTTGCCGTGGCCCAGCGCCAGCCCTGAGCAGAGCGCGCCGGTGAGGTAGCCTTTGGCGCAGCGCACGGCGTCCTCGAGTGCCAGACCGCGCGCCAGCCCGCAGGCGATGGCGGTGGAGAGGGTGCAGCCGGTACCGTGGGTGTTGTCGGTCGCCACGCGCTGCCCGTTGACCCAGACGCACGCGACCTCGCCGTCGGCGGTAAACGCCGCGAGCACGTCGTTGGCGTCCTCAACCGCGTGGCCGCCCTTCACCAGCACGCCGCAGCCGTAGCGCTCGGCCAGCTCGCGGGCGGCGTCGGCCATCTCCTCGGCGCAGGTTACGCTGCGGCCGAGGAGAGTCTCGGTCTCGGGGATGTTGGGGGTGATAACCGCGGCGCGGCCGAAGAGCTCGCGGGCCAGCACGCTCACGGCGTCCTGGTCGGAGAGGGTCGAGCCGCTGGTGGCCACCATCACCGGGTCGAGCACGATGTTGGGCGCGTCCCAGGCCTTCAGGCGCTCGGCGATGGTATGCGCGATCTCGGCGGTTGGCACCATGCCGATCTTAACGGCCGCCGGCGGGATGTCCTCGAAGCAGCGGTCGATCTGCTCGGCCACGAAGGCGGGGCTGGCGTTTTCGATGCCCGAGACTCCCTGGGTGTTCTGCGCGGTGAGCGCCGTGACGGCGGTTTCTGCGTAGCAGCCCAGCTCGGTGGCTGTTTTGATGTCGGCCTGGATGCCGGCCCCTCCGCTGGAGTCCGACCCGGCAACGGAGAGAACAACAGGGTAGGTCTTGCTCATGGGAACCTCGATTCGCTTGGGCGGGGCGGCCGCTTGAGGGCGCCCCGAGCCGCCGGCGGCCTTTACGGCTGCCCGACGATGCCTTCCATCTTGGTGCGGAGCGCCTGCGCGGCAGCGCGGGGGTCGGGTGCGGCGAAGATGGCGGAGACCACCGCCGCGCCGCTTGTTCCGCAGCCGCGGATGGCGTCCACCGTGTCGAAGTTAAGCCCGCCGATCGCCGTTACGGGAATGGACACGCTCGCGCAGATCTCGGCGAGCGCCTCCGGCGGAGTGAGGACGGCGTCGGTCTTGGTGGCGGTGGCGAACACGGCGCCCACGCCCAGGTAGTCGGCGCCTCCCGCCTCGGCGGCGCGTGCTTGCTCAACCGTTTGGGCCGACACGCCGATGACGGCCTCGGGCCCCAGCGCGGCGCGCGCGTCGGCGAGCGCCGCGTCGCTTTGCCCTACGTGCACGCCATCGGCGCCCGAGAGGCGTGCGGCTTCCACGTCGTCGTCGATGAGGAAGGGCACGCCGGCGGCG
The DNA here is from genome assembly GCA_944322305.1 of uncultured Coriobacteriaceae bacterium. Lineage (GTDB taxonomy): Bacteria > Actinomycetota > Coriobacteriia > Coriobacteriales > Coriobacteriaceae > CALUOB01. The sequence goes on along the minus strand of CALUOP010000001.1, from coordinate 29,711 downwards.
CGGCACAACGGGATAAGCTTGGCGGCCTCAGCGACGATCTCGGCGGTGGAGAGGTGCTTCTCGCGCAGCTGGATGCAGGTGGCGCCGCCCTCGAGCGCGGCGGCGACCACGTCGCGCAGGCTGCGGCCGTCAAGCCAGGCGCGGTCGGTCACGCCGTAGACCAGCATGGCGCGGCGGATGTCGGCGGGCGAGAAGCTCCCGCGTCGGCAGGGGACGGGGCGGGCGGAGTCAACAGGCTTGCTGGCAGGCGCGACCGCGTTGTTCTCGGCCATCTAGATCGCCTCCACGCGGGCGCCGGCGGCAAGCTGCGCGGCGTCCAGGTTGTAGGCGGCGTCCAAGAGGTAGGTGCGGAAGCTGCCGTTGCCGTCGAGCGCGCCCATGCGCGAGCGGGCTACCTCGCCGGCGAGTCCCCATCCCGCCACGGCGGCCACGGCTGCCTCCAGCGGGCGGTCGGGGTTGGCGGTGACGTAGGCCGCGGTGACGCAGGAGAGCATGCAGCCGGTGCCGGTGATCTTGCCCATGACGGCGTCGCCGTTGCGGACGGCGAAGGCGCGTTCGGCGTCGGCCACCACGTCGATGGCGCCGGTCACGGCCACCACGCAGCCGAGCTTGGCCGCGAGCGCGCGCACGAAGGCGGCGCTGGCGGCGAGGTTGTCCTCGGTTACGGCGTCGTCGGGGTTGGCGTCGACGCCGCGCGTGGAGGCGGCGGTGCCGGCGATGGCCTTGATCTCGCTCATGTTGCCGCGCACCACGGCGAGCGGCAGCTCGTCAACGAGCGCGGCGGCCGTTTCGGTGCGCAGCGGGGAGGCGCCGGCGCCCACCGGGTCGAGCAGGATGGGGTGCCCCAGCTCGGCGGCCCGCTTGCCCGCGGCATGCATAGTGGCCACGGTGCGCTTGTTCAGCGTGCCGATGTTGAGCGCGAGCCCGCCGCAGATCCCGGTGATGGCAACCGCGTCCTCCTCCTCGTCCGCCATGATCGGCGACCCGCCGCACGCCAGCAGCGCGTTGGCGCAGTCGTTCACCGTCACGTAGTTGGTGATGCAATGCACCAGCGGCGTGGTCGCCCGCACCTGCTCAAGCATCTCCGCCAAAACTGCCGTATCCATGTACGATCATCCTTTCTATAAGAGAGAAGCAAAGAAAGAGCAGCAAGGGAAAGCTCGCCGGCGACTCTTACTCAGCGCCGAGGTCGATCGTGGTGCCCTCGAACACCTTGTTGACCGTGCGCACCGCGCACATCTTCCCGCACATGGTGCAGGTACCCTCGGTGGAGGCAGGGGAGGCCTCGTAGCGTTTTTTGCCCGTTACCGGGTCGAGCGCGTAGCTCCACATCTCGTCCCAGGCGAGGCGCCGGCGGGCGTCGCCCATGCGGTTGTCGGCGTCCTGAGCCCCCGGCACGCCCTTGGCGATGTCGGCGGCGTGCGCGGCGATCTTGGTGGCGATGAGGCCGTCCAGCACGTCCTGGGCGTCCGGCAGGCACAGGTGCTCGGCCGGGGTCACGTAGCACAGGAAGTCGGCGCCGGCCGAGGCGCTTATCGCCCCGCCGATGGCGGCGGTGATGTGGTCGTAGCCAACACCGAGGTCGGTTACGAGCGGGCCCAGCACGTAGTAGGGCGCGCCGTGGCAGAGGCTCTTCTCCAGGCGCACGTTTGCCTCGATCTCGTTGATGGGCATGTGGCCCGGGCCCTCGATCATCACCTGCACGCCGGCATCCCATGCGCGGCGGGTGAGCTTGCCGAGCTCGATCATCTCGGCGGTCTCGGCGGCGTCGTTGGCGTCGTAGAGGCAGCCCGGGCGGCACGAGTCGCCCAGCGAGATGGTCACGTCGAACTCATGGCAGATCTCGAGCACCTCGTCGTAGAACTCGAAGAAGGGGTTCTCGTTGCCGGTGACCTCCATCCAGCCGAAGAGCAGGCTGCCGCCGCGGCTGACGATGTTCATGAGGCGGCCGGTCTCCTTGAAGGTCTTGATGACCGAGCGGTTGATGCCGCAGTGGATGGTGAGGAAGTCCACGCCGTCTTCCGCGTGGGCGCGCACGGTCTCGAGCAGGTCGTCCTTGGTGAGCTTGACGAGTGGCTTTTCCATGTAACCGATGGCGTCGTACATGGGAACGGTGCCGATCATGAGCGGGCTCTTCTCAACCAGCTGCTGGCGGAAGAAGCGCGTCTTGCCCGAGTTGGAGAGGTCCATGATGGCGTCGGCGCCGAACTTCTCGGCCGTGCGGACCTTCTCCCACTCAACGTCGGCGTCGGCAACGTCGCCGGAGATGCCCAGATTCACGTTGACCTTGGTGGAAAGGCCCTCGCCCACGCCGCGGGGGACGAGGCCGCGCTCGAGGTGGCGGATGTTGGCCGGGATGGCAATGGTGCCGCGCGCCACGCGCTCGCGGATGTACTCGGGGTCGCGGTGCTCTGCCTCGGCAACGGTGCGCATCGCGGGTGTGACGACGCCGGCGCGCGCGAAGTCCATCTGCGTGACGCAGGGGGTGCCGTCGGGGCGGGTGGGCGCGGGGTTGTCGGTGGTGGGGTGGTTCGGTGCATCCATGATGCGTCTCCCTTCGTTGGCATTACCCATATCAGGTTCTACGGGTCGGGGCGGGCGCGCCCCCTCTCAGCCTGCCGTCTCATCCTGCAAGCTCCCCGTTGATATGCAGTTGTGCGCGGGCAAGCCGCGTGAGGCTATTATAGCGTGCCGAGGGGTGGGGATGCGCGGCGGTGGGGTAGTATGGTGAGCAAGGCGGAGGACCAGGGCTGTTGATGTGACGGGGTGGCAAATGCTGTGGTACGAGCGTGGAGACGTTAGCGCGCTGCAGGACGTTTCAGCGGAGCGCATCCGCTGCTTTGACGTGGAAACCACCGGTATGAACCGCCGCGCGGACGAGGTGCTTCAACTCGCTGTGATAGACGGCGCTGGCGACGTGCTTATCGCCGAGAAGTTCGGCACTGACTACCGTCGTGCGTGGTCAGGCGCACAGTGCGTTCACGGCATCGCCCCGGCAGACGTTGCGGGCAAGTTATCGCTGCGCGCCCGAAAAGCCGAGGTTGCGGATGTCTTTGCCCAAGCCGACCTGCTTGTTGGTTACAACCTTAGGTTTGATCTCTCGTTCTTGCGCGCGGCGGGTGTCATGGTGCGTCGTACACGGCAGTTTGACGTGATGCAGGAGTTTGCGCCGGTTGCGGGGCGTTGGAACGCGCGGCGGGGTGCGTTCAGCTGGGTGAAGCTTGCAGAGTGCGCACGACATTACGGGGTGTCGCTCATCGCTCACGACGCGCTTGAAGATGCGCAAGCCACCTTGCGGTGTTTTCGGTGCATGCTCGAGGATGATGGAGGCTGCTTTGGCGGGACGGGAGGCATGCCGTACCTCGAGGTTGTGCATCGGCATGGGCGGGTGCGGTAAGCGGTCGGTCGGCTCGGCAAGAGATGAGGGCATTGACGAAAGGGAAGGTATGGCGCATGGCGAGGCGGACGCGGCGGGCGCATCCCTAACGGTTTCTCGGAAGGCGCGCTCGCTTTGGGCCAAGTCCGACTACGGAGAGGGTGAGGCGTGGCTGCCCTTGTATGTGCATGCCGCTGATGCCGCTGCCATGGGCGAGAAGCTTTGGGACCAGTGGCTTCCGCAAGGCGTGAAACAGGCGGTTGCGGATGCTGCGGGGATAGATGCCGCGTTGACGAGGCGGCTCGCGGTGTTTCTCTGCGCGGTGCACGACATTGGCAAAGCTACGCCGGTGTTCCAGGCCAAACGCACGAGCGCGGATTTCTCCGATGTCGGGCTTGCGTGGATTCCCGAGCGCGCGGGCCTGCCCGTGCGGCGAGACCTTGCGGGCGAGCGCCGCCCGACCCATCCCGTTGCGGGGGAGGCTATTCTCGCGCGTTGGCTGGACGAGCAGGGGCTCTCGCGCCCTGTGATCTGCTCTCTTGCCTCGGTGGTGGGGGCGCATCACGGTACCCCGGCGCTCGTCAGCGATCTCGAAGAGGCCCGGTCTGGTCGAGACGTGCAGATGGGTTGGGCGCAGGAGGACGCGGGCATATGGGTGCCCGTGCAGACCGAGCTTGTGGAGCTTGCGCGTTCGCTGTCTGGTTTGAGCACAGGGGACATTCGGGCGCTGCGTAGTCGCGTTTTGCCCACGCCGTTTGCTAGCTTGCTATCCGGTGTCGTCATCATGGCGGATTGGCTTGCGAGCAACGTCTATCTCTTTCCGCTTGTCGGGCCGCAGGGGAGCGACCCCTTTGCCCGGGGTGACACGTTGGATTTGGAGGGTCTCGAGCGGCGTGCGCTGCGCGGTTGGGCTTGGGCGGGCATCATTTCATCATGGCACGAAGATGCTGGTGACCTTCCTGATGGCGAAGGCTTCCTAAAGCGCTTCGACGTGCCGTCCGGCGCGTGCCCACGTCCTGTTCAGCTGGCTGCCGTGAACGCTGCGCGCACCATGCCTGAGCCGGGCATGCTCGTGATCGAGGCACCCATGGGCGAGGGCAAAACCGAAGCTGCGCTTTCGGCCGCAGAGATCCTGGCGGAGCGCTCGGGCCGTGGCGGGGTGTGCGTCGCCTTGCCCACCATGGCGACCACCGACGCCATGTTCGGAAGGGTGCTTTCGTGGGTCAACCGCCTGCCGTCCAGGGGCAACGGTCCGGAGAGCCTGTTCTTGGCGCACGGGAAGGCGCAGCTTAACGAAACGTACCAAGGCCTTATGAAGGCCTCCGCCAAGACGGAGGACTTCCGTGGCGTGGGCGTTGACCTCGACGAGCCGTTTGACGAGCGCGCCGTTGTTTCCTCATGGATGCGCGGACGCAAAAAAGGTATGCTCGCCAACTTCGTGGTGTGCACGGTGGACCAGGTGCTCATGGGCGCCCTTCAGATGCGTCACGTGGCGCTCAGGCAGCTGGCGCTTGCCAACAAGATTGTTATCGTTGACGAATGCCATGCCTACGACGTGTACATGCAAGAGTATCTGTGCCGGGTGCTCGAGTGGCTTGGCGCGTTTCGCACACCGGTGATCTTGCTTTCTGCAACGCTCCCGGCGGCGTTGCGCATGAGGTTTGCCGATGCCTACCGCCAGGGGAGAAATGCGCTGGTGGTTAAGCGCGCGCCGCGCGCGGATTTGTTTTCGAGGTCGCGTCCGAGACGGGGCGGGCGTGTACGCGATCTTGCGGCGGGCGTTCCGACGTCCGGCGATGTGGATGCGCCCGCGGACGCGTATCCGGTGATCACTGCGGTAACGGGCGCGTCGGTAGAGATCCTTCCCGTTGAACGGTCGGCGCGTAGCTGTGCGGTCGGTGTTTGCGTCATGCCTGACGGCGTTGCCGACCTGGTAGACCTGTTGGCCGACAAGCTCGCCGAGGGCGGCTGCGCAGGTGTCATCTGCAACACCGTTGACCGCGCGCAGGAGGCAGTTGCCGCGTTGCGTCAGCGGTTTGGCCCTGACGAGGTCCTGTTAACCCACGCCCGCTTCATGGACATAGATCGCATGGCTAACGAGCAGAGGCTGCGTGCCTTGCTTGGTCCTGGTGCTACCGTGCGCAACGGCAAGCGTCCCGACCGTCTCGTGGCGGTGGGCACCCAGGTGCTCGAGCAGTCGCTCGACATCGACTTCGACCTGCTGGTGACCGACGTTGCCCCCGTCGACCTGCTGTTGCAACGTATGGGGCGTGTACATCGTCATATGCGGGGCGAGGGGCAAACGGACCGTCCTCGCGGGCTGCGCTTGGCTCTGTGCTATGTGCGCGGCATCGACCGGTGGGATCCAGCGCCTGTGTTTGCCCGAGGCGTTGACAAGGTGTACGACGCCGCTTCGCTCATGGAGGCGCTGGGCGTGTTGAACATCGACGGGCTTCGGGCTTCGCGGCAGGTTGGATTGCCGGAAGACATCGCGCCGCTGGTGCAGGGGGCGTACGGCGACGGCGCCCCTTCTGTTATTGATGCTGCTTGGCAGGCGTCTTACCGCAAGGCTTGCGTTGACAGGGAAGAGGGCAAAGACGAGAAGCGCCGTCGCGCACAGTCGTATTTGCTCGCCGGCGCAAGCGGCCTCGTCAAAGAGGGGGCGAGTCTCGACGGTCTGTTTTCCCGCAACGCCGATGCGGACGCTGCGCGGAGCGATGACGAGGACTTCGGCCCGCGCGCGGTGCGCGACACGCAGGAAACCGTGGAGGTGCTGCTCGTGGAGAAAAGCGACGGCGATTGGAGACTGATGCCGTGGGTTGGCTCGGAGAAGCTCGGGGTTATGTGCGGTGCGTGCCTTCCGACGAACGGCGCTTTGGATGACAACACAGCTCAGGTACTTGCGCAATGCGCGGTGCGTTTGCCCCTGATCCTGTCTCAGCCATATCGGATCGACGGGCTGATTGCCGAACTTGAGGAAATCGACGGCCCGTATGTGGGGGCGTGGCAGGATTCTGAGTGGCTGGCCGGTCGGCTTGTCCTTCCTCTTAAGCGCGTTGGTGGCGCATGGGAAGCTGAGCTAGCTGGGTTTACCGTTTCATATACCAGAGGCGGGGGATTATCCGCCGTTGGGCGGAAATGATTTCTTTTCCTCATTTCAGTTCAAATATAGTGACAATACGCGTCCTAAGTCATAGCTGGCGCTTCCTGAACCTTCGGTTCGGGCTGATCCTTGAAACGAGGATAGGTTTGCTTTGATCCCCACAACGGTGGGGCGTTTCGATTTGGCTGGCAATGCAACAGAAGGGAGGAGTCATGAATCAGCAAAGAGAGCCGCATTTCAATCTGGTTGATCAACCTTGGATTTCTGTGACGCTGGTGACGGGTGGATCGGCGTTGGTGTCCCTGCGCGAGCTGTTCGCGCGGGCGCACGAGATCCGCACCATCTCTGGTGACATTGCGCTTGAGTATATCGCCTTCGTGCGCTTGGCGCTCGCTGTGCTCTACCGCGCGTACAGCTGGATCGGTGAGGATGAGGACGTTGCAAACGCGGATCTGCTCGCAAGCTGGAACACCCTGTACGCTAACGGTCGATTTGCGGGAAGCGCGATCGACGAGTATCTCGACGATTGCTCTGACTGGTTTGACCTTTTCGGAGCCGATCCGTTCTACCAGGTTGCCGATCTTGCGTATGCCGCGAAGGAGCCGGATCCGATTGCAGCGTTTATCGTAGACATGCCGAAACCAGATAAGTACCTGTTTTCCATGAGGTCCTATCGCTGCGCTGACGAGATCTCGTTTGCGGAGGCCGCGCGGCAGCTGGTGCTGGCGCAGAACTACGACTTGGCGGGTATCAAAAGTCCGGTTGTTGGCTTTAGGGGGGCAAAGGGCGGAAAAGCCTATGCCCCCAAAGGGCTTTTGGGCACCGGTTGGCTCGGAGCCATCGGCGGCATTTTCTTTGAGGGACGCACGCTCTTCGAGACGCTGATGAGAAACTGGGTTCTTGTCGCCAACGGCAAGCGTTTATTGGGCATTAAGGACGATCTTCCCCCGTGGGAGCGCTCGCGTCCAGTTCCGTACATGGTGGAGCGGGAGCCGACTGGCCCCGTTGACCTTCTTACTTGGCAGAGCCGAAGGATTCGCCTGGTACCCAACGAAACGGGGACGGCGGTGTCCGGCGTCGTCTTGTGCTACGGCGACGTGACGCGAATCGCCGATAAGTACGGCGTAGAGCTCATGACAGGGTGGCGCGCGAGCGAAGCGCAGAGAAGGAAGCTGGGTACCTCCCATGTCCCGCTCATGCCTGTCCTGATCGATCCTGCGCGTGCGCTGTGGCGCGGGCTTCCCTCGCTTCTGGGCATCTCGCGCAAGTGTGTGGGATCCGCGGGGGATTTGCGTGCCGAGGTCATCAAATGGAACGACGCTCTGCAGTACGCAGACGCCGACGGCCCGGATTTCTCGGTGCGGCTTCGCGCGTTGGGCGTAAGCTACGGGGCGCAGAGCAGCGTGATTGACGCCATGGTTGACGACGGCCTCGACCTGAGCGCATCCATGGTGCGCGAGGACTCTCCGGCACGCGTGGCGGCCATCGAGGTGGTGCAGAAGACTGACGAGGCGGTGGGCGCCTTCGCGCGCTTTACGTGCGACGTGCGCAAGGCCAACGGGGAGGATCGGCCTGCGGATGACAAGGATGCCCGAGAAGCGGCTTATGGCGAGCTCGACGGCGTGTTTCGTCAAAGGATCGCGAAGTTCGGCCCCGACGAGGATGTTGTTGCGTACTGCGCGGCGTGGTGCGGAGAGGTCCGTGCGGTGCTCGAGCGCCTGGCGCGCGCCTATCTTTCCGCCGGTACGCTTTCGGCGTTTCGCGAGAGTGAAAAGATGACAACTGGTCGGGCGATTGCGATCTTTCAAGCGCGCTTGGCGCGGGTGCTCGGAAGTTGGGTGCCCGCTTGCACGGACGCGCCGGACGCAACTGAAAAGGAGGAGGAAGCATGACGCTATCGCTTTACCGCGCGGCGGCGCTCGTCGGTACCTGTACCGACGCCAAGGTGCAGCGTCTTCAACGCGCGTACCTTGGCTCTGGGGCGTCTTCCGCAAATGCCCGCGCCGCGTTGGCGCGCCTGCGTCACCCCGGCGGCGCCTCGTCGTGGCTCAGCGAGGGGGCGTTGCTGTTTTCGAATTTGCCGGATCTAGAGCTTTCCGAGCGTGACGAGGGGCGTTTTATCAAGGCGGTGCGGGCGGCACTCGAACTGTATGCTTGGCACCAGCAAGCGCGTGAGGAGCCCATGGCGGTGGTGACCGGTGAGGACGATGCGCAAGCACGTCGCAGGTCGTTCGGTTTGTCGTGTCGTCTCGTCGAGCCTGATTTGGACGAGGCCGCCGGCGTGCGCCGCAAGCTTCTCTCCGTTGAGGCGGCGCACGACCTCGACGAGGCCCGCCATCACCTGCGTGCTCTTGTCCAACTTATGCGCACCGGGAACGCGCGGGTCGATTACTGGCTGCTGGCGCGCGACCTTTACCTCATGCAGTTTGACGCGGCGCGCGGTGACGTGTTCATGAGGTGGTCGCGCGACTATTACGGGTATCGCGGGGAGTCCGCAAACGAGCAGAAGGAGCAGTAACGTGTTTGTCGATATGTACGCCATTCAAAACGTGCCGCCGAGCAACATCAACCGCGACGATACGGGTAGCCCAAAAACCGCCATATACGGCGGCGCTCTGCGCGCTCGCGTGTCGAGCCAGGCGTGGAAGCGCGCCATGCGCGAGATGTTTCCCACGCTGCTTCCCGCGGGATCCCTCGGCGTGAGGACCAAGCTCGTTGTCCAGCTCTTGGCGGATAAGATCACCGAGCTGCGTTCCGATCTTGTCGATCAGGCAGAAGGTCTCGCTGAGGCGGTTCTTAACGCGGCGGGCGTCAAGGTGAAGAAGTCCAAACGCAAGGGATCGGACAGCGAGGCGCCGGAGACGGGCTACCTTATCTTCATCGCTCGCTCGGAGCTCGAGGCGCTCGCTGAAGTTGCCATCGGTTGGGCGGATGCGGGCGTCGACGTGAAGAAGGTCGATCGCGCCCGCAAGTCCGAGGTGTCCTCGGCGTTCAAAGGGCACCAGGCTATCGACGTCGCATTGTTTGGCCGCATGCTTGCCGATGCTCCCGACTTCAACACGGATGCGTCGGCGCAGGTTGCCCATGCCATCTCGGTCGACCGCATCACGCGCGAGTACGATTACTTCACGGCGGTTGACGATTGCGCCGCTGACGACAACGCGGGCGCCGGCATGATCGGCACGGTGGATTTCAACTCCTCGACGCTCTATCGCTACGCAACCGTCAATCTCGATGCGCTTATCGCCCAGCTGGGCGACGCCGAGGTCGCAGTGGGCGCCTGCAAGGCGTTTGTCGACGCCTTCGTACGCTCCATGCCCACGGGTAAGCAGAACACGTTTGCCAACCGGACGCTTCCGAGTACGGTGTGTGTCGCCGTGCGTGACGAGCAGCCGGTCAACCTCGTGGCAGCGTTTGAGAATCCCATCAGGGCTTCTGAGAACGCTTCTATCTCGCATAACGCAGCGGTTGCGCTTGCGCGCGAGCTCGAGGCTGTCGAAGGGGCTTACGCGCAGCCGGCGCGCGCCAAATGGTGCACGACGCTTGAGTATGCAGAGGACGACGCGCTTGACGCGTTGGGCACGCGCGAGGATTTTGCCTCGCTGCTCGAAGACGTTGCTGCGTATCTCGGCGACGCCGTTGCGGGCGGGGAGGACCGATGAGTGTCCTTTTGCTGCGCTTGGCCGGTCCGCTGCAGGCGTGGGGCGACTCGTCCTCGCGCTTTGCGCGACGCACCACGCGGCGCGAGCCAACCAAGAGCGGCGTGGTTGGGTTGCTGGCGGCAGCGCTTGGGCGCACGAGAGAGGATTCCGTAGAGGATCTTGCCCAGCTTGAGCTGGGCGTGCGTGTGGATCAGGAGGGGATGCTCCTGAGGGATTTCCAGACGGAACGTTCGCTCTCGGGTGACAAGACCATGCCGCTCTCCGAGCGGTACTACCTGCAGGACGCTGTGTTTCTCGTTGCGCTCGGCGGACCGCGCTCCATGCTAGAGGAGCTTGACCGCGCGGTGCAGATGCCGCGGTGGCCGTTGTACCTGGGGCGCAGGTCGTGTCCTGCGGCGCTGCCGCTTGCCCTGGGGCTGCGCGAGGAGTACGCCGACGTGCGAGCGGCGCTGGAGCAGGAGCCGTGGCTTGCGGCAGCGTGGTACCGCGGCCGTCATGCCGGGCTCGAAACGCTGGAGATCGTCTGTGATGCCCGAGAGGGAGAGACGTGCGAGAGCCGTGCCGACTATCCGCTCTCGTTCAGCCTGACGGGGCGGAGGTATGCGTGCCGTCCTGTATACGTGGGGCGCGTTGCGGTGCCAGGGAAAGCTTTGCCCGCCGAGGGTCAGGGCGGCACAGCTGCCGCGTTCACGGTGCCGGAGCATGATCCCCTGGCATGGATGTAGGTGATGGACGTGTATCTTTCTCGTATACCGCTCGACATCCTTCATCGCAAGGGTATCGAGTTCGCAAGCTCGCCGTACCGTGTTCACGCGGCAGTGGAAGCGTCGTTGCCGGCAGGCTCGGACCGGGTGACTGAGCGCGGGAGAGTCCTGTGGCGTCTCGACGAGCCGGTTGGACGCACAGATTGCCTGTGGCTTTACATCCTTAGCCCTGCGGAGCCTGCCTGTGCGCTTGTCGCCGACCAAGCGGGGCTTCCCGCGGGGGGCGCATGGGAGGTCAAGCCGTACGACGGCGTGCTTGACGGCGTCTGCGAGGGGCAGCGTTGGCAGTTCAGGCTGAAGGCCAATCCTGTGCGCAAGGTTATGGTCGATAAGGGCAGGGTTGCCAATCCGTCTGTGCGCGGAACCATTCAAGGTCACGTTACGGTTGAACAGCAGCAAGCCTGGTTGTTGGGTCGCGCCGAGGCGCACGGGTTCCGGGTGCTGCCGTCTTCAAGCGGCGCTGACGCGCTCGTTGTCTCGCATCGGCGGCGGGAGCGTTTCAGGCGTGGCGGGCAGACGGTGACGCTTGCCACGGCGCAGTTCGACGGGGTTCTCGAGGTTGTTGACGCGGCGGCGTTTAAGCGGGCTCTGGGCTTCGGGATCGGCCGCGCCAAGGGTTTCGGCTGCGGATTGCTTACGATTGCGCCCGTGAGGGCGGATTCGTGAGCGAGGGGTCAGCCCGCACGGCCACTGGATCGGTGCCGAGCGCTTTGCCCACCGATCTTGCTGACCTTGTCCGTGCGGAAGATCGCATCTCGTTTCTTTATTTCGAGCATTGCGTTGTCAACCAGGCGGACAACGCCATCACGGTAACCGACGAGCGCGGTACGATCCGCATCCCTTCCGCTGCGCTCGGTGTGCTGATGTTGGGGCCGGGAACCAAGGTGACGCATCGGGCGATGGTGACGATAGGGGAGAGCAGGTCCACGGTTCTGTGGGTGGGAGAGCGCGGCGTGCGCCTGTATGCGGCGGGAAGGCCCCTCACCCATTCAAGCGCTCTTCTCCTGAGGCAAGCGGCGCTGGTTTCGAACAGGCGCACGCGCCTTGCCGTAGCGCGGAGGATGTATCAAATGCGGTTTCCCGGCGAGGATACAAGCCGGCTGACCATGCAGCAGCTGAGGGGCAGGGAGGGCGCGCGCATCCGCGGGGTGTACCGCGCTCTCTCGAAAGAAACGGGTGTTGCCTGGGATAAGCGTACGTACGACCCCGATGATTATGGAGACGGTACGGCGATCAACCAGGCGCTCTCGGCGGCGCATGCTTGCCTGTACGGTGTGGTGCATGCGGTGATCGCTGCGCTGGGCTGCTCGCCGGGGCTTGGGTTTGTTCACACGGGACATGAGCGCTCGTTCGTGTATGACATAGCCGATTTGTACAAGGCGGAGCTCTCCATTCCCGTGGCTTTTCGCACGGCTGCGTCTGAGCCGGCGGACGTTGGCTCGGCGGTTCGGTACGCCATGCGCGACGCGCTATACGACCTGTCGCTTCTCGACCGAGCGGTGCGCGACGTCAAAGATTTGCTGGCGGGTGGCGACGAGCTATGTGTTGGAGGCGAGCTGGACGTCGATCGCGTTGCGTTATGGGATGAGAAACTCGGCGAGGTTGCAGCGGGCAAGCAGTATTGAGCGAGGCGGCGGGGGTCGGCGCGAAGCTCGAGCCGCTTTTCGGTATGGTGCGCGTGGGGAAAGGGGTCGCATGGTTGTCTTGGTTTTGACGGCGTGCCCTCCGGGTTTGCGCGGAGACGTTTCTCGCTGGTTGCTCGAGATCGCGCCGGGCGTGTTTGTGGGGCGTATAAGCGCCCGTGTCAGGAACCGGCTGTGGGAGCGTGTGATTGCGCTGTCAAAGGACGGTCGGGCGGTTATGGTGTACACGGCGCGCAACGAGCAGCACCTTGCGTTCAAGGTGCATCAGCCTGACTGGCAGCCGGTTGACTGCGAGGGTGTTGAGCTCATCTGTCGTCCGGCCGGCACTGACGACGCCACACTTTCCGGACCGATGCGGAAGGGCTGGAGCAACGCAAGCAAGTATCGTCGAGCGAGGAAGTATGGCGGGCGATAAGATCTGGTTGGCTGCTGCGCTGCTTATGAGTGGCCCGCTGAGACGGTAAAGTGAATGGGCGAGCGTGGTAGCCACGGGATCGTTGCAGGTCGTTAAGTGTGCTCCCCGCGTCAGCGGGGATGATCCCACCGGCGTGGTGACGGGCCTCGCGGTCACCGGGTGCTCCCCGCGTCAGCGGGGATGATCCCGCGGAGTTCCTGGGCCGCGCCGTTCCCGTCCGGTGCTCCCCGCGTCAGCGGGGATGATCCCAACCTCGCCCGTCTCAGGGTTCACCGTCTCCTGTGCTCCCCGCGTCAGCGGGGATGATCCCTTCACCTGCACGGTCGCGCCGGTGAACAGCGAGTGCTCCCCGCGTCAGCGGGGATGATCCCGGATGCTTTCGAAGGTTACGTCACCGACTACGGTGCTCCCCGCGTCAGCGGGGATGATCCCGTAAGAGAAAGGGCAGGGCATGAACCAGACCAGTGCTCCCCGCGTCAGCGGGGATGATCCCCGTCGTGGAACACGTTTGTTAGCGTGCTGCTTGTGCTCCCCGCGTCAGCGGGGATGATCCCACGTCGGGGCAATTATCTAGATAGCCCGCTGTAGTGCTCCCCGCGTCAGCGGGGATGATCCCCGGTGTACGGCGAAGCCACGTCGAAGTTCGTGGTGCTCCCCGCGTCAGCGGGGATGATCCCCGGTGTACGGCGAAGCCACGTCGAAGTTCGTGGTGCTCCCCGCGTCAGCGGGGATGATCCCACCTTCGATAGGTATGGTCTGCGTGTACTCGAGTGCTCCCCGCGTCAGCGGGGATGATCCCTCGTTTACCTTGCCGCCAACCGCGCTGAAAACGTGCTCCCCGCGTCAGCGGGGATGATCCCCGAGCCGCAGCATCTTGTGACCTTCCAGGGCTGGTGCTCCCCGCGTCAGCGGGGATGATCCCATTCGACGTAGACAGTCAGGATAGAAGCACTGGTGCTCCCCGCGTCAGCGGGGATGATCCCTTTCAGCAATGTTGTTCAGGCGGTATCTCAGGGTGCTCCCCGCGTCAGCGGGGATGATCCCGGCGACCGACCCTACACCGACGCCGAGGTTGAGTGCTCCCCGCGTCAGCGGGGATGATCCCTTCGAGAACGTGACGTATATGAAAAACAACGGGTGCTCCCCGCGTCAGCGGGGATGATCCCCTGACCTTGACCTCGCTCTCTCCCTCGCATGCGTGCTCCCCGCGTCAGCGGGGATGATCCCGCGTTCTCCAACATCGCTCAGAACGTGCAGAACGTGCTCCCCGCGTCAGCGGGGATGATCCCGCGTTCTCCAACATCGCTCAGAACGTGCAGAACGTGCTCCCCGCGTCAGCGGGGATGATCCCGCGTTCTCCAACATCGTTCAGAACGTGCAGAACGTGCTCCCCGCGTCAGCGGGGATGATCCCGACGGGCGCTACAGCGGTAACGAAATTCATTAGTGCTCCCCGCGTCAGCGGGGATGATCCCGTGTTGTATATGACGGTGCCGCCGCCCATCTTGTGCTCCCCGCGTCAGCGGGGATGATCCTCACACCCACCGCCGCCAAACGCGCCGAAGCCAGTGCTCCCCGCGTCAGCGGGGATGATCCCCAGCAAGAGAGAAAGGGGCACCAAATGGAAAAGTGCTCCCCGCGTCAGCGGGGATGATCCCCTCGGGTCTGCGTAGCACCACCCTCCCTTGTAGTGCTCCCCGCGTCAGCGGGGATGATCCCTTCGCCAGGTCGCCCGAGTTGCTGATGAAGCAGTGCTCCCCGCGTCAGCGGGGATGATCCCTCGTGTCTGCCATTTCAAACTCCCTTCCTTTGGTGCTCCCCGCGTCAGCGGGGATGATCCCTGAACACCGCGTACGAGTTGGAGACGAACGATGTGCTCCCCGCGTCAGCGGGGATGATCCCGCCATTTCGTCCCTTACGGAGCTTGAGGAATCGTGCTCCCCGCGTCAGCGGGGATGATCCCTCGCGATGGCGGTTGTCCTGGCCGTAAGCAGCGTGCTCCCCGCGTCAGCGGGGATGATCCTGTCATCGTCGTAAATGTCCGCGTCGTGGGCGCGTGCTCCCCGCGTCAGCGGGGATGATCCCACCCACTACAACATGGCAGGCGTGTACAACTCGTGCTCCCCGCGTCAGCGGGGATGATCCCGTGTCGGGGTTGGCAAGGTCGCAGATGCCCCAGTGCTCCCCGCGTCAGCGGGGATGATCCCTTTGTCAAGCTCGCGATCTATAATGGCCTCGTGTGCTCCCCGCGTCAGCGGGGATGATCCCTCGTGGGCCACCTTCATGCTCTGGGAGCTGGGGTGCTCCCCGCGTCAGCGGGGATGATCCCCTGTACCTTCACGCCGCCCGAGAAGACAACCTGTGCTCCCCGCGCCAGCGGGGATGATCCCGACCCGATCATCGGCACCGTGGGCGAGGGCCTGTGCTCCCCGCGTCAGCGGGGATGATCCGCAGTACCGGCGCAGGCACTCGCCTTTGCTCCAGTGCTCCCCGCGTCAGCGGGGATGATCCCTAACGAAAGCACCGGGGTTGAGGCAACGTCGAGGTGCTCCCCGCGTCAGCGGGGATGATCCCGATGCGGAGACTGGTCAGAAGATAGCAAGCAAGTGCTCCCCGCGTCAGCGGGGATGATCCCGGTCGTACTTTGGATACATGTACGTGAACGTGGTGCTCCCCGCGTCAGCGGGGATGATCCCATCAGGTTGTAACCGGCGATGATCGGAACGTAGTGCTCCCCGCGTCAGCGGGGATGATCCTTACAAGCTCATGGTGGCAAAGGGTACGAACGTGTGCTCCCCGCGTCAGCGGGGATGATCCCTGGTTGCTGTCTCAACGGTAGGCTCCATGCTGGTGCTCCCCGCGCCAGCGGGGATGATCCCCGGGGAGGTGTCGGCGATGCTCCTGGCAAAGTGTGCTCCCCGCACCAGCGGGGATGATCCCTCACCGGGGGGCTCTGCGACTTGCTGCTGGTGCTCCCCGCACCAGCGGGGGTGATCCCTTCAGAGCCTTGTTAATGTCGCGCAGGTCGCTGTGCTCCCCGCGCCAGCGGGGATGATCCCCGTTATCGTGGCGACGTTGCCGCTGAGGTTTGTCCTGCAGGTGGTTTTGATCTGACCGTCGGACTTGAACGTGCGGATATTTCTCCTGACAGATACAAGCGAAATGAGGGTTGAAAAGAGATTTCTGCGCGTTTTTCTCGGCAGATACAGAATGGAGTAGCGGTGCGGCGGGCTTTGGTGTGTATCTGTCGAGTGGTTTGCGCCGGATGGGTTCGGTTGGTCGTTGGTTTCGCATGGTCGTTTGGATTTGTCGAGAGAAACGCGCAACTTTTCCGCTGTTAGGGTGAGGTGGCCCGTATCTGTCGAGAAGAATGTGCGGGGACGGTTGGGCGGCGCGGCTCTCCAGTGAACCTGCCGAGAAGAACGCGCACGGGTGTAGTAGAGAGCGCAGTCGTGCATCGCTTCCGTGCGCCTGCCAAGAAAAACGTGCCCGCCCTACGCTCGCAGGTTCTCCTCGCTCGCAAAGCCCGCTATCTGCACACGTTTACCTCGTCCGCCGCCCGCCCGCAGGCTCTTCTCGCTCGCCAGCTCGCCCAGCCCCGCACCCTCTCGCAAAGATTCCCCGTGGCGCGTGCCCGCACGGGCGGGTAGACTGGTTCACAGTACCTAGATGAGAGGAACGCCATGCCTGACACCACCACCGCGGTAGAGCCCGAGAGCCTAACGATGCAGAAGCCTGCCGGGCCCGCTCCCGCTGAGGAGACCTCGCGCAAGATCATCGCCGTCATCGACGGCAACTCCCTCATGCACCGCGCCTACCACGGCGTGCCGCCCACCATGAACGCGCCCGACGGCCGTCCCACCAACGCGGTCTTCGGCTTTCTCAACATGTTTCTCAAGCTCGTGGACGCCTTCCACCCCGACGGGGTCGTGTGCGCCTTCGACAAGGGCAAGCCGCGCGTGCGCATGGAGATGCTCCCGCAGTACAAGGCCCAGCGCAAACCCATGGACGACGAGCTGCGCGTGCAGTTCCCCATGATCCACGACATCCTTGCTGCCCTCGGCGTCCCCGTCCAGGAGTGCGAGGGCTGGGAGGGCGACGACATCCTCGGCACCCTCGGCTGCCAGGGCGAGGCCGCCGGCTACGACATGTACCTCGTCACCGGCGATCGCGACATGTACCAGCTGGCCACCGACCATATCAAGATCGTGGGCACCAAAAAAGGCCTCTCTGAGGTCAAGATCGTCACGCCCGAGGAGGTTGTGGAGGCCTACAACGGCGTCACGGCCGACCTCATCCCCGACTTCTACGGTCTCAAGGGCGACACGTCCGACAACATCCCCGGCGTGCCGGGCATCGGTCCCAAGAAGGCCGCCGCGCTCATCACCCAGTACGGCAGCCTGGAGGGCGTGATCGCGCACGCCGACGAGGTCAAGGGCAAGATGGGCGAGAACCTCCGCGCTCACATAGAGGACGCGCGCACCTCCAAGCAGGTGGCGATCATCCGCAAGGACGCCCCGGTTTCCTGCGACTTCGACGCAGTGCGCTTCCCGAGCTTCAACCCCGACGAGGTGCGCGCTGCTTTCGGCGCCCTTGGGATCAACGCGCTGATGACGCGCTTCCTCGCGCTGAGCGACGGCGCAGGCGCGGGCTCCCAGGCCGCGTCGGTCACGCTGGAGATCCCGGCGGAGGTGGCGGGCGAGAAGGCCCGCGATGCGCTTTCGGCAGCTGTCGAGGCGGGGGAGTGGGTCGCCTGCGTCATCGACGACGACAAGGAGGAGGGGGCGCTGTTCGGCACCACGCACGTGCTGTGGGCGGCCTGCTGCGCGGGCCTGCTGCGCTTCGAGGGTGAAGACATCGCGTGGGCCCTCGGCGAGCTTTTCTCGCGCGGCCGTGTGACCTCGCCTGACGTGAAGGCGCTGCTCCACGAGCTCGCGCCCGTCGACTCCGCCGAGCCGGCCGCCATCGACCCGCTCGACGTCGACCCCACCCGCATCTTCGACACCACCGTGGCCGCCTACCTTTTGGACTCCATCCGCACCAGCTTCGACGACGTCTACCTGGCCGACGAGTACCTGCACGTCATGCTGCCCGAGCTTTCCGGCAATGTCAGCGAGGCGGCGCGCTCGGCGGTGGTGGCGCTGGCGGTCCGCGAGCCGCTCCTTGCGGCGCTCGAGGCCGACGGCAGCCTTACCTGCATGGACGAGCTCGAGATGCCGCTCGTCCCGGTGCTCGTGCTCATGGAGCGCAACGGCATGCTCGTTGACCCCGACCGCCTGCAGAGCCTCTCCGACGGGCTCGGCGCCGACATCGCCGCGCTTGAGGCCCGCATCCACGAGCTTGCGGGCGAGAACTTCAACATCGCGAGTCCCATGCAGCTTTCCCACGTGCTGTTCGACGTCATGGGCCTGCCCACGGCCGGCCTCAAGAAGACGCATCGCGGCTACTACTCCACCAACGCCCGCGTGCTCGAGGAGCTCAGCCGCGACCACGAGATCGTGCGGCTCATCTTGGAGTACCGCGAGAAGGCAAAGATCAAGAGCACCTACCTGGACACGCTCGGCGGCCTGCGCCGCCGCGACGGGCGCGTGCACACCACTTTCAACCAAACGGTCACGGCCACCGGGCGCCTGTCGTCCTCGAACCCCAACCTGCAGAACATCCCCACGCGTTCCGAGCTCGGGCGCACGGTGCGCACGGCGTTCTCGGCAGGGGAGGGCAACCTGTTCGTGGCGGTTGACTACTCGCAGATCGAGCTGAGGCTGCTTGCGCATCTTTCCGGCGACGAGCACCTTGTCCGCGCGTTCAACGAGGGCGAGGATTTCCATGCCGAGACCGCCTCGCGGGTGTTCGGCGTGCCGGTGGCCGAAGTCACCCCTACGCTGCGCAGCCGCGCCAAGGCCGTGAACTTCGGCATCGTGTACGGGCAGCAGGCCTACGGCCTCTCGCAGTCGCTCGGCATCCCCATGGGCGAGGCGCGCCAGATGATCGACCGCTACTTCGAGGTTTACCCGGGCGTGCGTCGCTACCTCGACCAGACGGTGGAGGAGGCGCGCCGCACGGGCTACGCGGTCACCATGTTCGGCCGCAAGCGCCCCATCCCCGAGATCCGGGCCAAGAACCCCGCACAGCGCGGTTTCGGCGAGCGCACGGCCATGAACCACCCCATGCAGGGCTCTGCTGCCGACATCATCAAGCTCGCGATGATCCAGGTGCCCCGGCGCATCCGCGAGGCCGGCCTGCACGCGCACCTCATTCTGCAGATCCACGACGAGCTGGACTTCGAATGCGCGCCTGACGAGGTCGATGCTCTCATCGAGCTGGTGCGCGGCACCATGGAGCACGTGGTTGAGCTCAAGGTTCCGCTCATCGCCGAGGCGTCCACGGGCGTGACGTGGGCCGACGCCAAGTAGCTCAAGCCGAAGCTGCGGCCGCCCCTGGCGGGCCGTTCCTTCCCGGGCGGCAACGTGTCAGAGTCGACGCCGGCCGCCCTGTCCCGATGTGCCAGATTAGCCCGTGCCTAATCTGGCACATTTCGTAAGACGGAACGGCGGGAATGGGGTAGGTTTCCCACCCTCCCCGAAAATGGATGTGGTTTTAGAGGGGCGTCTCGAGTAGAGGCGCCCCGTCTCTTGCGAAAGGCGCAGGTAGATCGACTGGCACCCGGCCGGCATACTCGGCGCGCCCGCGCGAAACGACATCCATTTTTCGCGTGCCGGGTTCGCCGCGGCCGTGCGCCGAATGAGGCCGTGCCTGGTTTGGCGCATTTCGTCTTACGGCCGGGGCGCCGGCCCCGCGGCCGTTCGCGGGCCCGGCTCTCGGGGGCCGGGTTGGCCGCTGGCTCGGCGTCCAGGGACCGGCTGGCCTCCCAAGCCGCGCGCAACCCCCCCCGGAAATCCGGGAGCCGGCTGCGGTTCGGGCGGCTAAGCGCCCGGCGGGCGACGGAAGCGCGGCCAACCGGCGCCTTGCGCGACGGGATCGCGGCCAACCAGCAGCTTGGTCGATGCTATCGCGACCAACCGTCGTCCCAAGCGCCTCCGCTGCAACAAACTGCCGCTCCCGCTCGATGACAGCAGCACGATGCAGCCGGCCCGACGGCCAAAAAACCGCGCTATTCTCACCATAATATGCATGTATGAGAATATATATGCCTAAATTATGCAGAAGAATGAATCCAACTGCCTAAATATTACGAGAAATGAGAATTTAACGCTTAGCTATGCAGTTACACGCTATACTATACGCCATGCGCTGAGGGCGCATGACTACAGGAACCACGGTGCGGCGCGCAGGGCGCGGCCGTTCGCACAAGGAGGACTCATGGCAGAGAAGGACAAGGTCGTACTCGCATATTCGGGCGGTCTGGACACGTCCGTCATCGTCAAGTGGCTGCAGGTCGAGCGCAACCTCGACGTCATCGCCATCTGCGGCAACGTGGGCCAGGACGAGAAGGACCTCAGCTGGATCAAGCAGAAGGCGCTTGACATGGGCGCCTACGCTTCCGAGGCCGTTGACATGCGCGCCGAGTATGCCGAGAACTTCCTCACCAAGGCCATCTGGGCCAACGGCAAGTACGAGGGCGTCTACCCGCTGCTCTCGGCGCTGTCCCGCCCGCTGATCTCCAAGCACCTGGTGGACATCGCCCACCAGTACGGCGCCAAGTACGTGGCGCACGGTTGCACCGGCAAGGGCAACGACCAGGTGCGCTTCGAGACCTCTATCCGCGCGCTCGATCCCGAGCTCGAGATCATCGCTCCCGTGCGCGTGTGGGATCTCACGAGCCGCGAGTCCGAGATGGAGTGGGCCGCGGCACACGGCGTGCCGGTGCCCACCACCAAGAAGAAGCCCTACTCCATCGACGACAACCTCTGGGGCCGCGCCATCGAGTGCGGCGTGCTCGAGGACACCTGGAACACCCCGCCGGACGACATCTGGACCATGACCGCCAATCCCGAGGACTGCCCCGCCGACCCCGAGACCGTGGTCATCGGGTTCGAGAAGGGCGTGCCCTGCTCCATCAACGGCGAGAAGATGCCGCTTCTCGACCTCATCATCAAGGCGAACGAGATCGCCGGCCGCAACGGCTACGGTCGCCTGGACATGATCGAGGACCGCGTGGTGGGCATCAAGAGCCGTGAGTGCTACGAGTGCCCGGCGGCGCTTTTGCTCATCGAGGCGCATCACACGCTCGAGACGCTGTGCCTGGACGCCGAGACTCTCAAGGAGAAGGCCAAGCTCGACGTCGAGTGGGCGAGCGCCGTGTACCGCGGCCTGTGGTACAGCCAAAACCGCAACGCCATCGACGCGTACAACGCCTACACGCAGCAGTTCGTCACCGGCGAGGTGCGCTTCAAGCTCTGCCGCGGCGGCCTGTTCATGGACGGCGTGCGCAGCCCCTACAGCCTCTACGACTACAACCTCGCCACCTACGACGAGAACGACACCTTCGACCACACCGCCTCCCGCGGCTTCATCGACCTGCACGGCCTGCAGTCCAAGACCTGGAGCCGCGTCCAGGGTCCCGGCTCCGGCTTGCAGCAGGCTTAAAGGGGTCGCTTCCAGCCGCCCGCCGCAGCCGGCCTGCAATCGCTTCGGCTGCCTGTCCGGCCAAACGCATCGTTTTTGCGCGCTCGGTTTTGGGCCGGGCGCGCTTTTCTGTAGGATAAAGAGAGAAGAGCAACAGCTACGAGCGCCGCGCGGGCCCCGCGTCCCGGATCCCCTGCGCGCATGCACGAGGAAAGGAGCGGGCCATGGCCCTGTGGGGTGGTAGGTTCGAGGAGGGCGTGGGCGAGCTCACGCAGAGGTTCGGCGCGTCGCTTCCGGTGGACAAGGCGCTCTACAAGCAGGACATCGCCGGCAGCATCGCGCACGCGTCCATGCTCGCGGCGCAGGGCGTCATCAGCCAAGAGGACGCGGCCGCCATTCGCGAGGGGCTGAAAGCCATCGAGGCCGACATCGACGCCGGCCGCTTTGTCTTCGACATCAACGACGAGGACATCCACATGTCCGTGGAGGCTGAGCTCACGCGCCGCATCGGCGAGGCGGGCGCCCGCCTGCACACCGGCCGCAGCCGCAACGACCAGGTGGCGACTGACACGCGCCTGGCCGCCAAGGCGCTTGCCAAAGAGCTCATGCAGGCAAATGCGTCCCTGCGCCACGCGCTGCTCGACGCCGCCGAGGCGGCGGGTGGGGCGGTGCTGCCGGGCATGACGCACCTCCAGCACGCCCAGCCGGTGCTGTTCTCGCACCACCTGCTCGCCTACGTGTGGATGTTCACGCGCGACTTCACCCGCCTGAGAGCCGCCTTCGACGCTGCCGACGCAAGCCCGCTCGGCGCGGCGGCGCTCGCCGGCACGAGCTACCCGCTCGACCGCAAGATGTCGGCCGAGGCGCTCGGCTTCGCGCGCGTGATCCCTAACTCGCTCGACGCCGTGTCCGACCGAGACTTCCTGCTCGACCTCGAGTACGCCTGCTCCGTCATGGCGGTGCACCTGTCGCGCCTGTCCGAGGAGATCGTGCTGTGGGCGAGCCAGGAGTTCGGCTTCATCACGCTCTCGGACGCCTTCTCCACCGGCTCGTCCATCATGCCCCAGAAGAAGAACCCCGACTTTGCCGAGCTCATCCGCGGCAAGACGGGCCGCGTGGTGGGCGATCTGGTGCAGCTGCTCGTAACGGTGAAGGGCCTGCCGCTCGCCTACAACAAGGACCTGCAGGAGGACAAGGAGGGCGCGCTCGACGCGGCGCACACCCTGAGCCAGTGCCTGGAGGTCATGCGCGGCATGGTCTCGACCTGGACGGTCAATGCCGACCGCATGCGCGCCGTCATGGGCAAGGGGCACCTGGCTGCCACCGACGTGGCCGACTACCTGGCCAAGCGCGGCATGCCGTTCCGCGAGGCGCACGCCGTGGTGGGGCACCTGGTCCTTGCGGCCGAGAAGCGCGGTGTGGACATCTCCGAGCTGCCGTTCGAGGAGTTCAAAGCCGCAAGCGACCTGTTCGAACCCGACATCACCGGCGCCTTGGATCTCGACGCGGTCGTGGCGGCCCGCACCACCGAGGGCGGCACCGCCCCTGCGCGCGTGGCCGAGCAGCGCGCTCAGGCCGAGGTTGCCCTCAAGGCCGACGAGGCGTCGCTGACCTACCTCACCCCCGTGGTGGAGATGGGCCAGGGCGCGTAACGCCTCCGAGGCGCTTCGCCGGCTTTCTCGCATAGCGCTGTCCCACAGCGGCGGGTTTTGCGCCCGCCGCTTTTCATGTGCGCTCGGCGGGGTATAAGCTATGCCGTGAAACGGTTCGATCCGAGAGGGGACTGCCATGAGGCTGGGCGTTGTGGGATCGGGCATGATCGCGCACGAGATCGTGCCGCACCTGGGGGCATGGGGCTACGAGGTCAACGCGGTGTGCTCTACGCCGCGCAGCGTGGCGAAGGCGCACGAGATCGCAGACCCCTACGGCGCTGCGGTCTTCACCGACTACGCGCAGATGCTCGCCCAACCCGACGTTGACGCTGTGTACGTGGCGGTGCCCAACCACCTGCACTTCTCGCACGCCATGGCCGCGCTCGACGCGGGCAAGCACGTGATCTTGGAGAAGCCCCTGGCCGCCACCGTGCGCGAGGCCGAGAAGCTCGCGCTTGCGGCGCGCGACAAGGGCCTCTTCCTCTACGAGGCCATCACCACGCTCTACCTGCCCAACTACCAGCGCATCCGTGAGTGGCTGCCGCGCATCGGCGACGTCAAGATCGTTACCTGCAACTACTCGCAGTACTCCAGCCGCTACGACGCCTTCCGCTCGGGCACGGTCCTGCCCGCCTTCGACCCGCAAAAGGCCGGCGGCGCCCTCATGGACCTCGGTCTGTACAACGTGCAGTACGTGGTGGGGCTCTTCGGCGCGCCCGCGCAGGTTGCCTATCAGGCAAACGTGGAGCGCGGCATCGACACCTCGGGCGTCCTGACGTTCGACTACGGTGGCTTCAAGGCGGTTTCCGTTGCCGCCAAGGACTGCGGCGCCCCGACGCAAAACGTCATCCAGGGCAACGACGGCTACATCCTGCAGACCACGCCCGCCGGCATCTGCGGGCAGGTGACGCTGCACATGAACGACGGCACCGAGGAGACCTACGACGGCAACCCGCCGCTGCGCTTCGAGTCCGAGTTCCGCGCGTTTGCCGCCGGCGTCGCGGCGGGCGACCTGGAGGGTTGCTACCGCACGCTCGACCACAGCGTGGCGGTGTCGCGCGCCATGACCGAGGCGCGTCTCGCGGCCGGTGTCCGTTTTCCCGCGGACGACGCGGCGTAAGCCCTGTTTCTGGCCCCGTCCGTTGACGGCGTGCGCCCGCGAGCCCGGCTGTGCCTCGGGCCGCGGGCGTTTTCGAAACCGACGTTGCGCTGCGACGTCATGCCCCTGCGCCTCTGGCGGGGCCTGCTGCGCCGGCTTCGCGGAACGCCCGCGGCCCTTCTCGCCACCTGTTCGCTACGCGAGGTCCACCGGCCGGCCGCGGTCGTAGGTGCGGTCGTCCTCCTCGGTGATCTGGCGCGCCACGCGGCAGGGCGTGCCGTAGGCCACCACGCCGGCGGGCACGTCGCGCGTGACCACGCTGCCCGCGCCGATGACCGAGCCGTCGCCGATGGTCACCCCCGGCATGATGAGGCACCCAGCGCCGATCCACACGCGCCTTCCTATGCGCACGGGCTTGTTGTACTGCGCCTGCATGGCGCGCAGGCGCGGGGAAACGGGGTGCGTTCCCGTCACGATGGTCACGTTGGGGCCGATCATCGTGTCGTCGCCAACGGCTATCTCGGTATCGTCCACCAGCGTGAGCCCGAAGTTCGCGTACACGCGGTCTCCCAAGCGCAGGTGCTTGCCGCCCCAGTTGGCATGGAACGGCGCTTCGATCACGCAATCGTCGCCCACCTCGGCGAACATCTCCGCAAGCATGGCCGCCCGCTCCGCGAGCTGGCTTGGCATCAGCCGGTTGTACCGCTCCACCGCATCGCAGCGGGCCAGTTGCTCCGCATACCACGGGTTGTCCGTGCAGCGGTACAGCCTTCCGTCGTGCATGCGCTTCTCTAGGTCCTGGTGCTCCATGGCGCCCCCTTTCCGTCTTTACCTTTGTTTTCAAAGAGGCGATCGCGCTGCGGCGCGATGTCCTCGGCGTGCAGAGGGCGGTGCCGCCTGTCGTTTCGCCGCGCTCCTTTTCCGATTTTCCCACAAAGGCGTCAGCGGGCTCTCGCCGGCGGCCCTGGAAGGGGTGGTTTCTGCGCGCCGGGCGCGCCAGCCGCCGGATGCTCGGACGGCCTTCGCCTTAGGAGAGAAACCCCTGCCCTTATCGGCCGGGGCGGTGTATGCTGTGCTGCGGAACCAAACCGGTTTGAGGCAAAGGAGAAGCTATGTCCGATACTCTGAAAACCTACCCCGCCGGGCCCGTTGGGCGCGTGGAGCGCGTTCGCGACCTTATGGCCGAGCGCGGTTACGACGCCGTGCTCGTGCGCGACGAGGCGAACCTGCGCTGGCTTACCGGTGCGGAGGGCACCTTCGATTTCACCTACGAGTTCCCGCACGCCGCCGTCATCACCTCGGACGAGCTCTTCCTGCACACCGACTCGCGCTATTACAACACGTTCCAGGAGCACCTGCCTCAGGACGGCCCCACCTGGAAGCTCGACATGGAGATCATCGACATCCCGCGCTGGGTGGCGGAGCGCGTGCGCGCAACGCGGAGCCGCACGCTCGCCATCGAGGATTCGACGCAGCTTTCCTTCTACACCGGCCTTATGCGCGGCTTGGAGGACCTCTCCGCGCCGGCGCTTATCGTCCAGATGCACGGGGACATCAACCGCATGCGCATTGTGAAGGATGCCGAGGAGATCGCCCTCATGCGCCACGCCCAGTCCATAACCGACGCGGCGTTCGACCACATGTGCGGCTTCATTCGCGCCGGCCTCACCGAGAAGCAGATCCGCACCGAGCTCGAGAGCTTCATGTTCGAGAACGGCGCCGACGGCCTGGCATTCTCGTCTATCGTGGCAAGCGGCCCTAACACTGCGAACCCGCATGCCATTCCGTCCGACCGCGTGGTCGAGCCCGGCGATTTCGTGCTCATGGATTACGGTGCGTCCTACCATGATTACCGGTCCGACATGACGCGCACCGTCGTGGTGGGGGAGCCCGCCGCTTGGCAGCGCGAGGTGTACGACACGGTGCGCCGCGCGCACGAGGAGGTCGCTGCGCAGGCTCGTGCGGGCGTCATCGGCTCGGACATGCAGGCGCTTGCGGTCCGCATCATCTCCGAGGCGGGCTACGGCGACTACTTCAAGCACGGGTTGGGCCATGGCGTCGGCATCGATATCCACGAGCTGCCCAATTTTGGCCGTACGTACGACAAGCCCGTTCCGGCGGGCGCCGTGGTGACTAACGAGCCGGGGGTCTACCTGCCCGGAAAGGGCGGTGTGCGCCTTGAGGACTACGGTTTGGTGACCGAGGACGGCTACGAGCCGTTTACGCGGAGCACGCACGATCTCGTGATCGTGGGGTAGGGGCCGGGGCACGTTCCTTTCCAGTCCCTGACCGCACGCTTGCCGAGTTGCGGGTATACGGATGCCCGCCGAGTGGTATGCTACGTCTGTGTGGTAAAACCATCCTGTTTTGGAGGTACAGATGCTCGTTAACGCTGCAGAGATGCTCAAGAACGCCGAGGCCGGCAAGTACGCCCTGGGTGCGTTCAACACCAACAACCTGGAGTGGACGCTCGCCATTCTCCAGGCCGCCGAGGAGGCCAAGAGCCCGCTGATCATGCAGTGCACCGCCGGTGCCGCTAAGTGGATGGGCAGCTTCAAGGTCTGCGCCGACATGGTCAAGGCCGCCGTCGAGGCTCTGAACATCACCGTCCCGGTGGCTCTGCACCTCGATCACGGCTCCTACGAGGACTGCTTCAAGGCCATCGACGCCGGCTTCACCTCCATCATGTACGACGGCTCCCATGAGGAGACCTTCCAGATCAACCTCGACCGCACCAAGGAGCTCGTGGAGCTCGCCCACTCCAAGGGCCTGTCCATCGAGGCCGAGGTCGGCGGCATCGGCGGCGTCGAGGACGGCGTGGCTTCCTCCGGCGAGCTTGCCGATCCCAACGAGTGCAAGCAGATCGCCGACCTGGGCGTCGACTTCCTGGCTTGCGGCATCGGCAACATCCACGGCGTCTATCCGGCGGACTGGGCTGGCCTCTCCTTCGATCGTCTGGCCGAGATCAAGGCCCAGACCGGCGACCTGCCGCTCGTCCTGCACGGCGGCACCGGTATTCCGGTTGACCAGATCCAGAAGGCCATCTCGCTCGGCGTCTCCAAGATCAACGTGAACACCGACCTGCAGCTCGCCTTCGCCGCTGCTACCCGCAAGTACATCGAGGAGGGCAAGGACCAGCAGGGCAAGGGCTTCGACCCGCGCAAGGTCCTCAAGCCGGGCCGCGACGCCATCGTTGCGCGCACCAAGGAGCTCATGGAGGAGTTCGGTTCCGTGGGCAAGGCCGAGTAGGTATTCTCCGCAAACGGCACCCGCTTCTCACAGGAGAGGCGGAAATAGGGCGGGCGTCTTCGGGCGCCCGCTTTTTCTCTGGCACGACGCGTCCGCCTGTGGTAGCATCTTCACGTGCAATGCCCGAGTGGCGGAATTGGCAGACGCAGTGGACTCAAAATCCACCGATGGCGACATCGTGCGAGTTCGAGTCTCGCCTCGGGCACCCGTGCAAACGCGTAAGGTCACCCGCAGGGGTGACCTTTTTGCTATGCACGAGCTTCTCGCGGGGTGCGAACGCCTACGAGGAGGTCTGTCGTTGTGCGCGGTTTGTGAACGTGCCTGGCTTGTGGTACTATACGCAAGCGAACCACGCCGGCTTCACCTGATGCCGGCTCACCAAGCGGAACCTGCGGGTTCCCACCTTTCGGCGCCGTATGAGCAGCTGTCTGGTCACACAAAAGAACCTGGCACGTTACCGTGCTTCTCGCTTTTGTCACCCGGATGCTCATCATGCAGCTCCGGGTTTTTTATTCCACAACGGAGGAGGTGGAGAAAATAGCCAAGTCCAACGAGCCCCGTATCAACGAGGCAATCACGACTCCGACCTGCCGTCTGATCGGCGTGGACGGTTCCCAGCTCGGCCTGTTCGCCATCCGCGACGCCCAGCGTGTCGCCGACGAGCAGAACCTCGACCTGGTGGAGATCGCGCCACACGCGAACCCGCCGGTGTGCCGTGTCATGGATTACGGCAAGTACAAGTACGAGCAGGCCATCAAGGCCAAGGCTGCCCGTAAGAACCAGTCCAAGGTCGAGGTCAAGGAGATGAAGTTCCGTCCCAAGATCGACGTTGGCGATTACGAGACCAAGAAGGGCCATGTGATGCGCTTCCTCAAGAAGGGCGCGCGGGTGAAGATCACCATCATGTTCCGCGGTCGCGAGATGGCTCATCCCGAGCAGGGCCTGAACGTGCTCGAGCGCCTCGCAGCTGACCTCAAGCCGTACGCTACGGTTGAGTCGCAGCCCAAGATGGAGGGCCGCAACATGCACATGACCGTCGCACCTATCAAGGGCGCCTTTGATAGCGTTGACGAGAAGAAATAAGTCCGAGACCTGAAGGAGAACCACGATGCCTAAGATGAAGACCCACAAGGGTACGGCCAAGCGCTTCCGCCGCACCGGCACCGGCAAGATCATGCGCGCCAAGGCGTTCAAGAGCCACATCCTGACCAAGAAGAGCACCAAGCGCAAGCGCGGCTTCCGTCAGGAGACCGAGCTGGCTCCGGCCGACCGCAAGGTCATCACCCAGCGCCTCGCGGGCAACTAAGCCCTCGTACGTTCCGTATCGAAACCCCCTCAAGGAGTTGATCTACCATGGCACGAGTTAAGCGCGCTATGCATGCCAAGAAGAAGCGTCGTACCGTCCTCGAGCGTGCGAAGGGTTACTACGGCGTCCGTTCTCGTCATTACAAGGCGGCCAAGGAGCAGGTCCAGCACTCCCTGCAGTACCAGTACCGCGATCGCCGCAACAAGAAGCGCGAGATCCGCAAGCTCTGGATCACCCGCATCAACGCTGCCTGCCGCATGAACGACCTGTCCTACTCCCAGTTCATGCACGGCCTGAAGCTCGCCGGCATCGAGCTCGACCGCAAGGTTCTCTCTCAGATGGCCTACGAGGATCCGCAGTCCTTCGCCGAGCTCACCGAGATCGTCAAGAAGGCTCTGGCCTAAGCTTCTCATCTCGCACTGGTTAACAGGGGGCACCCATCGGGTGCCCCCTTTCTGTTTGCGCCAGGGCAGCAAGGTGTGCTGTTCGTGGTGTGGCCGTGCAAACGAGACATGCTGGTGCAGCGCTGCATCTAGATAAAGCACGTGCTGGCACTTCACGGCTGCTTCACAACTTCACGATCTACGCTAACGATAAAAGCGCAGCTCACGATATCCGCGAGGGGGAGACTGACGCACCGCGTGAAACCCGTTTAACTTCTTGCTTGCATCAACCTTACGTTCAGGTAATATAGTTTGCCGTTGAGAGGCAGCAAGCAGCCGTTCACCGAATGAGCTGCTTGTGAAGGAAAATTGAGAAGCACCTTGTGCTTGACAAGATTCCGAGCTTCAGATACATTACTTACCTGCGCCGCAGAGGTAAGTACCTAACAGAACTGCGGCGGGGCACCTTGAGAACCGGATATCGGCGGACGCCGAGGCGAGAGCCGAGGCGGACGCGCGAGAGGGAAAGACGGA